>NZ_FCOB02000033.1 GCF_001545075.1 Caballeronia ptereochthonis
TCGGCCTCCAACGTCCCGTTTCCAGACGTTAGATTACAAAATCGCCGGTCGCCATCCACGGAATTCTGCGAAGAACCTTTTTTATTCGGCCGCTTCCGCCGCCTTCTTCTTGTCGCCAATGCGGCTTTCCTTGCCCGCCAGCAGCTTCGAGATATTGGCGCGATGCCGCCAGATGAGGAGCAGGCTCATCGCCAGCACGGCGAGCGAAATGCGGCTCGGCCCGAACAGGAACACCTGATAGAACGGCGCGAACACCGCCGCGACGAGCGCCGCCAGCGACGAATAGCGGAAAAAGAACGCGATGATGAGCCAGGTCAGCAGTGTGGCGAGGCCGAGCGCCGGATGGATCGCGAGCAGCACGCCGGCCGCGGTCGCCACGCCCTTGCCGCCCTGGAACCTGAAGAACACCGGGTACAGGTGCCCGAGAAACACGGCGATGGCCGCGAGCGCGGTCGCCGTGTTGATCCCCGCCTGATCCCAGCCGAAGCTCGCGCCGAAATGCGCGACGGCCCAGACCGGCAGCCAGCCCTTGAACGCGTCGCCGATCAGCGTGAGGATCGCGGCCTTCTTGTTGCCCGTGCGCAGCACGTTGGTCGCGCCGGGATTGCCCGAGCCGTAGGAGCGTGGATCGGCGAGCCCCATCGCGTGGCTCACGACGACGGCGAATGAAATCGAGCCGATCAGATAGGACACGACGGCGACGATCAGATGAATCATGTTGTCTTTTCAGTTGTAGCGAGAGCGGAGTGCATTCTAATCGACGCTCGCGCACTGGACGGGCTTCGCATTCAGCAACCCGGTCAGCACCTTCGGATCGATGCTGATCAGATAGCCCCGCCGCCCGCCGTTCAGATAGATCATGTCGAGATCGAGAACGCTCGATTCGACGTACACCGGCATCGCCTTCCTGGTGCCGAACGGCGACGTGCCGCCCACCAGAAAGCCCGAATGCCGGTTCGCCACTTCCGGCTTGCACGGCTCGACGCGCTTCGCCCCGGTCTGCCGCGCGAGGTTCTTGGTGGACACGGTGCGGTCGCCGTGCATGAGGACGATGAGCGGCTTGGCGTGCTCGTCCTCCATCACGAGCGTCTTGATGACGCAATGCTCGTCCACGCCGAGCTGCCGCGCGGATTCTTCCGTGCCGCCGTGCTCGACATAATCGTAGGGATGCTCGCCGAACTCGACCCTGTGGCGGCGCAGGAATTGCGTCGCGGGCGTTTCGGAGACGTGTTTGTTTTTCGACATGGACGCATTGTAGCGGCGCGTTATCCGCCTCACCATTAGCCATTCGGCCGAGTGTGCGAAGGTGCGCGGCCGTGGCACGATCGTTCGCGAACGAAAGGAGATTCACAATGATCCGCGACGCCGAAATCCAGACCCTGCTCGAAGACACCATCCGCCGTTTCGTGCGCGAGCAGCTCGTGCCGCGCGAAAGTGAAGTCGACGAAACCGACGCCATCCCCCACGACCTGATCGACGCGATGCGCGAAATCGGCATGTTCGGCCTCACGATTCCGGAGGCCTACGGCGGCCTCGGCCTCACGATGGAAGAGGAAGTGCGTATCGCCGTCGAGCTCGGGCAGACCTCGCCCGCGTTTCGCTCGGTCATCGGCACGAACAACGGCATCGGCTCGATCGGCATTCTGCTCGACGGCACCGAGGCGCAGAAATCGCGCTATCTGCCGAAGCTCGCGGCGGGCGAGCTGATCGGCTCGTTCTGCCTGACGGAGCCGGACGCGGGCTCGGACGCAGCCTCGCTCAAAACGAGCGCGAAGAAGGACGGCGCCTTCTACGTGCTCAACGGCACCAAGCGCTTCATCACCAACGCGCCCGAGGCGGGCATCTACACCGTCATGGCGCGCACGAGCGAAGAGAAAGGCGCTAGCGGCATCTCGGCGTTCATCGTCGAGCGCGGCACGCCGGGGCTTTCCATCGGCAAGCCCGACCGCAAGATGGGCCAGCGCGGCGCGCATACGAGCGACGTGATCTTCGAGAACTGCCGCGTGCCGGCGAGCCAGCTGATCGGCGGCGTGGAAGGCGTCGGCTTCAGGACGGCCATGAAAACGCTCGACAAGGGCCGCATCCATATCGCGGCGATCGCCGTGGGCGCGGCCAAACGCATGCTGCGCGACGCGCTCGCCTACGCGAAGGAGCGCCGCCAGTTCGGCCAGCCGATCGCCGAATTCCAGCTCGTGCAGGCCATGCTCGCCGACAGCAAGGCCGAGCTCTACGCCGCGGAATGCATGGTGCTCGACGTGGCGCGCCGACGCGACGAAGGGCGCGACGTGTCGGTGGAAGCGTCGTGCGCGAAGTACTTCGCCACCGAAATGTGCGGGCGCGTCGCGGACCGCGCGGTGCAGGTGCACGGCGGCGCGGGCTATATCGCGGAGTACGGCATCGAGCGCTTCTATCGCGACGTGCGGCTGTTCAGGCTGTACGAAGGCACGTCGCAGATTCAGCAGGTGATCATCGCGCGCGGGCTGATGCGCGGCGCGGAGATATAGCCGGCGGCTTTTTCCGCATTCATCCGCGCGGATGATGCTCGCGATGCAGCTTCTGCAGGCGCTCGCGCGCGACGTGCGTGTAGATCTGCGTGGTCGAGATGTCCGAGTGGCCGAGCAGCAATTGCACGACGCGCAGGTCCGCGCCGTGGTTGAGCAGGTGCGTCGCGAACGCGTGACGCAGCGTGTGCGGCGAAAGGGGTGCGTGCACGCCGCCGTTCAGCGCATGACGCTTGATGATGTTCCAGAACTGCTGGCGAGTCATGCCTTCGCCGCGCGAGGTGACGAAGAGCGCATCGGCGGAACGCGCGCCGAGCAGCACCGGGCGCGATTCGCGCAGATAGCGTTCGAGCCAGTCGTGCGCCGTCTCGCCGAAGGGAATCAGGCGCTCCTTGGAGCCCTTGCCCATCACCCGCACGACGCCTTCGTTCAGGCCGAGCTCTACCGTCTTCAGCGTGACGAGCTCGGTCACGCGCAGGCCGCTCGCGTACATCAGCTCGAGCATCGTGCGGTCGCGCAGGCCGAGCGGCGTCTCGATGGCGGGGGCGCCGAGCAGCGCCTCGACCTGCGCCTCGTTGAGCGTGGAAGGAAAGCGCGGCGGCTGCTTGGCCGAGCGCAGCTTGAGCGTCGGATCGGCGGCAACGCGGTGCTCGCGCATGGCCCACGCGTAGTAGCGGCGGAATACCGATAAACGCCGGTTCGCGGACGTCGCCTTGTCGCCGCGGCGCGCGGCCATGTAGCCGTTCATGTCCGCCTCGGCGGCCGCGTCGATCGAGGCGCCGCGCGTCTTGCCGAGCCACTCGGCGAAGAGCTTCAGGTCGCGCCGGTACGCTTCGAGCGAGTTCTTGGCGAGCCCGTGCTCGAGCCAGAGGGCGTCGCAAAACAGATCGATCGAGTCCCGGCTCGCGGCCAGTCCGGGCGTCTGTATTTCGTCGGTCGTTGCGCTCGTCATGCGATCGATACACCTTCATGCGCCAGGAGCCAGCGCTTCACGTTGCGATAAAAGCCCTCGCCGGGATGATGCGCGAAGCCGCCGATCCCGCCCGACGCCACGACGCGATGGCACGGTATCACGATCGGCAGCGGATTGGAGCCGCACGCCTGTCCGACCGCGCGCGGCACGCTGCCGATCTCGAGCGCGAGCTGTCCGTAAGTCCAGACGTGCCCCGGCGCGATGCTTGAGATGCCCTGCCACACGCGCCGCTGAAAGGCCGTCCCGCCGATCGAGAGGGGAAGATCGAAGCGCGTCGACGGGGTGTCGAAGTAGCGGCGGATCTGCGCGGCGGCTTCCCGGGCGAGCGGCGTCCGTGGCTCGACACTTTCGACGTCGTCGGGCAGATAGACGATCTCGCGCACGGATTGCTCGTCGGCGCAAATGCCGACCTTGCCGAACGGCGCGTCGATGACGGCATCGAATGGCTTCATGTCTGTCTTCCTTGCGCAAGCGCCCAATGCACATGCTCGCGCACCAGCGCGGATGGATCGTCCGCACGCGCTTGCAGCGCCTCGACGATCGCCGCGCGCTCGCTCTCGCCGATGGACGCGCGCAACGCATTGCCCATCGCGACCGCGATATTGCGCAGCCATCGCTCATGCCCGATGCGCCGGATCGCGCTGCCCTGCATGCGCGCGTCGAAGTCCTCCGCGCTCCAGCCGAAGAGCTCGACGAGCGTCGCGCGATCCAGCCCGTGCCGCACGTCGAAATCCGCGACGGGCGCGGCCTGCGCGAACTTGTTCCACGGGCAGACGAGCTGGCAATCGTCGCATCCGTAGACGCGGTTGCCGATCAGCGGACGCAAGTCCTCCGGAATGCTGCCGTGCAGTTCGATCGTCAGATACGAGATGCAGCGCCGCGCGTCGACGCGATAAGGCGCGACGATCGCCCCCGTCGGACACGCGCCGATGCAGCGCGCGCACTGTCCGCAATGCGCGCCGTCCTGCTCGGGATGCGGATCGACGGGCAGCGGCACATCGACGAAGATTTCGCCGAGAAAGAAGAGCGATCCCGCGTCGCGATCGAGCAGCAGGGTGTGCTTGCCGCGCCAGCCGTTGCCGGCCTTCTGCGCGAGCGCGACTTCCAGCACCGGCGCGGAATCCGTGAACGCGCGATAGCCGAAAGACCCGATCTCGCCTTCGATGCGCTCCGCCAACTGCTGCAGCCGGTTGCGCATCACCTTGTGATAATCGCGGCCGCGCGCGTAGATGGAGACCATCGCTTGCGAAGGCTTCGCCAGCCGCGACCATTCGATCGCGCGCCAGTCGTTCTTCTGACCATCGGCTGTCGCGACACTTTCAGCGCCCTTTTTCGCGAGCGTTTCGGCGGGCAGATAGGCCATGCGCGCGGTGATGACCCGTCGCGTTCCGGCCACAAGCTCGGCCGGTCTCGCGCGTTTCATCCCATGTTTGGCCATATAATCCATTTCGCCGTGATAGCCTGCTTCGAGCCAATCAGCAAGGCCTTTCTCGGCATCCGTCAGGTCGATATCGCTGATGCCGACCGCACCGAATCCCAGCTCGCGCCCCCACGCCTTGATGCGTTGCGCGAGTTCCGCCAGCGCAGCCTCCTCTCCGTGAGTGAAGGCGCGAGACTCTGAGACGGACTCAGCGGCAGCGTCGCTGGACGCTGTCGTGATTTCAACGGAATGTTCCGGCAATCGGTTCATCACGACATTTTACGAGCAATGCCCGAAAGCCCCGCACGCACGACGCCCGATCTTCCTCCCGCGCTTCTCGAACGTCGTTTCGATCTGCGCGACGAAGCGGCGACGCTCGCTTTCGGGGAACGCTTCGCGCGCGCCATCGAGGCGACGCGAGCACACGCATCGTCTGAACGATTCGCGGGCTTGCAAGTCCAGTTGATCGGGGACCTGGGCGCGGGCAAGACCGCGCTCGTGCGCGCCACGTTGCGCGCGCTCGGCCACGAAGGCCGCGTGAAGAGCCCGACCTATACGCTCGTCGAGCCGTATTCGCTCGAGACCGCAAGCGGCCCGCTCGACGTTTACCACTTCGATCTCTATCGCTTCGTCGATCCGGCCGAATGGGCCGATGCCGGCTTTCGCGAATATTTCGACCGGGGCGCGGTGTGCCTCGTCGAGTGGCCGCAGCAAGCGGGCGGACTGCTCGGCGTGCCCGACCTCGTGTTCCAGCTATCGCTGCCGAACGGGCATGGCTCGCCAGGCGATTCGAACAAAGAAGAAGGCCGCGTGCTGACCGCGCGGGCGTTTAGCGAAACAGGAAAGTCATGTCTCGAAAGATGTTGATCAAGCCATTCCACTCGATCGAATCGGCTGCCCTCGCACCGCACAACTGGCGCCGCCGCCAGGTGCTGCGCGCCGGCGCCTCGACGCTGGTGCTCGCGCTCGTCGCGCCGAAGCTCGCGCATGCGAGCAGCGTGCTCGGCGTGCGCGTATGGCCCGCGCGCGATTACACCCGCGTGACGATCGAATCCGACCAGCCGCTTCAGAACACCAATCAGCTGCTGCAGGGGCCGGACCGGCTCGTCGTCGATCTCAACGGCATCGATCTCGATCAGGCGCTGAGGGATCTCGTCTCCAAGATCACGCCGAACGATCCGCAGATTCAGGCCGTGCGCATCGGGCAGTATCAGCCGCACGTCGTGCGCATGGTGTTCGATCTGAAAGGCACGGTGAAGCCGCAGGTGTTCACCTTGGGTCCCATCGGCAGCTACAAGTACCGGCTCGTGTTCGACCTGTACCCCGCCGTCGCGCCCGATCCGCTGATGGAGCTGCTCGCGCAAACCGAGCGCAAGCAGGAAGCGCTCGACCGCGCGAACCCGACTCCGTCGGCGCCGCCGCCCGCCACGCTTTCCGGCCCGACGACCGCCCAGAAGGGCACGTCCGATTCGACCGACGAGTTCTTCCAGAAGTACGCGCAGAACGACGCCCAGGCCGAAAGCGCTCCGGCCGCGCCGGCGCCGAAGCCTGCCGCGAAACCGCGCGTGCCGCCCCCGCCGCCGGTCATCGCCAAAAAGGACGACGACGATCAATACACGTTCTCCACGCCCAAGCAAGGCGCGGGCACGACACGCCTGCTCACCGTCGCGATCGATCCGGGCCACGGCGGCGAAGACCCCGGTGCGATCGGCGGCGCGGGCACATACGAGAAGCACATCGCGCTCGACATCGCGAAGAAGCTGCGCGCGAAGATCGACGCCCAGCCCAACATGCGCGCGATGATGACCCGTGACGCCGACTTCTTCGTGCCGCTCAACGTGCGCGTGCAGAAGGCGCAGCGCGTGGGCGCGGACCTGTTCGTGTCGATTCACGCGGATGCCTTCACCACGCCCGACGCGCGCGGCTCGTCGGTGTTCGCGCTTTCGGAGCATGGCGCGTCGAGCGCGGCCGCGCGCTGGATGGCGAACAAGGAGAACGCGTCGGACCAGATCGGCGGCATCAATGTGAAGTCGCAGGACGCGAGCGTGAGCCGCGCGCTGTTCGACATGTCGACGACCGCGCAGATCCGCGATTCGATGCGTTACGGCAGCTTCGTGCTCAACGAGATCGGCGGCATCAACAAGCTGCACAAGGGCTCGGTCGAGCAGGCCGGCTTCGCCGTGCTGAAGGCGCCGGACATTCCGTCGATCCTCGTGGAGACCGCGTTCATCAGCAACCCGGACGAGGAAGCGCGCCTGAACGACGAGGCCTATCGCGACAAGATGGCCAACGCGATCATGAAGGGCATCAAGCGCTACTTCGCGGCCAATCCGCCGCTCGCGAAGAGCCGCATGACGTAAGCAGGACGAACGCCTCGTTCAGCGCGCCGTCGGCAGAAGGCGCTGAACGAGGCGTCCGCCGAACACGTTCACTACGAGTCCCGCCATCACGAGCGCCGCGCCGGCGATTTGCGCGGAGCTCAGCCCCTCGCCGAGAAACACGGCCGCTGACACGAGCCCGATCACCGGGACGAGCAGCGAAAACGGCGCGACGCTCCCCGCCGGATAACGCGCGAGCAGCTTGCCCCACAGGCTGTAGCCGACGATCGTCGCGACGAACGCGAGATAGCAGACCGCGAGCACGGAGACGAGCGGAATGGCCGCGAGACTCGATTCGATGCGCGCCGGGCCCTCGAAGATCAGCGAGAGCGCGAGGAACGGCAGCGGCGGAATCAGGCTTCCCCACACGACGAGCGACAGCAGATCGACCTTGCCCATGCGCTTCGTGACGACATTGCCGAGCGCCCACATCGCGGAGGCCGCGAGTGTGAACAGAAAGCCGGTGACGGTCATCGCCTGGCCGCCCTGCATGCCGATCAGCGCGAGTCCCGCCGCGGCGATCAGGAGCCCGGCGACGTTCGCCGCGCGGATGCGTTCGCCGAGGAACATCGCCGCGAAGATGAGCGTGAAGAACGCCTGAGCCTGCAAAACGAGCGATGCGAGCCCGGCCGGCATGCCGACATACATGCCATAGAAGAGCAGCGCGAATTGCCCGAGGGAAATGGTGAGGCCGTAGGCGAAGAGCCAGCGCAGCGGGATCTGCGGCCGCCTGACGAAGAACGCCGGCACGGCGGCGAGCGCGAAGCGCAGCGCGCCGAGCAGCATCGGCGGCACGCCGTGCAGCCCCAGCTTGATGACGACGAAGTTCACGCCCCAGGCGAAAATGACCACCGTTGCGATCAGCAAATCCTTTGGCGACATCGCCCTTCCCCTCGTTCGTGCGCGTTATCGGTGAGGCAAGGAGTGTAACGGAGAGGGGCACGGCGGCCCCGTCAAAACGAGGACGCAAAAAGCGCCCGCGCCCGGGGGAACGGCGCGAGCGCCTTCTCACGCGTAAAACCGGCGCTTACTTGCTCTGTCCCGACTCCGCTGCCGGGTTATTGCCCGTTTCCGCCTCAGGCGTCTTCTTGCCCGCCGACGGATGCGCGGTGTGCTTTCTCGGCTTCTTGTGCTTCGTGGTGCCGGAAGACGTGCCGTCCTGCATCGGCGACGCGCTCGGCGCGTTGCCCGAGGTGTCCTGCGCGAACGCGCCCGTCGCCGCGGCGGCGGTGAACAGGCCCGCGGTGACGGCGACCAACAGCTTGTTCTTGCTCATTTTTCCAATCTCCTATCAAGGTTGCGTGGATTGCGCGAACCGGCGCGTAGGCTGAAAACGCGGCGGCACAAAACAAAGGGGCGTGGCAGTGCATCTGCGTCCTGCGGAATCGGCCGGTAGAATCGACGGTTCCAGGAGCGCCATTCCGGCGCCCGATCTGCCTTCGGGAACCCGCCATGCCCTCGACGATCCGCGCCCTGCTCAAGCCTCACGAACACGACGTCGGCGGCCTCATGGTGCGGCGGGTGCTGCCCGCGCTCGCCGCGCGCACCGTCGGACCCTTCATTTTTTTCGACCACATCGGTCCCGCAACGCTCGTGCCCGGCAAGGGGCTCGACGTGCGCCCGCATCCGCATATCGGGCTCGCAACCGTCACCTATCTGTTCGAAGGCGCGATCATGCATCGCGACAGCGTCGGCTCGGTGCAGAAGATCGTCCCGGGCGACGTCAACTGGATGACCGCCGGGCGCGGCATCGTCCATTCGGAGCGCACGCCCGATGAGGAGCGCGCGTCCGGCCAGGCGATACACGGCATCCAGACCTGGGTGGCGCTGCCGGTGGCGAGCGAGGACATCGAGCCCGCGTTCGAGCATCATGCGGCGGCCGCCTTGCCGCAGATCGGGCGTGACGGCGTCACGCTGCGCGTGATCGCGGGCACGGCGTTCGGCGCCAGGGCCCCGACGCGCACGTTTTCGCCGACGCTCTACGTCGCCGCGCAGTTCGCGGCCGGCGGCGAGATCACGCTCGACACCGAGCACGAGGAACGCGGCGTCTATCTCGTGAGCGGCGACCTGAGCATCGACGGCGAGCCCCTGCCCGAACAGCAGATGGCCGTGCTCACGTCCGGCGCCGACGTGCGGCTGGCGAGCGCGAACGGCGCCGTCGCGATGCTGCTGGGCGGCGCGCCGCTCGACGGCATGCGCTTCATCGAATGGAACTTCGTGTCGAGCTCGCGCGACAAGATCGAGGCGGCCAAGACCGCGTGGAGCGAGCAGCGCATGGGACACGTGCCCGGCGAAACCGAATTCATTCCGCTGCCGCCGCAGCGCCGCTAGACCCGCGCCCGAGGCATGCGTCGTGCCTCGGCGCTTGAGAGTTGCGCGGATCGTCCCCATCTCGTTGGGATAGACCGCAAGCATTAGGAGAGAACGCATGGATACGACCCTCGCCACCTTCGAGAACGACGTCATCAACGCGTCGATGCTCGCGCCCGTCCTGGTCGACTTCTGGGCGCCCTGGTGCGGCCCGTGCAAGACGCTCGGACCGATGCTGGAGAAGCTCGAAGCCGAAGCGGCGGGCAAATGGAAGCTCGTGAAGGTGAACGTCGACGAGAATCAGGAGCTCGCGGCGCATTTTCAGGTGCGCAGCATTCCGCACGTGGTCGCGTTCGCGGACGGCCGCCCGATCGATCAGTTCATCGGCGTGCTGCCGGAAGGCCAGTTGCGCGCGTTTCTCGACCGGCTCGTGCCCGACGGCGCCGAAGCGGAGCGCCGCGCCGCGCAGAACGCGTGGGCCGCGGGCAAGCGCAAGGAGGCGATCGACACGATCAAGGCCGCGCTCGCGCTCGATCCCGGCTACGACGACGCGCGCCTCGACCTGATCGAATGGCTGCTCGCGGAGCGCCGTTACGACGAAGCGAAGGAAGAGGACAAGCTCCTGTCGCCGAAGACGACGCAGGGCATCGACGCGCGCTACAACGCGCTGAAGACGGAGCTCGACGCCGCCGATGCCGTCGCCGACCTGCCGCCCGCCGACGCGCTGATCGAAGCGGTGAACGCGAATCCCGACGACCTCGAGGCGCGCTTCGCGCTCGCCAACCGCCTGATCGCGGGCCGCGATTACGCGGGAGCGCTGGAGCATCTGCTCGCGATCGTCGTGCGCGACCGCGCCTTCATGGACGACGTCGGCCGCAAGACAATGCTCTCCGTCTTCGAGCTCGCCGCGAATCAGCCGGATCTCGTGTCGCAATGGCGGCGCAAGCTGAGCGCGGCGATCAACTGATCATCGCTTCAAATGGAAACGGCCAGCTTCGACAAGCTGGCCGTTTTGCATTCTCAACGACGGAACCTAAGCCGCGCGCTTCGCCAGCGCCCTCAGGACATGCGCGGCCGCCGCGAAGCCGAAGCTCGCCGTCACGCACACGCTCGACCCGAAGCCGGCGCAGTTGAGCCCGACCGGGCCCGAATACCCCGCGCCCGTTTCCAGATGCTCCGCGCCCTCGCTGATATCGCACGCGGGCGCTTCGGGATAGATCAGCGGCTCGTCCGAATACACCGCGCTCACCTTGAAGCGCGCCTTCGGCCCGCGCGGAAAGCCGTGCAGCTTGCGCAACTGGCCGCGCACCTTCGAGAGCAGCGGATCCTGAATGGTCAGCGCGAGATCGTCGATGCGGATGCGCGTCGGGTCGAGCTGCCCGCCCGCGCCGCCGACCGTGATCAGGGCCTGCTTGCGCGCCACGCACCACGCGATGAGCGCGGTCTTGGTGCGCACGCTGTCGATCGCATCGACGATGTAGTCGAAGCCACCGCCCAAGGTCTCGTCGAAGTTGCCGGGCTCGACGAAGTCCTCGATCTGCCGCACGTCGCACGCGGGATCGATCAGGCGGATGCGCTCGGCCATCGCCGTGACTTTCGCCTTGCCATAGTTGCCGTCGAGCGCGTGAATCTGGCGATTCGTGTTGCTTTCGGCGACGTTGTCGAGATCGATCAGCGTCAGCTTGCCGACCGCGCTGCGCGCGAGCGCCTCGGCGACCCACGAGCCCACACCGCCGATACCGATCACCGCGACATGCGCCTTCTCGAATGCGGCGAGCGCGGGTGCGCCATACAGACGCGCGATGCCGCCGAAGCGGCGCTCGCGATCGGCGGCTTCGTCGGCGGGATGCGTGATGGCGGTGTCGGATGAGACGTTCATGTCGTGGGAGGTGCAAGCGTGGAGCGTTGAAAGCAAACTGGAAACCCGGAAAACGCGACAGGCCTTGTGCTGCGTCAATCAACGCTTACAAGCGGCTGTCGGTGTTGCAAACCTGGCTGTCCGATCATGCAAAATGCGGCCGAATTGCGTATTCTGCCTTATCGGAACCCCAGACGTGATAGCCGGCGCCCGTTGGCGCACCTGCTCGCGGAGCGTCTTCGGGTAATCAGGGCAAGATCGTTTCACCTTGGCTATACTGTCGCCACTGTAGCGCTTGCATAAAAATGACGACCCTCGCAGACCTTCGCAAAAATTATTCGCGCGGCGCTCTGGACGCCGCGGACGTCGATCCGAACCCGGTGCGTCAATTCGAGACCTGGTTCGCTCAAGCGGTCGATGCCAGGCTGCCCGAACCGAACGCCATGACCCTTGCGACCGTCGATACGCAGGGGCGTCCATCCGCCCGCATCGTGCTCATCAAGGGCGTCGACGAGCGCGGATTCGTTTTCTTTACCAACTACGAAAGCCGCAAGGGCCGCGAACTGGCCGCCAATTCCGCGGCGAGCCTGCTGTTCCATTGGATCGAGCTCGAGCGCCAGGTGCGCATCGAGGGCCGCGCCGAAAAGACGAGCGCCGAGGAAAGCGACGCGTATTACGCATCGCGTCCGCTCGGCTCGCGCATCGGCGCGTGGGCGTCGGATCAGAGCCAGCCGCTCGAAAGCCGTGAGGCGCTGGAAGCGCGCGAGCGCGAGATGATCGCCAGATACGGCGACGCGCCGCCACGCCCACCGCACTGGGGCGGCTATCGCGTCGTGCCCGATACCATCGAATTCTGGCAGGGACGCCCCTCGCGACTGCACGACCGCATCGTCTATACGCGTGAAAGCGCGGACGGTCCGTGGCGCATCGCGAGGCTCGCGCCGTAAGCCGGGCGCGCGCGTCACGGCAAAGCGACGAAGCGGCAAGCAGCACGAACATGGAGGCGCAAGCCTTCCCTTGATTTCATCTAGCACGGAGAAACAAGCATGTTCTGGGAGAAGAAGCTGACGCAGTGGGTTGAGGAAGTGCGCGACCGGGCCAATCTGCCCGCGCGACTCGTGCTGTGGGACGGACAGCAGCACGATTTCGGCCAGTTCGCGGCCCCTCAGGTGACGCTGCACGTGAAGAGCGCGACCGCGCTGCCCTATCTGCTCGAACCGAGCCTCGACAATCTCGGCGAAGCCTACGTGAAGGGCAAGATCGACATCGAGGGCAAGCTCAGCGACATCATCAACATCGGCTATTCGCTCGCCAAGAGCACGGTGACGAGCGCAAGCAAGCTCGCCCGCGTGCGCCGCTACTTCAATCACTCGAAGGCGTCGGACAAGAAAGCCATTCAGTACCACTATGACGTGTCGAACGAGTTCTATCAGCTCTGGCTCGACAAGAACATGGTGTACTCCTGCGCATATTTCGAGAACGGCGACGAGGACCTCGACACCGCGCAACTCAAGAAGATCGACCACATCCTCACCAAGATCCAGGTGCGGCCGGGCCATCGCCTGCTCGACATCGGCTGCGGCTGGGGCGCCCTCGTGATCCGCGCGGCGCAGAAGTTCGGTGCGAAGTGCGTCGGCGTGACACTCTCCGAAAACCAGTTCAAGCTCGCGACCGAGCGCGTGAAGGCAGCCGGCCTCGAAGATCAGATCGAGATCCGCCTGCAGGACTATCGCGACATTCCGGGGCAGTTCGACCGCATCACGAGCGTCGGCATGTTCGAGCACGTCGGGCGCAAGAATCTGCCGGAGTACTTTGCAAAGATCCGCGATCTGCTCGTCGATGACGGCGTCGCGATGAATCACGGCATCACCTCGTCGGATGCCGACAGCGGCGAGACCTCGTTCGGCGGTGGCGAGTTCATCGACAAGTACGTGTTCCCGGACGGCGAGCTGCCGCACATCAGCCTCGCGCTCGAAAGCATGCAGCGCGGCGGGCTGGAGGCGATCGACGTCGAGAGCCTGCGCCGTCATTACGCGCATACGCTCGACGTCTGGGCCGACAAGTTCGAAGAGCACGCCGAGGAAGCGAAGAAGCTCGTCGACGACGAGCACTTCCGCATCTGGCGCGTGTATCTGGCGGGCTGCGCGTACGCGTTCGAGAACGACGACGTGTCGATCTATCAGGTGATCTGCCGCAAGGCGGGACGCAGCGCGAAAACGCTGCCGTGGTCGCGGCGGTATATCTACGAGAAGGCGCTCTGAGCGATAGATTGATCGGCAGGCAATCAAGCGCGGCGCTCAGAGCGTCGCCGCGCCTGACTTGTAACGGACTACTCCGGCAAAAACTCGCTATCCATGATCTGCTCCATGGACCATGGGCAGATCTCCGGGAATGTTTCCAGACCAGTTTCGTTCGAGGCGGCTACGACCGCTTTCTCCCACACGAAACCGAGCCAATCCGAATCGCTGAATTTGCCTCGCAGGCTCGGCGCCTCGTCCAGCACATAAGCCACGTCCTTACGCTGCACCGCTATCGTGCGTCTCCAGCTGTTGCCGCGCCTTGCCGGCTGGTATTGCCACTTGAGCAAATGCGCCAGCAACACCGTCAGACGGCTCACCAACTCCCGCTGTTCGCTCTTGCCCACGTCCTCGATCTCCTCCGCGATATGCTCGATGTCTATTGCCGAGAGTTGCCCCGAGCGCAGCAACGCCACCTGCTCCTTCGCCCAGAGGACCACGTCCTGTTCGTAGCGCGTTCCCATTGCACACTCCTGTCTGACCCGGAAGCCCCTGTCCGGACACCTGGTTATTCTATCCGCTACACTGCAGCTTCTTCCGGGCGTCGTCGTCCATAGTCGTATCGATTCCTCTGAATTTCTGCTTGCCCTTGATGCACACTTGCAACCGTGTGGCCTTCGAATCCGTGAAGACCTCGTCCGAGGCGCATGACGCCACGCAATCGCGGAACGAAGCTCACGCCGAGCCGGAAGAGCAGTTCGATCTTTTCGGCGAGCCCGCGCCTGCTTCGACCGATGACGCGAAGCCCGTTCCCGCCGCAAAGCCCCCGAAGCAACCCCGACCTCGCGGCGTGCTGCCCGCGCCCTTGCAACCCGAACTCGAAGCCATCGCGAAGCGTCTGCCCGGCACGATCCACCTCGGCACATCGACATGGTCGTTTCCCGGCTGGCGCGGCATCGTCTACGGCGACGATTACTCGAACGCCAAGCTCTCCCGCGACGGGCTCACCGCCTACGGCGCGCATTCGCTTCTGCGCAGCGTGTCGATCGACCGCTCGTTCTACGCGCCGCTCTCGCTCGCGGAATACGCGCGTTACGCGTCGCAGGTGCCGGACCATTTCCGCTTCATCGTCAAGGCGCCCGCCTCGGTCACCGATGCCTTCGTGCGCGGTGAGCACGGTGCGCCGGACGCCGAAAATCCCGCATTCCTGAACGCGCAGATCGCCATCGACGAGTTCGTCACGCCTTGCATCGGCGGACTAGGCGCGAAAGCCGGCGCGCTCGTGTTCCAGTTCTCGCCGCTGCCCGATGCGATGATCGTCGAGCCGGCGCGCTTCATCGAGCGCCTGTCCGCGTTCCTGAACGCGCTGCCGCCGCTCGAAGGCGACGCGTGCTACGCGGTCGAGATACGCGACGCGGTGATGCTCACGCCGCGCTTCATCCGCGCGCTGCGCGAAGCGAACGTGCGTTACTGCATCGGCGTGCACGCGCGCATGCCGGACGTGCGCCGGCAGGCGAAGGCGCTCGCATTGCTGGATGAAGAAGAAATGGGACCGCTCGTCGTGCGCTGGAGCCTGCAAAGCGGCTTTCGCTACGAACAGGCGAAAGCGAAGTACGAGCCGTTCGACAAGATCGTCGACGAGGACCGCGAGACGCGCGAAGCGCTCGCCGAACTGGCCGCGCGTTATGCGATCGCGGGCCAGCCGGTGGTGATCGCGGTGAACAACAAGGCGGAAGGCTCCGCGCCGCTCACGTGCTTCGAGCTCGCGCGCGGCATCGCGGAGGAATGCGAGCGCGCGCGGCGCGGCTAGAACGGCCTGAAGGCGCGTCAGGCCTTCAGCCGATGCACGAACTTCTTGCGGAACTTCGCGACCTTCGGACCCACGACCGCCGCGCAATAGCCCTGGTTCGGATGCTGCGCGAAGTAGTTCTGGTGATACGCCTCGGCGGGATAGTAGTCGCCGGCGAGCGGCGTGACTTCGGTGACGATCTTGCCGCCGTAGACGTCCTCGCGCTGCAATTCGTCGATGACTTCGAGCGCGGTCTTACGCTGCTCGTCCGAATGCGTGAACACGACCGAGCGATACTGCGTGCCGACGTCGTTACCCTGCCGGTTGAGCTGAGTCGGATCGTGCGTCGCAAAGAAAATCTCGAGAATCTCGCGATAGCCGATGACGGACGGATCGAACACGACCTTCACCACTTCCGCGTGGCCGGTGTCGCCTTCGCACACCTGCTCGTATGACGGATTCAACACCTTGCCGCCCGCATAGCCGGATTCGACCGACTCCACGCCCTGCACTGCGAGAAACACGGCCTCGGTGCACCAGAAACAGCCGCCGCCGAGCGTTGCGGTCTCAAGTCTGGCCTGCTCGTTCTGCTGGGTCATGCGCAACTCCTCATCAAGTGCCTGCGGCCATGCCGCGGATCATGCATATGGATGCGCCCGGCCCGTTCTTCAATCTCCGCCGATGCGGGCGCGACGAGTCGAGCTTACTGGGTTTCGCGAAACCGCGCCGGAGCCCCTGAACCGCCAAAGCCGCGGGCTGGCTACTGTGATTTGGCGCCTGACGGCAGCCGGTTCCGATAGAATCGAAACAAATCTCCAGCTTTTACATGACTTCTGAAAAGGTCCTTCCGACTGAAGCGCGACGCGCGGCCGGCTCGGTAGCACACGACACATTCGACCGCCCATTTGCCTGCTCATCTGCCAAATGACACGCGCCAAAACCCCGAATTTCGATCCGTTAGAGTTTCGCGCCGCGCTCGGCCAGTTCGCGACCGGCGTCACGGTCATCACGACGCGCACCGCTTCCGGTCAGCCGATCGGCATCACCGCGAGTTCGTTCAACTCGGTTTCGCTCGATCCGCCGCTCGTGCTGTGGAGCCTCGCGACGAAATCGGCGTCGATGCCGGTTTTCCGCGCCAACAGCCACTATGTGGTGAACGTGCTCGCGGCGTCGCAGCTCGATCTGTGCCGCCGCTTCGCGACCATCAAGGGCGACCGCTTTGCGGGCGTCTCGCACGCGGCAGGCGACACCGGCATGCCGGTGCTGGACGGCGCGCTCGCGTGGTTCGAATGCCACAACCGCAGTCGCTACGACGAGGGCGATCACGTGATCTTCGTCGGCGAGGTGGAGCGTTGCGGCGTGCGCGAGGGCGCGGGACCGATCGCGCCGCTCGTCTTTCAGGCGGGCGGCTTCCATACGCTGGGGCCGCTGGAATGATCACTCAGGGCGTGTGGACACGCCCTGGTTGCTCGATCAGCGCGACCGGCACACCCGCATCGTCCTTCATCGTCTGAAGCACGATGTTCGAGCGGATGTCGATCACGCCGGGCGCCTTGTACAGCTTCGAGAGAATGAAATCGGAATAGTGCTTGAGGTTGTGCGCGAGCACCCGCAGCACATAATGCGTGTCGCCGGTGACGACGAACGCGCCGACCACTTCCGGCCATTCGCGCACGGCCGCCGCGAATTTCTCGTGCCAGTTTTCCTGGTCGTTGCGCATCGAGACGTGGACGAACGCCTCCAGTTCGATGCCGAGCCGCTCACGGTCGAGGCACGCGCGATAGCTCGCGATCACCCCTTCCTCCTCCAGCAGCCGCATTCGGCGCAGACACGCCGACGGCGAGAGCGAGATGCGCTCCGCCAGGTCCAGGTTACTGATCCGTCCATCTTCCTGCAGTACCGCCAGAATTCGGCAATCCGTTGCATCGAGCGTGAAGCCGGTCATTTTTGAGTCCCCTGTGCCCGTTTCATCGAATTATGTTCTAAGCGAGACACTTTTGGGTGGTTATTTTGCAAGCACCTTTCGAGATAACGCGACTATGATTTGACGCATCTCCACGCTTTCTGCTAGGGCGCGTCATGACGCTTCTGGATATCTCCCCACCGATCGGAACCGCCACGCCCGTCTGGCCGGGCGACACGCCCGTCGGCATCGAGCGCGTGTGGCGCATGGAGGCGGGCTCGCCCGTCAACGTCGCGCGCCTCACGCTCTCGCCGCACACCGGCGCCCACGCCGACGCGCCGCTTCACTACGACGAACACGGCGCGCCGATCGGCGCGGTCGCGCTCGACACCTACATCGGCGCGTGCCGGGTCGTGCACTGCGTCGGCGCCGCGCCGCGCGTGCTGCCGGAGCACGTCGCCGCCCATCTGCGCGATATCCCGGCGCGCATCCTGCTGCGCACCTACGCGAACGCGCCGCTCGACGCGTGGGACAGCGCCTTCAGCGCCGTCGCGCCCGAAACCGTCGATTTGCTGGCCGCGCACGGCGTCAAGCTCATCGGCATCGACACGCCCTCGCTCGACCCGCAAGACTCGAAGACCATGGATGCCCACAAGCGCATCCGCGCACACGGCATGGCGATCCTCGAAGGCCTCGTGCTCGACGCCGTCGCGCAGGGCGATTACGAGCTGATCGCCCTGCCGCTCAAATTCTCGACGCTCGATGCAAGCCCGGTTCGCGCCGTTCTGCGTCCGCTTTCCTGATTCATAGCCGATCATCTTCAAATATATGGACTTTTCGATGAAACATCGTGACGAAGCCGCGGCGCTCGACCGCGACGATCCGCTGCGCCCCCTGCGCGACCAGTTCGCGCTCGCGGACGGCGTGATCTATCTCGACGGCAACTCGCTCGGGGTGCCGCCCAAGGCCGCCGCCGCACGCGCCGCCGACGTGATCGGCGGCGAATGGGGCGAAGGCCTGATCCGCAGCTGGAACACGGCCGGCTGGTTCGCGCTGCCCAAGCGTCTCGGCAACAAGCTCGCACCGCTGATCGGCGCGGGCGAGGACGAGGTCGTCGTCACCGATACGATTTCCGCCAATCTCTTCAAGATCCTCTCGGCGGCGCTGAAGCTCGCGAACGCGCGCGATCCGAAGCGCCGCGTGATCGTCTCCGAACGTTCGAACTTTCCCACCGATCTGTACATCGCGCAGGGCCTGATCGAGCAGCTGGATCGCGGCTACGAGCTGCGCCTCGTCGACGATCCGGCGGAACTGCCCGCCGCCATCGACGAACACACCGCGCTCGCGATGATCACGCACGTCAACTACCGCACCGGCTACATGCACGACATGGCCGCGCTCACGGAGACGATTCACCGCGCGGGCGCGCTCGCCGTCTGGGATCTCGCGCATTCGGCGGGCGCGGTGCCGGTCGATCTGAACGGCGTCGGCGCGGACTACGCGGTCGGTTGCACCTACAAGTACCTGAATGGCGGACCGGGCTCGCCCGCGTTCGTGTGGGTGCCCAGGCGCCATCAGAACGCGTTCTCGCAGCCGCTTTCCGGCTGGTGGGGACACAGGAAGCCGTTCGAGATGAACCCGGTGTATCGCCCGGATGACGGCATCGGCCGCTTCCTGTGCGGCACGCAGCCGATCGTGTCGATGTCGCTCGTCGAATGCGGGCTCGACGTCTTTCTGCAGACCGACATGCAGACGCTCAGGCGCAAGTCGCTCGCGCTCGCTGACCTGTTCATCGCGCTGGTCGAGCAACGATGCGGTGAATTTCCGCTCACGCTGGCGACGCCCCGCGAACATGGGCAACGCGGCTCGCAGGTGAGCTTCGAGCACCCGAACGGCTATGAGGTGATGCAGGCGCTGATCGCGCGCGGCGTGATCGGCGATTATCGCGAGCCGCGCATTCTGCGCTTCGGCTTCACGCCGCTCTATACGCGCTTCGTCGATGTTTGGGACGCGGTCGAAACCTTGCGCGACGTGCTCGCGACCGAAAGCTGGCGCGCGCCCGAGTTCGCCGAGCGCGCATCCGTGACCTGAGAGGAGCGTCGGACATGAGCGAAACCAAAGGCTGCCCGTTCGGGCACGGCGCGCAAGCCGGGGAAAAAGGCTGGCACGACGCCAAGCTCGATTTCTCCGACTCGATGAGCTACGGCGATTATCTCGGCCTCGATTCGATCCTCAACGCGCAGCATCCGCTCTCGCCGGATCACAACGAGATGCTGTTCATCGTGCAGCATCAGACGAGCGAGCTCTGGATGAAGCTCGCGCTCTACGAGCTGCGCGCGGCGCTCGCGGCGGTGCGTCGCGACGAGCTGCCGCCCGCATTCAAGATGCTTGCGCGCGTGTCGCGCATCTTCGAGCAACTCGTGCAGGCGTGGAACGTCCTCGCGACGATGACGCCCTCCGAGTACACCGCCATGCGGCCGTATCTCGGCCAGTCGTCGGGGTTTCAGTCGCATCAGTACCGGCAGATCGAGTTCATGCTCGGCAACAAGAATTCGCAGATGCTGAAGCCGCACGAGCACCGGCCGGACATTCTCGAGCAGGTGCGCGAGACGCTCGAGGCGCCCTCTTTCTACGACGAAGTGATCCGCCTGCTCGCGCGACGCGGCTTCGAGATCAACCAGGAGCGCCTGAACCGCGACTGGACGCAGCCGACCACGCACGATGCGTCCGTCGAGGCTGCATGGCTCGCGGTGTACCGCGATCCGTCACACCATTGGGAGCTCTACGAGATGGCGGAAGAGCTCGTCGATCTGGAAGACGCGTTCCGGCAATGGCGCTTCCGGCACGTGACGACGGTGGAGCGCATCATCGGCTTCAAGGGCGGCACGGGCGGCACGGCGGGCGCGCCGTATCTGCGCAAGATGCTCGATGTCGTGCTGTTTCCGGAACTTTGGCACGTCCGGACGGTGCTTTGATCCTTCATGCGAGGCGCGCGGCCAGCGCCTTCAGCTTCGGGCCGATCGTCTCGCGGAAATACGCCTCGCCCATCGACGACGCCGGCCCGCTGCTGGAAAGCACCAGCCAGCGCCCGTTGCGCACGTCGCGGAAAGGCGCGGCGATGGCGTTGACGTCGTCGTGCCATTCGCGGAACGAATAGCAGCAGCCGTCGCGCGCGAAGTCGTCGATCGCGCGCCGCGCTGCTTCGACCAGCGCCGCGCCTTCGGTCTTGCCGAGTTCCTCGAACAACGTTTCGCGCGCCGCCGGTTCCTGCACGGCGAGATAGGCGCGGCCCATCGAGCTCGTGAGCATCGACAGACGCGAGCCGGGCGCGAGGCCGAGCGTCAGCGCCGTTTCGCTGCGGATGGTTTCCAGATAAATCATGTCGAGCCCGTCGCGGCAGCCGAGCGAGACCGCCGCGCCGATCTCCCGGGCGAGCGCGCGCATGTGCGGCCGCGCGAGCTCGAGCGTGTCCGCGCCCGCCAGCAGCGTGAAGCCGAGGGAGAGCACGCCGGTGTCGAGCGCGTACTTGCCCGCGGGCTCGTCGAAGCGCAGATAGCCGAGCGTCGTCAGCGTGTAGGCCAGACGGTTGACCGTCGCCTTCGGCAAGCCCGTGCGCTCGACGAAATCGCGATTGCCGAGCAGCGTCTCGCCGGGACGAAACGCGCGCAGCAGATCGAGCCCGCGCGCGAGCGCGACGACGAACTTGCGCTCGTCGATTTCATCGGACGAGATGTGGCGCATTGAAGGCGACATGGAATTTCGGTTGGAATCGGCTGGCATCGGGTGATAAACTCGGATCTGATTTGCAAAACATTGTTTCGCTTAGCGGAACTCATGTCAAGCGCCCCGTGCGCCGGCCGATCGTGGAGACCTATCGAAACCGATACGCCCCGGCGCTTTTCGATGAAATGAGGAGAATGCACATGGCCGACGCCGCCCGATTCAACTGGGAAGATCCGCTCTTGCTGGATCAGCAACTGACCGAAGACGAGCGCATGGTGCGCGACGCCGCGCGCGCCTACGCGCAAGACAAGCTGCAGCCGCGCGTGATGCAGGCGTTTCGCGAAGAAAAGACCGATCCGGCGATCTTCCGCGAGATGGGCGAACTGGGCCTGCTCGGACCGACGATACCCGAGCAGTACGGCGGGCCGGGCCTGAACTACGTGTGCTACGGCCTGATCGCGCGCGAAGTCGAGCGCGTGGATTCGGGCTACCGCTCGATGATGTCGGTGCAGTCGTCGCTCGTGATGGTGCCGATCAACACCTTCGGCAGCGACGCGCAGAAGGAAAAGTACTTGCCGAAGCTCGCGCGCGGCGAATGGATCGGCTGCTTCGGCCTCACCGAGCCGAACGCCGGCTCCGACCCGGCCAGCATGACGACGCGCGCAAAGAAAGTGCAGAACGGCTATTCGCTGTCCGGCACGAAGATGTGGATCTCGAACTCGCCGATCGCGGACGTGTTCGTCGTCTGGGCAAAGCTGGAGGAAGACGGCCGCGATGAAATCCGCGGCTTCATTCTCGAGAAAGGCTGGAAAGGACTGTCCGCGCCCGCGATTCACGGCAAGGTCGGACTGCGCGCGTCGATCACCGGCGAGGTCGTAATGGACGAGGTGTTCGTCCCCGAAGAGAACATCCTGCCGAACGTGCGCGGGCTGAAGGGACCCTTCACCTGCCTGAACTCGGCGCGCTACGGCATTTCCTGGGGCGCGCTCGGCGCCGCCGAAGCCTGCTGGCACACCGCGCGGCAATATACGCTGGATCGCAAGCAGTTCGGACGTCCGCTCGCGGCGAACCAGCTGATTCAGAAGAAACTCGCCGACATGCAGACGGAAATCACGCTCGGCCTGCAAGGCGTGCTGCGCCTCGGACGCATGAAGGACGAAGGCACGGCGGCCGTCGAGATCACGTCGATCATGAAGCGCAACTCGTGCGGCAAGGCGCTCGAGATCGCGCGGCTCGCGCGCGACATGCTCGGCGGCAACGGTATTTCGGATGAATTCGGCGTCGCGCGTCACCTCGTGAATCTCGAGGTGGTGAACACGTACGAAGGCACGCACGATATTCATGCGCTGATTCTCGGGCGCGCGCAGACGGGCATTCAGGCGTTTTTCTGAACACCCCGTTCAGATGCGAAAGGGCCGGCGCCTGGGCGCCGGCCCTTTGTCGTTTTCGAGCGACTATCGTCTCAGAGCAGATTCGCTCGACTGTTCGAATCGCGTTCTCCTTTGTAACTTTCGATAAGCGGCTGAAACTTTTACGGGTCAGATCGTATCAATCCGGACGATGCCGACGATATGACGAGCCCGCGCGCCACGTTGCGACCTCCCCGCCACTGGAACGAATTCTGCGTTGAACCGCATTGCAGCACGCAAGCCTTCTCGTCAGCGACCCCATCTTTGGTTACGATTCGCGTAGCCTTACCGATTGGAGCCTTTAATGTCAGAAATCAACAAGGAGCGATTCATGTCGGATATCAAAACCGTACTAGCTGACGCGGAAGACCTTTTGAAGCAAGCGGCTACCGCCACCGGTGAACGCGCCTCCGAACTGCGCGAGACTGCCCTTACCCGCCTCAAGCAGGCGAAAGAGAAAGCCGCCGACGCGCAAGTCGTCGTGATCGAGCGAGGCAAGAAGGCTGCGCGCGCCACCGACGATTACGTGCACGAGCATCCGTGGGCGTCCATCGGCATCGCGACGGGCATCGGCATGGTGATCGGGCTGCTGATCAACCGCAAATGAGCGGTTTTTCCGGCCGCACGTCTCGTCTCGCGCCAATGGCCCGCTGATTGCTGACGCGGTTTCTGTCGCGGTCTCCGTTGGACCGAAGCGCGAGCGCCTGCCCGGGCGCGCGGCGCGACACTCGTACCGGCCGGCTGCTTCACGGGCCGACCGGAACCATAAAAGCGACACCAACGCGCTTCTCGCACCCAAGCCATGACGACAGAACGGCCACCGCAGCACTCGTCCCCCGGACCATTGCGACGAATTCTGACCTCCGCCTTCGCCATCTTCGAGACGCGCCTTGAACTCATCGGCATCGAGCTTCAGGAGGAGAAGGAGCGGCTCATCGGCGTGCTCTTCCTCGGGCTCGCCGCCATGATGCTCGCGATGATGGCGCTCATCTCGCTGACGGTGCTGATCGCCATCTTCTTCTGGGACACGTATCGCTGGCAGGCGCTCGGCGGCATCACCGCGCTGTATGCGCTGATCGCCATCGTGTGCGGCCTGCGCGCGCGCAGCAACCTGCGCGACGCGCCGAACATGTTCGACGACACGCTCGCCGAATTCCGCAAGGACCGGGACACGTTCCGCTGATCTCGCGAACCACCATCTGCCATGAGCCAACACGACGACACCTTCAAGACGCCGAAGCACAGCAAGATGCAGAAGCTGCGCACGCCGCAGATGCGCGCGCTGCGCAAGGAGCTGCTGCTCGCCCGCGCGGATGTCGAGCGCATGGAACTGCGGCAGGCGACCTATGATCTGCGCGCGTCCGTCACGCACTTCAGTTTCCTGCGATTCCTGATTCCGGGTGGCGGCTCGCGCCGCTGGGGCAGGCGCGGTGCGTCGTCCGGCATTGCCGGCATGCTCGGGTCCCTGCTCGGCTCGGGCAACGTGGGCGCGCTGCTCAAGCCATATCCGATCATCGGCTCCGTTGCTTCTCTCGTGCTCACCCGGCCGGTGAGAACCAGGCTGCTGCGCAGCGCGAAGCCTCTGCTCAAATGGGGCGGTCTCGCGCTCGCCGGATGGGAAGGCTGGCGCATCTATCAGCAGATGAAATCCACCGCCACCGAGACTTCCAACGACGCCGTCGACCCGACGGTGTTCTGACTCAAGGCAGTTCCGCAGTTCAGCTTCTCCCCGCCCAGCAGGCAGCCGACCGCGCCGCGTCGAGCGGCGTGGTCGCGGCGGGTGCGTGGTTCCAGCGCAATCCGGTCGCTTCCATGACGAACGTGCCGCAGGCGTCGTCCTGCATCGCGCCGGAAACGACGGGCGCGGCTTCGATCGCGTAACCGCCGTTCGTCGACGATTCGGGCAGCACGGCAAGTCTGTAGACGGCCGCGCCGTTCGATGGCGCCTGATCCAGGCCGGTGCTCAACGCGCTCGCGTTGCCGTTTTCCGAGGCCTGCGCGAGACGCGCCGTCTCGACGAATTGAACCGCCCGAATGACGGCGGCCGCGGCGTCGAGGCGATGCGCCTTCGTCACATGCGCGCGATAGGCCGGAATCGCGAAAGTCGCGATGATCGCAACGACGCCCAGTGCGATCATCAATTCGAGCAGGCTGAACCCTGCTGCTCTTCTGCGTTCGTTCATGCTCGGTCCTCAGAACGGCTTGGCGACGACGCGTCGCCAGTGTTGCGTGCTCACGCCATCGGCGACATCGATTCGAAGCTGAAGCCACGCCTCCGAATCCGGCGTCGCGCCGAAACCGCGCGCGGTGATCAGATAGGACGCGCTCGCCGCTGCATCCGTCTGCGTCCACGACTCGATCAGGCACTGCGGCGCGCGATACGCGTAGGGCCACGCAGCGAAAGGCGAAATTGCAGCCGCCGCCGGTCCCTCGAACGATGTCTTCGAGCGCCAGCGCGAGGATTCGTCGCCCGGCGATCGGCTCACGCCGGAGAGCATGCGGCCGCAGCGGATCAGCGCGCTATCCGCCGCATGGAACGCCTGTACGCGCTCGCGCACCGCGACCGCCGAGCGCGCCGCCACGAGCGACGCCTGGAGCCAGGCGCTCGCCGTGACCAGCATCATCGCGGCGAGAAACAGGACGACCGGCAGCACGGCGCCGCGCGAAAGCGAACGCCGCTTCATGGCGCACCTCGTGCCGACAATGCCGGCGAATTGCGTAGCGCGACGCGCCGCCAGAACGCTTGCCGGGCGCGGCCATCGTCGGCGTGGGCGGACGAGCCTTCGCAATCGATGTAGTTCGTTCTCCGGCTGGCCTGCATCACGAAACCTCGCGCCAGCACGCAAATATCGGCGGCGTACGCGTCGCGCCAGCGCTCGCGCGTGATCGCCGAAGCATCGAGCGCCGCGGGCGCGCCCGTCAGCCAGTACATCGCGCGAATCCGCTCGATGCCTTCCACCATCGGCTGCGCCTGCCTGCCATTGCCTTCGCAATAGAGTTCGGGCTCGCTCGTGGACGCGCTGGCCTTCGCGTAGAAACGGTTGGTGACGAAGACGTCCTGGACCGCTTGCCCGAGACAATCGGTCGGCGCGCCGCCGGACGTCGGCCAGGTCGACACGGCATCCGCGGAATAGCGGATCTGCACGCCGTCCGAGCGGCCCGAGAGCGGCTCGCACGACGCCGCCGCGTCCGCGCCGACGACGCGTCCCTGCGCACAGCCGAAGAGCGACGCTTCGATGCTTGCGCTCGTGTCCTGGCCGGACGTGAACCCGGCCATCTGCATCTGCTGTCCGATCATGTCGAGCGCGACCGATCCGGCGTCGTGCATGCGCGCGGCGTCGGCGGCACGTTCGAACGCCGCACGCTGCGCGCGATAGAGCGACAGGCACGCGCTCACGATCAACATGCCGAGTGCGAGCGCGATCGTAAGTTCCAGCAGCGTATGGCCGCGCGCAGGCGATGAACGCGGATTCATCGCGCGAACGCCACGGCGATGCACGACGCAGACGGCGGCGCCTGCGGCTCGGGACACGGATCGGACCGATCCGCCTCGCGCCAGCTCACGACGGCGACCCGCACGCCGTCCGCCCGGTCGAACAGGGCGACATCGCCGGCGGGAAGCACCGATGCTGCTCTCGCCCGCCATTGCGACACGATGAGCGCGCGGTCCGCATCGCCGCGAACGCCTTCCGTGACCGAATCCGCGATGAGCGCCGCGCGTTCCCGCAGCAGCGCCATCCGCTCGCCGCGGGCGAGCGCGCTCTGCACCGCGACGAGTCCGAGGGCCGTGACCGCCGTGAGCGACAACGCGATCATCACTTCGATCAGCGAATCGCCGCCTTGAACGCATCTGGAAATCCGTGCGCGCCTCATGCCGATGCTCCGCAGCCGCCCTGCGTCATGCGCGCGCGTCCGCCTGCCGCGATCCGGATGCAGCGCCGGGCGGCCGCGCTCGTGACGGATTCGCCGCCGCGCGGAGCGAAATCGAAACTGCGAAATCCGCCGATCACCTGGCCGGAGGGCGGCGTGAATGACAGTTCGGTCGATGTTCCTGCGATCGAAACGGACGTCATGGCCGGCTGCACGCGCAAGAGCGTCGGCACGCCGTCACGATCGACGAACAGGCCCCAGCCGCACGACCAGTCGGTGACTCCGTTGTCGCAGCTTCGCCCGGCCGCGAGGCAATGCCGGGACGCGTCGATCCGGCACAGCGTGACGCGCGCGCCGCGTCGCGCCGCCTCGGCGCGGGCGAGCGAAAGCGTCGCAAAGAGCGAGCGCGCACGCGCATCGACCTGGTCGCGCGTCTGCCACGCGACGAACGATGGCGCCGCGAACGTCGCGAGAATCGCCATCACGGCGAGCACGACGCATAGTTCGACGAGCGCGAAACCTGGATGTGAAGCGCGGATCATCTGCATGCCTTATCGATCGAATCGAGCCGAAAAGCTCAATCTAGCGATAACGAGCGCGCGCCGCCATTAGCCGAATGGCCGAGTGTTCACGCCGCCCGAGACCCGGCACACTGCGCAGGCGAACGGCGAGAAACAGGCTTGGGAGGGAAGAATGCGGAAAGAATCAGCGCTTGCGCGAACTCGATTTCTTCGGCGCCGAGCGCCGGAATTCATCGAGCACGTCTTCGAATTCGGAGACGTCTTCGAAGCGCTTGTAGACGGAAGCGAAACGCACGTAGGCGATGGTATCGAGCTGGCGCAGCTCGTTCATGACGAGTTCGCCGAGGCGCTCGCTCTGCACTTCGCGCTCGCCACTGCCGAGCAGTTGGTACTCGATGCGCGCGACCGCGGCATCGACTGCATCGGCGGAAACGGAACGCTTTCTGAGCGCGAGCTGCATGCTCGCAACGATCTTGCGACGGTCGAACTCCACGCGGCTGCCATCCTTCTTGACGACGGACGGCAGCGCGAGCTCGACGCGTTCATACGTGGTAAAGCGCTTGTCGCAGGAAGGACAGCGCCGCCGCCGCCGGATGG
Organism: Caballeronia ptereochthonis; assembly: GCF_001545075.1. GTDB lineage: Bacteria > Pseudomonadota > Gammaproteobacteria > Burkholderiales > Burkholderiaceae > Caballeronia > Caballeronia ptereochthonis. The sequence goes on from NZ_FCOB02000033.1 coordinate 27,490, forward strand.
CCGCGCCGTCCTCCGACACGCGAGAATCCACGACCTGGGTGTCTTCGTGTCGGCAGAACGGGCAGCGCATCGGGGCTTGGCTCGGAGATTAACGGTAGACCGGGAAACGCTTGGTCAGATCGGCCACTTGCGCGCGCACGCGCTCGATGGTCGCCTGATCCTCCGGATTGTCCAGCACATCGGCGATGAGATTGCCGACCTGCTCCGCTTCCTTCGCGCCGAAGCCGCGCGTGGTCATCGCGGGCGAACCGAGGCGGATGCCGCTCGTGACGAACGGCTTTTCCGGATCGTTCGGAATCGCGTTCTTGTTGACCGTGATGTGCGCGGCGCCGAGCACGGCTTCAGCCGCCTTGCCGGTGATCTTCTTCGCACGCAGATCGACGAGCATCACGTGGCTTTCCGTGCGGCCCGAAACGATGCGCAGACCGCGCTTCACCAGCGTTTCGGCCAGCACGCGCGCGTTCTCGACCACGGCCTGCTGATACGCCTTGAACTCCGGCGACAGCGCTTCCTTGAACGCGACGGCCTTCGCGGCGATCACGTGCATGAGCGGACCGCCCTGAATGCCCGGGAAGATCGCCGAGTTGATCTGCTTCTCAAATTCGGCCTTCATCAGGATCACGCCGCCGCGCGGGCCGCGCAGGCTCTTGTGCGTGGTCGTGGTGACGAAGTCCGCGTGCGGCACCGGGTTCGGATACACGCCCGCGGCGATGAGGCCCGCGTAATGGGCCATGTCGACCATGAAGTAGGCGCCGACGCTCTTGGCGATCTTCGAAAGACGCTCGAAGTCGATGCGCAGCGCGAACGCCGACGCGCCCGCCACGATCAGCTTCGGCTTGTGCTCTTTCGCGAGCGCTTCGGTCTTGTCGTAGTCGATGTCTTCGGCTTCGTTCAGGCCATAGCTCACGACGTTGAACCACTTGCCCGACATGTTGACCGGCGAGCCGTGCGTCAGGTGACCGCCTTCGGCGAGGCTCATGCCCATGATCGTGTCGCCCGGCTTGAGCACGGCGAAGAACACGCCCTGATTGGCCTGCGAGCCGGAGTTCGGCTGCACGTTCGCGGCTTCCGCACCGAACAGCTGCTTCACGCGGTCGATCGCGAGCTGCTCGACGATGTCCACGTACTCGCAGCCGCCGTAATAGCGCTTGCCGGGGTAGCCTTCGGCGTATTTGTTCGTGAGTTGCGAACCTTGCGCCGCCATCACGGCCGGCGAAGTGTAGTTTTCCGACGCGATCAGCTCGATGTGATCTTCCTGACGACGGTTTTCCTGCTCGATTGCCTTGAGCAATTCGGGATCGACGTTGGCGAGGGTACTTTCGGCTCTGTCAAACATACGTTTTCCGTGAGATCTAAACAGGTTGACCGGATCGCGCGTGCGCCACGTTCGAAGCAGACGCAAAAGACGCTGGAAACCGATGGAGTCCAGGCGCGACGGATGAAGGATGAATCCGGTTTCGCGGAACGGACAGCCACCGGCAACGCAGCGACGGCGTGCGGATCTCAGCTGCCCAGGCGAACGGCAAAACGACGCTCCGCGCTTCCTGGTGGGTCGCTCCACCTTGAATCCGAAGATTCTATCGCCAGTCACGCGGGGTTTGAGCGTTGTAGTGTAATGGGCGGCCATGCTTTAGGCAACCGGCTTTCCGGGCAATCCGACGCCCACGCGAACACCGATAAAGCACGATCGTTCGCACCCGCGATTGCTTGCCGCGGCGCATCAATGGAAGTACCCTTTGCGCCGTTGCCGAACGCGCGCGCCTGCGCGTTCCGGCTATGCCTCTCCCATTCCATCCGGAGCCCGCTCATGATCGTCTTCGTCACCGGCGCTTCCGCCGGTTTCGGCGCCGCCATCGCCCGCACTTTCGTCAAGGGCGGCCATCGCGTGATCGCCGCCGCGCGCCGCAAGGAGCGCCTCGTCGCGCTCTCGAAGGAGCTCGGCGACGCGCTCTTGCCGCTCGAACTCGACGTCCGCGACGAAAACGCCGTCAGGAACGCCGTCGCCTCGCTGCCCGAGGCATTCGCCCAGATCGACGTGCTCGTGAACAACGCCGGCCTCGCGCTCGGCCTCGAGCCCGCGCAGCGCGCGAACCTCGACGACTGGAAGAACATGATCGACACGAACTGCACGGGCCTCGTGACCGTCACGCACGCGATCCTGCCCGGCATGGTCGAGCGCAATCGCGGCCACGTGTTCAACATGGGCTCGGTCGCGGGCACGTATCCGTACGCGGGCGGCAACGTGTACGGCGCGACCAAGGCGTTCGTGCGGCAGTTCAGCCTCAACCTGCGCGCCGACGTCGCGGGCACCGCGCTGCGCGTGACCGATATCGAGCCGGGGCTGGTGGGCGGCACGGAGTTCTCCAGCGTGCGCTTCAAGGGCGACGACGCCAAGGCGGGGACTGTATATAAGGACACGCAGCCGCTCACGCCCGAGGATATCGCCGACGCGATCTACTGGATCGCCACACGCCCGGCGCACGTGAACGTCAACGCGATCGAACTCATGCCGATCGCGCAGACGTTCGCACCGTTGCAAATTCACCGCGATTGACTTCGCAATCTGCCTAAGGATTTGGCGGTGGTGCTTCCGCTTCCGGTAAAATGCCGCCGATGAATATCCGTCAAAAAGCGAGCCGGAGCGGGCTGACGAGCCTCCGCGCGAGCGGAGCAGCGCAAAGGTGAGTGATCCGTTGACTTTCGAGTGGCCGATTCGGGTGTATTACGAAGACACCGACGCCGGCGGCATCGTCTTCTATGCGAACTACCTGAAGTTCTTCGAGCGGGCGCGCACCGAATGGCTGCGCGCATGCGGCATCGATCAACAGCGTCTCGCCGAGTCGGACGGCATCGTGTTCGTCGTGAGGCGCACGTCCGTCGATTATTCGTCGCCTGCGCGTCTGGACGACGTCATTCGCGTCGTGAGCCGCGTCGAGCGGCTCGGGCGCGCGTCGGTGGATTTTCATCAGGAAGCGTGGCGCGATGGCGTGCTGCTCGCGAGCGGCGACATTCGCGTCGCCTCGGTGGATCGCGCGTCGATTCGTCCGGCCGGCATTCCCGATGCGGTGCTCGACGGACTGAGGCGCGGACCGCACGCCGCGGGCAGCGGCTCAAACCCGGACCGAGTCTGACCGATGAACTCATCGCACCTGACGCGAATCAGGTTTCGGACAACAGAGGAAGCACTACCGAGCACGAGCCGGTCTCGGCGCGGCTTTCGTTTGATTCACATTCATTTCACGAAAGCATGACGCCATAACCGGACGCCCCTTTCGGGACGTAATAGCGGACCTTTATGAACAATACACAAGACCTGTCGATCGTTTCTCTCGTCATTCACGCGAGCCTGCTCGCGCAGGCGGTGATGGCGCTGCTTCTGCTGCTGTCGCTGCTGTCGTGGACCTTCATTTTCCGCAAGTGGTTTGCCATTCGCCGCGCGCGCGCGCAAACCGAGCGCTTCGAGCGCGATTTCTGGTCGGGCGGCGACCTGCAGGCGCTCTATCAGAGCGCGGCGAACAACCGCCACACCATCGGCGCCCTGGAGCGTATCTTTGAATCCGGCATGCGCGAATTCCTGAAGGGCAAGGAGCGTCGCATCACCGATCCGGGCGCGATTCTCGACGGCTCCCGCCGCGCGATGCGCGCCGCCTTCCAGCGCGAAATGGACGTGCTCGAGGCGAACCTCGCGTTTCTCGCGTCGGTCGGCTCGGTGAGCCCGTATATCGGTCTCTTCGGCACGGTCTGGGGCATCATGAACTCGTTCCGCGGTCTCGCCAACGTGCAGCAGGCGACGCTCGCGAACGTGGCGCCCGGCATCGCCGAGGCGCTCGTCGCGACCGCGATCGGCCTGTTCGCCGCGATTCCGGCGGTGGTCGCGTACAACCGCTACGCGCATGACATCGATCGCCTGGCGATCCGCTTCGAGACCTTCATCGAAGAGTTCTCGAACATCCTGCAGCGTCAGGCGCACTAAGAAAGGAGTCCGCGATGGCAGGCCCGATTCGTTCCAGCATGCGCGGCAGCTCACGCCGCGCGATGGCCGACATCAACGTCGTGCCGTACATCGACGTGATGCTCGTGCTGCTCGTCATCTTCATGGTGACGGCGCCGCTCGTTTCGCCTTCGATCATCAACCTGCCGACCGTCGGCAACGCGCAGCCGCAGGAGCAGCAGCCGCCGCTCGTCATCAACATCAAGGCGGACGGCAGCATGAACGTGCGCTACAAGGAAGACGGCGGCGCGACGCAAGAGCAGAAAATGACCAAGGACGACCTCAACAGCTTCGTGCTGAACCGGCAGGAGTCGCATCCGGATCAGCCCGTCGTGATCGCCGCCGACAAGACGGTGAAGTACGAGGTCGTCATGAACGTGATGTCCGATATGAAGGCGCGCGGCGTGAAGCGCGTCGGATTGCTCGTCAAATCGCAATGATCGGTTCGCAGAACAAGCACGGCCACGCGCGCGGCGCGTCCGCGCGACCCATCCGCCCGCCGCGCGAGCGCGGGACGGGCAAGGCGTTCGCGCTCGCCGCGCTGATGCATGTGCTGCTCATTTGGCTGCTGTACCACGGCATCAACTGGCAGAACAACACGCCCGCGGGCGCCGAGGCGGAAATCTGGACCGAAGTTCCGGACATGTCCACGCCGACGCCTCGCCCCGCTCCGCCGCCGCCCGCGCCGGTGAAGGTGCAGCCCGCGCCGCCGCCCGCGAAGGACGAGGACGCGGACATCGCGTTGCAGGAAAAGAAGCGCAAGCAGCAGGAAGCCGCCGCGCGCGAGGCGCAACTGGCCGAGCAGCGCCGCCAGCAGGAGCAGGCTCAGCAGGAAGCGGAGGCGAAGCGCCAGCAGCAGTTGGCCGCGCAGGCCGCCCAGCAGAAGGCGATGCAGGAAAAGCAGAAGCAGATCGAGCAGCAGCGTCAGGCCGAACTGCAGAAGCAGCAGCAACTGAAGGCGCAGCAGGACAAGCAACGTCAGCAACAGCAAGCCGAAGCGCAAAAGCAGGAGCAGTTGAAGGAACAACAGAAGGAGCAGCAGGAAGCCAAGGCGAAGGCCGACGCGCAGGCCAAGGCCAAGGCTGAAGCCGACGCCAAGGCGAAGGCGGCGGCGCAGGCGAAAGCCAAGGCCGATGCGGAAGCCAAGGCCAGGCTCGATGCCGAGCGCAAGACGCGTCTCGCGCAACTGCAAGGTCAGTTGGGCGGCGGTACGGGGTCGAGCGGCGAGGGTCTCGCCAAGAGCGGCACCGGCAAGGGCGCGGGCGGCAATGCCACATCGCCGGGATATGCCGAGAAGGTGCAGCGACGCGTGCGGCCGAATATCGTGTGGGCGGGCGAAACCGCCGGGCTGGAGACCGTCGTGTCGGTCCGCTGCTCGCCGTCGGGCACGCTGCTGTCGGCGAATATCACCCGCTCGAGCGGCAACGAGCAGTGGGATCAGGCGGCCTTGCGCGCGGTGCAGCGCTCGGATCCGATGCCCGTCGACGTCGACGGCAAGGCGCCGGATCACTTCACGATCACGCTGCGTCCGGCGGGAGGCTGATCGCGCGAAAGCGCGCCCGAATGCGCAGTGGGAACGAATTGTGCGACCGCGGGTCTGTTCTGCAGTCCGCGGACACTTGAAAACGCTTTTATCTGGAACCTATACAGCATGAGTTTGATGACGAAGCTTGGCCTGAGAACGCTGGTCGCGTCCTGCCTGATTGCAGCCGGCACCGCCGCACACGCCCAGTTGAACGTACTCGTGACCGGCGTCGGTTCGACCCAGTTCCCGATCGCGACGGCCAATTTCGCCAATGAAGCGAGTTCGCCGCAGCAAGTCAGCGCGATCATTCGCCAGGATCTGCAACGCAGCGGCAAGTTCACGAATATCGACGCGGGCGGCACGCCCGTTTCGGAGACGGATTCGGTCGACCTCGGCGCCTGGAAGGCAAAGGGCGCGGATGCATTCGTGTCCGGCAGCGTGAACAAGCTGCCGAACGGCCAGTACGAAGTGCGCTTCCGTCTGTATGACACGGTCAAGCAGCAGAATCTCGGCGGCCTGTCGCTCGTGAGCGCCGAAAGCGGCCTGCGCATGAGCGCGCACAAGATCGCTGACTACATCTATGCGAAGCTGCTCGGCGGTCGCGGCGTGTTTGCGACGCGTCTGTCCTACGTCATTCAGACGGGCGGCCGCTATCAATTGCAGATTTCGGATTCGGACGGGCAGGACGCGAAGATCGCCCTCTCCAGCCCCGAGCCGATCATCTCGCCGGCGTGGTCGCCGGACGGCACGAAGGTCGCGTACGTGTCGTTCGAGCGCAAGAAGCCGGTGGTCTATATTCACGATCTGCCGACGGGACGTCGCGTGGTCGTGTCGAATCAGAAGGGCAACAACAGTGCCCCGGCGTGGTCGCCTGACGGCCGCAAGATCGCGGTCGCGCTCTCGCGCACCGGCAACACGCAAATCTTCGAGGTCAACGCAGACGGCTCCGGCCTGCGCCGTCTGACGCAAGGCAGTTCCATCGACACCGAGCCGTTCTACTCTCCCGATGGCAACTGGATTTATTTCACGAGCGATCGCGGCGGCCAACCGCAGATCTACAAGATGCCGGCGGCGGGTGAAAGCGCCGGCGCGGCCCAGCGGGTCACGTTCACGGGCTCGTACAACACGAGCCCGCGCGTGAGCCCGGACGGCAAGCAACTCGCGTACATTTCGCGCACTGGCGGCGGCTTCAAGCTGTACCTGCAGGACCTCTCGTCCGGCACGGCAACGGGGCTGACCGACACGACGCATGACGAATCGCCGAGCTTCGCGGCGAATGGTCAGTACATCCTCTACGCCACCCAAGTGAACGGACGTGGCGTGTTGGCAGCCGTTTCGACCGATGGTCGCACGCGGCAAGTCTTGTCAGTACAGGGCGGTGTGGTGCGCGAGCCGTCCTGGGGTCCGTTCATGCAATAAGTCCAGCAATAACGTTCACAAACAACGTTCAGCTACAACACAAGGAGAGGTACCATGATGTCGAAACTTCGTATCGGCCTGGCAGTTGCGATGGTCGGCGCATTGGCGGCGTGTCACTCGGGCGTGAAGCTCGATGAAGGCGCGAACAAGGGCGCGGTCGGCACGCAGCCGAACCCGACGGACGTGAAGCAGGTCAACATCGACCCGCTCAACGACCCGAACAGCCCGCTCGCGAAGCGCAGCATCTATTTCGACTTCGACAGCTATGCCGTGAAGGACGACTATCAGCCGCTGCTGCAACAACACTCGTCGTACCTGAAGACCCATCCGGAGCGTCACGTCCTGATCCAGGGCAACACCGACGAGCGCGGCACGAGCGAGTACAACCTGGCGCTCGGCCAGAAGCGTGCGGAAGCCGTGCGTCGCGCGATGTCGCTGATGGGCGTCGCCGATACGCAGATGGAAGCCGTGAGCCTCGGCAAGGAAAAGCCGATGGCGACGGGTCACGACGAATCGTCGTGGGCGCAGAACCGCCGCGCGGATCTCGTCTATCAACAGTAACGTAACCAGTCACGGGTGAGTCGCCCTATGTTGTATCGCTTTCCCTTGCTGCGCGTGGCCGCAGCCGCGTGCGTGGTGGGCTCGGTGATGTCGGGCGTGCCCGCGCACGCCGGCGTCTTCGACGACAACGAAGCGCGCAAAGCCGTGCTCGACCTGCGCACGAAGACTGATAGCCTGTCCAATCAGTTGCAGGCCGCGCAACGCACGATCCTCGATCAGTCGAACCGTCTCGACCAGCTCAACCAGCAGGTCGCCACGCTTCGCGGCCAGAACGAGGATCTGACCAACCAGGTCACGACGCTGCAGAAGCAGCAGAAGGACTATTACGCCGATCTCGACGCGCGCTTGAAGAAGTTCGAGCCGCAACAAGAGACGGTCGACGGCATGACCGGTTCGGTGCAGCCCGGCGAGACGGAAGCGTTCAACGCAGCGTCGACTCAATTCCGCAACGGTGACTACAAGAACGCCGCGGCGTCCTTCAAGGCGTTCGTGGCGAAGTACCCGCAGAGCCCGTATCAGCCGACGGCGCAGTACTGGCTCGGCAATGCGCTGTACGCTCAGCGCGACTACAAGGGATCGACTGCGATCTGGCAGAACCTGGTGAAGAGCTACCCGACGCATCCGCGAGCGCCCGAAGCGTTGCTCGCGATCGCGAACAACCAGATCGAGCAAGGTCAGAAAGCTGCTGCGAAGCAGACGCTTCAGCAGATCATCTCGCAGTACTCCGGTACGGAAGTCGCGCAGACCGCGCAGAGCAAGCTGTCACAGGTGAAGTAAGCGAAGCTTCCGACGCTTCTTTTGAGCTTCGCGCCTCTCGAGGGGAATGCCCGCGGGCCGTGATGCCGCGGGCGTTTTTCTGGCGCTTCGGATTGAATTTCCGGCTCATCCGTTGACAAAATCGGATGCTGCCAATTATAATTTTGCCTCTTTCGGGTCGTTAGCTCAGCTGGTAGAGCAGCGGACTTTTAATCCGTTGGTCACTGGTTCGAATCCAGTACGGCCTACCAAAAGATTCAAGCAAAAAGCCCAGTCATTGCGACTGGGCTTTTTCTTTTCGCGCACGCGCCACACGCCCCCGATCCCTCGGTCACTGCTCCAGCAACTTCAGGCGCGGCGTCAGTTCCAGCTCGGCGACGGCCTCGAACATCTCATTCGCTTCGTTAAACGAACGATCCGCCTCGGCCTTGCGTTTCCTGTAGTTCAGATGCTTGCCCAGCGCCGCGATGTACACGATTGCGCCGGCCAATGCCCAAGGCCAGGCGACATACGCCATGAACACCAGGATCGTCCCCCAGAAGGCATAGGGCCACAGCTTCGGCTTGCGTGGCGCCGAACGCAAGGCCACGCCGATTCTCGCAAGCGCCGTTTCCATTCCTTCGACGGCGCCCTCCCGCTCTTGGAGTCGCGCTTCGATCTCGTAGACGGCGCGCATCGTCTTTTCCTTCGATGGCAGCGACAACGATCCGATATCGGTCAGCAAACCGATCGCCTCGTTGATTTGCGCGAACGACGGCGCAAGCGCCACAAAAAGCTGCTCATGCTCCGGCAGCCGCATCGCCTTGCGGACGTCCGGGCGGCTCACGCACACCCCGTGCGAGAAAAAATATCGCTGAATCGCGCGCGATGTCCGGCTCCTGAGTTTTTCCAGGAATTCCTCGTTGGCCTGTTCTCGTTTGCTCATGGTTTTCGCTCCTCGCTCCTCGACATACCCCGACGCCTCACCGATCGGGCGCGGCTATTCTTTCCGCTTCTGTCGGACAACGTCACCAGAACAATCTGAAACCCCGGCTTCTCCTGCCGCCGAATCAAGACACAATCTGTCCCGATCCTCCCTATAATCGAAACCGACACTCTCCTCACCCGGCTCCCATGACCTCCAGCCTCGACGAAGCCATCCTCCGCGTGCTGCCCACCGAAAGGGACGCGACCGCCTGGCTCTCCACGCCCGAGATCCGCCAGCGTCTCGAAGAGCGTGGTCATCGCGTGGGCTACACGAAGAAAGTGCAGCGTCACCTCACGGCGCTCGAAGCCGACGCGCGCGTCGTCTCGATGATCAACGGCCGCGAGCTTCTCTGGCAGCGCAAGCCCTGGCTGCACGGCTTGCAGGAAGGCGTCGGACTGATGAGCGCATCGGAAGCGGTCGCCTTCCACATCCTTCAGCGCTTCGCGGGCAACAAGCTGCCGAACGCCGTGACGCGCGACATCGATCCGCTCTTCAAGGCGGCCGAGTCGCGGCTGTCGCAGGAGAAGGCCGACAGCCGCATCTATCGCGCATGGGCGGACAAGATCGATTCCGTCGATGGTGCCTTCACGCTGATTCGCCCGAAGCTGCGCCCCGAGATCTTCCAGGCCGTCGCGACCGCGACGTTCTTCGAGCGCGAACTGCTCGTGCAATACCGCCCCGCCTACAAGGGCGAACAGGGCGACGATCCGAAGACGAAAACCCTCTGGCCGCTCGCGCTCGTCGAATCGGCCGGCGTGATGTACATGGTCGCGCAGGACCCCAACCGCGCGCCGCGCCCCGAAAAAGGCGAAAAGGAATGGATGCGCACGCTCTACCGGCTCGATCGCGTCCGCTCGGTGACGGAGTCGGGCGCGTCCTTCACGTACCCGGAGGACTTCAAGCTGCGCAAATACATCGAGACACAGCAGGTGTTCGACTTCCTGCCCGAGCCGCCGGTGCGCCTCGAACTCGCCTTCGATGGCAACGCGGGCAATCAGCTGCGCGAGTCGCCGATGTCGAAGGATCAGCAGATCGACGCGCTTCCCGACGGCCGCATGAAGGTCTCCGGCACCGTGACGCCGAGTCTAAAGTTGCGCTGGTGGCTGCGCGCACTGGGCGCGGGCGTCGAAATTCTCGCGCCGCAAGCCTTGCGCGACGAATTCGCCGAGGACTATCGAAAGCTCGCGAATCGCTATCGCGAAGGGAACCCGCAATGAGCGACGAAGCGACTCTCGCGCAGGCAGCCGAATGGCTCCGCGATGCCGACGCCCTGCTGATCACCGCGGGCGCGGGCATGGGCGTCGACTCCGGATTGCCGGATTTTCGCGGCCCGGAAGGCTTCTGGCGCGCCTATCCGGCGCTGCGGCAGCACGGATTTTCGTTCGAGGAGATGGCCAACCCGGAAGGCTTCGTGCGTCATCCGAAGCTCGCGTGGGGTTTTTACGGGCATCGGCTCGCACTGTATCGCGCGACCGAACCGCACGAGGGCTTTCACGTGCTGAGGCGCTGGGCGGCGCGCATGCGGCATGGCGCGTTCGTCTTCACGAGCAATGTCGACGGACAGTTCCAGCGCGCCGGCTTCGCGCCCGAGCGCGTCGCCGAATGTCACGGCGCGATCGACGCGCTGCAATGCATCGACGCCTGCACGAACGACATCTGGTCCGCGGACGGCTTCACTCCGATCGTCGACGCGAAGCGATGCGAGCTCGTCAACGCGCCGCCGCGCTGCCCGCACTGCCATGCGCTCGCGCGTCCGAACATCCTCATGTTCGGCGACTGGAACTGGATCGACACGCGCTCCGCGCAGCAGGAGCGAAGGCTCGCCGCGTGGCTGCATGGCGTCGAAAATCTGGTGGTCGTCGAGCTCGGCGCGGGGCGTGCGCTGCCCACCGTGAGGCGCTTCAGCGAGCGCAACGGGCCGCGCGTCGTGCGCATCAATCCGCGCGAGCATGCCATTGCGCCGAGCGTCGGGGTCGGCATCGCGGGCGGCGCGCGGGAATCGCTGCTGCGCCTCGATGCCGTGCTGCATGCCTGAAGCGCGTCAGCCCATATAGCGCACGTTGACCTGCGGCCCGAACACTTCGCGCACGATATCGACCAGGTGATCGTGGTGGCTCAGAAAGATCACCTGCGTGCGCTTCGCGATGTGCGCGAGCACGCGCAGGCCGGCGCGCGCGCGGCCGTCGTCGAAGTTGATGAAGAGATCGTCGGCCACGAACGGCAGCGACGAAGCCTTCTCGCCGTGCTCCTCCAGCGCCGCGAGCCGCAGCGCGAGATACAGCTGATCGCGCGTGCCTTCGCTCATCCCGGCGATCTCCACGTGCTCGCCGCTCGCGCGGATCGCCGAGAGCGCCATCGGCTGACGGTCGTAATCGACGACGAGGCGCGAGAAGTTGCCGAGCGTGAGTTCCGCGAAGATCGTGCTCGCGCGCGACAGCATCGGCCCCTGCCGGCGCTCGCGGTAGCGGTCGATCGCCCACTTGAGCAGCGTCGAGGCCGTCTCGACCTTCACGAAGCGCTCGGCGGCATCGGCCATCGCGGCAAGCGCTTCCTGGCGCTTCGCTTCGGCGCGCGCGGCGTTGGCTTCGCCGGAAATGGCCGCGAGCTCGCGGCGCGCGGCATCGAGCCCGGTCGCGATCTCGCTCGCCGTTTTCACCGAATCCGTCAGCGCCGCGCCGATCCGCGAAAGCTCGGCCTCGACGATCGGCATGTCCGCGCCCTCCACTTCCTCGACGAGTTCGTCGAGCGTCAGGCCGTCGCCGCCCTTGATGAGTGCGGCGCGCGCATCGTCCACGGCGGCAAGCAGCGCGCGTTTCTTCTGCGATTGACCGATCAGCACCGCGAGCACGTCCGGCGTGTCGACGCCCGCCAGCTCATAGAGCGGCCGCAGTGCCGCTTTCGCTTCCTCGACCTCGGCCTTCGCGCGGCTCACCTGTTCGGTCGCCAACGCGTGCTCTTCTTTCAGGCGCTCCAGTTCGGCATGCGCGGCGCTCGCGCGATCGAGCCGTGCCGACAGCTCCGTCGCGATTCGCTGCGCGCCGAGCGCGGCGAGCGGTTCATCGAGTTCGCGCGCGAGTTGCGACGCGTCGGCTTCGAGCGCGGCGAGCGCCGCGCGCATCACATCGATCTGGCCGGTGCGAATGGCCTCGACCTGAGCCAGTTGCTCGCCGATCTTCTTCGCGATGCCGATCGCCGCTTCGGCCGCCGCCTGCGAATCCGCGGCTGACGCAAGGCCCGCCTTCGCAATCGCCGACGACCAATCGCCTTGCCAGCGTTCGAAGGCCTCGCGCGCAGCCTTCGCCGCGCCCTGCCGCGCGATGCGTTCGGCTTGCGCTTCGTCGAGCTGCGCGCCCATCGTGCGTCGCGTGACCGTCGCCTCGTCGATGGCGGCGATGTGCGCTTCGGCACGGTCGCACAGCGTGTCGAAGCTGGCTTGCGCGCCGATCGCGGCGCCTGCTTCCGCGAGATGCCGCGCGAGTTCGTCGCGCCGCGCGGCGGCCTCGGCGGATTCGCGCGCGAGTTCGCCGGTACGCGCGTCGAGCGATTGCGCCGCTGCCAGCACCTTCTCGCGCGACGCGATCCACGACGGCGCGTCGTCGAGCGGCATGCCTTCGATCCGCGACTGCGCGGCGAGCGAGCGCCAGGCTTCGTCGAATTCGGTCAACGCCGCTTCGGCTTCGCGCACGCGCTCGTCGCGCCGCGCGACGGCCGACTCCTCGTTCGCGACGCGCCGTTTGAGTGCCGCGAGCTGCGTCGCCCGACCGACCGAGCCGAGCTGACGATCGGCCAGCCCGTCGGCCGCGTGCATGGCGGTTTCGAAACCGGAAGCGCCGTCAGCCAGCGCGACGTCGCCGGTCCTGATCGCGCTCCATGCGGCGTCTCGCGCGGCGCGTGCATCGCGCACCTGATCGCCCGTCACGACATCGTGCGTTTGAACCAAATCGTCGAGTTCGGTTTGCGCCGTGCGCAGATCGTCTTTGGCTTCTCTCGCCCGATCGGCCGCGAGCGTCACCCGCGACGACAGTTCCTGCCGTTCGGCGCGCAGCGCGGCGATGCGCTCGGCTGCGGGAAGCGTCATCGCCTTCAATTCGGCGACCGGCCGGGTCCATTGCCCGAGCGATGCCAATCCCGCTTCGAGCGCCTGTTCCGCATCACGCTTCGCGTCTTCGAGGCGCCGCTGCTCCACACTCGTATCGCGATACTTCTGCGCTGCACGCAACGCCGTGCGCAGACCCGGCGGAACGTCGCCGACGGCGATCGCCGCGAGCCTTGCCTTCAGCGCATCGACCTGCGCGACGCATTCGTCGGCCGCCTGCTCCGCATTGCGGGCCGCGAGCTCCAGTTCGCCACGTTCGAGCATCAGGCTCGTGACGGTCTGGAGCGCGAGCGCCCCCGGCAGCGCGCGGCGCGCGCCCGCCTCGTCCTGCGGCCAGCCGAGTTGCGCGCCGTCCTGCGCGACCTGCCGCAGGCGCACGGCGACTTCCTGTTCGAGCCGCGCGATATCGCTCGCGTGGTTCGCGCACCGCTGCCGCGCGGCTTCGAGCGCACGAATGCGCGCCTGCGCCGCCAGCACCGCATGATCGATCCGGACCGCGCTCGCGTCCGACTGCAAGCGCTCTGCCTTCTCCGCATGCAGGTCGAGCGCGCGTTGAGCGGACGCAAGCCGCGTCAGCGCGCTTTGCAGCGTCGCTTCGGCGTTCGCGGGCAGATCGACGACATCGCCCAGTTCGCGCAATTCGGCCGCCTTCTCGCGCCACACGTTCAGATATGGCGCCACGCGCCTCACGCGTTCGAGCTTGCCGCGCCGCGCTTCCAGCTCCGCGCGGCGCAGGTCCTGCTCGCGGCTCCGCTCCTCGGCTTCTTCCACGGCGCCGTGCGCGCGACGCCACTGCGCCGTCCTCACGCTCGCCGTCTTCAGTTCGGCGGTGGCGTCGTCGTACTGCCTGAGACCGATGTAGTACGCGCGATCGCCCGATTTGCGCTTCGACCACAGCCGATCGGCTTCGTCCGCGAGACGCTGGCGCACGTCGCCGAGGCTCGCGATGCCCGCCGCCGACTGAAACAGCACCTGCCCGACATCGCTCGATGCATCCAGAATGCTCTGGCCGCCGCGAATCAGCGCGGTGTGATCGAGGCAGTACATCTGCTCGAAGAAGCTCTTGTCGGCCGCGCCGAGAAACGGTGCGAGCGCGTCGGCGGGAAGCGCGTCGCCATTCGGCGCGGACAACGACGACTTGCGGCTCTTCGTGCGATGGAACGCGAGCGTCTCGCTGTCTTTTTCGATCGATGCGCCGAGCCGCAAGTCGCTCTGCGGATGCACGAACGCGAGCGGCGAGCTATGCGGCATGCCGAAGAGCAGTTCGGAGATCGCGTTCCTGATGGTCGACTTGCCGGCCTCGTTCGGACCGACGACGAAGTGAAAGTCATGCTCCGCCGCGGGAAACTCGACCGCGTGATCGGTGAATTTGCCGTACCGGATGAGTTCCAGCTTGCCGATGCGCATTGCTTACTCCGCGTCCGCCAGTTGCGCGATCAGACCGGAGCGCACTTCGCTCACCAGTTTCGCGAGTTCCCCGTTGCGCACGTGCTCGAGCTCGGGCACCGACTTCTGCAACTCGCTCGGCGCCTGCGTCGCCAGCGCGATCAGTCTTTCCTTCAGCATGCTCAGAAACTCCGGGTCGGACTCGGCTTCGATCAAAAGGCCATGCAGATCGGCGAGTGCGTCCGTGCGGCCGGATGCGGGCTCGCTGTGCGCGAGCGGCTCCGTCGCGATCCTCACTTTTTCGAGCCAGAGCCGGTCGTGGCTGATGGCCGCGATCTGCGCGAGCACTTCCGCGCGCAGTTGCGCTTCCAGCCCGAACAGCTCGCCGTGCGCCTGCGTCGCGCCGGTGATCGTCACGCGCACGGCGTGCGGCACGGGCGACGCCGCCGCGTCGACGAGCGCTTCGAGCGCGCGCCCGACGGCAAGCGCGACGTCATCGAGCGTGCTCGCCTGCGATGCGTCCACCGTTACGGATTCCCAGCGCAACACGTCGATGAAAAGGCGCTCGACGCTCACCGCTTCCGTGTCGGACACCGTCACGATCACCGCGCCGCGCCTGCCCGTCTCGCGGATGTTGCGCCCTTGCAGATTGCCCGGAAACACGATGGTCGACGCTTCCTGCCAGATCGCGTAGTCGTGCACATGGCCGAGCGCCCAGTACTGGTATTCCTTCGCGTGCAGCTCCGCGACGGAGCAAGGCGCGTAGCTCGCGTGCATCGAGCCGCCTTCGAGCGCGGTATGCAGCACGCCGATGTTGAAATAGCCCGCGACCGGCGGCGGATACGCGGTGACGAGATTCGTCGTGACGGCCTTCTCCTTGAAGCTGTGGCCATGCAACGCGACCTTGAGCCCGTCGATGCGAAAGGTCTGCGGCTTTCTCGCCGAGAACGTGTGGACGTTGTCCGGCAACTGCAGCTGGCTCGTCATTTCGCTTTCGGCGTCGTGGTTGCCGAACAGCACGTAGACCGGAATGCCCGCGCGGCGCAGGCGTCCCATTTCGCGGCAGAAGAAGATGCCCGTGTTGTGGTCGCGCCAGGTGCCGTCGTAGAGATCGCCCGCGATCACCATGAAATCGACCTGCTCGTCCTCCGCGACGGAAACGAGCCTCGAGAACGCTTCGCGCGAGGCGTTGCGCAGCATGTCGGCGGGCGCGTCCGCGTAGGCGGCAAGGCCGTGCAAGGGGCTGTCCAGATGGATGTCCGCCGCGTGAATGAAGCGCATGCGCTGTCTCCGTTGAGGTGTCCTGCTGCCCCGCATCGACGGGGACGACGATCATAGCAGCCGACCCGGGCACATCGTGTCTCAATCGACGATGCGCATTCGGGACGCGATATGTCCCGCGCCGCTCGCAGAATCGGTCATCCGGATTCAACGCGACACGAGGACGACGATGAACGAAACACTCGAGCGAGACGCCACGATCACGAGCCCTTATACCGCGAGAAACGTCGATGCCGCGATCAGGCATCTGGAGCGTGTCCTGTCGGCGGAAGGGGCGAATTCGATGTTCGGCCAGACCTACTGGCGCACGCGCGTGCGCCAGGTGAGTGCGACGCGCGGCCTGCAGCGCGAGCAGCGCGCGAGACTGGAACGGTTGATGAAATTGCTCGCGGAAGTCGGCTGCGCTCAGCCTTGCGAGCGCTGAACCGCCTGCGCGAGTGCGACGAATTCCGCGACCGGCACTTCCTCCGCGCGGCGCGCCAGATCGAAGCCGAGCGCATCGAAATCGATCCTGTCGCGGTACGCGCTCAGATTGTTGCGCAGCACCTTGCGACGCTGCGCGAACGCGGCCTTCACGACGTCCGACAGCACGGTTTCGTCGACTTCCGGCAGCTCGTGCGGTGCGAACGGAATCATGCGCACGATCGCGGAGTTCACCTTCGGCGGCGGCTGGAACGACTCGGGCGGCACGTCGATCAGCTTGTCCATCACGTAGCGGTATTGCAGCATCACCGACAAACGACCGTAGTCCTTGCTCGCGGGCTCGGCGATCATGCGCTCGACCACTTCGTCCTGCAGCATGAAGTGCTGGTCGATCACCTTGGGCGCGAACGTCGTCAGGTGAAAGAGCAGCGGGCTCGAAATGTTGTACGGCAGATTGCCGACGATGCGCAGGGTCGGCTTGTCTCCTTCGAGCGCGAGCGCGCCGAAATCGAAGTCGAGCGCATCGGCGGAATGCACGACGAGCAGTTCGCCGAAGCGCTTTTCCAGCCGCCCGATCAGGTCGCGGTCCAGTTCGACCGCATGCAGCGGCGATTCGGGCGTGGCCACGCGCCCGATCAGCGGCTCGGTGAGCGCCGCGAGCCCCGGCCCGATCTCGACCATGCGCTCGCCGCGCTTCGGCGCGATCGCATCGACGATCGAATCGATCACGCCCTGATCGACGAGAAAATTCTGCCCGAAGCGCTTGCGCGCGAAATGGCCTTGATGTTTGGTCGGCATACTCGTTTGAATGAAGCGGTCGCGGCGGCGATTCACGCCGCGCGCTTGTGGCGCGCCATCGTGACGGCAGCGTCGATCGCGGCGATCATGCTGCCCGGGTCGGCACGGCCGGTGCCCGCGAGATCGAGCGCCGTGCCGTGATCGACCGACGTGCGGATGATCGGCAAGCCGAGCGTCACGTTGATGCCCTCGCCGAAAGTCGCGTATTTCAGCACCGGCAGGCCCTGATCGTGGAACATCGCGAGCACGCAGTCGGCGTCTTTCAGATAGCGCGGCTGGAAGAGCGTATCGGCAGGATACGGACCCGGCGCGTCGATGCCGAGCGCGCGGGCGCGTTCGAGCGCCGGTGTGATGACGTCGATTTCCTCGCGGCCCAGATAGCCGTTTTCGCCCGCGTGCGGATTGAGCCCGGTCACGAGAATGCGCGGCCCGGACAGGCCGAAATGCGCGCGTAGATCGTGATCGATGATGGTGAGCGTTTCGACGAGGCCGTCGACGGTGAGCGCGGCGGAAACGTCCTTGAGCGGCAGATGCGTGGTCGCGAGCGCGACGCGCAACGGCTTCTCGCTCGAACCCGCGAGCATCATGACGACGCGCGGCGTGTTCGTGCGCTCCGCGAGATATTCGGTGTGGCCGGTGAAAGGCACGCCGGCGTCGTTGATCGTGCTCTTCTGCAGCGGCGCGGTGACGATGGCGTCGAAGCGGCCGGAAACGGCGCCGTCGATGGCGGCATCGAGCAGGCCGAGCACGTAGCGCCCGTTGGCGGCATCGAGCTTGCCCGGCACGGCGGGAACGGCCAGCGCGTGATGTTCGATCTCGATGGAACCGCCCACCTCAGGCCAGCCCGCGCCGGCGCGCGCTTCGAGCAGGGAACGGTCGCCGAGCACGGTGAAGTGCGCGGACGGCCAGCGCTCGCGCGCGTGCCGGAGCGCCGCCGCCGTCAGTTCCGGACCGACGCCGGCCGGCTCGCCAGTCGTGATGGCGATGGCGAGCGGTCGGGCGTCGGCGGTGTTCATGAGCGTGCGGCGGAGCTTACTGCGACTGGGCAGCGATGCCCTTGTACTGCACGTACGCGGTGTCGCGCAGTTCGCGCAGCCAGTCGGAATAGGCCTGCTCGGCCTTGCGCTGACCGATCGCCTGACGCGCGATGTCGAGCTGCTGCGTAGCCGACCCTTCCGCGTCGCGGCGGCCCAGCACCTGAATCAGGTGATAGCCGTACTCGCTTCGCACCGGATCGCTGACGGCGCCGTCCTGAAGATTGTTCATCGCGCGCTCGAACTCGGGCACGGTTTCGCCCGGGCTGATCCAGCCGAGATCGCCGCCCTGCGACGCCGAGCCGTCCTGCGAATAGGTGCGCGCGAAATTGGCGAAGTCGCCGCCCGCGAGCACTTGCTGCTTGATGTCGAGCAGCTTCTGGCGCGCGGCCTGCTCCGACATGCCGTCCGAGACGCGCAGCAGAATGTGGCGCACGTGCGTCTGCACGAGCTTGGGCGCGTCGGCCGGCGTACCCTGGCTCGCGCGGCGATCCACGAGCTTGACGATCTCGAAGCCGCCGCTCGTGCGCAGCAAAGTAGGCGCGACCTGGCCCGGACGCAGCGTCGAGACCGCGGTCACGATGCCCGACGGCAGCGAGCCCGGCGTGCGAAAGCCCAGATCGCCGCCCTTGCCTGCGTCGGTATCCTGGGAGTTGTCTTTCGCGAGCTTCGTGAAGTCGTCGCCGTTCAGCGCCTGCTTGAGCACGGCGTCGGCCTTGCCCTGCACCGCCGCCACCTCGGACTGGGGCGCGTCCTGCGCGACCTTGAACATGATGTGCTGCAGACGCAGATCGCTCGTATTGCGCGCGCCCGGCCCGCGCTGGCTGGCGATGTAGTTCGCCACCTCGCCGTCCGACACGGTGATCTTGCTGTCGACTTCCTTCTCGCGCAGCTTCGAGAGCGTGAGTTCGGTGCGGGCGTCGCGCATGAAGGTGGACCAGGGTACGCCCTGCGCCTCGATGCGCGAGCGGTAGACGTCGAGCGTCATCTGGTTCTGCTGCGCGAGACGTGCGAGCGTGCGGTTCACGGTGGCGTCGTCGATGTTGATGCCGTCATCCTTCGCCTTCTGGAGCTGGATGCGCTCGAGCACCATCTGATCGAGCACCTGCCGCTGCATCTGGTCCGCGGGCGGCACCGGCGCCTTCTGCTGCTGAAGGCGCTTGACGATCAGCGCCGTGCGGTCCTCCAGTTCGCGCTGGGTGATGACACCATCGTTCACCACGGCGACGACGGAATCGGCGACCTGCGCATTGCGGCTCGACAACGCCTGCGCGCCGGCGGGCGTATTCAGTATCAACACGGCAGCGAGCGCGCCCGCTGCGATTGCCGTCGATCGAAACAATTTCACGTTTGCCACAGATACTCCATCAAATACCAGCTTCACCCGTTCGTGTGCTGCGTGTGTGTGCTACCTGAGCGCGGCGATCAGCGCCGCCGTTCACTACGTGTTCTTCGATGCCGCGCCGGAACGTCCGTTCCGGCTTCACTCGTAATCGCTGAAGCGGGCGAGCGGCGGCGCCGGCGGCGGCGGCGACTGATACCCCTGGACACTCGCGCGGAACGCGCTGACGAGGCCGTTGTCGACGTTCGACAAGCCCTTGAAGGTCAGCTGCGCGAGCACGCGCGTGCCCGACGAAGGCTGGCCGCTGGTATTCACGCCGTTGGCGTAACGCTGCATGCCGAAGCCGAACGCCCAGCAGTCCGCATCGTACTGGAAGCCCACGAGCCCGTCGACGAGACGATGGCTCGCGAGATCATAATTGACGCGGCCGACGGCGTAGAGGCGGTTCGTGAGCGGCCATTCGCCGGACACCAGAATCTGGTTGATCGGCTCGTTCACCAGAGTGGTCTGGTTCGAGCGCGTGTACCGGTAGCCGACGTTGATCACCTTGCGTTCGGCGGGGCTGAACGCGAAACCGACGCTCGAGCGCACGAGCTGGTTATTGTCCACATTATATTGGAACGCCGTTTCCGAGGCGAAACCAGCGCCCAGCTTGATCGCCGCGCCCGCGATCAGATCCGAGTGCTTCGCCTGGCTGATCGGCTGGTCCGGCGAGATGGTGACGCGCTGGCTCTGGAAATAATACTGTTGCGCGATGACGAAACGCGCACGCTCGTCGCCCGTCGCCGGGTTGATGAAGCGCGTCGTGAGGCCGGCGGTCAGGCGGTTCGCGTCGGCGATCCGGTCGTTGCCGACGAAGGTGTTCGGCGTGTAGATCTCGGCGAGGCCGAAGTCGGCTTCGGCGGTATCGAAGATCGGCGCGAAGTCCTGATTGTGGTACGGCGTGTAGACGTAGTAGAGCCGCGGCTCCAGCGTCTGGATGTAGTCCTGGCCGAAGAGCCGCACCGAGCGGTCGAACACGAGCCCCGTGTCGAAGCTGATGGTCGGAATCGACTCGGTGAAGTTCTTGGGCTGCCCCGTCACGGGCGGCGACGAACCCGCGACCTGACTGGTGGCGATGTGGCTCAGGTCGTACGACGCGAAGTGCCATTGCACCTTCGGCGTGACGAAATAGCCCGGCGCATTGATCCCGTAGCTGAGGTAGGGATTGAAGTACAGCCGGTTGCCGTCGGTCGCGCCTTCGGTGGTGATCGTGAAGCGCGTGGCGTCCAGTTCCGCGCCGTAGTCGAAGCCGCCGACGTTGTACTTGTTGTACTGAACGTTCACCTGCGGCTCGCGCGCGTACGGCGGAACCGACGGCTGCAGCGTCTGCCAGCGCTGCTCGCGGGCGAGCACCGACCACGGGCCGTTGTTGTACGTGAGCCCGGCCTCCTGCTGATACAGGAGCTGCGTGCCGTTCAGGAACTGGTTCGACGCGTTGCCCAGGTCTTCCGGATACTGATCGTCCGAAACCTTGTTGTAATTGACGTAACCGCCGAAGCCGTTGCCGAAGTTCTGGCGATGCTGCCAGAAGATCGCATAGCGGTTCGTGTGCGTCTCGCGGTCGTTCGGCAGGAAGTCGCCGGTGAACGAGCCCGAATACGTCGGCGACAGGTAGCGGTACGTCGCTTCCCCGAGCACGCCGCGCCGCGTCATGATGCGCGGCGTGACCGTCAGATCGCGGTTCGGCGCGATATTGAAGTAGTACGGGATCGTCGCTTCGAAGCCGGTCGTCGAGCTGAGCGAGAACGTCGGCGGCAGGAGGCCGCTGCGGCGGTCGCCCGTCAGCGGAAACGACAGCCACGGACTCCCGAACACCGGCACGCCCTGGAAGAACAGCACGCCGTTGTGCGCGACGCCTTCCTCGGCGCCCGTATCGAAATCGAACGACGAGCCCTTGATGTACCACGCCGGATCGGTCTCGCACTGACAGGCCGTGTACGTGCCGTGATCGACGCGCGCGCGCTCGTTGTCGATCATGTCGACACGTTCGGCGCTGCCCGAGCCGCCCGTCAGGTTGAAGTGGTACTTCGGGTTCGTCATGAACCCTTCGTTCGCCTCCACTTTCAGGTGCGCTTCCGGACCGATGAACGATACGCCGTTGTTGATCAGCCTGACATTGCCGAAAGCATCGGCCATGTCCGTGTCCTGATCGTAGTGCAGCGCGTCGGCCTTGATGACCGTCACCGTGCGCCGCACCTCGGCCGAGCCCTTGGCCGCCATGTCCTCATCGGACGTGCCGGTGGCCTTGTCGCTCAGCAGGAACGTCGAGGGCTGCTGGCCGCCCTGCAACGGGCGCTCCTCGAGCTGGGGCGCGAAACGAAGGCTTTCGGGGCCGTCGAGCGGCGCGACGCTGGACGCGGCACCGACGAGCTGCGCATGCGCGAGAGCGGGCATCAGGCCCGGAACGGATAGGAGCGCGACGACGAGCCGCCGCCTGCGTGGCTGAGCGTCGCCTTGGATTTTCGATACTGGAAACTGTCGTGGCGGCATGTATGGGTGGCGGTTCGATCCCGTTCGCATCCCACGCGCTCGATGCCGCCGGGCAGGCGGCCGCGCCCTTGCCGCAGTCGAACTTGACGGTCCGTTGCTAAGCAGGGACGACACTCGATCGAACGGTAACGCTCACAGTCGTCGGGGCCTGGCGCCAGGCGTGAAACGGATCGCTTAAAAAAGTCGTGGGGTATTATATGGCAAGATGTTTCGCCCCTCGAATTTATGACGCACATTCCTTCCGACGCCCGCCTGGATCAGCTCCGCACGTGGCTTCAAACCTTCGCCGGGCGCTACCGCCTGGACGTCGCCAGTCTCGCCCCCGCCTCCGCCGACGCAAGCTTTCGCCGCTATTTCCGGCTGGAGGGCGATTCGGAGTTCGGTAGAACGCTCATCGCCGTCGATGCGCCGCCGCCGGAAAAATGCCGCGAATTCGTGCAGGTCGCCGGGCTGCTGGAGGCGGCGAACGTGCACGTGCCGAAGATTCTGGAAACCGATTTCGACGCCGGTTTCATGCTCGTGACCGATCTCGGCACGACCACTTACATTTCCGTGCTCGACGAGAAAAACGCGCGGCCGCTGATGCGCGCAGCCGTCGACTCCTTGATCCGCTTCCAGCAAACCGCGCGCGAAGGCGTCCTGCCGCCGTTCGACGAGGCGTTCCTGCGCCGCGAGATGGAACTGCTGCCCGAGTGGTTCATCGGCCGCCATCTGGGCCGCGACGTCACCGCCGAGGAGCGCAAGACCCTCGACGAGACCTTCACGCTGCTCGTCCGGAGCGCGCTCGCGCAGCCGCAGACCTTCATGCTGCGCGATTACATGCCGCGCAATCTGATGGTATGCGAGCCGAATCCCGGCGTGCTCGACTTTCAGGACGCGGTGTACGGCCCGATCACCTACGACATGGCGTCGCTGATGCGCGACGCGTTCATCAGCTGGGAAGAAGAATTTCAGCTCGACTGCATCGCGTACTACTGGGAGCGTGCCAGGAAAGCGGGACTACCCGTCGATGCGGATTTCGGCGAGTTCTACCGCCAGCTCGAATGGATGGGCCTGCAGCGGCACATCAAGGTGCTCGGGCTGTTCGCGCGCATCCACTATCGCGACGGCAAGCCGCGCTATCTGGCCGATCTGCCGCGCTTCATCGGCTATGCGCGCAAGGTCGCGGAGCGCTACGCGCCGCTGTGGCCGTTCGCGCGCCTGCTCGATTCGCTGGAAGGCCGGGCGGTCGAAGTCGGCTACACGTTCTGATCGTCCGGTACCGCATGACTCACTCAATCAAGACGGCGATGATCTTCGCCGCCGGTCGCGGCGAACGCATGCGCCCGCTCACCGATACGTGCCCGAAACCGTTGCTCGAAGTGGGCGGAAAGCCGCTCATCGTCTGGCAGATCGAGCGCCTCGCGGCGGCGGGCGTCGCGACGATCGTCATCAATCACGCGTGGCTCGGCGAGCAGATCGAAGCCGCGCTCGGCGACGGCGCGCGCTGGGGCGTCGCCCTGCGCTACTCGCCCGAAACCGAGGCGCTGGAAACCGCGGGCGGCATTGCGCAGGCGCTGCATCTGATCGGGGATGGCGTGTTCATCGCGGTGAGCGGCGACGTCTTCTGCGATTTCGACTACGCCGCGTTGCGCGAGCGCGCCGCCGCGCTCGCCTCGCGTGATCTGCCCGGCATGCATCTCGTGATGGTGCCGAATCCGCCGTTTCATCCCAGAGGCGATTTCGCGCTCGAGAACGGCGCGCTCGCACTCGACGGCGCGCCGCGGTTCACCTTCGGCAACATCGGCCTCTACGACACGCGCATGTTCCGCAATCTCGCCCCCGGCACGCGCCGCGCGCTCACGCCCTACTACCGCGAGACCATCGCGGCCGGGCGCGCGAGCGGCGAACTCTACGAGGGCCGCTGGGAAAACGTCGGCACGCCTGCGCAGCTTCAGGCCCTCGACGAAGAACTGCGCACGGCCTGAGCGCCCGGGATTGGGACGCATCCGATGGTAAAATGCGCGGTTCTCCCGCCTTTTCCAGCCGCAAGCCGCAGCCGATACCGCCATCATGTCCGATACCCGTCCCGATACCCTCTTTGCGCTCACCGCGCTCTCGCCGCTCGACGGCCGCTACGCCGCCAAGACCGAAGCCCTGCGCGACTGGCTCTCCGAAGCCGCGTTCATGCGCCATCGCGTGACGGTCGAGATTCACTGGCTGATCGCGCTGTCGCGCGCGGGCTTCGCCGAAGTGCCGCGCTTCTCCGAAGCATCCGAGCAGTTCCTGCTGAGCCTCGCCGAGCGCTTCACCGCGCATGACGCGGCGCGCATCAAGGAGATCGAGCGCGTCACGAACCACGACGTGAAGGCCGTCGAATACTGGCTCAAGGAATCGGTGAAGGGCCAGACCGAACTGGAGCGCGCGAGCGAGTTCATCCACTTCGCCTGCACGTCTGAGGATATCAACAACACGTCGCACGGCCTGATGCTCGCCGGCGCCCGCGCGCACGTGATCCTGCCCGCGCTGCGCTCGGTGCACGAGCGGCTCGTCAAGCTCGCGCACGCGCACGCCGAACAGCCGATGCTCTCGCGCACGCACGGCCAGCCCGCCAGCCCGACCACGCTCGGCAAGGAAATCGCCAACGTCGCGGCGCGCCTGTCGCGCGCGATCGAGCGCATCGCCCACGTGCCGCTGCTCGGCAAGATGAACGGCGCGGTGGGCAACTACAACGCGCATCTGTCGGCGTATCCGGAGTTCGACTGGGAAGCGTTCTCGAAGGACGTCGTCGAGAATCGCCTGAAGCTCACGTTCAACCCGTACACGATCCAGATCGAGCCGCACGACTACATGGCCGAACTGTTCGACGCCGTCGCGCGCGCCAACACGATCCTGCTCGACCTCGACCGCGACGTGTGGGGCTACATCTCGCTCGGCTACTTCAAGCAGAGGACGAAGGCGGGCGAAATCGGCTCGTCGACGATGCCGCACAAGGTCAACCCGATCGACTTCGAGAACTCCGAAGGCAACCTGGGCCTCGCGAACGCGACGCTGCGCCATCTCGCCGACAAGCTGCCCGTCTCGCGCTGGCAGCGCGACCTGACCGATTCGACCGTGCTGCGCAACATCGGCGTGGCGTTCGGCTATTCGCTGCTCGCCTACGACGCGCTCATCCGCGGCCTCGACAAGCTCGAAGTCAACGCGGCGCGCCTGAACGAAGACCTCGACAACTGCTGGGAAGTGCTCGCCGAGCCGGTGCAGACGGTGATGCGCCGTTACGGCATCGAGAATCCGTACGAGCAATTGAAAGAGCTGACGCGGGGCAAGGGCATCACGCGCGAGGCGCTGCAGACGTTCATCGGCGGCCTGGCGATTCCCGCCGACGCGAAGAAGCTGCTGCTGGAGATGACGCCGGCCTCGTACATCGGCAAGGCCGTGGAGCTCGCGAAGCGCATCGCCTGACGCTCCGTGTCGCCGCAATGACAAAGGCCCACGTCGCAAGACGTGGGCCTTTGTTTTACTGAAGCTCGCGAATTCAGCGCGTCTTCAGTTTCTCGATCACGATTTCGACGATTTCCTCGGGCGTATGCTCGATGCTCACGGTGATCGCCTCGTCCGCACCCGGCGGCTCGAGCGTGTCGAGCTGGCTCTGCAGCAGCGACGGATCGAAGAAATGGCCGCTACGCGTCGCGAGACGCTCGTGCAGGACTTCGAACGTGCCCTCCAGATAGACGAAGCACACGTCCTTGTCGCCGCCGCGCAGCACGTCGCGATAGGAGCGCTTGAGCGACGAGCAGGTGAACACCGCCTGCTCGCCCGCGCGCTGCCGCTCCTCGATCGCGGCGCGAATCGTCTTGAGCCACGGCCAGCGGTCCTCGTCCGTCAGAGGGATGCCCTTGTGCATCTTCTCCTTGTTCGCGGCGCTGTGAAACGCGTCGCCGTCGGTGAACGAGCAATGCAGGCGTTCCGCCAGCATCTCGCCGATGCGGGTCTTGCCGGCGCCCGACACGCCCATCGCGATCAGAATCATCGAAGTCTCCTTACACGACCGCCGCAAGCGCGAAGGTCAAACCGAGTCCCATCAGGGAAATGATGGTTTCGAGCAACGACCAGGTCTTGAACGTCTGTCCGACCGTCATCCCGAAATACTCTTTGATCAGCCAGAAGCCGCCATCGTTCACATGCGAGAAGATCAGCGAGCCGGAGCCGGTGGCGAGCACCAGCAATTCCGGGCTCGTGTGGCCGCCCGCAGCGGCGGCGATCGGCGCGACGATGCCGCACGCGGTCGTCATCGCGACGGTGGCCGAGCCGGTGGCCAGGCGAATCAGCGCGGCGACGAACCAGCCGAGCAGAAGCGGCGACAGATTCGCGGACGATGCGGTCGCGACGATCTGCTGCGAAATGCCGCTGTCGCGCAGAACCTGGCCGAAGCCGCCGCCCGCGCCGACGATCAGCGTGATGCCCGCGATCGGCATCAGGCACTCGCCGCAGAACTTCTGGATTTGCTCGCGGTTGAAGCCCTGCTTCGCGCCGAAGGTCCAGAAGCTGACCAGCACGGCGATCAGAAGCGCCATATCCGACTGGCCGACGAAGCGCAACAGATCGTTGGGCAGCGTCTTCGGCGTGAAGACCAGATCCGCCCAGCTTCCGACCAGCATCAGAATGACCGGCAGCAGGATGGTGAACAGCGTGATGCCGAAGCTCGGCAGAGCGCGCGTTTTCTGGGTGTCGCCGTGCTTTTCGGTGAACTGGTCGGAGAGCGCGTTGGTGTCCGGCAGCTTGATGTATTTGTGGATCAGCAGCGCGAACAACGGACCGGCGACGATCGCGCACGGCACGCCGACGATCAGGCCATAGGCGATCGTCCTGCCGATATCCGCGTGATACGCCTGCACGGCGAGGAGCGCTGCCGGGTGCGGCGGAATCAGGCCGTGCACGACCGAGAGGCCCGCGACCATCGGCAGACCGATCAGCAGCAGCGACTTGCCGGTGCGCTTGGCGACGTTGAACGCGATCGGAATCAGCAGCACGAAGCCGACTTCGAAGAACACCGGCAAGCCGACGATGATCGCGACGACCATCATCGCCCAGTGGATGTTCTTCTCGCCGAACAGATTGATCAGCGTATTGGCGATGCGCTCCGCGCCGCCCGATTCGGCCATCATCTTGCCGAGCATCGTGCCGAGACCCACGACCACGGCAATGTGGCCGAGGGTGTTGCCGTTGCCGGTTTCGAACGACTTGACGATTTTGTCCATCGGCATGCCGACCGCAAGCGCGAGCAGCACGGACACGATCATGAGGACGAGGAACGGATAGACCTTGTAGCGCGCGATCATCAGGATCAGAACCGCGATCGCGATCACCGCGTAGAGCAACAGCATGCTCCCGTGGACGGCTGGCATGGCGCCTCCTTGGATATTGTTGAGGTTGTTTTTTGCGCTATGCATGCGTTTGCCGTCGCTGCACTGCACACATCGGGCAATGTCCGGCAAGCGCGCACAGGGCGCTGGGCAACGGAATTTTACTTGTTAGCGGGGGATTTGGCCGGGGAGACGCTGCTCTTTTAGTGTCTTTCCCTATGCGCGATGCCGGATGTTCTGCGGGAAAACGCTAAGGATAACCAATCTTCCCGGCAGGCGATTGACGCGCGCAAGCGGCATGACCCGGTTGCGCGCCTTTCGAATACGACTTTTACTGGTGCGGCGCCAGCTCGCTCGCGGCGCGCGCGAGACGGGTGACTTCTTCCCAGTTCTGCGCGGCGAGCGCGGCTTTCGGCGTGAGCCACGAACCGCCGACGCACACCACGTTCGGCTGCGCGAGGAAGCTCGACGCGGTTTCGGCCGTGATCCCGCCCGTCGGGCAGAATTTCAGGTTCGGGAACGGTCCGTAGAACGCTTGCAGCATCGGAATGCCGCCCGCCTGCTGCGCCGGGAAGAACTTGACGATCTCGTAGCCCAGCTCCATCGCGGCGATGATGTCGCTCGGCGTCATCACGCCCGGCAGAAGCGGCAATCCGGCGTCCTGGGCCGCCTTGTGCATGTCTTTCGTGAGGCCGGGCGACACGCCGAACTGCGCGCCCGCCTTCTTCGCCTGCGCGCAATGCTCGGGTTTCGTGATCGTGCCCACGCCGACGACGATATCGTCCGCCAGCTGGCTCGCACGCTCGATCGCGCCGATGCCCGCCGCCGTGCGCAGCGTGATCTCCAGCACCTTCACGCCGCCCGCATGCAGCGCGCGCGAGACGTGTTCTCCCTGCTCGACCGAATCGAAGGCCAGCACAGGGATCACCGGTCCCAGACGCACGATTTCGCTTACCGTTTTCATTTGATGCGACTCCTGGTTTTTGTGCGGCGCCCTTTGAATTTACGGGTCTGTCCGCGGGTTTCTCTCAGGTTCGAGCGGTTCGCCGCTCGTCTCGACATTCAGTGATGCGTGGCGTGCGCCTTGTTCAGCGCCGATGCCGCGGCGCGAGCGTTATCGCGAAGCGCATGCCGCTCCTGCGAGGCCGCGCCGCCGTTCGCCTGCGCGGCAGTCGCGCCGATCAGCGCACCGAACACCGACGCGCCCTCTTCCGCCGGCAGCGCCGCACTGCGGAACACGCCGAACAGCTCGCGCCCGAAGCCGACTTCGTTCTCCGCCTGGTACAGCGGCGCCTCCACTTCGCGCGCATCCCATTCCTTGGCGTCGATCTCGATGTCGAGCACGCCCGCGGGCGCATCGATCACGAGCATGTCGCCGGTGCGCACCTTGCCGAGCGGCCCTTGCAGCAGCGCTTCGGGCGACACGTGAATCACGGCCGGCACCTTGCCCGACGCACCCGACATGCGCCCGTCCGTGACGAGCGCGACATGGAAGCCCTGATCCTGCAACACGCCGAGCAGCGGCGTCAATCGATGCAGTTCCGGCATGCCGTTCGCCCGCGCGCCCTGGAAGCGCACGACGGCGACGAAATCGCGCTTCAACTCGCCCTTGTCGAAGGCTTCCTGCACCTCTTCCTGTGAATTGAAGACGATGGCCGGCGCCTTCACCACGCGATGCTCCGGCGCGACCGCTGAAATCTTGATGACGCCGCGCCCGAGCTTGCCCTGCATCAGGCGCAGGCCGCCGTCCGGCTGGAACGGCTCGCCGATGCCGCGCAGCACCTTGGTGTCATGGCTTTCCTGCGCGCCGTCGACCCATTGCAGCTTGCCGTCGATGAGCTTCGGCTCCTTCGTGTAATGCGACAGCCCACGGCCGGCGACGGTCTGCACGTCCTCATGCAGCAGCCCGCCTTCGAGCAGATTGCGCACGAGGAACGCGACGCCGCCCGCCGCGTGGAAGTGATTCACGTCGGCCTTGCCGTTCGGGTAGATCTTCGCGAGCAGCGGCACGGCTTGCGACAGTTCGTCGAAATCGTTCCAGTCGATCACGATGCCCGCCGCCCGCGCGATCGCCACGAGATGCAGCGTGTGGTTGGTCGAGCCGCCCGTCGCGAGCAGCGCGACGATACCGTTCACGACCGCCTTTTCATCGACGACATGACCGATCGGCGTGTAGTTGCCGCGCTCGTGCGTCAGGTCCAGCACGCGGCGCGCGGCCTCGGCCGTGAGCGCATCGCGCAGCGGCGTGTGCGGATGCACGAACGCCGAGCTCGGCAGATGCAGGCCCATTATTTCCATCAGCATCTGGTTGCTGTTGGCCGTGCCGTAGAACGTGCACGTGCCGTGGGCGTGGTACGCGGCCGCCTCCGCTTCGAGCAGCGCGCCGCGATCACACTTGCCGGTCGCGAATTCCTGGCGCACTTTCGCCTTCTCGTCGTTGGTGAGGCCGCTCGTCATCGGGCCGGCGGGCACGAAGATGGTCGGCAGATGGCCAAATTGCAGCGCGCCGATGGCGAGCCCCGGCACGATCTTGTCGCACACGCCCAGGCACAGCGCCGCGTCAAACATGTTGTGCGTGAGCGCGACGGCCGTGCTCATCGCGATGACTTCGCGCGAGAAGAGCGACAGCTCCATGCCGGCATTGCCTTGCGTGATGCCGTCGCACATGGCGGGCACGCCGCCCGCGAACTGCGCGATGCCGCCATGCTCGCGCGCCGCCTGCTTGATGATGTCCGGAAAGCTCTTGTACGGCGCGTGCGCGGAAAGCATTTCGTTGTAGGACGACACGATGCCGATGTTCGGCTCGCGCACCGCCTTGATCGCGAACTTTTCCTGGCCTTCCAGTCCGGCGAAGCCGTGCGCCAGATTCGCGCAGGAGAGCGCGCCGCGCGCGGGAAACATGCCTTGAGCGGCGGCGATGCGCGCGAGATAGGCCGAACGCGTCGGCTTGCTGCGCTCGATGATGCGGTCGGTGACTTTCTTGAGTTGCGAATGCGGGGAAACCATCGATGCTCCTTGTCTCACTCCCGGCGCGCCTGCCGTCGAGGTTTGGGTTTTGAATCGCGAGGAACGGCGGTTGAGTCGTTGTAGTGTCTTTCTGCCGATGCGCAGAATATTAGTAGAAAAACTACACGATGACAACGAGGTTTGACGGCCTTATTGTTAAGCAGCCGCCTACCGTCGCGCCCTTTCCAGTATGCGCCTCAGGGAAATCCCTGAGATCTCTCGTTTAAAATATGTAGTATTTGTACAAGACCGATCATCGGCTATAGTCGCAGGCAATTTTCAGCATAGGCGAGATTTCCGATGTTGCTGTCCCAAGTCGAAGCAATGCGCGAACAGTTGCGCCCCTCGGAGCGCAAGCTGGCCGATTACGTGCTCGAGGCGCCGCGCGAAGTGCTCGATCTGTCGATGACCGACTTCGCGGCGCGCGCGGGGGTCAGCCAGCCGACCATCGCGCGGTTCTGCCAGGCGCTCGGCTTTTCCGGCTTCCGCGAATTCAAGATCCGCCTGGCACAGAGCGTAGCAGCGGACGTTCCCACGGTTTACCGCGACGTGCGCAGCGACGAGCCGGCCGCCGGCGTCGCGGCGAAGGTGCTGGACCGGACCATCGGCGCGCTGATTCAGGTGCGCAACAGCCTGTCCTCGGACAGCGTGGCGGCGGCGATCGCGATTCTTGCCGAGGCGCGCCGCATCGAGTTCTATGGCGCGGGCGGCTCGGGCATCGCCGCGCTCGACATGCAGCACAAGTTCTTCAAGCTGGGCGTGCCGTCGGTCGCCTATTCCGATCCGCACACGTACACGACTTCGGCCGCGCTGCTCGGCCGTGGCGATGTCGTCGTCGCGATTTCGAATACCGGGCGCACGCGGGACATTCTGGATGCGTGCAAATCGGCGCTGCACGGCGGCGCGAAGGTCATCGCGATCACGCACGGCAATTCCCCGCTCGCGCGCCTGGCCACGGTCGGACTGTTTGCCAACGTCGATGAGGACACGGATATTTTTTCGCCGATGACCTCGCGCGTGTCGCATCTCGCGATCGGCGACATTCTGGCGGTGGGACTCGCGCTCGCGCGCGGGCCTGAACTGGCGGAGAAGCTCGCCGAGGCGAAAGACGTGCTGGAGAGCCGGAGAGTGGGCACCTGAGCCGCGCGCGCGGCTCAGGTGAAAAAATCAGAACGGCTTGATGACCACGAGCAGCGTGGCGCCGAGCAGGCCGAGCACGGGCAGCTCGTTGAACATCCGGTACCACTTGTCCGAGCGCCTGTTTTCACCGCGCTGGAACGTGTGCAGCAGGCGCCCGCAATACGCGTGATACACGATGATGAGCGCGACGATCGCGAGCTTCGCGTGCAGCCAGCCCTGCCCCGCGCCGATTCCGACGACGAGCCACAGCCACAGCCCGCACGCGAGCGCCGGCACCGCGATGAAGGTCATGAAGCGAAACAGCTTCCTCGCCATCAGCAGCAGGCGCGCGGTGGCGGCGGGGTCGGTTTCCATCGCGAGGTTCACGAAAATGCGCGGCAGATAGAAAAGCCCCGCGAACCACGAAGCCACCAGCACGATATGCAGCGATTTGATCCAGAGCATCGTTCTTCTTGTGTCTTCTCGTTCCGGCGGGCTTATTGGCGCACTTCGCCGCGGCCGAGCACGACGTACTTGAGCGAGGTCAGCCCGTCGAGTCCGACCGGGCCGCGCGCGTGCAGCTTGTCGTTCGAAATGCCGATTTCCGCGCCCAGGCCGAATTCGAAGCCATCGGCGAAACGCGTCGACGCGTTGACCATCACGCTCGCCGAATCGACTTCGCGCAGGAAGCGCATCGCGCGGTCGTGGTCTTCGGTGACGATCGCATCGGTGTGATGCGAGCCGTAGGTGTTGATATGGTCGACGGCTTCGTCGAGGCCAGCGACGATCCTGACCGCCAGCACCGGCGCGAGATATTCCGTGCTCCAGTCCTCTTCGGTCGCGTCCACGAGCGAGCCGATCCGCGCCGCTTCGAGCACGGCGCGGGCTTCGGCGTCCACGCGCAGTTCCACGTCCTTCGCCTGATAGGCGCGCGCGAGCATCGGCAGCGCCTCGCACGCGATGCCGCGCGCGACGAGCAGCGTTTCCATCGTGTTGCAGGTGCCGTAGCGATGCGTCTTCGCGTTGTCGCAAATGGCGGCCGCCTTCGCGAGATCCGCGCGATCGTCCACGTACACGTGGCAGATGCCGTCGAGGTGCTTGATCATCGGCACCCGCGACTCTTCCATCAGCCGCGCGATCAGGCTCTTGCCGCCACGCGGCACGATCACGTCGACGAACTCGGTCATCGTGATGAGCTGGCCCACCGCCGCGCGATCCGCCGTTTCGACCACCTGCACCGCGTCCTGCGGCAGCCCAGCCGCTTCCAGCCCGACGCCGATCAGCTTCGCGAGCGCCGTGTTGCATTCGAGCGCCTCGGAACCGCCGCGCAGGATCGTCGCGTTGCCGGACTTGAGACAGAGCGCGGCGGCGTCGATGGTCACGTTCGGCCGCGATTCGTAGATGATGCCGATCACGCCGATCGGCACGCGCATCTGCCCGACCTGAATGCCGCTCGGCCGGAACTTGAGCCCGCTGATTTCGCCGATCGGATCGGCCAGCGCCGCCACCTGGCGCAGACCTTCGACCATCGTGTCGAGCGCCTTGTCGGAGAGCGTGAGGCGGTCGATGAACGCGGCGTCGTGGCCCTTTTCGCGCGCACGGGCGAGGTCGCGGGCGTTCGCCTGCTTGAGCGCCTCGCGCTCGCGTTCGATGGCGTCCGCCACCGCGAGGAGCGCCGCGTTCTTGGCCGCCGTCGACGCCCGCGCCATCGCGCGCGACGCCGCACGCGCGCGGCGGCCGAGGTCGGTCATGTATTGATCGATGTTCATCGTGAGTCTCTTCCGTGTGCCGCTTTCGTGTGCCGGGCGTTCTGGAATGCGTCCGCAATTCCCGGGGATTCGACGGCGCAAAAGATCATTTTAAGCTGTTGCGGGCATTGCAACAGCGCGTGACGGCGTCCTAGCGACGCGGTCGTGGCGCGGCCTGCGCCGGCTTGCCGCCGTGCGCGACCGCCATCGCCAGCTCGAACATGCCGGCCCATGGATCGGGCGGCGGCTCGCTGCCGCGCTTGCCCGTGCTGCCCGACAGGCCCTTCACTTGCCGATCGAGGCGCGCCGCCAGCGACAGCGCCTTTTCCAGCGCTTCGTCCGTCACGCGCGAGAGCGCCGGGCCGATCAGCCGCTCGCGCGGGCCCCACACGCGGTTTTCGCGCAGCAGCGTGGCGAGCGGCTTGCCCGCGGCAATGCCGCGCTTGATGCGCAGCAGTGTGCGCACTTCCTCGACGAGCGCCCACAGCACGAGCACCGCCGCCTCGCCTTCGCCCTTCAGACCGTCGAGCATGCGCGCAAGGCGGCCGACATCGCCGGTCAGCATTGCCTCGTTGAGCTTGAACACGTCATAGCGCGCGACGTTCAGCACGGCGTCGTGAATCTGCTCGAAGCTGAGCACGCCTTGCGGATACAGGAGCCCGAGCTTCTGGATTTCCTGATGCGCGGCGAGCAGATTGCCTTCCACCCGTTCCGCGATGAACACCAGCGCGCGCCGCCCATCCTCGCCGGGCGCCACGCGCTGGCCCTGCTGCGCGAGCCGCTGGCCGACCCACATCGGCAATTGCGCACGCTCGACCGGATCGATCTTCAGCGCGACGCCCGCGCCGAGCAGCGCGGTGAACCAGCCGGATTTCTGGGTGGCGCCGTCCACGCGCGGCAGCGTGACGAGCGTCACGACGTCGGGATTGTCGGCTTCGGCGAGCGTCTTCAGCGCTTCCGCGCCTTCCTTGCCGGGCTTGCCGGTGGGAATGCGCAGCTCGATCAACTGGCGATCGCCGAAAAGCGACATCGACTGCGTCGCGCCGATGAGCGCGCTCCAGTCGAAGCTGCGCTCGACGGTGAACACCGTGCGATCCGTAAAGCCGTTGGCGCGCGCCGTGGTCCGGATGCGGTCGCACGCTTCCTGCGCGAGCAGATGCTCGTCGCCGTAGACGACGT
Source organism: Caballeronia ptereochthonis (assembly GCF_001545075.1). GTDB lineage: Bacteria > Pseudomonadota > Gammaproteobacteria > Burkholderiales > Burkholderiaceae > Caballeronia > Caballeronia ptereochthonis. The sequence continues at coordinate 61,995 of NZ_FCOB02000033.1, forward strand.
ACAGACCATTCAGGCCTTTCGCGAGGTGCGCTTCGAGCGCGTCGAGCTTCAGTTGCATGAGTACGGGGCGCGCGCTCAGAGCGGCGGCGTCGGCAGCGGCGCGCGCGGCGCGACGCCTGGCGTCTGCTCGCCCGGACCCGGATGCAGCGAGCGCACCACGGCGAGACGGCGCGTGAGCTGATCGACGGCGTCGTTGCGCATGTCGTTGTAGAGCAGCGTCGCTTCCTGCGATTTCGCGAGCGTGTACTGGTTGCTGTAGGTCATCGCGCGGTTGAGCGCGATCACGCTCGGCGGAATCAGCAGCGTGCCGTCGTTGCCGTACAGCGAATAGTTCAGGTTGTAGACGAGCTCGTATTCCTGCACGACGCCCTGCGAATTCAGGCTGAGCGTGCTGAGCCCGGTGCCTTCCGACAGATTGAGCGTCGCGTCCGGCTTCTCCCAGGGCTTGACGATGACCGTATCGCTGCCGCCCTGGACCATGCGCTCGAGGCGCGCGACCATCTGCGGCGTGCCGCCGGAAATCGCGAGCCGCTTGAACGCGTAGTCCTGCTGCCCGCGCAGTTGGAAGCCGCACGCGGACAGCGCGGCCGCGCCGCCCAGAAGCGCGAGGAACGAACGCCTGCTTACGCCTTTCCCGGTCACATCGACTCCCTTGGTTTTGCGCATCAGACGACCACGTTGACGAGACGCCCCGGCACCACGATCACCTTCTTCGGCGCGCGGCCTTCCGAGAACTTCTCGAACATTTCGTGGGCGATCGCGGCCTGCTCGATGGCTTCGCGCGATGCGTCCTTCGCCACCGTCAGCGCGCCGCGCACCTTGCCGTTGACCTGCAGCACGAGCTCGATCTCCGCTTGCTCGAGCGCGGCTTCGTCGACCTTCGGCCAGGGCGCGTCGAGCAACGGGCCAAACTCCTTTTCATAGCCGAGTTCGGACCACAGCTGGAACGTGATGTGCGGCACGACCGGATACAGCACGCGCAGGAGCACGCCGAAGGTTTCGTTGAGCACGCCCGCGCCCGGATTCTTCGTACCTTCGAGCGCGTTGAGCATCTTCATCGCCGCCGACACGACCGTGTTGTACTGCAGGCGGCCGTAGTCGAAATCGGCCTGCTTGAGCACGGTGTAGATTTCGCGGCGCAGCGCGCGGTCGGCGTCGCCGAGCTTCGATGCATCGAGTTCGCCATGCTGGCGCAGCACCTCCGCGTTGTCGTGCCCGAAGTGCCACACGCGGCGCAGGAAGCGGCTCGCGCCTTCCACACCCGCGCCCGACCATTCGAGCGACTGCTCCGGCGGCGCCGCGAACATCACGAACAGGCGCGCCGTGTCGGCGCCGTACTGGTCGATGAGCGTCTGCGGATCGACGCCGTTGTTCTTCGATTTCGACATCTTCTCGACGCCGCCGAGCACGACCGGCTGACCGTCCGCGTTCAGCGTGGCGCCGGTCGGACGGCCCTTGTCGTCGTGCGCGACCGTGACTTCGAGCGGGTTGTACCAGGTCTTCTTGCCCGCCGCGTCCTCGCGATAAAACGTCTCGTTGAGCACCATGCCCTGCGTGAGCAGGTTCTTCGCGGGCTCGCCGAACTTGACCAGCCCCATGTCGCGCATGACCTTGGTCCAGAAACGCGAGTACAAGAGGTGCAGAATGGCGTGTTCGATGCCGCCGATGTACTGATCCATCGGCATCCAGTAATCGGTGCGCTCGTCGACCATGGTCTTCGCGTCCGGCGCGCTGTAGCGCGAGAAGTACCAGGACGAATCGACGAAGGTGTCCATCGTGTCGGTTTCGCGCTTCGCCGCCGCGCCGCACGTCGGGCACGCGCAGTCGAGGAACGCTTCGGACTTGGCGAGCGGATTGCCCGTGCCGTCCGGCACGAGGTCTTCCGGCAGCACGACCGGCAGATCCTTTTCCGGCACCGGCACGTCGCCGCAGCTCGGGCAGTGAATGATCGGAATCGGCGTGCCCCAATAGCGCTGGCGCGAAATGCCCCAGTCGCGCAAACGCCAGGTGACCTGCTTGTCGCCGAGATGCTTCGCTTTCAGATCGGCGGCGATCGCGTCGATCGCTTCGTCCGTCGTCAGGCCGTCGTACTTGCCGCTGTTGATGAGCCGGCCGGCGGTCTTGTCGCCGTACCATTCTTCCCAGGCATCCGTCGAATACGTCTTGCCTTCGACCGCGATCACCTGGTTGATGGGCAGGCCGTATTTCTTCGCGAACGCGAAATCGCGCTCGTCGTGCGACGGCACGCCCATCACCGCGCCTTCGCCGTAGGACATCAGCACGTAGTTGCCGACCCACACCTCGACCTTCGCGCCCGTCAGCGGATGCGTGACGAAGAAGCCCGTGGGCATGCCCTTCTTTTCCATCGTGGCGACATCGGCTTCCGCGACGCCGCCGCGCTTGCATTCGTCGATGAACGCCTGCAGCCCGGCGTTGTCGCGCGCAAGGCGCGTGGCGAGCGGATGCTCCGCCGCGACCGCCGCGAAGGTGACGCCCATGATCGTGTCGGCGCGCGTGGTGAAGACGCGCAGCAGCTTCGCTTCACCGTCGATTTCATACGGGAAGCCGAAGTTCACGCCGAAGCTCTTGCCGATCCAGTTCTGCTGCATGATCTTGACGCGCTCGGGCCAGCCGAGGCCTTCGAGATCGTCGAGCAACTGATCCGCGTAATCGGTGATGCGCAGGTAGTACATCGGGATTTCGCGCTTTTCCACCAGCGCGCCCGAACGCCAGCCGCGCCCGTCGATGACCTGCTCGTTCGCGAGCACGGTCTGGTCGACGGGGTCCCAGTTCACCGTGCCGGTCTTCTTGTACGCGATGCCCTTCTCCAGCATCTTCAGGAACAGCCACTGGTTCCATTTGTAGTACTCGGGCGAGCATGTGGCGACTTCGCGCGACCAGTCGATGGCGAGACCCATCGACTGCATCTGCTTCTTCATGTACGCGATGTTGTCGTAGGTCCACTTCGCGGGCGGGACGCCGTTGGCCATCGCGGCGTTCTCGGCGGGCATGCCGAACGCATCCCAGCCCATCGGCATCAGCGTGTTGTGACCGTTCATGCGCAGGTAACGGTACATCACGTCGTTGATGGTGTAGTTGCGCACGTGGCCCATGTGCAGCTTGCCCGACGGATACGGCAGCATCGAGACGCAATAGAACTTGGGCTTGGCCGACGTCTCGGTCGTCCGGTAGACATCGTTCGCGCGCCAGTTGCTCTGCGCGGCGGATTCGACGTCGGCGGGTACGTATTTATCGTGCATGGTGTGGTGGCTTTACGCTAATGCTGGGAACGGACCTCGGGACCTGCCGCTTACGCTTCGTTTCGCGTCGGGTGGCGGGACCGTGCGCGCCGGCTTCGCCGACTGGCTTGAAACGGGGCTGGCGCTACGTCGGATTCTGGCCTGCTGGCGGCGCTGCGCGCGTGAGACAGGCAAAAACGGGCAAATCGCGATTATACCGTTCGATGCGCCGCGGCTGGCGCATGCGGACGCAGCCGGGGCGCGCTCATTGCGCCGGCGCGTTCGCCTGCGCTCGCGCCGGCCGCGTGACGAAGCCGATGCGCTCGAGCCCCGCCTGCTGCGCCGCGCCCATCACCTGCGCGATGACCTCGTAGCGCGTCGCGCCCGACGCCCGCAGATGCAGCTCGGGCTTTTGCGCGGCTTGGCCGGCCTCGGCGAAGCGCGCGCGCATCTCGGCCGCGCTGACCGGCGCATCGTTCCAGTAGAGCTTGCCGGCGTCGTCGATGGAAAGCGTGATGGTTTGCGGCGTCTCGCGCGCCGGCTGCGACGCGACCTTCGGCAGATCGAGCCGGATCGCGTGCGTGAAGAGCGGCGCCGTGATGATGAAGATGACGAGCAGCACGAGCATGACGTCGATGAGCGGCGTCATGTTGATGTCCGCCATGGGCGAGCCGTTGGGCTTCTTCTCGAGTCCGCCGAAGGCCATCGCCGCGCGCTCCTACTCGGCTTCGCCGCACACGAATGCATGCAGATCGTGCGCGAAGCCGTCGAGCTCCTCGGAGATCTGCCGCACGTAGCGGCCGAGCACGTTGTACGCGAGCACGGCGGGAATCGCGACGACGAGCCCGAACGCCGTCATGATGAGCGCCTCGCCGACCGGACCGGCGACGTTCTCGATCATCGCCTGTCCGCTCGACGCGATGCTGCCGAGCGCGTGATAAATGCCCCACACCGTGCCGAGCAGCCCGACGAAGGGCGCCGTGCTGCCCACCGAAGCGAGCAGAACCTGGCCGAACTCGAGCCTGCGCTGCGAGCGCAGCAGCGCCTGGCGCAACGCGCGCAGGACGCGTTCGCTGCGCTCCACGCGAGCGAGGAGCACACCGGGCATGTCGGCTTCGGACGCGTGCCATGCGGCCTCGGCGAGCGGCAGAAATACGCGCTCGCGATCCGCGCGCTGCAATGCGCCGATGCCTTCCTTCAGGCTCGGTGCCTGCCAGAAGCGCTGCAGCGCCCGCGGGCCCTGCCATTTGGCGCGCGCGAGAATCCACGCCTTGACGAGCAGGAAGCACCAGCTGGCGAGCGACATCGCGAGCAGAAGGCCCGCGACCGCGTGCGTGACCGCGTCGCCGGATTGCAGATAGTGGATAACGCCCGTTGCCGCCATTGTCGCGAGGAAGAATCAGCGCAGGCCGAGCACGTCCTGCATGTCGAAGAAGCCTTTGTCGTGCCCTTGCAGGAAGCGCGCCGCGCACAGCGCACCCTGTGCGTAGGACAGACGGCTCGCCGACTTGTGCGTGATCTCGATGCGCTCGCCGATGCCCGCGAACAGCACCGTGTGATCGCCGACGATATCGCCGCCGCGAATCGCGGAAAAGCCGATGGTCGACGGATCGCGCTCGCCCGTCACGCCTTCGCGCGCGTACACGGCGCAGTCCTTCAGGTCGCGCCCGAGCGCCTTGGCGATCACTTCGCCCATCGCGAGCGCGGTGCCCGACGGCGCATCGACCTTGTGACGGTGATGCGCCTCGATGATCTCGATGTCATAGCCCGTCGAAAAATGCTTCGCCGCGAATTCGAGCAGCTTCATCGTGACGTTCACGCCGACGCTCATGTTCGCTGCGAACACGACGCCGATCGTCTCGCCGGCCTTCTTCAGCTGTGCCTTCTGCTCGTCGGAGAAACCGGTCGTGCCGATGATCATCTTCACGTCGTGACGCAGCGCCGCTTCGAGATGCGCCATCGTGCCCTCGGGGCGCGTGAAGTCGATGAGGTAGTCGGCATCGGTGAACACGCGCTCGACGTCGTCGGTCAACAGGACGCCCGTTGTCCTGCCGAGGAACGCACCCGCGTCCTGGCCGAGCTGCGGCACGCCGGGCCGGTCGAGCGCGCCGACGAGCTTCGCGTCGGCATCGTTGAGAACGGTTTCGATCAGCATCCGGCCCATGCGGCCCGATGCGCCGGCGATGGCGATCTTCATGGCAGTCTCGTGTTGAACCGCGCGCGGAACGCGCGATGGATGATGCGGATTGGCTGTGCGGCTGAAGCGGCGCCGCGTTGAAACGGCCGGCGCGGCTTCATCCGGAAACGACTGAACTGCTTACTGGCTCTGCTGCGGCAGATAGAACTGCGCCTGGCCGCTCGCGTTGGCAGGCGCCGGCGAGGAGCCGGTCGGGCCCACCGCGCTGCTGTCCGGGATCTGGATCTGCTGCGGACGCCGCTGCAGCTGAATCTGCGAATTGCTGCCGCTCAGGCTGTTCGAACCCGGCGCGCCGCCCGCGCTTTGCGGCGCGCTGCTGTACGTGGACGACCGCTGACGGCCCGTGGGCATGTCGACCTGCGCCGTCGCGCGGTTGGCGGCCTGCGCGGCTTCCTGATTGGCGTCGCCCGCAAAGGCGGCGGCCGTGTTCGGCTGCGTGGACGGCTCGCCGGGCGGCGCGGTGACCGCGGCCGTCGACGCCACCGGCGCGGATGCCGCCGCGGGCGCCTGAGCCGGCTTCGCGACCTTCACGCCCTTGTCGCCGTCGATTTCCGCAAGCAGCTCCAGGTTGGACGGCAGGTTCTCGCCGCCCGACCAGCTCACGACACGATCGCTCGCGAAGTTCACGACGAAGTCACGCTGCTGCACGACGGAAGTCGACCCGCGCTTGAAGTAGAACACGTAGTCCCAGCGGTCCGCGTGGAACATGTCGGTCAGAAGCGGCGTGCCCAGGAGCTGTCTCACCTGATCGCGCGACATGCCGACCTGCATCTGGTTCGCCGCTTCCTGCGAAACGAAATTGCCTTGCACGACCGTGATCCGATACGGTGTGATGCTTTGCGCGATCTTCTGCGTGACGCTGTCGTACGCCGAGCAGCCGGCGAGCAATGCGGCCAAGGTTGCTGCGATCACGGTTCCCCGCATGCGACGGCTCTCCCTGCTATTCGATAAAGATTTTGAAAACATTTCACCTTTCACGCGAGGCGCTTCGAGGCCGCGCTCCATTCGTCCGCGTCGGGCCCCACCACGGCCCGAACCCGTACAGGATGTCGGGAATCGGAAAAACGCATTACTATGAGAACCTTGAATTGTACTCTAGGGATGCCTAGCCATGACCAATCCCACCGATCTCAAAAATATCGGGCTCAAGGCGACCCTGCCCCGCCTCAAGATTCTCGAAATTTTTCAGCATAGTCCGGTGCGCCATCTGACCGCCGAAGACGTGTATCGAAATCTGCTCAGCGAAGAGCTCGATATCGGTCTGGCGACGGTGTATCGCGTGCTCACGCAGTTCGAGCAAGCCGGTCTGCTGTCGCGAAGCAATTTCGAATCGGGCAAGGCCGTCTTCGAACTCAACGAAGGATCGCACCACGATCACCTCGTGTGCATCGACTGCGGCCGCGTCGAGGAGTTCTTCGATGCGGAGATCGAACGCCGCCAGCAATCGATCGCGAAGGAGCGCGGCTTCAAGCTCCACGAGCACGCGCTCGCGCTGTATGGCGCGTGCACGAAGGAAAACTGCCCGCACCGCAAGCATTGATCGGCGCGCCGGCCGTTCGGCGCGCCGATCAAAAAAACCGCCGTCCATCGGACCAGATGGACGGCGGTTTTGTTTCGCCCGAACGTTTTGCGATACGCGTATGCGGTTGATTCGCAATTCGATTCGCTTTCAGTGTCTCGCCGCTATGCGGCGCGCGCTGCCGCCCCGACGAGCGTGTATCGCTCCGGCAGATCGATTTCGTCGCAATTCGGCAGATCGCCGCCGCGATCCACGACGATGAAATCGCCTGCCTTGTCGAGCACGATCAGCGGGTGATGCCACACGCCGCGCGCATAGTTCACGCCTTGCCAGCCGCGCGCGCAGAACGCGCGCAGGCCCGCCGCGTCGAACTCGCCCGCGGGCGCGACTACCACCAGATAGCGCACGTCGGCAAGCGGCACGAACGCCTGGCTGCCGAGCGGGTGCCGCTCCATCATCGAGATCACGACCGGCTGCGGTCGCGGCTGCCCGCGAAACACGTTGATGAGCGGCCGTCCGCCGCTCTCGAAACCGATGTCCACTTTCGCGAGATCGTGAAAGCGCTCGGTCGTGCCCGCGTTGATCGGAAAGTGCCGCGCGCCTTCGAGTTCGATGACGTCGCCGAACGGGGCGAAGGCTTCGCGCGTGAGCGGTTCGAGGGTCAGCGTTTTCATGGCGATGCTCACTCGATCTCACCGAAAATCCGCAGCCGCGACACGCCGCCGTCCGGATAGATGTTGAAGCGCACGTGCGTCACCGGTCCGAGCGCCGCGATCTCCTTCTCGAAGCGATGCACGCTGTCCATCGAGAGCTTCTGCTCGTCGAGCAGCACGGGCCAGAACATCGCCTGCGTGACGAGCGATTCGTCCGTGCCGCCCTCCACGCGTGCGGCCTGCAGCGAGCAGCGGTCCGGATAGTTGCCCTTGAAGTGCGCGGTATCGACTTCGATCGCGCGGATCACGCCGGGATTCGCCAGCGCGACGATCGCCCAGTCGTTGCCCGGCTCGCGGCGGCGGCGCGTTTCCCAGCCGTCGCCCATGTTCACGCCGCGTCCCGGCATCAGCATCTGCGAGGCCGGCCCGAAGTGCTGGTTGTTCGCCGCGACGAGATAGGCGCCGTTCTCGATCGCCGCCAGATCCAGCAGCGTGCCGCGCTCGACGCGCGAGAAATCCGTCTTCGGCTGGCCATAGACGCGCAGCCGCGCGATGCCGCCGTCCGGGTAGATGTTCACGCGCAAGTGCGTGTATGCGCGCGCGTCGGCGATCTCGAGATAGTGATGATGATTGCCCTGCAGCGTCGTCGACGGCACGATCTCACGCCAGTCGCCGTCTTCCCGCGGAGTTGCGCTTTCGCTGTAGCACGCCTCGATCGACGCCGCCGGCGGGAAGTTGCCGGTGAAGTGACTCGTATCGATGTCGATGCCGTGAATCACGCCCGCCCTCGCGAGCTTGACGATGCAGTAGTCGTAGCCCGTCGTGCGCTTGCGGCGCGTCTCCCAGCCGTCCATCCACTTGCCGTGCTCGTCGTATTTGCCGGGGATGAACACCGCGGGCTGCGGCTCCAGCATGCGCTCCTTCGGCGCGAAGAATTCGTCGGTGGCGAAGAGCGCCTGCGCGCCGAGACGCGGGTCCGCCAGGTTCATGTAGCGGCGTGCGAATGCGGGAGCGTCTGCGTCGAGAATCGGGTTGGCCATTTCGGTATTCCTTCAGTTGCGATGGTTTTCAGACTGAATTTCAGAATGCGCTTCAGAGTGCATGAGCGTGCTCGTTGCCGTGCGCCGGTTCCGGCGCGGCCGGCACGAAGCGATATTCGGCGTCCTGGTCGAGCACGCGCTTGGCGCGCGCCCGGTCGATGTCGTTCTCCCACACCGCGACGACCACCGTCGCCACGCAGTTGCCGATCAGGTTGGTCACGGCGCGCGCGATGCCGACGAACCAGTCCACCGGCAGGATCAGCACGAGACCGAGCACGGGAATCGCGGGAATGGCGGAGAGCGTCGCCGCGAGGATGACGATGGCCGAGCCGGGGATGCCGTGCGCGCCCTTGGAGGTGACCAGCGACACGAGCACGACGACGATCAGGTCATGCAGCGACAAAGGCGTGTTGGTCGCCTGCGCGATGAAGATCACCGCGAGCGTGAGATAGATCGAGAAGCCGTCGAGGTTGAACGAGTAGCCGGTCGGAATCACGAGGCCCACGGTCGAATCCTTCACGCCCATCCATTCGAGCTTGCGCATGATCTGCGGCAGCACGGCATCCGACGACGCGGTGCCGAGCACGATCGACAGCTCCTCGCGCAGATAGCGCACGAGCTTGAAGATGGAGAAGCCCGCGAGCCGCATCACCACTGCCAGCACGACGAACACGAACAGGAAGCAGCTCGCGTAGAACACGATCACGAGCAGGCCGAGCTGCTTGAGCGACGCGACGCCGTACTGGCCGGTCGTGAACGCGATGGCGCCGAGCACGCCGAGCGGCGCGAGCTTGATGATGAACGCCATGATGCGGAAGAACACCGTCGACAGCTCGTCGATGAACACCGTCACGCGCTGCGCCTTGTCACCGAGCAGCGAGAGCGCCGAGCCGAACAGCACCGCGAATACCAGCACTTGCAGGATGTCGCCCTTCGCGAAGGCATCGACCGCGGTGTCGGGGATGATCTTCAGCAGGAAGCCCGCGGTGTCCTTGAGGCTCTTGGCGTGCTCCGTGTACGTGGCAAGCGACGCGGCATCGAGCGTATGCAGATCGATGTTCATGCCGACGCCCGGGCGCGTGACCCACGCCAGAATCGCGCCGATCACGAGCGCGAGCGTGGTCATGATCTCGAAGTAGACGACCGCCTTCAGCCCGACCCGCCCGACCTTCTTCAGATCGCCCGCGCTCGCCATGCCGCTCACGACGACGCAGAACACGATCGGCCCGATCACCATCTTGATGAGCTTGAGAAAACCATCGCCCAACGGCCGCAGCGACTGACCGAAATGCGGAAACAGCGCGCCGACCACGATGCCGATGACCAGCGCGATCATCACCCTGCCAAACAGCGAATTCAAAAATCTCGACACGACCGTCTCCTCGTGTAATGTCCCACAACCGGATCAACTGTTCCGACTGGTCGGACCAGTGCTGTGATGGGGAATATTAGAAAGCCGATATACGCCCGTCAAGGAAGCATTCGTAGCGGTTTACCCTCTCCTGTGCGGGCATGGAAATGGATGGGAATTGGATGCGGTGACATTCGCGTACATACTTGCGCGACACGCGCATACAATGGCGGTCAGACCGGCCAATACAGCATTCTTCCTATGAAAAATGTCCCTCACACCGTGACAGACGCCGCGATCGCGACCATTCGCGAGCGGATCGAATCGAGCGCGTATCCGGTCGGGAGCCTGCTACCGGCGCAGCGGCAGTTGTCGGAGGAACTGGCGATCAGCCGGGCGTCGCTGCGCGAGGCGCTCTCGACGCTCGAGGCGCTCGGCATGCTGCACATCCGGCCCGGCAAGGGCGTATATGTCAGCAGCGCACAGGCGAGCAACGCGCATCCGTGGCGATTTGCCGATCAGGCGTCCCTGCCCGATACCTATCAGATGCGTTTCGCGCTGGAAGGCTTCGTCGCCCGGCTCGCGGCGCACTCGATCGGCGATTCGGATATCGACTGGCTCGACGACAATCTCGACTCGCTCAAGGGCGCGCTCGAAGCGTCCGAACTGGAGGAAGCCGCGCAACTCGATTTCGCATTCCACATGCGCATCGTGAGTCTGGCGGGCAATGCGGCCATCGAGTCGATCCTGCGCGGCAGCGCCGACATCATGAAGGAGAGCCAGCGCTTGCCGTTCTACCGGCGCGAGCTGGTGTTGTCGACGTATCACGAGCACGCGGTGATCATCGAGGCGCTCAAGGCGCGCGACGGCGAAAAGGCCGGAATGGCGATCGAGCGGCATATCGTCAATGCGGCGCAGCGCGCGGGCGTGCATTTTCCGGTGCCGGACAAAGCTTGAGCGAAGCCGGCACTTCTCGGGACGTTCGAGGTCTCAGCAAGGGCCGCGCGTGATGGAGATTTCCATTCGCTTGCGCTGCCCTTCAATTGGCCGAACATCAAGAGGAGCAGCATCGATGGACATGCAACAACTCGTTTCGGAGTTCCTGTCTTCGGAGCACGGCGCGCAAGCCACGCAAGCGCTGACCGATCAGGGTTTCAGCACGGAAGATAGCCAGCAAATGCTCAGCACGGCCGCGGAAACCGCGCACGCGCATGCCGAGGAACAAAACGAAGGCCTGCTCGGGGATCACCCGGGCAAGAGCTTCTTCGCCGCGTTCGCCGCGGGGCTCGTGCGCGGCGACGGATTCTTGAAATCAATGGAGGAAGGCGGGGAAGGCATTCTCACGGGGCGCATCGCCGAGTCGATTGCTGCGCGCATGGGACTCGACACGGGCACGGCATCGACCGTCGCGGCGGCGGCTACGCCTTATGTCGTTTCGTTCCTGCGCGAGAAGCTCGCGTAAGGCTCGCTGAACCACCAAAAAAACAAAGCCACTCCGAAGAGCGGCTTTGTCATTTCAGCGAGCTGAATTTACTTCGCGTTTGCCAGCGCCACAGCCGTATCCAGCATGCGGTTCGAGAAGCCCCACTCGTTGTCGTACCAGCTCGACACCTTCACGAGACGACCCGAGACCTTCGTGAGCGTCGCGTCGAACGTCGACGAGGCCGGGTTGTGGTTGAAGTCGACCGAAACCAGCGGCGCGTCGTTGTAGCCGAGGATGCCCTTCAGCTCGCCTTCCGACGCTTCCTTCATGATCTTGTTGACTTCCTCGACCGTCGTGTCGCGCGCGGCGATGAACGACAGATCGACCACCGACACGTTGATCGTCGGGACGCGGATCGCGTAGCCGTCCAGCTTGCCGTTCAGTTCCGGCAGCACGAGACCGACCGCCGAAGCCGCACCGGTCTTCGTCGGGATCTGGCTGTGCGTGGCCGAGCGCGCGCGGCGCAGGTCTTCGTGATACACGTCGGTCAGAACCTGGTCGTTCGTGTAGGCGTGGATCGTGGTCATGAGACCGTTCACCAGACCGATCTTGTCGTTCAGCGGCTTGACGAGCGGCGCGAGGCAGTTCGTCGTGCACGATGCGTTCGAGATGACCGTGTCCGACGCCTTCAGCACGTTGTGGTTGACGCCGTACACGACGGTCGCGTCCACGTCCTTGCCGCCGGGCGCCGAGATGATGACTTTCTTCGCACCGCCCTTGATATGCGCGCTCGCCTTTTCCTTCGTGGTGAAGAAGCCCGTGCACTCCATGACCACGTCGACCTTCAGTTCGCCCCAGGGCAGTTCGGCCGGGTTGCGGTTCGCGAGCACGCGGATCTTGTCGCCGTTGACGACGAGGTAATCGCCGTCCACCGACACTTCGCCCGGGAACTTGCCGTGCGCCGTGTCGTATTGCGTCAGGTGCGCGTTGGTCTTGGCATCGCCGAGATCGTTGATGGCGACGATCTCGATATCGTGCTTCTTGCCGTTTTCATAGAAGGCGCGCAGCGTGTTGCGGCCGATCCGGCCGTAGCCGTTGATTGCAACGCGAATCGTCATGGTCTATCTCCTGATGGCTAAAAAAAACCTGATGTCGCTGACGTAAGCCGTTAGCCGTTGAGCACGGACTTCGCCGTCTCGACGACATGCTCGACAGTGAAGCCGAAGTGCTTGAACAGCGCACCCGCCGGGGCCGACTCGCCGAACGTGTCGATGCCGACCACGCCGCCTTCCAGGCCCACGTACTTGCGCCAGAAATCCGTCACGCCCGCCTCGATCGCCACGCGCGCCACGCCCTTGGGCAGCACGCGCTCGCGGTACTCGGCGTCCTGCTTGTCGAACACGTTCGTGCAAGGCATCGACACGACGCGCGCGCCGATGCCGACCTTGGCCAGCGCCTCGATCGCTTCCATCGCGAGCTGCACTTCGGAGCCGGTCGCGATGAGGATGATCTTGCGCGCGGGGATGTCGTCGTTCCAGTCGCGCAGCACGTAGCCGCCCTTCGCGATGTTGGCGATCTGAATGTCGTTGCGCGCCGAGAACTGCAGATTCTGGCGGCTGAAGATCAGCGTCGACGGGCCTTGATGCGCGATCGCATGGGTCCACGCGACGGCCGTCTCGACGGTATCCGCCGGGCGCCATGTCTGCAGATTCGGGATCAGGCGCAGGCTGGAGACGTGCTCGATCGACTGGTGCGTCGGGCCGTCTTCGCCGAGGCCGATCGAATCGTGCGTGAACACGAAGATGGAGCGCGACTTCATCAGCGCGGCGACCCGCAGCGCGTTGCGGCTGTAGTCAGAGAACGTCAGGAACGTGCCGCCGAACGGGCGGAAGCCGCCATGCAGCGCGATGCCGTTGATCGCCGCGCTCATGCCGAACTCGCGCACGCCGTAGTTGATGTGGTTGCCCCACTGGATGCCCGCGTGATCCGGGTTCGCGTTCTCGGCGTCGCCCGCGGCGCGCACCGGCTTCGACGCCTTCCAGTTCGTGAGGTTCGAGCCGGTCAGGTCGGCGGAGCCGCCGAGCAGTTCGGGCAGCGCTGCGGCAAGACCTTCGATGGTCTGTTGCGAAGCCTTGCGCGTCGCGACGGTTTCGGCGCGCTGGTTCGCGTCCTCGATGATCTTCGCCGCGCTCTCCGCCCAGTTCGCGGGCAGTTCGCCGCTCATGCGGCGCGTGAACTCTGCCGCTTCCTTGCCGTATTTCGCGCGGTAAGCCTCGAACGCCTTGTTCCATTCGGCTTCGGCGTGCGTGCCTTGTTCCTTCGCGTCCCACGCCGCATACACTTCCTGCGGAATCTCGAACGGACCGTACTTCCAGCCGATCGCCGCGCGCGTCGCCGCGATTTCCTTGTCGCCGAGCGGCGCGCCGTGCGCGTCGTGGCCGCCGGCCTTGGTCGGCGCGCCCTTGCCGATGACCGTGCGGCAGCAGATCAGCGTCGGCTTGTCGGACTTCTTCGCGGCGGCGATCGCGGCATCGACCGCTTCGACGTCATGGCCGTCCACAGCGCGGATCACGTTCCAGCCGTACGCTTCGAAGCGCTTCGGCGTGTCGTCGTGGAACCAGTGCTCGACGTGGCCGTCGATCGAAATGCCGTTGTCGTCGTAGAGCGCGATCAGCTTGTTGAGCTTGAGCGTGCCCGCGAGCGAGCAGGCTTCGTGCGAGATACCTTCCATCAGGCAGCCGTCGCCGAGGAACACGTACGTGTAGTGATCGACGATCTTCGCGTCCGCCTTGTTGAACTCGGCGGCGAGCAGCGCTTCGGCGAGCGCCATGCCGACGGCATTGCCGATGCCCTGGCCGAGCGGCCCGGTGGTCGTCTCGACGCCCGGCGTCATGCCCACTTCGGGGTGGCCAGGCGTCTTCGAATGCAGTTGGCGGAAGTTCTTCAGCTCGCTCATCGGCAGGTCGTAGCCCGTGAGGTGCAGCAGCGAGTACAGCAGCATCGAGCCGTGACCGTTCGACAGAACGAAACGGTCGCGGTCGAACCAGTGCGGGTTCGCCGGGTTGTGCTTCAGATGGCGCGACCACAGCGCGACGCCGATTTCCGCCATGCCCATCGGCATGCCGGGGTGGCCGGAGTTGGCTTGTTGAACGGCATCCATGGCAAGCGCGCGGATTGCGTTGGCCATGAGGGCGGTCTGGCTGGAGGTCGGGGTCGTCATGTCGAGTCGGGGGCAGGTCCTGAAATGATCCGCAGTGCTTCTCACGCAGTACTTCTCACTCGAGCCGGACCCGCGGGACACAACGTTTTCAGGACCGGCACGACGAGAAACGACGAGGATCGGAAGGCCGTCATTCTAACAGACCGGTCCGATTGACACGCGCCCCGGAGGACGCGAATCCGGTGCGGCCGGATGTCCGGGGCGCGGGCATGTTCCGTGCACGCCACCCGCGTGCCCGGCTTCTGCCGGCGCGCCGCGCGCTGCCGCGACCGTCCCGGCCTCGTCACGGCACGGCACGGCACAACGCGTGACGATACACCGTAACGCGCGCCGGTAACGGACGTACATCCGGCGAAATCCGACCGGCGCGGCGCGTTGCCTCGCAGGTTCTCGCAGACCCATTCATCGTACGGCTTCATGGCAAAATGTTTCTCAATGTGCAGCAGCAAGGCTCCAAGGAGTGCTTTCGATGACCGACCCTCGCCCGGCCGATGTGCCCTGGTTGACTCCCTACCTCACCGTATGCGATGCGCGCGTGAGCATCGCGTTCTATGAAAAGGCGCTCGGCTTCGCGGTGCGCGACAGCGTGAACGACGACGGCACGATCATCCACGTCGAGATGGCGTATCGCGGACAGTTGATCCTGATGTTCGCGCCCGAGGGCGCGTACGGTTCACAGGCGCGCACGCCCAAGAGCGCGGGACAAATGGCGCCGCAGTCGTTCTATCTTTATGTGGACGACGTCGATGCGACTTTCCGGCAGGCGCTCGCCGTCGGCGCGAAGCCGCTCATCGAGCCGCAGGACCAGTTCTGGGGCGACCGCTTCGCGCAGATCGAAGACCCCGACGGCTATCGCTGGGCCATCGCGCGGCACTTGCGCTGAACGCATCGGAATTGCCGTAGAGGCATCAACCCTATCCGCGGACCGGACGTTCGCGATCGACCCTCAATGCCACGTTTTCATGTTGACGGCCCGCTCCGCGTGGGCCAAACCCTCACGCTACCCGACGCCGTCGTGCGCCACGTGCACGTCCTGCGCCTGCAGACGGGCGATGCGATCACCCTCTTCGACGGCGCCGGCGGCGAATATCGCGGCGAGCTCGTCGATATCGCGAGGCGCGCGGCGACGGCGCGTATCGACGAGCACAGCGACCGCGAGGCCGAGCCGCCCTATCGCGTGACGCTCGCGCAAGGCGTCGCGGGCGGCGACAAGATGGACTGGCTCATCGAGAAGGCGGTGGAACTCGGCGTGGCGGCCGTCGTGCCGATTACCGCCGAGCGCGGCGTCGTGCGTCTGGCGGGCGAGCGGGCGCTGCGGCGCCAGGCGCATTGGCAGGCGCTCACGCGCGCGGCGTGCGAGCAGTGCGGACGCAACCGCGTGCCGGACGTGGCGCCGCCGCGTGATCTCGACGCGTGGCTCGCCGATTTGCCCGCCGTATCCGAGGGCGAACTGCGCCTCCTGCTCTCGCCGCGCGCCGAGGTGAGCTTCGCCGCCCTGCCCGCCGATCCGCCAAGCAGCCTGGTTACGCTGCTGATCGGTCCTGAAGCAGGCTTCTCGCCCGCGGAGGAAGACGCGATCGTCGATGCCGGATTCTCGGCGCTCGGGCTCGGTCCGCGCGTGTTACGCACGGAGACGGCGGGCATCGCGGTGCTCGCGGCGCTCGCCGCGCGCTGGGGCGGCTGGTGAGGCGCGGCGATCACGGCGCAGAAACGAAAACAGCCCGATGGACGCGCCTTGCGGCCGCGCCCATCGGGCTGTCTCTTCAATGAAGCCGGCGCGCTCGCGCGAGCGGCTCAGACGAACGAGTAAAACACGCGGAAGGCCACGCGCCGTTCCGCCCAGAATTCCGCGGCGTCGCGGAACACGTCGAGCAGCACCTCGCGGCCTTCCTTGTCGAACTTCTGCGCGATCGGGAGCTGCTCCAGCACGATCACGAAGCCCGGTTGCGAACCCGCCTTGTGGACGAGATCAGTGAGCGAATCGTAGAGCGCGTCGTAGTTCTTGCCGAAATGCTTGGGAAAGAGGAAAGACGTGGCGATCGTTTCCAGCACTTCCTGCTTGCTCTGCGCCTGACCGAGATACGCATACAGAAAATGCTGGCCGAGACGGTTGGCCTCGTCGGCGAGATCCTGCACCCGAAACGCACGGATCGACTGAACGATGTTCGGCCGCACGGTGGCGAACAGCGATTCCGAATCCTCTTGCGGATGGGACTCCTCAGGCCTGGTCTCGTCGTCGGGTCTGTTGTCGTGTTCTGTCATGCGTAGCCGCAATACTCGCTGAAACAGGTTGCCATCGCCGGTGGCGAAAAGATCACTCGCGACGCTGTGATCGTGCGCGTAGATGTTGTCGCTCATGCCGTTAATCCCGTGGTTGATCCGCAATGCGTTTGAAACTGGCGTAATGGTCGTCCGTGTAGTAGCAATCGTCGATCTGCCTCTTCGGCCCGCCGCATATGATCCGGCGCGCGCCGCGATCCCTCGAGCGAGGTGTGGATACGGTGTATTCGTGGTAGTAGCCGCGTGGACGCCGCGGAAGCAGACGTTCGCGATTGCCGAATACGACGCCGTCCTTCTCGTACGGGAAAGGGCCGCCCGCTTCGATCAGCCGTAATGTCGCGACCGCCTGCCTGGGCAGTTGCGCGATCTGGACGGCAGGCAGACCGTCCGCAGTTTGCCCGCCAGTCGCGGCCGGCTGCCCTGCCTGCGCTTGCTGAACCGCTTCGGCCGACTGAACCGGCGCCTGAGTACGGCTCGGCGGCTCTTCCTTGCCGCATCCACTCAGAACGACGCTCAAGCCAAGGATGCAGGAAAGAACCCACGCGCGCTTCACGAAACGATTATCCCCGCGTTGAACCGAGATCCGACGACCATTAAAGGTGTAAGGGTATCGCTAATGACAGATCGAATCAATGTTCGACCGGCAATCGGAATTTTTTTCTCAAACCGCTCGAAGCGGGCGGCATGGTGACGGGAAGTGATGCAACTTTAGCTCAAATCTGAGTGAAATTTAAACTGCACGGGTTAATAATCTGACCCTGCAGGACTTGGAACCCTTGGACAAGGGGCCTCACTTGTCGTCAGTTCCGCGGCAATGCGCTCTTGCCGTCAGTCTTGCGTTTGTGGGTGAAGAGACATCCCCTCGCTTCACTCGGGCGTGCCGCAGATCTGCGGCACGCTTCTTTTTTCGCCCCTCACTCCGCGGTTCAGTCGGATCGGACACGTGCTTTGGCGACAGCGTCATGGCTCGGCGATCTTCCATTCTTGCGCGTCCCAGACGATCGCGAAACGCGGGCGGCGATTGTTGCCCACTTTTACATTGACGTCTGTTGCGCGCGGGATAATCTCACTCACATGCTTCGGAGCAGGCAAGAGGAACACGCGTCTGCGATCTCTCCGGGTTCCTCACTGTGCGCGATGCGTAATCGATTCGAACGCAAGGACGGGTTTGCAGTGCGAAGCGAAGTGCCTTTCACGCTGACTCTTCACATTCAAAATGGTTGAACCCAATCGTTATCCATCGGCCGAGGTTCTGGGCGCTTTCCAGGACTTTCTCCGCAATGCGCTGAGCGCACAACGGCAAGACGATCAACGCGCCCGCGATATCTGGATGCAGGCCGCGAACCGTTTGTCTCCCATGGATGGCGCTTCCATCAGCGCGCTGCTTCAGCAACTCGCAAGTCAACGACGCAACGTGGAAGCCGAAGCCATTGCGCGTACGCTAGTGAGCCTCGAACCGCGCAGCGCCATGGCGCACTTCAATCTGGGGCTGACGCTTCAATTCGCGAATCGTCATGCTGACGCCATTGCGCCGTATCGTGATGCGCTCGCAATCGAACCGAAACTGCATAGTCTTCGCAACAATCTGGCCGCCGCGTTACTGGACGAGGATCCAGCATCGCCGGAGGCAGCCGAGCTGCTCGAAGCCGCGCTCGAGCAAAACCCGAACGACGCGAATTGCTGGCTCAATCTCTCGAGGGTGCGCCTCGCGAGGTTCGATCTCGATGGCATGCTCGCAGCCGGTGAGCATGCGCTGAAGCTCGCGCCCAGTGATTCTGTCGTGGTCAGCGGTTACGGACAAAAGTTGCGCGAAGCGCAGAGATGGGACGATGCCGAACGTTACGCGACGGCAGCGCTTCAACTCGCCCCGGACAACGCAGCGTATCGCTCCAACCTTGGAATGCTTCATCTCATGCGGGGCAATTACCATGACGGATGGCCGGCGCACGAAGCGCGATGGGACGGATCGAAGGAACTGGCCGGCAGGCGCCCCGTATTTCCAGGGCCGCCGTGGAAAGGCGAGCCGCTGGAGGGAAAGACGCTTCTGCTCTGGGGCGAACAAGGCATGGGCGACCTGCTGCAATTTTGCCGTTATGTGCCTTTGCTTGCGGATCGCGTGCATCGCGAAGGCGGACGGCTCGTCTGGAATTCGTTCCCGCAGATGGGCTGGCTCCTCGGCCGCACGCTCGCTCAGTATGCGGATGAATTCACGCTCGGCGGTGGCATCGAGTTGCTACCGAAATTCGACTACGAAATCTCGATGGTGACGCTGCCGCTGATTTTCGACACCCGCGAAGACACGATTCCGGCCAATGTGCCCTATCTGCGAGCCGACCCAGGCGCCGTCGACGAATGGCGCAAGCGCCTCGGCAAGGAAACACGTCTCAAGGTGGGATTGACGTGGACCGGCAGCCGCACGCATCAGCGCAATCCGTTTCGTCGCGTCGGACTCAAACGCTACGAAGCGCATTTTCGTGACCTCGACAACGTCGCGTTCTATTCGCTCCAGCCTGACGCAAGCGCGGAGGTCGCGGCCGCGCGCTCCGCGGGCCTGGACATCGCTGACCACACGAGCGAGTTCAAGAATTTCGACGATACGGCCGCGTTCATCAGCGCGCTCGATCTGGTGATTACCGTTTGCACGTCGGTCGCGCATCTGAGCGGAGCGTTGGGACAGCGCACCTGGGTATTGCTCGACGTCAATCCGCATTGGGTATGGCTGCTCGATCGCACCGATAGCCCGTGGTATCCGACTGCCACGCTGTATCGGCAGACGCGTTTTGCAGAATGGGAGCCTGTGTTCGACAAGCTCAGGGCGGATCTCGCCGCACTTGCAAACGAGCGGCATCTCCAATGAGAAGAGCCCGACGCCGTGAGGCGCCGGGCTCTTTGTCATGCGAACGGAAGCTTTTGCTTCCCGCAGTTACTGACCCATCGCGCGGATCTCGACGCCGTCCGTATTGATCTCGACGCGTCGATTCTGCGCACGTCCGGCGGCAGTCGCATTGGATGCCACCGGCGAAGCGGGACCAAAACCGTGCACCTCGTAGTTATCGGCGCGCAGGCCATGCGACATCAGATAGTTCTGCGCCGAGCGTGCACGCGCCTCGGAGAGGCGTTCGTTGAGCGCCATCGAGCCCGTCGAATCCGTATAGCCCGCAATGCTCAAACGTTCGATCCTGTAGCCCTTGTTCGCTTCGACGAACTCGTCGAGCTTGCGTTGGGCGATCGGGCTGAGCTCCGCGCTGTTGGTCGCGAAGTTTGCGTCTCCCTGCAGCGTCAAGGCGCGAATCGGCTTTGCGGCCGCGCGTGCCGGAACGGGAACCGGCGCGACGGCCGGAGCCGGTGCGGGTGCTGCAGCCGGCGCCGGTGCGTCGCCGCACTTGAAGGTGATCTCGCGCGGATCGTTCACCGGCTTGCGATCGCTCGACATGTGATCGACCAAGCCGACCAGACGGATCTTCTGATCCTTGCAGATCTCCTGCGCGCGATTCATACACGTCTTGCTGCTCTCGAACAAACCCTGGCACTGCACGCGCCAGGCCTGATCGCCGGTGTTCAATGTCACCACGTCGGTATTCGTCGTGGGCGTGGAATAACTCGTGCAACCGGTCACGGCGGCAGTGACGAGCGCTGCCAATAAAACTCGAATGTACATGACGTTCTCTAACTAACTTGAATTTGCTTGGATGGTCGCCAGAAGGCGGACGGCCTGCGCCGTCCGCTTGCAACTAGCTACGCCTTACCACTGATACGACGCACCTGCGCCAACCGTCGTGCCTGCAGAGCTGTAGCCCGCACCGATCTTGAGCTTGAGGTTCTGCGTGATACGTGCCGAAGCACCCAGCGCCGTTGCCTGATAGCCCTTGTAGTTGGCCGTACCGACACCCACCGCGATCGTCTTGCCCTGATCGACGTCAGGAATCATCGTCAGCGCCGTTGCTGCAGCCACGCCTGCGTAGGCGCCGCGTGCAACGGAGGTGATCTGATCGCCCAACGCGTTGACCCTCTGGTCCGTGTACGAGTTGGCCTGCGTCACACCCTGTGCGATGCTCTGATTCAACTGATTCAGGTTGACGGCATCGGTGCCTTGCGTGCCGGCCGCGACGTTCGTGACCTGACGCTCGCTACCAGCGGAGCCGACAGAGACCGTGTTGTCGCGGTCAGCCACGGAGTTGGCACCGAGCGCGACCGAGTTGGCTGCCGACGCTGTAGCGCCCGCGCCGATTGCAGTTGCCTGCGATCCCGACGCGTTTGCGTTTGCACCCATCGCCGTTGCATGCGTGCCGGTTGCAGTTGCGCGCTCCGTATCGCGATTGCCGTCGCCCGTGAAGAACGGGTTGCTCGCGGTTTCAGCAATGTTTGTCACGTTGCTGATTGCGTCGTTCAGTTGGTCCACGTTCACTGCGTCGCCGCCGTCGACACCGTACGCCACGTTGTGGATCGTCGTGCCGCCCTGACGCGTCGTGCTGTTGTACGTGTCGCCACTCATCGTGATGCTGTTGGTGTTCGGCGTGCCGTCCGCGTTCGTGTCGTACTTCACAACCCCGTTGGTCAACGTATTCACGTTATTCGTGATGTTCGTAACCTGGTTTTCGAGGCTGGTCACAGCCTGATTCGTCGCGTAAAGCTGCGAACCATTCACTGCGTCCGTCGAAGTGGACGAGAGACGTCCCGCCGCGACGTTGGTGATCGTACGCTCGTGACCCACCGAGCCGATGCTGAGCGTACCGATCGGCGAAGTACCCGCGAATGTGTAATCCACACCGTTGATAGTTGCACCGGTGGTAGCCACGGCACCCGACGAGATCGAGTTCGCACCCAGCGCCACGTCGTTCGCGTTGGCCGCAACCGCACCCGAGCCGATCGCAACAGAGTCCACACCCGTAGCCGTCGAATCTACACCCGTGCTGTTCGCATGGAAGTACTTCGTGCCCGTGTTGTACACGTTGTTGATCTGATCACCGATATTGGTGATGCCGCCCGTGATGTTGGTGATGTCACCCGCGAGGTTGGTGATATCCGACGTGTTCTGGTTCACCGCCTGGTTCGTCGCGTACAGCTGCGAGCCGTTCACCGCATCCGTCGAGCTGGCCGAGAGGCGGCCCGCTGCCACGTTGGTGATCGTGCGCTCTGCACCCACCGAACCCACCGACACCGTGCTCGTCGCGTTGCTGCCTGCGAACGTGTACGCCGTACCGCCGATCGTCGCGCTCGTGGTGTTCACCACTGCCGCCGTCGTCGAACCCGCACCCAGCGCCACGTCGCCCTTGTTGGTCGACACCGCACCCGAGCCGATCGCCACCGAATCCACCCCCGTGGCCGTCGAATCTACCCCCGTGCTGTTCGCATGGAAGTACTTCGTGCCCGTGTTGTACACGTTGTTGATCTGGTTGCTCAGGTTGGTCACGTTACCGCCGATGTTGGTCACGCTGCCCGCCACGTTCGAGATATCCGACGTGTTCTGGTTGATCGCCTGATCCGCTGCGTACAGCTGTGAGCCGTTCACCGCATCGGTTGAAGTCGCCGAGAGACGGCCTGCCCCAACGTTGGTGATCGTGCGCTCCTTGCCTGCCGCGCCCACCGACACCGTGCTGGTCGCGTTGCTGCCTGCGAACGTGTACGCCGTGCCGCCGATCGTCGCGCTCGTGGTGTTCACCACTGCCGCCGTCGTCGAACCCGCACCCAGCGCCACGTCGCCCTTGTTGGT
>NZ_FCOB02000050.1 GCF_001545075.1 Caballeronia ptereochthonis
TGATAGTGCGGATCTCCCGTGTGAAAGTAGGTAATCGTCAGGCTCCTCATGCTTCACGCAAAAACCCCACCCCAAAAGGTGGGGTTTTTGCGTTTTTCGTCTCACCTATAGGTGAGAGCCTCGATTGTTTCGGGTCGTAAGAAACGCTTGACAAGGGCGTGTTGTTACCCCATAATCGATAGTTCCCTGCGGAGGGGTGCCCGAGTGGCTAAAGGGGGCAGACTGTAAATCTGTTGGCTTACGCCTACGTTGGTTCGAATCCAACCTCCTCCACCAGAATTCAAGCGGTAAGGGAGTCCAACCCTCGCGGGTGTAGCTCAATGGTAGAGCAGAAGCCTTCCAAGCTTACGACGAGGGTTCGATTCCCTTCACCCGCTCCAGTGTCGGTTAGCAGTGCCCATGTGGCTCAGTGGTAGAGCACTCCCTTGGTAAGGGAGAGGTCGGCAGTTCGATCCTGCCCATGGGCACCAGCAGTATCAGTCTAGTAAGTTGCGCGCGGCGCAAGGTGCGAAAATCCTGTTAGGAGTCGAAAATGGCCAAAGGTAAATTCGAGCGGACCAAGCCGCACGTGAACGTGGGCACGATCGGTCACGTTGACCACGGCAAGACCACGCTGACGGCAGCGATCACGACGGTGCTCACGCAGAAGTTCGGCGGCGAGGCGAAGGCGTACGACCAGATCGACGCGGCGCCGGAAGAAAAGGCACGTGGTATTACCATCAACACCGCGCACGTCGAGTACGAAACGGCTAACCGCCACTACGCACACGTCGACTGCCCGGGCCACGCCGACTACGTGAAGAACATGATCACGGGCGCCGCGCAGATGGACGGCGCGATCCTGGTGTGCTCGGCCGCTGACGGCCCGATGCCGCAAACGCGTGAGCACATCCTGCTGGCGCGTCAGGTTGGCGTGCCCTACATCATCGTGTTCCTGAACAAGTGCGACATGGTGGACGACGCCGAGCTGCTCGAGCTCGTCGAAATGGAAGTGCGTGAACTGCTGTCGAAGTACGACTTCCCGGGCGACGACACGCCGATCATCAAGGGTTCGGCCAAGCTGGCGCTGGAAGGCGACAAGGGCGAGCTGGGCGAAGTGGCGATCATGAACCTGGCCGACGCGCTGCCCACGTACATCCCCACGCCGGAGCGCGCAGTGGACGGTTCGTTCCTGATGCCGGTGGAAGACGTGTTCTCGATCTCGGGTCGCGGCACGGTGGTGACGGGGCGCGTGGAGCGCGGCGTCATCAAGGTCGGCGAGGAAATCGAAATCGTCGGTATCAAGCCGACGGTGAAGACCACGTGCACGGGCGTGGAAATGTTCCGCAAGCTGCTCGACCAGGGTCAGGCAGGCGACAATGTCGGTATCCTGCTGCGCGGCACGAAGCGTGAAGACGTGGAGCGTGGTCAGGTTCTGGCCAAGCCGGGCTCGATCACGCCGCACACGCACTTCACGGCTGAAGTGTACGTGCTGAGCAAGGACGAAGGTGGCCGTCACACGCCGTTCTTCAACAACTATCGTCCGCAGTTCTACTTCCGTACGACGGACGTGACGGGCTCGATCGAGCTGCCGAAGGACAAGGAAATGGTGATGCCGGGCGACAACGTGTCGATCACGGTCAAGCTGATCGCGCCGATCGCCATGGAAGAAGGTCTGCGCTTCGCGATCCGCGAAGGCGGCCGTACCGTCGGCGCCGGTGTCGTGGCGAAGATTATCGAGTAAGAGCCAGAGATCTTCTCGGTAGTTAGTGGTTTCGGGGTCGGCGAAATCCGTCGGCCCCAAATGGTTTAGGGGTATAGCTCAACTGGCAGAGCGTCGGTCTCCAAAACCGAAGGTTGGGGGTTCGATTCCCTCTGCCCCTGCCAAATTCTTGCGTCAAGCGGCGCTGTGTTTAAGGTGTTATGGCGAATCCTTCCGTCGAAACTGTAAATACCTCCGGCGACAAGTTGATGTTGGTGGCGGGCGTATTGTTGGTCTTGGCCGGATTCGTGGGTTTTTTCTGGCTCTCTGGCCAAGAGTGGTACGTCCGCGGCGCAGCACTTGCTGTCGGTGTCATCGCGGGTGTCGCAGTCGGTCTTTTCTCTGCGCCGGGCAAGGGCTTCATCGCCTTCGCCAAAGACTCGTACAAGGAAGTCCGCAAGGTTGTCTGGCCGACCCGTAAAGAGGCCACGCAAACGACCCTGGTGGTCTTCGCGTTTGTTCTGATCATGGCCATCTTCCTTTGGCTTAGCGATAAGTCGATCGAATGGGTGATTTTCTCGGCGATTCTGGGTTGGAAATGATATGAGCGATACTCCGACATCCCCGAGCGGAAAGCGTTGGTATGTGGTGCACGCCTACTCCGGAATGGAGAAGAGCGTGCAACGAGCGCTTCAGGAGCGCATTGAGCGCGCAGGTATGCAAGATCAATTCGGTCAGATTCTCGTTCCGACCGAAGAAGTCGTTGAAGTGAAGGGTGGCCACAAGTCGGTCACCGAGCGTCGTTTTTTCCCGGGCTATGTCCTGGTCGAAATGGAAATGACGGACGAAACGTGGCACCTGGTGAAGAACACCGCCAAGGTCACCGGTTTCGTCGGCGGTGCGCGCAATCGCCCGAGCCCCATCTCGCCGCGTGAAGTCGAAAAGATCATGTCGCAGATGCAGGAAGGTGTCGAGAAGCCGCGGCCGAAGAC
The DNA here is from genome assembly GCF_001545075.1 of Caballeronia ptereochthonis. Taxonomy (GTDB): domain Bacteria; phylum Pseudomonadota; class Gammaproteobacteria; order Burkholderiales; family Burkholderiaceae; genus Caballeronia; species Caballeronia ptereochthonis. The sequence continues at coordinate 2,674 of NZ_FCOB02000050.1, forward strand.
GCTCTTCGAGGTTGGCGAAATGGTTCGCGTGAAGGAAGGTCCCTTCACGGACTTCAACGGCAACGTCGAGGAAGTGAACTACGAAAAGTCCAAGGTCCGTGTTTCGGTGACCATTTTTGGGCGCTCGACGCCGGTCGAACTCGAATTCGGCCAGGTCGAAAAGACTTAATCGAATACATCGCGCGTGGCCTCGCGGCCATCGCGCGATTCGCGCTTACGGTCCGCGTCATGACCGTTGAGGAGCGCCAGTAGGCTTTAACGTCGAACGCGCGCTATCACTCACCGGACGCTTACGCGTTCAGCAGAGGTTTTCAATATGGCAAAGAAAATCGTCGGCTTTATCAAGCTGCAGATCCCTGCAGGTAAAGCCAACCCGTCGCCGCCGGTCGGTCCGGCACTGGGCCAGCGCGGCCTGAACATCATGGAGTTCTGCAAGGCGTTCAACGCGCAGACTCAGGGCATGGAGCCGGGTTTGCCGGTGCCGGTCGTCATTACGGCATTCGCGGACAAGAGCTTCACGTTCATCATGAAGACGCCGCCGGCTACCGTTCTGATCAAGAAGGCAGCCAAGATCGACAAGGGTTCGAGCAAGCCGCACACCGACAAGGTCGGCAACATCACCCGCGCTCAAGCGGAAGAAATCGCGAAGACCAAGATGCCGGATCTTACGGCAGCTGATCTGGACGCAGCTGTGCGCACGATCGCCGGCAGCGCCCGTTCGATGGGCATCACCGTGGAGGGCGTGTAAATGGCTAAGCTTTCGAAGCGCCTTCAGGCATTCGCGAACAAGATCGATCGTCAGAAGCTGTACCCGATCGACGACGCCCTGGCTCTCGTGAAGGAATGCGCGAGCGCGAAGTTCGACGAGTCGATCGACGTGGCTGTTCAGCTCGGCATCGATGCGAAGAAGTCGGACCAGGTGGTTCGTGGTTCGGTGGTTCTGCCGGCAGGTACCGGCAAGTCGGTTCGCGTGGCAGTGTTCGCGCAAGGCGACAAGGCCGAGCAGGCTCGTGCAGCTGGTGCGGACATCGTCGGCATGGAAGACCTGGCTGAGCAAGTCAAGGCCGGCAACCTGAACTTCGACGTCGTGATCGCTTCGCCGGACACGATGCGCGTGGTCGGTACGCTGGGTCAGATCCTCGGCCCGCGCGGCCTGATGCCGAACCCGAAGGTCGGCACGGTTACGCCGGACGTCGCTCAAGCGGTCAAGAACGCGAAAGCGGGTCAGGTGCAGTTCCGCGTCGACAAAGCCGGTATCATCCATGGCACGATCGGTCGCGCTTCGTTCGAATCGGCATCGCTGCGTCAGAACCTGGCCGCGCTGATCGATGCGCTGCAAAAGGCGAAGCCGGCGACGAGCAAGGGCGTGTACCTGCGCAAGATCGCCGTGTCGAGCACGATGGGTGTCGGCGTTCGCGTCGATCAAGGCACGCTGGCGCAGCAGTAAGAATTTCGAGCGCGGTCGGAAGGCCGCGCATCAAAAGGGCTTTGGGCGGTTGCAAGATCGCGGTTTCAGATCGAGCAACCGGTTGTCAAAGACCGTTGGTGGTGATGCAGCAGGCACGCATCGCCTTAATTCAAGCCAACGCAGATGGCGAACCCGAAACAGTTTTGTAGTGGTTGAAGTCGGTTTTCGATCGTCTAAACAGGATGGTCACCGATCGATCGAGATACTCCTAACAGTCGGACGCCGTTGTTGAACGTGGTGCATGAGGGTTTGTGGCCCGAGTGCATCGAATCTGGAGGTTTAACCGTGCCACTGAACAAAGAAGATAAGCAGGCAGTCGTCGCTGAAGTCGCCGCGCAAGTCGCGAAGGCTCAGACGATGGTGCTCGCTGAGTATCGTGGGATCACGGTTGGCGATCTGACCAAGCTGCGCGCGAAAGCGCGCGAGCAACAGGTGTATCTCCGCGTGTTGAAGAACACGCTGGCGCGTCGCGCCGTCGAGGGTACCCCGTTCGCTCCGCTGGCTGAGCAGATGACTGGTCCTCTGATCTACGGCATCTCGGAAGATGCCATTGCCGCTGCCAAGGTCGTGAACGACTTCGGCAAGAGCAATGACAAGTTGATCATCAAGGCTGGTTCCTACGAAGGCAAGGTGATGGACAAGGCGGGCGTGCAAGCGCTGGCCAACATCCCGAGCCGCGAAGAACTGCTCTCCAAGCTGCTGTTCGTCATGCAGGCACCTGTTTCCGGCTTTGCGCGCGCTATGGCCGCGCTGGCTGAAAAGAAGCAGAGCGAAGCTGCGTAACGCACGCGCTTGGGCGCCAGTCGCTTAGGTTAGGCATTAGCTAGATCGCTAGCTCGATCCGAATTCAATCTAGGAGTATTTCAAATGGCAATCGCAAAAGAAGACATCCTCGAAGCCGTTGGCTCGATGTCGGTGCTGGAACTGAACGAGCTCGTCAAGGCGTTCGAAGAGAAGTTTGGCGTGTCGGCCGCTGCTGTTGCAGTTGCTGGCCCGGCCGCTGGCGGCGCTGCTGCTGCTGCTGAAGAGCAAACCGAGTTCACCGTGAACCTGCTCGAAGCAGGCGCGAACAAGGTTTCCGTGATCAAGGCTGTTCGCGAACTGACGGGTCTCGGCCTGAAGGAAGCGAAGGACCTGGTCGACGGCGCACCGAAGCCCATCAAGGAAGCGGTGCCCAAGGCTGCGGCTGAAGAAGCGAAGAAGAAGCTGGAAGACGCAGGCGCGAAGGCTGAAATCAAGTAAGTTTCAGCGCGCTATGCGAAGGCTGGCGGTTTTCCACCGCCGGCCTTTTTGTGCTTTGTGGGGACGCAGTTTTCATGCTTGTCAGCAGGTATGAATGTCCCCGCAGAAGCCAAAGAGAACGGTCGGATCGGCATGTTTTTCCGGCAGTTCTCTTTGTCTTCTGAAGCGACTGCAGAAGGCAAGTTTGGTCGGGTAGCGGGAAACACAGGCATCCGCTGCCGTCAGCCAGCGGTTGGTAGCGGCCAACCACCAAGCTTCTAGATTCGCGCGTCCTCCCCGGACAGCTGCGCGGGTCTCAGTCGGTGAACACCGGGTCGTGACGTCGAGGTATCCCGCCTCGATAACGCCCGCCGTGATTCGGAGATCGTATGCAATATTCCTTCACCGAGAAGAAGCGTATTCGCAAGAGTTTCGCGAAGCGCCCCATCGTTCACCAAGTTCCCTTTTTGCTGGCTACCCAGCTTGAATCATTCCAGACGTTTCTGCAAGCAGACGTGTCGTCCTCGCAGCGCAAGTCGGAAGGCCTGCAAGCTGCGTTCACTTCTGTTTTCCCGATCGTTTCGCACAACGGTTTCGCGCGGCTCGAGTTCGTCAGCTACATGCTTTCGCCGCCCGCGTTCAACATCAAGGAATGTCAGCAGCGCGGTCTGACGTACTGTTCGGCCCTGCGCGCGAAAGTGCGTCTGGTTTTGCTCGACAAGGAATCGCCGAGCAAGCCGGTCGTCAAGGAAGTGAAGGAGCAGGAAGTGTACATGGGCGAAATTCCGCTCATGACGCCGACGGGTTCATTCGTCATCAACGGCACCGAGCGCGTGATCGTCTCGCAGCTGCACCGTTCGCCTGGCGTGTTCTTCGAGCACGACAAGGGCAAGACGCATAGCTCCGGCAAGCTGCTGTTCTCGGCGCGCATCATTCCCTACCGCGGTTCGTGGCTCGACTTCGAGTTCGATCCGAAGGACGTACTGTACTTCCGCGTCGACCGTCGTCGCAAGATGCCGGTCACGATCCTGCTGAAGGCCATCGGGCTGACGCCGGAGCAGATCCTCGCGAACTTCTTCGTTTTCGACAACTTCCAGTTGATGAGCGAAGGCGCGCAAATGGAGTTCGTTCCCGAGCGCCTGCGCGGTGAAGTCGCGCGCTTCGACATCCAGGATCGCGAAGGCAACGTCATCGTCACGAAGGACAAGCGGATCAACGCGAAGCACATTCGCGACCTCGAAAACGCCAAGACGAAGTTCATCTCGGTGCCCGAGGAGTATCTGCTCGGCCGCGTGCTGGCGAAGAACGTCATCGACCCGGAAACGGGCGAAGTGATCGCGAACGCCAACGACGAAATCACGGAATCGGTGCTCGAAAAGCTGCGCGAAGCGAAGGTCAAGGACATCCAGACGCTCTACACGAACGATCTGGACCAGGGCCCGTACATCTCATCGACGCTGCGTATCGACGAAACCGCCGACAAGATGGCCGCGCGCATCGCGATCTACCGCATGATGCGTCCGGGCGAGCCGCCGACCGAAGAAGCGGTCGAGGCGCTGTTCAACCGTCTGTTCTACAGCGAAGACGCGTACGATCTGTCGAAGGTCGGCCGCATGAAGTTCAACCGCCGCGTCGGCCGTGACGAAATCACCGGCCCGATGACGCTGCAGGACGACGATATCCTCGCGACCATCAAGATCCTCGTCGAGCTGCGCAACGGCAAGGGCGAAGTGGACGACATCGACCACCTCGGCAACCGTCGCGTGCGTTGCGTCGGCGAACTCGCGGAGAACCAGTTCCGCGCCGGTCTCGTGCGCGTCGAGCGCGCGGTGAAGGAACGCCTCGGCCAGGCCGAAAGCGAAAACCTGATGCCGCACGACCTGATCAACTCGAAGCCGATTTCGTCGGCGATCCGCGAGTTCTTCGGTTCGTCGCAGCTCTCGCAGTTCATGGACCAGACCAACCCGCTGTCGGAAATCACGCACAAGCGCCGTGTCTCCGCACTGGGCCCGGGCGGTCTGACGCGCGAGCGCGCGGGCTTCGAAGTCCGTGACGTGCATCCGACGCATTATGGCCGCGTGTGCCCGATCGAAACGCCGGAAGGTCCGAACATCGGTCTGATCAACTCGCTCGCGCTGTACGCGCACCTGAACGAATACGGCTTCCTCGAAACGCCGTATCGCAAGGTCGTGGACAGCAAGGTGACCGACCAGATCGACTACCTGTCGGCGATCGAAGAAGGCCGTTACGTGATCGCTCAGGCGAACGCGGCGGTGGCCGAAGACGGCACGCTGACCGACGAACTCGTGTCGTCGCGTGAAGCGGGCGAAACGCTGATGGTCACGCCGGACCGCATCCAGTACATGGACGTGGCGCCGTCGCAGATCGTGTCGGTGGCGGCATCGCTGATTCCGTTCCTCGAGCACGACGACGCGAACCGTGCACTGATGGGTTCGAACATGCAGCGTCAGGCCGTGCCGTGTCTGCGTCCGGAGAAGCCGGTCGTCGGTACGGGCATCGAGCGTACGGTGGCCGTTGACTCGGGTACGACCGTGCAGGCACTGCGTGGCGGTGTGGTCGACTACGTCGATGCGGGCCGTATCGTGATTCGCGTGAATGACGACGAAGCGGTTGCCGGCGACGTCGGCGTGGACATCTACAACCTGATCAAGTACACGCGTTCGAACCAGAACACGAACATCAACCAGCGTCCGATCGTGAAGGTCGGCGACAAGGTCTCGCGCGGCGACGTGCTGGCCGACGGTGCCTCGACGGACCTGGGCGAGCTCGCGCTCGGCCAGAACATGCTGGTCGCGTTCATGCCGTGGAACGGCTACAACTTCGAAGACTCGATTCTGATCTCGGAAAAGGTCGTGGCCGACGATCGCTACACGTCGATCCACATCGAGGAACTGAACGTCGTTGCTCGCGACACGAAGCTCGGACCGGAAGAAATCACGCGCGATATTTCGAACCTCGCGGAAGTGCAGCTTGGTCGTCTCGACGAGTCGGGCATCGTGTACATCGGCGCGGAAGTCGAAGCGGGTGACGTGCTGGTCGGCAAGGTCACGCCGAAGGGCGAAACCCAGCTGACGCCGGAAGAAAAGCTGCTGCGCGCGATCTTCGGCGAGAAGGCGTCGGACGTGAAGGACACGTCGCTGCGCGTGCCGTCGGGCATGAGCGGCACGGTGATCGACGTGCAGGTGTTCACGCGCGAAGGCATCACGCGTGACAAACGCGCGCAACAGATCATCGACGACGAACTGAAGCGCTACCGCCTCGATTTGAACGACCAGCTGCGCATCGTGGAAGGCGACGCGTTCCAGCGTCTCGCACGCATGCTGAACGGCAAGGTCGCGAACGGCGGTCCGAAGAAGCTCGCGAAGGGCACGAAGATCGACCTCGCGTACCTCGAAGATCTCGACCACTACCACTGGTTCGACATCCGTCTTGCGGACGAAGAAGCAGCGGCACAGCTGGAAGCGATCAAGGACTCGATCGAGCAGAAGCGTCACCAGTTCGACCTCGCGTTCGAAGAGAAGCGCAAGAAGCTCACGCAAGGCGACGAACTGCCGCCGGGCGTGCTGAAGATGGTCAAGGTGTACCTCGCCGTGAAGCGTCGCCTGCAGCCTGGCGACAAGATGGCGGGTCGCCACGGTAACAAGGGTGTGGTCTCGAAGATCGTCCCGATCGAAGACATGCCGTACATGGCCGATGGCCGTCCGGCAGATGTCGTGCTGAATCCGCTCGGCGTGCCGTCGCGGATGAACGTGGGTCAGATTCTCGAAGTGCATCTGGGCTGGGCCGCCAAGGGTCTCGGCTGGCGCATCGGCGAAATGCTGCAGCGTCAGGCGAAGATCGAAGAACTGCGCGAGTTCCTGACGAAGATCTACAACGAGTCGGGCCGCAAGGAAGAGCTGGAAGGCTTCTCGGATGACGAGATCCTTGAACTCGCGAAGAACCTGCGCGAAGGCGTACCGTTCGCGACCCCGGTGTTCGACGGCGCAACGGAAGACGAAATGTCGCGCGCGCTGGATCTGGCCTACCCGGATCAGATCGCCACGAACCTCGGCATGACGCCGTCGAAGAACCAGGTCACGCTGTACGACGGCCGCACTGGCGAAGCATTCGAGCGCACGGTCACGGTTGGCTACATGCACTATCTGAAGCTGCACCACTTGGTCGACGACAAGATGCACGCGCGTTCGACCGGCCCGTACTCGCTCGTCACGCAGCAGCCGCTGGGTGGTAAGGCGCAGTTCGGCGGCCAGCGCTTCGGTGAGATGGAAGTGTGGGCGCTCGAGGCGTATGGCGCGTCGTACGTGCTGCAGGAAATGCTGACGGTCAAGTCGGACGACGTGACGGGCCGGACCAAGGTGTACGAGAACCTGGTCAAGGGCGATCACGTGATCGACGCGGGCATGCCGGAATCCTTCAACGTTTTGGTGAAGGAAATCCGCTCGCTCGGCATCGACATCGATCTCGACCGCAACTAATCGGACTACGGAGAGAAAGCAATGAAAGCTCTGCTCGATCTATTCAAGCAAGTCCAACAAGAAGAAGTTTTTGATGCGATCAAGATCGGCCTCGCGTCGCCCGACAAGATTCGTTCTTGGTCGTTCGGCGAAGTGAAGAAGCCGGAGACCATCAACTACCGCACGTTCAAGCCGGAGCGGGATGGTCTGTTCTGCGCGAAGATTTTTGGTCCGATCAAGGACTACGAATGCCTGTGCGGCAAGTACAAGCGCCTGAAGCACCGTGGCGTGATCTGCGAGAAGTGCGGCGTCGAGGTGACGCTGGCGAAGGTGCGTCGTGAGCGGATGGGCCACATCGAACTGGCCTCGCCGGTCGCGCACATCTGGTTCCTGAAGTCGCTGCCGTCGCGTCTGGGCATGGTGCTCGACATGACGCTGCGTGACATCGAGCGCGTGCTGTACTTCGAAGCGTACGTGGTGATCGATCCGGGCATGACGCCGCTCAAAGCGCGGCAGATCATGACCGAAGAGGATTACTACAACAAGGTCGAAGAGTACGGTGACGAGTTCCGTGCCGAAATGGGCGCGGAAGGCGTGCGCGAACTGCTGCGTTCGATCAACATCGACGAGCAGGTCGAACTGCTGCGCACCGAGCTGAAGAACACAGGCTCCGAAGCGAAGATCAAGAAGTACGCGAAGCGCCTGAAGGTGCTCGAGGCCTTCCAGCGTTCGGGCATCAAGCCGGACTGGATGGTGCTCGAGGTGCTGCCGGTGCTGCCGCCGGAACTGCGTCCGCTCGTGCCGCTCGACGGCGGCCGTTTCGCGACCTCGGACCTGAACGACCTGTATCGCCGCGTGATCAACCGTAACAACCGGTTGAAGCGTCTGCTCGAGCTGAAGGCGCCTGAAATCATCGTCCGCAACGAAAAGCGGATGCTGCAGGAAGCCGTCGATTCGCTGCTCGACAACGGCCGTCGCGGCAAGGCGATGACCGGCGCGAACAAGCGTCCGCTGAAGTCGCTCGCCGACATGATCAAGGGTAAGGGCGGCCGCTTCCGTCAGAACCTGCTCGGTAAGCGTGTCGACTACTCGGGCCGTTCGGTCATCGTGGTGGGTCCGACGCTCAAGCTGCATCAGTGCGGCCTGCCGAAGTTGATGGCGCTCGAACTGTTCAAGCCTTTCATCTTCAACAAGCTGGAAGTGATGGGCGTCGCTACGACCATCAAGGCCGCGAAGAAGGAAGTCGAGAACCAGACGCCGGTGGTGTGGGACATCCTCGAAGAGGTGATCCGCGAGCATCCGGTGATGCTGAACCGTGCGCCGACGCTGCACCGTCTCGGCATTCAGGCTTTCGAGCCCGTGCTGATCGAAGGTAAGGCGATCCAGTTGCATCCGCTCGTCTGCGCGGCGTTCAACGCCGACTTCGACGGTGACCAGATGGCTGTTCACGTCCCGCTGTCGCTCGAAGCGCAGATGGAGGCGCGCACGCTGATGCTGGCGTCGAACAACGTCCTGTTCCCGGCGAACGGCGATCCGTCGATCGTGCCGTCGCAGGATATCGTGCTCGGCCTGTACTACGCGTCGCGTGAGGCGATCAACGGCAAGGGCGAGGGCATGACGTTCACGGGCGTGTCGGAAGTGATCCGCGCGTACGAGAACAAGGAAGTCGAGCTGGCTTCGCGCGTCAACGTCCGTATCACCGAAATGGTGGCGAACGAGGACAAGAGCGAAGGCGCGCCGGCGTTCGTGCCGAAGATCTCGCTGTACGCGACCACGGTCGGCCGCGCGATCCTGTCGGAGATTCTGCCGCCGGGCCTGCCGTTCACGGTGCTGAACAAGCCGCTGAAGAAGAAGCAGATCTCGCAGCTGATCAACACGGCGTTCCGCAAGTGCGGTCTGCGCGAAACGGTGATCTTCGCCGACCAGCTGATGCAGATGGGCTTCCGTCTGGCAACGCGCGCGGGCATCTCGATCTGCGTGGACGACATGCTCGTGCCGCCGCAGAAGGAGACGATCGTCGGCGACGCCGCGAAGAAGGTGAAGGAGTACGACCGTCAGTACATGTCGGGTCTCGTCACCGCGCAGGAGCGCTACAACAACGTGGTCGACATCTGGTCGGCGACGTCGGAAGCGGTCGGCAAGGCGATGATGGAGCAGCTCGCGACGGAACCCGTCACGGACCGCGACGGCAACGAGACGAAGCAGGAGTCGTTCAACTCCATCTACATGATGGCCGACTCGGGCGCGCGTGGTTCCGCGGTGCAGATTCGTCAGCTCGCCGGGATGCGCGGCCTGATGGCGAAGCCGGACGGCTCGATCATCGAGACGCCGATTACCGCGAACTTCCGCGAAGGCCTGAACGTGTTGCAGTACTTCATCTCGACGCACGGCGCGCGTAAGGGTCTGGCGGATACGGCACTGAAGACTGCGAACTCGGGTTACCTGACGCGTCGTCTCGTCGACGTGACGCAGGATCTGGTCGTCGTCGAAGACGATTGCGGCACGTCGAACGGCGTGGCGATGAAGGCGTTGGTCGAGGGCGGTGAAGTCGTCGAAGCCCTGCGCGACCGTATTCTCGGTCGCGTCGCGGTGGCGGACGTCGTCAATCCGGAAACGCAAGAGACGCTGTACGCGTCGGGCGATTTGCTCGATGAAGATGCGGTCGAGGAAATCGAACGCCTCGGCATCGACGAAGTGCGCGTGCGCACGCCGCTCACCTGCGAAACGCGCTATGGCCTGTGCGCCGCGTGCTATGGCCGCGACCTCGGCCGCGGCTCGCGCGTGAACGTCGGCGAAGCGGTGGGCGTGATCGCTGCTCAGTCGATCGGCGAGCCGGGCACGCAGCTCACGATGCGTACGTTCCACATCGGTGGTGCGGCATCGCGTGCGGCGGTCGCTTCGACGGTTGAGGCGAAGTCGAACGGTACGGTGCGCTTCACGGCCACGATGCGCTACGTCACCAACGCGAAGGGCGAGCAGGTCGTCATCTCGCGTTCGGGCGAAGCGATCATCGCGGACGACCTCGGTCGCGAGCGTGAGCGTCACAAGATCCCGTACGGCGCGACGCTGCTGCAACTCGACGGCGCGCAGATCAAGGCCGGTGCGCAACTGGCTCAATGGGATCCGCTGACGCGTCCGATCATCACCGAGTGGGGCGGTACGGTGAAGTTCGAAAACGTCGAGGAAGGCGTGACGGTCGCCAAGCAGATCGACGATGTGACGGGGCTTTCCACGCTCGTCGTGATCGACGTGAAGCGCCGCGGCTCGCAAGCTTCGAAGAGCGTGCGTCCGCAGGTGAAGCTGCTCGACGCGAACGGCGAGGAAGTGAAGATCCCGAACACCGAGCATTCGGTGCAGATCGGCTTCCAGGTCGGCGCACTGATCACCGTGAAGGATGGTCAGCAGGTGCAGGTCGGTGAAGTGCTGGCGCGTATTCCGGTCGAAGCGCAGAAGACGCGCGACATTACCGGCGGTCTGCCGCGCGTGGCCGAACTGTTCGAAGCGCGCTCGCCGAAGGACGCGGGTATTCTCGCGGAAGTCACGGGCACGACGTCGTTCGGCAAGGACACGAAGGGCAAGCAGCGTCTGGTGATTACGGACCTCGAGGGCAATCAGCACGAGTTCCTGATCGCGAAGGAAAAGCAGGTGCTGGTGCACGATGGTCAGGTCGTCAACAAGGGCGAAATGATCGTCGACGGCCCTGCCGATCCGCACGACATCCTGCGTCTGCAGGGTATCGAGGCGCTGTCGCGCTACATCGTGGACGAAGTGCAGGACGTGTACCGTCTGCAGGGCGTGAAGATCAACGACAAGCACATCGAAGTGATCGTGCGTCAGATGCTGCGTCGTGTGCAGATCGTCGACAACGGCGATACGCGCTTCATCCCGGGCGAGCAGGTCGAGCGTTCGGACATGCTGGACGAAAACGATCGCATGATCGCGGAAGACAAGCGTCCGGCGACGTACGAGAACGTGCTGCTCGGTATCACGAAGGCTTCTCTGTCGACCGATTCGTTCATCTCGGCGGCGTCGTTCCAGGAAACGACCCGCGTGCTGACCGAAGCGGCGATCATGGGCAAGCGCGACGATCTGCGTGGCCTGAAGGAGAACGTGATCGTCGGCCGTCTGATTCCGGCCGGTACGGGTCTTGCGTTCCACAAGGCGCGCAAGAGCAAGGAAATGTCGGATCGCGAACGCTTCGACCAGATCGCTGCCGAAGAGGCATTCGATTTCGGTACGCCGGAAACCCCGGCAGCGGAGCAGCAGCCGCATACCAACGAGTAAGCGTCTCTCGCTCGTAGCACCGTCAAACCGCCCGGCTTCGGCTGGGCGGTTTTTTTTTTCGTCTGGCGTTTTATTGCTCGCGAGCTCTCTGCCATTCGGCTAACGATGCCCGGAGCGCGTCGGCGCGGATCGATGCGTTGGTAGAATTCGTTATCTCTCACGTCGCAGTCGCGCTTTGTCCATGTCCCGGTCGCTCGAAATACTCAACGAAATCTTCGGCTATCCCGCATTTCGCGGACAACAGGCGGAGATCGTCGAGCATGTCGCGAACGGCGGCGATTCGCTCGTGCTGATGCCGACAGGCGGCGGCAAGTCGCTCTGCTATCAGATTCCGTCGCTGGTGCGGCGCGAGACGGGTTTCGGCGCGGGCATCGTGGTGTCGCCGCTCATAGCGCTGATGCAGGACCAGGTCGCCGCGCTCACCGAGGTCGGCGTGCGCGCCGCGTATCTCAATTCGACGTTGTCCGGCGCGGAAGCCGCCGCGACCGAACGCGCATTGCGCAACGGCGAAATCGACTTGCTTTATGTCGCGCCGGAGCGGCTCATGACGCCGCGTTTTCTCGACCTGCTCGACAGCGCGCCGGTCGGCCTCTTCGCAATCGACGAGGCGCACTGCGTGTCGCAGTGGGGCCATGACTTCCGTCCCGAATATATTCAGCTTTCCGTGCTGCACGAGCGATTCCCGGACGTGCCGCGCATCGCGCTCACGGCCACCGCGGATGCGATCACACGCGATGAAATCGTGCATCGTCTCGCACTCGAGGACGCGCGCATCTTCGTTTCGAGCTTCGATCGGCCGAACATTCGCTATCGGATCGTCGAGAAGGACAACGCGCGCGCGCAACTGCTCGATTTCATCCGCGCCGAGCATACGAACAAGGACGGCACGACTGATGCGGGCGTCGTCTATTGCCTCTCCCGCCGCAAGGTCGAGGAAACCGCCGACTGGCTGAAGGGCCAAGGAGTCCGCGCGCTGCCGTATCACGCGGGCATGGAGTTCGAGACGCGGCAGCGGCATCAGGAGATGTTCCAGCGCGAAGAAGGCGTCGTCATGTGCGCGACGATCGCTTTCGGCATGGGCATCGACAAGCCGGACGTGCGCTTCGTCGCGCATCTGGATTTGCCGAAGAGCGTCGAGGGCTACTATCAGGAAACCGGCCGCGCAGGCCGCGACGGCCTGCCGGCGAACGCCTGGATGGCCTACGGACTCGGCGATGTCGTGCAGCAGCGCAAGATGATCGACGAGTCTGAAGCCGACGACACCCACAAGCGCGTGCAGACCGGCAAGCTGGACGCCTTGCTGGGACTGTGCGAAGTGGCTTCGTGCCGCCGCGTGCGCCTGCTCGCCTATTTCGGGGAAGCGAGCAAGCCGTGCGGCAATTGCGATACGTGTCTTGAACCGCCTGCGTCCTTCGATGCCACGCGTGAAGCGCAGATGGCGCTGTCATGCGTCTACCGCGCGCAAAAGGCGAGCGGATTTCACTTCGGCGCGGGGCACCTGATCGACATTCTGCGGGGTGCCCGCAGCGAGAAGGTGCTGCAACGCGGCCACGAGAAGCTGTCGACGTTCGGCGTCGGCGCGGCGCTCTCGGAGCAGGAATGGCGCGCCGTGTTCAGGCAGCTCGTGGCATTTGGCTACCTCGCTGTCGATCACGACGGCTTCGGCGCGCTCGTGTTGACCGACGCCAGCAAACCCGTGCTCAAGGGTGAGGAACCTGTCACGCTGCGTAAATACGTGAAGCCGGTACGCACCCGGCAGACGTCCGCCCGCACGGGCGAGCGAGCTGATCCCACCGCCGGCATGTCGCCGCGCGAGAAGGCACGCTGGGAACGCCTGCGCGCCTGGCGCGCGGAGACCGCCAAGAGCGACGGTGTGCCGGCGTATGTCATCTTCCATGACGCGACGCTCGCTGAGATCGCCCGCAGCGATCCCGATACCATCGACGATTTGCGCCACATTCCCGGCATCGGCGTTCGCAAGCTCGAGCGCTTCGGCGACGAATTGCTCGACGTCGTCAGCGCGGATTGACGAACATCGCTCCAGGAACCTCCGAAATCCGCGCAACGTATTGACCCGATTGGGATTTTCGGACTATCATCCTTGGTTCTCGTTCTTGATCCACTTTCGGATCTGGCTTACGGCCGGGAGTCGGAAGTGAAAACCATCCGCGAGAGCATCAAATGCGCAATCTTTTCGCTTTGCCCGGAAGGAGCTGCGCAGATTTCGTTCATTTTTAGGATTAAACAATGCCAACCATCAATCAACTGGTTCGCAAAGGCCGCGCGTCGGAAACGACGAAGAGCAAGTCGCCGGCCCTGCAGGACTGCCCCCAGCGTCGTGGCGTGTGCACCCGCGTGTACACCACGACGCCGAAGAAGCCGAACTCGGCACTCCGTAAGGTTGCCAAGGTTCGTCTGACGAACGGCTTCGAAGTCATTTCGTACATCGGTGGTGAAGGCCACAACCTGCAAGAGCACTCGGTCGTGCTGATCCGCGGCGGCCGTGTGAAGGACTTGCCGGGTGTGCGTTACCACATGGTTCGCGGCTCGCTGGATACGCAGGGCGTCAAGGACCGTAAGCAGGCTCGCTCGAAGTACGGTGCGAAGCGTGCCAAGGCTGGCAAGTAAGCTGCCGGTCTGAAGTGGTTTCAGGTCGCCGCAAGGCGGTTAAGGCGGTGGTGCCGGAAGTGCCGGTGCTATCGAGTAAGTGGTCACCCGGCCAAGCTGGTTTAGTCGAAGAGATGGATCGGGTTAGTTGGTGGCCGCGGAGTTGAGAACCAGCTCCAACTGAAAAGGTAAAGGAAGAATCATGCCGCGTCGTCGCGAAGTCCCCAAGCGGGAAGTGTTGCCGGATCCGAAGTTCGGCAACGTAGATGTAGCCAAGTTCATGAACGTGCTGATGCTCTCCGGCAAGAAGTCGGTTGCCGAGCGTATCGTGTACGGCGCTTTTGAACAGATCCAGAGCAAGGGTGGCAAGGACCCGCTGGAAGTGTTCACGGTTGCGCTCAACAACGTGAAGCCGGTGGTCGAAGTGAAGAGCCGTCGCGTTGGTGGTGCCAACTATCAGGTTCCGGTCGAAGTGCGTCCCTCGCGTCGTATGGCATTGGCGATGCGTTGGTTGCGTGAAGCCGCGAAGAAGCGCAGCGAAAAGTCGATGGCCCTGCGTCTTGCAGGCGAACTCTCCGAGGCGGCTGAAGGCCGCGGCGGCGCGATGAAGAAGCGCGACGAAGTTCACCGCATGGCAGAGGCCAACAAGGCATTCTCGCACTTCCGTTTCTAAGCTCCCGCTCATAGGGCAAACGGAAAATCAGGGCGGGTGCGCTACTCCAGGCGCCTCGCCCGTTTGTGTTAGGACGCGGCCGGCAATCATCGCCGGCGCGTCGACCCCGAAAAAGGATCCAAAGTGGCTCGCAAGACACCTATCGAGCGCTACCGCAATATCGGTATCAGCGCTCACATCGACGCCGGCAAAACGACGACGACCGAGCGCATCCTGTTCTATACGGGCGTGAACCACAAGATCGGTGAAGTTCACGACGGCGCAGCAACGATGGACTGGATGGAGCAGGAGCAGGAACGCGGCATCACCATCACGTCGGCTGCTACCACTGCCTTCTGGAAGGGCATGGGCGGCAACTATCCCGAGCACCGCATCAACATCATCGATACGCCGGGGCACGTGGACTTCACGATCGAAGTGGAGCGCTCGATGCGCGTCCTCGACGGCGCGTGCATGGTCTACTGCGCGGTGGGCGGCGTGCAGCCGCAGTCGGAAACGGTGTGGCGTCAGGCGAACAAGTACAAGGTTCCCCGTCTCGCGTTCGTCAACAAGATGGACCGTACCGGCGCGAACTTCTTCAAGGTCTATGACCAGCTGAAGACTCGCCTGAAGGCGAATCCGGTTCCCGTCGTGGTGCCGATCGGCTCGGAAGAGAACTTCAAGGGCGTCGTCGATCTTCTGAAGATGAAGGCAATCATTTGGGACGAAGCGTCCCAGGGCACGAAGTTCGATTACGTCGACATTCCGGCCGAACTCGTCGACTCGTGCAACGAGTGGCGCGAGAAGATGATCGAATCGGCTGCCGAATCGAGCGAAGAGCTGATGGAAAAGTACCTCGGCGGCGAAGAGCTGACCGAAGCGGAAATCGTCAAGGCGCTGCGTGACCGCACCATCGCGTGCGAAATCCAGCCGATGCTCTGCGGCACCGCGTTCAAGAACAAGGGCGTGCAGCGCATGCTCGACGCCGTGATCGACTTCCTGCCGTCGCCGGTCGACATTCCGCCGGTCACGGGTGAGCTGGAAGACGGCGAATCCGCCGAGCGCCGCGCGTCGGACGACGAGAAGTTCTCGTCGCTCGCGTTCAAGATCATGACCGACCCGTTCGTCGGCCAGCTGATCTTCTTCCGCGTGTACTCGGGCGTCGTGAATTCGGGCGACACCGTGCTGAATTCGACCAAGGGCAAGAAGGAACGTCTGGGCCGTATTCTGCAGATGCACGCGAACCAGCGTGAGGAAATCAAGGAAGTGCGCGCGGGCGATATCGCGGCGGCCGTCGGCCTGAAGGAAGCGACCACCGGCGACACGCTGTGCGATCCGCAGAACCCGATCGTGCTCGAACGCATGATTTTCCCGGAGCCGGTGATTTCGCAGGCCGTCGAGCCGAAGACGAAGGCTGACCAGGAAAAGATGGGCCTGGCGCTGAACCGTCTCGCCCAGGAAGATCCGTCGTTCCGCGTCCAGACGGACGAGGAATCGGGCCAGACCATCATTTCGGGCATGGGCGAGCTCCACCTCGAAATTCTGGTCGACCGCATGAAGCGCGAATTCAACGTGGAAGCGACCGTCGGCAAGCCGCAGGTTGCGTATCGCGAAACGATCCGCACGAAGGCGTCGGACGTGGAAGGCAAGTTCGTCAAGCAGTCGGGTGGTCGCGGCCAGTACGGTCACGCGGTCATCACGCTCGAGCCGAACGAGCAGGGCAAGGGCTACGAGTTCCTGGACGAGATCAAGGGCGGCGTGATTCCGCGCGAATACATCCCGGCCGTGGACAAGGGTATCCAAGAAACGCTGAAGTCGGGCGTGCTGGCTGGCTTCCCGGTTGTGGACGTCAAGGTTCACCTGACCTTCGGTTCGTACCACGACGTCGACTCGAACGAAAACGCGTTCCGCATGGCCGGCTCAATGGCCTTCAAGGAAGCAATGCGCAAGGCAAGCCCGGTCATTCTCGAACCGATGATGGCCGTGGAAGTCGAAACGCCGGAAGAGTACATGGGCAACGTGATGGGCGACCTGTCGGGCCGTCGCGGGATCGTCCAGGGCATGGAAGACATGGTGGGCGGCGGCAAGATCGTCCGCGCCGAAGTGCCGCTGTCGGAAATGTTCGGCTACTCGACCTCGCTGCGTTCGCTGACGCAAGGCCGTGCGACGTACACGATGGAGTTCAAGCACTATGCCGAAGCTCCGCGCAACGTCGCCGACGCGATCATCAACGCGAAAGGCAAGTAATTCGGCGCAAGCCACAAGCTTTAACCGATAACCAAACTTTGAAAGAAGGTAATCATGGCAAAAGGTAAATTCGAGCGGACCAAGCCGCACGTGAACGTGGGCACGATCGGTCACGTTGACCACGGCAAGACCACGCTGACGGCAGCGATCACGACGGTGCTCACGCAGAAGTTCGGCGGCGAGGCGAAGGCGTACGACCAGATCGACGCGGCGCCGGAAGAAAAGGCACGTGGTATTACCATCAACACCGCGCACGTCGAGTACGAAACGGCTAACCGCCACTACGCACACGTCGACTGCCCGGGCCACGCCGACTACGTGAAGAACATGATCACGGGCGCCGCGCAGATGGACGGCGCGATCCTGGTGTGCTCGGCCGCTGACGGCCCGATGCCGCAAACGCGTGAGCACATCCTGCTGGCGCGTCAGGTTGGCGTGCCCTACATCATCGTGTTCCTGAACAAGTGCGACATGGTGGACGACGCCGAGCTGCTCGAGCTCGTCGAAATGGAAGTGCGTGAACTGCTGTCGAAGTACGACTTCCCGGGCGACGACACGCCGATCATCAAGGGTTCGGCCAAGCTGGCGCTGGAAGGCGACAAGGGCGAGCTGGGCGAAGTGGCGATCATGAACCTGGCCGACGCGCTGGACACGTACATCCCGACGCCGGAGCGCGCAGTGGACGGTTCGTTCCTGATGCCGGTGGAAGACGTGTTCTCGATCTCGGGTCGCGGCACGGTGGTGACGGGGCGCGTGGAGCGCGGCGTCATCAAGGTCGGCGAGGAAATCGAAATCGTCGGTATCAAGCCGACGGTGAAGACCACGTGCACGGGCGTGGAAATGTTCCGCAAGCTGCTCGACCAGGGTCAGGCAGGCGACAATGTCGGTATCCTGCTGCGCGGCACGAAGCGTGAAGACGTGGAGCGTGGTCAGGTTCTGGCCAAGCCGGGCTCGATCACGCCGCACACGCACTTCACGGCTGAAGTGTACGTGCTGAGCAAGGACGAAGGCGGCCGTCACACGCCGTTCTTCAACAACTATCGTCCGCAGTTCTACTTCCGTACGACGGACGTGACGGGTTCGATCGAGCTGCCGAAGGACAAGGAAATGGTGATGCCGGGCGACAACGTGTCGATCACGGTCAAGCTGATCGCGCCGATCGCCATGGAAGAAGGTCTGCGCTTCGCGATCCGCGAAGGCGGCCGTACCGTCGGCGCCGGTGTCGTGGCGAAGATTATCGAGTAAGATAGCGGGTTCGCTCGATCTGAAGTTGCAATACTGAAGTAACGCAGTAACAGACCGGGGCCGGATGTTCGTCCTCAGCGAGTGTCCGGTCCCATGCTCTTTTGCCAAATCGGCGGTGCAACACCGCCTCGCTCTTTTAAGGAATCGTCATGCAGAACCAGAAAATCCGCATTCGCCTGAAGGCTTTCGACTATCGCCTGATCGATCAATCGGCAGCCGAGATCGTCGATACGGCGAAGCGGACTGGCGCGATCGTCCGTGGCCCGGTGCCGCTGCCGACGCGTATTCAGCGTTTTGACATTCTGCGTTCGCCGCACGTCAACAAGACGTCGCGCGACCAGCTCGAAATCCGTACCCACCAGCGCCTGATGGACATCGTCGATCCGACTGACAAGACCGTCGACGCGCTGATGAAGCTCGATCTGCCGGCCGGCGTGGACGTCGAGATCAAGCTGCAGTAAGTCCAAAAAGCCCTGCTGGCGAGCCAGACAGGGCTAAGTCTTTGATTGCTTGCAGAAAACGAAAAGCCTTGTTATACTCCAAGGCTTTTCGCGCCTATGCGCAAGAAAAAGACGCAAGAAAGCCGACCCAGTCTTCCGTGACGAAGCCGGCATTTGTAAATCAGCCCCGACCAATCGCAGTCGGGAATGGAGAAAACGATGAGCCTTGGACTCGTAGGTCGCAAGGTTGGCATGACCCGTATCTTCACGCCTGAAGGGGATTCGATCCCCGTCACCGTGCTGGACGTGTCGGACAACCGCGTGACGCAGATCAAGACCGTTGAAACGGATGGTTATACCGCCGTTCAGGTTGCATTCGGTACTCGCCGCGCCTCGCGCGTGACGAAGCCGCTGGCGGGTCACCTCGCCAAAGCCGGCGTCCAAGCCGGTGAAATCCTCAAGGAATTCCATATCGATGCGGCCAAGGCAGGCGAACTGTCGAACGGCGCTGTCATCGCTACGGATATTTTCGAAGTCGGCCAGAAAGTTGACGTGCAAGGCACGTCGATCGGTAAGGGCTACGCCGGCACGATCAAGCGCTACAACTTCGCTTCGGGCCGCGCATCGCACGGTAACTCGCGTTCGCACAACGTTCCGGGTTCGATCGGTATGGCGCAGGATCCGGGTCGCGTGTTCCCGGGTAAGCGCATGACGGGTCATCTCGGTGACGTCACCGTCACGGTTCAAAACCTCGAAATCGCCCGCATCGACGCCGAGCGCAATCTGCTGCTCGTCCGCGGCGCTGTTCCGGGTGCGAAGGGCGGCAAGGTCTTCGTGACCCCGGCCGTCAAGACGCGTGCTGCGAAAGGAGCGAAATAATGGAACTTAAGCTCCTGAATGCCAATGGTCAGGAAGGCGCTGCCGTGACCGCATCGGACGTTGTGTTCGGTCGCGATTACAACGAAGCCCTGATTCACCAGATCGTCGTCGCTTATCAGGCGAACGCACGTAGCGGCAACCGCGCTCAGAAGGACCGCGAGCAGGTCAAGCACACCACCAAGAAGCCGTGGCGTCAGAAGGGTACGGGCCGTGCTCGTGCCGGTATGTCGTCGAGCCCGTTGTGGCGCGGCGGTGGTCGCATCTTCCCGAACTCGCCGGAAGAGAACTTCTCGCACAAGGTCAACAAGAAGATGCATCGCGCAGGCCTCTGCTCGATCTTCTCGCAGCTGGCTCGCGAAGGCCGCATCGCCGTGGTCGAAGACCTCGCGCTCGAAGCCCCGAAGACCAAGCTGCTGGCCGATAAATTCAAGGCGATGGGTCTCGAGTCCGTGTTGGTCATCACCGATACGGTCGACGAAAACCTGTACCTCGCGTCGCGCAACCTGGCCCACGTGGCCGTTGTCGAGCCGCGTTACGCCGACCCGCTCTCGCTGATCTACTTCAAAAAGGTTCTGATCACGAAGGCTGCGGTCGCTCAGATCGAGGAGTTGCTGTCATGAGCGAAGTTCGCAAAAACGATCATCGTTTGATGCAAGTTCTGCTCGCTCCGGTGATCTCCGAAAAGGCGACGCTGGTTGCCGACAAGAACGAACAAGTCGTGTTTGAAGTCGCGCCGGACGCCACGAAGCAGGAAGTGAAGGCTGCTGTCGAGCTGCTGTTCAAGGTCGAAGTCAATTCCGTCAACGTGCTCGTCACGAAGGGCAAGGCAAAGCGCTTTGGCCGCTTCAACGGCAAGCGCAAGGACGTGAAGAAGGCTTATGTCTGCCTGAAGCCCGGCCAGGAAATCAACTTTGAAGCGGAGGCCAAGTAATCATGGCAATCGTGAAAGTTAAGCCGACCTCGCCGGGTCGCCGCGCGATGGTCAAGATCGTCAACAAGGATCTGCACAAGGGCAAGCCGCACGCCGCGCTGCTCGACACGCAATCCAAGTCGGCTGGTCGTAACAACAATGGCCGCATCACCACGCGTCACCAAGGTGGCGGTCATAAGCAGCACTACCGTATCGTCGATTTCCGTCGCAACAAGGACGGCATTCCGGCAAAGGTCGAGCGTCTCGAGTACGACCCGAACCGTAGCGCGAACATCGCGCTGGTTCTGTACGCGGACGGCGAGCGTCGCTACATCATCGCGCCGAAGGGCGTGACGGTCGGCACGCAACTGATGTCCGGTTCGGAAGCGCCGATCCGCGCAGGCAACGCTCTGCCGATCCGCAACATCCCGGTCGGTACGACGATCCACTGCATCGAGATGCTGCCGGGCAAGGGCGCGCAAATTGCGCGTTCGGCTGGTACGTCCGCCATGCTGCTGGCTCGCGAAGGCGTCTACGCTCAAGTGCGTCTGCGTTCGGGCGAAATCCGCCGCGTGCACGTCGAGTGCCGCGCGACGATCGGCGAAGTGGGCAACGAAGAGCACAGCCTCCGCCAGATCGGTAAGGCCGGTGCAAACCGCTGGCGCGGTATCCGTCCGACGGTGCGTGGCGTTGCGATGAACCCGATCGATCACCCGCACGGTGGTGGTGAAGGCCGCACGGCAGCAGGTCGCGATCCGGTGAGCCCGTGGGGCACGCCGACGAAGGGCTATCGCACCCGCAGCAACAAGCGCACGACGACGATGATCGTTCAGCGCCGTCACAAGCGTTAAGGAGTAGGCAATGGCACGTTCTATTAAAAAAGGTCCGTTCTGCGACGCCCATTTGCTGAAGAAAGTTGAGGCGGCTGCAGCTTCGCGTGACAAGAAGCCGATCAAGACCTGGTCGCGTCGTTCGACGATTCTGCCGGACTTCATCGGTCTGACGATCGCCGTCCACAACGGCCGTCAGCACGTTCCGGTGTACGTCACGGAAAACATGGTCGGCCACAAGCTTGGCGAGTTCGCACTGACCCGTACGTTCAAGGGTCACGCGGCCGACAAGAAGGCCAAGAAATAAGGGGCTATCAAGATGGAAGTGAAAGCAATTCATCGCGGTGCCCGCATCTCGGCGCAGAAGACGCGCCTTGTGGCTGACCAGATTCGTGGTTTGCCGGTCGACAAGGCGCTGAACGTTCTGACGTTCTCGCCGAAGAAGGCGGCGGGTATCGTCAAGAAGGTCGTGCTGTCTGCGATCGCAAATGCGGAACACAACGAAGGCGCCGACATCGACGAGCTCAAGATCAAGAGCATCTACGTCGACAAGGCTGCTTCGCTGAAGCGTTTCACCGCACGCGCAAAGGGTCGCGGTAACCGCATCGAGAAGCAATCCTGTCACATCACTGTGACGGTCGGGAATTAAGGAGCCATACGATGGGACAGAAAATTCATCCGACTGGCTTCCGTTTGGCCGTCAGCCGCAATTGGGCTTCGCGCTGGTACGCGAACAACAACAATTTCGCGGCGATGTTGCAGGAAGACATCGGTGTTCGTGAATACCTGAAGAAGAAGCTGAAGAACGCTTCGGTCGGCCGCGTCGTCATCGAGCGTCCGGCGAAGAACGCGCGCATCACGATTTACAGCTCGCGTCCGGGTGTTGTCATCGGCAAGAAGGGCGAAGACATCGAACTGTTGAAGTCGGAACTGCAGAAGCGCATGGGCGTTCCGGTTCACGTCAACATCGAAGAAATCCGCAAGCCGGAAACCGATGCTCAGTTGATCGCCGATTCCATCACGCAGCAGCTCGAGCGTCGGATCATGTTCCGCCGTGCGATGAAGCGCGCGATGCAAAATGCGATGCGTCTTGGCGCCCAGGGCATCAAGATCATGAGCGCGGGCCGTCTGAACGGTATCGAAATCGCTCGTACCGAGTGGTATCGCGAAGGCCGAGTGCCGCTCCATACGCTGCGTGCGGATATCGACTACGCGACGTCGGAAGCGAAGACCACGTACGGCATCATCGGCGTGAAGGTGTGGGTCTACAAGGGCGACACGCTGGGCCGCAACGAAGCGCCGGTGGTGGAAGAAGTGGCGGAAGAGAAGCGTCCGCGCCGCAACGCACGTCCGGGTGGCGATCGCCGTCCGCGCCGTGATGGTGAAGGCGCTCCGGCTGGCGCGCGTCGTGGTGCACCCCGTCGCGCCGGCGGTGACGCGAAGACTGGAGAATAACGATGCTGCAACCGAAACGCAGAAAGTATCGCAAAGAGCAAAAGGGTCGTAACACCGGCAAGGCGACGCGCGGCAACGCCGTGTCGTTCGGTGAGTACGGTCTGAAGGCTATCGGTCGCGGCCGTTTGACCGCGCGTCAAATCGAAGCGGCGCGTCGTGCGATGACGCGTCACATCAAGCGTGGCGGCCGGATCTGGATCCGCATCTTCCCGGACAAGCCGATTTCGCAAAAGCCGGCCGAAGTGCGTATGGGTAACGGTAAGGGTAACCCGGAGTACTACGTCGCTGAAATTCAACCGGGCAAGATGCTGTACGAAATGGACGGTGTCTCCGAAGAACTGGCGCGCGAAGCGTTCCGTCTGGCTGCAGCCAAGCTGCCGCTCAAGACGAACTTCGTGGTCCGTCAGCTCGGCGCCTAAGGAGTAAACGATGAAGGCATCTGAACTTCGCCAGAAAGACCAGGCCGCGCTCAACAAGGAGCTGTCGGACCTGCTCAAGGCGCAATTTGGCCTGCGCATGCAACTCGCGACCCAGCAACTCACGAACACGAGTCAGCTGCAGAAGGTCCGTCGCGACATCGCGCGTGTGCGCACCGTCATGACTGAGAAGGCGAACCAGAAATGAACGATAGCGTGAAAACCTCGCTCAAGCGGACGCTGGTCGGCAAGGTCGTCAGCAACAAGATGGACAAGACGGTCACCGTGCTGGTCGAGCACCGCGTGAAGCATCCGATCTACGGCAAGTACGTCGTGCGCTCCAAGAAGTACCATGCGCATGACGACGCGAACACGTACAACGAAGGCGATCTCGTCGAAATCCAGGAAACCCGTCCGATTTCGAAGACGAAGGCCTGGGTTGTGTCGAAGCTGGTTGAAGCGGCTCGCGTGATCTAAAGCTGAAGTATGGCGATGCAGTAGCAAGTAGTATCGCAGTAAGTTTCGCTTGCAAGACCGAGATTATTTGTTATAATCTCGGTCTTCCCTCTTTGTGGGAGCCCCGTCGCGGGCGAAATTGGTGGGGGAAGCCGGTTCGGGCGCCAGCCTGAGTCGACAGATTCACCGGATTGCGATGGCGGGTTTCGTCTGCCCTCGCTGCCTGTTCTAACCCAAGCAGCCGATTGGCTGACGGGACCAAGACTGACCGGATGCGCCATGGTGGTGCAATCGGATTAAGTTGGGAAAGATAAACCATGATCCAGACCGAAACTCGGCTTGAAGTGGCCGACAACACGGGTGCGCGTGAAGTCATGTGCATCAAGGTGCTCGGCGGCTCGAAGCGTCGTTACGCTAGCATTGGCGACATCATCAAGGTGACCGTCAAGGAAGCGACGCCGCGCGGACGCGTGAAGAAGGGCGAAATCTACAACGCCGTGGTCGTTCGTACGGCCAAGGGCGTGCGTCGCCAGGATGGCTCGCTCATCAAGTTCGACGGCAATGCCGCCGTTCTGTTGAATACGAAGCTCGAGCCGATCGGCACGCGTATTTTCGGGCCGGTGACGCGTGAACTGCGTAGCGAACGATTCATGAAGATCGTTTCGCTCGCGCCGGAAGTGCTGTAAGGAGTCGCGATGAACAAGATTCGCAAGGGTGACGAAGTCATCGTCATCACCGGCAAGGACAAGGGCAAGCGCGGTACCGTGCTGGCCGTTGCGGACGACCGTGTCACCGTCGAGGGTATCAACCTCGTCAAGAAGCACGTGAAGCCGAACCCGATGAAGGGTACGACGGGCGGTGTGGAAGCCAAGTCGATGTCGCTGCATATTTCGAACGTCGCGCTCGTCGACGCGAATGGCAAGGCATCGCGTGTGGGCATCAAGGTCGAAGACGGAAAGAAGGTTCGCTTCTTGAAGTCGACCGGCGCCACGCTTAACGCCTGATGCGGAGTTAAAAAATGGCTCGTCTGCAAGAAATTTACAAAGAAAAGGTTGTGCCGCAACTCGTCGAAAAGTTCGGCTACAAGTCCATCATGGAAGTGCCGCGCATCACCAAGATCACCCTGAACATGGGTCTTGGCGAAGCCGTCGCTGACAAGAAGATCATCGAAAACGCCGTGGGCGACCTGACGAAGATCGCTGGCCAGAAGCCGGTTATCACGAAGGCGCGCAAGGCAATCGCAGGCTTCAAGATTCGTCAGGGCTACCCGATCGGCGCGATGGTTACGCTGCGCGGCCAAGCGATGTACGAATTCCTGGACCGCTTCGTGACGGTGGCGCTCCCCCGCGTGCGCGACTTCCGTGGCGTGTCGGGCCGTGCATTCGACGGTCGTGGCAACTACAACATCGGTGTGAAAGAGCAGATCATTTTCCCCGAAATCGACTACGACAAGATCGACGCGCTGCGTGGGCTGAACATCAGCATCACGACTACCGCGAAGACTGACGACGAAGCAAAGGCGCTGCTCGCCGGCTTCAAGTTCCCGTTCAGAAACTGAGGTTACCGTGGCTAAACTGGCACTGATCGAACGTGAAAAGAAGCGCGCGCGCCTGGCAGCCAAGTACGCTCCGAAGCGTGCTGAGCTGAAGGCTGTGATCGACGACGCAAGCAAGTCGGACGAAGAGCGTTATCTCGCGCGTCTGGCGCTGCAACAACTGCCGCGTAACTCGAACCCCACTCGCAAGCGTAACCGCTGCGCGATCACGGGTCGTCCGCGTGGCACGTTCCGCAAGTTCGGACTCGCGCGCGGCAAGATCCGCGAAATCGCTTTCCGCGGCGAAATCCCTGGCCTCACCAAGGCGAGCTGGTAATAGGAGAAACATAAATGAGCATGAGTGATCCTATCGCCGATATGCTGACTCGCATCCGCAATGCGCAGATGGTCGAGAAGGTTTCGGTGACTATGCCCTCGTCGAAAGTCAAGGTTGCGATTGCGCAGGTTTTGAAGGACGAAGGTTATATCGACGACTTCGCGGTGAAGGCTGAAGGCGCGAAGACGGAATTGAACATCGCGTTGAAGTACTACGCTGGCCGTCCGGTGATCGAGCGCCTCGAGCGCGTCTCGAAGCCCGGTCTGCGTGTGTACCGCGGTCGCAACGAAATCCCGCAAGTGATGAACGGCTTGGGTGTTGCCATCGTATCGACGCCGAAGGGTGTGATGACCGACCGCAAGGCGCGCCAGAACGGCGTCGGTGGCGAAGTCATCTGCTACGTCGCTTAACACCGAAGGGAGAAGAAACATGTCTCGAGTAGGTAAAAGCCCGATCGCGCTGCCGCAAGGCGCGGAAGTGGCCATCAAGAGCGACGTCATCACCGTGAAGGGGCCGCTCGGCACGATCTCGCAACCGGCGAACAAGCTGGTGACCGTGACGAACGACAACGGTACGTTGAAGCTCGCTCCGGCCGACGAAAGCCGTGAAGCAAACGCGATGTCCGGCACGATGCGCGCCCTGGTGGCGAACATGGTGCAAGGCGTCACCAAGGGTTTCGAGCGCAAGCTGACGCTGGTTGGCGTCGGTTATCGTGCGCAAGCGCAAGGCGACAAGCTGAACCTGTCGCTGGGTTTCTCGCACCCCGTGGTGCACCAGATGCCGGAAGGCGTCAAGGCTGAGACCCCGTCGCAGACCGAAATCGTGATCAAGGGGATCGACAAGCAGAAAGTCGGACAAGTCGCAGCCGAAGTGCGCGGCTATCGCCCGCCGGAGCCTTACAAGGGCAAGGGCGTGCGCTATTCCGACGAGGTCGTGATCCTCAAAGAAACGAAGAAGAAGTAAGGGTGCGCAATCATGGATAAGACTCAATCTCGCCTGCGCCGCGCTCGTCAGACGCGTGTCAAGATCGCTGAGCTGCAGGTTCCGCGTCTGGCCGTGCATCGCACGAATACGCATATCTACGCGCAAGTGTTCTCGGCATGCGGCACGAAGGTCGTGGCAAGCGCTTCGACGCTGGAAGCCGAAGTGCGCGCTGAGCTGGCCGACAAGTCGGGCAAGGGCGGCAACATCAACGCTGCAACCCTGATCGGCAAGCGTATCGCCGAAAAGGCCAAGGCTGCCGGCATCGAATCCGTCGCCTTCGATCGCTCGGGTTTCCGCTACCACGGCCGCGTGAAGGCGCTGGCTGATGCGGCGCGTGAAGCCGGGCTCAAGTTCTAAGGGAAGAATTCGTCATGGCAAAGATGCAAGCGAAAGTTCAGGCTGACGAACGCGACGACGGCCTGCGCGAAAAGATGATTTCGGTCAACCGCGTGACCAAGGTCGTGAAGGGTGGCCGTATTCTCGGCTTCGCCGCACTGACCGTGGTTGGCGACGGTGATGGCCGCGTCGGCATGGGCAAGGGCAAGGCGAAGGAAGTTCCGGTTGCCGTGCAAAAGGCAATGGAACAAGCTCGCCGCAACATGTTCAAGGTGCCCCTGAAGAACGGCACGCTGCAACACGAAGTGCACGGCAAGCACGGCGCTTCGGCGGTTCTCCTCGCCCCGGCGAAGGACGGTACCGGCGTGATCGCCGGCGGCCCGATGCGCGCCGTGTTCGACGTGATGGGCGTGCAAAACGTTGTGGCCAAGAGCCACGGTTCGACGAACCCGTACAACCTCGTCCGTGCGACGCTGGACGGTCTGCGCAAGCAGTCGACCCCGGCCGACATCGCGGCGAAGCGTGGCAAGTCCGTCGAAGACATTCTGGGCTAAGGTGGGCACCATGTCTGAAAAAACTGTCAAGGTTCAGCTCGTCAAGAGCCTGATCGGGACCCGCGAATCGCACCGTGCAACGGTGCGTGGTCTCGGCCTGCGTCGCCTCAACTCGGTCTCCGAGCTGCAGGACACGCCGGCAGTGCGCGGGATGATCAACAAGGTCTCGTACCTCGTTAAGGTCATCGCCTGAGCGGCCGACCCTAGGATCCAAGGAGTTGAACATGGAATTGAATAACCTGAAGCCGGCAGAAGGCGCGAAGCACGCAAAGCGGCGCGTCGGGCGCGGCATCGGTTCGGGCCTCGGCAAGACCGCGGGGCGCGGCCACAAGGGTCAGAAATCGCGTTCGGGCGGCTTTCACAAGGTCGGCTTCGAAGGCGGTCAGATGCCTCTGCAGCGTCGTCTGCCGAAGCGCGGCTTCACCTCGCTGACGAAGGAATTCGTCGGTGAAGTACGCCTGGCTGATCTCGAGAAGCTGCCGGTCGACGAAATCGATCTGCTGGCGCTGAAGCAAGCGGGTCTGGTCGGCGAGCTCATCAAGAGCGCGAAGATCATCAAGACCGGCGAGATCACCCGCAAGGTTACGGTGAAGGGCCTGACGGCAACGAAGGGCGCCCGTGCTGCAATCGAAGCCGCTGGCGGCTCGTTCGCCGAGTAACGCGCTAATCGCCGTTACTAGCACTAGCATCGGAGAAGGTTCTTGGCTAACAGCCCGAGTCTCGCAAAAACCGGTCGAAGCGCGGCGAAATTCGGCGATCTGCGCCGGCGTGCAGTGTTCCTGCTGCTGGCGCTGATCGTCTACCGCATTGGTGCGCACATTCCGGTTCCCGGCATCGATCCGGACCAGCTGGCGAAGCTGTTCCAAAGCCAGTCGGGCGGCATCCTTGGCATGTTCAACATGTTCTCGGGTGGCGCGCTGTCTCGGTTCACGATCTTTGCGCTGGGCATCATGCCCTACATCTCGTCGTCGATCATCATGCAGTTGCTGTCGATCGTGTCGCCGCAGATGGAGGCGCTGAAGAAGGAAGGGCAGGCAGGCCAGCGGAAGATCACGCAGTACACGCGCATCTTTACCGTGGTGCTCGCGACCTTCCAGGCGTTCGGCATCGCGGTCGCGCTGGAAAACCAGCCGGCCTTGGTGCTCGACCCCGGTATGGTGTTCCGCCTGACGACGGTCGTCACGCTGGTGACGGGCACGATGTTCCTGATGTGGCTGGGTGAGCAGATCACGGAACGCGGTCTCGGCAACGGCATCTCGATCATCATCTTCGGTGGCATCGCGGCGGGGTTCCCGAACGCGATCGGCGGTCTGTTCGAGTTGGTTCGCACCGGGTCGATGAGCATCATCTCGGCGATCATCATCGTCGTGCTGATCGCGGCAGTCACGTATCTGGTCGTGTTCATCGAACGCGGTCAGCGCAAGATCCTCGTGAACTACGCGAAGCGCCAGGTCGGTAACAAGATTTACGGCGGACAGTCGTCTCATCTGCCGCTCAAGCTGAACATGTCGGGTGTGATTCCGCCGATCTTCGCGTCGTCGATCATCCTTTTCCCGGCAACCATCCTGAACTGGTTTAGTTCGGGGTCGCGCACCAACTGGTTCGCGAACACGCTGCACAACGTGGCCGAGGCGTTGAAGCCCGGTCAGCCCGTGTACGTGCTGCTGTATGCGTTGGCGATCGTTTTCTTCTGCTTTTTCTACACCGCACTGGTGTTCAACAGCCGGGAGACCGCCGACAACTTGAAGAAGAGCGGTGCTTTCGTTCCGGGTATCCGTCCGGGCGATCAGACTGCACGATATATCGACCGCATCCTCACGCGTTTGACGCTGGCTGGTGCGATTTACATCGTATTCGTGTGCCTGCTGCCTGAGTTTCTGGTGTTGCGCTGGAACGTGCCGTTTTATTTTGGTGGAACGTCGCTGCTGATCATTGTCGTCGTCACGATGGACTTCATGGCTCAGGTGCAGTCGTACGTTATGTCGCAACAGTATGAGTCGCTGCTCAAGAAGGCAAACTTCAAGGGCGGCAACGTCCCGATGCGTTAATAAGGACCATGGCCAAAGACGATGTAATCCAGATGCAGGGTGAGGTCATCGAAAACCTCCCCAACGCTACTTTCCGGGTGAAATTGGAAAATGGCCATGTCGTCCTGGGGCATATTTCCGGAAAGATGCGGATGCACTACATCCGCATTCTGCCGGGCGACAAGGTTACGGTTGAATTGACGCCTTACGATCTGTCTCGTGCACGGATCGTGTTCCGGGCGAAGTGATTTGAAAAAAGGGTAATATCATGAAAGTGATGGCATCGGTTAAGCGCATTTGCCGCAATTGCAAGATCATCAAGCGCAAGGGCGTTGTGCGCGTGATTTGCAGCTCTGATCCGCGCCACAAACAGCGTCAAGGCTGAACGCCGCGCTTTTGCTTGCGCTTTTTGTTTGAGGAAAAACAATGGCTCGTATCGCAGGGGTTAACATCCCGAATCACCAGCATACCGAGATCGGCCTGACGGCAATCTTCGGCATCGGTCGCACGCGCGCTCGCGGCATTTGCAGCGCTGCTGGTGTGGAATTTTCGAAGAAGGTCAAGGACCTCACTGACGCAGACCTCGAAAAGCTGCGTGACGAAGTGGGCAAGTTCATCGTCGAAGGCGACCTGCGCCGTGAAGTCACGATGAACATCAAGCGCCTGATGGACTTGGGTTGCTACCGCGGCATGCGTCATCGCAAGGGCCTGCCCCTGCGTGGCCAGCGTACGCGCACGAATGCCCGTACGCGCAAGGGTCCGCGTCGTGCAGCGCAATCGCTGAAGAAGTAAGCGGAACTGACAGTTACAGGAAAACGTAATGGCTAAGGCTTCGAACAACTCCGCGGCGCAACGCGTTCGCAAGAAGGTCAAGAAGAACGTCGCCGAGGGCGTGGTTCACGTTCACGCGTCGTTCAACAACACCATTATCACGATCACCGACCGCCAGGGTAACGCACTCGCATGGGCAACGTCGGGCGGTCAGGGCTTCAAGGGCTCGCGCAAGTCGACGCCGTTTGCAGCTCAGGTCGCAGCCGAGTCGGCTGGCCGCGTGGCAATGGAATACGGCGTGAAGAACCTCGAAGTGCGGATCAAGGGCCCCGGTCCTGGCCGTGAGTCGGCGGTGCGCGCGCTGCATGGTCTTGGCATCAAGATCACCGCGATCTCCGACGTGACGCCGGTCCCGCACAACGGTTGCCGTCCGCCGAAGCGCCGTCGTATCTAATACGTCGACGCGACCGCATGTTTCCTGTCGATGCGAAAGTATCGGCGGGTTTCGTGCGTTAGTAAGTTTTGACTAAGCCCACCGTTCGACCCAAAGGGTTCGGACTAGCGCAGACCGAAGTTCGACGGAAGTTTGCGTGATCAATATTTAAGGATGCAAAGTGGCACGCTATACCGGTCCCAAAGCCAAGCTGTCCCGCCGTGAAGGCACCGATCTGTTCCTGAAGAGCGCACGCCGTTCGCTCGCCGACAAGTGCAAGCTCGACAGCAAGCCCGGCCAGCACGGCCGCACCTCGGGCGCGCGTACGTCCGACTACGGCACCCAATTGCGCGAAAAGCAAAAGGTGAAGCGTATCTACGGCGTGCTGGAGCGTCAGTTCCGCCGCTACTTCGCTGAAGCCGACCGCCGCAAGGGCCCGACGGGTGAAAACCTGCTGCAGTTGCTCGAGTCGCGTCTCGACAACGTCGTCTATCGCATGGGCTTCGGCTCGACGCGTGCTGAAGCGCGTCAGCTCGTGAGCCACAAGTCGATCATGGTGAACGGCCAGGTCGCGAACATTCCGTCGCTGCAAGTGAAGTCGGGCGACGTCGTGTCCGTGCGCGAACAGTCGCGCAAGCAGGCTCGTATCGTCGAGGCCCTGTCGCTGGCCGAGCAAGGCGGTATGCCGAGCTGGGTGTCGGTCGACGCGAAGAAGTTCGAAGGAACCTTCAAGTCGATGCCCGAGCGTAGCGACATCGCCGGCGACATCAACGAAAGCCTGATCGTCGAATTGTATTCGCGTTAATCGCGCGTTCATCCGCGCGGTAACCGGATTGGCAGCCGGGGACCCTCGTTGCTCGTGGCAAGGGGCAGCCTCGGCTGTTTATTTTCAGGTTGTTACCGGTCAGCCTTATCGGTGTAACGAGCCGAGGGTATTGAAAAGGAAAACCTATGCAAACCAGTTTGTTGAAGCCCAAGATCATTGCAGTTGAATCGCTTGGTGAAAACCATGCGAAGGTGGTTATGGAGCCGTTCGAACGCGGCTATGGCCACACCTTGGGTAACGCGCTTCGGCGCGTGCTGCTGTCGTCGATGATCGGCTACGCGCCGACCGAAGTGACGATCGCAGGCGTCGTGCACGAATACTCGACGCTCGATGGTGTGCAAGAGGATGTGGTCAACCTGCTGTTGAACCTGAAGGGTGTCGTCTTCAAGCTGCACAACCGCGACGAAGTCACGGTGACGCTGCGCAAGGAAGGCGAGGGCGTCGTTACGGCCGGCGATATCGAACTCGCGCACGACTGCGAGGTCATCAATCCGGAACACGTGATCGCTCACCTGTCGAAGGGCGGCAAGCTCGACGTTCAGATCAAGATCGAAAAGGGCCGCGGCTATGTGCCGGGCAACGTGCGCCGCTATGGCGAAGAGTCGGCGAAGATCATCGGCCGCATCGTGCTGGACGCATCGTTCTCGCCGGTTCGCCGCGTAAGCTACGCCGTGGAAAGCGCGCGTGTCGAACAGCGTACCGACCTCGACAAGCTCGTGATGAACATCGAGACCAACGGCGTGATTTCGCCGGAAGAAGCGATCCGCCAGTCGGCTCGCATTCTGGTCGACCAGTTGTCGGTGTTTGCGGCGCTGGAAGGGACCGAAGCGGCTGCGGAAGCGCCGTCGCGCGCACCGCAGATCGATCCGATCTTGCTGCGCCCGGTGGACGACCTCGAACTCACGGTTCGTTCCGCGAACTGCCTGAAGGCCGAGAACATCTACTACATCGGCGATCTGATCCAGCGTACGGAAAATGAACTGCTGAAGACGCCGAATCTGGGCCGCAAGTCGCTGAACGAAATCAAGGAAGTGCTGGCTTCGCGCGGTCTGACGCTCGGTATGAAGCTCGAAAACTGGCCGCCGGCCGGTCTCGACAAGTAATAGCGAAGTCGCTGCGTAACTTTGCAAAGGCGCGGATTCTGCTTTAAAATTCGCGTCTTGCTTCATTTTCGACCGGCCCGTGCGCCCTCCCGGAAATTCGGGGCGCAATAGAAGAGCTGGATCAAAACTCGTTAAAGGAACTGAAAATGCGTCACAAGCATGGTCTGCGGAAACTGAACCGCACGAGCAGCCACCGTCTGGCAATGCTCCGCAATATGTCGAATTCGCTCATCGAGCACGAAGTCATCAAGACGACGCTGCCGAAGGCCAAGGAACTGCGCAAGGTCGTCGAGCCCCTCATCACGCTGGGCAAGAAGCCGTCGCTCGCGAACCGTCGTCTGGCGTTCAACCGCCTGCGCGATCGTGATTCCGTCGCGAAGCTGTTCGATGTGCTCGGCCCGCGCTACGCGAACCGCCCGGGTGGCTATTTGAGCATCCTGAAGTTCGGTTTCCGTGTCGGCGACAACGCGCCGATGGCGCTGGTCCAGTTGATGGATCGCCCGGAAGTCGAAGAGACGGAAGAAGTGCAAGAAGCGGAATAAATTCCGGTTCGGGTTGTTAGCGAAAAGGCCAAGCTCAGCTTGGCCTTCAGACTGCTGACGAACCCCATGTTTTTCGGAACGTGGGGTTTGTTTTTTAGGCGGCAGCGCTGTTGGAGCGATGCG
>NZ_FCOB02000025.1 GCF_001545075.1 Caballeronia ptereochthonis
CGCCACCAGCTTTCTTTCGGGCTGCGAGCCCTTGTAACACAAACGGGCTACCGCTTCGAGCGAGCGAAAGGGATCAGTTTTCGAACGCTGAAGGCAATATACAAGTAACCAAAGAAAGCAGCTTTTGGCCCAGGCAGACTCGTCGTCATGGTTCAGAGTGGCCCAGCCCCTAAGTGTCGTCCTCAAAGGACTCACGCGCCGTGGCTCGCGCACGGTCTGCCGAGCTAGTCCGTTTAGGTGGCTGGTTCAGCACGAAAGAGTTCCGGCACAGCGCTACGCGCTGCCGCAGGGTCTGCAAGGGAAACCGTCGTTAGGCAGAAGCGGAGAGATGGAAGCGTTAGTAAAGAAGCGGGCGCACACCCGATTTCCCCTTCGGCCGCGCAGCGGGCCGGTGCTCTTGGGTGCTGAACCAGTCTGTCATGTAGTGCGAGGTGGCAGACCGTGCGCGAGCCACGGCGCGTTAGACCTTCGAGGGCGACACTTAGGGGCTGGGCCACGCCGAACCATGACGACGAGTCCGCCTCAAGCACTCCGGGCCAAAGCTGCTTTCTTTGGTTACTTTCTTTGCAGCAGCAAAGAAAGTGACTGCCGCCCCGCACAGGGGCAGTGCTAATAGACCACTAAGAACTCAGGATTCCACCAAAGCCCAAGCAAGCAAACCAAACAAATAAACCAAAAAAAATCACCTAGTCCGCAACGCCTCGACGATATTCATCCGCGAAGCGCGCAACGCAGGCAGAAACCCACCAACGAACCCCATAACGAGCGAAAACACGAGCGTCTGCGCAACCACCGAAGGCGTAAGAATGAACCGAAACGACAAGTCCGCGAACGTCTGGAAATTGGTCGTCGAGAAAGAAGCGAACTGCATCAGCGCGGCGCAGCACAGTCCCGCGATGCCACCGACCATTCCCAGCAGCAACGCCTCGAGCAGAAACGCCCCAAGCACATCGAAGCGCTTGAAGCCGAGCGCGCGCAAGGTGCCGATCTCCGCGACACGATTCGCCACCGACGCATACATCGTGATCATCGCGCCGATCATCGCCGCGATCGAAAAGATGATCGACAGCGTGAAGCCCAGAATGTTGATGAAGGTCGACAACGCCTTCGACTGATCGCCGTAGAACACCTGCTCACGCTTCGCTTCGTCGGCGAGGCGCGGGTCCACGTCGATGTCGGCCTTGAAGCGTTCAAACGCATCGTCGCGCGCGAGACGAACGACCATCGACGAATAACTCGTGCGCCGGAACGACTGCATCAGTTGATCCACGTCGCCCCAGATTTCCGAGTCGAAGCCACTCCCGCCCGCATCGAAATGGCCGACCACGGTCCAGTCGCGCTGCGCGAAACGCAGATGATCGCCGATGCGCGTGCCGCCGAATCCCCTGGCGATGCTGCTGCCGACGATGATCTCCGATGAGCCGTGCCTGAACATGCGCCCCGCCGCGAGCTTGACTTGCGGACGCAGTTGCACGCCCATCGGCGAGACGCCGCGAATCACGACGTTGGCGGGCGTATTCGTGCCGAGCTTGGTGAGCGAGATCAGCACGACCGTTTCCTTCGAGGCGAGCGGCTCGCCGTCGCCGTTCATCGCGACCGACGGATGCATCTCCATCACGTTCGCCTGGCCGCGGTCGATCGCGCTCTGAATCTCCGTTTCAGCGCCCTTGCGGATCACGACCACGTTCTCTGCTTCGCCGGTCGAGACGAGCGTCTTCTTGAGGCCGGCGTCGAGCATCAGCACCGTCGCGAACACGAACACGACGAGCGCGAGCCCGCCCGCGGTAAGCATCGTCGTGAGGCGGCGCGCCCAGAGATTGCGAGCGACGTAGGAAACGGGAATCGCCATCGCCGCGCCCTCAGCCGATCGCCCGCAGGCCTTCGACGATGCGCACGCGGCTCGCCTGCACCGCCGGCACGATCGCCGCCGCGAGCGCGACGACGAGCGCGCACGCGGCCTGCAGAAGCATCGTCTCGCGCGACACCATGAACACCGGGAACACGCCGCCCGTCGCGTGCTTGAAGACTTCGGCCATCGGCGGCGTCGCGAGAATGCCGATGCCGCCGCCGACCGCGCAAATGGCAAGCGATTCGCCGAACACGAGCACCGAGAGGAACCCGGGGCCGAAGCCCAGCGCCTTCAGCGTCGCGTATTCGGTGATGCGCTCGCGTGCGCTCATCGCCATTGCGTTGGCCATCACCGCCATGATGATCAGGATGACCACGTAGGACACGACACGGATCGCCGCGATGATCTGATTCGACATCGCGACGAAGCCGAGCTGGAACGCCTGCTCCGTTTCCGTCAGCGTTTCGGCGAGCGAGTTCTTGAAGACGTTGTCGATGTTGCGCGAGACAGCCGCCGCCGCGTCCGGGGCCTTGATGCCGACCACATACACGCCGACCTGATCGACGTTGCGCTTCGTCGTCTTGCGGATCGTCTCGTTGAGATACTCCCAGTGAAAGATCAGTTGCCGCGTGATGGTCGATTCGTCGCGCCCTTCCATGATGCCGCGCACCACGAAGTCCCAGGTGCCGGGATAGATCGTGCCCTTGAGCGGAATGACGTCGCCGACCTTGAAGCCGTATTGCTCCGCGAGTTGCCTGCCGATGAGGCAGCCCTTGCGGTCGCGCCGATAGTCCGCGCGCGCCTGCTCTGAAACGATGAACTCGGGATAAAGATCGAGATAGTTGTCGGACACGGCAAACTGCGCGAAGAAGTTCTTCGGGTCGCGATAGATGCCGCCGAACCAGTTCGAACGCGCGACGAGCGTCACGCCATCGACGCCGCGTATGCGGTTCTCATAGGCGAGCGGCAAGGGAAACACGAGCGAAATCGCGTTGCGCGTGACGAGCCGCGCATTCGATGCCGCCGACGCGCCCGCGTACCACGCGTCCACGACCGTATGCAGCAGGCCGTACGCGAGCACGGCGATGGTCAGCCCGAGCACCGTCAGCGCGGTGCGCAGCTTGTGACGCAGCGCGTTGCGCAGGATCAGCTTGAGCAGAAACATGACGGCTCAGGGCGTGGTGCCATCGATGAGTTCTCCCTTCTCCAGATGCACGAGGGCCTTCGCCGCGCCGGCCGCGTGCGCGTCGTGCGTCACCATGATGATGGTCTTGCCGAGTCGGTCGTTCAGACGCTGCAGCATCGCGAGGACATCGGCGGCGGAAGTGCGGTCGAGGTCGCCGGTGGGCTCGTCCGCGACAATCAGCTTCGGGTCCGTGATCAGCGCCCGCGCGATCGCGACGCGTTGCTGCTGCCCGCCCGACAGCTCCGACGGATAGTGGCTCATGCGGTCGGCCATGTTGACCATGTCGAGCACCATCGCGACGCGCTCGCGCCGCTCGTGACGCGTGAGGCGCGTGAGCATCAGCGGCAATTCGACGTTCTCGAACGCGGACAGCACCGGCATCAGGTTGTAGAACTGGAAGATGAAGCCGACGTTCGCCGCGCGCCAGTCCGCGAGCGTGGCTTCGGGCAGGCGCGTGATGTCGACTCCGCCGACGAGCAGCTCACCGCTGTCGGGCCGGTCGATGCCCGCGATCAGGTTGAGCAGCGTGCTCTTCCCGGAGCCCGACGGGCCCATCAGCGCGACGAAATCGCCTTCCGCGATCGACAACGTGATGTCCGTCAGCACCGGCACGGTCTGCACGCCGCGACGATACGACTTCGCGACGTGGCTGATCTGAACCAGAGGCGCCGCGCTCACGCTATTTCTTCGCCAGGGTGACCCTGGCGCCATCCTTGAGCTTGTCGCCGGGCGACAGAACGACCACGTCGCCGGGCTTGACGCCCTGCACCGCGAGCAGATCGCCGATGCGCTCGCCCGTCGTCACCGGCACTTCGCGTGCGGTGTCGTGCTCGACCACGTAGACCACTTTCCTGCCGCCGCGCGTGACGACCGCCGCCGGCTGCACGGCCACCACCGCCTTCTTTTCCTCGGGCGGCACCGGCTTCGAGAGAAACGCGACCTTCGCGGACATGTCCGGCAGCACGCGCGCGTCGCGCTCGACGAAGCGCACCTTGACGAGCACGGTGGCCTTCGAGCGGTCGACGGTCGGCACCATGCGCGACACGCGGCCCGCGAAGCGCACGTCGGGCAGCGCGTCAAGCTGGATCTCGCATGGCTGTTCGACGGCAATGCGCGCGATGTTCGACTCGGCGACATCGGCTTCGACTTCGAGCGTTTTCATGTCGGCGATCGTGACGACCGCGCCCTTGCTGTCCGACGCCGACGAGAACGGCGTGATGTTGTCGCCCACGTTGGCGTGCTTCTCCAGCACGACGCCGTCGAAGGGCGCGCGGATCACGGTCTGATCGACGGCGACCTGCGCGGCCTGCGCGTTGGCGCGCGCGGAGACGATCGCGGCTTCGTCGCTGTTGACGGAGGCCTGGGCCTTGTCGTAGCGGGCGAGCGCGGCGTCGTACTGCGTGGCCGGAATCGCGCCCTGCGGCGCGAGGATCCTGAAGCGCCTGAGGTCGACTTCCGCGTTCTTGAGCTCGGCGCGCTGCAGCTCGAGATTCGCCTGCGCGACCTTTACTTGCGCGCGCGCCTGCGCGAGCGAAGCGGCGACGTCAGCGCTTTCGAGCCGCGCGATGATCTGGCCTTCCTTGACTTCCGTGCCTTCGAGCACGCCGAGCCATTCGACGCGCCCCTGCCCCTTCGACGCCACCGCCGCCTTGCGCTGCGGCACGACATAGCCGGTGGCGTTCAGCAGCGTGTAGCTTTGCGACGGATAGACGGACGTGACCGTGGCCGTCTCCACGGCTTGCGGTCCGGTGAGCCTGAACGCCACGGCGACCAGCGCGAGCAGGATCAGTGCAATGACCGCATAGCGGAGCCAGCTGCGCCGGCGCCGCGGCATGACGGCGGACTGTCCCCGGTCGATCCTCAGTTTTTCTAAATCGTGTTCAGCCAATTTATGAGCTTGCGCCGCCGTGTGGTTTCGCGGGTCGGAGTGCGGTGGATGGACGGTCAGTATAGCGCTGCATTCCGTTGCGACCGATGTCCGGTTTGAGCGATCGCAGAAATCGCATCCTTCGCTATTTGGACGATTTCAAAGACACTGGATTTCGGAATCGCCAACGTCGTCCACGCATTTCAGCGGCAATTGACATTCAAGCACGTTTCAGGACTATCGGAACGCTGTCGAACGGGGTCCGACTCGCGCGACAAATACGGCGCCAGCCAGCCAGCCAGACGGCCGCTATGAGTGGTCGTTTTCATTCCCAGGAAAGAAAGCACGTGTTGTGCATCTGCTATATCGACGAGACAGGGTGCAGTACGGCGCTGCCTGAGAAAAAGACTGACATTCAACCGCTTCTCGCCATTGCCGGTTTAATCGTTCATCAGGAAGCGGTCGCCGATTTGACGCGGGAATTTCTTAAAATCAAGCGCGCATATTTTCCAGGCGCATTTACGTCGAATCATCCGCTCGACGATGTGCGTCAGGAAATCAAGGGCTCGGAACTGTCCACGCAATGCGTCAAACGCCAACGTTCACACACCGTGCGCATGCTTCAGATCGAGCGCAATGAAATCGACGAATGCGCGTATGCGTGCCGACATCTGATGCCGCCGCGAATACACCGCGTAGATATCGGCGTTGGGCGTTTCGTGCTCGGGCAGCACGTGAACGAGACGGCCGTCGGCGAGATAGTCCTTGATGTCCCACTCCGCGCGCATCAGGATGCCGTGCCCTTCCAGCGCCCATTTCACCGCGATCTCGCCGTCGTTGGTCGTGAGATTGCCTTTGATGCGCACGCTTTCGGTCTTGCGCGCGGCGCCGCGACCCGTCGTCAGCCGCCATACACCATATGCTTCATCCCCCTGACGGATGCCGATGCAGTTGTGCCGCGTCAGATCATGCGGCGTCGCCGGCGTGCCGTGTGCTGCGATATACGCGGGCGCCGCGCATAGCAGCCGCCGGTTCGGCGCGAGACGCCGCGCGATCACGCGCGTGTCCGGCGGCTCGCCGAAGCGGATGCAGACATCGAAAGTGTCGTCGGTGAGCGGCGGCGGCGCGACCGACAACTGAAGCTGCACCGACACCTGCTGATGCCGCGCGACGAAGCGCGAAATCGCCGGCGCGACATGACTGCGCCCGAAACCGAGTGTCGCGTTTACGCGCAGCAGCCCCTTCGGGCTCTTCTTCGCGTTGCCGAGCAACTCGGCCAGTTCGTCGATCTCGTCCAGAATGCGCCGCGCATGCTCCAGATAGAGCTCGCCTTCGGGCGTGAGCATCATCCGGCGCGTCGTGCGGTTGACGAGCGGCACGCCGGCGCGCGCCTCCATCTGCGTGAGCCGCTTGCTGACGGCAGCCGCCGTCAGGCCCAGCTCACGGGCCGCCGCGCTCAGGCTGCCTGAGGCGGAGAGCGTCGAAAAGAAGCTCAGATCGGACGGCTGGACGGTGTCGGCCACGGCTTTCACTTGTGAATCAAAGTTAAAGATGCTTTGAGTTTAGCACCGGTTGCAGTGCTCGAAGTTGGGTAAAGTGAACTCACGCCGCAACACACCCGACACATCGAAGACGGAGACGAGACATGAAGACGTATCGCATCGCAAGCATTCCTGGCGACGGCATCGGCAAGGAGGTCGTGCCAGCCGGCCAGCAAGTGCTCGAAGCTTTGGCACGCAGCACGCAAAATTTTGCATTCGAATTCGAGACTTTCGACTGGGGCGCGGACTACTACCGCCAGCACGGCGTGATGATGCCCGCCAACGGCCTCGACGCGATCCGCGACAAGGACGCAATCCTGTTCGGCTCCGCCGGCGACCCGGACGTGCCCGATCACATCACGCTGTGGGGCCTGCGCCTGAAGATCTGCCAGGGCTTCGACCAGTACGCGAACGTGCGCCCGACGCGCATCCTGCCGGGCATCGACACGCCGCTCAAGCGCTGCAAGCCCGAGGATCTGAACTGGGTGATCGTGCGCGAGAACTCGGAAGGCGAATATTCGGGCGTCGGCGGCCGCGTGCATCAGGGCCA
This sequence comes from Caballeronia ptereochthonis, assembly GCF_001545075.1. Taxonomy (GTDB): domain Bacteria; phylum Pseudomonadota; class Gammaproteobacteria; order Burkholderiales; family Burkholderiaceae; genus Caballeronia; species Caballeronia ptereochthonis. The sequence continues at coordinate 6,994 of NZ_FCOB02000025.1, forward strand.
TCCGATCGAGGCGGCGACCGACGTGTCGATCCTCACGCGCGCCGGTGTCGAACGCATTATGCGTTTTGCATTCAAACTCGCGCAGTCGCGTCCTCGCAAGCTGCTGACCGTCATCACGAAGAGCAACGCGCAGCGTCACGCGATGGTCATGTGGGACGAGGTCGCGCTGGCGATCTCGAAGGAATTCCCGGACGTGAAGTGGGACAAGGAACTGGTCGATGCGGCCACCGCGCGCATGGTCAACCGGCCCGCCACGCTCGACACGATCGTCGCCACCAACCTGCACGCCGACATCCTGAGCGATCTGGCCGCCGCGCTCGCGGGCAGCCTCGGCATCGCGCCGACCGGCAACATCGATCCCGAGCGCCGCTATCCGTCGATGTTCGAGCCGATCCACGGTTCCGCCTTCGACATCATGGGCAAGGGCCTCGCCAATCCGATCGGCACGTTCTGGTCCGTCGTGATGCTGCTCGAACACCTCGGCGAGTTCGAGGCCGCGAGGCGCGTGATGGACGCGGTCGAAGCCGTCACCGCCGATCCCGCGCTGCACACCGGCGACCTCGGCGGCACGGCCACGACCGCGCAAGTGACGGCCGCCGTGTGCGCTTTCGTCGAGCGCGTGGAAGCCGCAGCCGCTTAAGGCCCGGCACTTTTCATCGAGGAACCCGGCCGCCCGCGCGGCCGGAACGCCTGACCCGCGATGCAATGCACGTCGCGGGCAGCGGAGACGCGCGTGCCTTCGCGCTTCGCTCCGTCCCTATCGAGCAAACAGAGCGACGCTCTGGCCTCCCAAGGAGGAGACACATGCAATCCAGCATCGAATCCAGTGTCGAAGCACGCGTATCCCGCAAGCTCGCGTGGCGCATCATTCCGTTCGTGATGCTGCTGTACTTCATCAGTTTTCTCGACCGCGTCAACGTGGGCTTCGCCGCGATGACGATGAACAAGGCTATCGGCCTGTCGCCCACCGCCTTCGGTTTCGGCGGCGGGCTGTTCTTCATCGGCTATTTCCTGTTCGAAGTGCCGTCGAACCTGATCCTGCACAAGGTGGGCGCGCGCATCTGGATCGCGCGCGTGATGGTGACGTGGGGCATCGTGTCCGTGGCATCGGCGTTCGTCGCCGGGCCGACGAGCTTCTACGTGCTGCGCTTTCTGCTCGGCGTCGCCGAAGCGGGCTTCTTCCCCGGCGTGATCCTGTATCTGAGCCTGTGGTTCCCCGCGAAGCAGCGCGCGGTCGCGGCCGCATGGTTCATGGCCGCCGCGCCGATCTCGACCGCGATCGGCTCGCCGCTCTCCGGCGCGATCATGCAGTTGCCTCCGATGTTCGGTCTCGCCGACTGGCAGATCCTCTACATCATCGAGGCACTGCCCGCGATCGTGCTCGGCTTCGTCGTGCTCAGGTTCCTCACGGACACGCCCGCCAAGGCGCACTGGCTCGCCACGGACGAGCGCGAATGGCTCATCGCCAAACTGAAGGCCGAGGCCGATGCGAAGCAGGCCCACGCAGGCCATACCGCGGGCGCATGGAACGCGCTGCGCGATCCGCGCGTGCTGGCGCTTGCCCTGATCTATTTCGGCACGTCGGCGGGGCTTTACACGCTGGGTCTGTGGGCGCCGCTCATCATCCGGCAGTACGGCTTCAGCGCGCTGGAAACGGGCCTCATCAACGGTATTCCGAGCGTGGTTGCGGTCGTCGCGATGATCCTCTGGGCGAAGCACTCGGACCGCACGCAAGAGCGCACGTGGCACGTCGTGATTCCCTGCGCGCTCGCATGCCTCGGCTTCATCTTCGCGGGTCAGGCGAGCACGGCGCTCTTCGTGATCCTCGCGCTCGTGGTCGTGAACGTCGGCATCAGCGCGGCGAAGGCGCCGCTCTGGGCCATGCCGAGCATGTTCCTCTCGGGCGCCGGCGCGGCGGCGGGCATCGCCATGATCAATTCGATCGGCAACCTGGGCGGCTTCGTCGGACCGTTCGCGATCGGCTGGCTGAAGAACACGACGGGCAGCTATGCGGCGGGCCTCTACGTGGTCGGCGCGACGCTCGCGATGTCCGCGGTCATCACGCTCGTGTTGAGCCGCAAGGCCAAGAACGAAGAGGAGCATGCGGCGACGGCGCGCATGTAAGCCGCATCGCCGAAACGCAAAAGAGCGGCTGCGTGCCGCTCTTTTTCGTTTCATGAACCCAGCGGCACGCGCTCCGGTTCATCCGGCTCGAACCAGTCGGGATTACGCTCTGCGATCGGATGCAGCGATACCAGAATCTCGCGCAGGTGCGCGCGCATCGCTTCCTCCGCGCCATCGGGATCGTGCGCCTTCAATGCGCTCACGATGCGCGCATGCTGCTTGATGAGCAGATCGAGCGGCGACACATCCGGCAGGCTCAGATAGCGCACGCGATCCATCTGCGCCTTGATGTCCTGAATCGTGTCCCACGCGGCGACGCAGTCGATCGATTGCGCGATCAGCATGTGGAACTGCTCGTCGAGCGTGAGGAACGCGCTGGTGTCGTTCACCTTCGATGCGGTCTTCTGCTCGCGCAGGTTCGCGGCGAGATCGTCGAGTTGCGAATCGGTGATCGCAACGGCAGCCTTGCGCGCGACGGCCGTTTCGATCGCCTCGCGAATGAAGCGCCCTTCGCGCACCTGACGCGGCGAGATCTTCTTCACGAAGGTGCCGCGCTGCGGCAGCACTTGCAGCACGCCCGCCTCGACGAGCTTGATGAAGGTCTCGCGCACCGGCTGGCGCGAGACCCGAAACATCTCCGACACTTCCTTTTCCGAGAGCGGCGTGCCGGGCACGAGCTGCCCCGCGAAGATGGCCTGGCGCAGCGCCCGAAAGATCTGCTTGCCGATGGGCTCGTGCGAGTCGTGTGAAATCTGCGACGTCAGATCGGGCAACTCGATCTTCTGCGACGCGAGCGGCCGGCGCACGCGAGCCCGCCGCACCGCCGAGCCGTTCGACACGATACCTTCTTGCATGATTGAAACCTGAACGCTATGTGAGGAAAGTGCGATGCACGCACGCGCGCACCGCTTCCCGATACTATCACGCGGTTCTTGCCGCGCCTTCGCGCTTCGCACGCGCTTTCGGCTCGCGGATCCACACGAGCGAGCACAGCGCGCCGAGCACCGCGATCACGCCGGCAAGGACGAACGCGCTGCCGTAGGCGCCATGCGTCGCCTCCACGATGAAGCCCGTCACCGCCGGCCCGATCACGCCCGCCAGATTCGCCAGCAGGTGCACGAAGCCGCCCACGCCACCGACGTTCTCACGCCGCACCGTGTCCTGGATCACGGCCCAGTAGACCGAGCCCGTCACGTAGAGGAAGAAGATCGTCACGGACATCAGCGCCACCGCGCCTTGCGTGCTTTGTACGTGGCCCGCGAACGCCACGCATAGCGCGGCCATGCCGAGACACGCCGTCAGAACGATGCGCCGCGACATCAACGGCTTGCCGGTGATGCGCAGAATCGCATCGGTGATGAAGCCGCCCGCCGCAAGCCCGATGCTCCCGAGCAGCCACGGAATGACCGTCGCGAAACTCATGTCGCGCAGGGACATGTGATGCGCTTCGGTAAGGTAGGTCGGGAACCACGAAAGAAAGAAGAAGAGCACGTAGTTGTACGCGAAGAACGCGCACGCCGTGGCTAGGATGATCGGCTGACGTAGGTAGAAGCCGAGATTCGCCTTCTTGCCATGCGCGCCGTGCTCCATCGACGCGGCACCTTGCTGGCCTGCGACGATCAGATCGAGCTCGGCTGGCGTGACGCGCTTGTTCTGCTGCGGATGCTCGGTCGTCGAGAGCGCCCACAGCGCGAGCCATGCGAAGCCGATCAGCATGATGACGACGAACGCCCAGCGCCAGCCGAACTGGATCGCCATATAGCCGACGACCGGGCCGGCCAGCGCGCCGCCGAGCGGCGTTCCGGAGCTGATGACGCCGATCGCGCTCGCGACCTCGCGGCGGGGAAACCAGTTGTTCACCATCTTGCTGTTCGACGAGCTGAACGGCCCCTCGCCCATGCCGAAGAGCACGCGCAGGACGATCAGCGAAGCGAGGCTGCTCGCGAGTGCGGTCGCGCCGCAAAAGAGCGACCAGATGCCCATCGCGCCGCCGAAGACCTTCTTCGCGCCGATCTTGTCCGAAAGCACGCCGCCGACGAAATTGAATAATGCATACCCGATGAAAAAGCTGCTGAACACGATGCCCATCTGCGCGTGCGTGAAATGCAGGTCTTTCTGAATGAGCGGCGCGGCAATGGAGAGTGCGGCGCGGTCGAGATAGTTGACGACGCCCGCGAGAAACAGCAGGCCGACGACGAACCATCGCTGGCTTTTGATCATGGTGAGTCTCCGATGCACCGCTTCTTCAGCCTTCCGGCCGGCGGTTTAATGAATGATGAATTTTGAATACCGCTGCGCGGGTGCGCCTCAGTCGAATTGCAGGTGCACCTTCATCGACTGGCTGCGGTCCTGCGCGACTTCGAATGCGCGGTTCGCGTCGGCGAGCGGAAACGCATGCGTCATGACGGGACGAAGATCGATCCGCTGCGACGCGATCTCGTCGGCGGCGGTGGCGTACTCGTCCGTGAAGCGGAACGAGCCCTGGTAGCGCAACTCCTTCGCCATCACGAGATTCGCCGCGACCGGCGACTGGCCCGCCGGCAGATTGCCCAGCTGAATGACCGTGCCGCCCGCGCGCACCGAGCGCAAGGCGGTATCGAGGCCGGCCGTGCTGCCCGATGCCTCGATCACCACGTCGAACGTACCGCGCTCGCGCGACCATGCATCGATGCGCGCCTGATCGTTCGCGAGCACGGTTTCGTCCGCGCCGAGCAAGGCGGCCATCGCGAGCGCCTTCTCGGCGAGATCGAGTGCGACGATGCGATGCGCGCCCGCGCGCCGCGCCGCCGCGAGCACGATGCAGCCGATCGGCCCGCAGCCGACGAGCAGCACCTTCGCGCCGACGAGCGAACCCGCGAGCTTCAGCGCGTGCAGCGCGACGGCGAGCGGCTCGGCCATCGACGCCTGCGCGAAGTCGAGGCTGTCCGGCACGGGCACGCATTGCCGCGCCGCTGCCGTGATGTATTGCCGGAACATGCCCTGCATGTGCGGGAACGTCGACGCGCTGCCCATGAAACGCATGTTCAGGCAATGGTTCGGCATGCCCTTCACGCAGAAGCGGCACGCGCCGCAATTCAGGCCCGGATTGACCGCGACGCGCTGGCCGACTTTCAGGCCGGTCACGCCCTCGCCCAATGCGGCGATCTCGCCCGCCACTTCATGACCGAGCACGAAAGGCTCGCGCACCGCGAAGTCGCCGCTCTTGCCCTTGAAGTAATAGGAGAGATCGGATCCGCAGATGCCGCCCGCGCGCACGCGGATCTGCACCTGGCCGGGTTGCGGCTCCGGCGTGTCGATCTCGTCGATGACGAGTTTCTTCGGTTCGTGGAGAACGGCTGCGAGCATGATCGATGTCCTGAGTCTTGCGGTGTTTTGAATGAGGAATTTTGAATGCCAGTTTTGGCAGTTTTGGCGCGCGGGTTCAGCGGCGCGCTGCGAAAGCGGGCGCAGCCGGCGTTCGGGCTGCTTCCGCGTCATGCTGCGGCGCCGCCCAGTCGTGCAGATCGGCGCCCAGTCGCACGGGCGCGGTTTCCGGCAGAAGCAGGAGCGAGATCGTCGAGACGACGCCGAGAATCGCCACGTAAGCGATCAGCCCGATCGAACTGCCGCCTGTCGCCTGAATCAGCTTCACCGCGACGAGACCGAGCACGCCGCTGCCGATGAGCGAGCCGATCTGCCAGATCAGCGCGATGCCGCTGCAGCGCACGCGCGCCGGGAAAAGCTCTGGAAAGAGCGAGGCTTGCGGCGCATAGCAGAGGCTATGGCCGACCGTGATCGCGAGAATCATCACGGTCTGAATCGCGAGGCGGCTGCCGCTGTCGATGGCATGAAAGAGCGGCACCACGAGCAACACATGCAGCACCGCGCCCGCGATGAAGGTCGCGCGCCTGCCGATGCGATCCGACAGCGCGCCCGCCAGCGGAATCGCGATCAGCTCGAGCAGCACCGCGACGATGATGGACTGCAACAGGAGCGCATCGGAGATGCCGTGCGCACGGCCGTAGGCGAGCACGATCATCGTGTACATCGCGAACGTGCAGGCCTCGATCAGCTTCGCGCCGACGCCCTTCGCGATGGTCGCGCCGTATTGCTTCACCACTTCCACGACGGGGCGCGACTCGACCGCCTTGGTTTCGCGGATCGCCGCGAACACGGGCGACTCCTCCGTGCGCAGGCGGATATAGAGCCCGACCGCGACGAGCACGATGCTTCCGAGAAACGGCAGACGCCAGCCCCAGTCCATCAGTTGCTCGTGCGTGAGCGTCGCCGTGAGCACCGCGAAGATGCCGGACGGAATCAGAAAGCCAGCAGGCGCGCCGAGCTGGACGAGGCTCGCGAAGAAGCCGCGTTCGCGCGGCGGCGCATATTCGGCGGTAAGGAGCACCGCACCCGCCTGCTCGCCGCCGACGCCGAAGCCCTGCAGCACACGAATCAGAACGAGCGCCGCCGGTGCCCAGATGCCCGCCTGCGAGTAATCGGGCAAAAGCCCGATGGCGAACGTGCCGAGCCCGACGATCAGGATCGTGACGATGAGCGCCTTCTTGCGGCCGATCTTGTCGCCGAAATGCCCGAACACGATCCCGCCGATGGGCCGCGCGACGAACCCGACCGCGTAGGTCGCGAATGCGGCGAGCGTGCCGATCAGCGGATCGTGGCTCGGAAAGAACTTCGCGCCGAACACGAGCACCGCCGCCGTGCCGTACACGAAGAAGTCGTAGTACTCGGCCGCCGTACCGATGGTCGATGCCGCGGCCACACGCCGCAGCATCGCGCTGGTTTCTCTGTCTGCCATGTCTCTCTCCGGTATTTTGTACCTCGAATGCTTAATGCATCGACTTCGCGCGATTACCAGTTCCAGAGGGTGCCGTCCTCGAGGCGTGCGACAGGCAGGTACGCGGGGTCGTAGGGATACTTCGCGGCGAGCTTCTCGTCGATGTCCACGCCGTGCCCCGGTGCTTCGCCCGGATGCATCATTCCGCGGTCGAAAGACCACGCATGCGGGAACACGTCGAGCGCTTCCTTCGGAAAGCCCATGTATTCCTGCACGCCGAAGTTCGGCACCCACAGATCGAAGTGCAGCGCCGCGCCCATGCAGACCGGCGACAGATCGGAAGGGCCATGACAACCCGTGCGCACCTGATAAAGCGAAGCGAAATCCGCAATGCGCTTCAGATGCGTGATGCCGCCCGCATGCGTGAGCGTCGCGCGGATGTAGTCGATCAGTTGCTCTTCGATCAGTTGCTTGCAGTCCCAGATGCTGTTGAACACCTCGCCCACCGCGATCGGCGTGACGGTGTGCTCGCGGATCAGGCGGAAGCCGGCCTGATTCTCGGCGGGCGTCGGGTCTTCCATCCAGAACAGGCGGTACGGCTCGATCGACTTGCCGAGCCGCGCGGCCTCGATCGGCGTCAGACGGTGATGCACGTCGTGCAGCAGGTGCGTGTCGAAGCCGAACTTCTCGCGCACGGCTTCGAAAAGCTTCGGCACGAAATCCAGATACTTCTCGGAAGACCAGCTCTGCTCTTCCACCGAGCCCTTCGTCGCCGGCTCGTACATCCCGTTGCCCTTCGCGACGCCGTACACCGAACGCATGTTGGGCACGCCGCACTGGATACGGATCGCCTTGTAGCCTTCTTCGATATGCTCGGCGTAGCGGTCGAGCGCCTCGGGAATGTCGCGGCCCGTCGCGTGCCCGTACACCATCACGCCCTCGCGCGACGCGCCGCCCAGAAGCTTGTAGAGCGGCATGTTCGCCGCCTTGCCGAGGATGTCCCACAGCGCCATATCGACGGCGGCGATGGCCGTCATCGTGACCGGGCCGCGGCGCCAGTACGCGCCCTTGTAGAGGAACTGCCACGTATCCTCGATGCGGCCGGGATCGCGGCCGATCAGAAGCGGACACACGTGATCCTTCAGATACGATGCCACGGCCAGCTCGCGGCCATTGAGCGTCGCATCGCCGATGCCGTAGATGCCCTCGTCCGTCTCCACCTTCAGCGTGACGAAGTTGCGTCCGGGGCAAGTCACGATCACGTCGGCGCTGATGATTTTCATTGGGATTTCCTTGAATGGGCATTCGATGTGGCGGATACTACCATACCAGTATGTCACACGGTCAATTGCGGGTTTTCCCCATTCCGAATTCAAAATTCCATCGAAAATGACTGATAAATCAAGGCTTTCCCGTTCATCGCTCGCCACACTGAACGCTCATGTGCTCTCGCCGGAATGGCGGGAGCCGGAAATCGGCATCGTGCATCTGGGCATCGGCAACTTCCATCGCGCGCACGAAGCGCTCTACACCGAGGAAGCAATGCTCGCGCGGCCGGGAGACTGGGGAATCTGCGGCGTCACCTTGCAGGGCGACGTGAGCAAGCGCGACGCGTTGATGGAGCAGGACGGGCTTTACAGCATCGTCGAGCGCGGTCCCGATGGCGTGCGCGTGACGGTCGTGCGCGCTCTGCGCGAGGTGCTGGCGATGCCCTTCGATCGCGCGCGGCTTTTCGCGCTTCTCGCCGACGAACGCGTTCGCATCGTGTCGTTGACGGTCACCGAAAAAGGCTACTGTCGCGACCCGCAGACGGGGGACGCCGACATCGCCCACCCAGGCATCGCGCGCGATCTCGCGCATCCCGACGAACCATCCACCGTGCCGGGCATTCTGTGCGCCGCGCTGAAAGCGCGCCGTGACGCGGGCAAGCCGTCCTTCACCGTGCTCTCCTGCGACAACCTCTCGCACAACGGCGACGCGCTGCGGCAGGCCGTATGCTCGTTCGCGCGCAGGCTCGATCCTGCGCTTGCCGAATGGATCGAAACGCAGGTGGCCTTTCCGTCGACGATGGTCGACCGCATCGTCCCCGCCACGACCGATGCCGACCGCGAAGCCGCGCAATCGGCCCTCGGCGTGTGGGATCGGGTGCCGGTGCCGTGCGAGCCGTTCCGCCAGTGGGTGATCGAGGATCGCTTTCCCGCCGGGCGCCCGGCGTGGGAAGCGGCAGGCGCGCAACTGGTCGACGATGTCGCGCCTTTCGAAGTGGCGAAACTGCGCATGCTCAACGCCACGCATTCGACGCTGGCGTACCTCTCGATGCTGGCGGGATTCGAGACCATCAGCGATGCAGTCGGCCACGCGCCGCTGCGGGCGCTCATCCACGAAATGATGACGCGCGAAATCGCCCCGACGCTCGACGTGCCGGCGTCGTTCGACCTCCTCGCATACCGCGATGCGCTGCTCGCCCGTTACGCCAATCCCGCGCTGAAACACCGCTGCGCCCAGATCGCGATGGACGGCAGCCAGAAGATGCCGCCGCGGATTCTGTCGACTATCGCCGCACGGCTCGACGCGGGTCGATCGATCGAGCGGCTCGCGCTGGCGACGGCCGCGTGGTTCAAGTTCCTGCGCGGCCGCGCCGACGACGGCACGCGCCATGAGATCGACGACCCGCTGGCGGAGCGTCTCACGAAGGCAGCCGAGGGCGCCGGCACGCCCGAAGGTTTGGTCGATGCGATGCTCGCCGTGAACGAAGTCTTTCCCCCGGACCTGGCGCGTAATCCGGCGTTTCGAGAAGCGCTCGTTCGCGCGGCGGCGAAACTGCAAAGCGGCGCGGTCGCGGCGATCGCCGAGTATGCGCGGATCGATTGAATGCGAAGTTCAAAATCGCGAAGCTGAATTTTGAATCGCGCATGCAAAATGCCAGTTCACCGCACGCGACGGGCATGTGTCCGCGCGCGGCACGAGCCCGCCGGCGCTGCCGATCCGCCTGCTTCGTTTTAAGATAACCACTTCTCCTTGACTCGGCTCCATGCGCCAGGGGTGGTACGTGTTCTTTTCGAAACATCGAAGAAGCGTTGCTGCGTGCGCGAGCTGCGCGCTGTTGTGCTGGTCCGTCTTCGCTCTTGCGGCCGGGACGCACGGCGGCGGTGCTGCGAGCACTGTCGGTGCCGCGAGCGGCGTCCCGACGCCAAGCATCATGTCGGCCGAATCGCTCCCGCCCGACTTTGCCGGCGACGATCCCGAATACGTCAGGGACGCGCTCGCCGGCCACCCGTCGCCCGGACAGCCGCCATCGATCACCAGCCGGGTACGCGCTTTTCTTTCGCGTCCGTTCGGGAAGTGGGAACATGGCGCATCGGCGGCATCGGGTGCGAGCCGGCCGCAAGCGCAAACGAACGCGCAGTCGGACCGCACGTTCGTGTTCGTCATCCCCGTTTCATACGGCGTGCGCTATCAGGCGAAGAAGAAGGTGCTCACGGTGAACGTCTCGCTCGCGGCGCCGGAAGATCCGCGGGCCATCCTGCTCAAGCAGACGGTCAAGGGACAAAGCGGCCGCAAGCTCGTCGTCGCGCCCGAGGCAAAGGCGAAGGGTTTCGTCCAGACTTTCGACGCCATCCAGTTGAGGTCGGAAGGCAGCGCCAGGACGACGGTCACCGGTCGCACGCTGCTGCCGAACTTCGATCACGGGCACGGCAACAGCGACTTCGCGATCGTGCTCATCTGCACGCTCGAGCCTCCGTATCTGACGGACGATGTCGAGCACAGCGCGCCGACCGACGAAGAGCCGACCGACATCACGCGCAGAACGTCCACGCTGAACGGCAGCGTCGACGCCGCATGGCTCATCGATCGCCAGGACGGCACGATCGTGACCAAGCGCCTGCGCCTCGTCAAATAGCAGGCACGCTTGGCTCAATACTCGACGTTCGCATCCAGCGGATAGACAGGCCGCTTCAGATTGCCGTATGAGAAAAGCCCGTAGTCGGAGCTCGTGACGCCACGACTGTCGCATTCGACGAGTCCGCCCGCGATCGGCACGAACACCGGACGGCAATACATGCGCGACTTGAGGATCAGAAACCGCGCGGTGCGAGGATCGATGCCTACGCTTTCGAACACGCCCAGATCCCAGGGCTCGTGTGTGCGCTCCGTCACGAGAATGCACGCCTTCGGTGTTTCGATCACGGCCGCGCGTCCCATGTAAGCGCGCTGCCCGGTGTAAGTCGGACCGCTGATGATGTATTCGCCGTCCGTCAGCGCGCGCACGACGCCGGTGACTTCTAGCGGTGGCTTGCCGCGCGAGGCCACGCTCGCGAGCTTGTTGCCGATGCCGACCGTGACCGTTGCGCCCTCGCCCGCGGCAAAGAGCTTCGCGACGGCTTGCGGATCGCACAACGGTCCGACGACGATGCCATCGAGCCCCTGTTTCAACGCTTCCTCGAACGCATCGGTGGTGTCACATGTTCCGCCGGACATGCAGTTGTCGCCGTGATCGAGCAGAAGCACCGGCTTGTCGGTTGCGCGCGCAAGCTGGGCGCCTTCGCTGATCGAATGCACGAGCGGTGCGCTGCGATACACGAAGCCTTCACGTTCGTTCCAGATCTGTCGCGCGATACGGTTCGCCACACCCTGCGCCTTTGCACGCTCGCCGTTCGCGACAACGACGACACTGATGCAAGGCGCCTCGATATCCGCGAGAGAAAAGCCCGGCAACACCGATACCGCCAGCACGCCGTCCTCGCCTTCCGCGGCGCGCGCGGCGTCGACGGCACGCTTCATCGCGCCCTCGGCCGTCGCGCTTCTGAGCGTGTGCGTGATGAGCGGCGGCTGCGCCCACGCGATCACGGGCCTTGCCTTGCCATGCATCTGATCGAGCAACAGTCGCGCGGCATGCTCGCCGCTCTCATACATATCGACGTGCGGATAGGTCTTGAAGCTCACGATCACATCCGCGTGATCGATCATCTTTTGCGTGACGTTCGCATGCAGATCGAGCGATACGGCGATCGGCGCATGCGGCAGCACGCGTCGCACTCGTTCGAGCAGATCGCCTTCGCCATCGGGGGAATTTTCCGCGACCATCGCACCGTGCAAGTCGAGCATCACGGCGTCACAGCCGTCGGCCGCTTCGACGATCGATGCGCAGATCGCGTCGTAGGCCGCAGCCGCCACGCGCCCGCTCGGATTCGCCGACGCGGATATCGGCGTGATGATCTGCGCATCCTCGCGCTCGGCCGCATCGATGAACGCGGACATCGCAGTGCGCATGCCCGCGTTCTCGCGATATGCGTCCTCGCCGTAACAGGGACCATCGCGCCCGAAGGCTTCGAGCGGCGTCGCCACCGGCGAAAATGTATTGGTCTCGTGATTCATTCGCGCGATGAGGATCTTCATGCGCATGCGCGTATCTCCTTCGACAGATGCTTTGGTTGTTCCGGCCAATCGCAATCCGTCGCTCATGATACATAGACGGACCGCACCACGCGGAGGATGCCGCAGAGCAAAATCCACGGCCTCCGGCGTATCATGCATGTGGCATGCATTCCGGCATTTTGCATGCCGCATACCGAAGGAGACAAATCGATGACCGCATCAACCGCCGTACTCGCGATCCTGTTCTCGCTGCTGCTGGGCGCGATGATCCCCGGCCCGAGCTTCGTGATCGTAGCCCGCAATGCGATAGGCGTATCGCGCACAGATGGGTTGGCGACCGCGCTCGGCATGGGCGTGGGCGGGATCTTCTTCGGCGGCATCGCGCTGGCCGGACTCTATACGTTGCTCGTCGCCGTCGAATGGCTCTATATCGCGCTGAAGGTCGCCGGCGGGCTCTATCTGATCCATATCGCCTTGAAAATATGGCGCGGCGCCGCGCAACCGATGCAGATGTCGACGCGAAGCGAGGCGGCCGCTCCCGCGAAAAGCGCGCGCAAGTCGTTCTGGCTCGGCCTCACGACGCAGCTGAGCAATCCCAAGACTGCGATCTGGTACGGCAGCATCTTCGCGGCGCTCCTGCCGCAGCATCCCCCGCTGTGGTGCTACTTCGTGCTGCCGCCGATGGTCTTCGCGATCGAGACGGGCTGGTACACGATCGTCGCGCTCGGCTTTTCCAGCCAACGTCCGCGCGAGATGTACCTGCGTGCGAAAAAGTGGATCGACCGCGTGGCCGCGGGCGTGATCGCGGCGCTCGGCTTGCGCCTCGTGCTGACCGCGGGCAAGGCTGGCCTGTGATGGCGCATGCCTAAGCCGAAACGGCATTCAGGATTTTGAATGCAAAGGGCCGGGCGCGCCGCAAGGCACGCCCGGCCTCTTCACATGAGCGCCTTCAAGGCGGGCGCGTCACAGCGGATGCAGCTTGCCGTTCAGGTCCATCGTCCACTGCGAGCCATCCTTGAACGTCAGCACGCCGCTCTGGGCGTCGATATGGATAGGCCTGCCCGCCGGCTCCTTCTTGTCGCCGCCGACGATGCGGGTCATTTCGGCTGAGGACAGTTCTTCCGCGTGGGTCAGATCATCGAGCTTCAGTTGCGTCATGACGTTTCTCCTTGCGATGCGTGAACGAGGATCGAGCGCGTGCTGGCGCCCGCCAGGTTCTTTTGCATCGGGTATGCCAATCGGCGCGGCCTCGGCTTCGATACGCGCCGGGCACTGTGCCGCGGGCCTGCGACGCACGCGCTCCCTCGACTCCCTGAACCCGTCAGTTCGACTCCGCCCAACAGGACGCGCGCGAACTGTCGGCATTCGCAACATCATCCCCTCCTTTCGTTTCGCTAACACTCTCGATGCCCACCGTGCATTGGCGCAGGACTTGCTTTTCCCGGGGCTCAAACATCCGGCGACACGACCGGTGCCTGCACAAGGAGGAGATGATGCAAGACGACATCCGCGACATCGCGGCTTCCCACGACGAACGAGAGAACGGCTGGCTGATCCCGTCGATCCGCAAGGCGCACGAACGGTCGGAGACGTTCGGTCTGAACGCGTCTACGCGACCCGACTACGACGTGCTGACCGACGGCGAGCTGCTGCTCAAGCTCGAACAGAACCGGGTGCTATGTGCGCACGCGACGCCGGTCATGGAGACCTTGCGCGAGCAGATCGTCAACACGCAGAGCATGATCGTGCTGACCGATGCGCAGGGACTCATCCTCCATTCCACCGGCGACGACGACTTCCTCGCCCGCGCGGAGAAAGTCGCGCTCAGGGCCGGCGCCAACTGGGCCGAGGAACGGCAAGGGACCAATGCGATCGGTACGGCGATCGCCGAGCGGTCTCCCACCGTCGTGCACGGCGATCAGCACTATCTCGCGGCCAACCGCTTCCTGACGTGCTCCAGCGTGCCGATTCTCGACCCTTACGGCGAGCTGATCGGCGTGCTCGACGTGACAGGCGATCACCGCAGCTACCATCGCCACACGATGGCGCTCGCGCGCATGTCCGTGCAGATGATCGAAAACCATCTGTTTTCCAGCACTTTTCAGGGCATGCTGCAGATCGCGTTTCACAGCCGCCCCGAGTTTCTCGGCACGCTGATGGAAGGCATCATGGCCTTCACATGCGATGGCCGCTTCCTGTCGGCAAACCGCAGCGCACAGTTCCAGTTCGGCCTGCCGCTCACGGCGATGCGCGCGCACACGCTCTCTTCGCTCTTCGGACTGTCGAGCGCGCATCTGATCGATCGTTCGCGCGCGAGCCGCGGGCCGCATATGACGCTCGATCTGAACAACGGCACCGTGGTGTGCGCCCGCGTGCGGCTGAATCGCGCGCCGGTGGCCGACATGCCGTCCATGTCGCTTGCGACGCGAGCGGCGCCGCGACCGTCCGCTTCGAAAGACGCGTCATCGAAACTGGCCTCGCTCGATACCGGCGACCCGAAAGTCGCTGCCGTGATCGGCAAGGTGCGCAAGGTGATCGGCAAGGACATACCGATCCTCATCACCGGCGAAACCGGCACCGGCAAGGAGCTGTTCGCGCAAGCCATTCACGGCGATTCGCCGCGTCGCGCGGGGCCGTTCGTCGCGGTGAACTGCGCTTCGATTCCGGAGAACCTGATCGAATCCGAGCTCTTCGGCTATGAAGAAGGCGCGTTCACGGGCGCGCGGCGCAAGGGGGCGGCGGGCAAGCTCATGCAGGCGAACGGCGGCACGCTCTTTCTGGACGAAATCGGCGACATGCCTTATTCGCTGCAAGTCAGGCTCTTGCGCGTGCTGCAGGAGCGCGTCGTCGATCCGCTTGGATCGAGCAAGTCGATACCGGTCGACGTCGCGATCATCTGCGCGACGCACCGCAATTTGCGCGAAATGATCGCGCAGAACCGCTTCCGCGAGGATTTGTACTACCGCCTGAACGGCCTCGTCGTGAAACTGCCGCCCTTGCGCGAGCGCACCGACCTTGCGGCTGTGATCACGAAGATGCTGGACACGGTGAGCGCCGAAGAAGCGTGCGGCGTGCGCCTGTCCATCGACGAGGAAGTCATGACGCTCTTCGAACACTACGCGTGGCCGGGCAATTGCCGGCAACTGGGCAATCTGCTGCGCACCGCAGCCGCCATGGTGGACGACGACGGCTGCATCCGCCGGGACCATCTTCCCGAAGACTTCTTCGAGGAGCCACGAAGCACCGTGCAGAACATGTCTGAAGCATACGCTTCACCGACGCTCGCCTCGGGGCGCCTTCAGGAAGTCACCGCTACGGTGATCGCGGCGACGCTTGCTCGTCATCGTGGCAACGTATCCGCGGCGGCGCGCGCACTCGGCGTCTCGCGCAACACCATCTATCGCAAGATGCCCTTCTGTTCAACAATGGAGCAATGACCCGTTGCATCGGGTGTTTCACCTCGATACACCCTTGTCACCAAGAGGTACAGCCCGGACGTGCTGGCCGCGCATCATCGAAATCGAACTGAAAGAATGATCGTGCGTCTGCACGGTCGATTCATGGAAGGCATGGAGCTTGCATTTTCGACGCCCGATCGCGAAACGGTTTGCGATCGCAACTCGAACATCAGCAAAGGAGATGACCATGCAATGGAGCACCCCCGCCTTTACCGATATGCGTTTCGGCTTCGAGATCACGATGTATATCGCCACCCGCTAGCGCCTCGATGAAGGCATGCCCGGGTTCCACCGAACCCGGGCATGCATCTTCTTCCCGGATTTCTTCCACATGAACCCGACCACCGCGCGTGCAACCGCACGCACGCGTCCACGTTTGCGCGCGCCATGGAAGCTGCATTGGCATGCGGACATGCGTTCGTGCGAAATCGTGCATTCACGCGGCAGCGTCGAACTGAACCGCAGCGCGGGCGAAATACTCGCGCGCTGCGACGGCACGCGCGAGCTGGACGACATCATCGGCGAACTCGAAGCGCGCTTCGGCACGTCGGGTCTTGCCGCGGACGTGTATCGCTTCATCGACGAGGCGCGCCGTCTCGGCTGGCTCGATTGAACATCGCGTCGAATCGCGACTGTCACATCGGGCAACACGCCAGCCTCTCACTGCTCCACGATGCAACACACCTGAACATGCTCCGCGCGGCGCGGCGATGCATCGTCGTTTGAGCGACATCCGCATGCAGCAAGGAATGCGAGCACACGAAACGTCAATGGCACATGACTTGCCTTGATGAGCTCGCAACCGCTTCGCATGCCTATAGAGATTCAAACAAGACGTCGCACCCGAGATTCCCAGGAGACAACGATGAAGACACGCCCAGTACCGGCCATGCGCATCGCGGCCCTCGCCGCAGGCGCCGCCGTCGCATTCGGCTTCGCGCAGCAACGGGCCACCGCGGCCGGCGGCACGCCGGCGCAGTATCCGGACGTCAGCTATGAACGTCTTGCGAGTGCGCAGGACGATCCAGGATGGCTCACGTACTACCGCACCTATAACGGCCATGCGCATTCGCCGCTCAAGCAGATCGACACGACCAACGTGAAGAATCTGAAGCAGGCGTGGAGCTATAAATTTCCCGCGGATCTTCAGCAAGGCTTCGAAGCGACGCCCATCGTCAACGGTCGCTTTCTCTTCGTGACGACGCCCAAGGACAACGTCTACGCATTCGATGCCGCAACGGGCAAGCAGCTCTGGAAATACGAGCCCAACCTCGGTGCGGAGTCGTTCAAGACGGCATGCTGCGACGTGGTCAATCGCGGCGTCGCGCTCTATGGCAAGAACGTCTACGTCGCGATGCTGAACGGCGAGGTGGCCGCGCTCGATGCGCAAACCGGCGCGCTCGTCTGGAAGAAGGCGATGTTCGATCCGGGCGTCGGCTATGCGTTCTCGCTTGCGCCGCTCGCGCTCGACGGCGCGCTCGTCGTTGGAAGTTCGGGCGGCGAGTATGGCGCGCGCGGCTTCATCGCGGCGCTCGATCCGGCCGACGGCAAGGTGCTCTGGAAACGCTACACAGTGCCCGGCGCGAAGGAAGCGGGCGGCAACACATGGCCCGACGGCATGCAGGAGCATGGCGGCGCGCCCGCATGGCTCACCGGCACCTACGACGCCGCGAGCAAGACCCTCTACTGGGGCGTGGGCAATCCGGGACCGTGGCTCGCGGATCTTCGTCCCGGCGACAATCTCTATTCCGATTCGCTGCTTGCGCTCGACCCGAAAACGGGCGGCCTCAAGTGGCACTATCAATACACGACCCACGACACGTGGGACTACGACGGCGTCAACACACCCGTGCTCGCGAACATCAAGTACGAGGGCAAGGACTACGACGCGATCATTCATGCGGACCGCAATGGCTATTTCCATGCGATCGATCGCAGCAGCGGCAAGCTGATCTACGCGCGGCCCTTCGTCACGGCGACATCCGTGACGGGCTATACGGCCGATGGCAAGCCAGTGCAGGACGCATCGAAGTATCCGAAGGCGGGTACGACCATCGAAACGTGTCCGAGCTTCCTGGGCGGCAAGAACTGGTGGTCCGTTTCATACGATCCGCAAAAGCATCTCGCAATCGTGCCGGCCCTGCATGCGTGCATGTCGCTGTCGGGCAAATCGGTGACCTACATGGAAGGCCTGCCATATCTCGGCGAAGGCTTCGAGATCAAGCCCGAGCCCAACAGCAAGGGCTACGGTGAACTGCAGGCAATCGACGTCGATACCGGCAAGAAGGTCTGGAGTCACTGGAGCAAGCTGCCGTGGAACGGCGGTGTCGCAACGACCGCGGGCGGTCTCGCGTTCAGCGGCTCACTCGACGGACGCCTTTACGCCTTCGACGAAGCCACGGGCAAGGTCCTGTGGCAGAGCCCGAAGCTCGCAAGCGGCATCATCGCGCAGCCCTCGGTGTATGAAATCGACGGCAAGGAGTATGTCGCCGTGCTCGCGGGCTATGGCGGCGCGAACCCGATCTGGGGCGGCCCGATGGCGAAGGCCGCGGAGAAGGTGCCGCGCGGCGGCACGCTCTACGTGTTCGCGCTCAATCGCACTTGAGCCTCGTCTTCATCACGCTTGTTCAGGCACGGCGAGCGCGCATCATCGCGCGCTCGCGGTCCTCATCGATTTCATCGGACGCTCAGACATGAATCATCCACTCAACAGCATTCGCGCCGTGAGCATGCTGGCGGCATGCGTCGCACTCACGCCGTCGCCCTCGGACGCAGCCGTGAAGATCTGCACGTTTCCCGGCAGTCCGTCGGCGGCACTGGATCGCACCGTTGCTCAAGCGGTCTTCGCTCGCGCCAGCATCGCCGCGACGTTCATTGCGAAGGGCATCGGCGAAGGCGATGACGACGGCGTATCGCTCAGGGAACTCGACAAGACCCTCGCACGCGAATGCGATGTGATCGCGGGCTTTCCGCGCTCCACCGTCGCCGATGCATCCGGCGGCAAGATGCGCTTCTCGCGCGGCTATCTGCGCGCGGGCTACGTCAGCATCGAAGCACCCGGGGCCGATCTCCAGGACGCGGCGAAGCGCACGGTCGCCGCGACGTATGCGAGTCCCGCGCAATTGATCGCCGTGCAACAGCCCGATGTGAAACTCGATCTGGAGAACACGTCGGCATTGACGGTCGAAGCAGTAGCGAAGGGACGTGCGCAACGCGCGATCGTCTGGTATCCGGCTGTCGTCGCCTATCGCATGGCGCATCCGGAGCGCAGCTTCAGCGTCGCGTCCGCGCATTCGCCGTATGCGGACTGGCAGCTGACATTCGCGTTCGGGCCGAAGAGCGAAGCCTTGCGCCCCCGCATCGACGATGCGCTCACGGCCTTGACCAACGATGGCCGCCTGCATGAACTGACGAAGCAATGGACCTTGCCCGCCGACACCGCGTCGGCACGCCATCCCGACACGCCTTCCACTGCGTCGTCTGCGCGTTCGGGCTTCATGCTCGCCGACATGAACGCGTCGCGCGAGGGCCGTTTCATCAAGATCGCGAACGAAGGCGGTGGGGAGCCGCCCTCGTTCGAACAAGCGCAAACTACGCACGGCAAGACGCTCTATGCAAGCTCATGCGCGAAATGCCACGGCGCTCAACTGCAAGGCGTGACGGCGCCCGCATTGCAAGGACCGGCCTTCGCGCCGCCATCGAACTCTCATCTGACGGTGGGCGGCATCTTCACCTATATGGCGACCAACATGCCCGCCGATCGCCCAGGCAAGCTCAAGGACCAGGACTATGCCGACATCATGGCCTTCCTGCTGCTGTCGAACGGATACAAACCGGGCGCGACGAAGATGACGGCCGACAGCGCGCGCGCCTCCAAGTTGCCGCTCAACGCCGGACCCGCACATTAGATTCCGCATGCGCACATCCGCCGCGCGACCTTGATTGCATCACAATGTGATATATAATCAAGTTGTCGCGCGAGCGGATCGACATGAGCCGCGAGGCGGCGCAATGCGCAAGTCGGGCCGGCTCGTGCCGGCGGGAGGCCAGCGTCGTGCTCATCAACAACGAATTTGAAATCGGCTATCTTGTCGTGGTTTTCGCCTTGCTCGGCGTCATCCTGATCGGCGCGCTGCTCACGGCGCTGCATCTGGACCGCTGGCATCCGAAGCTCATCAGCGCAGCCATCGGGGCGTTACTCGGGCTCGCGTTGATCGAAGCGGTGCCGATTCTTACCTGACACCCCCTGACGCTTCGTCAGTCTTCGGTTCGTCGCGACATCGAGGCAGCAGCATGCCCTGCAAGATCGGGCATGTATGCCGCCTCGTTCTCTGTTGTCCGTTCGTCCGTTAGCGCCTTCTTCATCACGCGCCGTGCGTGGCACTTGGCATAATGCAGCACCGACCGCGCGCACATGCGTCGCGTCTTCGCCGCATATCCAGTTCGTCAACGACACAGAGCGCATGACAGCGATCACCCGCACTCGACGCCACCTGCGCGCCTTCTTCGGCGCGCCCGAAGCAAGACGCCTCTTGCGCACGCTGATGAGCTGCGCGATCAGCTACGCCGCAGCGCGTCTCGCCGCGCTGCCGGAGGGCTACTGGGCGCTCATCACGACGCTCGTCATCGTGACGCAGCCGAGCCTCACGCAAGCGGTCGATACGGCGCGCGACCAGATCATCGGCGCATGCATCGGCGCGGTGGCGGGCGTGCTCGGCATCGTCGCGATGGAGCGCGGCGCGCCGCCGCTCGCGGTGTTCGCCGTCGCGCTCGTGCCGCTCGCCGCGCTGAGTGCGAAACGTCCCGCGTTGAGACTCGCATGCGTCACGCTCGTGATCGTCGTACTGATTCCGGCAGGCGAAGGCTCGCCTTTCGAGCGGCCCTTGCATCGCGTATTGGAGATATTGATCGGCGCGGCATCGGCGTTCGTGGTGTCGGCAATCTGGCCGAATCGCGCGCTCAAGGCAGCGCATCGCAGCGTCGCCGACACCTTGAGGAGCCTGGGTCAACTGATCGGACTGTATCTGTCCGGCGAGCACGACGAAGCCCGCGCGATGCGCCTCGAATCGAAAAGCACGGATGCGCAGAAGGCGCTCGACGATGCGTTGAAAGAAGCCGAACGCGAGCACATCATCGTGCTCGTGCAGAATCGCCGCTCGGATGCGATCGACAAGGCCGCGCCTTTCCTGCGCCGCCTGCACAGCGATGCGCTCTTTCTCGCCAAGGCGGTGGCTCGCCTCGACAGCGAGACGTGTGCGGCCCGGCTCGGCGATACGGGCCGCGCGTTGCAGGCGCTCTTCGAAACACTGGCTAGCGTGCTCGCTTCGACTCATCAGGACGAAGCGAAGCTCGCACGCGCACGCGCGTCGGTGAACGAACTGAAGGACGCGCTGGCCGCGCGCGAGCCGAGCCACGGCGCACAGGAAGTGGCGCAGTTCGTCGCCGGCCTCATCGTCGCCGATCTCGACGCACTGATTTCGACCATCTATCCGCTCAAGGAGCCGAGCGCTTAACGCGAAAGGCCGCGCGCGTCGATCGGCCAGATGTCGGCCACGCGTTCGCCTCGATAGCAGACATATTGGTCGTAGAGATTCACCGTCGGATCGCAATGCCCGGGCGGCAGGCGCAACCGCTCGCCGACGAGCGCCGTGAAGATTTCTTCGGGCATGCCTTGCGCCTGCAACATGCCGTGCTCGTCGTTCGCCGCGATATAGGTCAGCGCGGGCTCGGCGCTTCCATCGAGCCAGAGCGCACTGCGCGGCAAGCCCGAATCCACCGCGAGTCCCTTCAGGCCGACATCGCACACGGCCATGCCGGGGCGAGTCGCGCTCATCACCGTCGAGAGCACGAACAGGCTATGGCGCCAGCGCAATTCGCCGCCCCACCCGAGGCCGCCGTAGTCACCGTCCATGAAGAGATACGAACCGGGCTGAACTTCGGTATAGACGCCGCTCGCGGCATCGAACTCGACCGTGCCGGTGCCGCCGCCCGTCACGATGCCGCAGCGCACGCCGCGTGCATCGAGCGCGCGCACGTAGCTTGCGGCGATTTCCGCCGCGTGACCGGCTGCGGTCTTGCGTGCGTTCCAGTCGGCGACGTGCTGGATGCCGCCGTGATACGCCTGAATGCCCGCGAAGCGCAGCGCATTCTGCGCGGCGATGCCGTCCACGAGCGCGAGGAGCGCGTCTTCGCTCGTCACGCCGCAGCGATGCTGACCGGCATCGACTTCGGGCAGCACGTCGATCGTCACGCCCGCGCGCGCCGCCGCGATGCCCAACGCCAGCACTTGTGGCAATGCATCCACGCAAACCGACAGCCGCACGTGCGCGGCGAGCTCGACGGCCATCGCCAGCTTGTCGGCGCCGACGAACTCGTTGCTGACGTGGATGCTCGCGATCCCGGCCGCCGCGAACGGATACGCCTCGGAAAGCTTCTGACAGCACACGCCGACCGCGCCCGCTTCGACCTGACGCTTCGCAATCTCGCTGGACTTGTGCGCCTTCGCGTGTGGTCGCAGCGCGACGCCGTGGCGCGCGGCGAACGCGGTCATCGCCGCGAGATTGGCGTCGAAGGCGTCGAGGTCGATCATCAGGGAAGGCGTGGCGACCGATGCAAGCGAGTCGCCTACGCGAGCGGCGGGCGGAGGGGCGAGTGTCATGGTGAAGGGTGGCGGTGAAGTATCGTCAAGCCTCGATCATATCGCTGCATTCTGCATGATGAATGCATAGCGCAATATGGCCGCAGTCAGGACTCAAGCCGGAACTTCCGTTTCCAGAATCGCGCCTTCGTCCTTGAGCGCCTGAATGCGCGCGTCGTCGAAGCCGTATTCGCCGAGCACCTCTCCCGTGTGCTGTCCGAGCAGCGGCGCGGGGCGCGACGCCTTCGTGCAGCCCTCCGAAAAATGTATCGGCAAGCCGATGCCGCGCATCGGGCCCGCGAGCGGATGCTCGGTTTCGACGATCATCCCGCGCGCGATGGCCTGTTCATGCGACGACGCTTCCGGTACGCCCAGCACCGCGCCGCTCGGCAAGCCGATTTCGTCGAAGCACGCGAGCCATTCGTCGGTGGTCCGCTCGACGAGCCGCGCCGTCAGAATCCCGACCAGCGCCTCGCGATGTTTCAGCCGCCCCGCGTTGGTCTGAAAGCGCTCGTCTTCGGCCAGGCCAGGAATGTTCAACACGCCGACGAGTCGCTCGTAATTGCTCTGATTCGCCGCGCCGATGTTGACCCAGCCGTCGCGCGTGCGGAATGCCTGATACGGCGCGCTCGTCGGATTGGCAGATCCGGCTTTGGGCAAGACGGTGCCATCGGCGAAGTAGTTGGCGAAGGCCCAGTACATCTGCTGCAGGCCGGCTTCGAAAAGCGATGTATCGACCATCTGCCCGAGGCCGGTGGCCTGCTTCCTCGCATACGCCGCGCTGACGCCGAGCGCCGCCAGAATGCCCGCGTTGATGTCGGTGACGGGCGAGCCTGCCTTGATCGGCGCCTGGCCCGGCTCGCCGGTCATGCTCATCAGCCCGCTCAAACCTTGCGCGATGAGATCGAAACCGCCCTTGTCCGCCATGGGCCCGCTGCGTCCGTAACCCGAGATCGCGCAATAGATGAGCCCGGGGTTCGCCGCCTTGAGCGTTTCGTAGCCCATGCCGAGCTTTTCCATCGTGCCGCGCCGATAGTTCTCGGTCACGACGTCCGCGCTCGCGAGCATCTTCCTGAGCACTTCCTTGCCGCCTTCCGTCTTGAGATTGAGTGCGATGCCGCGCTTGTTGCGGTTCACGATCATGAACGATGCGGACTCGCCGCTCGCGAGGATCGGCGCGAAGCGCCTGCAATCGTCGCCATTGGGAATCTTTTCGACCTTGATGACGTCGGCGCCCATGTCCGCGAGCATCATCCCGCAGATCGGCCCCGACATGATGTGCGCGAGCTCGATCACACGCATGCCCGCAAGCGGTCCCGTGCCCGGCGCGGCAACTGGTTTCGTGTCTGCCATGATTCAACGTCCCTTGAATTGCGGTTTGATCTTGTCGAGAAAGGCCTGATAGCCGATGCGGAAATCTTCCGTGCCGAAGCAGGCGAAGCCTTCGTCGAGTTCTTCTTCGGTGAGCGGCGCGGAATCCATCACGCGACGCACGAACCGCTTGTGCCAGCGTGCGACGAGCGGCGCGCCATCGGCGATGCGCCGCGCGGTCTCGCAGGTGTGCGCCGTGACTTCGCCGTCCGCGACGACGCGCGTGACGAGCCCTTTCGCAAGCGCCTCCTGCGCGCCGAAGATGCGGCCTTCGAGAAGAATCTCGAGTGCGACCGCCGGTCCCGCGAGCCTCACGAGGCCATCCATTTCCGCATGCGCCATCACGAGGCCGAGGTTCTTGATGGGCACGCCGAAGCGGCTCGATTCGCCGCAGATGCGCAGGTCGCACATCGCCGCGATCTCGAGGCCGCCGCCGACGCAAATGCCGTGAATCATCGCGACGATCGGATGGCGGCACTCGCGCAACGCATTCAACGTGCGATGCATGATCGCGCCGTATGCCTTCGCCTGCTCGACATTGGCGCGGTCAGTCCGGAACTCGCCGATGTCGTTGCCCGGCGAAAACGCTTTCTCGCCCGCGCCGCGCAATACGATGCAGCGCAAAGAGTCGTCGCCGGAGAGCCTTTCCATGGTCTCCCCCAGCGAGCGCCACAGAGGCTTGGTCATCGCATTGAGCTTCTCGGGGCGGTCGATGACGACCGTGGCGATATCGCCCTCGCGCTCGATCAGGATGGATGGTTCCGCCACATCGCCTCCTTGAATTGAATATTGCATGCATTGTTCCGATGCGGTTCGATGCATGCAGAATGCATCGAACCGCGACGCCCGCGGGCGTCGCCCGGTCACACGAACTTGCGCACCTGCGCCGCGTCCGGTTGTTCCTCTTCCACGTCGAGGACGCGGTCGGGGCGCATCGTGAACGAGAGGATGATGCCCACCGCCATCAGGATCATCGACACGGTGAACGGCAGGTTCCAGTTGCCGGTGCGGTCGATCAGCCAGCCGCCCAAGACCGGGCTGATGATCGCGGCGAGCGCCGAGCCCGAATTCATGATGCCGGAGGCGGTGCCCGCGTGTTTCGGCGCGATGTCCATCGGCACGGACCACATCGGGCCGATCGTCATTTCGTTGAAGAAGAAGCCGGCAGAAAGACAGAGCGCCGCCAGCGTGATCGAGATGTTAGACACGAGCATGATCGGCGCGAGCGACAGCAGCGTAAGCAGCATGCACACGCCGACCATCACGTTGCGCGCGAGCCGGACGTTGCCGCTCTTTCTCAGGATGCGGTCGGTGACGGAACCGCCGAGCCAGTCGCCGAGCACGCCCGCAAAGAACACGCCGGAGGCGAAGAGCGCGGATTTGCCGAGCTCCATATGATAGCTGTGCAGAAAATACTGCGGAATCCAGCCGAGAAAAAGCCACAGCACCCAGCCATAGCAGAAGTACACGGCAGTGACGGGCGCCATGCGGCCGAGCAGCGTGCGCCATGGCACGGGCGCGCGCTCCTTCACGCCTGTATAAGTGACGAGCGTCGCGCATTCCGATTCCGTGATGCGCGGATGATCGCGCGGATTGTCGCGGAAGTACAAGACCCACGCGATCGCCCACAGAAAGCTCACGACGCCCGTGATGACGAAGGCGCCGCGCCAGCTCGTCGCGACCATCAGCCAGACGATGAGCGGCGGCGCGACCGCATTGCCGATGCGCGACGCTGCATGCGTAATGCCTTGTGCAAAACCGCGCTGGTCGGAGGGCATCCAGTTGGACATGGCGCGCGTCGCGGTCGGGAAAGTCGCGCCTTCGCCGAGGCCGAGCAGCACGCGTGCGACGATCAGCGAGACGAAGCCGCCCGAGAGACCCGTCAGCACGGTGGCGCCTGCCCAGATGATCGCGCAGAGCGTAAGCGTGCGACGCGGCCCGAAACGGTCGCCGACCCATCCGCCGATGATCTGGAATACAAGATACGGATACGCGAACGCGGAAAACACGAAACCGACCTGCGTATGCGAGAGGCCCAGCTCCGCGCCGAACTGGCTCGCCGCGGTGCTGACATTGACGCGGTCGATATAGGTGATGAAATACATCGCGCATAGCAGCAGCAGAACGCGCGTCGTGGCTCGACGGAACATCTTCGTCTCCTTGTGTAGCCGCGTGCGTGAGCCGGGAGCCTTCGGATCATCGAGAGGCGCCGGATGTCACGGAATGCGGAACTTCCCTGGGGTGCGTCGGATGAGGACTGCGGATCGATCTGCGCGCCTACTGCGTCCTGCGGCGCAGCTTGCGAATGCGTGGTTTGCGCGGTGATGTCATGGCTTGTCTCCTGATCGCGGCTCGTTGCTATCCGCTGTTGTGCTCTGGTTAATGAATCTGTCGTCAGTCCGTTGAATCGAGCGCCATCGCCAGCACGCGCGCAACGTGCAACGCCTCTCTTTGCGCGCCGTCCGCGATCTGATGACGGCAGCTCGTCCCGTCCGCGACGATCAACGCATCCTCTGCCGCCCGCACCGCCGGCAGTAACGACAACTCGGCCATCGCCTGCGATGCTTCGTAATGCTCCGCCTCATAGCCGAAGCTGCCGGCCATGCCGCAGCAGGACGATTCGATCGTCTGCACATCCAGCCCGGGAATCCAGCCGAGCACTTTTTCGACCGGACGCACGGCATCGAACGCCTTCTGATGGCAATGCCCGTGCAGCAGCGCCTTCGACTTGTCCAGAGGCCCGAGCTTCAGATGCAATCGCCCTTCCGCGTGTTCGCGCACGAGAAATTCCTCGAAGAGAAACGATGCCTCCGCGAGCTTGTGCGCGGCATCGCCATAGCCGTAGGCGAGAAATTCATCGCGTAGCGAGAGCAGACAGGATGGCTCCAGCCCGACGACCGCAACGCCGCGTTCGACATGGGGCAGAAGCGCGTCGAGCGTGCGCCGCGCTTCCGCCTTCGCCTCGTCGACGAGACCGGCCGACAGGAAAGTGCGTCCACAGCACAACGGCCGCTCGCCCGCGTTCACGTTCAGACGAACCGCATAACCCGCCGCTTCGAGCACGCGTTTCGCTGCACGCGCGTTGTCGGGTTCCATATAGTTGTTGAACGTATCGACGAAGAGCAGGACTTCATTGGTTGCGGATGCAACTGGTTTGCTCGTCGTGTCCGAGAGAAAGGGCTTCCTGAAGCGCGGAAATTCGCGTTGCGGCGCGAGGCCGAGCTTCGTCTTGAGCCAGCGCGCCACGCCTGGCATGCCCGATTCGACAGCGCCCGCAAGCGCGGGCATGCGGCTCGCGAGCGGCGCGTAGCGCGGCAGAAACGCGATGAGACGCTCGCGCATGCGCACGCCATGACGTTTCGTCCAGGCCGCGCGCGCCTCGATCTTGATGCGCGCCATGTCGACGCCCGTCGGGCAATCGCGCTTGCAGCCCTTGCACGACACGCACAAGTCGAGCACGTCCTTGACGTCCTGGCTCGCGAAACCGTCCTCACCGAGCTGCCCCGACAATGCGAGCCGCAAGGTATTGGCGCGGCCGCGCGTCACATGCTGCTCGTCCTTCGTGATGCGATAGCTCGGGCACATCGTGCCCGCATCGAACTTGCGGCAATGGCCGTTGTTGTTGCACATCTCGACTGCTTTCGTGAGGCCGTCCGCGAGATCGCCGCCCGATCCCGGCGCGCCCTCTTCACCCGTCGACGGATCGCGCGTGACGTTCCACGCGGACCAGTCGAGGCGCGGCTCGAATGCGCGCTCGCGATAAGACGGCGGAAAGCGGAAATTGGCGGCATCGTCCATCTTCGGCGGCGCGACGATTCGATCCGGACTCAAGCGGTTCTCGGGATCGAACAGTCGTTTGATGTCGCGAAACGCTTCGTTGATGCGCGGACCGTACTGCCATGCGACCCACTCGCCGCGGCACAGACCATCGCCGTGCTCACCCGAATAAGCGCCCTTGTATTCGCGCACCATCGCCGCGGCCTCTTCCGCGATCGCGCGCATCTTGCTGGCCCCGTCGCGGCGCATGTCGAGAATCGGCCGCACATGCAGCGTGCCGACGCTCGCATGCGCGTACCAGGTTCCTTCCGTTCCATGCTTCCGGAAGACTTCGGTCAGACGACCCGTATATTCGGCGAGATGCTCGAGCGGCACCGCGCAATCCTCGATGAAGGACACCGGCTTGCCGTCGCCCTTCATGCTCATCATGATGTTCAGGCCTGCCTTGCGTACTTCCCACAATGCCTTTTGCGGGTCTGCGCCGGGCATCTGTACGACCGAGCCGGGCAAGCCGAGATCGCCCATCAGTTCGACGAGTTGCGCGAGCTTCGCCACCTGCGTATCGCGATCCTCGCCCGCGAATTCGACGAGCAGCACCGCCTGCGGCTCACCCACCAACGCCTTCTCGATCACGGGCCGGAACGCGGGATTCGACATCGCGAGATCGATCATCGTGCGATCGACCAGTTCGACCGCAACGGGTCCGAGCTTCACGATGTGCTGCGTCATCTCCATCGCCGCGTAGAAACTCGGGAAGTTCACCACGCCCAGCATCTTGTGCGCGGGCAGTGGCGCCAGCTTCAACGTCAGCTGACGGCTGAACGCGAGCGTGCCCTCCGAGCCGACGAGCAGATTCGCGAGATTGGGCTCGCCGCCATCGCTGAAAGGCAGCGGGCTCTGGCAATCGAAGAGATCGAGGTTGTAGCCGGCTACGCGACGCAGCACCTTCGGGATGCGCTCGCGCATCTCGTTCCGCTCGCGCAGCGCGATGCCGCGCACGCCGTCGACGAGATCGCGCGTGCGCGCATCGGCCGTCATGCTCGAGAGTTTGCCGAAGCGCGTCTCGTATCCATCGGCGAGGATCGCATCGATCGCCTCGACGTTGTGCACCATGATCCCGTATTCCATCGAGCGCGAGCCGCAGGAGTTGTTGCCGGCCATGCCGCCGATCGTGCATTGCGCGCTCGTCGATACGTCCACCGGAAACCACAGCCCATGCGGCTTCAGCCAGGCGTTCAGATGATCGAGCACGACGCCCGGCTCGACCGTTACCGTGCGTGCGTCCTTGTCGAAGCGGATGATGTTGTTGAGCCATTTCGTCGTGTCGATGACGAGCGCCTCGCCCACCGTCTGCCCGCATTGGCTCGTGCCCGCGCCACGCGCCAGCACGCTCGCCCGGCCATCCGCCGCGATCCGCAATGCAAGCCGCAAATCCTCCTGATCCTTCGGCACGACGACGCCGACCGGCATGATCTGATAGATCGACGCATCGGTGGCATAGCGCCCGCGCGATGCGCGATCGAACAGCACGTCGCCCTTCAGCTCGCGCTGCAAGCGCGCCTGCAGCGGCGTCGGCGCGGACACGAGCCGCGCGCGGGCGGAAGCGGGCATCAGATGAATCGGCTTGACGAGTCGGTCGGCGGGAGAGTTGAGCATCGTCTCTGTGGTTGAGTGCCGGTAGCGGTTGAATGCGTAATGCGTTATGCGAAATGCAATTCGACGGGCCGCAGGCCTTCGATGGCGCCGAGCGCTATGCCGGGCGCATCGGAAAAGGCGATGCCGGTGTACGACCCCGCCGTGAGCACGGTCCCGGGCTCGATCGCGAGCCCGCGCGATACGCTGTGATTCACCGTCCATGCGAGCAGACGGCGCGGGTCGCCCGCCGGGTTTGCCGGTTCGCCCTGAAAGAGCGGCGCGCCGTCGAACGTGAAGGTCATTGCGGGCGACACGAAGGGAAATGCCGCGTCGTACGGCACGCCCTCGCCCACGATCAGCGCGCCGTGATTCTGCAGGTCCGCCAGCTGCCACGGTTTCTCGACATCGGGCCAGGCGGCGAAGCGGCTCGCCACCACTTCGATCGCCGCATGCACGGACTCGATTGCACCCAGCACGTCTTCGTCGCGGTAGGGACCGCTGCCAGGCTCGAAACGCCGGCCGAGTCTGAACGCCACTTCAAGTTCGAGGCCAGTCTTGCCGAACGCATGCACGGCGAGACGCGCGCCGGAACCATGCACGCCGTCCGCGGGAAGCGGTGCGCCCTGAATCGGTCCGTCGAGCGACTTGGCGCCGACCTTCCAGCCGCCGATGCCGGCATGAAGCAAACGCAGCGTCGCTTCCTGCGCGGCGTAGGCTTCGTCGGCGTTCGAAGGGCGCGCGCCCTCCGCCAGCGTGTCCAGCTTCGCGCGATGAGCGCGCGCCTCGACGAAGAGCCGCGCGAGCGCGTCGGCGTCGAACGCGGCGCTCATGCGGCCGCCTTCAGCGCGGGCTTCGCGACGTGGCTCGTCAGATAATCCATCGCCGCCCCGACGCCGCTGCCCTTCAGCTCGACGCCCGCGAGCTTCAGCCCCATCTCGCAGCCGGAGAGCGCGGCCATCAGCGTGAGATCGTTGCAATCGCCCAGATGGCCGATGCGGAACATGCGGCCCTTCACCTTGCCGAGCCCCATGCCGAGCGACAGGTCGAAATGCTCGTAGATGAGCTTGCGCACCGCATCGGCATCGACGCCTTCGGGCGTCATCACACCCGTCAGCACCGGCGAATAGACGGCCGGATCCGCGCACTGGATCTCGAGTCCCCACGCCGTAACCGCCGCGCGGCATGCCGCCGCGAGCCGCTGATGCCGCGCAAACACGTTGTCGAGCCCTTCGCCGAGGATCATGTCGAGCGCTTCGGAAAGGCCGTACAGCAGATTCGTGTTCGGCGTGTAGGGCCAGTAGCCCTGCTTGTTCATCTCGATGATGTCGGTCCAGTCCCAGAACGCGCGCGGCAGCGTCGCGCGTTCGGACGCGGCGCGCGCCTTCTCCGACACGGCGTTGAAGCTGATCCCCGGCGGCAGCATCAGGCCTTTCTGCGAGCCCGAAACGGTCACGTCGACGCCCCATTCGTCGTGGCGATAGTCGGCCGAGGCGAGACCCGAGATCGTATCGACCATCAGCAGCGCGGGATGCGCGGCGGCGTCGATGGCGCGGCGCACGGCGGCGATATCCGAGGTCACGCCGGTCGACGTTTCGTTATGCACGACGCAGACCGCCTTGAGCGCATGCCGCGTGTCCTCGCGCAGGCGCTTTTCGATCATGTCGGCCTGCACGCCGCGCCGCCAGCCTTCGATGCCCGGCAGCCCCAGAAACTCGGGCTTGAGACCGAGGTTCTCCGCCATCTTCTTCCACAGCGTCGCGAAATGGCCGGTCTCGTACATCAGAACGGTATCGCCCGGGCTCAACGTATTGCAGAGCGCCGCTTCCCATGCACCCGTGCCCGACGCCGGATAGATCACCACCGGCTGGCTCGTCTTGAAGATCTTCCTGATGCCGTCGAGGACCTTCAGGCCCAGCGCGCCGAACTCCGGACCCCGATGATCGATCGTCGGATAGCTCATCGCCCGCAGGATTCGGTCGGGCACCGGGCTCGGCCCGGGAATCTGCAAAAAGTGACGGCCAGCGGGGTGGAAATCGAGCTTGAGCATGAGTACACGTCCTTAAATGTAATTTTGCATGCAAAATACAATAACGCAGCGTTCTGCCGCCGTAAAGGAATACATAGGCCGAACGGCCTAGGGATAACCCGCTGGCGTTTTTTTCCGTTATCACTGGGTTAAAATTGCCGGAAACGGATTCGAGGTATTGAATGCAAAATCCCGATTTGCCACAAACGCACGTTGCACAATCGCTGCCGAAGGTGGAGCGACTGCGCCTGCACGACACTGTCGTGGACCATTTGCGCGGCTTCATCGTCGAGGGTTTGCTCGCGCCCGGCGTGAAGCTCAACGAGCGCAAGCTGTGCGAGACGCTCGGCATCTCCCGCACGCCGCTGCGCGAGGCACTGAAGGTGCTGGCCGCCGAGGGGCTGATCGAGATTTCGCCGAACCGGGGCGCGTCCGTGTCGCAGATGAGCGAGTTCGAGATCCGCGAAATGTTCGAACTGATGAGCGGCCTGGAAGCGTTCTCGGGGGAGCTTGCGTGCGAGCGCATCACGCCGCTCGAGATCGCGGAGATCAAGGCGCTGCATTATGCGATGCTCGCCTGCCGCGCACAGAACGACCTCTCCGGCTACTACAGTCGCAATCAGGCCATTCACGACAAGATCAACGAAGCCGCCCGCAACACGGCCCTGCGCCAGACGTACGTGTCCATCAACCGACGCCTCATGGCGCTGCGTTTTCGCTCGAACTTCCAGACGCCCAAGTGGGATAGCGCCATTCGCGATCACGAAGAGATGATCGAGGCGCTGGAAACGCGCGATGGCAGACGCATGGGCGAGATTCTGCGCAAGCACCTGCTGTCGAAGCGCGACGCGGTGCTCGCCGAGCGCACGTTGACGACGGTGAAAGCCCCGGCGCCGAAGAAGCGGGCGACGGAGCGGGCCGAACGCGCGACGGGCAACACTGATTGATCGAACGGTCGCACGCGTCCGCTGAAGGTAAGGTACGATAAAAGCCTAAGGCCGTCAGAGCCTTCAACCGGGGAAAACGTTGATCGAGATTCGAGGGGCGTGCGTCGCGCTCGGCGTGCTGCTCGTCATCACGGGGTTTACCTTCTACCGCTCGCCGGAATTCGACGCGGCGCAGGCCGCAATGGACCGCCAGACCGTCGATTGCCTCACACGCGGACTCACGCACGACGAAAAAGTCCGCATCGCCCGGCTCACCGCGGCGCATGACCGCGAGGGGCTTCGTCCCATCTATACCGACGTGCTTTCGCGCTGCATCGTGCGCTCGGATCAATGGGACCGCCGTCCCCAACTGGTCACGAACGCGCGTCAAACCCTTTCTCAGGATCCCGAGTTCAGGCAGCTCGTGAACACGAGCACGCTGGAGCTCGCGCAGCGCCCCTGACGGCACAAGGCGCCGCAAACGAGCGCGCGCTCACGCCGTCAGTCCACTACCGTCGCCAGGTCGCACTTGCGCGCGCGTGCTCGCCGCAGGCGCGCTCAATACCGCGATCTCATGCTGCGCGTAATGCTTGACGGGCGCGATGGCGGCAAGCGCCGCAGTAAGGACGATGGCGACGATGCTGATCGAGATGGCGTTCATGTTCGGCTCCTTTGCCTGGGTCAGGGGACTCGTTCGTTTGGCTGCGTCATGCGCTGCCCGTGAAAAGCATTGTCATCGCCGAGAGTTAGCGAAAAATGAGCGCCGCCGCGGGTGACCGATCGTCCGCGCCACCGCCGTGGACGCGGGCTCGCCAAGGTAACATCTGCATGCAATCGACCATCTCGCGCCCGGCATTCAAAATGCATTCGACATTGAACAATTCGTCCGCCACGCTCGAACTGCCCTTCAGGCGGCCCTTCGACTGGACGCGCATGCTGAAATTCATCGGCGGACGCGCGTCGGCGGGCGTGGAGTCGGCCGAAGACGGCGTCTATCGCCGCGTGATCGAATGGCGCGGCGACGACGGCACTGTCGAAGTCAGGCCGCACGAACGCAGGCATCGCCTCATCGTGACCGTCGAGGGCGCCGCGGCGCGTCATGCGGAAGAGCTGGCCATCCCGCTCGCGCGCATGTTCGACCTGCATGCGGACCCGCGCGAGATCGCCCGCTGCCTTTCCGTTGATCCGGTGCTCGCGCCGCTCGTCGAGGCCGCGCCCGGCTTGCGCGTGCCGGGCGCGTGGTCCGGCTTCGAACTGGTGGTGCGGACCATCGTCGGGCAGCAGGTGAGCGTGAAAGGCGCGTCGACGATCATGAGCCGCATCGTGCAGCGCGCGGGCAAGCGCATAGAAGGTCATCCGCACGAAGGCACCGCGTGGCGCTTTCCCACGCCCGCCGAGCTCGCCGCCGCCGATCTGGAGAAGATCGGCATGCCGACGAAACGCATCGAGACGGTGCAGCGCTTCGCTCAAGCGGTCGCGACGGGCGCACTGCCGCTCGATGCGCCGGGCGCCGATCCGGAGCAAGTCAGGCGCGAGCTGCTCGCCATGCCGGGGATCGGGCCGTGGACCGTCGGCTATGTCGCGATGCGCGCCTTGCGCGATCCCGATGCATGGCCCGACGCGGATCTCGTGCTCATGCAGGCGATCGCAAAGCGCGACCCCTCGCTCGCGAAGCCCGCTCAGCAGCGCGCGCGCACCGAACGCTGGCGGCCGTGGCGCGCATACGCGGCGATGCATCTGTGGAACGGCGTGGCGATGGAAACAGGGCTCGCACGCGGCGGCTGATGTTGCATGCATTCGACCGCCGCGCCGTTTGCATTCTTTATCACGCATGCAAAATGCCGCCGGCGCGATCCGCTCCGAATGCATCGCGGCAATCATTTCGTTCTCTTGTCTTAAAAATAGACTAATCTGCATCGAGCAGGCGAACGCCGCCGATGCCGGATGCGGGCGCGCGCGGCGCAACGGTCGGGACACGAAGAAGCGCCATCCAAAGGCCACCGGGAGACGCACATGAACGCCTCATCCCTCGACGACGACAACCAGAGCGGCGCGCCAGGCGCATCGCACACATCGTCCGCCGCACGCATGCCCGAGGTGCCGATCGCGCCGCGCGTGCAGAAGATCGTCGTCGCGATACACGGCATCGGCAATCAGCTGCACAGCGACACGGTGCGCTCGGTCGCGAGCCGGTTCGGTGCGCGCTACGACCCGCCGTTGCCCGTCATGCCGCTCGGCTATTTCGACATCGCGGGCGTCGGCGAAGTGGACGTGCGCCAGCTCGATCTGCCGCCCGGCGGCCCGTACACCGCCGAGCAACGCGCGTTCTATTCGGCGCTCGGCTTCGCCGAAGTGTATTGGGCCGACATTCCGCGCGAGGTCGTGAAGCAGGACGACACGCTCGAGGAAAGCAAGGCGTGGGGCCTTTCCATCGTGAGCCGCGCGCAGGCGACCTACATGCTCAACGTCGAGGAGCGCAAGCTCGAGCCCGCCGATTTCTCGCTGGCGTCGGGCGTCGTCGAGGAAATCGTCGAGACGGTGGCCGTCATGCAGAGCCTGCTCTCGGTCGCGGAGAAGGCGGGCATCTTCAAGTTTGATCTCGCGCCCATGCTGCGCGACTACGTCGGCGACGTGCAGCTCGTCGCCGATTTCAAACAGCATCGCGACACCATCGTCTTTCGCTTCCATCGCGTAATGGAGCGCCTCGTCGCGCTCGTGACCGCGCGTTGCGATTGTGCGCCCGAGGTCTATATCGTCGCGCATAGCGAAGGCACCGTGATCAGCTTTCTCGGCATTTTGCAGGCGCTGTCCACGCCGACCGTGACGGACCCGAAGGACGGCAAGCAGGCGATCAGCACCGCCTGGGTGCAAAGCCTGCGCGGCTTCATGACCATCGGCTCGCCGATCGACAAGCACATCCTCCTGTGGCCCAAGCTCTGGGAAGGCATGACGCTCAAGAGCGAGATGCAGGGGGAAGCAGTCACGCAAAGCGAGCGTCCCGGCGGACCGGTCACGCTGCCCTCGCGCATCAAGTGGCGCAACTATTACGACTTCGGCGACCCGGTCGGCTTCGCGCTCGATACGGCGCGCGCGTATCTCGGTCATCACGGCTGCCAGGCGTTCGAGTTCGAGCCGGCGCACGACATCGGCTTCTCGCGCTACTGGATGCCAGGCAAGGCGCATACCGATTACTGGACCGATGCCGACGTCTTCGGTCATTTCATCGAGAACGTCGTGCTCGGAAAAAACGCCGCGAAAGCCCCGGAAAACAGGCGTCTTCGCGGCATCGTCAGCACGGCGATTCCCTATCTGCTCAGCTTCGCGCTGCATCTCGCGGCGGTGTTCTTCATCTACAAGGCGGTCACGGCCTCGTCGGATTCGGGCGCGGGCGGCTCGAGCACCGCGCCCGAGTTCATCTATCTCACGCGCTCGGTGTTCGCACTCGCCTGCCTGCTGATGGGCACGACGGTCGCCGCGCGCATACCGCGTCTCGTCAAGGCACGCGGCGCGCGGCGCACGGGCGCGTGGCTGCGATGGCGCATCGTCGCGCTCGCGGCATTCGCGGCGGGCGCGCTCATCTTCTGGTTCGTGCTGTTGAGCGGCGTGGCGGCATTCCTCGCGAGCCCGTTCGCGGATCTCCTGCATCGCGACGACGCCGATCCCGTCGTCGGCAAAGCGGTCTTCGTCCTTGCCGGACTCATATGCGCCATCAGCGGCTGGGTCGCGCCGCGCAAGCCGCGCGTGGGCCGGCGCATCCTCGTCGCGCTCGGCGCGCTGATGATGGTGCTCATCGTCGGCGTGAGGCTATGGGGCGATCTGTCCGGCAAGCCGCTATGGCCCGTCGTGCTCGGCGGCCTGTTCTTCCTCTATGCGTGGTGGCTCGCGATCCTGATCTTCGATCTCGCGTTCGTGTGGCATCGCTACGTGCGCAACTCGGTCGCGCTCGACACGCTGCGCGCATGGCGCGAAGATCGCCGCGACGCGCAGCCGACGCCGATCATGTCGATGCGCGGAAAGCCCCCCAAATGACGATGCGGGCAAGACGCGCATTCACGCGTGCAGCACGAGCTTCTGCACACGCCAGTTGAGCAATTCAGCGACGAATAGCGTGCCTTCCGCGGGACACGCCATTTCATGGATCCAGCCGAATTGCTTCAACTGCTTGCCCGATCGCCCGAGCACGCCGAGCAATTTGCCGTCGAGCGAGAGCTTGTAGATGCGCCCGGGAAACGCGTCGGCGCAGTACAGCACCTGATTCGGACCCGGCGAAATGCAGATGGCCCACGGTGAGCCGGGCGCGAAGGTGCCGGCCGCGATCGCCGCTTCATCGGGCATGTTGCCGATGGCCGGACGCGCATCGGGCGGCACGGGCACATCGATCGTGAACTGGCGCTGAAAATTGCCTTCGCCGTCGAACACCTGAATGCGGCGGTTGCTGCGATCGGCGACATAGACCATGTTGTTCGCATCGACCGCGATGCTGTGCGGCGTATGGAACTGCCCCGGCCCCTTGCCGCGCTCGCCCCAGGATTTGAGCCAGTTGCCGTCCCTGTCGACCTTCGCCACGCGCGAGTTGATGTAGCCGTCGCTGATATAGGTATTGCCGGCGGTGTCCCACGCAACGTCGGTGACCTGACGAAAGCGCCCGGGCTCGGATGGCAGCGGCGGATTCGGATGCTTGAGCGGCGCGGTCTCTTCGTCCGACGCCTCCTGCTTGCGGCCGAACACCATCGCGACGCGGCCTTCGGGCGTGAACTTGATGATCATGTCCGAGCCCTTGTCGGTGACCCAGACGTTGTCCTGCCGATCCACCTTGACCGTATGCGCGAACGACCATGCATAGAGGTTATGCCCGATCTCGCGCACGAAGCGTCCGTTGCGGTCGAACTCCAGCAACTGGGCCGCGGCCGCCCCGTATGCGGGACCCGTGCTGTTGCCGCGAGAAAGCACGAAGACGTGACCCGCCGAATTGAGCGCGACGCCCGAGCATTCGCCGAAGTACACGTCGCGCGGCAGGCGCACGGGATCGGGCACGGAATCGTAGGGGATTGCCGGCACGTCGTCGTCGGCGTAGGCGAGATGCGGAAAGAGCGCGAGCGCCGCCGCGCTCTGGCCCGCCAGCGC
The DNA here is from genome assembly GCF_001545075.1 of Caballeronia ptereochthonis. GTDB lineage: Bacteria > Pseudomonadota > Gammaproteobacteria > Burkholderiales > Burkholderiaceae > Caballeronia > Caballeronia ptereochthonis. The sequence continues at coordinate 44,219 of NZ_FCOB02000025.1, forward strand.
GAGGAAGCGGCGGCGGCTTGCGGCGTCCGGCTGACTATCGCAACATGGGCAGAACATCGAATGTCGAAGACTCACTGTTACCCTCCTCTTGTTCGTCGCCTGCAATGATGAACATTGATGGTTGGCTTGCTTCGCGATGCGAGGGGAAGTGTAGTGCATGAAGCGCATGATCCGCACGCAAGCGTTCTCATCGCTTTCAATGCTGAAAGGACATCATGAACGAATCCTGGCAATACCAAGTTCGAATCAAACTCGCGCCCGAATACGCGACCATGGCCCGTCGGGACCCGTCGAACGAAAAGCTTGCGCCGATCAACACGGTGCTCGCGAAGCACAACGCCGAACCGAAGTGCCAGTACGATGCCTTCGCCGATTACGTGGCGCAGGCGGAGCGCGATGGCATCGAGCACTATCCGCTCTATCGATGGACGCGGGAAACCATCGAAAATCGCGCGAAAAAAGCCAAATATCTCGAATCGTTCACGCTGTATGTGAACGGCGAGGAAGTCTATGAGAAAGGCGTGGCCGATGCACTCGAAGCCGACCTCCAGTCGCTCGCGACGGATGCGATCGCCGAGATCCGCAAATACGACACGAATCCGGCAAACAACCCTCAGCCGCCTTCATACGGAAACCAGTCAAGCCGATGAGGTTGACGCAGCACCGCCCCCGCGCTAAGGTTTGGTAAATTAACCAAAAACGCGGAAGATGCTCGTGCAGGATCGCCGACAAACCATACTCGAAGCCGCTCTCGCCACGCTGCGCGAAGAGGGCTATTCGGGCTTCACGCAACCGCGCGTGGCCGCGCGCGCGGGCGTGCGTCAAAGTCACCTCACCTACTATTTCCCGACGCGGCTCGCGTTGATCGAAGCGGTTGCGCGCACCGCGATCGAAGGCCAGCTCGCCGCCGTCGATACTTTCGCCGGCGAGCCGTCGCCGAAGATCACCGCCGCGTCGATTGCGAACGTCGCGATGCGCCACGAGAACACGCGCGTGCTGATGGCGCTCGCGCAGGCCGCCGACGAAGAGCCGACCCTACGCAGCCTGTTTCGCGAGCTGGCCGAGGGCGTCGCGGTGCGCATCACGCGCATGCTCGAATCGATGGGACTCGCCGTGTCGAAGGAACACGTGTCGATGGTGCACGCGCTCGTCGTCGGGCTGGCGATCATCGAGCTCGCGGTCGGTCGCGCGGACGCGAAGCGCCGCGCGAGCGTGGCAGTCGAAACGTTGTTCTCGCTGCTGCCGCCCGAGGAATCGAAAGAGACTACGCGGCGCGCCAGGTCATGAGCGAAGGCTCAAGCCTTCCGCGTATCGAGCCATTCGACGATATTGCGCACGGTATCGCCATAAAACGTGCGATACAGCTCTTCCGACACATAACCGATGTGCGGCGTCGCCAGCACGTTCGACAGCGAGCGCAGCGGGTCGTCCGCGGCGAGCGGCTCTTCGTCATAGACGTCGATGGCCGCGCCCGCGAGCTTGCCCGACCTGAGCGCATCGACAAGCGCGGCGTTATCGACGATGGGCCCGCGTGACGTGTTGACGAGGCGGCTCGTCGGCTTCATCTGCGCGAGCTCCTTCGCGCCGACGAGATGATGCGTGCGCTCGCTCAGACGCACGTGAATCGAGAGCACGTCCGAGGTCCTGAAGAGCGTGTCCCTGTCGACGAGCTGCACGCCCTTCTCCGCCGCGCGCTCGGGCGTCAGGTTCTGACTCCACGCGATCACGTTCATGCGAAACGCGCGGCCGATCACGCCGACCGCCGAACCCACGCGCCCGAGACCCAGCAAGCCGAGCGTCTTGCCCGCCAGTTCGGTGCCGAGGCCGGTCTGCCAGCCGCCTTCGGTGAGCGAGCGATGCTCGGCGGGAATGTTGCGCACCATCGCGAGAATCAGCGCCCAAGTGAATTCGATCGTCGGCGTCGACGCGTAGCCCGTGTGACGCACTTCGACGCCGCGTTCGGCCGCGGCTTCCAGATCGATCGCCGCATTGGCCGCGCCGGTCGATGCGATCAGCTTCAGATTCGGCAGGTTCTCGATGATGTCGCGCGAAAACGGTGTGCGCTCGCGCATCGCGCAGACGACGTCGAACGGACGCAGGCGTTCGAGCAATGCGTCGCGTTCGGCGATGTGATCGTTGAAGACGGTGATCTCGGCGCGCGCGGCGAGCGGCGACCAGTCGGCCATGGAAAGCGCGACGTTCTGATAGTCGTCGAGTACGGCAATCCTGATCGGAGTGGACGTTGACATGGTGGACTCTTCGGCTTCCTTTGTTGTGACGAATGCGTTGATCGGCAGCAACTGCTAGTGTGACGCAACGCGCGAAATCATGTCGCACGCACCCTTCGCCGATCTGTCGAAAATGCCGCAAGGCCTTACACCACGGGGAAGAGCGCCGATCTTCGATGCGTGACATCGGGCGAAACAAGTTAGCGCAGGACTTCGCCGGACCCTTCCCCTATAGTCACTTCCGTCGCCACACGAGACGCAACGTGGCCCAAGAAACCGAGAAGGACACTCCGTGAAGAACAGCCCGACTTTCGCTTCAGACGCCCGCGTTGATCCCGCTTCGCACGCAGGTTCGCAGAAGCGCCGCGCACGCCATCTGCTCCTCATCGCGACGGCCGCCGCCCTCACGCTGTGCAGCGGCTCCGCATTCGCCGGCTGGGCGCGCGGCGGCACGGCCTACACCGGCCGTGGCGAATATCAGGGCGCGCACTTTGGCTCGTGCGGCGGCGGCAGCTGCTCGCATGCGGGCGGCGTCGAGAATCCGTGGGGCCGCGTCGCCACCAACTCCGGCACCGTGACGCGCACCGCGCCCGGCCAGTTCTCCAACTCCGGCACGGCGTACGGACCGAACGGCCGCTCCGTGCAGCACGCGGGCGATACGAGCTGCGCCGGCGGCAGCTGCACGCATAGCGGCAACGCGACCGGCCCGAACGGCAAGACCGCGACCGGCACCGACACCGTCACGCGCACCGCTCCCGGACAGTACTCATCGTCGGGCTCGGTGACCGGGCCGAACGGCAACACGTCGACGCATACGGCGTCGACGAATTGCGGCGGCTACACCTGCAACCGCTCCGGCACGGTCAATACGGCGAACGGCGGCACGGTGACGCATTCGGGCAGCGCGACGAGCGTGGCGCCTGGCGTCGTCGTGACCTCGGGCACCGCGACGGCGACAAGCGGCTCGCACAGCACGACGGTGGTCGGCGGCGGCACGGTGACGTCGAGCACGACGGTCGTGAGCGGCTCGACGACGGTGATCGGCGCGCCCGTGATCGTGCCGCCGCCTCCGCCCCCCTCGACGACCGTCGTGGTCGCCCCGTCCCCGCCGCCTTCGACGGTCGTGGTCACGCCTGCACCGCCGCCGCCCGCAAAGACAGTGGTGGTCGCCCCGCCGCCCGTCAAGACCGTCTACGTCGCCCCGCCCCCGCCCATCAAGACCGTCTACGTCGTGCCGCGGCGCGCAATCTGGATTCCGGGCCACTACGTCGGCGCGGTCTGGATTCCCGCGCACTGGGCATGAACGACAACCGATGAAACGCAAAGGCCGGCCGCACGTGCACCGGCCTTGTCGTTTTGTCTGCGGACAGCGTTACACTGCGAGTCAACGCCGCTTCCGACACAGGCACGACATGCTCCATGTCTTTCCCGACGCGCAGGCACCCGTGAGCGATCGCGCATGACGAGGCACCGCATGAAGCGTCCTCATCTGCCTCAGGATCACGCGAAAGGGGTCCTGCATGACATCACCTGGACCGCCGGTCCGGTCGTGCTGATCATCGCGATCGTCGCCGCACTCGTGTATTGGCTCGTCGATCCCGCGCCGCCCAAGACCATCACGATGAGCGCGGGCCAGCCCGACAGCTCGTTCTACGTCATCTCGCAGGAATATGCCCGGCTGCTCGCGCGCAACGGCATCACCCTGAAAGTGCTGCCCTCCGACGGCTCCGTGCAGAACCTCGAGCGCCTGCTCGATCCGAAGCAGCGCGTCGATCTCGCGCTCGTGCAAGGCGGTATCGCAACGAACGAACAGGCGTCGAAGCTGGTGTCGCTCGGCAGCGTGTCGTATGTGCCGCTCGTCGTGTTCTATCGCGGCAAGGGCCTCACGCTGTTGTCGCAACTGGAAGGCAAGCGCATCGCCATCGGCCGCGAGGGCAGCGGCACGCGCATGCTCTCGCTGAGGCTGCTCGAGGCGAACGGCATCTATCCGGGCGGAAGCACGCAGCTTCTGCCGACGGACGGTCTGCAAGCCGCGACGCAACTCGTGAGCAACGAAGCCGACGCGGTCTTTCTCTCCGGCGACTCCGCGACGCGCGGACTCATGCTGCGCCTCTTGCGCGTGCCCGGCATCTCCGTGATGGACTTCAAGGAAGCGAGCGCCTACACGCGCATTTTTCCCTATCTCGACGATATCGAGCTGCCGCCCGGCGTGCTCGACCTCGGCCGCCGCATTCCGCCGGAGACCGTGCATCTCGTCAGCCCGACGGTCGAGCTGGTCGCGCGGCCGAGCCTGCATCCGGCTCTGTCGGACCTGCTCATCGAAGCCGCGCAGGAAGTGCACGGCATGGCGGGCCTGCTGCAACGCGCGGGTCAGTTCCCGAGCCCCGTCGCGCACGAGTTTCCGATCAGCGAGGATGCGAGCCGCTATTACCGTTCCGGCAAGAGCTTCCTGTATCGCGCGTTGCCGTTCTGGCTCGCGAATATCGCGGACCGCGCGCTCGTGCTGTTGCTGCCCGTCGCGGTCTTGATCTTTCCGGCGCTCAGGGTCGTGCCCGCGCTCTACCGATGGCGCGTGCGCTCGCGCATCTATCGCTACTACGGCGCGCTGATCGCGGTGGAGCGCGGCGCGATGAAACTGACCAGCGAAGACGAACGGCGCGTGCTGCTCGTCGAGCTCGATTACATCGAGGAATCGCTCGATACGCTCAGGCTGCCGCTCGCCTATGCCGATGCGCTGTACGTGCTGCGCGAGCACATCGGCTTCGTGCGCGCGCGTTTGAGCGAAGCGGCGCGGCGGGAAAGGAGCATCGCCTAGGCGCGCTACATGACCGATTCAAGCGGAGGGCACGCGATGACGCTTCGAAGATGGTTCGCCGCATTTCAAGCCGTCGCGCTGACGCTGCTGATGACGGCCTGCGCCAGCCTTCCGCCGCAAACGGGACGCATGGAAAGCCACGCCCTGACCGATACCGGCGGCACGCGACTCGGCACGGCCTTCGCGGCGAGCGAGGCGGCGCATCCCGGCGACAACGCGTTTCATCTGCTGTCGAACGGCATGGACGCGCTCATCGCCCGCGTGATCCTGAGCGAGACCGCCGAGCGCACGCTCGATCTCCAGTACTACATCTGGCACGACGATCTGACCGGCCGCGAGATGGCCGCGTCCGTCATGCGCGCCGCGGATCGCGGCGTGCGCGTGCGCCTGCTGCTCGACGATCTCGGCACCAATGCCGACGACCAGTTCCTGCTCGCGCTCGCCTCGCATCCGAACGTGCAGGTGCGGCTCTTCAATCCGGTCGCGAGCCGCACGTTCAAGAAGCTCGGCTCGGCGCTCGAATTCTTTCGCGTGAACCGGCGCATGCACAACAAGGCGTTGATCGCCGACAACCAGGCCGCGATCCTCGGCGGGCGAAATATCGGCGACGAATACTTCGGGGCGTCGAGCACGGTCGCATTCGGCGATCTCGATGTGCTCGTGCACGGGCCCGTGGTGCGCGAGGTGTCGAGCGCGTTCGACCTTTACTGGAACTCGGATGCGGCGTATCCGATCGAGAACCTGATGGGCCGTCACGCCGCCCCCGATGCACTCGCGGCCTATCGCGAGAAGCTCGATACCTATCTGCTGTCGGAGAAGAGTTCGCCTTATGTCGCGCAGGTGCGCGAGCGCTACACGAACGTGATACAGACGCACGGCGCCGCGTTCTCATGGGGCAAGGCCACGCTGCTCTACGACGATCCGGCGAAGATCACGCGCGCGCCCGGCGATACCGAAGGGCATCTGATGTCGCAGTTCAAGGCGCTGAATCTCCATCCCGGCACGGAAATGCTGATCGTGTCGCCCTACTTCGTGCCGCGCAAGGAAGGCGTGCAATGGCTGCGCTCGATGACGTCGCGCGGCGTGCGCGTCACCGTGCTCACGAATTCTCTCGCGGCCACCGATGTCGCGGCGGTGCATGCGGGTTATCAGCGCTATCGCAAGGACATGCTCGAAGCAGGCGTGCGCCTTTACGAGCTGAAGCCCGTCGCGTCGGACGATAGCGACACGGGCCAGAAGAAGACCACATTCGGTTCGTCCAAGGCTTCGCTGCACGCGAAGACTTATGTGTTCGACCGCAAGCGCATCTTCATCGGCTCGATGAATCTGGATCCGCGCTCGGTGGAGTTGAATACGGAGATCGGCGTGTATTGCGAGAGCGCGGATGCGGCTGAAGAGGTGGCGAGCGGCATCGGGACGAATATCGATCGCATCGCGTGGCGCGTCGAGTTGCGCTACGACGGCACGGGAAGCCGGCGCCTCGTGTGGATCGATACCGATGCCAACGGCAGCACGACCGAGCTCGACAGCGAGCCCGACGCGTCGGCGTTGAAGCGCGCGGGCATCTGGATGCTGGGCATCTTGCCGATCGAATCGCAGTTGTGAGCCGCGCGCTTGCGTGTGCGTTTATCGTTGCGTCAATTGAAGCCGGAAACCGCATGCGGCGCATACGGCGCTTCGAGCTGCGCGATCTCCGCCGCCGTGAGGTTCAGCGACAACGCCGCGACCGCATCGCTCAAATGATTGGGCTTCGATGCACCGATGATCGGCGCGGTGACCGGCGTCTTCTGCGCGACCCACGCCAGCGCGACCTGCGCGCGCGGCACGCCGCGCGCCTTCGCCACCGCGGCCACCGCTTCGACCACGGCGCGATCCGCCTCATCGGTCCGGTAAAGCGCGCTGCCGAACGCATCCGACTCCTGGCGCGCGCTCGTCGTGTCCCAGTCGCGCGTGAGACGGCCGCGCGCGAGCGGACTCCACGGCAGCACGCCGATGCCCTGATCCTCGCACAGCGGAAGCATCTCGCGCTCTTCCTCGCGATACAGAAGGTTCAGGTGATTCTGCATCGTCTTGAACTCGGTCCAGCCGTTCGCGCGCGACGTATAGAGCGCCTTGCTGAACTGCCACGCATACATCGACGAGGCGCCGATGTAACGCGCCTTGCCCGCCTTCACGACATCGTGCAGCGCTTCGAGCGTTTCCTCGATCGGCGTCGTGTAGTCCCAGCGATGAATCTGATACAGGTCGACGTAATCGGTGCCCAGGCGCCGCAAGCTGTTGTCGATCTCGTTGAAGATCGCCTTGCGCGACAGTCCCGCGCCATTCGGGCCGGGACGCATGCGATTGAATACCTTCGTCGCGATCACGATGTCATCGCGCGTCGTGAAGTCGCGCAGCGCGCGCCCGACGATTTCCTCCGACGTGCCGTCGGAATAGGTGTTGGCCGTATCGAAGAAATTGATGCCCGCTTCGAGCGCCTGCTGAATGAGCGGACGGCTCATCTCTTCATCAAGCGTCCACGGATGCGTGCCGCGCCCGGGCACGCCGTAGGTCATGCAGCCGAGACACAGCCGCGATACGTCGAGTCCGGTCGAGCCCAGTTTCACGTATTCCATCGTGAGAATCTCCTTGCAAAACGAAAGGACATGCGCGATAGCGCGCATGAGCGACGAGACCCTAGAGATTAGCGCAGCGCGGCGCGGCGCGCTTTCACGTTCTTTGAAGTCGGCTCGAAGAACGCCCTTGCATTCCTACAGGGCGAGCACGTTCACGGCGACATCCATGTGATGCGCGCCGCCGCCGAGAATCATGCCACGCAATAGCGACACGTCGCTGTAGTCGCGGCCGGTGGCGAGCGTCACGTGATCGAGATCGGCGAGGACGTCGTTGGTGGGATCGAGGTCGATCCAGCCGCTTTGCGGGCAATGCACCGATACCCATGCATGCGATGCATCCGCGCCGATCAGCCGTGCATGTCCCGGCGGCGGATCGTTGCGCAAGTAGCCGCTCACATAGCGCGCCGGAAGGCCGAGCGCGCGCAGGCAGCCGATCATCACTTGCGAGAAGTCCTGGCATACGCCGTGCCTCAATTCGAATGCGCGCGATGCGGGCGTGTCGAACGACGTGGAAGAAGGCCGGTATTCGAAATCCGCGTATATGCGATGCATGAGATCGATCGCGCCGGCGACGAGCGGCGTGCCCGCCTCGAAACTCGCTTGCGCATACTCGCGCAACTCATGATCGAGCGAGATGTTGGGCGACGCATAACAGAACTCGCTCTCCGCGAAAAACGGCGCGCCTGCGTGATACCGCAAGCGTTGCGCGACTTCCTCCCACGGCGGCGTCGCATCGGCATCGAGCGTGCTCCAGCGCGGCGTCAGACGCACGGTGGTCTCGCTCGTCATCGAAAGGCGCTCGTGCGGGGCATCGAGCGAAAAATACAGCACGTCGTTGCCGAATGCATCGACGCGGCTATGCACGTAAGACGGCACGGGCTCGATGCGCTCGGTATGCGAGATGACCTGCTGCCACGGACAATGCAGCGGACGAATGGTCGCCAGATGCTGCGCGATCTCGACCGGCGTCGAATAGCGATAAGTGGTGCGATGCGTGACCGCGAGCACGGTGTCATTGATGCCGATATTCATGGCGAGACCTGTGCGGCAAGCGTGTTCGCATGGCTGAAATAGCGCGCGCTCACTTCGTTGGAGGCCGCACCCACCGATGCAACGAGCCTGTCGCAGAGCGCGATCAACGCATCGTAGCGGCCGTTCTCGCGCGTTTCACAGAGCACCGCGAGTTGCGGCAAGGCATCGGCGTGCGTGAGCAGATCCGCGAAACGCGTCGCCTGCGCGCGTCGTGCACCGCCCGCAGCCGCCGCGATTTCGTCGAGCTTCGTGCGCAGGCGCGCGTAGACGCCGTACAGTCCGCGCGGATTGGTTTGATCCACGACGATCAGATCGATCAGCGCCGGCACTTCGAGCCTTCCCGGATACAGCGAGCGATACGTGAGCGTGCTGTCGAAGAGCTGCAGCAACAGATCGAAACCCGCGGGCGACGCGAGCGTGCCGCACTCGGCCACGACGCGCAAGAACGTGGCCATCGTCGCGACGCGTTCGATATGACGGCCGATGAACAAGAGCCGCCACGCCTCGTCGCGCGTCATGCGATCGCCTTGCGCGCCGCTGATCGCCGACAACTGCGTCGCGAGATGTTCGAGCGCGCCCGCGAGCATCACGCGGTCATAGTCGCGGCCGATGCGCGGCGTGCCTTCCGTGCCGGCACTGGCGAGTGCGAGGCGCGCGAGCGCATCGCGGAAGTCGTTGCGCGACGCGACGATCGTGCGCCAGTGGTCGGTCGAGAGACGGTCGCGAATCTCGCCGCATGCGCGCGCCTGATCCGCTAGATTGCCCCCGATGCTCGTCGCCCGGCTGTTCTCCGGCAGCCCCGCGATCAGGACCCGCTCGAACGCCTGAGGCGTGCTGCGCGCGAGCGTATCGACCGACGGAATCAGCCCGCATTGCGACGCGAGTTCGGCGAGCGTCGGAAAGAATTCTTCGGCGTCGCTGCCATCGAGCATGCCGAGCAGCAATCGGCACAGCCGCACGTTGTTTTCCGCGCGCTCGCCATAACGACCGGCCCAGAAGAGGTTCTCCGCCGCGCGGCTCGAGACGGTGCGATGCTTGCGCAAGTCGCCGGGCTTCATCGGCGTAGGACGCAGCGAGACCGCGCCGCCTGGCTGGCCCGACATCACCCACGTATCGACGCTGCTGCCGCCGAATTGCATCGATACCGTCGCGCGCTTGTCGGCGGCGAGGCGCGTGAAGCCGCCGGGCATCACGCTCCAGCTTCCGTCGATATTGGCGATCGCATAGGCGCGCAGCACGCACGGGCGCGAGCCGAGCGCGCCGTCGTGAAAGCGCGGCGCGCTGGAAAAAGGCAGATGCTCCTGAATCGTGAAGAGATCCGGCGCGCGCTCGATGCGCTCGCGCCATGCCGCAAGCTGCTGCACGCCTGCATCGATGCCCGGCGCCTGGTCGGCCTGCGCGTTCGGCCATGTCGGCGCGATGAGTGCGCTGTCGAGACACTCGAACGCTTCGCGCCGCGCCGCTTCCTCGCCGCACCACCACGTGGGCACGGTCGGCAATTCGAGGGTTTCATCGAGCAGCGCCTGCGCGATGCCGGGCAAGAACGCATTGAGCGCAGGCGATTCCGTGAAGCCCGCGCCCGGCACGTTCGACACCATCACATTGCCCGCGCGCATCACCTGCAGAAGGCCGGGCACACCGATGGTCGAATCCGCGCGCAATTCGACGGAATCGCAGAACGCATCGTCGAGGCGCCGCAACACCGCATGCACGCGCGACAAGCCGGCGAGCGTCTTGAGATAGAGCTTGTCGTGGCGCACCGTGAGGTCCTTGCCTTCGACTAGCGTCACGCCCAGATAGCGCGCGAGAAACACATGTTCGAAGTACGTCTCGCTGAACGGGCCCGGACTCAGCAAGGCAATATGCGGCGCATCGCTGGACGCGTCGACGCGGCCGCCTTCGTCGTCGCGCATGGTGGCGCGCGCGCCGTGGGCGATCGTCGCGATGAGCTGTGAATACGTCGCCGCGAGCCGGCTCGCGCGCATTGCGCGAAACGGATCGGCGAACAGGCTCGCGACGATCAGGCGGTTCTCCAGCGCATAGCCGAGCCCCGAAGGCACCTCGGTGCGATGCGCGATGACGGTCCACGCACCCGACGGCGCACGCGCCAGATCGACCGCGACGATCTGCAGGAAGCGGCCGAGCGGCGGCACGAAGCCCTTCACGGATCGCAGATAGCCGGGATGCCCGAACACCAGCGCGCCCGGCAGGAGGCCGCGATGCTGAAGCGTCTGCGGCCCGTAGACGTCGGCGACGATCGCTTCCATCAGCCGTGCGCGCTGCACGACGCCGCGCTCGATCACGGCCCATTCTTCTTCGTCGATGATGAGCGGCAGAAGATCGAGCGACCACGCGCGCGGCTTGCCGTTGTCGGCATAGACGTTGTAGGTGATGTCGTTGTCGCGCACTTGCTGCGCGACGGCGGCGACGCCATCGTCCAGCCGAGCAATGCCCTGTTCGCCGAGCAATTCGAAGAACTGCCGCCACGGCTCGCGCAACTGACCCGAGGCGTCGCGCAGTTCGTCCCAATGCCCTTCGCGCGCCGGCAGCGTGCGCAGCAGCGCGAGCGCATCGACGCGCGCGGCGGCGATATCGAAGGGCAACGTCGATTGGTAAGCCAATGTCGTCTCTGCTCTTTATTCGAATGATGATTGTGCTTTCAACGATAGCGCAGGTCGAGCGTGAAGGAAAATTCGAGGCTGCGTTCGCGCGCTTCGACGCGCATCGCGCCGGGCGTATGGCCCATCGCGAAGAAGCGCGAGCGCCGCCGGCTTTCCGCCTCGTATGCGTTGACCGGGAACGTCTGGTAGTTGCGGCCGCCGGGATGCGCGACGTGATACTGGCATCCGCCGATCGCGCGCCCCGTCCATGTATCGACGATATCGAAGGTGAGCGGCGCATGCACGTCGATGGTCGGATGCAGCGACGCCGCCTGCGACCACGCGCGAAAGCGCACGCCCGCCACGTATTCGCTGACGCGGCCGGTCGGTTGCAGCGGCAGCGCCTCGCCGTTCACGGTCACGACATGACGATTGCCGTTCAGGCCGAGTGCGCGCACCTCGAGCCGCTCGACCGACGAATCCACGAAACGCACGGTGCCGCCGATCGCGCCCTCTTCGCCCATCACGTGCCACGGCTCCAGCGCGTTGCGGATCGTGAGCGCGATGCCGCTCGTGTCGTACGCGCCGACGAGCGGAAAGCGGAACTCGAAGTGCGGCGCGAACCAGCTTCGCTCGAACGCGAAGCCCGCATCGCGCAGTTCCGTGAGCACGTCGTCGAAGTCCATCTGCACGAAGGTGCCGAGCATGAAGCGGTCGTGCAGTTCCGTGCCCCAGCGCGTGAGGCGCGCGGTATAGGGCATCTCCCAGAAGCGCGCCACGAGCGCGCGCAGCAGGAGTTGCTGCACGAGACTCATGCGCGCGTGCGGCGGCATTTCGAAGCCGCGCAGCTCCAGCAGCCCGAGACGGCCGGTGGGGCCATCGGGCGAATACAGCTTGTCGATGCAGAACTCCGCGCGGTGCGTGTTGCCCGTCACGTCGATCAGGATGTTGCGCAGGATGCGGTCGATGAGCCACGGCGGCACTGTCGCGCTGCCGCGTCCGCCGAGCAAATCGAGCTGGTGCTGCAACTCGGCGAATGCGATCTCGAGTTCGTAGACCTGGTCGTTGCGCGCTTCGTCGACGCGCGGCGCCTGGCTCGTCGGGCCGATGAAGAGGCCCGAGAACAGCATCGACAGGGACGGATGGTTGTGCCAGTAGGCGATCAGGCTCGCCAGCAGATCGGGGCGGCGCAGAAACGGGCTGTCGGCGGGTGTCGCGCCGCCGAGCACGAAATGATTGCCGCCACCGGTGCCGGTGTGGCGCCCGTCGAGCATGAACTTCTCCGGGCTCAGATACGACTCGTGCGCGGCGTTGTAGAGAAACTCGGTGTGCTCGACGAGATCGTTCCAGTTTGCCGCCGGATGAATGTTCACTTCGATCACGCCCGGGTCGGGCGTCACCTGCAGCATCTTGAGACGCGGATCGCGCGGCGGCGGATAACCTTCGATGATCACCGGAATCCCGAGGTCGGCGGCTGTCGCCTCCACGGCGGCGAGCAGGTCGAGATAGTCGTCGAGCGCGGTGAGCGGCGGCATGAAGACATGCATCAGCTTGTTGCCGCTGCCGAGCTTTTCCAATGCATCGGCTTCCGCCTTGGGGCCTGCCGCGCGCGCCGGGTCGCGCGCTTCCACGCACAGCGCCGTGCGCGTGATCCAGCCTGCCGACTCGCCGCGCTGCGGCGCGCGGTCCCGCGATTCACCCGACGGTCCCCGCGTCCCCGAGGCTCCCGCTTCACCGCTCCATGCTCCGATGCGCCCGGTAGTGCCCGCTTCGGCATTTTGCATGCGTGATTCAACATCCAGATCCGCATATTGCATGCGTAATTCCGCTGCGGCGCGCAAGGGCGTCGGCGGCCCGAACGGATCGTGCTCGTGCTGCCACGGGTAATCGCCCTGCGACACCCACGGCAGCGAATCGAGCGGCAGGCGGTAGCCCATCGGCGAATCGCCCGGAATCAGAAACATGCGTTCGTCGCGGAAAAACCAGGGACCGCTCACCCAGCGGCCCGGCCGCATCGCGGGAACGCCTTCTTCGCGCGAGATCGGCAGCGCATAGCCGGTGACCGAGGGCAGGCCGGCGTCGAACACGCGGCGCAGACGCGCACGCTCCAGTTCGTCGTCGAGACGCGAATCGAACGGATCGACGTTGACCGGCAGGCGTCGCTCGCGCCACAGGTAGTACCAGGTATCCTCGTAGGCGGGTTGGATGTATTTTGAATCCAAAGACAGCTTGCCCGCGAGATGGCGGAGGAAGCGCGCGGCGTCATCCGACGTATACGACGCCGACTGACGCTCGTCTGCGAAGAGCGCGGGATTCTGCCAGCACGGCTCGCCGTCCGCGCGCCAGAACAACGACAGCGCCCAGCGCGGCAGTTGCTCGCCCGGGTACCACTTGCCCTGCCCGATATGCAGAAAACCGCTCGCGCCGTACTGCGCGCGCAACTTGTCCATCAGCGACACGCCGTAAGAGCGCTTCGTCGGGCCGAGCGCGTCGGTGTTCCATTCGGGCGCATCGCGGTCGCGCACTGAAACGTAGGTCGGCTCTCCGCCCATCGTCAGACGCACGTCGGATGCATCGAGCTGCGCATCCACCTGCTCGCCCATGCGCAGCACCGCGCTCCAGTCCTCCTCGCTGTAGGGCTTGGTCACGCGCGGCGTTTCGAGCACGCGCTCGATCGACATCGTGTGGACGAATTCGACTTCGCTCTTGTCCACCGCCCCGGAAACCGGCGCTGCGCTGTCCGGCTCCGGCGTGCACGCGACGGGAATGTGCCCTTCGCCCGCGAGCAGGCCCGAGGTCGGATCGAAGCCGATCCAGCCGGCGCCCGGCAGATACACCTCGCACCATGCGTGCAGATCGGTAAAGTCGACTTCGGTGCCGCTCGGGCCGTCGAGGGATTTGGTGTCCGGCGCGAGCTGCAGCAGATAGCCCGACACGAACCGCGCCGCGAGGCCGAGATGACGCAGCGTCTCGACGAGCAGCCATCCCGAGTCGCGGCAGGAGCCCGCCGCGGTTTCGAGCGTTTCCTCGGGCGTCTGCACGCCCGGTTCCATACGGATCAGATAGCGGATCTCGCGTGACAGCCGCTGGTTCAGGTCGACGAGAAAGTCCGTGGTGCCGCGCGGCGTTCGATCGATACTTTCGACGAATGCCGCAAAGCGCGGCGTCAACTCGCGCTTGACCATGTATGGCGCGAGATCGTGCAGCAACTCCGGGGCATAGGTAAAGGGGAAGATTTCGGCCGCCGGCTCAAGGAAAAAGTCGAACGGGTTATAGACCGCCATCTCGGCGACGAGATCGACCGTCACCTTGAATTCGCGCGTTTTCTCCGGAAACACGAGACGCGCCTGATAGTTCGCGAACGCATCCTGCTGCCAGTTGATGAAATGATCTTCGGGCTCGACGCGCATCGAATACGACACGATCGGCGTGCGGCAATGGGGAGCCGGCCGCAAGCGCACGACTTGCGGCGAAAGACCGACGAGCCGGTCATAGCGATAATGCGTGACATGGTTCAACGCGACACGAATGGACACACCGGACTCCTTTATTCAAATGACGCCGTGCACGGGCGAAGCACGCTCACACGTTCTTCTGTTTGTCATGGAAAAGCCGACGGATTCGCGGCACGATGTTTGCGACGGCTCTGCCGACAGCGCAAGCGCACGCGAACGTCGCGCGATCCCACATCTTCCGACCACACGATGAAGACCTTTCACTGCAACCGTTGCAACCAGCTGGTGTTTTTCGAAAACACGCATTGCGAGAACTGCGGCGCGCGGCTCGGCTACGTGCCCGACATCAACCAGATCAGCGCGTTCGAGGAAACCGAGGACGGCCGCTGGCGCAGCCTGCATCCGCTTGCGCAGGATCTCTTCTATCGGCCGTGCCACAACTACGCGGTGGAGAACGTCTGCAACTGGGTCGTCCCCGCGCCCGAGGTCGATCCATCCGAAACGCTCTGCCGTTCGTGCCAGCTCACGAGCACCATTCCCAACCTCTCGAATCCGGAGAACCGCGTCTACTGGTATCGCCTCGAAGCCGCGAAGCGCCGCTTGCTCTACACATTCGCCGAACTCGGCCTGCAGGTGAAATCGCGCCAGGAAGACCCGGAGCGCGGCCTCGAATTCCAATTTCTCGAAGGCGACGCGCACGGCCACGGCGTCATGACGGGGCACAACAACGGCATCATCACGCTCAACATCGCCGAAGCCGACGATGCGCATCGCGAGAAGACGCGCTCCGCGCTTCATGAACCGTACCGCACGCTGCTCGGCCATTTTCGTCACGAATCCGGGCACTATTTCTTCGATCGCCTGATCGCCGACACCGCGCGCATCGCGCCGTTTCGCACCGCGTTCGGCGACGAACAGGCCGACTATGCCGCCGCACTCGATCGTCATTACAAGGAAGGCCCGCCCGCTCAATGGGAAGACAATTTCATCAGCGCCTATGCCACGATGCATCCGTGGGAAGACTGGGCGGAGACCTGGGCGCACTATCTGCATATCGTCGACACGCTCGACACAGCGGTATCGTGCGGGCTCGTGCTCGTGCCCGACAGTCCGCACGAGCCCACGCTCACGGACCAGACACCGGTCGAGGAAACCACCTTCGATAACCTGATGAAACGCTGGTTCCCGCTCACCTATGTGCTGAACAGCCTGAACCGCAGTCTCGGCATGCCGGACGGCTATCCGTTCACGCTTCCGCCCGCGGTCATCGACAAGATGCGCTTCGTGCATCGCGTCGTTGCGGCGGCGGCGGACAAACGCTAAATGCACGCGTCTAGCCCTTGCTTTGCGATTGGGTTTGGGTTTGGGTTTGGGTTTGGGTTTGCGTTTGTTCCTGCGCTGCGGGTTCTTCTGGCGCGATGGGCAGCAAGAACTCCCGGCTCACGCGGCCTGCCAGATCGTTCACGCGCGCAAGGAAGTCCACGAGATAAGCGTGCAATCCGCCTTTCAGAATGTCGCCGATGCGCCCGTTCTTCAGTTCGGCGCTCAGTTGCGCGGCGAGACGTCCCGCTTCCGTATCTCGCCCTTTCGTCACCTGTGCGATCAGCTGCTCCACTTCCGCGATGCTCGCCGCCAGCGAACGCGGCCAGTCGCCATATAGAATCAGCAAGCCCGCGACGCGCTCGGGCGTAATGACATCGCGGTACACCCTGCGATACACCTCGAAGCCCGACACCGAACCGAGCACCGCCGTCCAGTGGTGGTAATCGAACGGCTGGGCGGAGGTGTCGGCGCGCTGCTCCATCATTTCGAACTTGACGTCGAGAATGCGCGCCGTATTGTCCGCGCGTTCGATGAAAGTCCCGAGGCGCATGAAATAAAACGCGTCGTCCTTGACCAGGGTGCCGAGCTGCACACCGCGCGACAGATGCGAGCGGAACTTGACCCATTCGAAAAACGTATACGGCTCGCGCTCGAGAATGCCGTCGGCGAGCATGCGCTGGCATTCGAGCCACGTCGTATTGAGGGTTTCCCAGAGCTCGCTGTTCGTCGAGCTGCGCACGGCGCGCGCATTCTCGCGCGCGGCGCGCAGGCAACTGACGATCGACGACGGGTTGGACAGATCGCGCACCATGAAGTCGATCACGTCGCGGCTTTTCATGCCGCGATGCGCGGCGGAATAGATTCCGCTCAGTTCCGATATCGACAGCATCGCGCGCCAGCCGAGTTCCGCATATTCGTCGGATTGCGGCAGGAGCGAGAGCTGATAATTCGCATCGAGCATCCGGGCGGTGTTTTCGGCGCGCTCGGTATAGCGCGCCATCCAGAAGAGATGATCCGCGGTACGGCTCAGCATGGGTATTCCCGGTTGTTTGTCGTTGTCCTTAGTGCGGCATGGCCGGCGATGCTTGAACTTTCCTTGGCAATATCGCCTGGCAATTTTCTCTAGCGCTCCAACACCCAGGTATCCTTCGTGCCGCCGCCTTGCGACGAATTCACGACGAGCGAGCCTTCGCGCAATGCAACGCGCGTCAAGCCGCCCGGCACCATGCGTACCTCGGTGCCCGAGAGCACGAACGGACGCAAATCGATGTGACGCGGAGCAATGCCCGCCTCCACATAGGTCGGACAAGTGGAAAGCGCGAGCGTCGGCTGCGCAATGTACTTCTCCGGATGCGCTTCCAGCACCGCCCGGAATTCGGCGATCTGCGCCGCGGTCGACGCCGGACCCACCAGCATGCCGTAACCGCCCGCGCCATGCGTCTCCTTCACGACGAGTTCGGGCAGGTGATCGAGCACGTACTTGAGCTCGTCCGGCTTGCGGCACATCCACGTCGGCACGTTGTTGAGAACCGGTTCTTCGCCGAGGTAAAAGCGCACCATGTCCGGCACGTAGGGATAGATCGACTTGTCGTCCGCGATACCGGTGCCTACCGCATTGCACAACGAGAGATTGCCCGCGCGGTACGCGCCGATCAGTCCGGGAACGCCGAGCGCCGAATCCGGCCGGAACACGAGCGGATCGAGAAAATCGTCGTCGACGCGACGATAGATCACGTCCACGCGCTGCGGACCTTGCGTCGTGCGCATATAGACATAGTCGTTCTCGACGAAGAGGTCCTGCCCTTCGACGAGCTCGACGCCCATTTGCTGCGCAAGAAACGCGTGCTCGAAATACGCCGAGTTGTACATGCCCGGCGTCATCACGACGATGGTCGGGTTTTCCACGCCGGCAGGCGCCGCCGCGCGCAGCGTGTCGAGCAGCAGATCCGGATAATGCGCGACCGGCGCCACGCGATTGCGCGCGAAGAGATCGGGAAAGAGCCGCATCATCATCTTGCGGTTTTCGAGCATGTACGACACGCCCGACGGAACACGCAAGTTATCCTCGAGCACATAGAACTCGCCTTGTCCCGCACGCACGATATCGATGCCCGCAATGTGCGCATAGATGCCGCGCGCGGCGCTTACACCGCGCACCTGCGGACGATACTGCGCGTTGCCGAGAATCTGCGCTTCGGGAATGATTCCCGCGCGGATGATGTCCTGCTCGTGATAGACGTCGTGGATGAAGCGGTTGAGCGCGTTCACGCGCTGCCGCAAGCCGCGCTCCAGTGCGCGCCACTCGTCGGCGGGAAAGATGCGCGGAATGACGTCGAAGGGAATCGTGCGCTCGGGAATGATGCCGGGCACATCGCTCGTTCCATACACCGCGAACGTAATGCCCACGCGCCGGAAGTTGAGATCCGCTTCCGCGCGCTTGATATCGATCTGCTGATCGCTTTGCGCGGTCAGCCAGTTCATGAAGTCGCGGTAATGCGTGCGTGGATCGCCCACGCCACGAAATACCGCCGCCGACACACCGCGAGCCTCCAGATCGAAGCGCTCGAACATCTCGTTGAAGAATGCTTGCGTCATAGCCGGTCTTCCATATGAAGTGCATGCCGGGGTGACGATCCCCTTTCGCTCATGTTCCTGGTTGCACTCGCAAGACGCCTGAAGAGCCTGAAAGACGCAGCGCGCCGGACCATGCCGGATGCGCCGATAGGCGACCTCGAAGCGCGATGCGTTCAATTCCGTCACGTTGTCTTGTGCGGAGCATCGATTGCGCGGGCAGCCCAGTGCCGCATGTCAAAAAGCAACTTCAATGCCAATGAATCTGGCTGTTTGGTCTCCCTGTAAAACGCACCGTCGAACGATAACGCTGAATTACCTTGCACCAAGACGGCGCACGCTTGCCGCGGGCTGCACAGCTTAAGTATCGCTTTTATGCCGCAAGTCGGTGCGCAAAGCTTGGCGCTTCCGGCGGCACCGGTATCATAGGCGTCTCTCAGCATGACTCTCACGCATATGAACACCCCTTCCGAAGCCGCTCCCCGCCCCGCGCTGCGCGAGCTCACGCCCCTTGAAGCGCGCGTGCTCGGCGTGCTCGTCGAAAAACAGCATACGGTGCCGGACACGTATCCGCTCTCGCTGAATTCCCTGACGGCGGGTTGCAACCAGAAGACGGCGCGCGCGCCTGTCATGAATGTCAGCGAGGATGAAGTGCTGACGACCATCGACGGGCTCAAGCGTCTGAGTCTCGTTTTCGAAGGAAGCAGCAGCCGCGTGCCGCGCTTCGAACACAACGTGAACCGCGTGCTCGGCGTGCCGAGCCAATCGGTTGCCCTGCTCGCAACGCTTTTCCTGCGCGGTCCCCAAACGGTGGCGGAATTGCGCGCCAACAGCGCACGGCTGCATTCCTTCGCGGACATTTCATCGGTGGAAAGCTTTCTGGACGAACTCGCCGCGAACGATCCGCCGCGCGTCGTCAAGCTGCCGCGTACGCCGGGCGAGCGCGAAAGCCGGTGGATGCATCTGCTTTGCGGCGAGGTAAGCGTGAGCGAAGCGCCCGCGCGAGACATGCAAGGCGGCGAATCCTTCTCGCTTTCCGAATTCGAAGCGCTCAAGTCCGAGCAGAAACGGCTCGCTCACGAAGTGATGCAATTGCGCGCGATGGTTCAGCGCATGGCAGGTGAGCTGGGCATTTCGCTCGATCAATCGGAACCTGACGCCTGAGCACGTACGCTTGCACATGCACGAACCGCTCGCTTCCGCACCGCTGGTGTTCCGCGACGACGGAACCCCCTATTCGCCGCGCCACGACGATATCTATCACAGCGCCGCGGGCGCACTCGCGCAAGCCCACCATGTCTTTCTGAATGGCAATGGCTTGCCCGAGCGATGGCGCGGCAAGGCGCGTTTCAGCGTGCTTGAGACGGGCTTCGGCATGGGCATCAACTTTCTTGCGACCTGGGCGGCATGGCGTGACGATGTTCAACGCGCCGCTTCGATCGAATTCGTCTCAATCGAAAAGCATCCTTTTAGCGCAGACGATTTGCGCCGCGCGCATGCGACGATCATCGACGACGAAACGATCGTACCGCTCGCCGATGCGCTCGCGTCGGCGTGGCCGCCGCTTGTGCCGGGCGTGCATCGGCTTGAATTCGATGCGGGCGCGGTGACGCTGAAGGTCGCTTTCGGCGACGCAACCGATCTCCTGCCGCGTTTGTCCAGATCCGGCATGAGGGCGGATGCCATTTACCTCGACGGCTTCGCGCCCGCGAAGAATCCGGACATGTGGACACCCGCCATCTTCGCGTCGCTCGCTGACATTGCCAGCGAGGACGCGACGTTCGCCACCTACACCAGCGCGGGCGACGTCAAACGCGCGCTTCTGCAGAACGGATTCGAATATCGCAAGGTCACGGGCTTTGGCGGCAAGCGCGCGATGCTCGTCGGCAGGCGGGGCCGCTCTTAGAACGTCAAGGTTTCGTAAGCGTTCGTCGCCCCTGGATGAAGGCGTTTTTCTGGCGCTTTTAGCTTCAATCCGGCAGGTCGGCATCACCGCGAAAGCACTGCGTAAGCATGCCTTCCTGCTCCAATCCTTCGGCTCTCGAGCGCCGGGCAACAATCCAGAATATCTTGGATAATGCGCACCCGTTGGCGGCGGCCCTCGCTCGCATCAGCGAAACGAACGTCGAGACCGCGCGCCGGCACGTTCCTGTCAGCGCTGATTCACGAGGAGAAAAGCTTTGGAGCCCAACAACGATGCGCCCCGCAGCCCCTGGCTATGGGTTGCGCTATTGATCCCTTACGTCGCCCTGCTCTGGCTGCCGTTCTATAACGACACGCGTCCGTCCTTCGGGGGTTTCCCCTTCTTCTACTGGTATCAGTTCTTGTGGGTGCCGCTCACGTCGCTCCTGCTTTATG
Organism: Caballeronia ptereochthonis; assembly: GCF_001545075.1. Lineage (GTDB taxonomy): Bacteria > Pseudomonadota > Gammaproteobacteria > Burkholderiales > Burkholderiaceae > Caballeronia > Caballeronia ptereochthonis. Next base: position 65,216 of record NZ_FCOB02000025.1, read on the forward strand.
TCGTCTACAGGGGCCTCAGATGAACGATTTCACTCCAGTCGATCCGGTCGCGATGACCATCTTCATCGCGTTCTTCGTGCTCGTGACCGTCGTCGGTTTTTTTGCCGCACGCTGGAAACGCGGCGATCTCACGCAACTTCATGAGTGGGGTCTGGGTGGCCGCCAGTTCGGCGTCTTGATCTCGTGGTTTCTCGTCGGCGGTGATTTCTATACCGCTTATACGGTGATCGCGGTGCCTGCGCTGGTCTATTCGGTCGGCGCATATGGGTTCTTTGCGCTGCCTTACACGATCATCGTGTATCCATTCGTTTTTGCGGTGATGCCAAAGCTGTGGAAGGTCGCTCATGCGAAGAACCACATCACCGGCGCCGATTACGTGCAAGGCGAATACGGCGGCAAATGGTTTCCGGCCGCGGTCGCCCTGACCGGAATCGTCGCGACGATGCCGTATATCGCGCTGCAGCTCGTGGGCATGCAGGTCGTCATCAAGGGGCTTGGCGTGACGGGCGAACTGCCGCTCATCATCGCGTTCGTGATTCTCGCGCTCTACACCTATACGAGCGGCCTGCGCGCGCCCGCCATGATCGCCTTTGTCAAGGACATCATGATCTATATCGTCGTGATCGCGGCGGTATGGCTCATTCCGCTCAAGCTCGGCGGCTACGGACATGTGTTCGATTCAGCCGATCAGTACTTCAAGGCGAAGGGCGGCCCGACCGGCATCATTCTCAAGCCAGGCCAGTTCACCGCATATGCATCGCTTGCGCTCGGCTCGGCGCTTGCGGCGTTCATGTATCCGCATACGATGACCGCGGTGCTGTCATCGTCCTCCGCGTCGACCGTGCGCAAGAACGCGATCTTCCTGCCCGCCTATACGTTGCTGCTCGGCCTGATCGCGCTGCTCGGCTACATGGCGATCGCGGCGGGCGTGCATGTGAAGTCCGCTTCGGATGTCGTGCCGGCCTTGTTCGGCACACTGTTTCCGTCGTGGTTCGTCGGCTTCGCCGCGGCAGCCATTGCAATCAGCGCGCTCGTGCCGGCGGCGATCATGTCGATCGGCGCGGCGAATCTCTTCACGCGTAACTTGTGGGGTCCGCTGGTGTCGCCCGACATGACGCCCGCATCTGAAGCTTCGACGGCAAAGCTGGTGTCGCTCGTCGTGAAGTTCGGCGCACTGCTCTTCATCGTGTTCCTGCCGACGCAGTATGCGATCGATCTGCAATTGCTCGGCGGCGTGTGGATTCTGCAGATCTTCCCGGCCATCGTGTTCTCGCTCTATACGCGCCGCTTGACGACGCCGGGGCTTTTCCTCGGCTGGCTATGCGGGATCGTCCTCGGCACCGGGCTCGCGATCTCGCAAGGCCTCAAGCCGGTTTATGTATTGCATGTCGGTGACGCTTCCTGGCCGACTTATATCGGGCTGATTGCGCTCGTGGTGAATATCGTCGTGACCTATGCCGTGTCGCTCGTTACGCCGCGCAGCGTCGTGCCTGCGGTATAACCCGACGCTCGATGATGACGAAACCCGGCACCTTCCTGGCGCCGGGCTTTACATTCTTTCGCGCGGCCGATGCCGGCGCCCATTCGAATCGCGGTGATACCATCGACGTCAAGCCAATTCCCTGACGCGATGCGTGCCATGACCGCAAGCGAACACATTCCGCCCTCGTCGTCCATCGCGAGCGATGTGTTCGCTCGCGACGAGCTCTCCATCGGCCTCACGTTGCCGATCACGGCCGACCATCAGAGCATCGTCGACTTCAACGAACAGATTGCCCTCGGGTGCCTCGCCGACGGGCTCGGTTATCGTGCGCTTTGGGTCCGCGATGTTCCGCTCAACAGCGCTGACTATCCGGATCCCGTCGGGCATCTCGATCCCTGGGTGCTGCTGGGCGCGCTGGCATCGAACACGGAGCGCGCCGCGCTCATCAGCGGCGCGATTGTCCTGACGCTCAGACATCCGCTTCATATCGCCAAAGGCGCATTCTCGGTCAACACGCTTTCGCGAGGCCGCTTCATCCTCGGCGTCGGCTCGGGCGACCGTCCGCCGGAATATGCCGCGTTCGGCCGCGACCCCGATGAGCGACGCGACTTGTATCGACGGCATTGGGACACGCTGGCCGCGGCTGTCGCACTACCCTCGCGGGTGATTCCGGACAGCGCGCCGGAGGGCGCGCCCGAGTTCTATCTCCTGCCTCGCCAAAGCTCATCGATTCCATTGCTAGCCGTCGGTTCAGGCGGCCAAAGCGTCGACTGGATCGCGCGCCATTCGCTCGGCTGGATGACCTATCACCGCGAACCGCACGCGCAACGCGGCCGATACAGCATGTGGCGCGCGGCAGTCGAACGGGCCGCTTCCGGCGCCTTCCGCGCATTTGGCGTCGCGATGCGGCTCGATCTCAGCGATAGACCCGAAGAACCGGCAACCGACATTTCGCTCGGCTATCGCACGGGGCATCGCGCACTCATAGACCTTTTGCATCAAATGCGCGAAAGCGGCACGCATCACGTCACGCTCAATGTCAGTTCGGAACGGCGCCCCGCGCGCGATATCATCGAAGAGGTCGCCGCCTATGTGCTTCCCGAGTTTCATCGCTGATTCAGCCCGCTCATTCACCACTAGACCATGACCGCACTCGATACAACTTCCGCTTCCTTGCCGAACGACGACATCGTGTCGCTCGATGCGGTCGCGCTCTCTCGCGCGATTCACGCACGCGACGCATCCTGCGTCGAAGTGATGAACGCATACCTTGCGCAAATCGACCGCATGAATCCGGCGGTCAATGCAATCGTTGCGATGCAGGATCGCGATGCGCTGCTCAAGCTGGCCGCCGAACGCGATGCGCAGCTATCCAAAGGGGAAAGCCTTGGACCCCTGCACGGATTTCCGCAAGCACCCAAGGACATTCTGCCGGCCGCCGGCATGGTCACGACGAAGGGCTCGCCGATCCATGCGGGCGAAGTCAGTCAGGTCGATGCAGTCGTGTTCGAACGCATGCGCAACGCGGGCGCGCTATTCGTGGGACGCACGAATTCTCCGGAGTTCGGCCTGGGCGGCCATACGTATAACCCCGTGTACGGAACCACGCGCAATGCGTTCGATCAATCGCGTTCGGCAGGCGGCAGCAGTGGCGGCGCGGCGGTGTCCGTCGCGCTGCGCATGCTACCTTGCGCCGATGGCTCCGACATGATGGGCTCGTTGCGCACGCCCGCCGCATTCAACAACGTCTTTGGATTTCGCACGTCGCCGGGATGCGTACCTTACGCGCCCAGCGACGACGTGTTCTTTCAGCAATTCAGCGTTGCCGGTCCGATCGCGCGAACGATCCCCGACCTCGGCCTGTTGTTGTCCGTGCAAGCGGGCTTCGATGCACGCGCCCCGCTCTCGCGCAGAAGCGATCGCCCCGCCGATTTCGCTCACGCGCTCGAGCGCGATATGCGCGGCACGCGCATCGGCTGGCTCGGCGATCTGAACGGACGCTTGCCGACCGAAGCGGGTTTGATGGACACGTATGTAACCGCGCTGCGTCATTTCGAAACCATAGGCTGCGTGGTCGAAGCCGCCTACTTGGAGTTCGATCTCGATCGTCTCTGGAACGCCTGGATCGATTTGCGCAGCCTCACCTTTGCGGGCACCAATGCGCCGCTCTATCGCAACGACACGAAGCGCCGGCTGCTCAAACCCGAAGCCGTTTGGGAGATCGAGCGAGGCTTGAGACTTTCGGGAGAAGACGTTTCTCGTGCGATTCGCGATCGCTCGGCGTGGTATCAGGCTGTCAATTCGCTATTCGGTCGATTCGATTATCTGGTGATGCCTTCGGCGCAGGTGTTTCCGTTCGATGCTGCGCTCGATTGGCCACATGCAATCGGCGGCCGGGAGATGGACACGTACCATCGCTGGATGGAGACCGTCGTTCCTGCCACGATGGCGTCGCTGCCCGCGCTCAGTGCGCCGGCCGGTTTCAGCGCCGATGGCTTGCCGGCCGGATTGCAGATTATCGGTCCGACTCAGGGAGATCTGGGCGTGCTGCAGATCGGACTCGCTTACGATCGCGCAAGCGGATTTTCCAAAGCACGCAGTCCCTTGCTCGGCTAAAGCGAAGTTCAGGCGGCGGCAGCTCGTTGCGCGCTCTTGCGGACCGTCTTACTGGCGGCCGGACGGCCTGCCCGCTTGACCGTTTTCTTGACGGCGCCTCTGGCGGCCCGCTTGGCGCCCGCCGCACGCGACGCCGACGCCGATGCGCCGCGGCCCCGCGACGTGCCCTTCCTCGCCGCACCGTTCTTGCCCGATTTCGCGCCGCCCGCGCCACCGATCAAATACACGCTGCGGTCGGGTACATCCTTGATCCATGCGGGCGGGCGCGCGTGTCCGCTCCAGGTCGCGCCCGATACGGGGTCGCGGTATTTCGGCGGAAGCTTGGATTTCGCCGCCGTCTTTTTGCTCGAGCCCGGCGCATTTTTGGAACCAACCGGGCGGCCCGGTTTCTTTCCCAAACCGGCTTTAACGAGATCTGCGGTCGTCAAGCCGTATTCCTCCATGAGCGCGCGGATATCCGCGATCGCTCTTACCGATTTTCGTTCGCGCAATGCATCCGCGCGGCGCTGCAATTTCTGTATCTGGATTTCCAATTGTGCCAACGTAGCCATCTTTCCTCCCAAACGTTATGCGACAAACGTGACTGGGCAGAGCCATGAACCGGCGTTGCAGGCGACTGCAAGATTGCTGCTTGAAGCGATGCTCGATATGAATTCGTAGCAGCCCTCTTGTCGCGTGCATTCTGCCACAGGGGAATCTTATACGGCGCATACCGATGTCAAGCACTCTTGCGCAAAAGATTACCTTTGGATGCGTCTATTCCAATGGCGCGTTCTTAAACATATCGCCAAATGCCTCCTGAAGCAGAATGGCCTATTTCTTTTTGCCTACTACTGCTCAGGCAATTGGAAAGGTTCGTCCTCGCCAGAGCATGCGGATTCACGGATGTCACACTCAAGCACAGGCGCAAGCTGTCGTGCTCGAATGCCGGACGCCCGCATTGCGCACGCGTCCGGCATTGACTCAGTCTTTCATTCGGAAGCGACGCTCGTTTCCTGTTCGCACGGTGAAAGGGCAAGCGCAAGAATCATCGCACCGCTATTGAGCGGCACCGAGCTGCCGACACGCCTCGGCCGATACACCGGCTGCCCGCGCCGGATGGCTTGTCCGCTCAACGCGCAGGTTCCGCGCTTGCGCGCGGTGCATAGCGACCAGACCTGCTCCGAGTAATTGAACGAAGTAGGGTCATGCCAGGACAAGGCGAGCGTCGAATCGCTCAAGCGCTCCAGTACGCGAATGTTCACGCAGTGCGCGTCACTTTCGCCAGTGCAGCCGCTTCTGGCAGGCACATTGCGCACGAGCGATCGCGTCATCGACGCAGTCTTGTCGTTCGTTTCCGACGGGCGGCCCGATCGGCTATCGAGCATTGCCAGAGTACGGCTCCAGGGATCCATCAACGATGGATGCTTCATGTTCCGCTCCTGCTGGCGACAACGCACGCGGCAACAGCAACCGGGTGGACGTTGCCGGTGGAGTTCCGGGAATGCGCGACGGAGTCCGACGGTGAGCCGGTTCGTCGCGCCGAATCGCCCTTGCTGATCTGGACGACACTGCCGCTTCGCATGATCGTTCCTAGGGTAGTACACCTTAGCATGCTTTGTTTTCATTTTTCTCGGCCGTGCTCGAACACACGCGCCAGCTTTCACCCTGAGAGTTCGCAGGGCCCGGCAGATGAAATCGCATTTCGGATCGACCTCGTCGGCAGCCGAAGTATGGCTGCGTAGGGAGCTAGTCAGCAACTCCTTAACGCATGGCTCATGCGAACGGACGTTCGCTTTGACTGCACTGGCTTACAATTCGCCCGCTCGATGAAACTGACGTGTCAAGCCGCTAAAAACATGGCATTTGGCCGTTTGCGCACGTTTCACAATCAATCGGGCATGCGCGCACGCGCCGATTTCTGACACAATAAAACCAGCGAACCGGATTTTTCCTGTCGAATCATGACAAGCAAGCTCTCGATCCATGCCAGCATCTCGGCGGACCGCGCGTCCGTCAGTTTTGTCGCGTTTTCCCGCGAACAGGCGATCCAATGCAACATCACGCGCAAGGCGTTGGAACAGTGCTTCTGGGCGCCGGTCGGGGCGAGTGACGAGCGTCTGCTCAAGGCGTTGAGCGATGGCTACGAGCGTATCAGTGCGCGCGTGCATCGTAAATTCCTGGCGCATCCGTCCAGTTCGATTCATCTGGATGTCATCGACTTTGCCTCCTGACGGAGGCATCAGCCGCAAAGCGGCGCGCCCTAGCGCGCCGCCTGAGTCGCCTTGCGCATCTTCGCTACATCGTCCGCCTGCACCGCCGGTGTATTGTTGTTCCAGGCTCCACGAATGAACGTCAGCACGTCCGCGATCTGCTGATCGCTCAACACGGGCGCGTAACGCGGCATTGGATAAGGCGCGGGCACGCCCTGAATGACGAGATCCTCCGTGCCGTTCAGCGTCACGCTGATGAGCGACGACGCGTCCTTTTCCAGCACGTTCGGATTACCGGCGAGCGGCGCGAGCATCGGTGCGAAGCCGTGCCCGTCCACGCCGTGGCAATGCATGCAATACGCCGTATAGACGCGCGCGCCCGAGTCCGTTGCGCCCGGGCGCGAAAGCGATACCCTGGTCGCCTTTGGATCATACGAATATGGCGTCCCGCCGTTGCCGCCCGATGCGGGCAGCGATTTCAGATAGCGCGCCATGGCCGCGATATCGGCGTCGCTCAGCGCTTGCGTGCTGTTGTTGATGACGCTCGTCATGGAGCCAAATGCCGACGCGTGCGCGTTCGCTCCCGTCTTGAGAAAGGTTGCGACGTCCTGCTCGGACCAGCGTCCCAACCCCATGTTGTGCTCACCCGTCAAATTGGATGCGAACCAGTTGTCGAGCAAGCCGCCCGTCAGGTACGTGCCGCTGCTTTCGTCCAGGCCTTTTTCCTGAAACGCGATGCCGCGCGGCGTATGGCACGAACCGCAATGTCCGAGACCCTGTATCAGATACGCGCCGCGATTCCAGGCTGCATCCTTCCCCGTCTTGTTCTGATAAACGCCTTTGTCCAGAAACACGACGTTCCAGAGCTTCAATGGCCAGCGCGCATTGAGCGGCCATTTGATATTCGATTCGCGATTCGACTGCCTGACAGGCGTGACGCCATGCATGAAATACACGTACAGCGCATGCATGTCTTCGTCGTTGATCTTCGCGTATGACGGATAAGGCATCGCCGGATAAAGATTGTGGCCGTCCTTGGCCACGCCTTCGCGCACCGCACGCGCAAAATCCTCTTCCGTATAGCGACCGATTCCCGTGTCCGGATCGGGCGTGATGTTGGTCGTATAGATCGCGCCAAGCGGCGTCGTCATCGGCAGGCCACCGGCGAGCGGCTTGCCGCGCGGCGCCGAATGACAGGCGACGCAGTCTCCCGCCTTCGCGAGATAAGCGCCTCGCGCGACCAGCGCATCGTTGGCGGCATCCGCGGCGCGAGCAACCGGTGAAGACATGCCAAACGCGACACCTGCTGCGAAAAGCGCCGTAAAAAGAGGCTTGAATGCGTTCTTCATGGACGGACTCCCTCAGGCGCTCTGCAACTGGCTGCCGACCGGTAACCGCCTCAGTCGCTTGCCGGTCGCCGCATAGATCGCATTGGTGATCGCCGGCGCAAGCGCCGCCGTACCCGGTTCGCCGATTCCGCCCGGCGCTTCCGTGCTCTTGACGATATGCACTTCCACCGGCGGCGTTTCATGAATGCGCAGCATTCGATAGTCGGTGAAATTGCTTTGCTCGACGCGTCCGTCCTTGATCGTGATTTCGCTATAGAGAGCCGCCGTGATGCCGAAAATGATGCCGCCCTGCACTTGCGCTTCGACGGTATTCGGATTGACGACCATGCCGCAATCCACCGCGCACACGATGCGGTTCACCTTGACCGCGCCGTCCTTGTCGACGGCGACATCGGCGACGATCGAAAAGAAACTGCCGAACGCGTGCATCACGGACACGCCGCGCCCCTGACCTTGCGGCACCGTTTGCTGCCCCCATCCCGCCGCTTGCGTCGCGACATCGAGCACATTGCGCGCACGCGGCGACTTGTCGAGCAGATCGCGCCGGTATTTGACGGGATCGACTTTCGCCTGCGCCGCCAGTTCGTCGATGAAGCTCTCCACGACGAAGGTTCCGCGCGTCGGACCCACGCCGCGCCAGAACGCCGTGGGCACGTCGTGCGGTTCGAGGCGCACGTAATCGACGAGCTGGTTGGGCAGATCGTATGGAAGATCGGACGCGACTTCGACTGCATCCGGATCGACACCGTTCTTCACGGCGGGCGGCGCAAAACGCGCGAGCACCGACGACCCGACGATGCGATGCGTCCACGCCACTGGCTTGCCGTTTGCATCGAGTCCCGCGGAAAGCTTGTCGTAATAGCACGGACGATACATGTCGTGCTGAATGTCTTCCTCGCGCGACCATGTCACCTTGACGGGCACACCCAGCGCCTTGCCGATCTTGAGCGCCTGCGTGGCCATGTCGAATTCGAGCCGTCTGCCGAAGCCGCCGCCGAGCAGATGGTTATGCACGACGATCTTGTCCGCCGGCAGGCCGGTCGCTTTCATGCCCGCATCGCGGATTCGCGTGGGCACTTGCGTGCCGAGCCAGATATCGCAACCATCGGGACGCACATGCACCGTGCAGTTGATCGGCTCCATCGTCGCATGCGCGAGAAACGGCTGAACATAGACGGCGTCGACGCGCGTCTTGGCGCCGGAGAACGCGTTGTTCACATTGCCTTCCTTGCGCGCGACGGCGCCCGTGCGCTGCGATGCATTCGCCATGTCGTCGACGATCTGCCGCGTCGATACGTTCGCGCTCGGGCCTTCGTTCCACTGGATCTTCAAGGCGGACGCACCGCGCTTGGCGGCCCACGTGTGATCGCCGATTACCGCAACGCCGTTGTCGAACTTCACGACCTGCCGCACGCCGGGAATCTTCTTCGCGCTGCTGTCGTCTACGGATGCGAGCGTGCCGCCGAAAACCGGGCAATTGACGATGGCCGCATAGACCATGTCGGGCAAGCGAACGTCAAGGCCGAACATCGCGGTGCCGTCCACCTTTTCAGGCGAATCGAGACGCTTGACCGGCGTGCCGACGATCTTGAAGTCCTTGGGATCCTTGAGCTTGATGTCCTGGGGCACGGGCATTTTCGCGGCTGCTTCGGCGAGATCGCCATAGTTTGCGCTTCGGTCGCCCGATGCATGCGTGACCTTGCCGGCTTGTGCCTGACAGGACGACGGATCGCACTGCCATTGCTGCGCCGCCGCCGCGACGAGCATCATGCGCGCTGCCGCGCCCGCCTTGCGCAGCGGCTCCCATGCATAGCGCACGGAAGTCGACCCCCCCGTCAACTGACCACCCAAAAGCGGGTCCGTAAAGAGTTTCTCATTCGGCGGCGCATGATCGATCGTGACCTGATCGAGTGGCACCTCCAGTTCCTCCGCGATCAGCATGGGTAGCGCCGTATAAACGCCTTGCCCCATTTCGACCTTCGGCATGATGAGGACGACCTTGCCGCTCTTGTCGATCTGCACGAATGCATTCGGCGCGAATACGCCGTCCTGCGGCGTCTCGATGCCGTCGCCGCCGATCACCGACTTGCCCTTGCTCTGATCCTGACTTGCGGCGGGCAGGCTGAAGCCGATCAGGAGTCCGCCGCCGGCCGCAACGCCCGCGCTCACGCCGAATTTCAAGAACGCGCGACGCGAAAATCCCGCGCGAGCCGCATGACGTCCCGCTTCGATCAATCCTTGCGACATGTCACGCCTCCTTCGCGGCCTGCTTGATGGCGGCGCGGATGCGGTGATAGGTGCCGCAGCGGCAGATATTTCCCGCCATCGCGGCATCGATATCGGAGTCGTTGGGATCAGGGACGGTCGCAATCAATGCCGCAGCGGACATCACTTGCCCGGACTGACAGTATCCGCACTGCACGACATCGAGCTTGCGCCAGGCCTGCTGCACTTTCTTGCCGGCGGGCGTGTCGCCGACGCCTTCGATCGTCGTCACCTTGCGATCGCCGACGGCTGCGATCGGCAAGACGCAAGAGCGGACAGCGGCGCCGTCGAGATGAACCGTGCAGGCGCCGCATTGCGCGATGCCGCAACCGAACTTGGTGCCGGTCAGTCCCACGAGATCGCGCAATACCCAGAGCAGAGGCATGTCGGGCGGCGCATCGATCGTGTGAGTCTGACCGTTGATGGAAAGCGTGGTCATGAGCGGCTCCGGCTTGAGTGTAGGTGTTGGCGGATATCGCAAATGGCTGACTGCGTGGGGAGGCAGTCAGCGATACATCGAATAGGAGCCTTGCGCGACGTGAAACTGACAAGGCAACCGGATTGTAGCCCTGCTTTAAAAATCGAGCTTGAACCAGGATGTGCTTTACGAATCGCTTTGCGTTGCGCTTCAAACTGGTGCGTCAACTTTATATTTGCTCGCTTGCTTGAAACTCCGGCTACTAGCCTTGTTTCAATTTTCCTTTAGAGGTGATCCGGGTGATGGTTCTTAATAAATTCAAAGAGTTTTGGTGAAAAAGACGGTTAGTTGCATTGCAATTTAATCCAGGCATTTACGCTTTTCTTTTCTGAAGAGCCTTAGCCCTCGCCTAAAGCGGATATCGTTTCATCCAGCAATGCGCGTAAGCGCGCCACTCGCTTGAGATCGCGGTGATAGGCGAGCCATACGTCGCGCCCGGGCGGCGCTTCGTTCAAATCGAAGCGTTTCAAGCGCTTATTGGCATCGCCTAGCGGACACGGCAACACCGCGAAGCCCGCGCCTTGCGCCCACATATGCGCTTGCGCGTCGCGATTGTTGCTGCCGAAAACGACCTTCGCCCTGGTAACATGCGCTCAACCCAAAGCACATCCGGCAATTGCTCGAACGCGCTATCCATGCTGATGAGCGTCTGCCCATGCCCGTCGCCCGTGCGTGGCGGTTCAAGTTCGCGGCGGCCGTAGAGCGCGTAATCGATATGCATGAGCTTGCGCTGCACGACATCCGGTTCGTCGAATGGCGTGATGCGAAACACGAGGTCCGCCTCGCGCCGCGCGAGGTTATAGCGGCGCGCATCGGTGACGAGTTCGAGCGACACCTCCGGATGCTTCGCCAGAAAGCGCGCGAATACCGGCGTGAGCACATGCACGCCGAACCAGTCCGATGACGAAACCCGCAGCAGTCCCGTCAGCTTCGCGTCCTGGCCAGCCAGCGCGCGCGTGAAGCCGAGCGCCTCCTCTTCCATGCGCTCGGCGTACGAGAGCACGGCTGCGCCTTCGTCGGTCAGTACGAAGCCGTCGCTCGTGCGCTGAAAAAGCACGTGACCGAGCGCCTCTTCGAGCGCGCGCAAACGGCGGCCCATCGTCGGCTGCGTCTGGCCGATCATCCGCGCCGCCGCACCCAGCGTGCCGCTGCGTGCGATAGCGAGGAAAACGCGCACATCGCCCCAGTCAATATCCGGTCCATTCATTTTCGCATGAGTGTCGCGCAGAACTGTCGATTTACATGCCTCTGCGCATGGCGGAGTATGAGCGCATCGAATACGAGGTTCAATCACTGAAGGAGCCGCGATGTCCACCATGCAAGCACTCGTTCTCGACTGTCATGATGGCCCGCGGCGAGCGGGCTCAATCCGCTCGACACGAAGATTCGCGCGGGCACGGCGGCGCACGCACAACATCCGCTGCCGCTCGTGCTCGGCATCGACATGGCAGGCATCGTCGAAGCGATAGGCGCGGGCGTCGATGCGTTCAAGCCCGGTGACGCGGTGTACGGCATGACGGGCGGTGTCGGCGGAATTCAGGGCTCGCTCGCGCGATACGCCGCGATCGATGCAGCGCTGCTCGCGCACAAGCCCGCCAGTCTCTCGATGCACGACGCGGCTGCTTTGCCGCTCGCATTCATCACCTCATATGCGGGAATCGTCGATCGTGCGCGAGTGCGAGCCGGACAAACCGTGCTCGTGCAAGGCGGCGCGGGCGGTGTCGGTCACATGTCGGTGCAGCTCGTGCGCGCACTCGGCGCGCATGTCTTCGCGACTGCGAGCGCGGGCAATCACGAGTACATCGCCGGCCTGGGTATGACGCCGATCGACTACCGCGCGATGAGCGTCGAGCAATATGTTGCCGCGCACACGAATGGCGCGGGCTTCGATGTCGTGGTCGATACCGCGGGTGGCGCTTCGCTCGATGCCTCGTTCGCGGCGGTGAAGCACTTCGGGCATGTCGTCAGCGCATTGGGCTGGGGCACGCATGCGCTTGCGCCGCTTTCATTTCGCGAGGCCAGCTATTCGGGCGTGTTCACGCTGCATCCGCTATTGACCGGACAACATCGCGCGCATCATGGCGAGATGTTGCGCGAAGCCGCGCGGCTCGTCGATGAAGGCAGGCTCGCGCCGCGCGTCGATGCCCGCCGCTTCGACCTGCTCGGCGCGGAGCGTGCTTATGAAGCGCTGCTCGACGGCTCGGCGCGCGGCAAGATCGTCGTCGATGTCGAGACGCAAGTCGGATGAACGCTCAACCGAACACACCCGCCAGTCCGAGCAATGCACTTGCCGCAACGAGATACATCGGATTGAGCTTGCTGCGATAAGCGATCCCCGCACACACCATCGTGCAAAGCGCGCGCGATATGTTCACATCGGTTTCGCGAGCGAACACGTAAGCCGCCGATACGAGCAAGCCGACCGTTACAGGCGCAAGTCCCTTGCGTATCGCGATGACGAGACGCGAGTCCTGTCGGCGTTCGACCCACGCGCTCACGAAATACGCCATCAGCGAAGAAGGGACGATCTTCGCGACGGTCGAAACGAGCGCGCCCGAGAGTCCCGCCGCCTGAAAGCCGATCAGCGCGACGGCCATGCCGTTCGGGCCCGGTGCGGCCTGCGTGATGGAAAAGAACGTGACGAACTGCTCGCCCGTGAGCCAGTGGCGGGTATCGACTGCATAGCGCTGGATATCGGCGAGCGTCGCGTTCATGCCGCCCACGGCGAGCAAGGACCAGATCGCGCCGTGCACGAAGAGATCCGCGAGAGTGCTCCACATCGCGTCACTCCTCGCGCGCGCGGCGCAGCATCGCCATCGTGCCGAGCGGCCCGAGCACCGCGAGCACGAGCAAGAGCGGCAGCTTCATGACCGCAATGGCGATGAAGGTCGCCGTCACGAGCACGATGCTCGCCGCGCCGCGCGGGAGGCTCGTCACGAGCTTGAGCACGGTCGCGATGACGAGCCCTGTCGCCGCAGGCATGAGCCCCGCGAACAGATGTGCGGTGATGGCCGCATGACCCCAGCGCGCATACGCATAGCCGACGCCGACCGTGATGATGGTCGGAGCGAGATAGAGGCCGAACACTGCAATCGCCGCGCCCTTCGCGCCGCGATATTGACGACCAAGCACGGTCGCGATGTTCGCGACGTTCGGCCCCGGCAGCAACTGCGCGAGCGGCAACAACTCCGCGAACTCGCGGTTCGAAAGCCATCCCAGACGCTCCACGAGCATGCGCCGCGCCCACGGCAGCACGCCGCCGAAGCCCGTCAGGCCGATAAGGAAAAACGCCTTGAAGAGCGCCAGCGAAGTGGGCACCGGCGGCGCCCCCGATGTATTCACTTCGCTTGCCGCAGGCGCGGGCGGGATCTCGCTGATCGTGTGGGCAGTCATCGTGTTGCGTGCTGGAAGCCGCGCCTAGATCTTGGCCGTTTCGAACGTCGCCGGGTGAAAGACATCCTCGATACGCAAGCGGCGTTTCGACAGCCCTTGCGAATGGTGATGGCGCAGGAAGGTATCGAGTGTATCGCGATTCGCCTCGATGCCGTAGGACCAGTGATCCTCGCCCATCAGCTCGCGCGCGGCTTTCAATTGCTCTTCGACGAAAGGCAGCGTCACCTTCGTCGCGGAGGTGTCCGACAAGCGCGCGAGCGCCATGCGCTTCGCTTCCGTGAACGCCTTGAGCACGGCGGCCGGCAGCCACGGCTGCGCCTCGACGAGCGTCTTGCGAATGCCTACCACATGCATGATCGGGAACACGCGCGTGCGGCGATAGTAATCCTTCGCGGCAGCGGCAGGATCACGGAACAGCCAGCCTACGTTCGGGTTCGTCGCGGCGCAGCCGGGCGGACGCGGCGCCATGAAGCCGTCGATGTCGCCGCGATCGAGCATCGCCGAAATCGTGTCGCCTTCGGGCGCTGCTTCGAGGCGAACATCGGACGGCAAATCGAGCTTGATCTTCTCCGGCCGCCCGGGCTCATCGATGCCGCCGCGCACCCACTTCACGTCGCTCGGCTTTATGCCGAAGTCGTCCTCGAGCACGGCGCGCGCCCAGACATTCGCCGTCAGCTGATATTCAGGCAGACCGATGCGCTTACCCTTCAAATCCTCGGGCCGCTCGATGCGATCCGTGCGCACATAGATCGATGTATGCCGAAAGGCGCGCGAAAGAAAAACGGGCACGGCGATGTAAGGACATGTTCCCTCAGCCGTCTTCACCGTATAGCTGGAGAACGACAGCTCACTGATATCGAACTCCTCGTGACGGAACGCGCGGAAGAACATCTCCTCCGGCGAGAGCGTCATGTACACGGGCTCGGCGCCGTCGATCTGCACCTGGCCGTCGAGCAGCGGACGCGTTCTGTCGTAGTCGCCCATCGCGACGGAGAGCTTCAGTTTTCCGATCATCGTGTGAATCTCCTGCATGTTGCGTACATAAGACCTGATTGTCGATTGCATGCAAAGTGCATTAAACCAGCGAGTGCACGAGATTGCGATTGACCTTGCGGCGCAGGAATTCGAAGTTGACGGCGAACTGCTCGGCGCGCGTGACTGCATCGTGCAGGCGCTCCACGTCTTCGGGCGAGAAGGTTTCGCCGACGCCGCCCGCCGCCTTCGTCAGCAATTGAATGCGGCACGCATTGTCCAGAAGAAGCGAGAGCACGACCGATTCCTCGATCGAGCGTCCCACCACCGCAACCCCGTGATTGCGCATCAGCACGGCCTTGCTCTGTCCGAGCGCCCGCGCCACGCCCGCGCCCATGTCCTGCGTGCGGATCAGGTTCATCGTGTCGGTGTAGTACGGCAGGCCGTCCGCGAAATGCACGCTCGGCTGGCTGATCATCTCGAGCGGCTGGCCGGTCGCGGAGAGCGCCACCGCGTGCGTCGGATGTGCATGAATCACGCTCGTCACGTCCGGGCGCACCTTGAAGATCTCGGAATGAATGAAGACCTCGCTATGACGGCGGCCGCCACCGCTCACCTTCTCGCCTTCGAGATTGCACACGACGATGTTGTCCTCGGTAATCTCGTCGAAACCGTGGCTATGCGGCTTCATCAGGAAGTGCGTGGGATCGCCCGGCACGCGCACGGAAATGTGCCCGCGCGTGAGATCGCCCTGGCCCTCGGCTTCGAGAATGCGGCCGGCGTCGATGAGTTTTTGCTTCGCTTCTTCCAGAGTCATGGTGTCGTCCTGCGTTCGAGTGAGAACGTGCGGCGGCGGCCGAAGCCGCCTGGAAACCGCGCTATCGTGATGAATCGGTCAATACCGCCCGCCCACCGCGGCCTTCGCCTTCGAAAGCACATCGGGCGAGGTCTTGTAGAGCTCGTCGAGCAACTGGGCCATGCGTTGCCACGAAACGGGCCTCACTTCGAGGCCCATGCGTTTCGCCTCGGCGAGGAACTGCGGGTCCTTCACCGTCTGCTCGAATGCCTGGCGCAACGCGGCGGTGCGCTCCGGCGGAAGGCCCGGCGGCGCCGCGAACGGGCGCGCGAACACCTGGCTCGCGACGATCACCTTCAACACCTGGCGCGTCGCATCGTTCGGTGCGAGGTCGAGCAGCAGCGGCACGTCGGGCAGCTCGGGATGCTTCTCCAGCGCGACCTGTACGAGGATGTTGATCTTCTTCTCGGAGATCCAGTCGGGATGACGCGTCTGAATCGTGCTCCACGACACGCCGCATTCGCCGTCGATCTCGCCGCGTTCCATCGCGAGCGCCGTTTCATTGCTGCCGGGATAGCCGGTCACGAGCTTGAGCTTCGAGTTGAAGAGATTCTTGATGGTGGACGCGATCACGTCGGGGTCAGAGCCCGCGCCTTGCCCGCCCATGCGCGCTTCCTTGTCGACGAGGTCCTTGAACGTCTTGACGGGCGAGGTCTTCCACGTCACGCACAGGCTCACGTCGCTCGTGATGCTGCCGAGCCAGGTGAGCTTGCGCGCATCGAAACTCGCATCGCCCAAGAGCGGCTCTTCGGGCATCGTGCGGCCGAAGGTGCCGAACGTCGAGCCGTCCTTCGGCGCGATGCCATACAGGTAGTTGACGGCCTTCAGGCTGCCCGCGCCCGGCATGCTTTGCGGCGTGATGGTCGGCTTGCCCGGAAGGAAGTTGCCGATGTATTTGCCGAGCAGACGCGCATACGTATCGTAGCCGCCCCCGACCGAATAACCGATCGTCATCGTGACATTGCGGCCGTCATAAAAGTCCGCTACCGATTCGGCCGCCGCGCGGCTTGCCAGCGGCGCGCAGAGCAGCATGGCCGCGAGCGCCGGGATAGTTGCATCTGCAATCATGCGTCGCGTGCCGCGCGCAGCCCTTCTTGCGAGGCTTTGGCGCGACGGGATCTGCGAGAGTCGATCGTTCATGGTTCTGTCTCCACCAGTTATGACCGGCTGGCTGATGTGGGCTCGCCGCCGATGTCTTTTGATTGAATATCCGATTACACGATACCGCCCAGCTGGCGCAGTACCGGCCACCAGTCGCCAATGAGCGATTGCGGCCACGGCGTCGCGAAGATGCGGCCGAATACGAGGTACAGCGCGACGGTCATCGCGATCGACAGCACGGCCGAGGTGCACCAGCGTTCTCCGAACTCGAAGCGTGCGACGAGCAGCATGAAAATCAGCAACGCAGGCAGAAGGCCGATGACAGCCGCCGCGCCGAGCGCGGCCGCGATCCATGCGAAGAAGCGCACGCCGCGCATGTAGATGGTCCGCGTGTCGAGCGTCGAAGCGAGGTTGTCGTGCATCGACGGATCGCCGTGTGCGCCGAAGCCCGCGCTCGCGTTGGCGCCCGCATTGGTCTTCGCGATGGCATTGGGTTGTGTGTCCACGTTGCCTCGCGGCTCGCTGAAATGCGCGCCCACACCGGCCATCGCGAGCTCGCCTATCGGAGCGGAGGCATCGAGCGAGAGCGATGCCTCCTTCTCGTGCGTCATCACCTCACGTGTGAACAGCTGCTCGATCAGCACGATGCCGCAGAACACGAGCGCGGCGCAGGCACAGGTCATCGGCATGAGGCGCGCGGCGAACGTCCAGTCGCGCGCAACCGTCATCGCCGCGATCACGAGCGCCGTCATCACCAGCGTGAAGACGATCTGCCAGTCGAAGCCGCGCAGACGCAACCTGAATGAAGGCGTCGCGCCTCGCGACGTCGCCTGTGAACGCGCACGCAAGGTCTTGCGCAAGCCCTTGATCGTCGGACCTAGCACGACCCACAGCGCGGCGAGCAGGATCACGATCACGACCGGCCGCGCGAACAGGCCCATGCCGTAGATCTCGTGAGAGATGAAGTAATAGCGCTCGAAGATGCTGCCGAGCACGAGCCCGAGTATGAGCGGCGGGCGCGGCCAGTTCAGGCGCTTCATGATCCAGCCGATGCCGCCGAACAGCACGAGCGAGCACAGATCGCCCCAGCTCTGGCTCGCATTGAACGCGCCGAGATAGACGATCGCGACGACGAGCGGAATCAGGATGCCGACGCGCACCGTCGCGAGCCGCGAGAACACGCTGCTGCTCGAGAGACAGATCACCGCGCCCATGATGTGTGAGATCGTCAGCGTCCAGATGATCGTGTAGGTCACGTCCAGATGCTTGGTCAGCATCTCGGGACCGGGCGTGAAGCCGTGCATGATGAATGCGCTCAGAAGCAGCGCCATCGACGCGCCCGCGGGCATGCCGAACGCGACGGTCGGAATGAGGTGACCGCCCTCCTTCGCGTTGTTCGAGCTTTCCGATGCGATGACACCGCGGATATCGCCCTTGCCGAAGTTCTCCGGGTTCTTTTCGGTGCGAATGGCGTGTCCGTATGCCATCCAGTCGATCACCGCCGAGCCGATGCCCGGTACCGCGCCGAGAAGCGCGCCCAGGCCGCTGCAGCGCAGGATGAGCCACCAGTGACGCATGGCGTCCATCACGCCGTCCCATTGGGTGCTGGCGCGCACGCCGGGCTGCGGACCGGCGCGCGCGATGCCGGTGCGCTCGATCGCCATGTCCGCGAGTTCCGGCAGCGCGAAGATGCCGAGCGTGACGGGCACGATCGGCAGATGGTCCCATAAATACAAAGTGCCGAAGGTCCAGCGCAGCGTGCCGGTCTGCGGATCGGAACCGATCAGCGAGAGCATCAGACCGAACGACGCGACCGCGAGGCCCTTCATCGGCGCCTTGCCCGAGAGCGTCGCGACCATCGAAAGGCCGAAGACGCACATCGCCAGCAGTTCCGCCGAGCCGATGTAGAGCACGATCAGGCGCAGTACGGGAATCGCGAGCGCGAGCAGCAGCGCGCCGAAGATGCCGCCGGCGAGCGACGAGGCATAGCCCGCGCCGAACGCACGGCGCGCATGGCCCTGCTTCGCGAGCGGATGGCCGTCGAGCACGGTGGCCGCCGCGCCTACGGTGCCGGGCACTCCGAACAGCACGGCCGGGATGAAGTCGGATACGGTCGTCACCGCAGCCATGCCGAGCAGCAGTGCGAACGCTGTGTAGCCGTCGAGGTGATAGGTAAACGGAATGAGCAGCGCGAGCCCGACGATACCGCCCAGGCCCGGCACGACGCCGAGCGCGAGTCCGAGCAGCACGCCGCCCAGCATGATTCCGAGGCGCAGCGGATCGAGAATCAGGGTAAGCGCATGGAGGGCGGCGTCCAGCATCAGAACGCCTCCGGATAGGCAGGTCTCGTGGCGCAACTGCGGCCATGACGGCGGGATCGGCTGCACGTGGGTCGCATCTCAAGTCTCCGGTGATCTCCCGGCTGCGTGGCCGGGCGTTTGTAGTCGAACCGCCAGTCGAACTGCTCGTGGCCTCGCGCCGAAAGGCGCTGCGCATGTCCGCATTACGCGTTTTGCATTACGCATTCACTATTGCGTTATGCGTTATGCATGCAAGATGCAGCACGCGGCGTGCGCCTCACGCGCGCCTATTCGAAGATGCGCACCAGGTCCTGCGCGATCGGCGAATACTTCGCATGCGTGCGCAGCATGAAGCTCGAGAAACCGTCGCTGTTGTGGTGCTTCTTGCGCTCGTTCGGCAATTCGATGCACTCGTTGCGCACGGGATCGCGCACGAGACCCATCGGGTCTTCGCCTGCCTCGACCTTCTTCATCTCGCGGCGAAGCATGCGGCGGTAGATCGCGAGGCCCTGATCAGAGGCGCCGAGATTCTCGCGGGTGCGATCGGCGATCGCGCCTTGCGTGATCCACGCCATGATGTCCTGGCCGTCGACGTTATCGACGATGAACTCGCCGCTCTCGTCCTGGAACGGTACGTCGTACGTATGCAGGCGCTCGGTGAGGCGCGCCGGAACATCGACGCCCTTCGGCGGAAGGTATGCGTTGTACCAGAGGTGCAGCGTGTGCTCGTCGTCCACCGGCACGCGGATCTGGAAAGAGTAGTAGCGCGAGGCTTCGTCGCCGTTGCCCACGGCCAGCATGTTCGGGAACACGATCGGATGGCCGATGCGCCAGTCGTCCGAGTCCTCCGAATGGCCCGCGAGGAGGCGGTGCTTCGTCACGCCAAACTCGAACTCGTTGAAGGCGATCTTCTCGTGCTTCGCGCTGATCGCCACCTTGATGCCTTCCTGCTCCTTCTGGAACTCATAGTGATGACCGTGCAGCCACTCCGTGTGGATCGGGTCGACCGAGTTCTCCATGATCTGCAGCCAGTTCACCGGCAGGAGCGCGCGGCCCATCATGCGGATCGCGCCCGGCGCGACGAAGCCGTCGAAGCGCGGCAGGAGCGGACGGGGTTCCGGTCCCATGTATGCAAAAAGCACGCCGCCCAGTTCCTCGACCGGGTACGCATCGGTGGCCACCTTGTCGCGGAAGGCGCAGTTGTCCGGCTCATTCGGCTGATCGAGACACTTGCCCTCTGCGCTAAACTCCCAGCCGTGATACGGACAGCGAATCCCCTGCTCCGTGGGGATCCCATGCGCGAACGACGCGCGCCGGTGCGGACATTGCTCCGCGATCAAGCCGCGCCTTCCCTGACGATCCCGAAAGAGCACGAGGTCCTCGCCGAGCAGACGCACGCGCCGCGTCCACTTGTCGTCGAGTTCCGACGCGGCCGCGAACGGTTGCCAATAGCGACGCAGCAGCTTGCCCATCGGCGTACCCGGTCCGATGCGCGTCATTGTTTCGTTTTGTTCAGCCGTGAGCATGAGTCGATTCCCGTATGGTGGAGAAGTGCGCCGGCGGCACCCCTCATGCCGCCAGCCTTGAATCCATACTATGCTTAGGTATCTAACTTAAAAATCATGGAAAGTACTAGGTGGGCTCGCGTGCGCCCCGAAGTCCCGTTGCAGCGCTTATAGTGCTATGGGTAAGCAACTTTCTGTATGTAATGCGATGCAGCCGCCGAATCCGGATTCACCCTTATATCCGGATCGTTGACAAATTTAACTTAGTTATCTAAGTTTACGAAAAGGGGCATGCGTGCATGCCGCAAACAGGTGAGAGGATGAACAAGAGCGAGCAAAAGATTCCGCGCGACCCGCAGCCGGGCACACTCAAGCACTGGCGCGAGGCATTGCCGGAAGAACGGATGGCGCATCTCGTCAAGGACGCGGCGCGCGGCTTTTCGCGCTCGCTGCAAGCGCGGCTCAAGGAGCACGACGTGCTCTACGGGCACTGGACGTTCCTGCGCATCCTCTGGCAAACCGACGGCCTCACGCAGCGGCAATTGAGCGAGCAGGCGGGCGTCGCCGAGCCGACCACGTTTTCCGCGCTGAAGACGATGGAACACCTCGGCTATCTCACGCGCCAGAAGCTGCCCGACAACCGCAAGCAGGTGCGCGTATTCCTCACGCCGAAGGGCGTCGCGCTGCGCAGCATGCTCGTGCCGGGCGCGATCGATGTGAACCGCATTGCGCTCGCGGGCATCACGCAGGAAGACATCGCGGCAACCCGCCGCACGCTGCTCGCGATGATCGAGAACCTGGCCGCCGACGAAGTCGCAGTTCCGAGGAACGGCCGCGATTCGGCCAACGCCGATTTAAGCGAGGATTCACTGTGACGAACGGATCGAAGTCCGACAGCAGTTGGGAAAGCGCAGCGCGCAAGAGCGTGCGCATCGGCATCGTCGGCTTCGGCACGGCGGGACGCGCGTTCGTACCCGCCATCGGGAAGCATCCGGGCTTCGTGTTCGCGGGCTTCGCCGATCCATCCGCGACCGTGCGCGAAGCAGGCGCGCGGGAATATGGCGTTACCGCATACGAGAGCATCGACGATCTCATCGCGCATGGCGCCCTCGATGCCGTGTATGTCGCGTCGCCTACCACGTTGCATCGCGCGCACGTCGAGCTTGCTGCGCGCGTGGGCAAGCATGTGCTCGTCGAAAAGCCGATGGCCGCGAATCTCGACGATGCCCGCGCGATGGTCGCAGCCGCCGATGCCGCGGGCATCGTGCTGCTCGCGGGACATTCGCACAGTTACGATCAGCCGATCCATGCGATGCGCGAGCTGATCGAATCGGGCGAGGTGGGGCGCGTGCGCATGGTGCATACGTGGTGCTTCACGGACTGGATCTATCGCCCTCGCCGTCCTGACGAACTCGACGCGGCTCAAGGCGGCGGCGTGACCTTGCGCCAGGGCTCGCATCAGTTCGACATCATTCGCCTTCTCGCGGGCGGTGCTGCGCGCAGCGTGCGCGCGAAGGCCTTCGACTGGGACCCCGAGCGCCGCGCGATCGGTGCGCACACGGTGTTCATCGAATTCGACGATGGCGCCGCCGCCACCGCGGTCTACAACGGCTATGGACGCTTCGCAAGCGCGGAGCTCTGCTTCGACATCGGCGAATGGGGCTTTCCCGCGCAGGCGCAAGCGATTGCAAAACCGTCGAGCGTCGAAGACGAATTGCGCGCCAAGGCCGAGCGCGCGCGTCACGCGATTCCCGCGGGGGCGCCGAATCAGCCGTTCTTCGGCCTGACGCTCGTAAGCTGCGAGCGTGGCGAGATGCGCCAGTCGCCGAAGGGGCTCTACGTCTACACGCACGAAGGTCGGCGCGAAATCGAATTGCCGACCGATGTCTCGCCGCGCGAACTCGTGATGCGCGAGTTCCACGGCGCGATCAGCGGCCGCAAGCGCGCCGTTCACGACGGCCGCTGGGGTCTCGCCAATCTCGAAGTCTGCGCGGCGGCGATCACTTCTTCGGAACGTGGCGAGGAAGTTTTTCTGAAGCATCAGGTCGCGCTCGCGTGACTGCCTGATCGAACTGCGAGGCGGCGAACGAAGCCGTGTGAGAATCATGACTACACTTAGCATGCCTGATCAAACAAAAGCCATTGAAGGAACGCTCGCGCTCACGGTCACGGCCAAGAACGAGATCGCCGACGATATCTTTCTCTTCGAATTACGTGACGAAGATGGCGGTACGCTGCCGCCCTTCACCGCCGGCGCGCATCTGCTCGTGCACGCGCCCGCCGGCATGGCGCGGCGCTATTCGCTGTGCAACGCGCCATCCGAACGCAATCGCTATGTCATCGCGGTCAAGCGCGATGCGGCGGGCGGCGGCGGATCGGTCAGCATGGCCTGCGACGTGCACGTCGGCGCGACGCTCGAAGTCTCGCCGCCCGCCAACTTCTTTCCGCTCGCGAACGACGCGTCGCGCTATCTGCTGATCGCAGGAGGAATCGGCATCACGCCGATGCGCGCGATGATGGCCGAACTCGCCGCGCGCGATGCGCAATTCGACGTGATCTATTGCACGCGCTCGCCCGAATCGACCGCCTTTCTCGACGAATTCAAGACGGGCGAATTCGCGTCGCGGGTGCGCTTGCATCACGACTTCGGCGATCGGGGGCGCTCGCTCGCCATCGCGCCGCTCGTCGCCGAACGTCACGGCGATACGCACGTCTATTGTTGCGGCCCGCGTCCTCTGATGCAGGCGGTGCGCGACGCGACTTCGCATTGGCCCTCTTCCGCCGTGCATTTCGAAGACTTCGGCACGAGCGCGCACGAGAACGCGGCCGGCGAAAAAGCCTTCACGGTGCGGCTCGCGCGCAGCGGCGGATGCGTGAATGTCGCACCCGGCGAAACGATCCTCGATGCGCTGCGCGCGAACGGCATCGAAACGCCGAGCTCATGCGAGGCGGGCACGTGCGGATCGTGCAGAACGCGCCTGCTCGCGGGCGAGGCCGATCATCGCGATTTCGTTCTCGATGAAGACGAGCAAGCCTCGGAAATCATGATCTGCGTGTCGCGTGCCTGCTCGGACGAACTGGTGCTGGACATCTGAGCGCCTGAACGATGACGACGATGAGACGCGCTTACATTCTCACTCATCGCGTTTCGTGGGGGTATTAGCACCGGCGCGTGACGTTCGTCTTTACTCTTGAACCAACGAGACGAACGATAAAAGGTGACGTCATGGCGTCCCAAGCCGAGCTCAAGCGCTTCTCCTCCAATCTCGCCGACGAACTCGACAGCGCCGCGCTTTACGACACGCTCGCGCAAGCCGAAAAGCAGGAAGACAAGCGACTCGTCTATGCCGAACTGGCCGAAGCCGAGCGCCGGCACGCGGACATATGGGCAGCGAAACTGCGGGCGAACGGCGTTTCCGTTGGAGCACATCGCATCGGTGCAAAGACGCGGATCATGCGCATGCTCGCACGCGCGTTCGGGCCCGATTTCGTGCTGCGCTCAGTCGCCGCGAACGAAATGGCCGATCGCGACAAGTACGCCGGGCAGCCGGACGCCGCCCAGATGTCAGCGGAGGAACGCCATCATGCGGACATCGTGCAGGAGGTGGCGAACCGCAACAAAGGCCTCGACAAGGGCAATGCGATCGCCGCAGCGGAATCGTGGCATCGCGGCGTCGCATCGGGCAACGACCTGCGCGCCGCGGTGCTTGGTGCGAACGATGGCCTCGTGTCGAACTTCTGCCTCATCATGGGTGTCGCGGGCGCGGGCAGCGACAGCAGGACGGTGCTTCTGACCGCCTTCGCCGGACTCATCGCGGGCGCGGCCTCGATGGCGCTCGGCGAATGGCTCTCCGTCACCAACGCGCGCGAACTGGCGCGCACGCAGATCGCGAAGGAAAAGGACGAGCTGGACCACATGCCCGATGCGGAGCGCCACGAGCTCGCGCTCATCTATCAGGCGAAAGGAATCGATCCTGCGGAGGCGCGGCGCGTGGCCGCCGAGATCATGCGCGACAAGGACAAGGCGCTCGACACGCTCACGCGCGAGGAACTCGGTCTCGATCCGCGCGAACTCGGCGGCAATCCGTGGACTGCCGCGCTTGCATCGTTCACGCTGTTTGCTATCGGCGCCATCTGTCCGGCGGTCGCGTTTCTCTGGTCGAGCGGCGCGGAAGGCATCGTGCAATGCATCGCGTTGAGCGGGCTCGGGCTTGCGGCCATCGGCGTCTTCACGTCGCTGTTCAATGGCCGCGGCGCGCTCTTTTCGGCCGTGCGGCAAGTGCTGATCGGGATGATCGCCGCGGGCTGCACGTTCGGGCTCGGCAAGCTATTGGGCGTCTCGCTTTCATGAAGGACGCGCCGCGCAGAACGAAGCGCGGCGCACCACGTTCGCGCTTCAGATCTTGAAGGACTCGAACGTCTCGGCCGCGAAGATTTCTTCCGGCTCGAGCAAGCGCTTCGACAAGCCTTGCTCATACGAATAGCGCAGGAAGGTGCGCAGATTCTCGCGATTCCTGTCGAGACCATAAGGCCAGAAATCGTCGCCCATTTCCTTGCGCGTCTCTTCGACATGTGCGTTCAGCCAGGGCAGCATCGACTTGAGCGCGGCGGTTTCGTTGAGATCGGCATACGTGCGGCGCTGCGCTTCGATCAGCGCCTTGTACAGTGATTGCGCAGCCCAGCGATTCGCTTCATAGACTTCCCGCCTGAGCACGACCGTATGCATGATCGGGAACATCTTCGTGTCACGGAAATACTGCCGCTCGACGTCGATGTAATTCTCGAACAGACGCTTGACGCGCCCCTTGCCGTTCACATACGACGACGGCATGCGCGCGGTATAAAGCGCATCGATCTCGCCGTCGAGCAGCATCTGCGAGAGCGTCTTGTCCGGGCCGATCTGCTCGACGCGAATGTTCGAAGGCAGATCGAGCTTCAATTTCTCGGGGCGATTCGGCTCTTCCTCGCCGCCGGTGTAATACGTGACGCTATCGACCGGCACGCCGTAATGGTCCGACAGAATGCCGCGAATCCACACGGGCGCGGTCATCTGATACTCCGGATTGCCGATGCGCTTGCCGATCAGGTCCTGCGGCTTCTCGATGCCCGAATCCGCGTTCACGTAGATGCAGGAATGACGGAAGAAGCGCGACGGAAACACCGGAATCGCGATGAACGGACGCGGCTCGCGAAAGCACGACATCGTGTACGACGACAGCGACATCTCCGATGCGTCAAACTCGTGATGACGCAGCATGCGGAAGAACGTCTCTTCCACTGGCATGTTCAGATAGTTGAGATCGATGCCGTCCGGCTGCACGCTGCCGTCCATCAATGCGCGCGTGCGGTCGTAATTCCAGCATCCGAAGGTAAGTCTAAGCTTGGACAAGGTCTGCTCCTGGCAGCGTGTTGGGGATTCATGCGGCGCGTATTGCGCGTATCAGTAGAACTGGTCGAAGTGCACCTGCTCGAATGGCACCTTCAACGCGACGAGCGCGCGCTGGATGGCCGCGCCCATCGCGGGCGGTCCGGCGAAATAGATCTCCATGTCGCGCAAGCGCTCGCCGAAGAGCGATTCGGCGACCGTATGCACGAAGCCGACGTGACCATCCCAGACGGTTTCGCTATCGGGCGTGACATCGGACACGGCGGCCTGGAAGTGCAGACGCTCGGCCCAGCCCGGCAACGCTTCGAGCATGTCGCGGCCGCATACGTCGCGCGGCGTGCGGCCGCCATAGAGGAAATGCAGCTTGACGTCGTCGAGCGCGGGCTCGGCAGCGACGCCGCGCGCGATCGAGATCATCGGCGCGAGACCCGAACCTCCCGCGATGCAGAGAATGTCGCGCTTCACGTCACGGCGCAGATACGCCATGCCATAAGGCCCGTCGATATCGATGCGCGCGCCGGGTTCGAGCGCATCGAAGAGCACGCCCGTGCCCTGCCCGTTCGGCACGCGGCGAATCTGGAAATGCAGTTCGCGCGGCTGACCTGCGGCATCGGCGATATTGCTCATCGAATACGCGCGCGGGCCCGCGACGCCAGGCAGCGTCAGAAGCGCATACTGGCCCGGTTCGAACGGCATGTCGCCGGAAAGATCGAAGCAAAATTCCTCGATGTCGTGCGTGATCGCGCGGCGCGCGGTGAGCGTGCCGCTCACGTGGCGGGGCGCATGCTTCGGCGCATAGTGCGCGGACGGACGCATCCTGATCGTGCAATCGCCGCGCGGCGCGCTCTGGCAGCCGAGATAGCGGCGCCGCTCACGATCCTTTGCGCTCCAGCCCGGCGCCTCGGGCCACACGACATCGACTTCGCCTTCGACCAGTTCGAACTTGCAGTTGCCGCACGCCCCCACGTTGCATTCGTACGGAAATGCGATGCCCGCGCGCAGGGCCGAGCGCAGCATCACATCGCCGGCCCCGCATTCGAAGGTTTGATCAGATGCTGCGAGCGTGATGCGACGTGCGTGGCCGTCCGAATGCATGAATCCACCTGGTTTCAAGAGTTATTTCATAGCAGCCTGTGGTATCCGAGTGTTGCGGAAATGCCTTCGGCCGCGGTAAGCAAATGCGGCACCGCTGCACGCAGCGCCTTTTTAGTGAGCCGTTGCGCCGGCCCGCCGATACCCACTGCCGCCACCACGTTGCCCGAGATGTCCCGCACGGGCGCCGCGATGCCGCGCATGCCGACCTCCGACTCTTCGTCGTCGATCGAGTAACCGTCGCGCCGCGCCGCCTCCAGCGTCTTCAGGAAGACCTGCGTGTCGGTGTTGGTCTTCGGCGTACGCGCCGTGAGCCCTTCCTTCAGCACGCGCGAAATGACGTCGGGCGTGCGCGATGCAAGCAGCACATGACCTTCGGCGGTGCAAAACGCGGGCTTGCGCACGCCGATGTACGAACGCATGCGGATCGCCTGATCGCTCTCGAGATTGAACAGGTACACGATGCTCGTATCGTCCAGCACCGCGAGATGCACGGTTTCGTCGGTATGCTCGCGCAACACGTGCAGGAATGGCACGGCCTGCTTCGCCACGTCGAAGCGACGACGCACGAGCGCGCCCAGCGTGAACAACTGGATGCCGAGCCGGTACCGTCCGTTCTCCGCGTTCTGCTCCAGCATGCCCTCGGCGAGAAGCGCGCTCGCGAGGCGGTGCGCCGTGCTCTTCGCAATTCCCATGCGCTTCGCCAGCACGCTGATGCCCAGCTCCGGCTCATGCTCCGAAAATACCTTGAGCAATTGGAGCGCCGCAGTCACCGACGACAGCCTCTGCGGTCCTTCTTCCTTGTCCTGCGCCCTGCCTGCTTCGTTCTGCATGACCTCTGATTTCATCGAAATATACTCCACAAACACCAAAATGGAATAGCGTTCCGTATAAAAGAACGTCAGTAATCATCCCTTGAATTGTTCCGATGCAATCTCCCGCGATGCAAAAACAACGGATCGTTCGAATCCCGGACGTTCCCGCGTCGTTCATATGCGGAATAACCCTGACAAGCTTTCGTTCCGCTTGACTTAGGGACCTAATCAAAGCGAAACTCGATTCGTCCCATTCTAGCAGACCATAGTTCTGTATAGCGGAACATAATCGCAGCCCCAAAATTCCACTGGTGTTCCCGCCAATGCCGCCGATCCGCGCGGCGCGAGGTAGAAGGAAACGAACATTCGTCAGAAAGCGGTGCGAGAAGTGCGCCAAAGACATAGATTCCGTTAGTCATCCATATCAATCTGCTTTCACGAAAAAGACGATTAGAAGATTTCGCAGCAAAGCATCCCGGTTCGACGAACCGGCATCACGATGAAACAAGGGACGGAGACCCCATGAAAAAGACAGCGATGTTTCTCGCACTTCCCATGCTGGCCGGTGCCGGCGTGGCGCATGCCCAGAGCTCGGTCACGCTGTACGGCCTGCTCGACGCCGGTGTGGTCTATATCAACAACCAGTCGGGACACTCGAACATCGAGACGGTGACGGGACAGACGAACGGCAGCCGCTGGGGCCTGCGCGGCTCCGAAGATCTCGGCGGCGGCATGAAGGCGATATTCACGCTCGAAAACGGATTCGATACTTCCAACGGCAAGCTGCTTCAGGGTGGCCGCGAGTTCGGGCGGCAGGCGTTCGTCGGCTTGTCGAGCCCCTACGGCACGATCACGCTCGGCCGTCAGTACGACCCGATGACCGAATGGATCGGCGAGATCGCGGCAACCTCGCTGTGGGCGTGGGTCGGCACCCACCCAGGCGACTTCGACAACCTCAACTCGAACTTCCGCGTCAACAATGCCGTGAAGTACACGTCGCCGAACCTCTACGGTCTGCGCCTTTCCGGCATCTTCGCGCCCGGCGGCGTCGCGGGCAATTTTGCATCGAACCGGGTCTATACGCTCGCCGCGTCTTACGTGAACGGTCCGATCACCGCGGCAATCGCTTACGACAACGTGAACAATCCGTCGGTGTCCGCTTACGACGGCACCGTGAATCCGGGCGAGACGGGTTACACGTCGCCAGGCAAGAGCCCTGTCTATAGCGGCTACGCATCGGCGAACTCGGTCGAGATCTTCGGCGCGGGCATCTCCTATAGCTTCGGCGCCGGCAAGATCGGTTTCGTGTATACGAACACGCGCTTCAACGACATCCTGCGCACGCCTACCACACCGAACACCGGCAAGGCCACCTTCAACAGCTACGAAGTGAACGCGCGCTGGTTCGTCATTCCGACCTTGCAGATCGCCGCCTCCTTCGACTATACGAGGGCCGAATCCGCGAAATACGAGCAAGTGGATTTCGGGCCCGACTATTTCATCTCGAAGCGCACCGACGTGAACCTCGTGGGCGTATGGCAGCATGCATCGGGCATCGACTCGACCGGCAAGCCCGCCGTCGCGGCCATCGGCTCGCTCGGACAATCGACCACGCCGAACCAGGTGGCGGTCAAACTTTCGCTGCGCCATCGCTTCTGATTCGATTTTGCATTGACACCCCGTTTTCGCCAATGCTAATGTTGTTCCATACAACGACACGTCGTTCCATATAAAGGAACGATAGAAAGATGCAGTAAATGAACACCGGCGCCCCACGTCGCGCCCCTGATCGACTAACAGGGCACGGCGCGCGGGCGCCGCGCCTCATGAAGGATTGCGCGTTGAAGTTCGATCAAGGAGACATGCAGTGAAAGGAGTCAGGGTATTGGGCGCGACGCTCGTCGCGTGGGTCGCGCTGGGATCGGTGGCCGCCGCCGCCGACGTGACGACCGTGCGAGTCGGCATCGCCAACGCGAGCAGCGACGTCGCGTTCTTCATCGCCGAGAAGAAAGGCTACTTCCACCAGGAGGGACTCGACGCGAAGTTCATCCCGTTCGACTCCGGCGCCAAGATGGTCGCGCCCCTCGGCGCGGGCCAGCTCGATGTCGCGGGCGGCTCGCCTTCGGCCGGTCTCTATAACGCGGTGGTGCGCGGCATCGGCATCAAGATCGTTGCGGACAAGGGCTCGACGCCGCCGGGATACGGCTATCAGCCGCTACTCGTGCGCAGCGATCTGGTCGCGAACGGCCGCTATAAATCCCTTGCGGACCTGAAGGGCATGAGAGTCGCGGGCAGCGCGACCGGCAGCGCATCGACGTCCACCATGAACGAGGCGCTCAAGAAAGCCGGCCTCAAGACGAGCGATGTCGAGCGCATCTATCTCTCGTTCCCGCAGCATGTGATGGCGCTGCAGAACAAGGCCGTCGATGCCGCGCTCACCACCGAGCCCTCGGCGACGGAAGCCGTCAAGCGCGGCGCCGCAGTGCGCGTGGTCGGCGACGATCAAATCTATCCGAATCATCAGCTCGCTGTGGTGCTCTATTCCACCGGCTTCATCAAGGATCATCCGGAAGCGGCGAAGGCCTTCATGCGCGCGTATATCCGCGCCGTGCGCGACTACAACAACGCGCTTTCGAACGGCAAGCTGGCAGGCCCGAACGCGCCGGAAGTCATTTCGATCCTGACCGAATACACGCCGATCAAGGACGCCGGCATCTATCGCACGATCGTGCCCCAGGGCACGAACCCGGATGGCAAGCTCAATGTTGCAAGCCTGGAGAACGACCTCGCGTTCTTCAAGAGCGAAGGCGTCGTGAAGGGCAACGTCACGGTCGCGCAAGTGCTCGACACGTCGTTTGCAGAAAACGCCGTGAAGGAACTCGGCCCGTACAAACCTCTCAAGTAAGGAGCCGGCATGTCGATTTCCCCCATTCCCGAAGATGCGCCGGCAAAGATCCGCTTGCGCAACCTGACCAAGTCGTTCCAGTCGGGCGGCGGCGTCGTGACCGCGCTCGACAACATGTCGCTCGACATCCCGACGGGCTGCTTCTTCATGATCGTCGGACCGAGCGGCTGCGGCAAGTCCACGCTCTTGCGGATTCTCGCGAATCTCGAAGAGCCGACGAGCGGCACCGTCGAGATCAGCGCGCCCGCTGAGAAGCGCCCGAGCAACTCCATGGTGTTTCAGGGCGACTCGCTCTTTCCGTGGATGACCGTGTGGGACAACGCCGCCTATGGTCTCACGCTGCGCGGCGTGCCCAAGGCGCAGATCCGCGAAGTAGTCGGTCATTACCTGAGCCGCACGGGCCTCACGCGTTTCGCGAAAGCCTATCCGCATCAACTTTCGGGCGGCATGCGCCAGCGTGTGTCGATTGCGCGCGCGTTCGCGAACGATCCCGACATCCTGTTGATGGACGAGCCCTTCTCCGCACTCGACGAACAGAACAAGCTGCTGCTGCAGGAAGAGTTGCTGCGCATCTGGGAGGAGACACGCAAGACGGTGCTCTTCATCACGCACAGCGTCGACGAAGCGGTGACGCTCGGCGACCGGGTGATGATCATGACCGCGCAGCCGGGCACGGCGAAGCAGATCGTCGACGTGCCGTTCGAACGTCCGCGCTCGGTGCTCGAACTTCGTTCGCGGCCCGCGTACGGCGAGTTCGTCTATTCCATCTGGGGGCAACTGCGCGATGAAGTTCAGCGCGCCCGTTCACGCGACCTTGGCGAGATTCACGCATGAAAACCGCGCAAAAACTTACCGCACCGGCGATGCAATACAAGTCCTCTCCTTCCCGGCTCAAGCGCTGGTTCTCGGGCAACAACCGCGACCGCATGATCAGCATCGCATCGCCGATCGTGCTGCTGATCGTCTGGCAGATACTCGCGGAAACCGGCGTCATCGACGAACGCTTCTTTCCCGCGCCGTCGAAGGTGTTCGGCACCTTCATCGCGCTCGTCAACGACGGCTCGCTCTGGGACAACACCTGGGCCACGCTGCAACGCCTCTTCTGGGGCACGCTCGCGGGCGGCATTCCGGCGCTGATCCTGGGCGTCGCCATCGGTCTTTCGCGGCCGCTGCGCGCCGTGTTCGATCCGCTCATCGCGGCGACGTATCCCGTGCCGAAGAGCGCGATCTTCCCGCTGCTGCTTCTGATCTGCGGCCTCGGCGAAGCATCGAAGATCGTGATGGTCGCGATTGGCGTGTTCTTCCCGGTGCTCATCAACACCGCGACAGGCGTGCTCGAGATCAACAAGATCTATCTCGACGTCGGCCGCAACTTCCGTGCGAGCCGCTGGCAGGTGTTTCGCACGATCGCGCTGCCGGGCGCGGTGCCGCACATCATGAGCGGCATCAAGCTCGGCATCGGTCTCGGTCTCATGCTGATCGCGATCGCGGAGATGATCGGCTCGAAGAGCGGCCTCGGCTACATGATCTGGAACGCATGGGAGCTGCTGTCCGTCGAGACGATGTATGTCGGGCTGCTCGTCATCGCCGCGCTCGGCTATGGCATCTCGGTCGTGCTGACCGAACTCGAGCGCAAGCTGATTCCGTGGAAGTCGTCCCGTTGAACGCGCATCATCAATACGTCACGTCATGAACTCGACCGCAACGATTCAAAGCGAAAGCCACACCGGCCAGAAGCGCATGCTGGCCGACGCGATCCTCATGCTGGAGCGCGCCGAGGTGATCGACTTCAACGGGCACGCAAGCTGGCGCGTGCCCGGCCAGGAGCGCATGCTGATCAACTCCGGCGCGTCGGTGCGCAGCGCGCTCACGGCGGCCGATATCGTCATCATCGATTTCGACGGCAATCTGATCGAAGGCGATGCCGCACCGCCGATGGAGTTTCACATCCACTCGGAGATCTATCGCCGACGGCCGGACGTCGGCTCGGTGATTCACGCGCATCCGCTGTGGTCCACGCTTTTCAGCATGACGGGCAAGCCGGTGCTGCCCGTCATCATGCAGGCCGCCGTGCTCGGCGAGATTCAACGCTTTCCCAAGACCGCGTCGATCAATCGCAACGAACTCGGCGAGGAGCTCGCCGAAGCACTCGGGCCACATCGCGTCGCCATGCTGAAGTCGCATGGCTCGGTGATCGCGGCGTCGAGCATTCTCGAGGCGTTCGTGCTCGCGTTCTATCTGGAAGAGAACGCGCATCGCCAGTATCTCGCAAGCCAGCTCGGCGAGCCGACCGTGCTCGATGCGGCACAGATCGAGGTGATCCGGCGCAATCTCTGGAAGCCGAATCTCCTGCAGAAGGTCTGGGACTATCACGCGGGCAAGCTCGGCGCGCGCGGCTGATCTCCGTCTCACATGCATCGCGAACGCATACCGGTCTATGTCGTGACCGGCTTTCTCGGCAGCGGCAAGTCAACCCTGCTCTCGCGCTGGCTGAAGGAAGCACCCTTCTCCAACGCCGCGCTGATCGTCAATGAAATCGGCGAAGTCGGCATCGATCACGCAACGCTCGGATTCTCGGGCGATGCGTCGGTGCTGCTCGCCGATGCGTGCGTCTGCTGCAGCGGCCTGCCCGCGCTCAACGAGGCGCTGGAGCAGCTGTTCTGGGCGCGGCTGCATCGCAGCATCGCGCGCTTCGAGATGGTTGTCATCGAAACTACCGGACTCGCGGATCCCGGACCGCTCGTCGCGTCACTGAGTCTCAATGCGTTCGTGAAGGAACGCTACCGCATCGCAGGCACGTTCACGACGATCGCCGCACCCAACGCGCTCGATACGCTCTCGCACGAATGCATTGCACGCGCGCAACTGCAAGGCGCGGATGCGGTGATCATCACCAAGATGGATATGGTCAGTGCGCGCGAGCTTGCTTCCGTCGAAGCGAATTTGCGCGACACGTATCGCGGAGCGCGGATCGCGCATTCGACCAACGCCAGCTTCGGGCTACAGGACGCGCTCTCGCTTCTCTCTCAACCCGTGCCTCGCAGCGAGAACACCGTTGCGGTGCCCTTCTCTCGACGACGCCCACACGATGCGGTGACGCGCTTCATCGCGATCGACGAAGCGCCCGATATCGACGCGCTGCACGCACGCGTCGATGCGCTCGTCGAACAGCATGGCGATTCGCTGCTGAGATTGAAGGGCCTGGTGCGGCTGAAAAACCAGGACTCGATCGCGATCGTGCAGTTCGCGCGTGGCGACGGGCGTGCGCAGATCACGAACGCTTCCGTGAACGCGAACGGGGTGAAGAGCGGACTCACGTTGATCCTGAAAGCAGCGACATCGCGCTAGGCGCGCACGCAAGAACGCACGCGCTCGAGCGCATGTTTCATTGGCCGTCGATCTCGATGGTCACCTCGCCGTCCTCGACATGCGTCTTGTATGTCTTGAGCGGAATCATGCAGGGCGGCGCGACGACCTCGCCCGTCTTGATGTTGAACGAGCCGTTATGGAAATCGCACTCCACCACGTCGCCGTCGATATAGCCCTCCGACAACGAACCGGGACCATGCGTGCAGGTGTCGTTGGTGACGAAGTATTCGCCCTGAATGTTGAACACGGCGAGCGTGAGGCCATTCTTCTCGACCTTGATGGCCTGGCCATCGGCGACGTCGCCGGCTTTGCAAAGGCGGGCAAATGCGCAAGCTTGATGCATCGGGTTTCTCCTTCTCCGTTTGACATGGAATAAGGCAAATGATAACTTTGTTCCTGTTTAAAGAACAGTGTTCCTTTATACGGAACACTTGGAAGACGACACGAAGAACAGAACCGTAAGCAACGGCATGAATGAAGGGCGCAGCGCATGCGGCGCGCCCGGTCCGCACGAAGACACGTCGAGAGACGACAGCAAACCCTGAGGCAAGCACTATGTTGAGAAAAGAGCAAAACGATCTGGTCACGCAAACCGGCCCTGGCAGCCCGATGGGCGAACTGTTCCGGCGCTTCTGGCTGCCCGCGCTGCTTTCCGAGGAACTCGCGGAGCCGGGCGGCGAGCCGGTGCGCCTGCAGCTGCTGTCGGAGCGCATGCTGGCGTTCCGCGATTCGACGGGAAAGCTCGGCCTCATCGACGAGTTCTGCGCGCATCGCGGCGTCTCGCTCTGGTTCGGCCGCAACGAGGAAGGCGGCATCCGCTGCCCGTATCACGGCTGGAAATACGATGTGAACGGCCAGTGCGTCGACGTGCCGTCGGAACCGGCCGAGAGCGGCTACTGCAACAAGATCAAGCTGAAGTCGTATCCGCTCGTCGAGCAAGGCGGCGTGATCTGGGTCTACATGGGGCCTAAGGACGAGCAGCCGCCGCTGCCGGCATTCGAGTTCTCGACCGTACCGGCGAGTCAGTCGTTCATGAGCAAGCGGCTGCAGGAATGCAACTGGCTGCAGGCGCTCGAAGGCGGCGTCGATTCGAGCCACGTCTCGTTCCTGCACAGCGGCAGCCTCAACACGGACCCGTTGTTCAAGGGCTCGCGCGGCAATCAGTACAACCTGTCCGATCTGAGCCCGGTGTTCGAAGTGGTGGAATCGGACGGCGGCCTCTTCATCGGCGCACGCCGCAACGCCGAGAACAACCAGTACTACTGGCGCATCACGCCGTGGGTCATGCCCTGCTTCACG
The DNA here is from genome assembly GCF_001545075.1 of Caballeronia ptereochthonis. GTDB lineage: Bacteria > Pseudomonadota > Gammaproteobacteria > Burkholderiales > Burkholderiaceae > Caballeronia > Caballeronia ptereochthonis. The sequence continues at coordinate 100,592 of NZ_FCOB02000025.1, forward strand.
ATGGTTCCGCCGCGCGGAGACCATCCGGTGCACGGTCACTTCTGGGTGCCGATCGATGACGAGAACTGCTGGGCCTGGAGCTTCGATTACCATCCGACGCGCGACCTGACCGAAGCCGAAGTGCAGGCGATGAAAGACGGCAAGGGCATCCACGTGCGCTACATCCCCGGCACGTACATTCCGCTGCAGAACAAGACCAACAACTATCTTATGGACCGCGCCGCGCAGAAAGCGGGCATCACGTATAGCGGCGTCGAGGGCATCGCGATGCAGGATGCCTCGCTGCAGGAAAGCATGGGCCCGATCCAGGACCGCACGCGCGAGAATCTCGTGTCGACGGACAACGGCATCATCATGGTGCGCCATCGCTTGATGAAGGCAGCGCGTGCGCTCGCCGAGAAGGGCATCGAGCCGCCGGGACGCGATCCGGAATCGCAGAAAGTGCGCTCGGTCGCGATCGTCCTGCATCGCGACAAGCCGTTCAAGGAAGGCGCGCACGACGCGCTTTATGCGGAAGCGGGCAAGGCACACACCACCATCTGACGAGGGCGAGCGCGAGGCTTCATGACTCATGAAGCCTCGCGCGCATTTCACGCATGAACGAAGCACATCGACATAGCGAATCCTCGCGCACCTTCAAGGCAGCCGTTGCTGTCGCGCCTTCGCGCACGGAGATTCAGACGTTCGAGCGGCCGGACATCACCGCATCGACGGGGCTCTTGCGCGTCGCGATCACGGGCGTGTGCGGCAGCGACGGCCCCTACTATCGTCAACTGCCGCAAAGTCGCGGGCCGCTGATTCTCGGGCATGAAACGGTCGGGCATATCGAGGAAGGGGGGGAGCTCGCGCGCGCGCGATGGGGCCTGAAGGAAGGCGATTACGTCGCACTCGAAGAGTACGTGCCTTGCGGCCATTGCGAATACTGTCTCTCCAACGAGTTCCGTCTTTGCGATGCGACCGACTGGCGGCTCAACGGCCTGCGCTACGGAGCGACGGGCCTGCGCACCGCGCCGAGTTTCTGGGGCGGATTCAGCCAGTACCAGTACTTGCAGTTGAACACGGTGTTTCATCGCGTGCCCTCGAACGTCGCGCCCAAGCATGCGGCGCTCGCGCTTCCGCTCGGCAACGGCATCGAATGGGCTTATCTGCAAGGCGGTGCGGGACCGGGTCAGGCCGTCGTGATTCAGGGGCCGGGGCAGCAAGGGCTTTCGTGCGTCGTCGCGGCGCGCGAAGCGGGGGCGGCGAAGATCATCGTGACGGGACTCTCGACGAAGACCGATCGCGAACGTCTCGAACTGGCGAAGCGCCTGGGCGCGGATCACACCATCGAAGTCGATCAGGAAGACGTGCTCGAACGCGTCGCCGACCTGACCGGCGGCGCGATGGCGGATCTCGTCATCGATTGCGCGTCGGGAGGCCCTGCGACGGTCACATCCGCGATTCAGCTCGCGCGCAAACGCGGCACCGTCGTGCTCGGCGGCCAGAAGCGCGTGCCGATTCCCGAGTTCAACAGCGACATGATCATCGCGCGTTTCCTCACGATAAAGGGCATGCGCGGGCACAGCTATCAGTCGGTGGAGCTGGCGCTGCAACTCATCGCCGCGAATCGCCAGAATGTCGCGCAGATGAGCACTCACACCTTCGGCCTCGACGACACCGATCTCGCCTTGCGCACCTTGCAGGGCGAAGGCGTCGAAGGCGCGATCCACATGACGATCGATCCATGGAAGTGACGACGCCCGAACATCGCGCGCCCTCGGAGGTGCGTTTCAGGGTACGAGCCGCGAATTCCGCGCCGCGCCGCATCAGGGTCATTGCTCTTACGGATGACGATGCGGAAATGGGAAGATGCACCGGGCGCGCACACGCCGATGTGCAATTCGTGCGCGCAAGCGAGCTCGCCGCGCTGTTGCAGACGGACGGCACGGACGCCGCGAGCATCCTGCGTAGCGTCGATGCAAACGCGGCCGCATTGAATGCGTGGCTCGGCACGCCGGATCTCGTGGTGATCGCGGGCCGCGAAGGCGACGATGCGCAGGCGGGCGCGGTCGCGGCGCAGGCGTATCGCGGCCGCGGTGTGACCGTGTCGGGCGTGATCGGTCCTTCCGACGACGACCGCGCGCCGGCGCGCACCGCCGACCAGTTGCGTCCGCATTGCACGATGCTGATCCTCCCGGTAAGCGCGGGCTATCTGGAAGATCTGCTCGCCGCGCTAGGTGCATGAACAATCGAATTCGTCCACGCACGCGCGGACATGCAGGAGACATGCTTTGAAGCAAGACATCAATCGATGGTGGACCGTCCTTGGCGGCGCGATTTGCCTTTCCGTCGGCGCGGGCGTGATATCGGCGTTCATGTTCGGCACCTTCATCAAGGCGATCGCCGCGGAGAACGGCTGGAGCCGCGCGCAGGTGTCGCTCGGCCTTACCATCTTCGAGTTCGCGATGGGTCCGGGCACGATCGTGCTCGGCTCGCTGATCGACCGCTTTGGCGTGCGTCGTCCTACTCTGTTGTTCCTGCTGTTGTTCGCGGGATCGATTGCGCTTGTCGGCGTGATTCCTGTGTCGCTGGTGCTTTTCTGCCTCGTATTCGTGATGGTCGGCTTCTTCGCGCCTGGCAGCAATGCGTTGCCGTATGCGAAGGTCGTGTGTGCGCGCTTCGATCACCGGCGTGGGCTGGCGCTCGGGTTGACCGTGGGCGGCACGGCGATCGGCGCGATGCTGATGCCGCAATACGCGGGCTATCTGCTTCGTCATTTCGGCTGGCGCACGGGTTATCTCGGCGTCGCCGCTTTGATGACGGTGCTTTCCATGCCCGCGCTTTATTTCCTCGTGAAGATGCCGCCGGGCGTCGACGAAGCGATCTCTCGCCGTGCGCGCGAGGCGCGTGCCGATTTGCCTTCGCTGTGGACGATCTTCCGTCACGACCGCACGTTCCGTCTGCTGGGCATTGCGATCTTCTGCATGTCGGGCGTGTTGCTCGCCCTGCTTTCGCAACTCGTGCCGATGATGACCGATCGCGGAGAGACCGTCCGCGCAGCGGGGACGATGCTATCCATCGCGGGTCTTGCTTCCGCGGTCGGCCGTTTGTTCGCCGGCTATCTGATGGACCGTGTTCACGCGCCCTACGTCGCGGCTATGTCGTTCGGTCTTACGCTATGCGGCGTGGTGATTCTCGCTGCGGGCGCGACCGGTGATGCTGCGATGGCTGCTTCGGCGATGATCGGTGTGAGTATTGGCGCGGAGGCCGACATCATCACGTTCATCGTGAGTCGCTATTTCGATTTGAGGTTGTTTGGCCGCGTTTGCGGGGGGATGTGGGCTTGCTGGGGTTGGGGAGCGGGGATCATGATTTTTCTTTCCGGACTCTGCTATGACCTCACGCATTCTTATCATCTGGCGTTGTGGGTATTTTCTGGGCTGGTCGCCTTGTCGGTGGTTTCGATCATGCGCCTCGGGCCTTATGCTTATCCGGAGCAAGGGGATCCGAGGAAGGGTTTGAATACCTCGGCTGGTATGGGGCTCGATAAGTCTGTTGAAGTGAATTCTTGAGTTTTTTGTTGGGGTGGGTTTGCTTCGTTGCTTGCGCTTCTGTGGAATCCTGAAGTCTTAGTGGTCTATTAGCGTTGCCCCTGTGCGGGGCGGCAGTCACTTTCTTTGCTGCTGCAAAGAAAGTAACCAAAGAAAGCAGCTTTTGGCCCGGAGTGCTTGAGGCAGACTCGTTGTCATGGTTCGGAGTGGCCCAGCCCCTAAGTGTCGCCTTCAAAGGACTAACGGGGCGTGGCTCGCGCACGGTCTGCCACCTCGTATTGCATGACGGACTGGTTCAGCACCAAAGAGCTCCGGCCCGCTGCGCGACCGAAGGGTTCATCGGGTCTGCCCGTGCTTCTTGGATAACGCCTCCATCTCGCTGCATTCGCTAAAGATTGGTTTCCCTTGCAGACCCTGCGGCAGCGCGTAGCGCTGTGCCGGAACGCTTTGGGGCTGAACCAGCCACCTAAACGGACTAGCTCGTCAGACCGTGCGCGAGCCACGCCCCGTTAGTCCTTTGAAGGCGACACTTAGGGGCTGGGCCACTCCGAACCATGACAACGAGTCTGCCTCAAGCACTCCGGGCCAAAAGCTGCTTTCTTTGGTTACTTTCTTTGCAGCAGCAAAGAAAGTGACTGCCGCCCCGCACAGGGGCAACACCAATAGACCACTAAGAACTCAGGATTCCACATAAGAACAAGCACACAAACACACCAAAATCAAAAATCAAAAATCAATCACAATCCGCCCACCCCGGGCGCCAGAGCAACAAATCATCATCGTGTCCCCAGCGGCTTGCTCCCGCTCACTTAACACGCTATCCCGATGATCCGGCGTGCCTTCGATCACATCCACCTGACACGCCCCACAAATCCCCTCTTCGCAGGAATACGGCGCCGCAACACCCCCTTCGCGCAAGACCTGAAGAATCGTTTTACCTGGAGGCACCTCGAACTGCTGCCCCGTACGATGCAACTGCACGACGAACCCGCCTTCGCAAGCCGCCGCCGCCGCGCGCGGCGCAAAATACTCGATATGCACGCGCTCCGGATCGATCGATGCCGTCGCGGCTTCATAGCCCGCCAGCATCGGCTGCGGCCCGCAGCAATAGAAGTGCGAACCAGCAGGCGCATACGCGACGATCGCCGCGATATCGAGCACACGTCCATCACGCTCCGCATCGAAATGCAGCTTCGCCTGCGGCAACGAAGTCAAGGTATCGAGAAACGCAGCTTCGCGCCGCTCCCGACACGCGTAATGCAACTCGAACGATCTGTTCAGCCGCATCAGACGCTGCGCCATGCACCAGATCGGCGTGATGCCGATGCCGCCCGCAATCAACACCGTATGCTCCGCCGTCTCGCACAGCGGAAAGTTGTTGCGCGGCCCGCCGATATCGAGCATCTGACCGACGCGCAATTGCTCATGCATGAACCGCGACCCGCCCCGGCTCGCCCGATCCCGCTTGATGCCGATGAGATACGCTCGCTCGTCGCCATCGGCCGTCACGAGCGAGTACTGACGCATGATCCCGCTCGGCATATGCACGTCGATATGCGCGCCCGGCTCCGCACGCGGCAATGCCGCATTGTCCGGACGGCGAATTTCGTAGACGTTGATGTCGTCGGCGGCGTAACGGATCGCCGTCACACGCATGTTCATCGGCGCATCGGATGCACCCATCTGCAAAGACATGAAACCACTCCTCCTTACGTTCGGCGGCAGTGCGCCCCGAGTTCAATCTCTTCTGATGCCGTAGGCCGTGCTCTCGAGCACGCTCCTCATCGGCAGGCGCGGCTTGAGCGCGGCCGCGGTATCGAGCAGCATCTTGCGGAATACCTTCACCTGATCCGTCGTAAAGCGCGTGAGCAGGCCCGATACCGTCAGCGCACCGAGCAGTTCGCCGCGCTCGTTCAGAAGCGGCACGGCGACAGCGGCAAGATCGGGATCGCGATCGCCTTTCGATACCACCCAGCCGCGCGCGCGCACCGACATGCTCGCCTCCTCGCCACGCGATTGCGGATCGAATGCCCACAGCACGCGCCCCGCTGCCCCACCCTTCAAAGGATGACGCGAGCCTTCGTCCAGGTGATGCCGCGCCGAGCGCGGGGAATTCACGCGATACAGACAGACGCGCTCGTCGCCGTCACGCACGTAGAACGAAGCCGTCTCGCGCGTGAAGGTCGAGAGCTTTTTCAACGCGGGACGCACCAGATCTTCGAGGCTCACTTCAGCCTCGCTCAGTGCGCCCAGACGCCGCAATTCCGGCCCGAGCGTGAAATGCCCGCTCGCGTCGCGTTCGAGAAAACGCATGTGCACGAGCGATGCGCACAGCCTGAGAATCGTGCTCTTGTAGAAGCCCGAGCGCTGCGCCAGCACGGCGAGCGACAACGCTTCGCCCGGCAGGCGGAAGCATTGAAGGATCGCAAGCGAACGTTCGACCGCTTCGACGCGCGGACGCTTGTCCTCGATCTCGTTCGCTTCGTCGTATGACGCATCCGTCTGCGCCGACTGCATCGGGTGGTCGAGGTTCATCGCGTCCGTCTCCTCAATGTTCGTTCGTGAGGGAATTTATAGCGCCGGACATTGATTCTGTCCAACAGAATTTGTGCCGCTTGTCAGAACGATACGTGAACCCTAATCTGCACTCACCTGAACATGGAGACGGAACATGCTGAGTGCAGCGATGAACGAAAGACTCACACGCGTCGGACCAGGCACACCCGGTGGCGAACTGATGCGGCGCTACTGGATTCCGATCGCGCCCTATTCGCAGCTCGACGAAGAAAACCCGGTACATAAGGTGCGCGTGCTCGGCGAGGACCTCGTGCTGTACAAGGACAAGAGCGGCACGCTCGGTCTCATCGGCGATCGCTGTCTGCATCGCAACGTCGACTTGAAGTTCGGCATCCCCGATCAGTGCGGTTTGCGCTGCCCATATCACGGCTGGCTTTTCAACGAAGACGGCAAGTGCGTCGAGCGTCCGATGGAAGCCACGCCGCGCGGCGAGATCAAGCAGAAGCTGAAGGCGTATCCGGTGCAGGAGCTGGGCGGTCTCGTGTTCGCGTACCTCGGGCCTCTGCCCGCACCCGCGCTGCCGCGCTGGGACCTCTTCGTATGGCCGAACGCGATTCGCCAGGTCGCCATCATGAAGATCGACTGCAACTGGCTCCAATGTCACGAGAACACGGGCGATCCAACACACAGCGCATGGGCGCACGGACACATGTTCCAGTACGTTCTCGAGAAGCAGGGACGTTATGAGGAAGCGGCCGCGCGCGCCGAACATACCTTGCATACGCGCCTGAAAACCGGAATCGGCATCAAGGAGCTGTATGCGAATCCGAGCACGCACGGCATCTCGAAGGGCGTGCGCTATTCGAAGGAGCTCGGCGCGGACGAGGACTACACGCGCGAGCACTCGACCGTGATCTTCCCGTTCTTCACGCAGACGGGCAAGACCGGCGCGCCGCGCAGCGAATATCAAATTCGCGTGCCGATCGACGACGAGCACACGTATCACATCTGCTATCAGGTCTATGCGGCGCCGCCGGGCGTCGAGGCGCCGAAGCAGGACATCGTGCCGTGGTACGAGCCGCCGCGCTTCGACGAGAACGGCAAGCCGATCCTCGATTATGTGCTCGCGCAGGACGCGCTCGTGTGGGACGCCCAGGGCCCGATCACCGATCGCTCGCAGGAATTGCTCGGCCGCACCGACATCCCCATCGTGCTGCTGCGCAAGCAACTCGACGAGCAGATTCGCCGCGTCGAGGAAGGGCTCGATCCGATTAACTTCTGGCGCGGCGAATCGCCGGACATCATCTACGGATCGGGCGAAGCGCCGGATTACAGCAAGCCGCTTCTCAAGCACAACTTCCGCAAGCTCTATCATCGCGGCTTCTTCAATGACGATGCGGACCGCTATGGCCCGATCATCGAGGATGTGAAGGATCTGCATCGCCGCATCGAGGAGGCGGAAATCGCCGCGCGCGAAGCCAGCGCGAGCACGACCTGATCAAGCGTCCGGAGGCTCGCGATGAAATACAGAAGCATCGGGCGCACGGATCTGAAGGTGTCCGAGATCGGCTTCGGCTGCGGCGGCAACGCGGGCCTGATGGTGCGCGGCAGCTTCGACGAGCAGTTGCGCATCGTCGAGGCTGCGCTCGAAGCGGGCATCAATTACTTCGACGTCGCGCCCGACTACATCGACGCCGAAGCGAACCTGGGCCGCGTGCTGCACGCGCTTGGCGCGCGCCCCCTGCTCAACTCGAAGGTCGAGATACGCGCCGGGAATCTCGACGATATCGCCGCGCATGTCGTGCGCTCCGCGGAATCGAGCCTGAAGGAACTGGGCGTCGATCATCTCGATGTGCTGCAGGTTCACAACGCGCCCGTGGCCGGATCGCGCGCGCCGGCCGGTAGCGACTATCACACGCTGGGCGTGCAGCATTTTCTCGGGCCGCGCGGCGCGCTCGAAGGGTTGAGACGATTGCTCGATGCGGGCAAGGTGCGGCACGTCGGCTTCGTCTGTCGCGGCAACGACGCGCCCTATGTGCGCGAGTTGCTCGCAACAGGCATGTTCGGCATGCTCAACGTGCCGTACACGTTGCTCAATCCGAGCGCGGGCATGGTGCTGCCCGCGAACCTTGAGGTCGACAAGGACGGCGGCGCCGTTCTCGACGATGCACGCAACGCCGGCGCGGGAGCCGCGGTCTACAGCGTGCTGGCGCGTGGCTTTCTCTCGGATCAGAGCGTCGCCGGAGAAGCACATCATCCGCTTGCGCGCGACATCTCCGCCAACGCTACGGATGCCGGGAAAATGCGCGAGAAGGCGGCGCGGGTCAGTTTTCTCGCTCGCGAAACGGGAATCTCGCTCGCGCAGGCTGCGTTTCGCTTCGTGCTCGCGCATTCCGGCGTGACGACGGCGCTCGGCGGATTCTCTTCGATGCAGCAATTGAAGGAGTTATGCGCAGTCTCCGGCATGGGACCATTCCCCGACGAACTCAACGCGCGCCTGCATCTCGTATGGCAAAGCAACTTCGCCGGAATGGCGTCATGATGGCGCATGTAGTTGCAGGTGCAATTATTCGAACGACCGACACGACGAGGCCCGAGACCCCATGACAACGACGAGAAGAGACATGATGCGTCTGGCCGGTACGGCGCTCGCGCTCGGCGCGGCCGGCCTGCCGATCGCGCCGAGCGCCAGGGAATCGCAGCCGCAGCCGAATCTCGCGCTCGCGTCATACGAAGGACCGGATCGCGCCGGGAAAATCCTCGCCGCCGCGAAGGAAGAAGGCGAGCTCAACTTCTACACGTCCATTGCACAGCCGGACGTCGCCCCGCTTATCGATCCGTTCGAAGCGCGCTACGGCATCAAGGTCAACGTCTGGCGCGCGGGCGACGAGCAGGTGGTGCAGCGCATCGTCGCGGAATCGCAGGGGCATCGCTATATCGTGGACGCGGTGCACACCGGTTCGTCATATCTCGACGCGCTGCGGCGCGAAAAGCTGCTCGCACCGGTGTCGTCGCCGGTGCTCGCGGAGCTCGCGTCGAACGTGGTGCCCGCGCATCGCCAGTGGGCATCGACGATGCTTTCGGTATGGGTTCAGGCGTACAACACGCGCCTCATCAGACCCGCAGACCTTCCTAAGCGCTACGACGATCTCCTCGCCGCGCACTGGAAAGGCAAGCTCGGCATCGAAGCGAAGAGCGCGGACTGGTTCGCGACCGTCGCCACGCAGATGGGCCGCGACAAGGGCATCGAGTTTTTTCGCACGCTCGTCGATACGAACGGCGTGGCCGCGCGCACGGGCAACTCGCTGTTGAACAATCTCGTGGTTGCGGGTGAAGTGCCGCTCGCGCTCGAGGTCTACAACTACATGCCCGCGCAGGCGAAGCGTCGTGGCGCGCCCATCGACTGGTTCGTGTTGCAGCCGGCGGCGGCGCGCGCGAACGGCGTCGCGCTTCTCACGCATGCGCCGCATCCGGCCGCGGCGCTGCTGCTTTACGACTACCTGCTATCCGTCGATGCCCAGCGCATCCTCGTCTCGCGCGACTACGTTCCCACCAATCGCAGCGTCGCATCGCCGCTGCAGGGCATCAGCGTCGCGCTCGTCGATCCGGCCATGACGATGAGCGAACGAGGCCAGTGGAACAGGACGTTCAACCAGATCTTCCTGCACGCGTCGGGATCGTGATGCGTGTGTGCGGGGCGTGGTGCCGATGGTGGCGGCGCGCCGCCACCTCGATGAACCGGTACACTGTGCGCTCCCGCCACGCCGACTCTTTCCGATGAGCCAACTCCTCGCGCTGCGCCCCTTCGTTCCCGCCAAGGACTTCGAGCTGTCCAAACGCTTCTACGAAGCACTGGGCTTTCGCATCACGCATCAGGACGACGACGTCGCCATGCTGAAAGCCGAAAGCTTCAGCTTCATCCTGCAGAATTTCTATGTGAAGGAATTCGCGGAGAACTGCATGCTGCAGATGCTGGTGCGTGATGTCGATGCCTGGTGGCGCGACATGAATCCCGAAGCGCTCCGCGAGCGCTTTCCCGTCAACGCGGCGCGCGCGCCCGCGATGCAGAGCTGGGGCATGAAGGTCGGTTTCGTGTTCGATCCTTCGGGCGTGCTTTGGCACGTGGCCGAGGCGCCTTTCTGACACGTCCGTTGTCCCGCGACGGCAGGCGTTCATTGAGCGCATTCGCAGCCTGTTCGCGCTTAGCACGATCGCTTGCCGGTTCCTGCCACATGGATTCACACGATGATTGCAGATGCAATCATTTCGGCTTGAGGAGCACCTTGATCGAATCGAGTGAATTCGCGACCTTGATGGCTTCGTCCCACTCATCCAGCGTGAAGCCGTGCGTGACGATGCCCTTCGAGGTTACGAGGCCGCGGGCGAGCAGATCGATCGCGACCGGATAGCAATACGGTCCGAGATGCGCGCCGCGCACGTCGAGTTCCTTGCGGTCGCCGATGATCGACCAGTCGACGGTCGTATCGGCGCCGAAGACCGAGAACTCCACGAAGCGCCCGAGCTTGCGGATCAGCTCCAGCCCTTGCGATACGCCCGCCGGAACACCGGTCGTTTCGATATATACGTCGCAGCCATAGCGGTCGGTGATCGAGCGGACCGTCTCCAGTGCGTCGTCGGTCTTCGGGTTGATGGTGATGTCGGCACCGTATTCGCGCGCGAGTGCCAGGCGCTCATCGACGAGATCGATCACGACAAGCTTCTTAGGCGTCTTCAGATGCGCGACCTGCGTCATCATCAGGCCGAGCGGTCCCGCGCCCGCGATCACGACGACGTCGCTCAACTGGATATCGCCGCGATTCACCGTATGGATCGAGCACGCGAGCGGCTCGATGATCGCCGCGTCTTCGAGCGAAATGCCGTCGGGGATCCTGTGTACGATCGCCGTCGGCGGAAAGCGCATGTACTCCGCCATGCCGCCATCGGCCACTTCGCGCTGAAAGCCGAAGATGTTGTGAACCTCGCACATCCAGTACTCGCCGGATTTGCAATAGCGGCACTTCGCGCACGGCACGATCTGCTCGGCGATCACGCGGTCGCCTTTCTGCACGCCGAAGTGCTCCGCCGCGCCTTCGCCCAGTTCCTCCACATACCCGAAGAATTCATGCCCCGGAATGACCGGCGCCTTGACCCACGGATTCGGGCCGCCCCAGAACATCTTCGCGCCCGACCAGCATTTGCAGTCGCTCGCGCAGATGCCGCATGCGGCAATGCGAATCACGAGTTCATTCCTGCCGGGGCGCGGACGCTCCACGCGTTCCACGCGATAGTCTTTCGGCGCGCGGCATACGATCGCCGTCATTGATGAATCGGGCATGGCGTGTCTCCGTATAGTTATGTGAGTTTCACTTCACTCTTCCAGTACGATCTGCACCTTCACGTCGGTCGGCACGCCGCTCGCCGCTTCCTCGAACGCCTTGATGCCTTCCGCGAACGGGAACGTGCGCGAGATGAACGGCTTCACGTCGAGCCTGCCCGATGCAATCAGCTGAATCGCGCGCGGGAAGATATTGGCGTAGCGGAACACCGACTCGATGCGCGCTTCCTTGATCTGCACGGCCACCACGTCGAGCGGAATCGCGTGCTGCGGCATGCCGACCAGCACGAGACAGCCACCCGGGCACAGCAGATCGACGATGCCTTCGAACGCCTTCTCGTTGCCGCTCGCCTCGAACACGATGTTCGCGCCCCAGCCGTCCGTCAGGTCGTTGACCACATCCAGCGCGCGTTTCTCGCGGATATTCACCGCGGTCACGCCCTGCACGCCGCCGATAAGATCGAGCTTCTCCTGAACGAGATCGCAGACGATCGCGCGACTGCATCCGCCCGCAAGCGCGGCGAGCGCGCACATCATGCCGATCGTGCCCGCGCCCAGCACCACGGCGACATCGCCAGGCTTGATCGCGGCCTTTTTCGCGGCCTGCAGGCCGATCGACAGCGGCTCGACGATTGCGCCTTCCGCAAAGCTCACGTTGTCCGGCAGCTTGTACGTGAATGCGGCCGGATGCACGACAAAGGGTGCGAGGCACCCGTGCACCGGCGGCGTCGCCCAGAAACGCACCTTCGGATCGAGGTTGTACATGCCTTCGCGCGATGCGCGCGATTCCATGTCCGGCACGCCCGGCTCCATGCACACGCGGTCGCCCACCTTGAGATGCTTCACCTCCTCGCCTGCTTCGACGACCGTGCCGGATGCCTCATGCCCCAGCACCATGGGCTCGTTCACGACGAACGGCCCGATGCGGCCGTGCTGATAGTAGTGAATGTCGCTGCCGCAAATGCCCACGGTATGAATGCGGATGCGCACGTCGCGCGGACCCACGACCTGCGGCAGGCTGAACGGGCGCAAGCTGATGCGCCTCGCCTCTTCGAGAACCAGTGCTTCCATCGTCGTTCCTTTGTACAGGGATATATGCGGCTCGTCGAAGTCGGCTCAGCAAGCCTGGAAACCGCCATCGACCAGAAGGCTCACGCCGTTCACCATGCTCGAGTCGTCGCTCAGCAGATAGGCGATCGTGCGCGCCACTTCCACCGGCTGCACGAAGCGGTTCAAGGGAATGCGCGCGAGCATCGGACCGGCCTTGGCAGGGTCGCTCCAGGCTTTCTCGCCCATCGGCGTCATCGTGACAGTCGGGTTCACCGCATTCACGCGGATGCCATGCGGCCCGAGTTCGTTGGCCATCACGCGCGTCATCGCATCGAGTCCGCCTTTCGATGCGCAATACGCCGCGTGCAGCGCGAAGCCCACATTCGCGGACAAACTCGACACGTTGACGATCGACCCGCCCACGCCGCGTTCGATCATGCTCTTCGCACACTCTTGCGCGACGATCATCGCGGCGCGCAGGTTCACGTTCATCGTCAGGTCGAAGGATTCGACCGTCGTCTCGAGAAACGGCTGCAATTCGGCGAGACCCGCGTTGTTCACGAGCAGGTCGACCGGCCGCGCTGCGCGCGCCGCCTCGCGCGCGGCGTTCGCATCGGCGAGCTCGACGGCGATGGTTTCGCAGCCCGTCTCCTTCTTCAAGGCGTCGAGATCGGCGGCGCTGCGGCTCAGTGCGATGACGCGCGCGCCGCGCTCGATCAGCAGATGCACGGTCGCATGGCCGATGCCCTTGCCCGCGCCCGTGACGAGCACGGTCTTGCCCGCGAACTCGCGGTTTCTGTCGATGGTCGTCATGGTGTCGTCTTCAAGGCTCGTCGCAGAGACGCCGCGCGGTGTCCTCATCGGTCACGAGCACCGACGGATAGCGCCCGCGCAACGCCGCGCGCGTCACGTGGAACTTCTTCTTGCCGCCGCTCACGAGAATCACGCGCTTGATCTTGCGCAGGTCTTCGAGCGTGATGGCGACGGTGCGCCGGTTCAGCGGATGATCGATCAGCTCGCCGTATTCATCCATGAAATGGCCGAGCATGTCGCCGACCGCGCCCGCCTTCTCCAGCGTGCGCAGTTGCTCGGGATTGTCGATGCCGTATGTCACGACGAGCGATTCCGTCAGATCGCCGCATGTGAGCAGCGCGAGATCCGAATTGCGCGCGAGCTCGTAGGTCTCGCGCACGGTCTCTTCCTGCAGGATCACGTCGCGCGCCTTCTGGCTGCTGACGTAGATCGGTGCGGCGAAGAGATAACCATCCGCGCGGCAGATGTTGGCGAAGTCCGACACGATGTCGAACGTGTTGATGCTCGGGCAATGCGACAAGCCACCCTGCAGCGACACCGCCGACACGGGCCCGTAGTGCCGTTGCGGCATCGCGCGAAGGACGGCGCGGATCGTGCGGCCCCAGCCGAGGCCGATGGTTTGCCCCGCGACGATCTGCTTCGCGAAGTAGGCGGCCGCGCCGATGCCGAGCGCCGCGTTGTTCGCTTCGTTATTCGCTCCCGTCGGCACGACGATCGCGCACTCCAGGCCGAAGCGTTTGGCGAGCGCTTCCTCCAGCGCGACGCACGGCGCGATCTTGCTGTTGATGGTGATCTGCACGAGCCCGGACTCGCGGCTCGCGGCAAGCAGCCGGTTCACGCGCACGCGGTTGCTGCCGATGCGCTGCGCGATCTCCTGCTGCGTCAGGTTGCCGACGTAGTAGTGCCACGCGACGCGCGCCTGCAGTTCCTCTTCCGAGTCGATGGCATCGTCCGCTTCTGCGAGGGCGATGGGCGGTGCGCTCTTGCTCATGTTTTCCCACTGTTCAATGAAAGGCGCCGAGATTCTATTTCACCGCGCCCATCGTCAGGCCTTGCACCAGTCGACCCGAAACCAGCAACGCGAACACCACCATCGGCAGGACGATCAGCGTGCCTGTCGCCATGATCTCGCCCCACGGCAATTCATAGCCGCTCATGTAGCTCGTCGCGGCCACCGGCGATGTGATCGCGTCGCTGCGCGTCAGCACGAGCGCATACAGCAGATCGTTCCACGAGAAGATGAACGCGAAGATCGCGGAGACGACGATGCCCGGCATCGCGAGCGGCAGGTTGATGCGCCAGAACACGCGCCACGGCGACGCGCCATCGAGCCGCGCGGCTTCGTCGAGCTCCACCGGAATGTTGCGGAACTGGTCCGTGCAGATCCACACGACGATCGGCAGGGAGAACGTCAGATAGAGCAGGATCAGCACGATATGCGTATCGACGAGGTCGAGCTTCGTCGCGATCAGGAAGAACGGCACCGCGAGCACGACCGGGCTCACCATGCGGTTGGAGATGAACCAGAACCACAGGTCTTCCTTGCCGCGGAATTCGTAGCGCGCGAGCGCATACGCCGCGGGCGTGCCGAGCAGGATCGCGAGCACCGTCGTGGAGCTCGCGATGATGAGGGAGTTGAGCAGGCTGCCGGCCACGTCGTGTTCGAAGAGCGCCGCCGAATAGTGATGGAAGGTCGGCGAAAAGAGCCATTTCGGCGGATACGCGAGCGCGTCGGCCTGGCTTTTCAGGCTCGTCGTGACCATCCAGTAGAACGGAAACACCGATGACAGAAACACGACCACGAGGCCGAGAAAGTGCCATGCCGTCGCGCGCTTTCGCGCGGCGCGCGCGCGTTTCGCGCGTTGCGAAATGCCGCCGTTCGATGCCTGCAAAGTCGGTGAACTCACGCGGCCTCCCGATACACGAAGCGGATATAAAGACGCGACAGCACGATCGTCAGAATGAGCAGAATGATCGCCTGCGCGGACGCCATGCCCTGATCGAAGAGACGAAAGCCCACGCGCTGGATATAGACGCTGATGAACTCCGTCGCGGTGCCCGGTCCGCCGCGCGTCATCGTGAAGACGGCGTCGAACATCTTGAGCATGTCGGCGGAACGAAGAATGAGAATGGCCGTCAGGCCCGGCAGCAGATACGGGCGCTGCAGGTGCCAGAGGATCATGCTCCACTTGGGCGTTTCGAGGCGCGCGGCTTCTTCCGCTTCCTTCGGCACCATCGAGAGCCCCGCGAGCAGGATCAGCGCGCAGAACGGCGTCCATTGCCAGACATCCATGATCATCACGGAGACGAACGCGAGCGTCGGGTCGGCGAGCCAGTCCTGCGGCGGAATGCCCAGCAGGCCCGTCAGATAGTTCGCCACGCCGAATTGCCGATTGAAGATGAGACGCCCGATGAGACCGACGACCGCATATGTCGTCGCCATCGGAATGACGAGGCTCACCCGCGCCGCCGCGCGCATCCATGGCAACTCGGTGCGATGAAGCAGCAGGGCGGCGAACAGCCCGAGCGCGACTTCGATTGGCAGCGTGAGGCACAGGAACAGCGCCGTGCGTCCGAGCGCGCCCCAGAACGAGGGATCCGTCAGCGTCGCGACGTAATTATCGAAGCCGATGAACGGCGTGCCAGAACCGAGATCCGCGAGCTTGTACTGATGAAACGAGTTGTAGAGCGCGAGCAGCAGCGGATAGATGCCGATGATCGCGAGCGCGGCGATAGCCGGAATCAGGAACCAGAAGGCGGGCGAACGCGGCAATATGCCGAAGTAGCGCGCGGGCTTGCGCGTTCGTCTCGCGTGCGTTGCAGTCGATGCCATTCGATCGCCTCCGGTTCCTTGAACGAAGTTACTTCAGCAAAGGCTTCTTGCCGTCGTAATAGCCCGCTTTCTTCAGGATGTCCTCGGTCTTCTGGCCGATGGTCTGCGCGCCCTCCTTCACCGTCACCTGGCCGAGCATCATCTTGCTGCCCCATTCGCCGATGACTTCCGACACCGCCGGCCACTCGGGGAAGCGCGGACGATAATCAGGCACGCCGCCCTGCCACGATTCGACCATCGGCTTCACGAACGGATACTTGTCCTGCACGGCCTTGTCCTGATACACGGCCGTGCGCGCCGGCACGCCGCCCGCTTCGAGGTAAGGCTTCGCCATTGCCTCGGACGTGATCCATTGAATGAAGAGCCACGACGCCGCCTGCTTCTTCGCATTCGACTTCGCGTTCACCGCGAGCGAGAAGCCGCCGAGCGCGGGCTTGAGTCCCGCCGGACCCTTCGGCTCGGTCGTGATGGCAAGACAGTTGCCGATCTTCGACTTGCTCGGATCGGTCAGCGTCGGATAGAAGGCGGACCATTCGGTGATCATCGCGACCTGGCCTTGCGCGAGCGCGTTGACCGCTTCGGCGTGGTCGAAATCGACGATGCCCGGCGGCATGTACTTCATCAGCTTCTGCCGGTATTCGAGACCCGCCTGCGATTGCGGCGACATCAGGTTCGACTTGAACTTCGCGTCGAGCAGCGAGCCGCCGTTCGGCCACAGCACACGCATGAAGCTGTCCGCGGATTGTGTCTCGCCGCGCCGCGATTGCAGCGCGAACGCGAACTTGTCGCCCTTCGTGAGCTTTGGCGCATACGTGTTGAGGAGCTCGTCCCAGGTCTTGGGCGGCTCGTCGAAACCCGCGTCCTTCAGCATGCACTTGTTGTAGAACATCAGGCCCGAGTAGTTATCGAACGGCAAGCCGTACGTGACCTTGTCCCACGTGCCGAACGAGTCGAGCAGGATCGGGAAGAAGCCCTTGAGATTCAGGTTCGGGTCGGCGAGCTTGGGGTCGTCGGTGAACTTCTTGATCGGCACGAGCCACTTGTTGCTCGCGAATTCGCCGATCCAAACGACGTCGACGAGCACGATATCCTGATCGCCGCCGCCGACGAAGTTGAGCACTTCCTTCTCGCGTGTGTTCTCGTAGGGAATCACTTCCCAGCGCACCTTGATGCCCGTCTCCTTCTCGAACTGCGGAATCAGTTGCTGCGCGGCCTTGTAGCCGGGACGATCGAGAAAGATGGCCTTGATGGTGGTGCCCGAATAGGGCTGCGCGGCTTCCTTCAGAGTCCAGGCTTGCGCGTTCGAGGCGGCGAACGCCGCGCCCGCCGCCAATAGCGCGGCTGCCGCGACGTGTTTGATCGGGCCAAGTTGCCTGGCCGGAATGAAGCGCTTCTTCATGCCTGTCTCCTTGTTTTTTATCGAGCGTTAGTGGCTTGCGGATTCGTCTGTGCCGTGCTTCCTTCCTGCGTCCAAAGATTCGAAACCACGCTGTCACGAAGCCCTCCCGGGCGTCGATCGTCTACGTCGTTTCACTTGTAATTTCGCTTTTACAATTGTATATTTTGGCCCGAACAGGTTGTCAAGAACAAAAATCGACGATGCATCCGATGCTGCGCTGCCGCAGCAGCAAACAGGAGACACGTATGAGCGCAGTTCATTTGCAGCAGATCCGCAAGACCTTCGCAGGCGTCGAAGTGCTCAAGGAAGTCGACATCGAAGTGACCGATCGCGAATTCATGGTCTTCGTCGGCCCTTCCGGATGCGGGAAGTCCACCTTGCTGCGCACCATTGCCGGCCTCGAGCGAAGCGACTCGGGACAAGTACTGATCGGCGGCGAGGACGTGACCGAACTCGAACCATCGCAACGCGGCGTCGCGATGGTGTTCCAGTCGTATGCGCTCTATCCGCACATGTCGGTGTACGAAAACATCGCGTTCGGGCTACGCATGCTCAAGCTGCCCGAGGCGCAGATCAAGGAGCGCGTGCATCGCGCGGCGGAAATTCTGCAGATCGGTCAGTTGCTCGAACGGCGTCCGCGCGCGCTGTCGGGCGGGCAGCGTCAGCGCGTCGCGATCGGCCGCTCGATCGTGCGCGAGCCGAGGGTCTTTCTCTTCGACGAGCCGCTCTCCAATCTCGATGCCGCATTGCGCGTGCAGATGCGCCTCGAGCTCATCAAGCTGCACAAGCAGCTCGACGCCACGATGATCTACGTCACCCACGACCAGACCGAAGCGATGACGATGGCGGATCGCATCGTCGTGCTGAATCATGGGCGCGTGGAGCAGATCGGTTCTCCGCTCGAGTTGTATCGCACGCCGCGCAATCGCTTCGTCGCGGGTTTCATCGGTTCGCCGAAGATGAACTTCATGGACGTGCGCGTGACGCGCGTGGATCAGGCGGGCGTCACCATCGAGCTGCCCGGCGGCGAGCCGCTCACGCTGCCGTTCGCCGCTTCGTCGGTGAAGACAGGCGAAACGCTCACGCTCGGCATCCGGCCCGAGCACTTCATCGAAGCATGCGGCGGCGACATCGACAGCGGTCTCAGCGGCGAAGTCATGGTGATCGAGCATCTCGGCGGCGAGACGTTGCTGCATCTGCGCTTGCCGAACGAACTCGTGATCCAGGTGAAGGGCTCGGGCGAATCGACCGCCGTCGAGGGACAGCGCCTGAACGCGGGCTTCAGCATTCGCCACGTGCATCTGTTCCGCGAGGACGGCAGCGCGCTCGAGCGCATGCGGCCGGTCGCCGAGACGGCCACGGCCTGAAGCCGCCGTAGGACGAGAACAGGCCGTCGCGACGATCACGTATTTATTCCCGGCAGCGGATGCCCCGCCGATAGCCGGGATTACAAAAGCTGCGCTTTCCGTCTGCACAAAACTGCAAAAAGGCGCTCTGACGCCGAGCCTGCTATGTGCGCGACCCCACATAAACCGTGACGCACCACGGATTCGTTACGTAAGCCTGATCGGTTGATGACGACCTGCGTCGATATCGCCACAGGCAGTGGCGCCCGCGCACGTTTTCAGCCATGACACTGACAGAAACGCGCATCGAACGGCCAAATGCGGCGGTTCTGGCACGACTCGTGCGACCGTTACCACGACCAACTGGGAGGGGACGGCTCAAGCATGAACAGAACGACACACGGCTCGCCTGCCGCGAACGCCGCGCCGAAGTCAGATCATGCATTCAGGCATCGCATGCTCGGAGGCCTCAAGGCCGGCGAGTTCCGCATCGCCTATCAGGGAATCTACCGAGTCGACAGCGGCGAGCTCGCGCAAATGGAAGCGCTGATCCGCTGGCGTCATCCGGAGTACGGCGTGCTGCTGCCAGGCGCATTCAGCGAGGCGTTCAAGGACGCCGAAATCATGCTCGAACTGACATGGTTCGTGATGGACGCGGTCGCGTCCGACATCGGCGCGTGGCGCGCCCGTGGTGGCGCGCATTATCCGGTCGCGGTGAACGTGCCGCCATCGATTGCCGCGATGCCCGGCTTCGCCGAGCGGATGGAAAGTATCTGCCGCGCGCATGGCATCACACCCGATTGCCTCGAACTCGAGTTGTCGGAAAGCGAGGATCTCGCGCGCTTTCCAGGCATGCAGAACGTAGTGCGCCGCTTCAGGGGCAAGGGCGTAAGCATCGCAATGGACGATTTCGGAACGGGCTATGCATGTCTCGGCGCGCTCGGGCCGATCGACTTCGACACCGTGAAGATCGCGAAGGAGTTGCTCTCGGAAGCGCCGCGCTCTCCGAATGCGTGCATGGTGTTCTCGTCGGTGCTTGCGCTGCTGACGCGCCTCAAGGTGGCGATCGTCGTCGAAGGCGTGGAGACGCGCGCGCAGGCGCAGTGGCTCGCGCAATGGCCGCATGTGCTCGCACAAGGGTTCTTCCTCGCGCGGCCCGCATTCGGCATGGACAATGTGCCGGGCGTGCGACTCGCGAAGGCGATCTCGCGACGCGGGACTTCGCGCCGCGATGGACATCGCGGCATGCGGTTCGCCGACGCGGCATGAAGGTTCACGGACCGGATCTGTTCATCGCATAGTCCGACCGTCAAGCGCTTCTGGCAGCCCTCGTAAGCCAGAGTTTCGCCGGTGCATTGCGTGCGCCGGCGCTTTTTTTGGGGTGGCGCGCTTATCGAGCGGAGTCCGCGCATCGACGCGAGCCTGTCTTGTCAAGTGGATCGAAGCGCGGGCGCATCCGCGCTTCAGCATGCACGCCATATCACGGCGCCGATGCCGGCGCGGGCTTGCCGGCCTTCTGCGCGTTGATCTTCGACTGCGCGTTCTGGATGTTCTGCGGATAGTTGGTCTGTTCGCCGGCCGGGTTGTAGCCGTTCTGCTCCAGCTGCTTCAGCTCCGCGTTCTTCTTCGCGCGCGCCGCCGTGCGCTCGGCTTTCCTGACCTGCTTCGGCGTGGATGCCGCCGAATCAGTCTGAGCCTGCGCCGGCGCGACGGGCAATGTGACGAGCGCAGCGACGGACAATGCGATGACGGCCAACGGTACGGTACGTTTGTTCATGATCGATTTTCTCCGGATGGATGGCGACGGTTGACAACGGCGCTTGCGAGGACCGCGTCAGCAAAAAGCGATCCACGCGCAGCACGTTAGCACGGCCTGTCGAATCCGGCAGCGAACGAGTCACCGGCTCATCCGGGGTCGTTCAGCGATCGACGATGCGGCTCAGATTCCCGCGCACGCGCTGCAGCAGCGCGATCAACTGCTCGCTTTCCTGGCGGCTGAAGCCCGCGAGCGCCTCCGACGTGATCTCGTCGCCGACGCGGCGCGCCTTGTCGAGCGCCTTTTCCGCCTTCGCGGTCATGCGCACCTGCCGCTCGCGGCGATCGTCGGGATTGGGGCGGCGCTCGATCCAGCCGCCCTCCTCCATACGGTCGAGCAGCCGGCCGGCGGAGATCGGCGCGACTTCGAGGAGCTCGGCGAGCCGCGCCTGATTCACCTCGCCGTAGTGCGAGAGATACGCGAGCACGCGGCATTGCGAGCGCGTGAGATTGAGCGACGACTTGGCCAGCTCGTCGAACCGGTTGCCGCACAGGCGGTCCACGTCCGCGACCAGGAAGCCGAAGCGTTTGTCGAGTTGGGTTTCCATCGCGCGATTATATGTAAGAGCTTTCGTCGCGTGCGCATGCACATGCGCGTCGCCCTGGGATCGACCGCATTGCGGCGCAGCGCTCACGGCTTATAATAAGCCTGCTTATCATCACCCTACTTATAAACAGCCGCTTGTGGGCGGCCTGATCCATGTCCTCCGAAGCCTCAACGGAAAGCGCCGCGGCGCCCCTGAACCGCGGCATGCTGACCGTCTCGATCATGCTCGCCACGCTGATCCAGACGCTCGACAGCACCATTGCCAACGTGGCGCTGCCGCACATGCAGGGCAGTTTGTCGGCGTCGCAGGATGAAATCACGTGGGTGCTCACGTCGTACATCGTCGCGGCGGCGATCGCCACGCCGCTCACCGGGTGGCTTTCCGATCAGTTGAGCGTGAAGCGGCTCCTGTGCGTTTCGATTGCGGGCTTCACGGTGGCGTCGGCGTTCTGCGGGTTGTCGGAGACGCTCGCGCAGATCGTCGCGTCGCGGTTGTTGCAGGGGATTTTCGGGGCATCGCTCGTACCGCTGTCGCAGTCGATTCTGCTGGACATCAATCCGCGCGAGAAGCAAGGCCAGGCGATGGCCGTGTGGGGCATGGGCGTGATGGTCGGGCCGATTCTCGGGCCGACGCTCGGCGGCTGGCTCACGGACAGCTACAACTGGCGCTGGGTGTTCTTCATCAACGTGCCGGTCGGGGCGTTCGCGCTCTTCGGCGTGTTGACTTTCCTGCCCGCGCAAGCGGCCCGGCGCGCAGTGAAGTTCGACGCGTTCGGCTTCGCGACGCTCGGTCTCGCGATCGGCGCGTTTCAGGCGATGCTCGATCGCGGCGAGCAGCTCGACTGGTTCGGGTCGATGGAGATTCGCATCGAGGCGCTGCTCGCGGCGCTGAGTTTCATTTTCTTCGTCGCGCATACGGCAACCGCGGGTCCGCGCTCATTCTTCAAGTATCGGTTGTTGAAGGACCGCAACTTCGCGACCGGGACGTGCTTCATCTTCGTGATTGGCGCGGTGATGTACGCGACGCGCGCGCTTCTGCCGCCGATGCTGCAGAACCTGATGAACTATCCCGTCGCGACGACGGGCCTCGTCACGGCGCCGAGCGGCGCGGGCACGATGATCGCGATGCTCGTCGCGGGGCGGCTTCTGAAGCACATCGATGCGCGCCTGATGCTGTTATCGGGCTTTCTGATTTCCGCGTTCGCGCTCTGGCAGATGATGCATTACACGATTGTGCTGTCGGCGTCGGATATCGTGTGGCCGGGTGTGATTCAGGGCTTCGGGCTCGGGCTGGTGTTCGTGCCGTTGTCGGCGCTGACGTTCTCGACGCTCACGCCGGAGTTGCGTGCCGATGGCACGGCGACGTATAGCCTCATGCGCAATATCGGCAGCAGTATCGGCATTTCGATCGTGCAGACGCTGATGACGCGCAACACGCAGATTGCGCATGCGGACCTTGCTGCGCAGGTGACGCCGTTCAATCCGGCGATGCGGTCGATTTTGTCGGGGGGGTCCATGCAGGACATGGCGATGCTGAATCAGACCATCACGCAGCAGGCTTCGATGATCGCGTATCTCAATGATTTCAAGCTGATGTTCGTCGCGACGTTGCTGGTGGTGCCGTTGTTGTTGTTGATTCGGCCCGCGAAGGGGGCCGCTGACGAGGCGGCCGCGCATGCGGCGATGGATTGATTTTGGGTTTTTGTTGGGGTTTCTGTGGAATCCTGAATTCTTAGTGGTCTATTAGCGTTGCCCCTGTGCGGGGCGGCAGTCACTTTCTTTGCTGCTGCAAAGAAAGTGACTTTACCAAGCCAAGTAAGCGGTCCGACCAATCTCCAAAGGCCGTCGAGTATTTGAAGCCCGCCAGTGAGCGGGCTTTTTTTGCCT
>NZ_FCOB02000008.1 GCF_001545075.1 Caballeronia ptereochthonis
AACCTGCCGCGCGCCCGCCGCTCGATGCAGCGTGAAGCGCCTGGCGCTCAGCCCGTCACTGCGCCGCAATTGGCCGGCAGCGCGAGCGCCGCGTACTTCGCGAGCACGCCGCGCGTATAGCGTGGCGCGGGCTTCTTCCACGCGGCGCGGCGGCGCCCGAGTTCCGCGTCGTCGACGTTCAGTTGCAGCAAGAGTTTGTGGGCGTCGATGGTGATGGAATCGCCTTCCTGCACGAGCGCGATCGTGCCGCCCGCATACGCCTCCGGCGCGACGTGACCGACCACCATGCCCCAGGTGCCGCCCGAAAAGCGCCCGTCGGTGATGAAGCCGACCGATTCGCCCAGCCCCTTGCCGATGATCGCCGACGTCGGCGCGAGCATCTCCGGCATGCCGGGGCCGCCTTGCGGGCCCAGATAGCGCAGCACGAGGATGTCGCCGGCCTTGATTTTGTCGCCGAGGATCGCGTCCATCGCGCTTTGCTCGTCGTCGAACACGCGCGCGGGGCCGGTGATGACCGGATTCTTCAAGCCGGTGATCTTCGCGACCGCGCCGTCTTCCGCGAGATTGCCGCGCAGGATCGCGAGGTGGCCCTCCTTGTAGAGCGCCTGCTCGATCGGGAAAATCACCTTCTGATCGGCGCGCGGCTTGCTCGGCACGTCCTTCAGTTCTTCCGCGATGGTGCGGCCGGTGATCGTCATGCAGTCGCCGTGCAGAAGGCCCGCATCGAGCAGGATCTTCAGCACTTGCGGAATGCCGCCCGCCTTGTGCAGATCGGTTGCGACATACTGGCCGGACGGCTTCAGGTCGCAGATGACCGGCACTTTCTTGCGCATGCGCTCGAAGTCGTCGATGCTCCATTCCACTTCGGCCGCGTGCGCGATCGCCAGATAGTGCAGCACCGCGTTGGTCGAGCCGCCCGTCGCCATGATGAGCGCGACCGCGTTCTCGATCGACTTCTTCGTGATGATGTCGCGCGGCTTCAGATCCTTCTTCACCGCCTCGACGAGCACGCGCGCCGATTCGGCGGCGGAGTCGACCTTTTCCTGATCCGGATTCGCCATCGTCGACGAGTACATCAGCGACATGCCAAGCGCCTCGAACGACGAGCTCATCGTGTTCGCCGTGTACATCCCGCCGCACGAGCCGGTGGACGGGCACGCGTTCTTCTCGACGCCCTTGAAATCCTCCTCCGACATGCGGCCCGCCGTGAACTCGCCGACCGCCTCGAACGACGACACGATGGTCAGATCACGGCCCTTCCAGTTGCCCGGGCGGATGGTGCCGCCGTACACGTAGATCGCCGGCACGTTCATGCGCGCCACGCCGATCATGCCGCCAGGCATGTTCTTGTCGCAGCCGCCGATCACGACGACGCCGTCCATCCACTGGCCCTGCACGGCCGTCTCGACGCAGTCCGCGATCACTTCGCGCGATACGAGCGAGTACTTCATGCCTTCGGTGCCCATCGACATGCCGTCGGAGATCGTGGGCGTGCCGAAGATCTGCGGATTCGCGTCGGACTTCCTGATCGACTCGACGGCGGCGTCCGCCAGGCGCTGCAGGCCCGCGTTGCACGGCGTGATGGTGGAATGTCCGTTGGCCACGCCGATCATCGGCTTGTCGAAGTCTTCCTCCTTGTAGCCGAGGGCGTAGTACATCGAGCGGTTGGGCGAGCGCGCGACGCCCTGGGTGATGTTTTTCGAGCGGCGATTGAAGGCCATGGTGTGCTCCTTGAGGGGATTTTTTCGTCTAGTGCAGCAAGCATGCAGCGCGCACGATACGCCTGTCCAATATATTATTCAGGGCTTATTAGGTCGCAAAACATATCAATGGAGCCGCGAAACCCGCCCATCGAATTGCGTCTGCTGCGCTACTTCGTGACGGTCGCCGAAGAGATGCACTTCGGCCGCGCCGCGGCGCGTCTCGCGATGACCCAGCCGCCGCTCTCGCAGGCGATCCGCGCGCTGGAAGACGCGCTCGGCGTCGCGCTGTTCGTGCGCACGAAACGCACCGTGGAGCTGACGCCGGTCGGCAAGGACCTGCTGCCGGAGGTGCGCCGCCTGCTCGCCTCCGCCGACGCGCTGCGCCCGCTCGCGCAGTCGCTCGCGCGCGGCGAGGCGGGCGTGCTGTCGCTCGCGTTCGTCTCCACGGCCGACTATGGCCTCCTGCCGGCGCTCCTGCGCGATTTCGGCGCGCGCCACCCCGGCGTGCGACTGCAACTGACCGAGGCGACCAGCGACGTGCAGATCGAGGAGCTCGTCGCCGGGCGCATCGACGCGGGCCTGGTGATTCCGCCGCTGCCGCCGCGCTATGCGAGCTCGCTGTCGTATGTGGCCGTAGCGCGCGAGCCGCTCGTCATCGCGATGTCGGCGGACGCGGCGCTGGAGCTGGGGCAGGGCGCGGAAGAATGGGCCGAGACGCCCGTCGATCTGCACGATCTCGCCGCGGCGCCGCTCGTCGTCTTCCCAAGGCGGCTCGCGCCCGGTTTGTATGACATCATTATGGGCTGCTACGGCGCGGCGGGACTGACGCCGCGCGTCGGGCAGGAAGCGATCCAGATGCAGACCATCGTGAGCCTCGTGTCCGCGGGCATGGGCGTCGCGCTCGTGCCGCGTTCGCTGCGTCATCTGCGGCGCACGGGCGTCGTATATCGTCCTCTGCGCCCGCTGGACGAGTCGGCGACGCTCGTCGAAACCGGGCTCGTGTGGCGCGCGGCGGAAGTGAGTCCGGTGCTCGCCGGATTCATCGAGATCGTCCGAACGCGGGCCGCCGTGGTCGGTGCCGTATGATTCGCCTTTGAAAGTCGCTCAGTTCTTCCACATCAGAATGCTCATACATCCCAATTTCGATCCCGTCGCAATTCATCTCGGACCGCTCGCCGTGCGCTGGTACGGCCTCATGTATCTGGTGGCGTTCGTGTCGGCCATCGTCATCGGCCGGCTGCGTCTGCGGCTGCCTTACGTGGCCGCGCAAGGCTGGAGCGCCAGGGACATCGACGACATGCTGTTCTACGGCGTGCTCGGCACGATTCTCGGCGGCCGCCTGGGCTATGTGATCTTCTACAAGGCGAGCTACTATGCGGCGCATCCGCTCGATATCTTCAAGGTATGGGAAGGCGGCATGTCGTTTCACGGCGGCTTTCTCGGCGTGACGCTCGCGATGGTGCTGTTCGCGTATCAGCGCAAGCGCACGTGGCTTCAGGTGACCGATTTCGTCGCGCCGATGGTGCCGCTCGGCCTCGCGGCGGGGCGTCTCGGCAATTTCATCAACGGCGAGCTATGGGGACGCGTGACGGACCCGAACGCGCCGTGGGCCATGCTCTTCCAGAATTCGTCGAACGACGACGCGATCTGGCTCTCGAAGAATCCGCAACTCGATGCGCAGTATCACCTCACGGAAATCTTCCAGCGCTATCACATGCTGCCGCGCCATCCGTCGCAGTTGTACGAGATCGCGCTGGAAGGGCTCGTGCTCTTCATCGTGATCTGGACGTTCTCGCACAAGCAGCGGCCCGTCGGCGCGATCTCCGCGCTGTTTCTGATCGGTTATGGACTGGCGCGCTTCACGGTGGAATTCGCGCGCGAGCCGGACGATTATCTCGGCCTCTTGACGTTCGGCCTCTCGATGGGCCAGTGGCTCTCGCTGCCGATGATCATCGCCGGCGTGCTGATGATGGTGTGGGCGTACAAGCGCAACCTGCGCCTGCCGCCGGAATCCGCGAAGGCTTGAATGGTGCGGGGCGGCGTGCCCCGCGTTCCTCGATCAGCGTCCCATCTGCACCGAACCCGAGACGTCGACGGTCACCGTCGTGGTGCCGGCTTCCATCGCGATCGGCGCGGCCATCTTCGCATCGGCGCTCATCGCGCGCGACTGCATCATCATGACCGGGCGCGGCTGGATGCCGCCGCGTCCGACGTTCACTTCCCGAATCGTGAAACTGTTGTAGCCGAACGCTTGCGCGGCGGTCTGCGCCTGCTTGCGGAACGAATCGATCGCCTGCGCGACGAGCTTCTGCTCGGCGGCGCGCTGCGCTTCGGGTGAGAGCGAGAAGGCGACGCTGCCGACCTGCATCGACGAGCTCATGCGGCCCGCGAGCTTGGACGCCGCCGTGAAATCGTGCGATTCGAGCACGACTTCCGTGCGTCCGCGCCACGCGGAGATCTTGCCGTCGCGGTCGGTGGAGGGATAGACGGTGAACGAGCCGCTTTTGGCCGTCACGCCTTCGACGCCTTTCGCTTCGCGCAACGCGGCCTCGGCGCGCTGGTTGAGCGTGTTGGTGAGCGACGAGGGATCGGCGGCTTCCTGCTCGTAGAAGAGCGTGATGTTGACGACATCCTGCGGCACTTGCGCGTTCGCCTGTGCCGAGAGCGAGAGCACGCCCGAAGGCTGCGGCTGGGTGATCACCGTTTGCGCGGCGGCCGCTTGAGAGAAGGTGAGCGCAGCGCCGGACATCGCGAGAAGGACGAGCGCGGCGGCGGTTTTCTTGTTGATCATCGAAGGACTCCGAACGCCTTGTTGGCATAGTGCAATCGCGTGATTCGCGACCGCATTTAGGCGGTGCCTTCGTGTCGTAAGTTCCTCGTCAGACAAGGTGCTCGGTAATAAATCGCCACTGCGCTTCGGTCACCGGCGTGATCGACAGCCGATTGCCGCGCGCGAGCACCTGCATGTCCGCGAGCTCCGCATGCTCGCGCAGCGTGGCGAGCGGAATGAGCGGCGTCTTCTTCACGAACTTCACGTCGACGAGCATCCAGCGCGGTGTTTCCTGCGTGGACTTCGCATCGTAGTAGTCGCTCTTCGGATCGAACTGCGTGGGATCGGGATATGCCGTCGAGCACACCTTCGCGATGCCCGCGATGCCAGGCTCGGGACAGCTCGAATGATAGAAGAGCACGCCGTCGCCGATCTGCATCTGGTCGCGCATGAAGTTGCGCGCCTGATAGTTGCGCACGCCCGTCCATGGCAATGTCTTCTTTGGCGCGTGCGCGAGATGATCGATGCTCGCTTCGTCCGGTTCGGACTTCATCAGCCAGTAGCGCATGATTGTTCGCTATGCAGGATCGACGACGCAAATGAAAACGGCACCGGAAAACCGATGCCGTTTGAAATAAGGTCCCCGCCACAGCCGCTAGGCCGGCATCCTGAACCTGGGTTCAAGATTGGTCGCGGTAAGCAACACTTCGGGTACATCGGACTAGCGACGCGCGCGCCCGTGCTGCAAGGTTCCGCAACCGTGCCAATGTAGCATTGGTTCAAGGAATATATGACCTTGGCGTACCAGGCAGGGAAACGTCACTCTACACCAATCGTTTGCCCAATGCAGCCCCGCCGCGGTTTCTTTTTTCGATTGACATCGGGCGCGTGATTAGCATTCGCCCGAGGCCTGTCTGCACGGGGTTGCCGCTCGATTACTGCGCTTCATATTGCGCAATGACGGCGCCCAATTGCTCGTTCATCGAATGCATCGTGCGGCGAATTTCCTCGGCGGGAAAGGCCTCCCCATGACGCACGCTTTCCTGCAGCCTAAGCAATTCCGACGCCAGCGAAAGCGCCGCCATCACCGCGATGCGATCCGTGCCGCGCACGCTGCTCGCGTTGCGCACCTTGTTCATCTCGGCGTCGACGCGCGCCACGGCTTCGCGCAGAGCGCCTTCCGTTTCCGGCGAGCAGGCGAGGCGATACGGCTGCCCGAGAATGGATACTTCGATTTGCGTGGTCGTCATGCCTTCTCTCCCTGATGATGCTCGCCGTGCATTTCCTGCTCGTCCGCATGAGCGTGCGCATGTTCATGCGCTTCTTGCGAATCGGCTTCGAGGAGATCGAGTTGATTGTCGGACTCGGCATGATGCGCGGACTTCGCGCGCGGCAGCTTTTCGAGGATCGCGTTCAGGCGCACTTGCGCATCGTCGATCTTCGCGGACAGCGAGTCGCGTTCGGACTGCAGCGCATCGCGCTCTTCACGCACCTGGGCGAGTTCGGCCTGCACGTTTGCGTAGTCGGCGCGCAGCAGTTCGAGTTGTTCCTGCAGCGCGGCACGCGCCTGATTGTGGCGCTCGCTGATCTGGATCAGCCGGCCGATATTTCCTGACAGTGATTCGAGTTCGTTGAGCATGTGCTGCGTCCTCTAAAGACCTCGCATTTTAGCGCGGTTCAACGGAGCTTCCGATAATTGTCTCGTTTCGAGACGTAACAGCACGCGATCTAGCGCTTAAACCATCGATTCAAGCGCGTGTCGCCATGCATTCGTGTGCAGAAAACGCGAGCGCTGGTCATCGCTCGTGAGGACAGGCCCGGCCGATTCTCGTTCGATTCGTCATGCGCCGCGCTCGATGCCATTCGTGCCCGGGCGGTGCCGTTTCTTGACGGCCCTGACACGCGCTCCTACACTTGCCGCACTTTTGGTGCTCGCATTCGCGGATCTCGCGGATGCAGTCAAACGGGAAACAGGGAGCGAAGTCCCCGAAGTCCGACCGGGACGAGCCAACCTGTGCTGCCCCCGCAACGGTAAGCGACCGCAACGTAAGTTGCAAGTCGTCCCTTGCGCGTTTTTGCATGGCGGGCGCGTCGATTTTCATCACGCGAAACCACTGCAAGAAACGTGTCGAAGCCACTGCGCACGATGCGCGGGAAGGCGGGACGATCCGTCGCCAGCCCGGATACCGGCCGGAGTTCGACGCGCCTGCCGCATGACGCACGGCGCGTTGGTCGCGCATCGACCTCGCGGGGAGCGGGGCCGCGCTCACGCGAAACGGACCCTTCACATGCTATCGCCACTGGCCGCGTTCAAGGACGGCCTTTCTCCTCACGGCGCGCTCGCTGCCGCCGTTCTCGGCTTGCCGCTCGCAAGCGCCGCACATGCCGCACAGGCCGCGGATGACGTCTCGCAAACGCTTGCGCCCGTCGTCGTCACGTCGACGCGCGCGCCGCAGCCGCTCGCCGACGCCATTCCGCAGAGCTCGCTCTTCGACGAACAGGACATCGCCGACTCCAACGCCGACGATGCGCTCGGCCTCATCGCGCTCGCGCCGGGCGTGCAGGTCACGCGCAACGGCGGCCCGGGCTCGAACTCGGGGCTCTTCATACGCGGCGCCGCGTCGTCGCAATCGCTCGTGCTGATCGACGGCGTGCGCGTCGAATCGGCGTCGCTCGGCGCGGCGCAGCTCTCGCAGCTGATGCTCGATCAGATCGGGCGCGTCGAGGTCGTGAACGGGAACGTGTCCGCGCTGTACGGCTCGAACGCGATCGGCGGCGTCGTGCAGATCTTCACGAAGGAGGGCGAGCCGCATCCGCCGCGCTTCAGCTTCGAGGCCGAATACGGCAGCTATCACACGCAGCGTCAGTCGGCGGGCGTGAACGGCGCGCTCGACAAGGACGGCCGCACCACCTTCAGCCTGAACGTGTCGCGCGAAAAGACCGACGGCTTCTCGTCGATCGATCCCGCGAAAGCGCCCGACGCGAACCCGAACGCGAACGGCTATCTGAACGAGAGCGTCGCGGCCACGCTGCGCCACAAGTTCAGCGACAGCTGGGACGTGGGCGTGCGCTTTCTGCAATCGAACGGCGTGAACAGCTTCGACGATGCCTACGGCCTGCCGACCGATCTCAATGAATCGCACGACCGCGTGCGCTCGGCGTCCGTGTTCGCGAACGGCAGGCTCACCGACAACTGGACCACGCACTTCACGATCGCGCAGGGACAGGACCGCGCGAATATCGAGCAGAACGGCGTCTATACGAGCCGCTTCAACTCGGAGAATCGTCAATACACGTGGCAGAACGACATCAGGATCACGGACGCGCACAAGCTCCTCTTCGGCTACGAGCATCTCGACGAGACGCTCGACTCCGATCAGCTCAGCGCGCCCGATCGTCACGTGAACTCGGTGTTCGCGGGGTATGTGGGGCGCATCGGGCCGAACGAATTGCAGGCGAATCTGCGTCACGACCAGTATTCCGATTTCGGCGGCGCGAACAGCTACTATCTGGGCTATGCGTACCACTTCGATGCGCACTGGAAGGCGAGCGCGAGCTATGCGGCATCGTTCCGCGCGCCGAGCTTCGACGACCTCTACTATCCGTTCAGCGGCAATCCGTCGATCCAGCCGGAGCGCAGCCATTCGGTCGAGGCGGCGCTGCAGTACGCATCGAACGCGCTCGGCGTGATGCGCGTCACGCTGTTTCAGACGCGCTACTCGAATCTGATCGACTACGTGTCCGACGGCGGCTTCTACTATGTCGCGCAGAACGTCGGGCGGGCGAAAGTGCAGGGCGTCGAGGGATCGTGGGCGGGGCATGTGGGCGCGACCGACGTGCGCGCGGGCGTGACGTTCCAGAATCCCGTCGACGAGACGAATCACGAGGATCTGACGCGCCGCGCGCGACGCTTCGCGACGTTCACGGCGCATCGGACGATCGGGCGCTGGCGCGTCGGCGGCGAATGGATTGTGAGCGGGCAGCGCAGCGACTACGATTCCACGCTCGCGGGCTATGGCATCGTGAATCTGTCGGCGCGCTACGACATCTCGAAGTCGTGGTACGTCACCGCGCGCATCGACAACCTGTTCGACAAGGACTATGAACTTGCGTACTCGTACAACACGCCACGGCGCGGCGCTTACATCACGCTCGGCTGGCATCCGTCGTGAGCCACGCGCTTGAACGTCCGCGCGCGATGAACGCAGCGCGCGCGACCGCGATCTGGGCCGTGCTCGGCGTGGCCGCGTTGCTCGTGCTCGTCGCGTCGCTCGCGATGGGCAGCGTCGCGTTGCCCGTATCGCGTGCCATCGGGGCGCTCTTTCACGTGCACGCCCAAGCGCCCGACATCGCCGACGAAATCGTGCTCACGCTGCGTTTGCCGCGCGCGCTCGCGGGCTTCGCGTCGGGCGCATTGCTCGCGCTGGCGGGCGCGCTGTTGCAGGTGCTGTTGCGCAATCCGCTCGCCGAGCCGTATGTGCTCGGCGTGTCCGGCGGCGCGGCGACCTTCGCGCTTGCCGCGATGCTGGCATCGTCGCCGTGGTGGGGCATCGATCTCGCCGCGTGCGTCGGTGCGTTCGCGTCGATCGTCATCGTGCTCGGTCTCGCGCGCCGCGATCTCTGGCGCAGCGGCCAGGATGCTTCGCCGAGACTTCTGCTGACGGGCGTCGTCATCGCTTCGGGATGGGGCGCCTTGATCACGCTGATTCTGAGCATCGCGCCCGAGAACCGGCTGCGCGGCATGATCTTCTGGCTCACCGGCGATCTCAACGGCGCGGCGGCGCCGTGGCCCGCGCTGATCGCGCTCGTCATCGCGCTCGTGCTGATCGTGCCCGTCGCGCCGCAACTGAATGTGCTCCTGCGCGGCGACGCCACCGCGCATGCGCTCGGCGTGCCCGTCGCGCGATTGCGCCTGCGCGTGTATCTCGTCGCGTCGCTCGCGGCGGCGGCCGCGGTGACGACCGCGGGAACCATCGGCTTCGTCGGGCTCGTCGTGCCGCATCTGCTGCGGCTCGCGTTCGGCAACGACCAGCGCATGCTCGCGCCCGCCGCCGCGCTCGCGGGCGGCCTCGCCGTGATGGCCGCCGACCTCGCCGCGCGCACGGTGATCGCGCCGGCGCAGTTGCCGGTGGGCGTCGTCACCGCGCTCATCGGCGTGCCGATGTTTCTGTGGATGCTGCTGCGGAGACCGCGATGAGCCTGCATCTCGACGGCATCGTCCTGCGCGCGGGCGCGCGCACGCTCATCGACGGTCTCACGCAGACGATCGCATCGGGCGAAGTGTGGTGCATCGCCGGGCCGAACGGCGCGGGCAAGACGACGCTCATCAACGTGCTCGCGGGTCTCTCGCGTCCGGCATCGGGCGGCGTGTCGCTCGACGGCCGCGCGCTCGCCTCATGGCGCGCGGGGGACCTCGCGCGCGCACGTGCGTTGATGCCGCAGGCCACGCACGACGCCTTCAGCGCGACCGTGCTCGATACCGTGCTGCTCAACCGCTTTCCGTATCTCACCGGTTGGGGCTGGGAAAGCGACGACGATCGCACGGCCGCCCGCGCCGCGCTCGATGCGCTCGGCCTCGCGTCGTTCGCCTCGCGCGATGTGCTGACGCTCTCCGGCGGCGAACGCCAGCGCGTCGCGCTGGCCGCCACGCTGTGTCAGAACGCGCCGCTGCTGTTGCTCGACGAACCGCTCGCGCATCTGGACCTGCATCACCAGATCGACTGCCTGCACGCACTGCGACACGCGGCGCAGGAGCACAAGCACACCGTAATCTTCTCGTGCCACGATCTGAATCTCGCGCGCCATTTCGCGACGCACGCGCTCTTGCTCGACGGCAAAGGCAGTGCTTGCGCGGGCCTCGTTGCCGATGTCCTCACGCCCGAACGCGCGAGCGCGGCATTCGGCTATCCGCTCGCGCTGATCCGCGACGGCGAGCACGAAGCGCTCGTGCCTTCCATTCACCGTCCCTGAAGGAATTCCGATGTCCACGCTCAACGACATCCCGACGCCCCGCGCGCTCGACCTTGCGCTCGAAGCCGAACTGCGCCACGTCATCGACACGAAGACGAAGCCGCCCGGCAGCCTCGGGCGTCTCGAAGCGCTCGCGCTGCAAATGGGCCTGATTCAACGCACGACGAAGCCGCGCATCGAGCGTCCCGCGATGATCGTGTTCGCCGCCGATCACGGCATCGCGAAAGAGGGCGTGAGCTCGTATCCGCAGGAAGTGACCGCGCAGATGGTCGCGAATTTCCTGGCAGGCGGCGCCGCGATCAACGCGCTCTCGCGCTCGGTCGGCATGACGCTCGAAGTCGTCGATGCGGGCGTCGCGACGCCGATTCCCATCGATCGCGGCTATGAGCGCCTGTCGCTCGGACTCGGCACCCGCAACTTCGCGCAGGAGCCCGCGATGTCGCGCGAGACCGCGCTCGAAGGCATCGCGCGGGGCGCCGCGCGGGTGCGGCGTCACGCGTCGCTCGGCACGAACGTGATCGGCTTCGGCGAGATGGGCATCGCGAATACATCGGCGGCGGCGTGTCTGATGAGCCGGCTGTGCGGCTTGCCGATCGAGGAATGCGTCGGACGCGGCACGGGGCTCGACGACAAGGGTCTCGCGCGCAAGCGCGAGGTGCTTGGCCGCGCGCTCGCGTTTCATCCGGAAGCAGGCGATGCGATCGACACGCTCGCGACCTTCGGCGGCTTCGAGATCGCGATGATGACGGGCGCGTATCTCGCCGCCGCGTGCGAAGGCATGACGATTCTCGTCGACGGCTTCATCGCAACCTCGGCGCTGCTCGTCGCCGCGAGGATCGCGCCCGAGGTGCGCGAATACTGCGTGTTCGCGCATGCATCGAACGAGACGGGGCATCGCCGCATGCTCGCGCATTTCGATGCCGCGCCGCTCCTGCAACTCGACTTGCGGCTGGGCGAAGGCACGGGCGCGGCGCTTGCGCTGCCGATCCTGCGCGCGGCCGTCGCCTTCGTCGACGAGATGGCGAGCTTCGAGTCCGCCGGGGTATCCAGCAAAGCCGAATGAGATGAATCGTCCGCTCGACGAACTGCGCTATTTCTTCACGGCGCTCGGCTACTTCACACGCGTGCCGGTGCCGCGCTGGGTCGGCTTCGAGCGCGAATATCTGAACGCGGCGGCGCGCTACTTTCCGCTCGTCGGCGCGATGGTCGGCGGCGTCGCGGCGCTCGTTTATCTCGCGGCGTTGCGCGTGTTTCCGCCGGGTGTCGCGGTGCTGCTCTCGATGGCCGCGACGCTCGTGCTGACCGGCGCGTTCCACGAAGACGGCCTGGCCGATTGCGTCGATGCGTTCGGCGGCGCGTACACGCGCGAGGATGCGCTGCGCATCATGCACGACTCGCGCATCGGAGCGTTCGGCGCGATCGCGCTCGTGATCGCACTGGCGCTCAAGTGGCAGGCGCTCGCCGCGCTGCCGCCGCCACGCGCCGCGTGGATCATGGTCGCCGCGCACGCCGCAAGCCGCGCGTTCGCGATCAGCTATCTCGTCACGCTCGATTACGTGCGCGCCGAAGGCAAGGCGAAGCCCGTTGCGCAGCGGATGAGTTTCGCTGCGTTCGCGGCGGCGCTCGTGTTCGGCTTGCCGTGGCTCCTTGCGATCGGCTGGCGGCTCGCATGCTTCACGATCCTTGCGCTGATCGTGCTGCGCTTCGTCATCGGCCGCTATTTCGTGCGGCGCATCGGCGGCTATACGGGCGACTGCCTCGGCTTCGCGCAGCAGGTGTTCGAAATCGCGATCTATCTCATCGGCCTCGCATGGATCTCGTACTGATCCGGCATCCGGAAGTCGCCGTCGAAGCAGGCGTTTGTTACGGGCAAACGGATGTGCCCTTGCGGCGCGACGTGCGCGAACTCGCGAGCACGTTGACGACGCGCATGAACGCGCTGAGCGTGCCTGCATGCATCGATGGCTGGCACACGAGTCCGCTTCGGCGCTGCGCGTCGCTCGCGCACGCGCTTGCCACCGGCACGCATGTCGACGCGCGCCTCTCCGAGATGCACTTCGGCGCATGGGAAGGCCGCAAGTGGGACGCGATCGATCACGCCCTCGTCGATGCATGGGCCGCCGATATCGAGCATGCGCGTCCGCATGGCGGCGAGAGTCTCGCGCAGTTCGCGGACCGCGTGCTGGCATGGTTTCGGGAGACGTGCGCGGATCGCGACGGAGCCGTGCATGTGATCGCGCATGCGGGCGTCGTGCGCGTGCTCGCTGCGCATCTGCTCGGCGTCTCGCGCGAGAACGCGCTGCAATGGCCGCTCGATTTCGGCGCGCTCGCATGGTTCAGACGGGTGCGCGGGCAATGGCTTCTCGTGCGCTGGAACGCGTGATTACTTCGGACGCCGTTCGCGCGCCGCCTCCAGGTCCCGGCAAAGCTCGGCCGCGCCCAGCGCGAGCCGAGGCGTCGGCCGGTTGATGAGGTCGCCGTCAATGCCGAAGAGATTGCCGCGCGCGACGGCGGTAAGCGAACTCCAGCGCCTCCATCGGTCGAGCGCGGGCAAGGGGCGGTCGGGTTTCGTCGCGCCCGGCGTCGCGGTGACGATCGCTTCGGGGTTGGCCGCGAGCACGGCCTCGGTCGAGATCGTCGGCACGCGCGGTTTTTCCGCCGCGAACACGTTGATGCCGCCGCACAGCCCGATCACTTCGTCGAAGACGTTCTCGCGGTTGAGCGTCATCAGCGGATCGTCCCAGACCTGATAGAACACGCTCACGGGCGGCCGCCGCGCATAGCGCGCACGCAGCCGTGCGATGTCGCGCGTGAACGCATCGGATGCGGCGCGCGCGCTTGCCTGCGTGCCGAGCAGCGTGCCGAGCTTGTCGATGCTCGTCGCGATATCGTCGAGATGCTTCGGCTCGCTGAAGTAGATCGGGATGCCGAGCGCCATCAGCCGATCCATCTGACGCGCCGCGTTTCCATGCCGCCACACGACGATCAGATCCGGATGCAACGCGACGATGCGCTCCAGATCGAGGGCCTTGTTGTCGCCCACGCGGGGAATCGCCCGCGCTTCCTGCGGATAATCGCTGTACGTCACCGCGCCGACGATGCGCGCGCCGCCGCCCGCCGCGAACAGCAATTCGGTGACGTGCGGCGCGAGGCTGACGACGCGTCCGGCGGGTTGGCCGAGCGTGACGGATG
The DNA here is from genome assembly GCF_001545075.1 of Caballeronia ptereochthonis. Classification (GTDB taxonomy): domain Bacteria; phylum Pseudomonadota; class Gammaproteobacteria; order Burkholderiales; family Burkholderiaceae; genus Caballeronia; species Caballeronia ptereochthonis. Next base: position 13,636 of record NZ_FCOB02000008.1, read on the forward strand.
CGCCGCTGTCGTCGATGACGGTGATGGCGGCGTGCGCTTGTGCAATGACGAAGCCGGCCAACAAGGCAAGCGCGCGCCGCAGCCTCACGCGCGGATCTCCTTCAACGCGAGCGTCAGGCGCGCCCAGTCGCCTTCCGCGCCCGGCAATCCGATCCGCAGGCTCGGCGTCATGCCGGGCGGATCGAACAGGCGCGTCCAGATGCCGCGCAGGGCGAGCGCCTGTTGAAGTTCCGGCGCTCCCGGCGTCGGCGTCCACGCGAAGAGGGGCGTTGCGCGCACGTCGAAGCCGTGGCTCGCGATCAACGCGGCGAGGCGCGCGCCATCGTGTTGCAGGCGTTCGCGCGTTTCGCGCTGCCACTCGACATCGGCGAAGGCGGCCTCGACTGCATGGCGGGCCGGGCCGCTCACTGTCCATGCGCCGAGCGCATCGCGCAACGCATCCGTGATCGAAGGCGCCGCGAGCACGAAGCCCGCGCGTATGCCCGCGAGGCCGAAGAACTTGCCGACCGAGCGCAGCACGACGAGTCCTTCGCGCGCGGTCTCACCGGCCAGCGACGATGCCGGATCGACATCGGCGAAGGCTTCATCGACGATCAGCGTGCCGCCGCGCGACGCGAGGTGCTCGTGCCAGCGCAACAGCGTGTCGCGCGAGAGGCGCTCGGCGGTCGGGTTGTTCGGATTGGCGACGATCACGTGATCGAACGTGCCCGGCAAGTCGTGCGCGCCGACGTCGAGCATCGCGATGGCATGTCCCGCGCGCGTGAACACGGGCGCATATTCGCCGTAGGTCAGCGGCGCGATGCCCGCCGTGCCGCGCGGCAACAGCGCGGGCAGCGCGCGGATCGCCGCCTGCGATCCCGCCACCGGCAGGGCGAGCGGCGCGCCGTAATGGCGCGCGGCGGAATCGGCGAGGCCGTCGTCCTCTTCCGGCAGCCTGCGCCATGCATCGGGCGGCACGGGCGGCACGGGATAGCCGCGCGGATTGATGCCCGTCGAAAGGTCGAGCCAGTCGTCGAAAGGAATCGCATGGCGGCGCGCGGCTTCGCGCAGATTGCCGCCGTGACGGATGGGATGTGTCATGTCAGCCACTCGTGGTCGCGCTCAGCACGGCGAGGATCAGCAGCACCACGAGCCACATGAGCGTCGCGCGCTCGACGAGACGCAACGCCGCGACCACATGCTTCGGGTTCGCGCTGTGGCCCGCGCCGAGCGTCGGCCGCGCTTCCAGCTTGCCGTGATAGACCGCCGTGCCGCCGATCAGCACATTCAGGCTGCCCGCGCCCGCGGCCATCACCGGGCCGGCGTTCGGGCTGTCCCACGAGCGCGCCTGAGTGCGCCAGCAGTGCCAGGCCATGTGCGTGTCGCCCGCGAGCGCGTAGGTCGCCGCCGTGAGCCGCGCGGGGATGAAGTTGAGCACGTCGTCGAAGCGCGCCGCCGCCCAGCCGAAGCGCAGATAGCGCGGCGTGCGATAGCCCCACATCGCGTCGAGCGTGTTGGCGAGGCGGAACATGAGCGCGCCGGGGCCGCCCGCGACGGCGAACCAGAAGAGCGCGCCGAAGATCGCATCGTTGCCGTTTTCCAGCGCCGATTCGACCGCCGCGCGCGAGAGGGCGTTTTCATCCGCCTGCGAGGTATCGCGCGAGACGATGCGCGACGTCAGCGTGCGCGCGCTGTCGATATCGCCGAAGCTCAAGGCGCGCGCGATCGGCGCGATATGCTCGCGCAGGCTCTTCGCGCCGAGCGCGAACCAGAGCAGCAGCACGTGCACGAGACACGCGTAGGAAAACGGCAGGACGCTGACGAGGATCCACGCGATGCCCACCGGCGGCGCGACCAGCATGAACCACGCGAGGATGCCCGCGGGCCGCGCGCGAAAGCCCGTGTTCATGCGCGCTTCGAGCTTCGTCGCGAGGTTGCCGAAGCCGACGAGCGGATGCCGCGCGCGCGGCTCGCCGAACAGGCGATCGACGATCACGCCGAGCACCGCGAGCAGGGCCATCACGTAGGCGGAGAGGAGCAGCATCGCGGGTTCAGCCCTTGAGCGCGAGCGGCAGGCCCGCGACCATCAGCGTCGCGCGCGTGCTCGCGGCGGCGACGCGCTGGTTCAGGCGGCCGAGCTCGTCGACGTAGAGACGCGTGACCGAGCCGAGCGGCACGACGCCCAGGCCGATCTCATTGCTGACCACGACGATCTTGCCGCGCGTGTCGGCGAGCGCCGAATCGAACTGCACGAAGGCTTCGCGCGTGGACTCGGGCAACACGGCGATGTCCTGATCGGCGGAAGCGGACGAGAACAAGAGATTCGCGAGCCACAGCGTCAGGCAGTCGATCAGCACGCAATGCCCCGCGCGATCCGCCTCGCGCAGCGCACCCGCGAGATCGAGCGGCGCTTCGACGAGCGACCAGTGCGCGGGCCTGCGTTCGCGATGAAGTCTTACGCGCTCCGCGAATTCGCCATCGCCGATGCGCGCGGTCGCGATATACGTGACGGGCAACCCGCTGTCCGCGGCAAGACGTTCGGCATGCGCGCTCTTGCCCGAGCGTGCGCCGCCGAGAACGAAGGTGATGTCGCGCGATGGGTCGGTCGAAGTCATCGCAATATTGTACCGGCGGGCTAAGATGGCGAGTTCCGCTTCGAGGGAATCTCCCCATGCCATTCACGCCACGCGGCACGCTGATGATCCAGGGCACGACCTCCGACGCCGGCAAGAGCACGCTCGTCGCCGGCCTGTGCCGTCTCGCGCGGCGCGCGGGCGTGCGCGTCGCGCCGTTCAAGCCGCAGAATATGGCGCTGAACAGCGCGGTGACCGTCGACGGCGGCGAGATCGGCCGTGCGCAGGCGCTGCAGGCGGTCGCGGCGGGCGTGCCTGCGCGCATCGACTTCAATCCGGTGCTGCTCAAGCCGACGAGCGATCGCGGCGCGCAGGTCATCATCCACGGTCACGCGCACGCGAATCTCGATGCGCGCGCGTATCACGATTACAAGCGCATCGCGCTCGATGCGGTGCTCGCGTCCTACGCGCGCTTGCGGAACGAGTTCGACGCGGTGATCGTCGAAGGCGCGGGCAGTCCCGCCGAGATCAACCTGCGCGAGGGCGATATCGCCAACATGGGATTCGCGGAGCGCGTCGATTGCCCGGTCGCGCTCGTCGCCGATATCGATCGCGGCGGCGTGTTCGCGCATTTCGTCGGCACGCTCGCATGCTTGTCGGAGAGCGAGCGCGCGCGCATTCGCGGCTTCGTCGTCAACCGGTTTCGGGGCGACATCGGCCTGTTGAAGCCCGGGCTCGACTGGCTGCAAGCGCAGACCGGCAAGCCGGTGCTCGGCGTGCTGCCGTATCTGCACGGCCTCACGCTCGACGCCGAGGACATGCTGCCGAGTCAGCCGCACGCGCGCGGCGCGATGCCGGCGCTGAAGGTGATCGTGCCCGCGCTGCCGCGCATCAGCAATCACACGGATTTCGATGCGCTGCGGGCTCATCGTCAGGTCGATTTCGAATACGTGCGCGCGGGCGTCGCGCCGCCGCCCGCCGACCTGATCGTGCTGCCCGGCTCGAAAAGCGTGCAGCGCGATCTCGCCTGGCTGCGCGAAAACGGCTGGGACCGCGCGATCGACCGGCATCTGCGTTACGGCGGCAAGGTGCTCGGCATCTGCGGCGGCATGCAGATGCTCGGGCGGGAGATCGACGATCCGGATGGGGTCGAAGGCGCGGCGGGCCGTGTGAGCGGGCTCGGGCTGCTCGAGCTTTTCACCGTGCTGACGCCGCAGAAGCAACTGGAGAACGTCGCCGGTCGGTTGACCATTGGCGCCGCGGAAGCGCCCGTGCGCGGCTACGAAATCCACATGGGCCGCACGCACGGCGCGGCGCTCGCGCGGCCCCTCGTCGCGCTGGATTCGGGGCGACTCGACGGCGCCGTGTCCGAGGACGGCCAGATCGCGGCGACCTATCTGCACGGCGTGTTCGACACGCCCGAAGCCTGTGCGGCGCTGCTCGCGTGGGCGGGCGTGAAGGACGCCGAGCCGCTCGATTATCCGGCGCTGCGCGAGGCGTCGCTCGACCGTCTGGCCGATTCGTTTGCGCAATCGCTCGATCTCGCGGCCTTGCAGGCGGCGTTCGGTCAATAGAGGATCATCTGCGTGCAACGGAACATCGCGATGAGCTTGCCGTCGCCGCTCGTCACGGTCGCGTCCCACACCTGCGTGCTGCGCCCGAGATGCACGGCCGTGGCCTTCGCGACGATCTTCCCTTCGCGCGCCGTCGAAACGTGGTTGCTCTTCAGTTCGAGCGTCGTGAAGTTCTGCGCCTTCTCCGGCAGATGCGCGATGCACGCATAGCCGCAGCACGTATCGGCGAGGCCGACCACCGTCGCCGCATGCAGAAAGCCGTTCGGCGCGAGCAGTTCCGGGCGGATGACGAGTTCGCCGGTCAACTGGTTCTGATCGAGCGAAACGAGCTGCACGCCGAGCAGGTCGGGCAGGCGGCCTTTCTGGCGGTTGCGCAGGAAATCGAGCGTGACATCGGGGCGGAGTACGGTCATGGGCGTGGTGTGTGTCGGATGGAAGTCGAAAGAATGACGAAAGGCGGCAGCGGCGGCCAATGCGGCACGGCCGTTCGGCCAGCGTGCCGGATGCGCCACTTTTGCCGATAATATCAACGCTCGAATCAGGCATCGGCAGGGATTCATCCAATAACGAACCAAAGCGCGCGCCGCAGGCCAAGGCCCGGCGTGCGCGCCGAACTTTCTCCGGGACCTTTCATGACCGTGATCGTGGTGGCAAATCCGAAAGGCGGCGTGGGCAAGAGCACGCTCGCAACCAATCTGGCAGGGTATTTCGCGGCGCAGGGCGAATGGGTTGCGCTCGCCGATCTCGACAAGCAGCGCTCGTCGCACGCGTGGCTCACGCTGCGGGCCGACACGCTGCCGAAGATCGAGGAGTGGAGCATCGATGTCGATTCCCCCGCGAAGCCGCCCAAAGGTCTGGAAAAAGCCGTCGTCGATACGCCCGCCGGCGTCCACGGTAACCGGCTCGCGCTCGCGCTGGAACTGGCGGACAAGGTGATCGTGCCGCTTCAGCCGTCGATGTTCGACATCCTCGCGACGCAGGACTTCCTCGCGAAGCTCGCGAAGGAAAAGGCGGTGAGAAAAGGCGCGATCGAAGTCGGCGTGATCGGCATGCGGGTGGACGCGCGCACGCGTTCGGCGGATCAGCTGCATCGCTTCGTCGAAGGGCTCGATCTGCCGGTGCTCGGCTTCCTGCGCGACACGCAGAACTACGTGCAGCTCGCCGCGCACGGTCTCACGATCTGGGACGTGGCGAAGAGCCGCGTCGAGAAGGATCTGGAGCAGTGGGAGCCGATCCTCGAGTGGGTATCGAGGAAATGACGTTTTGATATGAAAAAAGCCGCTCCGGGGAGCGGCGCTTCATCCGGCAGCGGACGTTCAGGTCCAGTTCTGCGTCGGCACGTGGTCGCGGCTGCCCTTGATGCGGTTCTTCTCGTCGACGAATACGAGATCCGGCTTCCAGCCCGCCTTGATCTCGTTCTCGTCCACCTGCGCGAACGCCGCGATGATCACGAGATCGCCCAGTTGCGCGCGGCGGGCGGCCGAGCCGTTCAGCGAGATCATGCCGCTGCCGCGCTCGCCCTTGATCGCGTACGTGGTCAGGCGCTCGCCGTTGTTCACGTTCCAGATGTCGATCTGCTCGTTTTCCATCAGGTTCGCGGCTTCGAGCAGGTCCTCGTCGATCGCGCACGAGCCTTCGTAGTGAAGCTCGCAATGCGTGACCGTCGCGCGGTGAATCTTCGATTTGAGCATGGTGCGTTGCATGATGCTTCCTTCCTCTTGCTTCGAATGGCTTCAGATTTCCAGATTGTCGATGAGGCGCGTCGTGCCGAGCTTGGCCGCCGCGAGCACGACGAGCGGCGCATCCGCATCCGCTTCGCCCGGCGGCAGCAGGTTCGAGCGCTTGCGCACGCTGATGTAATCGGGCTTCCAGCCGCGCTCGGCCAGTGCGTTCATCGCGTCGCGCTCGAGAGCGGCGATATCGCGATTGCCCGACAGCACCGCCTCGCGCACGCGCTGAAGCTGCGCCGCGAGCTGCGGCGCCTCGGCGCGCTCCACGTCCGACAGGAAACGGTTGCGCGAACTGAGCGCGAGGCCGCTTTCGTCGCGCACGGTTTCCGCCGCGACGATTTCCGTCGGCAGCGCGAATTGGTGGCACATCGCCCGCACGATCATCAGCTGCTGATAGTCCTTCTTGCCGAACACCGCGACGCGCGGCTGCACGCACGACATCAGCTTCATCACGACCGTGCACACACCCGTGAAGAAGCCGGGGCGGAATTCGCCCTCGAGGATGTCGCCGAGATTGTGCGGCGGATGCACGCGATACTCCTGCGGCTCCGGATACATGTCCCTCTCGGTCGGTGCGAAGAGCACGTAGACGTTCTCTTTCTGCAGCTTTTCGATGTCGTCCTGGAGCGTGCGCGGGTATTTGTCGAAGTCTTCGTTCGGGCCGAACTGCAGCCGGTTCACGAAGATGCTCGCGACCACCGGATCGCCGTGCTGGCGCGCGAGGCGCATCAGCGAGAGATGGCCCTCGTGGAGATTGCCCATCGTCGGGACGAAGGCGGTTCGGTTCTGGCCGCGCAACTGGTCGCGCAGTTCATGGATGGAGCTGATGACTTTCATCGAGCGGGTGTCTCCTGGCGGGCGGCCTGGATCGGCGTCGCACCGGGCTTAAGGAAAGAAAAAGCGAATTCTAGGCGGGCGAGTACGCCAGTCTGACGTAGATCGGCGCGTATGGCTCGGCCTGCGTGATCTCGATCAGCGCTTCGCGCGACAGCTCGAGCATCGCGATGAAATTCACCACCACCACCGGCACGCCGCGCGAGGTGTCGAAAAGCTCCGTGAACTCCATGAAGCGCGCCGTCTGCAGGCGCCGCAGGATCACGCTCATGTGCTCGCGCACCGAGAGCTCCTCGCGCGAGATCTTGTGATGCTGGACGAGCTTCGCGCGCTTGATGACGTCGGCCCACGCGGCGCGCAGGTCGTTCATGTCGACGTCGGGGAAGCGCTGCTCGGCAGCCTGTTCGATATAGATGTCCGCGCGCAGGAAGTCGCGGCCGAGCTGCGGCAACTGGTCGATCTTCTGCGCGGCGAGCTTCATCTGCTCGTATTCGAGCAGGCGCCGCACGAGTTCCGCGCGCGGGTCCTCGGCTTCCTCGCCGGTGTCGGCCTTCTTGACCGGCAGGAGCATGCGCGACTTGATCTCGATCAGCATGGCCGCCATCAGCAGATATTCCGAGGCGAGCTCCAGATTCGATTCGCGGATCTGGTCGACGTAGCCCAGGTATTGCGCGGTGACATCCGCCATCGGGATGTCGAGCACGTTGAAATTCTGCTTGCGGATGAGGTACAGCAGCAGGTCGAGCGGGCCTTCGAACGCCTCGAGAAAGATTTCGAGCGCATCGGGCGGGATGTAGAGGTCGGTGGGGAGCTTCCAGAGCGGCTCGCCGTACAGATGCGCGAACGCGACGCCGTCGATGGTGTCGGGCGTCGAATCCGTCGCGGGCGTGGCGAGCGCCACTGCCCCGTCTTCCCGAGCTTCGTCCCGCTTGGATTCGTGGGACGAATGCGGCTCGCGGCCGGCTGCGCTCACGTTCAGAAGTTCTGGTAGTAGACGTAGGGCGTCTGGTTCACGCGCGCTTGCTGCTGCTCGCTGCGCTCGTCGAGGTCGATCGGCTGCTTGTCCCACAGAAGCGCGCGGCCGCGGCGCTGTTCTTCTTCCAGCGACGGCTTTTGCTCTTTCAACTGATTGATGAACTGGGTGATATCCGACTGATACATGATCCGGCTTCCGTTGAGTCGATGCGTGTTCGATGGCGCGTGGGGCGCGAGTCGCGCGCCGGGCGGCCTGGCCGCCCGGCTGCCGCATCCCGCGGCGGCGAGGGCGGGGGCCGCCTTCGCCTGTGCGCCGCAATTTTACCGCAAGCGTGCGGCACCCACGCATATCGGCGCGCGGGTGTTTCACTGGCCGGAAGGCGCACGCGCGTGCATCTTTCGCGGAACCGCGCGCCCGGCGAGCCGTCCAAAGGCGCACTTCCGGCGCGAGCCGGGACCGCGTTCCCTGAGGCGCGGGCCGTTTTTGCGATGTCGGCCCGCATCAGTGTGGTGAAATAGCGCCTGCGCTGCCTGCATCTGAGCCCGCACCGCGCCCGACGGCGCGACGGCTGCACGCATAAGCTTTCAATTCCAGTCATCCCGATGCCGGAGGTCACGTTTGGCGGGGCGTTCGTTAGATCCGCTGCGCGCGCTGCGCGTGAAGCCGCTTTGCCTGAGGCGCATGCCGGCCGTGCTTGCCGCGTTCATCGCGTTGGGCTTTGCCGCGCCCGCGCTCGCGAAGTACGACGTCGACATCGATGCGCCGCGCAGCGTGAAGAAGCTGCTCAAGGACAACCTCGACATCGCCCGTTTCGCCAAGCGCGACGACGTGAGCGACGACCAGTTCCAGTTCCTCGTCACCGCGACGCCCAAGGACGTGCGCGATCTCGCCGCCACCGAAGGCTATTTCTCGCCGGTCGTGCGCACGGACGTGACGACCGTCGACGACAAGCGCCGCGTCAAGGTGAGCGTCGATCCCGGCCCGCGCACCCGGGTCGCCTCGGTGCAGTTGCATTTCACGGGCGCGGTGACGACCGAGGACCGCGCGCAGGAGAACGCGGCGCGTTTCGCGTTTTCGATCAATGAAGGCGATCCGTTCACGCAGGGCGCCTGGAGCGGCGCGAAGAACGCGGCGCTGAGGGCGCTGCAGTCGAAGCGCTATCTCGGCGCGAAGATCGTGCGCTCGCAGGCGCGCATCAATCCGCGCGCGCATCTCGCCGATCTCTCGGTGACGTTCGACAGCGGGCCGACCTTCACGCTCGGCAAGCTCGACGTGAGCGGCACGAAGCGCTATCCGGCGTGGATCGTCGATCACGTGAATCCGATCCGGCCCGGCGAGGTGTATGACGTCGCGCGCATCAACGAGCTGCAGCGTCAGGTCCAGAACACGCCGTACTACGCGAGCGTCGCGATCGACGTCGACAACGACGTGAACAAGCCGGTCGAGACCCCGCTGCATCTGAAGGTGAGCGAGTACCCGTTCCACAGCATCCGCTATGGCGTCGGCTACGCGACCGACACCGGTTTTCACATTCAGGGCGCATACAGCTATCTCAACACGTTCGGCGCCGCGTATCCGTTCACCATTTCCGGCCGGCTGGACCAGACGCAGCAGTACGGCCGCGTGCAGCTGGCGATGCCGCCCGATTCCCACGGCTGGGTGAACGCCGTGTTCGGCTCGTACACGATCACCGACGTATCGAGCACGAAGATCTACAGCGCGCGCCTCGGCGTGCAGCGCTCGCGTTCGCGGCAGAACATCGACACGACGTACTCGCTCACCTTCTACGACGACCGCCTGACGCAGAACGAGCCGAACCCGTCGACGGCGCGCGCGCTCGTGCCCGCATGGAGCTGGGTGCGGCGCGACGTCGACGATCCGCTGTTTCCGCGCCGCGGCAACATCGTCCGCGCGGAGGCGGGATTTGCGGTGAAAGGCGCGATAACCGACCAAACGTTCGCGCGCCTCTATACCAACGCGCTGCAATATGTGCCGCTCGGCAAGAACGACCTGCTCGTGTTCCGCGCGGAGTTCGGCGGCGTATTCACGAGCGGGCCGTCCAGCGGCGTGCCGGCGTCGCTGCTGTTCCGCGCGGGCGGCGCGAACTCGGTGCGCGGTTATAGCTATCTGAGCATCGGCAACAATGTCGCCGGCTCGATCCTGCCAACCAAGTACATGGTGACGGGAAGCAGTGAATATCAGCACTGGTTCACGCACGACTGGGGCGGCGCGGTGTTCTTCGACATCGGCACCGCGACCGACACCTGGAGCGAGCGCGTGTTCCAGCCGGGCGTGGGCGTCGGCGCGCGCTGGCGCAGCCCGGTCGGGCCGGTCAACGTGGACGTGGCCTATGGGCTGAAGAACAAGAGCATCAAGCCGTATCTGACGCTCGGCATCGCGTTCTGATGGGCGTAAGAACGATGGTCAAGGATATTGAAACGGCATGACGGACCCGACGACGCAAGCGGACGCTGAAGCACCGCCGCCCGGCAACGCAGGCGGCGGCGACGGCGGCGCGGGAAAGACGCCGCCGCCGCGCAAGAGCGGCTGGCGGCGCCTCGCGCGCTGGATCGGCGCGCTCGTGCTCGTCGTCGTGCTGATCGTCGCGCTCGCATTGGGCACCGTCTTCTATGTGCTGACGACGGAGCGCGGCACGCGCTACGTCTGGGAAGCGGCGACTTCGCTCCTCAAGGGGCAACTCACCGGCAAGCTCGACGGCGGGGCGATCGCGACCGGCCTGCAGCTTCGCGACGTGCACTGGAAAGACGCCAAGGGCACGGACATCGCGGTCGACAGCGTCTCGGGCCGCTGGGCGCTCACGCGCGAGCCAATGCGCTTCACGATCGACTATCTGCATGTCGGAACCGTCGATGCGCGCATCCCGCCGTCGAACGAGCCGAGCAAGAAGACCGAGCTGCCGAAGGATCTGCGCATCCCGATCCAGCTCGCGATCCGCGATCTCTCCGTCGAGAAGCTGCGCCTGCATCAGGGCACGACGACGACCGAATTCTCGCGCCTGCTCTTCAATGGCCGAAGCGACGGCCAGCATCACGAAGCGACGGTCCAGCGCCTCGACACGCCGTTCGGCTCGGTGACGGCGTCCGCGAAGCTGGATGGCGGCGCGCGTCCGTTCCCGCTATCCGGCGACGCGGGCTATTCCGGCAAGCTCAACGGCGAAGCGGTGAACGTGAGCGCGCGGCTCTCCGGCTCGCTCGAAGATCTCGCCGCCGACGTCGATGCGAGCGGCATGAAGCTCAACGGAACGGCGCACGTCGAAGCGCTGCCGTTCGCCGACGTGCCGCTCAAGTCCGCGCTCGTCACCGTCGATCACGTGAATCCGCAGGCATTCAGCCCGGGCGCGCCCGAGGCCGATCTCGCCGTGCGCGCCGAGGTCAAACCTGTCGAAGGCGCCGACCCGAAGGCGTTCGTGGTGAGCGGGCCGGTGTCGATCGTCAACGCGAAGCCCGGCTCCGTCGACAAGAAGCTGCTGCCGCTGATCGATGCGCACGCCAACGTTCGCCTCGACGCCTCCGAGCAGAGCATTACGGATCTCACCGTGCGGCTCGTGAAGAACGCGACCGTGACGGGCGGCGGCTCGCTCGCGGGCGGCAAGGGCAAGTTCGACCTGAAGGTGGCGAAGCTCGATCTCAACGCGATCGAGCCGAGCCTGCGCCCGACGGATTTCGCCGGGCCGATCGGCATCGTGCTCGCGGGCGACACGCAGACGATCACCGCCGATCTCAACGACCCGAAAGCGGCGCTTCGCGCGCAGGCCAAAGTGAAGCTCGACCCGAAGCAAACCTCGCTCGACGACGTGAAGCTCACGGTCGGCAAGGGCCGCGTCGAGCTGAACGGCGCGCTCAGGAAGGACGCCAGTTCGAGCTACGACCTGAAGGCGAAACTCGTCGACTTCAATCCGCTTCTGCTGCAGCAGCAGTTGATCGCGCAGAAGCCCGCGCCGGCGAAGAAGGGCGCGGCCAAAAAGGCCGCCGCGCCGCCGCGCGTGATCGAAGCGCGCGTGAACGGCACGCTCGCGGCATCGGGCGCGCTCGCGCCGACGCTCACGACGAAGGCGACCTTCAGGCTCAACGACAGCATGTACGACAACCTGCCGCTGACGGGCGAGGGCACGGTGCAGGTCGCGGGAACGCGTCTTCTGCCGAGCAAGGCGGCGTTGTCGGTCGCGGGGAACAACGTCGACGTGAACGGCAGCTTCGGCGCGCCCGGCGACCGGCTGCGTTTTCGCGTCGATGCGCCCGCGCTCGAGCGGCTCGGCTTCGGCATCGCGGGCACGGCCAAGGCGGACGGCGATCTGACCGGCTCGATCGCGCATCCGAACGTCGCGGCGAACTATCAGGCCGATGGCGTGGTGTTCGGCGCGAACCGGCTGGGCCACGCGGAAGGCCGCGCCGATGTTCGCGACGGCTCGAACGGCGCGCTCGTCTTCACGCTGAAGGCGCGCGACGCGAGTGCGGAAGGCATCGAAGTCGCGAACCTCGATGCGAACCTGAACGGCACGCGCATGCATCACACGCTCGACGTGACCGCGACCGGCAAGGTGCGCGGCCAGCCGGTGAATCTCGCGCTCGGCGCTGCCGGCAAGTTCACCGACGCCGCCGACGGCCCGCATTGGGACGGCACGATCACGAAGCTCTCGAACAAGGGCACGCCTTCGCTCAACCTCGAATCGCCGCTCACGGTCAGCTACGGGCCGAAGCGCCTGGTGCTCGGCGCGACGCGGCTCGTCGCGGAAGGCGCGGCGCTGAACCTCAAGTCCTTCGCGATGGACAACGGCCGCCTCCAGTCGGCGGGCACGCTCACGAACCTGTCCGTGCCGCATCTGCTGGAAGTGCGCCAGGAACTGACGGGCGCCGAGCCGCCGATTCGCACCGATCTGGTTTTCGACGGCGACTGGGACTTCTCCCTCGGCGCGAGCGCGACGGGCCATGTCCAGATCAAGCGCCGCATTGGCGACGTGACGATCGACGGCACGCGCGGCGTCGCCGCGCTCGGCATCTCGGACGTCGCCGCGCGCGCGGACTTTTCCGGCGGCAATCGCCTGAACGCGTCGCTGCATGCGCAGGCGAGCCGCATCGGCGTGATCGATGCGAACGTGCACACGCCGCTCGTCAACCGCGAGGGCATGCTCACCATCGACGACAACGCGCCGCTCACCGGCGCCATCGACGCGAACATTCCCGAACTGCGCACGACGGGCGGGCTGCTCGGCGCGAACTATCTGCTCGGCGGGAAGATCGCGCTCAAGCTCGTGATCGCGGGCATCGTCGCGAAGCCGAATCTGTCGGGCTCGCTCACCGGCGACGGCATTTCCGCGACGGTCGTCGATCAGGGCGTGCAGCTGAAGGACGGCGTCATCCGCATCGCGCTGTCGGAAAATCTCGTCGATTTCCAGCGCGTCGAGTTCCACGGCGCGAGCGGCACGCTGCGCGCAACCGGCAAGGTGCGGCTCGATCAGGAGCAGCCCGATCTGACGGCGAGCATCATCGCGGACAAGCTGGAGCTGTTCGCGTCGCCCGACCGAGAACTGATGCTCTCGGGCAGCGCGAGCATCGCGAACGCGGGGCTGCAGGGCGGCATGGCGATCGACGGCAAGTTCACCGTCGATCATGCGCTCATCGATTTGCCGGAATCCTCCGCGCCGGCTCTCGGCGACGATGTCGTGATCGAGCGCCCCGACGGCACGATCAAGGGCGACAACCAGCAGATCACGGCCGCGACCGGGAAGCCGGTCGGGCCGTTCACGCCGCGCGCGAACATCGACATCAATCTCGGCCAGCGTTTCCGCTTCAAGGGCGCGGGCGCGGATCTCGGCCTCGCGGGCACCATCACGGCGACGAGCGCGCCGAACATGCCGCTGCGGGCGGTCGGCAACGTGCGCGTGACGCCGGGTTCGACCTACACGGCGTTCGGCCGCAAGCTCAGTATCGAGAACGGCTTCTTCACGTTCAATGGGCCGGTGGCGAATCCGGGCATCAACATTCTCGCGATGCGCCGCAATCAGGAAATCGAGGCGGGCGTGCAGGTGACGGGCACGGTGCAGGCGCCGGTCGCAAGGCTGATCTCCGAGCCGAACGTGCCCGACAACGAAAAGCTCTCGTGGCTGCTGTTCGGTCACGGCACGGATCAGGGCAACAACGTCGGCCAGCAGAGTGCGATGACGAGCGCGCTCGCGCTACTCGGGAGCACCAGCGGCAAGCGTATCGCGCAGACCTTCGGGCTCGACGAATTCACGATCGGCTCGAGCGAGGTCGGCCTGACCGATCCGCAAGTGGTGATGCTCTCGAAGGCGATCAACGAGCGGCTCGTGCTCGGCTACGAACAGGGGCTGCAATCGGCGAGCAATGCGGTCAAGGCGACGCTGAACCTGTCGCGGTTCTGGGCCGTGACGGCGTACGGCGGGACGTATCAGGGCGTCGATCTTTCGTATACGCGGCGGTTCAATTCGTGGGCGAGGCTGTGGTCGTCGTCTTCCTCTTCGGCATCGTCGGCTGCGTCGGCTTCGGAGTCCTCGGCCGCTTCTTCGGCTGCCGCGGAATTGCCGGACTAGGGCGCGCCGGCACGCGACCAAAAAGTAAAAAGGGCACGCGAATCGCCCGCGTGCCCTTTTGTATTCCAGCTGCGCTTTGATGCTTCCTACTTCACGCGCATCCCCGGCTTCGCACCGCTATGCGGCTCCAGAACGTAGAGGCCCGGTTCGGCCTTCTCGTCGGCTGCGGAGGCGGCGAGCACCATCCCCTCCGACATGCCGAACTTCATCTTGCGCGGCGCGAGGTTAGCGACCATCACCGTCAGCTTGCCGATCAGATCCTGCGGCTGATACGCCGACTTGATGCCCGAGAAGACGTTGCGCGTCTTTTCCTCGCCGACATCGAGGGTCAGTTGCAGCAGCTTGTCGGATCCTTCGACCACCTTGCAGTCGACGATCTTCGCGACGCGCAGATCGACCTTCGCGAAGTCGTCGATGGAGATGACGCCCGACTCTTCCTGCTTCGCGTCCTGTCTGGCCTCCTTCTTCGCCGCGGTCTTCGACGCGGCAACGGGCGCCGCCTCCGCGCCCGGCTGCAGCGATTCGCGGTTGGCCGCGAGGAGCGCCTCGATCTGCTTCGGGTCGACGCGCGTCGTCAGATGCTTGTACGCGTTGACCGGATTGGCCGACGACAGCGGCTTCGCGGCATCGGCCCAGACGAGCGGCGCGATGCCGAGGAACGATTCCACCGACTCGACGAGCTTCGGCAACACCGGCTTCAGCGCGAGCGACAACAGGCGGAAGGCCTCCAGGCTCACGCTGCACGTCTCGTGCAACGCGACCGCGTTCGCCGGATCCTTCGCCTGCTCCCATGGCTTGGAGGTATCGACGTAGGCGTTCACGGCGTCGGCGAGCTCCATCGTCGTGCGCAGCGCGCGGCCGTACTCGCGCGCCTCGTAGAAGCCGGCGATCTGCGGCACGGTCGCGCGCAACTGCTCCAGCAGCGGATGATTCATCGCGCTGTCCTGCACGCGGCCGTCGAAGCGCTTGATCAGGAAACCGGCCGCGCGGCTCGCGATGTTCACGTACTTGCCGACGAGATCGCTGTTTACGCGCGCCTGGAAGTCCTCGAGACTGAGGTCGATGTCTTCCATCGTGCTGTTGAGCTTCGCCGCGAAGTAGTAGCGCAGCCACTCGGGGTTCAGGCCCGTGTCGATCACGCTCTGCGCGGTGATGAACGTGCCGCGCGACTTCGACATCTTCGCGCCGTCCACCGTCAGGAAGCCGTGCGCGAATACGTTGGTCGGCGTGCGATGGCCGGAGAATTCGAGCATCGCCGGCCAGAACAGCGTGTGGAAGTACAGAATGTCCTTGCCGATGAAGTGATACTGCTCGGCCGCGGCACCAGGCTTCACCCAGGCGGCGAAATCGAGACCGATGCGGTCCGCGAGATTCTTGAAGCTCGCGTAGTAGCCGACCGGCGCATCGACCCAGACATAGAAATACTTGCCCGGCGCACCCGGAATCTCGAAGCCGAAGTAGGGCGCATCGCGCGAGATGTCCCAGTCGGCCAGCTTGGCTTCGCCCTTGTCGCCGAGCCATTCGCGCATCTTGTTGGTGGCTTCGGGCTGCGCGAGGCCGCTCACCCAGCTGCGCAGGAATTCCTCGCAGCGCGGATCGGACAGGCGGAAGAAATAGTGCGTCGAGGTCTTGCGGATGGGCGTCGCGCCCGAGACGACCGAGTACGGATTGATCAGCTCGGTCGGCTGATAGGTCGAGCCGCAGACTTCGCAATTGTCGCCGTATTGATCCTTCGCGCCGCACTTCGGGCACTGACCCTTGATGAAGCGGTCCGGCAGGAACATTTCCTTGACCGGATCGTAGGCTTGCTCGATGTCGCGCGCGTCGATCAGGCCGGCCTGCTGGAGCGCGGTGTAGATCGAGTTGCAGAGGACGCGGTTTTCCTCGGCATCGGTCGAGTAGTAATTGTCGAACGAGATGCCGAAGCTGTCGAAGTCGCGTTTGTGCTCCTGCCAGACGCGCTCGATCAATGCCTTGGGCGTGATGCCTTCCTTCTCGGCGCGCAGCATGACCGGCGTGCCGTGGGTGTCGTCCGCGCCGACGTAGTAGACCTCGTGGCCATGCATTCGCAGCGTCCGAACCCAGATATCCGTCTGAATGTACTCGACCATGTGGCCGATATGAATCTGACCGTTCGCGTACGGCAACGCGGACGTGACGAGGATCTGGCGGCGGCCGCCTTCATTGGCTGAAGCGGCAGGCGCGGCGGTGGCAGTGGCGGAAATCGGTGCTGACATAAAGGCGCGGCCCGGAGGAAATGCTTGAGGTTGGTGAAAAAAGCGGAATTTCGATTTTAGCAGGGTGGGGGAGGAGCCCGGGCGGTGCGTGGGATTGGGTTCGAGGAGGGCCAAAGGCGCGCACCGGATCGACTGCATTCCCGCAACGGAAAAATACAACAATAAGCTGCCTTTCTTTGCTGGCGAGAGACAACGCTGATGTTGTATTTGGCCCTTCGGTCGGCGGTAGAGGGAATAGAAATGCAGCGAGTTCGGGCGGTAGCTGCGCCAGCGGGCGCCGAATTCGTTCCCGCAAAGAGGACCGCAAAAATCAGGAAACAACTCGGATTAGAGCGTGTGAAAACCTCGGTGGCATGAGCCCGGCCGGCGTGCTCACGATTCGAGCGCCCAAAAAAAACCGGGGCTCAAACCGGCCCCGGAGCAACAACGACAAGAGGAGAATGGCAGGCGATGGCTTTGCCATCCACCTACCGTAGAGACAGACAGCCGCCTCGCGCCCAAGTTTCAAATTTTTTTCAGGCAGGCGCACGCGCCTGGCCGGACCCGCTCCACGCCGCCCTTGCAGCGGCGTATTCCTCTTTTTAAATCAATCGCTTTACTGAACCTGACCCGGTTGCGCTGTCGCGCGCAGGTAGATCTCCACGCGGCGATTCTGCGCGCGGCCCGCTTCCGTCGAGTTGTCGGCGATCGGCTGGTTCTGGCCCATGCCCTGCGCCGACAGACGCTGCGCCGGGACGCCGTGCGTCGAGATGTACGAAGCGACGCTCTGTGCGCGGTTCTGCGAAAGCGTCTGGTTGTAGGCCGGCTGGCCGGTGTTATCCGTATGGCCGACGACGTTCGCGATCAGCTCCGGATGCTGCTGCATCGTCTGCGTAACGGAATTCAGCACCGGATCGAACGAAGGCTTGATCGCGTAGCTGTTCGTGTCGAACGAGATCGAATTCGGGATGTTCACCTTGAGCGAGCCGTCCTGCTGCTCGGTCACCTGCGTACCGGTGCCCTTCGAGTCGCCCGAAATCTTGTTGCGGATCGCCTGCCAGTTGTAGCCGGTGATGCCGCCCACGGCGGCGCCCGTTGCGGCGCCGATCGCCGCGCCCTTGCCGCCGCCGAAAATGGCGCCGATGCCCGCGCCGGTCGCAGCGCCGACGCCGGTGCCGACCGCCGTGTTGGTGCCCTGCTGCGAGGCGCAGCCGGCGACGAGCGCGCCTGCCACGGCGAACACGGACAGACGGGTCAAGAATTTGGTATTCATCTTCGATCTCCTTGGAATCGACAAGCGGTTCGGCGAGAGGCGCCGACAGTGCGAAAGGGTCTTCGGACGGGCTTCCGGGCGAGCCTCTACAATAGCCAAAGAGGCGGCCGGCTGCCCGATGCGATGCGTCCCCGGAAACATTTGCAGCGGGATAGTGCAGCGTGCGCGGGCCGCGCGCAATGGCGTTAACAATTCCTTTCAAATTCGTCAGTTTGTTGCAGCGCGCCAATGGCGCATAGCAATAACCGTTCCTTGGAGTTTCAATGAGTATTGACCGCGCGAAGATCGACATCGCACTCGCCACACTGGCCGATCCGAACACCAGCCGCAAGTTCGTCGATACCAAGAGCATCCGCAACGTGGCCGTGGAGGGCGCGAACGTGGCGGTGGGCGTGGTGCTCGGCTATCCGGCGAAATCGCAGTTCGAATCGATCCGCGAAATGGTGGCAGGCGCGCTGCGTCAGGTGCCCGGCGTCGCGAACGTGGCGGTGGACGTTTCGTCGCAGGTCGTCGCCCACACGGTGCAGCGCGGCGTGAAGCTGCTGCCGAACGTCAAGAACATCATCGCGGTGGCGTCGGGCAAGGGCGGCGTCGGCAAGAGCACGACCGCGGTGAACCTCGCGCTCGCGCTGGCGGCCGAGGGCGCGTCGGTCGGCATGCTCGACGCGGACATCTACGGCCCCTCGCTGCCGATGATGCTCGGCATCGCCGGCCGCCCGGAATCGCCCGACAATCAGACGATGAACCCGCTCACGGGCCACGGCATTCAGGCGAACTCGATCGGCTTTCTGATCGAGCAGGACAACCCGATGGTCTGGCGCGGCCCGATGGTCACCTCGGCGCTCGAGCAGTTGCTGCGGCAGACCAACTGGCGCGACCTCGACTATCTCGTCGTCGACATGCCGCCGGGCACGGGCGACATCCAGCTCACGCTCGCGCAGAAGGTGCCGGTGACGGGCGCGGTGATCGTCACGACGCCGCAGGACATCGCGCTGCTCGACGCGAAGAAGGGCCTCAAGATGTTCGAGAAGGTCGGCATTCCGATTCTCGGCATCGTCGAGAACATGAGCACGCATGTCTGCTCGAACTGCGGCCACGAGGAGCACATCTTCGGCGCGGGCGGCGGCGAGCGCATGGCCAAGGAATACGGCGTCGAGATTCTCGGCCAGCTGCCGCTCGATATCGCCATCCGCGAGCGCACCGACGCGGGCCAGCCGACCGTCGTGTCGCAGCCGCAGAGCCGCATTGCCGAAACGTATCGCGCGATCGCGCGCCGCGTGGCGATTTCGATCGCCGAGCGTCAGCGCGACATGAGCTCGAAGTTCCCGAGCATCGTCGTGCAGAACACCTGATTTCGAGCAGTGGATCGAATCTCCACGAGCCTTGTGCGATGCGGCTCGCGGTATCATGTCGCCTTCGATGCGCGGCAGCGTGGACGCACTGGGCGTCGGCGGGCCGCCGAGAGGATCGCATGAGAAACAGATTCGACGGAAGGGCGCTGCGCGCCTTGATCGCGACGGCCGCCTGCAGCGTCATGCTGAGCGGCTGCGGCCTCATCTTCCAGAATCACGAAAAACGCGCGGACGCGGTGCTTCAGCCGACGCCCGGCAACGCCACGCGCGGCACCATCACGCTGATCGAGCGCGCGGACGGCGTGCAGGTTTCCTACAGCCTCACCGACATGCCGCCGAACAGCGATCACGCGCTGACCGTGCACGAGCGCGGCGACTGCATCTCCGTCAACGATCCGGAAGCGAGCCCGGTGTTCGCTCTGCCCCCGGAGCGCAGAACGGCGAGCGCGCGGTCCGAGGGCGAGCTCGGCAACATTCACGCGGACGCCACCGGCTCCGCCACGGGCTTCATCGTCGCCACCGACGTGTCGCTCGACGGCGTGCGCTCGGTCATTTCGCGCGCGATCGTACTGCACCGCGAGGCGCTGGATCCGTACGCGAGCGCGCCGCACAACGTGGGTCCGGCGCTCGCTTGCGGCGTGATTCGCCGCTAGACGCGAAAGCCGTATTCGGCGCGCCCGGCGCGCCGCGTCAATCGCGTAAAATACGCGCTTTCGTTTGGCTCGGGCGGCCGGAAACACCGCCGAAGGCCATGCTCCGTTTCACCGCAGGCGGCGGTCGCGAGACTGAAAGCCTTCACCGTTGAGTAGCGTCCCCTATGAGCATCAAGTCCGACAAGTGGATTCGCCGCATGGCCGAAGAGCACCGAATGATCGAGCCGTTCGTGCGCGATCAGGTGCGCGTGTCCGAGGACGGCCGCAGGATCGTGAGCTACGGCACGTCGAGCTACGGCTACGACATCCGCGTCGCCGACGAATTCAAGATTTTCACCAACATCAACTCCACGATCGTCGATCCGAAAGCCTTCGACGAGAAATCGTTCGTCGACTTCAAGGGCGATGTCTGCATCATTCCGCCGAATTCCTTCGCGCTCGCGCGAACGGTGGAGTATTTCCGCATTCCGCGCTCCTGCCTGACCGTGTGCCTCGGCAAGTCGACGTACGCGCGCTGCGGGATCATCGTCAACGTGACGCCGTTCGAGCCGGAATGGGAAGGCTACGTGACGCTCGAATTCTCGAATACGACACCTTTGCCTGCCAAAATCTACGCGAACGAGGGCGTTGCCCAAGTCTTGTTCTTCGAAAGCGATGAAATGTGCGAGACGTCGTACGCGGATCGCGGCGGGAAGTATCAGGGGCAGCACGGCGTGACGCTGCCGAAGACCTGATAATCGCCGCACTTTCAGAAACGTACACGGCAAACGCTTGTCGAAAGACCGCTGGCATCGAGTTCGGGACTCGGCGCAGCGGTCGTTCCATTTGGAGATTCGCCTCATGAAGTTCCGCTTCCCCGTCGTCATCATCGACGAAGATTTTCGCTCCGAGAACATCTCGGGTTCCGGCATCCGGGCGCTTGCCGAGGCGATCGAGAAAGAAGGCGCCGAAGTGCTCGGCCTCACGAGCTACGGCGATCTCGCGGCGTTCGCGCAGCAGTCGAGCCGGGCGTCGTGCTTCATCCTGTCGATCGATGACGAAGAGCTGCTGCCTTACGCGGAAAACGTCGTCGTGGAAGGCGACACGCCGGAGCTCGCGTCGGCGATCGTCGCGCTGCGCGCGTTCATCAACGCGGTGCGCCGCCGCAACGTCGATATCCCGATCTTCCTGTACGGCGAAACGCGCACCTCACGCCATCTGCCGAACGACATCCTGCGCGAGTTGCACGGCTTCATCCACATGTTCGAGGACACGCCGGAGTTCGTCGCGCGGCACATCATCCGCGAGGCGAAGGTTTATCTCGATTCGCTCGCGCCGCCGTTCTTCAAGGAGCTGGTGCAGTACGCGGAGGAGGGCTCGTATTCCTGGCACTGCCCCGGGCACTCGGGCGGCGTCGCGTTCCTGAAGAACCCGCTCGGGCAGATGTTCCACCAGTTCTTCGGCGAGAACATGCTGCGCGCGGACGTCTGCAACGCGGTCGACGAGCTCGGCCAGCTGCTCGATCACACGGGTCCGGTTGCCGCTTCGGAACGTAACGCGGCGCGCATCTTCAGCGCGGATCATCTCTTTTTCGTGACCAACGGCACGTCGACGTCGAACAAGATCGTGTGGCACGCGACCGTCGCGCCTGGCGACATCGTGCTCGTCGACCGCAACTGCCACAAGTCGATCCTGCACGCGATCACGATGACGGGCGCAATTCCCGTGTTCCTCACGCCGACGCGCAACCACTTCGGCATCATCGGGCCGATTCCGCGCGACGAGTTCAAGCCGGAGAACATTCGCAAGAAGATCGAGGCGAATCCGTTCGCGCGCGAGGCGCTCGCGAAGAACCCGAGGATCAAGCCGCGCATCCTGACGATCACGCAGAGCACGTATGACGGCGTGATCTACAACGTCGAGATGATCAAGGATCTGCTCGGCGACCTGCTCGATACGCTGCACTTCGACGAAGCCTGGCTGCCGCACGCCGAGTTCCATTCGTTCTATCAGGACATGCACGCGATCGGCGCGGGCCGTCCGCGCACGGGCGCGCTCGTGTTCGCGACGCACTCCACGCACAAGCTGCTCGCCGGCATTTCCCAGGCGTCGCAGATTCTCGTGCAGGACAGCGAAAACAGCACGTTCGACCGCCATCGCTTCAACGAGGCGTATCTGATGCATACGTCGACGAGCCCGCAATACGCGATCATCGCGTCGTGCGACGTGGCCGCCGCGATGATGGAGCCGCCGGGCGGCACGGCGCTCGTGGAGGAATCGATTGCCGAAGCGCTCGATTTCCGCCGCGCGATGCGCAAGGTCGACGCCGAGTACGGCGACGACTGGTTCTTCAAGGTCTGGGGCCCGGACGCGCTGGCGGAGGAAGGCATCGGCGACCGCGAGGACTGGATGCTGAAGCCCAACGACCGCTGGCACGGCTTCGGCGCGCTCGCGGAAGGCTTCAACATGCTCGACCCGATCAAGGCGACGATCATCACGCCGGGACTCGACGTGGACGGCGAATTCGGCGAGACCGGCATTCCGGCCGCGATCGTGACGAAGTATCTGGCGGAGCACGGCATCATCGTGGAGAAGACGGGCTTGTACTCGTTCTTCATCATGTTCACGATCGGCATCACCAAGGGCCGCTGGAACTCGATGGTCACCGAGCTCCAGCAGTTCAAGGACGACTACGACAACAACCAGCCGCTGTGGCGCGTGCTGCCGGAGTTCGTCGCGCAGCATCCGTCGTATGAGCGCATCGGTCTGCGCGATCTGTGCGAGCAGATCCACAGCGTCTATCGCGCGAACGACATCGCGCGGCTGACGACCGAGATGTATCTGTCGAGCATGGAGCCGGCGATGAAACCGTCCGAAGCGTTCGCGAAGCTCGCGCACCGCGAGATCGACCGCGTGCCCATCGACGAGCTCGAAGGCCGCGTGACGAGCATCCTGCTCACGCCGTATCCGCCGGGCATTCCGTTGCTGATTCCTGGCGAGCGTTTCAATCGCACGATCGTCGATTACCTGCGTTTCGCGCGCGAGTTCAACGAGCGCTTCCCGGGCTTCCATACGGATATCCACGGGCTCGTGGGCGAGATGATCAACGGGCGCATCGAGTATTTCGTCGATTGCGTGCGCGACTGATGTTCGCTTGAGTTGCTGCAAAGACAAACGGCCCTTCGAAAGGGCCGTTTGTCGTTTCAGGCGTTACCGATCGTTTTCAGATCAGCCCTTCCGCCCTCATCGCCGCCTGCACACCGGGACGCGCGCCCACGCGAGCCTGATACGCGACCAGCGCCGGCCACTTGCCGAGGTCCAGATCGATGTGCTGCGCCCAGCCGAGCACGGTGAAGAGGTAGGCGTCGCCGATGCTGAATTCGTCGCCGAGCAGGAATTGCCTGTCGTCGAGATGCTGCGCCGTGTAGGCGAGGCGGCGCTCGAGATTGGCCAGCGCGGCCGCTTTCCAGTCGCTGCTCGCGGCCGGATTGAAGAACGGCGAAAAGTTCTTGTGCAGCTCCGTGCCGATGAACGTGAGCCAGCCCTGCAGGCGATAGCGCGCCATCGCGTCGGCGAGCGGTGCGAGGTGCCGGGCAGGAACCTGATCGGCGACGTACTGCATGATCGCCGGGCCTTCGGTGAGCAGCTCGCCGCTGTCGAGCAGCAGGGCGGGCACGTAGCCCTTCGCGTTGATCCTGGTGAAGTCCGCGCCGCCGGCGGTGATCTTGGTCTTGAGGTCGACAGCCTCGATTTCGTAAGCCAGCCCGGATTCTTCCAGAGCGATGTGGGAAGCGAGAGAGCAGGCGCCTGCCTTGTAGAACAGTTTCAAAACATTTCCTCCAGGATGAGTGTGCGGAATTATGAACGAGCGCAGGCCCGCGCGGCATTCGCCGTCGTGAAACTATGTGTGTCGCTCGGTGAAAGATCGGGCTTGGCGCGCCACTGCTGCCGGACGGCAAGCGACTGGCGGACGTCAGTCGAGAATGAAGTCGCGCGACGGCGCGAACGGCTTGGGCGCGTGGGCAAAATCGGGATCCGCCGCCATGTCGTGCAATGCGACTTCGATCGTCTCGCACATCGCGTTTAGCGCGAGATCGTTCTCCTCGAGGCCGAACGGATCCTCGATCTGCGCGGCGATCGCTTCCAGCGACATGAACGCATACGCCACGAGCAGCGCAAAGAGCGGCGTGAGCAGGCCCGCGCCATCGACGAGCCCGAAAGGCAGCAACATGCAGAAGAGATAGACCGTGCGGTGGATCATCACCGAATAGGAGAACGGCAGCGGCGTGGTCGCGATGCGCTCGCAGCCGCCGATCACATCGGACAGCGAATTCAGATTGTGTTCGATCGCGAGCAGCGCAAAGCCATCGATGGCGCCTTCGCGCTTGCGCTCGGCGGCCCATTCACCGAGCCAGAGCAGGATCAGCGCGGGTGGGAACTTCGCGGCGGCCACGCGTGCGTGCAGCTCGGGCGGCAGGCGCGGGGAGAGATCGGCGAGCGCATCGGTGCCGCGCAACTGATGACGCAGCGCGTGCGCCAGCGCGCCCAGGGCGGCGAGAAAGCGGCGGGTTTGAGCGGGGTCGCGCGGATCGGGCAGTGACAGCGCCTGGCGTCCGAGCGAGCGCGCCGTAATGACGAGCGTGCCCCACAGCCTGCGGCCTTCCCACCAGCGCTCGTAGCTCGCGCCGTTGCGAAAACCCAGAAACACCGCAAGCGCGATGCCCACGAGCGCGAACGGCGGCGTGCCGAGCCCGATCGGATACGTGCGCATATGGTCGTGCATGAAGATCGCCACCACCGAAAGCGCGAAGATCAGTCCGAGGCGCGGCAGCAGTTGCGGCAGCACGGAGCCTCGCCACACGAACAGCAGCCGGAACCAGTTGAGCTTGGGGCGAATGATCATGACGGGACGCGGCGATTACATGCAGCGCACTCTGAGATCGGAGCAATATGGTTGCCACACCTGCTTTGACCGCGGTTGCTCCTTCGTACGTTGAAGCGATGCGATTGATCGTGAGCTGGCATCGCCCCCATCGTCCCTTCCTGATGTTTCGTTTTCACGTATTCGCTTGCTCTGCGACTACACGAGCGACGCCTTCGATGAATGCTGCGTAGCTTCGAGACTTGTTCGACCCGTGTTCGACGTTCAGATTAGGCGCGATTAGCCGAGCGCCTGCCAACTTCTGATAGGAAGGAATCAACGATTTCAATTCGATGGATGGCTTGTTCCAAGAATCGGGCTCGGCGAAGCGCTTCGCATGGCGAGGCACGTTGAATTTTTGGTTCGGGTAAGCACGACGGAGCGCTTCCATGTCACCAAGATACCAGCTTTCAAGTTCTTGGCAGACCAAGCGAATCAAGGTTTCAGGCCTCTTGGCTTTTCGGCATTGTTCCAATAGCCGACCCTTCAGCGCAAGGCAGTCGGCGTTATCATTGTCTCGGACAACGACGAAACGAACGTTTGGTTCGCGCCACGCTAACAATTTGCGCGAAATGCTTCGATCAAGGTCGGTCTTGCCCTCATGAGGTACACATTGAAAGTGTTCGTGGCGCACCCAGCCGGGAACCAAGCGAGGTAGAAGCTGATCGAGGAGGGTCGCCATTGATGGTTCTTCGACAAGAAAGATAATGCGGCCACTCACCGATTGACCCCTTCGAACAAACCTTGTTTCCAAAGATACCCAGGCAGATCACCATGTTCGAAAAGCGATCGTAGATTCTGTGAATCGCTCGCTCTGGAAATGCTAGAGAAGCCTTTTTCCTTTCTTAGGCAGTAGATTTCGTCGAGACTCAATGCATTGAGGAAGTCCGGAGAGTGCGTGGAAATGAAGACTTGACCTCCACGACGCGCATAGTCACGAAACTCCTCTGCGAGTTCAGGTAGCAGTTCTGGATAAAGCTGATTCTCAGGTTCTTCAACCGCAAGCAACGGGTACGGTTGCGGATCATGCAAGAGCACGAGATACGCGAACATCTTGATAGTGCCATCGGACACATATCGTGCAATGAAGGGGTCCTTGAAGCTGCCATCTTGGAATCTAAGTACGAGCCGCCCATCTTCAGTAGGTTTAGCTTCGACGACAGATACGCCCGGGACCCGACGCTGCATTGCATTCAACACTTTATCGAAAGCGTCGCGATGATTCTCAAAGAGGTAGTTCGCAACTAATGGAAGATTATCTCCGCGCGTGGAAAGATGTTCCGCAAAACCATCCTCTTGGCTTGGGCGCGCCTCGGAAACATGGAAATCCGAAATGTGCCAATTTTCGATCATCGTGCGAAAAGCACTTGCGGCCTTAAAACGGTCGAACTGGCCCAGACCTTTGATCGCGAGGATATCCGGCGCATCAAGTTCTTGTTCCTCTCGAGTAAGAAGTTCGTCAGCCTTCGAAAAATCTTCCTCATTCGTGATTGCGTAGCCCTTTCCGTAGTTGAAATCAAGGAAACGGAAAGGCGCACCAAAACTTCCACGCTTGTATCGTAAAACCTCGCGGGCGACTATCGGGCGGCCGCTCTGATCTGGCTCGATCTTCAGGAGATAAGTGACCAAGCGTTCACGCCCCGTGATCTCCAGGCGAAATTGCAAAGTGAATTCGATCGGCTCGTTCGCATGTCCGCGGCTGGCCAGTTCTTTGAAACCACCGCGTTTCGAGACAGCCTTTCCGACGTTCATCGATAATGCATCTTTCAAAAACGAAAAGACGTCGAAGAGAGTCGACTTACCTGTTCCGTTTGCGCCAACGAGGACGCAGAGGCGAGGTATATCCGTCAGTTTTGCGTCCCGGAAGAGCCGGAAATTTTTTATCTCGATGGATTCGATTTGCATAGTGTCACCTTGGAATCATGCATATATCATGAACCCCCGACTCGTCCGAAGGCGGGTTGCATAATCAAAGCGCCGCGCGCGCCGCCTTCGCCGCCGCGCGCACCTGATCCGGGGCGGTGCCGCCCGGATGATTGCGGCTCGCGACCGAACCTTCGAGCGTCAGATACTCGAACACGTCCTCGCCGATGAGATGCGCCACGTTCGGCAATTCCTTGCGCATTTCTTCCAGCGAAAGGTCCGCGATATCGCATTCGCGATCCACGCAGATGCGCACCGCGTGCGCGACCGCTTCGTGTGCGTCGCGGAAGGGCAGGCCGCGCTTCACGAGGTAGTCCGCGAGATCGGTCGCGGTCGAGAAGCCTTGGAGCGCCGCCGCGCGCATCGCCTGCGGCTTGACGGTGATGCCCGCCGCCATTTCCGCGAAGATGCGCAGCGTGTCGACGACCGTATCGACGGTATCGAACAGCGGTTCCTTGTCTTCCTGATTGTCCTTGTTGTAGGCGAGCGGCTGGCCTTTCATCAGCGTGAGCAGCGCCATCAGATGGCCGTTCACGCGGCCGGTCTTGCCGCGCGCGAGTTCGGGCACGTCCGGGTTCTTCTTCTGCGGCATGATCGACGAGCCGGTGCAGAAGCGGTCCGCCAGATCGATGAAGCCGACGCGCGGGCTCATCCACAGCACGAGCTCCTCGGAGAAGCGCGACACGTGCGTCATGATGAGCGCGGCCGCCGCAGTGAATTCGATCGCGAAATCGCGGTCGGACACGGCATCGAGCGAATTCGCGCAGATGCCGTCGAAGCCGAGCGTCGCAGCGACCGCGTGACGGTCGATCGGATAGCTCGTGCCCGCGAGCGCCGCGGCGCCCAGCGGCAGGCGGTTCACCCGCGTGCGGCAATCGCGCATGCGCTCGGCGTCGCGCGCGAACATTTCGACGTAGGCGAGCAGGTGATGCCCGAACGTCACCGGCTGCGCGACCTGCAGGTGCGTGAAGCCGGGCATGATGGTGTCGGCGTGCTTCTCGGCCATGTCGATGAGCGCGGCGCGCAGGTCCTTCAGCAAGTCGCCGATGCGGTCGATCTCGCCGCGCAGCCACAGACGGATGTCGGTCGCGACCTGATCGTTGCGCGAGCGGCCGGTGTGCAGGCGCTTGCCGGCATCGCCGATCAGCGCGGTCAGACGCGCCTCGATGTTCAGGTGCACGTCTTCCAGATCCAGCTTCCACTCGAACTCGCCGCGCTCGATTTCGCCCTTGATCTGCGCCATGCCGCGTTCGATCGCGGCGAGGTCGTCGGCGCCGATGATCTTCTGCGCCGCGAGCATCGACGCATGCGCGAGCGAGCCCTGAATGTCGACGAGGGCGAGCCGCTTGTCGAAGAACACCGACGACGTATAGCGTTTGACGAGCTCCGACATCGGCTCGGAGAAGCGAGCCGACCAGGCTTCGCCTTTTTTGTGGAGTTGGGACGTCATGGTGATGTGAATGGCGGTTGAGGCGGCCCGTTCTGCAAGCCGGAAGTCGACGATTTTAACATTTGGCGCTATGCGCTCCCCACGAGTATCACCAGTTTCAGATCCTCGCGATGCGCCGGCTTGAACGTGATCTGATTGAACACGATACGCCCGCGCGCCGGATGATTGAACGCGCGCTCGCCGCCTTCACGCTCGAACACGTCCTGCGAGGCCCAGTAGCGCGCGAATGCATCGCTCGCGGCGCTCAGATCGTCGATCAGCGCGCGCGTCGGCGGATCGTTCAGATGGCGGATCGAATCGGCGCGAAACTCGGCGGCGAGCCGCCGCGCGCGCGTCTCCCAGTCGACGATCAGCTCCCGCGCCGCCGGCGACGTGAAGGTGTAGGTCAGCAGATTGCGGTCGTGCGCGCCGTCGAGCCAGCCGACGAACAGCTCGGCCGCGTGCCCGTTCCAGCGCAGCGCGTTCCATTGGCGGTCGAGCACGTAGGCGGGCGCGCCGATCAGGCCGACCGTCTGGAGCAGCGCGGCGGGCGCGTCCTGGCTCGCGGGGTCCGGCTCGGCGGGATCGCGCTGGGCGGCGAGCTCGAACAGATACGCGCGTTCGGCGCGCGAAAGCTGCAGGGCGACGGCGATGCGCGCGAGCGCATCGGCGGACGCGGACACGGGGCGGCCCTGCTCGATCCACGTGTACCAGGTCGGACTCACGCCGCACAACTGGGCGACTTCTTCGCGGCGCAGGCCCGGCGTGCGGCGGCGCGGGCCGGGCGCGAGGCCGACCGCCTGAGGCGACAGGCGCTCGCGATGCGCGCGGATGAATTCGCCGAGCGCATGCGCGGGCGTCTCGGCGAGAGGTTCTGCGGGGGTTTTTTCTAAGGCGCTCATGAAGCTTGGACCCTTCGACCGGCCGCGGGCGCTGTCGACATGGTGGTTTAGATACCAGAATAATCTGTCAGCTTGTACTGGTACAAAGCGGGCTCTATTGTAGCGGCAGACCATCCCCACGACGAACTCCGGAGTCCACGATGAAACACCACGACCAGGTCGCCGATGCATTCGGCAGCACCGCCGCCGCCTATCTCACGAGCCAGGTTCACGCGAGCGGTGCGGATCTGCAGAATCTCGCCGCGACCTTCGCGGCCACGTGCGGCAGCGCGAGCGTGCTCGACATGGGCTGCGGCGCCGGCCACGCGAGTTTCGCGATCGCACCGCACGTGCGCGAGGTCGTGGCTTACGACATCGCGCCTCAGATGCTCGCGACGGTCGAAGCCGCCGCGAAGGAGCGCGGCCTGACCACGATCCGCACGCAGCAGGGCGCGGCCGAAACGCTGCCGTTCGCCGACGCGACGTTCAACTGGGCCGTGAGCCGCATGAGCGCGCATCACTGGCGCGACGTTCCGGCCGCCCTGAAGGAAGTGCATCGCGTCCTGAAGCCTGGCGGGCGGCTGAAATTCATCGATATCGCGGGCATCGACGATCCGCTCTACGACACGCACATCCAGGCGATCGAGCTGCTGCGCGACGCCTCGCACATTCGCGACTACCGCGCCGACGAATGGATCGCGATGCTCGACGCCGCAGGCTTCGACGCACAGGTGACGGAGCGCTGGCGCATTCCGCTCGAGTTCGAGTCGTGGGTGACGCGGATGCGCACGCCGCCCGAGCGCGTGACGGCCATCCGCTCGATGTGGAACGGCGCGCCCGACGAAGTGCGCCAGTATTTCGGCGTGAAGGACGATTGCTCCTTCGAGCTCGATGCAATGATGATCGAGGCGAAGCGCCGGGACTAAAAAAACGGCGTCGCGCCGGGAAGGCAGCGACGCCGCGTTTCACTGCGCGTGCAGGCGCGTCAGCCGGTGTTGCGCAAGCCCGCCGCGATCCCGTTGATCGTCAGGTGAATCCCGCGCCGCAGCCGCACGTTCTGATCGCCCGCGCGGTGACGCTTGAGCAGTTCCACCTGCAAGTGGTTGAGCGGATCGAGATACGGGAAGCGGTTCTTGATCGAGCGCGCGAGCAAAGGGTTGTCCGCGAGACGCTCGTTCCTGCCGGTGAGCTCGGCGAGCGCGTCGCAGGTGCGCTGGTGTTCCGCGACGATACGGTCGAAGACGTGCTTTCTCAGCTTCTTGTCGGTGACGAGCTGCGCATAGCGCGATGCAACCGCTAGATCGGTCTTCGCGAGCACCATGTCCATGTTCGACAGCAGGTTCTTGAAGAACGGCCACGTCTTGTGCATCTTGCGCAGCGTGGCCAAGCGCTTCGCGCGTTCTTCATCCGAGCCCGCGTGGTCGAGATAGGCCGACACCGCGCTGCCGAAGCCGTACCAGCCGGTGAGCAGCAGGCGGCATTGCCCCCACGAGAAGCCCCACGGAATCGCACGCAGGTCTTCGATCTTGCGCTGCTTCGGATCCTGCAGCTTGCGTGACGCCGGGCGGCTGCCGATGTTCAGCTCCGCGATCTCCGCGATCGGCGTCGAAGAGAAGAAGTAATCGGTGAAGCCGGGCGTCTCGTAGACGAGCGCGCGGTACGCGGCCATCGCGGCGTCCGACAGCGTCTGCATCACCTCTTCGAATTGCGGCAATTGCGCGGGCGCGTTTTCGTGCGGCAGCAGCGAGGCCTCCAGCGTCGCCGCGACCACCGTCTCCAGATTGCGCCGGCCGATTTCCGGATTGCCGAACTTGCTCGCGATCACTTCGCCCTGCTCGGTCAGGCGAATCTGTCCGTCGACGGTGCCCGGCGGCTGCGACAGGATCGCCTGATAGGTCGGGCCGCCGCCGCGTCCGACCGTGCCGCCGCGGCCGTGGAAGAGCCGCAGTGTCGTGCCGCGCTCCTTGAAGAGCGCGACGAGCGCCAGTTCCGCGCGATAAAGCTCCCAGTTCGACGTGAGAAAGCCGCCGTCCTTGTTGCTGTCCGAATAGCCGAGCATCACTTCCTGTTCGTTGCCCTGATTCGCGATGAGCTTGTCGATGCCCGGCAGCGCGAAGAACTCGCCCATGATGACGGGCGCATTGCGCAGGTCGGCGATGGTCTCGAACAGCGGAATCACCATGAGGCCGTCGCGCGCCGGATCGTCCTTGCTGCCGACGCAGCCTTGCAGCACGCCCGTTTCCTTCTGCAGCAGCATCACTTCGAGCAGATCGCTGACGGTTTCCGTGTGCGAGATGATGTAGTTGCGCACCGCGCGCGCGCCGAACTTCTGGCGGGTTTCGCGCGCGGCTTCGAGCACGCCGAGTTCGCTTTTCGCGAGATCGGAATACTCGGCGTACGGCAGGCGCAGCGGACGCGGCTGGGCCAGTTCCTTGAGCAGCACCTCACGCTTCTGTTCTTCGGAAAGCGATGCGTAATCGGCCACCACGCCCGCGCGCGCGAGCAATTCGGCGACGACCGCTTCGTGGATGTCCGAGCTCTGCCGCAAGTCGATGCTCGCGAGATGGAAGCCAAAGACTTCGGACGCGCGCGCGAGCGGCGACAGACGCAGGATCGACATCGACGCGCCATGATGCTCGGTGAGCGAGTCGATCAGCACGTGAAGATCGCGCGTGAACTCGGCGGCATCGGCGTAGGGCGTCGCGCGAATGGGCGCCGCGCCGCGCCCCGCGCTGCGCACCGCGACCGCGCCTTCGCCGAGGCGCACGCGCGCGCTCGCCGCAAGCCGCGTGTAGATGCCGATGAGCGCGCGCCGATAAGGCTCGTCGGTGCGATGCGGCGACTGGTCAGGCGATGCATCGGCGAGCGCCTTCAGCGCATCGCTCGATCCCGCGAGCAGATTCGACACGGACAGCTCCGCGCCGAGCATGTGAACCTGTTCCAGATAGTGCTCGAAGATCACGGTCGCCTGCCGCGTGATGGCGGTCTCGAGCGTCTGCGCCGTGACGTTCGGATTGCCGTCGCGGTCGCCGCCGATCCAGCTTCCCATCTGGAAGAACGGCGGCAGGCGCACGGGCAGGCCGTGCTCGCCGAGGGCGGTTTCGATGTCGGCGTAGAGCGCGGGAATCTCTTCGAGGAAGGTCGCGCGATAGTAGGACAGCGCGTTCTCGATTTCATCGGCGACGGTCAGGCGCGCGTCGCGCAGCATGCGCGTCTGCCAGAGCGAGGTGACGCGCGCGCGCAGCACCGCCGCGTTGTGGGCGCGCTCGCGCGCGGTCAGTTCCTGGTCGCGCTCGGCGAGCAGGCGCGCGATGTCGTGCTGCGCGTCGAGAATGCTCTTGCGCGACACTTCGGTCGGGTGCGCGGTGAGGACCGGAACGATCAGCGCGTCGCCGAAGAATTTCTCCAGCAGCTTGCGCGTCGCGCTGACGTTCTTCTGCTCCCGCATGCGCTCGATCGCATAGGCGATCGTGCCCGGCTGCGAGCCGGAGCCCGCGAGCGCGTGAATGCGGCGGCGCCGATTGTGATGCCGGTCCTCGGCGATGTTCGCGAGATGCGAGAAATAGCTGAACGCGCGCACGACGGAGACCGTCTGTTCCGGCGACAGGGCGCGCAGGCGTTTCTCGAGGGTCTGCGCGGCCTCCCTGTCGTCCTCGCGGCGGAATTTCACGGCCGACTGACGAATGGCTTCGACCACGTCGAACACGGCGTCGCCTTCCTGCTCGCGCAGCACTTCGCCGAGCAGGCGGCCGAGGAAGCGGATGTCCTCGAAGAGCGGGCGGTCCTTGTCGTCGCGGGTGCGGCTCGACGGCTTCGCGCGCGCCGCGCCGTTCGGACGCGGTGCGGCTTTGGCCCGGGTCGCGGCGGGCTTCACCGCGGCCTTGACGCCGGGTGCGGCGGGCCTCGCCTTCGGCGCGGCGGCCGCTTTCGATGCCTTCGCGGCCGTGGCGGCCTTCGTGACGATGGGCGACGACGCCGCGGCGGACGCGTCGGAGGAAGACTCGGGCAATGCGGCGTTGCGGCGCGCGGAGCGTGCCGATCCAGAAGACGTCACGTTGGGTTCCTCTCAGAAGCTGCGAAGCCAAAGACACATCGACGTGACGCGGCGACTTCGGAAAGCGCCGCATCCTGCAGGAAACCGCCGGCCGTGGTGAACGGCCGTGCGTCAAACCGGCGACAGCATGCCGCGCCGTTCCTCGCGCCCGGAAGCGTTCATCGGGCACGATGCGGCTGTTGCCGCCGCTCACGCCGATTCAAACGCACCGCGGACGCCCCGAAAGGCGCATCGGACAAGGCTCTCGCGCGCTGCCCGTCTGTCAGTGGACCTTGGCGTGCGTGCTACCATTGTTCGCTAATATCCATTCATCCATCCCGTCATTCGATCGAGCATCAATGAATTCCGAGACGCATTCCACGACACCGCCCGCGAGCCTCACCATCGCTTCGCGGGAAAGCCGTCTTGCCATGTGGCAGGCCGAGCATGTGCGGTGTGCGCTGCACAAATTATATCCATCTTGCGACGTGAAAATCCTCGGAATGACGACGCGCGGCGATCAGATTCTCGATCGCACGCTCTCGAAGGTCGGCGGCAAGGGTCTTTTCGTGAAGGAGCTCGAGGCGGCGCTCGCCGACGGCCGCGCCGATCTCGCCGTGCATTCGCTGAAGGACGTGCCGATGGAACTGCCCGAAGGCTTCGCGCTCGGCGCCATTCTCGAGCGTGAAGATCCGTGCGATGCGTTCGTGTCGCCGCACTACGAATCGCTCGAGGCGCTGCCCGCGGGCAGCGTCGTCGGCACGTCGAGCCTGCGCCGCGAAGCGATGATCCGCGCGCGCTTTCCTCATCTCGACGTGCGTCCGCTGCGCGGCAATCTCGATACGCGTCTGGCCAAGCTCGATCGCGGCGAGTACGCGGCGATCATTCTCGCGGCGGCCGGTTTGAAGCGGCTCGGCCTGGAGGCGCGCATCCGCGCGCGGCTCGATGCATCGCAGAGCCTGCCGGCGGCGGGGCAGGGCGCGCTCGGCATCGAGATTCGCGCGGACCGCGCCGAGCTCGCCGCGTGGCTCAGGCCGTTGCACGATGAAAGGACCGCGCTCGCGGTCGAAGCGGAACGCGCGGTGTCGCGCGCGCTCGGCGGCAGTTGCGAGGTGCCGCTCGCCGCCTTCGCCGAATGGCGCGACGACGCGCTGCATCTGCGCGGCGCGGTGTCCATGCCCGACGGCAGGCGCGTGCTGCGCGCGGAAGAAGCCGTGCGTTCGCCCGATCTCGCCGCCGCGCTCGCATTGGGCAAGCGCGTCTCGGCGGACCTCGAGGCGCAAGGCGCGATGGACATCGTGAACGCGCTCACGACGGCGAGCCGCGCCGACGCTCCGAACACCGCTCCCTCGGGGCCGAAGTCCTGATGGCGAGCGAACGCCGCGCCACGATCGTCATCACGCGTCCGGCCGGACAGTCGCCCGGGCTGCTCGCGCTTCTTGCCGGCGCCGGATTCGACACGCTGGACTTCCCGCTCATCGACATCGCGCCCGTCGCCGACGATTCTTCCCTGCGCGCCGCGCTCGACGAGCTCTATCTCCCGCCCGATGCGCCCGCGCGCTACGCGCTCGTCGTGTTCGTGTCGCCGAATGCGATCGATCACGCGTTCAGCCGGCTCGGCGCGCCGTGGCCCGCGGATCTGCCGGTCGCGGTCGTCGGCCCGGGATCGGTCGCGGCGTTGACGCGCCAGGGCGTGCACGCGCCGGCGCATCGCGTGATCAGCCCTTCGGCGGACGAAGCCGATCCGCGCTTCGATTCGGAAGCGCTCTACGCCGCGATCGAAGCGCATTTCGGCGCGAACGGGCTCGAGGGCAAGCGCGTGCTGATCGTGCGCGGCGACGGCGGCCGCGAGTGGCTTGCCGAGCGCCTCGCCGAAGCGGGCGCGCGGGTCGAGAAAGCCGCCGCGTATCGCCGCGTGCTGCCCGAGCCGTCGATGCGGAAATGGGAGCGCATTCATGCGCTGCTCGCGGGCCTGCCGGACGGCCGGCACGCGTGGCTGCTGACGAGCTCCGAAGGCGTGCGCAATCTCGACGAGCTCGCGCACGAGCACCTCACCGCCGACGAAATCGTGCAGCTCAAGCGCACGCCGCTCGTCTGCCCGCACCCGCGCATCGCCGAGGCCGCGCGGGGAGCGGGTTTTGATAGGATTACGGTGTCCGGCGCGGGCGACGAACGCATCGTGCACTCGCTGGAAGCGTTGTTCCCGCTCGACCTCGCCCGTGCTTCCGCGCAGGCGGAAGCAGGACGCGGATCGGGCGATTCGGAGGCCCACGCACAAGCGAGCGCGTCCGCGAGCACAGGCGCGAGCAGAAGCGCGAGCGCGTCGAGCCCGATTCATTCCCCATCCGCGCCGACGGACGCCAAACCGGCCACCGCGCCGGCCCACCAACCGGCTCAATCACGCATGACTGACTCGAACGATTCCAAGAAAGCTTCACCTCAGCCGAACGTGACACCGCCCTTGCCGCCGAACACGCCCTTCACGCCTTTTGAGCAGCAGAAGCGTCGCGGCGGCGCGGGCATCGTGTTGTTGTGGTTCGTCGTCGTCATTCTGGCGGTGGCGGCGGGCGCGGGCGCCTTCGTCCTGAACCGCAAGTTCGACCGCGCCGACACCGAGATGTCGCAGCGTCTCGCCCAGGCCGACGAGCAGAACGCCGATCTGCGCGCGAAAGCCGATCAGGCGGCGAGCGCGACCACCGCGCTCAACACGCAGATCATCCAGCTGCAAGGCAAGCTCTCCGATGCCGAAGCGCACAGCCAGGCGCTGCAGCAGCAGTACCAGGATCTCGCGAGCAATCGCGACGACTGGACCGTCGCCGAAGTCGAGCAAATTCTGTCGAGCGCGAGCCAGCAGCTGCAATTGACCGGCAATGTGCAGCTGGCTCTGTTCGCGCTGCAGAGCGCCGACACGCGCCTTGCCGCGACCACCGGCCCGCAGGTGGTGGCGATCCGCAAGGCCATCGCGCAGGACATCGACAAACTGAAGGCGACGCCGACCACCGATCTCACCGGCCTCGCGATCAAGCTCGACACGGCCATCGAGCAGATCGACCAGCTACCGCTCGCGGGCGAAGCGCCGATCGCGCGCGCCCATGCGCAGGCCGCCGCGCCGGCGAATAGCGCGTCGATCGCGGCGGCCACCGGCGAGCCGCGCTGGAAGGTGCTGTGGCGGCAGATCACGAGCGGCATCGGGCAGCAGTTGTCGAGCCTCGTGTCGGTGCGCCGCATCGACAACGCCGACGCGATGCTCACCTCGCCCGATCAGGGCTACTTCGTGCGCGAGAACGTGAAGCTGCGCCTGCTGTCCGCGCGCCTGTCGCTCCTTTCGCGCAGCGAGCCGGCGCTCAAGTCGGACCTGCACGCCGCCGACGCGGCGCTCGCGCGCTACTTCGACGCGTCGTCGAAGAAGGTACAGGCCGTGCGTGATCTCGTGAAGCAGGTCGATCAGGCGTCGCTCGCGGTCGCCGTGCCGAACCTGAACGCCAGCCTCGCGGCCGTCCATCAGTTCAAGCGAGGCGGATGATGACGATTCGTGGACTCATCTGGCTCGCGCTGCTATTCGCCGTCGCGGTGATCGTCGCGACCGTCGGCGGCTTCAACGGCGGACAGATCCTGCTGGTGATGCCGCCGTATCGCGTGGACGTGTCGCTCAATCTGTTCATCGTGGCGCTCGTCGTGATGTTCATCGTGCTGTACGCGCTGATTCGCGCGGCGCGCGGCGTGTGGAAGATGCCGTCGCGCGTCGCCGCGTATCGCGCGCGCAGCAAGCTCGCGAAGGCGAATGCGTCGCTGCGGGATGCGGTCGGCCATCTGTACGCCGGGCGCTTCTCGAAGGCCGAGAAGGCCGCGCGCGACGCGCTTTCGGTCGACGACAACAAGGGCGCGGCCGGGCTGATCGGCGCGAACGCGGCGCATCGGCTGCACGAGTACGCGCGCCGTGACGAATGGCTCGCCCAGGTCGCCGGCGCCGACTGGCAGGACGCGCGCCTGATGGCGACCGCCGACATGCGCGCCGATGGCCGCGACGCCGACGGCGCGCTCGTCGCGCTCACCGAGATGCAGGCGCAGGGCAGCCGGCGCATCCACGCGCAGCAGATCGCGCTGCGCGCGCAGCAGCAACTGAAGAACTGGGGCGAAGTGCTCAAGCTCGTGCGTGTGCTGGAAAAGCGCGAGGCGCTGCATCCGGCGGTCGCGGTGCGGCTGCGGCAGGTGGCGGCGGAAAATCTCCTGCGCGACCGGCGGCATAACCCTGACGCACTTCTGGAACTGTGGCAATCGCTCTCGGCGACCGAGCGCCAGTCGCCGCGTCTCGCCGATCTCGCCGCCGAACTGCTGATCGCGCTCGACCGGCGCGCGGAGGCGAAGAAGATCGTCGAGGATGCGCTCGCGCACAACTGGGACGCGCGCTTGCTGCGGCGCTATCCGGACTGCATCGTCGGCGGCGACGCGTTCCCGCTGATCCAGCGCGCCGAAGCGTGGCAGAAGGAGCG
This sequence comes from Caballeronia ptereochthonis, assembly GCF_001545075.1. GTDB lineage: Bacteria > Pseudomonadota > Gammaproteobacteria > Burkholderiales > Burkholderiaceae > Caballeronia > Caballeronia ptereochthonis. Next base: position 51,020 of record NZ_FCOB02000008.1, read on the forward strand.
CACCGAGGACGCCGACCTGCTTTTCACCCTCGGCCGGCTGTGCCTGCATCAGCAGCTGTGGGGCAAGGCGCAGGCCTTCCTCGAATCGGCGCTGAAGCTCGCCGACAACGAGCCGCTCAAGATCCGCACGCATCGGGCGCTCGCCCGCCTGCACGAGCAGCTCGGCGACACGGAGAAGGCCGCGGAACATTACCGCGCGAGCGCGCTGGCGATGAACGTCGTCTGATCCGCGCGGCGCGGGAAGCGCCTCGGGAAGAGCCGCATGAGCGAACGCTCATGCGGCTCTTTTTTTATGCGACCCGCGTGGTTCGCGGTTTTGCGATGTCTGTACGGCAGCGCACGGCGACGGTGGGCACCATGGTCTAGTTTCGCTCTACCAAATTGCGCGGCGGCGCCGGGCACAGTGAATCCGCGGAGTCGTTCTGCGGAATACCCTGCGCGTGGACGACCGTCCGAAAACAAGGAGGCTGACGTGAAACCAGGGCTTCGCAGGCTGATCGGCTTGGCGCTCGTCGTCTTCCTCTCCTGGCCGGACACGTCGCATTACTTCGCTCAGGGCGTCGTGACGACCGCGCCCTGGACCGGTACCTGGGCGATCGCGCCCGCGATCACGCCCGACCCCGGCTTCAACAATCAGACGATTCGCCATATCGTGCGCACGAGTATCGGCGGCACGGCGGCGCGCCTGAAGTTTTCCAATCTGTTCGGCGCGCAGCCCGTCACGATCGGCGATGTCCATGTCGCGCGCCGCTCGCGCGGGGCGCGCACGATCGCCGGCACCGATCGCCCGGTCACCTTCAACGGCCAGTCCTATGTGACGATTCCCGCGGGCGGCGCGGTGCAGAGCGACGCGGTCGCGTTCCAGGTTCCGGCGCTCGCCGACATCGCCGTGAGCTTTCACATTCCGTCGAAGACACCGCCGAATTCGACCGGCCACGTCGACGGCTTGCAGGACGTCTACGTCGCGCCGGGCGACGTGAGCAGCGACCCGGCGTTCGCGGGCGGCGTCGTGAATGCGGCGGGCGGACAGTCGTACTATTTCCTCACCAACGTCGACGTGATGAACGCCGCCGCGACGGGCGCCGTGGTCGCGTTCGGCGCGTCGATCACGGATGGGTTGTCGTCCACGCCCAACACGAACCGGCGCTGGCCGAACCTGCTCGCGAACCGGCTGGCGCGCGCGGGCATGACGGTCGGCGTGCTGAACCAGGGCATCAGCGGAAACGATTTCTTCACCGACGCCTCGGGTCAGGCGGGCCTTGCGCGCTTCGGCCGCGACGTGCTCGGGCAGGCGAACGTCAAATGGGTGATCGTCTCCGACGACGCCGTGAACGGCCTCATCAACGGCAACCCGGCGACTTACCAGCAGCTCGTCGGTGCGTACCGGCAGTTGATCCGGCAGGCGAAAGCCGCGAACGTCGGCGTGATCTGCTCGACGCTGACGCCGTTCAAAGGCCTCGCCGAATGGACGCCCGCAATCGAAAGCACGCGCGAGGACGTGAACGCGTTTCTCCGCGACGGCGGCAGTGGCTGCGATGCGGTGCTCGATCTGGCCGAAGTGACCGGCGGCCAGGACGGCGACAGCGCTGCCTATGTGCCGGCCTTCAACAGCGGCGACGACCTGCATCCGAACGACGCGGGCATGCAGGCGATCGCGAAAGCGGTCGATCTCACCTGGTTCGCGGCGCTGCCGCCGATCAATTCGCCGGGCGCGTGCGGCCATATCGCGACGGGCGAAGGCCTCGCGCTGGGCGAGTCGCTCGCGGCGTGCAGCGGAAATGTCGCGCTGAGCCTGCAGGGCGATGGCTATCTCATCGCGATGCAGGACGGCGTGGCGGTCTGGTCATCGAACGTGAGCGGCACGCCGGGCGTCGAAATCCGCATGCAGGAGGACGGCAATCTGGCGATGTACGACAGCAACGGCGCAATGGTGTGGCAGACGCACACCTCGGGCAATCCGGGCGCCTACGCGTCCATCCAGAAGGACGGGCATCTCGTCATCTATTCGGCGAACGGCACGGCGCTGTGGTCCAGCGCGGGATGAGCGAGCGGTTCGGAGGTAGAAGGATCAGTACGTGGGAACCGACGGGTCGACCTGACGCGACCACGCATCGATGCCGCCGTACAGGTTGAACATCTGCGTGAAGCCGCGCGATTCCAGGAACATGGCGACCTGGGCGCTGCGCGCGCCGTGATGGCAGATGCAGACGATCTGCGCTTCGTCGTCGAGTTCCTCGCTGCGCGCGGGGATGTCGCGCATCGGAATCGACACGATGTTTTCGATCTTGGCCGTCTGGATTTCCCACGGCTCGCGCACGTCGAGCAGAACGGGAGCGGGGCGCGAGGAATCGGCGAGCCACGCGGCGAGTTCGGGTGCGGTGAGATTTTGCATGGAAAACTTAATAAGACGAGAGGGGGCGCCGCCGCGACGATTCGCCCGGCGGCGCGGACCTGATTCAGAACCGGAACAGCGACGGATGCACCGCGTTCCTGAGCGGCGCGACGAGCGTCTCGAACACGTCCGACACGCGGAACTGCTTTTCATCGACGCGCGTGATGATTTGCGCCTTCATGACGGGTGCAGATCCGACGAACGCCGCGATGCGGCCGCCGATCTTCAGTTGTTCCAGAAATTCCTGCGGCATGACCGGCAGGCCGCCCGACACGCAGATCACGTCGTAGGGCGCGCCCTGGTCCCAGCCGAGCGCGCCGTCGCCGACGATCACTTCCACGTTCGTCACGCCGTTCGCCGAGAGGTTCTGCTTCGCGAAGCCGGCGAGTTCCGGCGAGATTTCGACCGTGGTCACGCTGCGGCCGCGGTGCGCGAGCAGCGCCGCCATGTAGCCGGAGCCCGTGCCGATTTCCAGCACCGTTTCGGCCTTGTGAACCGCGAGCTCCTGCAGGATGCGCGCCTCGATCTTCGGCGCCAGCATGCGCTCGCCGCCGGGCAGCGGCACTTCGAGGTCCGCGAAAGCGATGTTGCGGTACGCGGCGGGAACGAAGTTCTCGCGCTTGACGATCGCGAGCAGGTTCAGCACGTCCTGGTCCAGCACTTCCCACGGACGAATCTGTTGCTCGATCATGTTGAAACGCGCTTGCTCGATGTTCATGTTCTGTGTGCGTAGTGGCGACCGGCGCGTGCACGCGTCGCGGCCGGATGCGGGGCTAGAAAACTACCGGATTGTAGCAAAAGGAGGGGTTTTCCCGCCCGTTTCTCCTCCCATGCCCGCTCGACGCTAGTGCGGCAGGCGGATATCGAACTTGAAGGTGACGAGCCGCGCGAGCAGGATGAACGCCGTCGACAGGAGCACGTTGTAGACCGTGTCGACGTCGAGCCGCTCGAGCCCGAGATAGATCCAGCAGCCCGCGAATGCGCACACCGCGTAGGGGCGCGAGTCGCGCAGGATCAGCGGGATCTCGTTGCAGAGCACGTCGCGCAGGACGCCGCCGAACACGCCGGTGATGACGCCCATCATCGTCGCGGTGAAGGCGGGCATCTGCGCGTCGAGCGCGATCGAGGTGCCCGACACGCTGAAGAGGCCGAGCCCGATCGCATCGGTGACGAGCAGCGCGCGCTGGTCGAACAGGCGCGAGGTCAGCCGCAGGAAGAGCGGCGCGAAGATCGACATGGCGAAGATGAAGAGCACGTAGTCCTGATGCTCGACCCAGTAGAACGGCCGGCGCGAGAGCAGCACGTCGCGCACCGTGCCGCCGCCGAACGCCGTGACGAGCGCGACGAGGAACGCGCCGACCGCGTCGAGCCGGCGCTTGCGCGCCTCGATGAGCCCCGAGAAGGCGTACGCGAAGATCGCGAGCGCCTCCATGATGGCGATGGCGAGGGAAAGTCTAGGGTGCACTGTGGGGTCCGGGCCCGCGGCTCTTGTCCTGCGGATGGTTGTGATGCCGCGGCGCGCCGTGCGGCTGCAGGAGCACGAGCACCGCGCCCGCGCCGCCGTCGTGCGGGCGCGCCTGGCAGAACGCGATCACTTCCGACTTCTGCACGAGCCACGCGCGCACCTTGCCCTTCAGCACCGGCTCGCGGCCGATGGAGCCGAGCCCCTTGCCGTGGATCACGCGCAGGCAGCGCAGCCCGCGCTTCACCGACTCGCGGATGAACTCCGCGAGCGCCTCGCGCGCTTCCTCGCGGCGCATGCCGTGCAAGTCGAGCTGCGCCTGCACGATCCACGCGCCGCGCCGGAGCTTCCTGACGACTTCCTGGCTGATGCCGGGCCGGTGGTAGGACAGCGTTTCGTCGATGTCGAGCAGGCTTTCGGGGTCGTACTCGTCGGAGAGCGCTTCCTGCAGCACGGCTTCCTCGTCGCGGCGGCTTTGCAGCGGCACGGGCGGCGGCGGCACGCGGGCGATCGTCGTGCGGGGCGGCGTCCTGAGCGGCTCGACTTCGCCGATGGCGCGGCGGAACTCGTCCGCTTCGGCGACGGCTTCGCGTTCGGCGCGCGCTTGAGCGACGCGCTGCACCTCGCGCTTCTCGGCGTCGGCCTTCAGCGCGCGCTTGAGCGACGACAGGCCGGCGAGACCCTCGCGCTTCACGGCGGCGGCTACGTCGCGCGCATCGGCCGGGCCGGGTTCCGCGGGCGCGGCCGCGCGCGGCGCTTGCGTGCGCCGGACTTTCGACTCGTTCGGGTGAGGGAGATTCTTCGGCATCGTTCGGCCAGCGGAAATCGTCAGGAAGCAGACTCGACGCGCAGCGCGCCGATTGTGCCACGCGCGCGCTGCCGGATGCCCGCGCATGAAACGCGGCCAGACGCACGTCGAAACGAAAACGGGCCGGCGGCGTGAACCGTGGCCCGTTCTGCAACCCGGATGCGCGGTGCGAAACGCCCGGCGCCGGCGATGGACGCTTTCCGGAAAGCGGGCGACACATATTTTAATGTCTCGCCGCGCCTTTCCGCGCCCCGGAAGGCCGATCAGCGATCCGCTTCGTGGCTCATCGAATGCGGCGTCGGCGTCTCGTCGATGGTCTCGAGATAGCGCTGAGCATCGAGCGCGGCCATGCAGCCCGTGCCCGCGCTCGTGATCGCCTGGCGATAGACGTGATCCTGCACGTCGCCCGCCGCGAACACGCCGGGGATGCTCGTCGCGGTGGCGTCGCCGGAAGTGCCGCCCTTCGTGATGATGTAGCCGTTCTTCATCTCGAGCTGGCCGACGAAGAGGTCGGTGTTCGGCTTGTGACCGATCGCCACGAACACGCCCTGCAGCGAAATGTCCGTGGTCTGGCCCGTTTGCGTGTCCTTGATGCGCAGGCCGGTGACGCCGGAGCTGTCGCCGGTCACTTCGTCGAGCACGTGGTTCCACTTGATGTCGACGATGCCTTCCTTTTCCTTCGCGAGCAGACGGTCGATGAGGATCGGCTCGGCGCGGAACTTGTCGCGGCGATGCACGACCGTCACCTTCTTCGCGATGCCGGCGAGGTAGATGGCTTCCTCGACGGCCGTGTTGCCGCCGCCGATCACCGCGACTTCGCCGTTGCGATAGAAGAAGCCGTCGCAGGTCGCGCAGGCGGACACGCCACGGCCCATGAACGCTTCTTCGGACGGCACGCCGAGATATTGCGCCGATGCGCCCGTCGCGATGACGAGCGAATCGCAGGTGTATTCGCCCGAGTCGCCGATCAGCCGGAACGGCCGCTCGTTGAGCTTCGCGGTGTGGATGTGATCGAACACGATCTCGGTGTTGAAGCGGCGCGCGTGTTCCTCGAAACGCTGCATCAGTTCCGGACCCTGCACGCCCGCCGGGTCCGCCGGCCAGTTCTCGACGTCGGTGGTGGTCATCAGCTGGCCGCCTTGCGCGAGGCCGGTGATGAGCAGCGGCGACAGGTTCGCGCGCGCGGCATAGACGGCGGCGGAGTAGCCGGCGGGGCCGGAACCGAGAATCAGCACTTTGGCGTGTTTGGGCGAAGACATGATGATGGTCCGTTATTGATGGTCGGCTCGGAAGCGCGCCTGGCGGCGCCTGGTCGATTGCCTGCAACGCAGCAACATCGACGCCAGCCGTGCGGCTCGTGGCCGAGGCCTGCGCCGGGTGCTCCCGATGAACCCTAGTTAGGTGCGAAGAGAGGATTATAAAGGCCGCGGGAAAAGCCTTCCGAGTGAACCTTTCAATCGGTTTGATAGGCGAAACGGCGAGGAACGGCCGCATGACGGGCGCGTGACGAGTGTTACAGGTTGCAAGAACACGCCCGTTTTTGCGCCGTTCACCGCAATGCAGCGTTTACAATAGGTCACCGTTCTATGCGGCCGTTTCCTTGAGGGACGGCCGCGACAAGCGACACCGAATCAATGGCCAAAGCTACTTATTCCGCGAGCCCGCAGGCATTGCCGCACCGCATGTCGCGGCTCTTCACCGAGATTCGCTGGATTCTCCAGGTCGCGCTCGGATTGTTTCTCGTGATGGCGCTGCTTTCATACAGCCGCAAGGATCCGAGCTGGACCCACGCGGTGAGCGTCGATCACATCGCGAACTGGGCGGGGCGCGTCGGCGCGTACACGTCCGATATCCTGCTGCTCGTCTTCGGGCTGTCCTCGTACTGGCTGATCGTGCTGCTCGCGCGGCGCATCGTCGCGAATTACCGGCGTATCACGCAACCGCCGGTCGTCGACGAAGACGCTTCGCGCGATCGCACCTGGCTTGCCGAGGCGTTCGCGTTCGTGCTCGTGTTGCTCGCGAGCGACGGCATCGAGGCGCTGCGCATGTGGTCGCTCAAGGTGCAGTTGCCGCGTGCGCCGGGCGGCGTCGTCGGCGATATCGTCGCGCGGCAGGTTTCGCACGCGCTCGGTTTCACCGGCGCCACGCTGTTTCTGCTGATCGCGCTCGCGATTGGCCTCTCGCTCTATTTCCGCTTCTCGTGGCTTTCCGTGTGCGAGAAGGTCGGCGACGGCATCCTCAATGCGATCACCGGCGCGCAACTGCGCCGCGAGGCGGGACGCGACCGCAAGCTTGGCGAAGCGGCCGCTTCGAAGCGCGAAGGCAAGGTCGTGCGCTCGCGCGAGAAGAGCGAGGATCACGAGCCGGTCATGATCGTGCCCGCGGTGGCGACGCCCGCGCGCTCCGAGCGCGCCGAGAAGGAAAAGCAGGTGCCGCTCTTCAAGGATCTGCCGGGCGATTCCACCTTGCCGCCGCTCGCGCTGCTCGATCAGCCGCCGAAGACGCAGGAAACCATCGCCGCCGATACGCTGGAATATACGTCGCGTCTCATCGAGAAGAAGCTGAAGGACTTCGGCGTCGAGGTGAGCGTGATCGCGGCGTATCCGGGGCCGGTCGTCACGCGCTATGAAATCGAGCCGGCGACGGGCGTGAAGGGCAGCCAGATCGTAAGTCTCGCCAAGGATCTGGCGCGCTCGCTGTCGCTCGTGTCGATTCGCGTCGTCGAGACGATTCCGGGCAAGAACTACATGGCGCTCGAGTTGCCGAACCAGCGCCGCCAGACGGTCAAGCTCTCCGAAATCCTCGGCTCGGAGGTCTACGCGGCGGCGGCCTCGTCGCTGACGATGGGCCTGGGCAAGGACATCGGCGGCAATCCGGTCTGCGCCGATCTCGCCAAGATGCCGCACCTGCTGGTCGCCGGCACGACGGGTTCGGGCAAGTCGGTCGGCATCAACGCAATGATTCTCTCGCTCCTGTACAAGGCGAGCGCGGATCAGGTGCGCCTCATCCTCATCGATCCGAAGATGCTCGAAATGAGCGTCTATGAAGGCATTCCTCATCTGTTGTGCCCGGTCGTCACCGACATGCGGCAGGCGGGGCATGCGCTCAACTGGGCGGTCGCCGAGATGGAGCGGCGCTACAAGCTGATGAGCAAGATGGGCGTGCGCAACCTCGCGAGCTTCAACACGAAGATCGAGGAAGCGAAGAAGCGCGACGAAAAGATTCCCAACCCGTTCAGCCTCACGCCCGACGAACCCGAGCCGCTCACGCGCCTGCCGAACATCGTCGTCGTGATCGATGAGCTCGCCGACCTGATGATGGTCGTCGGCAAGAAGGTCGAAGAGCTGATCGCGCGCATCGCGCAGAAGGCGCGCGCGGCGGGCATCCATCTGATTCTCGCGACGCAGCGTCCGTCGGTCGACGTCATCACCGGCCTCATCAAGGCGAACGTGCCGACGCGCATCGCGTTCCAGGTATCGTCGAAGATCGATTCGCGCACCATTCTCGATCAGCAGGGCGCCGAGTCGCTGCTCGGCATGGGCGACATGCTCTATCTGCCGCCGGGCACCGGCCTGCCGGTGCGCGTGCACGGCGCCTTCGTGTCGGACGAGGAAGTGCATCGCGTCGTCGAAAAGCTGAAGGAGCACGGCGAGCCGAACTATATCGAGGGCATTCTCGAAGGCGGCCTGGCGGGCGAGGGCGACGAAGGCTCGGCGGGCGCGGGCGGAACCGGCGGCGCCGACGGCGAGTCCGATCCTCTGTACGACCAGGCGGTCGAGGTCGTCATCAAGAACCGGCGCGCGTCGATTTCGCTCGTGCAGCGGCACTTGCGCATCGGCTATAACCGCGCGGCGCGCCTGCTGGAACAGATGGAGAACTCGGGACTCGTCTCGGCGATGTCGTCGAACGGCAACCGCGAGATCCTCGCGCCGGCGCGCGACGCGGAATGAGCGCGTCGTCGGCATCACGAAGGGAGAACAAAAGCATGAAGCAGCAAACGGGGAATCGTTCCATCAAGGCGTTGAGCGCCGCGCTCCTGTCGGCGTCCATGCTCTTCGCATCGCACGCCTTCGCGAGCGGCACGGAGCAGTTGAAGGCGTTCGTGTCGCAGGTCCGCGCGGCGCGCGGCGACTTCACGCAACAGGAAGTCAAGGCGCCGGGCAAGGCGAACAACGGCGCGACTTCGAACCCGATGCCGACCAAGGGCACGACCTCCAGCGGCACGTTCATGTTCGCGCGGCCGGGCAAGTTCATCTGGTCGTATGAGAAGCCGTACTCGCAGATCCTGCAAGCCGACGGCGACAAGCTCTACGTCTACGACAAGGACCTGAACCAGGTCACCGTGCGCAGTCTCGGCGGCGCGCTCGGCGCGAGCCCGGCGGCGATTCTCTTCGGCAGCAACGACCTGCAGAAGAACTTCAACCTGCGCGATGCGGGCGAGAAGGGCGGCATCGACTGGCTGGAACTCACGCCGAAGGCGAAGGACACGCAGTTCGAAACGGTCGGCATCGGCTTCAAGGACGGCAACCTGCAGGCGATGGAGCTGCACGACGTGTTCGGCAACGTCACGCTGCTCACGTTCTCGAACATTCAGAAGAACCCGCCGATCAAGAGCGATACGTTCAAGTTCACCGTGCCGAAGGGCGCGGACGTGATCAACGGTTGAGGCTCCATTGCGCGGCCCCGCGCGGGCCGCATATCGTTCAACGATAGTTCGTCATGAGCGTCACCTGCTTGGGGGACGCCGGGGCATCGTCGTTTGCGCGCATCGACAGTGTGCCGCCCAGCGCGCCGACATGATATGTCCCGCGGGCGTCCGGCCTGACGATATGCCCCTTGCCGTCCGTGAAGTCGGCGGCGAGCGCATCCGCGCCGGTTGCATGGCCCGCGACCGACAGGGAAACCTCGGCGTTGGGCGGATTGTTCGGCTCAGGGACGAACGTAACGTAGGTCGTTCGTCCGCGCGTGTCCGTGATCTGCGTCTGCGCCGCAAAGGGAGCGTGCGATCCCGGCGCGGATCCGACCGAAACGTCAAACGAAGGCGCCACCAGCGCGCCGGTGAAGGTAATGACGCCTCCGGTCGCGGCGGTTGCCTCGGCCGCGAGGGAGCAACAAACAGTCGCGCTCGCCAGCATGATTCGTCCAGCCAGTGTTGCATCTCTCAGGTTCGTTTTATTCATCTTTTCCCCCATTGAAAAGAAGCTGGCCCGCCTCCTGGCGGGTTTGCACCCGATACGGCGGAAGCGCGCATCGCGCCGCTCGGACGAGTCGTTGCGTCTTATTTTTGAGATGCGCGCGAGTTGATATTAGGAGGAGTCATATTGCTCCTGCAATACGATTTTGATAGCAGAACTGTAAAAATATGTGCTATCAGCCTCGAAGCATTTGTAGTGCTTATTTTGTTGCTTCGAGGCCGTTAAATACGCGAGCTCAATCGCCCGCGGCAACGCCTGGCGTCACGCATGCGCGGCCTGCATGTCCTCGATGAACGCTTCGACGATCTCACGTTTCGCTCCGCGCAGGCCGCTCGCTCGTTCCGTGCGCGTGACCATCTGAAACGCGACGCGATAGCGCATCGCCTTCGGATTCAGCGGTGCGAGCAGTCCTTCCTTCACGTAGGGCGCGGCGAAATGCTCGGGCAGATAGCCCAGATGCCGGCCCGACAGGACGAGCATCGCGACGGCCTCCATGTTGTCCGCGACCGCGCCGATATTGCGCGGCGTGAGCGCGCCTGCTTCGGGCAGCGGATAGCTGCGCCACGCCCACTCATGCTCGAAGGCGTCGGCCACGCGGATGCGCCCCGCGCGCGCGAAAAGCGGATGATCGCGCCCGCAATAGGCGAGCTGATCTTCCGCGAAAATCTCCGTGTAATCGAGCGACGGCACGCGATGCCAGAAATACCCGATCGCCATCTGGATGCGCTCCGACAGCAGCATCTCCTCGAGCTCACCCGGCGAGCGCACGAGCACCGCGAAGCGCACCGATTCGTCGCGCTGCCGGAAACGCGCGATCGCCTGACTGACGCGCGCGTTCGCGCTGACGGGCGTATTGCCGATCATCCCGAGCGTGAGCGTGCCGACGAGCTTCTTGCCGACGTTGCGCGCGGTCGAATCGAAGGTGTCGATGGCGGCGAGCAGCGTCCGGCACGCGTCGACGAACTGCTCGCCGCGCGAGGTCAGCGCGAAGCCGCCTCGCCCGCGCTCGCAGAGGCGGTAGCCGAGCCGCGTTTCGAGCGTCGCGAGCTGGGTGCTGATGGTCGATTGCCCGACGTTGAGCGTTGCCTGCGCCGACGACACGCCGCCCGCATCGACGATGGCGAGAAACACGCGGATGAGCCGCAGATCGAGATCGGAGAGATGGGTGAACATGGGCGTGCCGCCATTACATCGATGAATATCGATGTGAAGTTAATTTCCTCTCCATTTTAACTTCGGAAAAAAGCGGCTATTAATTCCGGGATGAGGCGAGCCAGCCGACTTGCCAGACAACCGGAATCATCTAACGTCATGAATACGTCCTCGCTCTTCGCTCCCGCCGAGCACTTCGACTCGCACTTTCTAGAACATCGCGCCGAGCGCCCGCAGCCGCTCTCCGGCAACCAGATGCCGCGCTGCGGCGGCATCACGACGATGATGCGCCTGCCGCACGTCCAGTCCGCCGAGGGGCTGGATGCATGCTTCGTCGGCGTGCCGTTCGATCTGGGCACGTCCAACCGCACCGGCGCGCGTTTCGGCCCGCGCCAGGTGCGCAGCGAGTCCGTGCTGCTGCGTCCGTACAACATGGCGACGCGCGCGGCGCCCTTCGATTCGCTGCGCGTCGCCGATATCGGCGATGTTGCGATCAACCCGTACAACCTGCTCGATTCGATCGACCGCATCGAGCGCGCGTATCGCGAGATCCTGAAGCACGACTGCAAGCCGCTCACGCTCGGCGGCGATCACACCATCGCGCTGCCGATCCTGCGTGCGATTCACGCGAAGCACGGGAAGGTCGGGCTGATCCACATCGACGCGCACGCGGACGTCAACGACACCATGTTCGGCGAGAAGATCGCACACGGCACGCCGTTTCGCCGCGCGGCGGAAGAGGGCTTGCTCGACTGCTCGCGCGTGGTGCAGATCGGCCTGCGCGGCACGGGCTACGAGGCCGGCGATTTCGACTGGTGCCGCGAGCAGGGCTTTCGCGTCGTGCAGACGGAGGAATGCTGGAACAAGTCGCTCGCGCCGCTGATGGAGGAAGTGCGCGCGCAGATGGGTGACGGCCCGGTCTACATCACCTTCGATATCGACGGCATCGATCCCGCGTTCGCGCCGGGCACGGGCACGCCGGAAATCGCCGGGCTGACCGTGCCGCAGGCGCTGGAAATCGTGCGTGGCGCGCGCGGGCTCAACATCGTCGGCGCGGATCTGGTGGAGGTCGCGCCGCCCTATGACCCGTTCGGCACGACCGCGCTGCTCGGCGCGAACCTCGCGTTCGAGCTGCTGTGCGTGCTGCCGGGCGTCGAGTATCGCGCGGCGAAGTGAGCGAGCGGCGTGCCGCGCGCTGATGCGGGAAAGCCGCCGCTCGGCGGCTTTCCCGCATGAACATCACGCGTAAGCGCGACGCCTTCCCGATACGAGCAGCAGATAGCACACCGCGCCGAGCGCGAGCGCGGGCAGCGTCGCGCCGAGATTCGGCAGCCATTGATTGATCGCGTGATACGCGGCAATCCCGATGCCCCACGCGACGAACGCGCTCACGTGCCAGCCGCCCGAAAAGCCGTAGCGTCCGTCGATGGACCCGAGCGCGTCGGCGTCGATGCGGCGCTTTCTCACGATGAAGTGATCCGCCAGCACGACGCCGAAGAGCGGCGCGAACACCGAGCCGATCAGCAGCAGGAAGTTCTGGTACTTGCCCATCTCGACGACGAGCGCGACCAGCGTGCACAGCGCGCCGAACGCGCACGAAAGCATCGGCACGCCGGCGCGCGCCCAGAACGTGCCCGTCGATACGGCCGCGGAGTGGATATCGGCGAAGGCGTTGTCGATTTCGTCGATGAGAATCAGAAAGAGCGCGATGCCGCCGCCCGCCTGCGCGAGCGCGACGGTCAGCAGCGCATCGCCGCCGCCTGCGGCGAGCCCGTACACCGCGCCCAGCGCATAGAACCACAGATTCGCGATGCCGTAGCCCAGCAGCGTGCCGCGAAACGCGCCGCCGGCGCTCTTGCCGAAGCGCGTGTAATCGGCGATGAGCGGCAGCCACGAAAGCGGCATCGCGACGACCAGATCGATGCCCGCGCCGAACGCCATCTCGCCCGTGCCGGGGCGCGAGAGGAGCGCGCCGAGATCGTGCTGCGAAAGCAGATTCCACGTGAGCCAGCCCGCGCCGCCGAGCAGCAGCCAGATGCCCCAGGTCCGAAGGAAGCGCCGCACGAAGGAGAGCGGGCCGCTTATCGCGAGCAGCGTCGCGAGCGCGCCGAAGATGAGCGTCCAGACGAGCGGCATCGAGAGATGGAAGGATTGCTTCGCGAGCGCGTCGGCGGAATCGCGCATCACGATGATCTCGAACGAGCCCCAGCCGACCAGCTGGATCGCGTTGAGCACCGCCGGCACCGACGCGCCGCGCACGCCGAGCGTCGGCCTGAGCGAGGACATCGCCGCGAGCCCCGTATCCGTGCCGACGACGCCCGCCAGCGCGAGCAGCACGACGCCGATCGCCGTGCCGATGACGATCGCCGCGAGCGCGTGCGGAAGCGACAATCCCGGCACGAGCAGCGCGCCCGCCTGCGCGACCAGAAGGCCGATCCCGAGCGAAAACCACAGCGCGAACGCATCGCTCGTGCCGAAGGCGCGCCGCTCGGGCGCCACCGGCGTGAGGGGCGCGTAGGTCGAAGTTTCGCCCGGTCCGGCGCCGGGTGTCGTGTGCTCTTGCCCCATCGGATTGCGTCCTTATATTGTCAAAGCATTGTCGGAGAAGCGCGTGGCCCGCTTCGTGCGAAGCCGTCCGCCGTCAGGCTGTCATAATGATCCGATTTTGCGGCCGCGCCGCGTCCCCTGAGAAGCGCGAGATTATCGCCGCGATCCACCCAACCGCGTCAACCTGCATCGCACAGCACATGTTCGAAGAAAACCGTGGCACCGTTCCACTCGCGGAGCGCCTGCGCCCCCGCACCATCGACGACGTGATCGGCCAGAAGCATCTGCTCGGGCCGAGCAAACCGCTGCGCGTCGCGTTCGAATCGGGCGAGGCGCATTCGATGATTCTCTGGGGTCCGCCCGGCGTCGGCAAGACCACGCTCGCGCGCCTCATGGCCGATGCGTTCCACGCCCAGTTCATCTCGCTCTCGGCGGTGCTCTCCGGCGTCAAGGATATCCGCGAGGCGGTGGAGACCGCGCAGATTCATCGCGCCAACGGGCATCAGACGCTCGTGTTCGTCGACGAGGTGCATCGCTTCAACAAGAGCCAGCAGGATGCGTTCTTGCCTCATGTGGAGTCCGGCCTGTTCGTGTTCGTCGGCGCGACGACCGAAAATCCGTCGTTCGAGGTGAATAGCGCGCTCCTGTCGCGCGCGGCGGTGTACGTGCTGAAAAGCCTCGACGCGGACGAGCTGAAGGAGCTGCTCGAGCGCGCCACGAAGGAACTCGGCGGACTCACGTTCACCGACGAGGCGCGCGACGCGCTGATCGGCTCCGCCGACGGCGACGGCCGCAAGCTTCTGAACAATCTCGAGATCGTCGCGCGCGCGGCGGCGCAGCAAAAGCAGACCGAAGTGGACGGCGCGCTGCTCGGCAGCGCGCTCGCGGAGAATCTGCGCCGCTTCGACAAGGGCGGCGACGCGTTCTACGACCAGATCAGTGCGCTGCACAAATCGGTGCGCGGCAGCAATCCGGACGCCACGCTTTACTGGTTCTGCCGCATGCTCGACGGCGGCGCCGATCCCCGCTATCTCGCGCGGCGCATCGTGCGCATGGCGTGGGAGGATATCGGCCTCGCCGATCCGCGCGGCGCGCGCATCGCCCTCGATGCGGCCGAAACCTACGAGCGGCTCGGCACGCCCGAGGGCGAACTGGCGCTCGCGCAGGCGCTGATTTACCTGGCCGTCGCGCCGAAGTCGAACGCCGGCTACAACGCGTACAACGAGGCGCGGCGCTTCGTCAGCAAGGACCAGTCGCGCGGCGTGCCGGTGCATCTGCGCAACGCGCCGACCAAGCTGATGAAGGAACTCGGCTACGGCCACGAATACCGCTACGCGCACGACGAACCCGACGCCTATGCCGCCGGCGAAACCTATCTGCCCGACGGCATGCGCGATCCGTACTGGTATCAGCCGACGCCGCGGGGGCTCGAAGGCAAGATCGGCGAAAAGCTCGCGCGTCTGGCCGAGCTCGACGAAGCCTGGCGGCGCGAGCATCGCGACGAAAAGAAGCGCTGAGAGAAACGCTGAGCCGCATCCCGTGCTTTTCTCCATGCTATCCGCCGCTCGCGCCCGGCACGCGATGACCGTGCGCTAGAATCGTCGTTTCCGAATACTCCATACAGCAGCCCCCGCCATGCTCGACATCCAACTCCTCCGCAAAGACCTGGACGGCGTCGCGAAGCGCCTCGCCGATCGGGGCTATACGCTCGACGTCGCCGCATTCGCCGCGCTCGAAGCCGAGCGCCGCGAGATCCAGACCCGCACCGAAGAACTGCAGGCGCGCCGCAACAGCCTGTCGAAACAGATCGGCGCGATGAAGGGGCGCGGCGAGGACACGTCGGCGGTGATGGCGGAAGTGAGCGGCATCGGCGACACCATGAAGGAATCCGCGGCGAAGCTGGACGACATCCAGAAGCGCCTCTCCGATCTCATGCTGACGGTGCCGAATCTGCCGCACGAGAGCGTGCCGGTCGGCGACGACGAGACGCAGAACGTCGAGGTGCGGCGCTGGGGCAAGCCGCGCGAGTTCGACTTCGAGATCAAGGATCACGTCGATGTCGGCGCGCCGCTCGGCCTCGACTTCGAGACGGGAGCGAAGCTCTCGGGCGCGCGCTTCACGGTCCTGCGCGGGCCGATCGCACGGCTGCATCGCGCGCTCGCGCAGTTCATGCTCGACACGCATACGGAGCAGCACGGCTATACGGAGGCGTACACGCCGTACATCGTGAATCCGGAGATCCTCTACGGCACGGGCCAGTTGCCCAAGTTCGCCGACGACATGTTCCGCGTCGAGAAGGGCGGTGACGAGAACAAGGTGACGCAGTACCTCATCTCGACGTCGGAGATCTCGCTCACCAACACGGTGCGCGACAGCATTCTCGAAGCGAGCGCGTTGCCGGTGAAGCTCACGGCGCATTCGCCGTGCTTCCGCTCGGAGGCGGGCTCATACGGGCGCGATACGCGCGGCCTGATTCGCCAGCATCAGTTCGACAAGGTCGAGATGGTGCAGATCGTATCGCCGGAGCATTCGTACGCCGCGCTCGACGAGATGGTCGGCCAGGCGGAGACGATCCTGCAGAAGCTGGAGCTGCCGTATCGCGTGATTACGCTCTGCACGGGCGACATGGGCTTCTCCGCGGCCAAGACGTTCGATCTCGAAGTGTGGCTGCCGGCGCAGAACACGTATCGCGAGATTTCGAGCTGCTCGAACACGGAAGGCTTCCAGGCGCGGCGCATGCAGGCGCGCTTCCGCAATGCGCAGGGCAAGCCGGAGTTCGTGCACACGCTGAATGGCTCGGGGCTGGCGGTGGGGCGCACGCTCGTCGCAGTCTTGGAGAACTTCCAGAACGCGGACGGCTCGGTGACGATTCCGGCCGTATTGCGTCCCTACATGCGTGGTCAGGAGCGGATCGAGGCGCCCGCGGCGGGCTGATGCGTATTTGCAAAAAGGGGCTTGGAAAGCTCAAAAGACTTCGATATACTTTCGTTCTTCGCTGAGCAACGACCGGTTCACGAAGACCCGAAAGGGTAGACGGAGAGGTGGCAGAGTGGTCGAATGTACCTGACTCGAAATCAGGCGTACGGTTTTCCCGTACCGTGGGTTCGAATCCCACCCTCTCCGCCAAGACACAGAAACCCCGCAAGTCGCAAAGACTTGCGGGGTTTTGCTTTTGGGGCCGTGCAATCCGACGCTCCGCTCCGACGATGAAGCGCCGCGTTTGCCTCAAGTCGTACACCGTGCGATATCGAAGCGCAGCTCCGGCTCCGGAACTCCGCCATCGTCACTCGACGACTGCTGCACTTTCACGATCGATCCATACGACGAAGGCGTCAGCGTCACGAGCCACGCGTTCGAGCCGACCATCAACTCCGTCGACCCTTGATCGCGCGTCGCTTGCGCCGAGGGAATCATGCGTTGCAGGCAACTGGAGATATCCGACGCGGCGCGCGCCGACGAAACGTGAATCACGGGCCTCGACGCGCGCAGCTCGGGGCTGCTCGTCGAGCTGCAGGCGGCAAGAACGGCGACGCCCGACAGGACGGCGGAAACCAAGGCAAATCGATGCAAGATCATAACGCTCCGGCAAGTCTGAATTCGGGCCACTAAAGCACAAACGCGCCCGCATCACAAGGCCGGAAGCGGCGCGCGGGGCATGCGGAACCCGCGCGCAAGACCCCCGCGAGCGCAGCGCCCGGACGGCCCCCGCAAAGGCCGGGCTGCGCGGGAATGCTATCATCGGCCCCATTGTCCTCGTGCGCCGCTCGCCTGAAACACGGCGGAAAGCCGCGCGCGCAGGCGGCACGAACCGATCTGCATTGCTCAATGGCCATCACGCTCAAGACACCCGCCGACATCGAAAAGTTGCGCATCTCCGGCCGCATGGCCGCCGAAGTCCTCGCGATGATCGCCGAACACGTCCGCCCGGGCGTCACCACCGACGAACTCGACGCCATCTGCAACCGCTTCATCGTCCAGGAACTGAAGGCCATTCCCGCCAACGTCGGCTACATGGGCTTCCCGAAGACGGTATGCACCTCGGTGAATCACGTCGTGTGTCACGGCATTCCCGGCCCGAAAGAACTGAAAGACGGCGACATCATCAATATCGACGTCGCGATCATCAAGGACGGCTACTACGGCGACACGAGCCGCATGTATTACGCCGGCACGCCGAGCGCGGAAGCCCGCCGGCTCACCGAGACGACCTACGAGGCGATGCTCGCCGGCATGCGCGAGGTGCGTCCGGGCGCGACGCTCGGCGACGTGGGCTTCGCGATCCAGGGCGTCGCGCATCGCGAGGGCTTCTCCGTGGTGCGCGAGTACTGCGGCCACGGCATCGGCCGCGTGTATCACGAAGACCCGCAAGTTCTGCACTACGGGCAGCGCGGCGCGGGCCTGCGCCTGAAGCCGGGTCTCGTCTTCACGATCGAGCCGATGATCAACGCGGGCCGTGCTGCCACGCAGCAGTCGCGCGACGGCTGGACGGTGACGACCAAGGACCGCTCGCTCTCCGCGCAGTGGGAGCACATGGTCGCCGTCACGGAGAACGGCTTCGAAGTGCTCACGCCGTGGCCGGACGGCACGGGAGCCTATCCGGCGCCATGAGCCGCGCCGTGATGACCCCACGCCGTGAGGACGGCTACGCAACCCCGTGTGCGCTGTAAAGCACTTTCCGGGATTTAGGAATTGACGGGTTCGCCCGTTCGGTTGAAGCTATGCCAATGGCCCGAAATGCCGGACCGGCCGCAAGAGCCGCACGCGCATGGAGCCTGAAAGTCAGAGAGAAATAGCCCGCATGAGTCCCTCATTGACCGTCAGCCGCATCGCCGCGCAACAAGGTTCGGTCTTGCGCGAGCTTCGCACGGCGTCGCTGCGCGAAGCGCCGTACGCATTTGGCGAAACGCTGGAAGATGCGCTTCTGGTCGAGCCATCGTATTTCGACGAGACCGCGGCGCGGCACGCGAGCTCGGAAAAGCTCGCGACGTTTCTGCTGTACACGGAAGGTCATCCCTGCGGTCTCGTGCACGCCTACATCGAAGATGCGCCGAACGCGCGCGCCTTCGTGAGCGCGCTGTGGGTCGCGCCCGCGGTGCGCCATCTGCGCGGCGGCGAACTGCTCGTGAAGGTCGCGTCGCAATGGCTCGTGGAGCACGGCGCCGCCGAGGTGCACGCGTGGATCGCCGATGAAAACCGCACCGCGATGCGCTTCTACGAGCGCCTCGGTTTCGGTCCCACGGGCGATCGCCGCGCGATGCCGTCTCACGAGGAAGAAGCCGAGTCGCTCTACGTGCGTCACATGCATTCCGCGCGCGAAGCATAAGCGCGTCCCGTCCTCGCTGCACGCGTGCCTGTCGCGCGCATTTCTCGTTTTCGTTAGCCGAATCGGTCCTAAAAAATATGGCCGCGTGCGACAACGCCTGTAAAATACGCAAAATTTTTGGCCGTTCCTATGTCGCTCAACAAAACGCCCTTTTTCGAACTGCGCAGCGGCTCCGTCGACACGCTTCTCTTCGTCGTCAAGACTCCCGACCTCGATGCCCTGCGCACCGAACTCACGCGGCGCTTCGAAGCGACTCCCGAATTCTTCGCGGGCGATGTCGTCGCCATCGACGTGCGCCGTCTTGCTGATTCCGCCAGTTCCGCGAAAGGCGGCGAAGGCGAGCGCGTGTCGCTCGCGGAGCTCGAGAAGCTGCTGAAGAGCGTTCGCATGCGCCCGGTCGGCGTCGTCGCCTTGCCCGCGCAGTCGTGGGCGATTCAATGGGCGAACGAAGGCGGCCTGCCGATTCTCGAAGCGCGCGACCGTCGCGGCGCGCCCAAGCCTTCGGTCGACGAAGCGAAGCCGAACACCGAAGCCGCCGCGGTGATCGAGGCGGCCGTCGCCAACACGCCGCCGCCGGCCGCGCTGCCGCAGCCCGCGACCATCATCGACCGGCCGCTGCGCTCGGGCCAGCAGGTCTACGCGAAGGGCGATCTGATCGTGCTCGGGCTCGTGTCGTTCGGCGCCGAGGTCATCGCGGAAGGCAATATCCATATCTATGCGCCGTTGCGCGGCCGCGCGCTGGCAGGCGTGCACGGCAATCTGGATGCGCGGATCTTCTGCACCTGTCTCGAGCCGGAACTGATCTCCATCGCGGGAATCTACCGGACCACCGAGAACCCGCTGCCTGCCGACGTGCTGAGCAAACCGGTGCAGATCTGGCTGGACGAAGAAAAACTCATGATCGAACCGCTGCGGCTGACCTGAAAGCCGCGCGCCCGATGCCCCTGGCGCGCGCTCATGGCAACGCGAGCGGACCTATTTGACGAACACAAGGTACTTGTATGGCAAAAATCATTGTGGTGACTTCGGGGAAGGGCGGCGTCGGCAAGACGACCACCAGCGCGAGCTTCGCATCGGCGCTCGGGTTGCGTGGCCACAAGACCGCCGTGATCGACTTCGACGTCGGTCTGCGCAATCTCGACCTCATCATGGGTTGCGAACGCCGCGTGGTGTACGACCTGATCAACGTCATTCAGGGCGAAGCCAACCTGCACCAGGCGCTCATCAAGGACAAGAAGTGCGAGAACCTCTACATCCTGCCGGCGTCGCAGACGCGCGACAAGGACGCGCTCACGCTCGAAGGCGTGGAGAAGGTCATCAACGAACTGATCAAGATGGACTTCGAGTACATCGTCTGCGATTCGCCGGCGGGTATCGAGTCCGGCGCGCTGATGGCGATGCACTTCGCCGACGAAGCGCTCATCGTGACGAATCCGGAAGTGTCGTCGGTGCGCGACTCGGACCGCATCCTCGGCATCCTTTCGTCGAAGACCAAGCGCGCGATCGAAGGCAAGGAGCCGGTCAAGGAGCACCTGCTGATCACGCGCTACAACCCCAAGCGCGTCTCCGAAGGCGAGATGCTTTCGCTCAACGACATCCAGGAAATCCTGCGCATCGAACTGATCGGCGTGATTCCGGAATCGGAAGCGGTGCTGCATGCATCGAACCAGGGTCTGCCCGCCGTGCATCTCGACGGCACGGATGTCGCCGAGTCGTACAAGGACGTGGTGTCGCGCTTCCTCGGGGAGCAGAAGTCGCTGCGCTTCACTGATTATCAGAAGCCCGGTCTGCTGCAACGCATCTTCGGCACCAAGTAAGGGGACGCAATGTCGATTCTTTCGTTTTTGCTGGGCGAGAAAAGAAAGTCCGCTTCGGTCGCGAAGGAACGCTTGCAGTTGATCATTGCGCACGAGCGCGCGGGTGGCAAAGCCGCCGCCGATTATCTGCCGGCGTTGCAACGGGAACTCGTTGCGGTGATTTCGAAGTACGTGAAGATTTCCAATGACGACATCCGAGTCAGCCTCGAGCGTCAGGACGATCTCGAAGTGCTGGAAGTGAAGATCGAGATTCCGCAGGCGTAACGTCTAGCGCCAGCGCGCGCATGGCGTTCGGCTCGCCCGGGCGCATGCCGCGCATGAAAAAAGACGAAGCCAGGATCGAAGGATCCTGGCTTTTGTTTTTGCGCGTTATCGTTTGCGCGCGCGATTTGTTCGATGCACGCGCTGCTTTCATCAATATTCGCTTGCACTTTAGGAATAGTCGTAATCCGCGGTGTGTCCTCTTTCCGGCAGTCTCACGCATTGAATGCGTATCGGCGGCGCAGTGCGCCGCCGTCGCATCGACCCGCGCCATGGGGCGCGTTCAATGTCTCGATAGAAGAGGTACATCATGAAAACTTCCCTCCGTTCACTGGTTGCTCAAACCGCGCTCGTCGTCGCGGGCGCGATGACCGTCTCGGCCGCCTCCGCCGCCGAAGTCGTGATCGTCGCGCCGAGCGCGCCGCCCGCGCCGCGCTATGAGCCGGTTCCGCCGGCACGCGCCGGTTACGTCTGGGACGCCGGCCACTGGGTCTGGGAACATGGCCGCTACGTGTGGGCGGGCGGCCGCTGGGAAGCCGAACGCGTCGGTCATCGCTGGGTGCCGGGCGAGTGGGTCCGCTACGGCGAGCAGTATCGCTGGGTGCCGGCGCACTGGGCGTGAACGGGAGGCGCGCGACAGGGAAAACTCATGCGCGTCGTCGTAGCCTTGGTGCCGGCCGATGCGCTCGCGGATTGCATCGTCGTGTTCGAGCATCACTACGCCTATCGGCCGGCGCACGTCTACGCGGACTGACGGCCTATTTCTGCGGCGCCTCGTCCTTTGTTTCGGCGGGCGCCGCGTCTCCCGTGTCGGGCACTTCGGGAGAGGGCGCCGGCTCTTCCAGCGGCGCCATATAGCGTTCCGACAGCGCCTCATACAACGGCGGCGCGAAGAGGCGCGACACACGGCTCGAAATCAGCGCGGTCGCCATCAGCGAGATCACGAGCGCGTGGCCGTTGATCATCTCCATCACGATGACGAACGCGGTGATCGGCGATTGCGTCACCGCCGCGAGATAGCCGACCATCGCGAGCGCGATCAGCATCGGCAACTGCATCTGCGAAAAGAACATGTGCAGCACGTTGCCGAAGCCCGCGCCGATCGACAGTGACGGCGCAAAGATGCCACCCGGAATGCCCGGCAGGTACGAGCCGATCATCGACACCATCTTCAGCAGCGGATAGAACGCCGAAAGATGCTCGCGCCCCTCGAGCAGGCCGCGCGCTTCGGCATAGCCGCTGCCGAAAGTCGTGCCGCCCGAGACAAGGCCCACCACCGCGATGATCAGCCCGCACAGCGCCGCGAACGCGACCGGCCGCGACGCATGGAGCTTTCTCAGCCCCGCCGGAATCCACTTGCTGGTGTTGAGCAGCAGCCAGCAGAACACGCCGCCCGCGATGCCGGTGACGAGAGCGGTCACCACTACCGCGAGCGCGAAAAGATTCGGGAAATGCGCGCCGACGTCGATCGTGCCGAAGTAGGTGTAGTTGCCGTTCAGCCCGAGCGCGATGATGCCCGCGATGATGATGCCCGTAATGAGCACGCCGCTCGTGCGCACCTCGAAGCTGCGCGTGAGCTCCTCGATGGCGAACACGATGCCCGCGAGCGGCGTGTTGAACGCGGCCGACAGGCCCGCCGCCGCGCCCGCGAGCACGAGCTGCCGCTCGATCAGCGAGTTGGAGCGCGGATAGAAGCGCCGCATGTTGAACATGAGCGCTGCGCCGACCTGCACGGTCGGGCCTTCGCGGCCGATCGTGAGCCCGCCGAGTATCGCGATGAAGGAGACGGCGATCTTCGCGAGGAGAATGCGCAGCGTGAGCAGGCGTCCGCCCGCCGCCGACGTCGGGCTGTTCAGCACGGCGATGACCTGCGGAATGCCACTGCCCTCCGAGCCGCGAAAGAAGCGCCGCGTGATGAAGACGCAGAGCGCCGCGGTCGCCGGAGTGACGATGAGCGGCAGCCAGGCACGTTCGCTGCCGATTTCGAGAAAGAGGCTAAAGCCCCAGTCGATCAGACGCGCGTAGTAGACGGCGACGAGACCGACCAGAATGGCGCCGAGCCAGAAAATGCCGTAGCGGCGCCACAGGCTGCGCGTGCGGCGCGCGGTGACGATCGAGAGGGAACGTAGCGCTTGGATCATGCGAAGGCCGTCGGCAAAGCGCCGATTATAACGACCTGCTCCGGAAGGCAAGACGCGAGGCCTGTTTCGGACCCGGAAAAAAGAACAGGCGCGAGGCTTTCGCCGGGCGCCCAAGAAACGCTCCCGCCATAAGCAGGAGCGGAGAGGAGAAGAGAGCCGCGCGCCTCAGGAGAACAGACGTGCGGCATTACAGGCTACGACTTCCCGCCATGGGGAAAGTTCAACTGATTTGAAATTTCTTTGAAGGTCCGGCGTTGGAAGCCGGCATTGCCGTCAGGCAGTCAGCACTTCGAAAGCGAGCACCGCGAGGATCGCGCCGACGTTGGCGACAACCGCTTCGAAGAGCACGCCTCGCCAGCTCGCGGGACGGAATTTCACCGCAAGGAGCAGGGCGGTCAAAAGCGCAATGGCGATGATCGCGACGAGATGTGAACTCTGCAGATGAATTTGCACGGCGGCCTCCTTTCTGGTTCGCGGCGGAAGTTTCCGCGAGGCTGTTCTTCGAACTCGCTTCGAGTATAGGCATCGGCATATCGACGGGAAAGCGGACAAAAAAGTCATTTTGCCGCCAGCTTGCCGACCGTCGTCGAGTGTTAATTTAAATCCCGGTTGATTAAGGGAATTTTCTCTCCGGATCAGGTACAAACCCGTATGTGCGCACGGCCCCTTCTCGCCGCGCCGCCGAACCGCAGTTCGTGGAGCATTTGCCAATGACTTCCCCGACGACACGTTCTCTCGAAGTCGATTTCTTTCGAGGAATCGTGCTGCTGATTATCGCGGTGGACCATATAACGGGAAGCGTGCTGTCCCACTTTACGCTGCATCAATACGCGTTCTGCGATTCCGCAGAAGTGTTCGTGTTTCTCGGCGGTTACGCGTCGGCGGCGGCTTATACGGCGCTTGCGACTCGCCGTAGCGATTCGGCTGCCCGCCGACGTTTTTTCAGGCGTAGCTGGGAGATCTACCGCGCGTATCTGTTCACGGCGTTCCTGATGCTGATCGGTGGCGCGCTGCTGACGGCGCTGAAGATCGACACGCCGATGGTCCAGTACACCGAATGGCTGAACTTCCTCGCGCGGCCGTTCGGCCTGCTCGCCGATATCGCGTTGCTGCGTCAGCAGCCGTATCTGTCCTCCGTGCTGCCGATGTACTCGGTGTTCGCGCTCGCCGTGCCGGTGATCGTGCCGCTCGCGCAGAAGAAGCCCGTCGTCGCGATGTTCGGCAGCCTGCTCGTGTGGCTCGCGGCCGTACCGCTACTGCGTGTGCTGCCGGGCACGTACGGGGAGGCGTGGTCGTTCAATCCGTTCGCCTGGCAACTGATGTTCATGACCGGCGTGCTCGCGCGCGTGCAGCCGATCAGCGACGAATTTCACGCGGGCAGGCTCGCGCGCTGGCTGACCGCCGGTGCGATCGCGATCGCGCTGACTTTCGCGTTCTTCAAGCTGTTCCTCGAAACCCAGGCGCCGCCGGGATACATGAAGCAGAACCTCGCGACCCTGCGCATCATGAGCTTCGCGGCGGTTGCGTGGGTGGTCGCGCGCGCGGTCTATGCCGGCTGGGTCGGCAAGCTTGCGCGCCAGCTGCCGGGCATCGTGACGATCGGGCAGCAAGGGCTCGTGTGCTTCATCGCGGGCACGTGCGTATCGCTCGTGCTGGATTCGACGCTGCGCGCGATGGGTGTGCTCGGGCTCGGGCGCTACCCGTCGCACTGGATCCTGGGGCTCGTCGCCGACGGAATCGCCATCGCCAGCCTGCTGTGGCTCGCGCGTTTCTGGGCGGATCGCAAGGCCGCGAAGGCGGCGCGTGCGAAGGGCGCCGAGCGCCAGACACCGCCGCGCGTGCCCGTCATCGAGGGGCGGCCGGTGCCGGTGCACGTCGGCAACCGGCGCGACCGCTGAACGCCGGCCTCCCTTCGCCATCGTTACTCGAGCGCGATATCGCGCGTTTCCCGCATGCACAGCACGGCGATGAGGCTCACCGCGGCCGCCGCCGACACATAGCCGCCTACCCACGTCAGCCCGCCGCGATTGGCGAGCAATTGCGCGATGTACGGCGCGACCGACGCACCCAGAATGCCGCCCAGGTTGTACGCGACGCCCGCGCCCGTATAGCGCACGTTGGTCGGGAAGAGCTCGGGGAGGAGCGCGCCCATCGGCGCGAAGGTGACGCCCATCAGGAAGAGCTCGATCGTCAGGAAGAGGGCGACCTGGATCGTGTCGCCGCTGCCGAGGAGCGGGGCCATCGTGAAGCCGGACAGAACCGCGAGGATGCAGCCGGCCAGGAGCACCGGCTTGCGCCCGAAGCGGTCGCTCGCGATTGCGGAGATCGGCGTGGCGATCGCCATGAACAGCACGGCGAAGCAGAGCAGGCCGAGGAACTTCTCGCGCGCGAAGTGCAGCGTTCCGACGCCGTACGAGAGCGAGAACACCGTCGAGATATAGAAGAGCGTGTAGCAGACGATCATCGCGAACGCACCGAGCAGCGTCGGCATGAGATGGCTGCCGAGCAGCGCCGCGACCGGCACCTTCACGCGCTCGTGGCGCTCGACGGCCGCGCGGAACGCCGGCGTCTCCGCGATCTTCAGGCGCACATACAGACCGAGCGCGACCAGCACCGCGCTCACGATGAACGGCACGCGCCAGCCCCAGCTGCGGAACTGTTCGTCGGAGAGCGAGAGCGCGAGTCCGAAAAAGAGGCCGTTCGACGCGAGGAAACCGATCGACGGGCCGAGCTGCGGGAACATGCCGAACAGGCCGCGCTTGCCCTGGGGCGCGTACTCGGTCGCGAGCAGCGCCGCGCCGCCCCATTCGCCGCCCAGGCCGATGCCCTGTCCGAAGCGCAGGACGCACAGGAGAATCGGCGCGAGACTCCCGATCGAATCGTAGCCGGGCACGAAGCCGATGAGCGTCGTCGAGACGCCCATCACTAGCAATGACGCGACGAGCGTCGACTTGCGGCCGATGCGGTCGCCGAAGTGGCCGAACAGGAACGAGCCGATCGGCCGCGCGAAGAACGCAATGCCGAACGTGACGAACGCGGACAGCGCCTGCGCGGCGGGCGAGCCGTGCGGGAAGAACACCGGACCGATGACGAGCGCGGCGGCCGTCGCATAGACGTAGAAATCGTAGAACTCGATCGCTGTGCCGATGAAGCTCGCGAAAATCACGCGAGAAGCGCTTTGAGATCCGTCGCCGGGCTTTGCGGCGGAAAGCGAAGGTGAGGACATGGTGTCTCCGTTGTCGTGTTGCGTCGTGTTGCTTGTTGCGAAGCATTGTCGCGCGCCTCGCCTGGCGAAGGGCGACCGGCGCGCGTCAGGTTTTTGTAGGAATGGCGGTAGCGGCGTGCGTGGCTGGGGGGAGCCAGGGCCGGGGCGGCGCGCGCGAGTAGCGCGCGTGGTCGCGGCGCAGTCGGGCTGCACTCAGGCGCTTCGCGCGGCGCGCGGGGTGGGCGCGCGGCGAAGGCCGCGCCGGACGCGGGTCCGGCAGGGGGTGCGAAAAATTATAACGATCGTGCGCGGCGAGCGCCAACTAGTCGATGGTCGCCGCTTGCGGCGAATGCGAGGTCTGCAGCTGGAACTGGCCGTTGTCGTTGAACATCCAGCCTTCGAAGAGCTCGAGCTGGCCGTTGCCGTTCAGGAGGCGCGCAGGCGGCGCGGGCAGCGGCGCCGCGCGGCGCAGCGAGGCGAGCGCGGTGGCTTCGGCTTCGTCGTCGCCATTGGTGCGATACACGGACGATTCGACGAGCCGCCCGCCCCGGTCCACCGTGAACGACACCAGGACGAAGGAGCGCAGCATCGCCTGCGGCGTGCCCTTGAGCACGAGCGACGGATTACGCTCGAAGATGCGCTGGGCGATGCGTTTCTTGTAGTCGTCGAGCGTCTGACCAGACACGGGGGGAGCAGCGGCGGCGCGCGCGGCCACGACACCCGGCGGCGGCGTGATGGTGCAGGCGGTCATCGCGAGCGCGGCGCATGTGCCGATGAGCGCGCCGATGGCGGACCGGAAGAGCGGGGCTGACATGATACGAGTGCGCAAGAGAGTGGTACTTCAATGGTAGTTCGTGCGCCGGGCGAAAGTGAGGAAAGCGTGCGCATGCGCGCGCTCGGGCGCGGGACTTGCTCGGGTTCTTTCATCCGAAAGGTATCGAGGAGGGAGCCATGAAGAGCGAGACAAATCGTGCGGAGAGCGACAAGCCCGTCGAACATAGCGACAACGAGAAGAGCAAGCTGCCCGAGCGCGGTGACGAGGACCGCAAGCAGGGGCCGAACGATCGGCCGGGCAAGCAGTCGGGAGAGGGCGAGGCGCCGGTTGGCTGATACGCGCCGCGAGTGCGGCTACGGCGCGGCGGTGCTAAGGTAATGTGAGGGGATGTCCCCTGGCCATTCGGGAGAATGCCATGTCACGCAAGAGCCATCCTTCACCGTCCGGCGCACCCGCCCGGCAGCAGCAACCGGCATCCGCGGCGCCTTCGAAGAGCGAATCGAAACGCACCACGCCCAAACAGGATGCGGCACAGGCGGAGCCGGTTCCGCATGTCCGGCCGCCGGTCAGATCGGACGACAATTGATCGAAGGACGGCGCTTCGCGAGAGGCGCCGTCGTCTTTTTCCCGGTCAGTCGCTATAGGGCTTGACGAGTTCGGCGCAACGGATCGGCGCCGTGGTTCGCACCGTGCCCGTTTCCGCGGCCCGGGTCTCCACGCAGCGATACACGCTGTTGGCCTTCTGAAGGATGTAGGTGTCTTCGGGCAGGCCGATGCTGCGCGCGGCGACGCTCGTGACGGCGGCGATGCCGTAGCCGTTCTGGATCAGATCGAAGAGCGTCGTTTCCGTGACGCGCCACTGAGCGTTGGGCTGAGGCTGGGCATGTGCCGGCAGGCTCGCGGCGACGACACAGCCGAAGAGGATGGGCATGATGCGGCCTGGCTTCATGGGCGATTCTCCGCGTTGTTATCGATGAGGGCGGTTAGATGACAAACCGGCCGCCTTGTTCACATCGATTTTCGCGTGAGGTGCGATCGGGTCGATGCCTTCGCCAAAAAAAACGGCCTCGCTTGCTGCGAGGCCCAAATTGAAGCCTTGCCCTTCAAACACCTCCGCACCGCGCGTGAGAAGAACGCGGAAAGGAAGCAGAGTGAAGATACGTCGCGGACGGCGCGGGGAAAAGGCGTTTTGTCCGAAAGTTTGCTGTCGCGTCACGTGTAACCGGGCTTCGAGCCCGGTCGCTGGGCCAGAAACGACGAAGCCCCGTAAGTCGTTGAACTTACGAGGCTTTCTCTTACCCTGTGGCGGAGGCGGTGAGATTCGAACTCACGGAAGGATCGCTCCTTCGCCGGTTTTCAAGACCGGTGCCTTAAACCGCTCGGCCACACCTCCAGCAAGGCGCGTATTGTAGCGCAAGTCATCGGCGGAAAGGCGCGCTCAGCCTTCGAGCGATTTCGTCGCCCTGAGCGCGGGGAAAAGCTGCATCCAGAGCAGCGCCACGGCGATCGTGCCGATGCCTCCGATCAGCACCGCCGGCACCGCGCCGAACAATCCCGCCGTCATCCCCGATTCGAATTCGCCGAGCTGGTTCGATGTCCCGATGAACAGCGAGTTGATCGCGCCGACGCGCCCGCGCATCTCATCGGGCGTCTGCAACTGCACGAGCGACATGCGCACGACCACGCTGATCACATCCGATGCGCCGAGCGCCGCCAGCGCGACGAGCGATACATAGATGTTGCGCGAGATCCCGAACACGATGGTCGCGATGCCGAACGCGATCACGCCGCCGAACAGCGCCGTGCCCGCGCGTTGCCGCAGCGGAAAATGCGCGAGCCAGATCGACCCGGTGAGCGCGCCGGCCGCGGGCGCCGCGCGCAGAACGCCGAGCCCCCACGGGCCGGTATGGAGAATGTCGCGCGCATAGACGGGCAGGAGCGCGGTCGCGCCGCCGAGCAGCACGGCGAAGAGGTCGAGCGACAACGCGCCGAGAATCACCGGCTTGCTGCGAATGAAGCCGATGCCCGAGAACAGCGCCTCGAACGACAGCGGCGCGCGCATGCGCACGGCCTCGTCGATCCGGATCGCGGTGACCGCGCACGCAGCAACGAGAAACGCGACGGCGACGGCGCCGTACACGGTGAGCGCGCCCAGGCCGTAAAGCACGCCGCCCATCGCGGGACCGAGGATCTGCGCGGTCTGGTTCGCCGACGTCGACCACGCGCTTGCGTGCTGCAACTGATGGCGCGCGACGAGATTGGGCAAGAGCGCGGCCATCGAAGGCGATTCGAACGCGCGCGCCGCGCCGGTGATGGCGGCAATCGCGTAGATCGGCGCGACGTCGCGCCAGCCGTGCCACGCGCCGAGGCACAACACGAGCGCGGCGACGCCTTCGATCGCCTGGCAGACGTACGCGATCGCGCGCCTGTCGTAACGATCCGCGACGTGCCCGACGACGAGCGTCAGCACGAACATCGGCACGAACTGCGCGAGTCCGACGAGACCGAGCGCGTAAGCGCTATGCGTGATCGAGTAGACCTGCCATCCGATCGCGACCGACATCATCTGAAACGCCACCGACGACATCACTCGCGCGGTCCAGAAAAGCGCGAACGGGCGATGCCGCATCACCGAGCCGGGCGCCATCGTGGGCGCGCTCAATTTTTCGGGTCCTTCAGGAACAGTTCCTGGAGATCGTTGAGGAAGCGCTGGCCGAGCTCGGTCGGCGCGATGCGTTCGATATCGCGTGTGATGAGGCCGCGCTTCTCCGCCTCGACGAGCGCGGGCTCGATCGCGGACAGCGACAATCCCGTGCGCTCGACGAACGAGTGCACCGGAAAGCCTTCGACGAGACGCAGCGTGTTCAGCATGAACTCGAAGGGCAGGTCGCGCGGGCCGACCTCGCGCTCTTCCTGAATCGCGGTCTCGGAAGGCGCGAGCGCGTGGTCCATGTACGTCGCGGGATGCTTGAAACGCGCCTGACGCAGGATCTTGGACGGGAACGACAGCTTCGTGTGCGCGCCCGCGCCGATGCCGAGGTAATCGCCGAAACGCCAGTAGTTCAGGTTGTGCCTGCTCTGCCGATGCGGCTTCGCATACGCCGACACTTCATAGTGGTCGTACCCCGCTTCACGCGTGCGTTCGTGGATCCAGTCCTGCATGTCGGCGGCGGCATCGTCGTCCGGCACGGCGGGCGGATACTTGGCGAAGAGCGTGTTCGGCTCCATCGTCAGGTGATACAGCGACAGATGTGGCGGCGCGAACGAGATGGCCGTCTCGATGTCTTGCCTGCATTCTTCGAGCGACTGCCGCGGCAGCGCGAACATCAGATCGAGATTGAAGTTGTCGAAGTGTTTCGCCGCGATTTCGACGGCTTTGCGGGCCTGAGTCGCATCATGAATGCGGCCGAGCGCCTTCAGGTGAGCTTCGTTGAAGCTCTGAATGCCGATCGACAGGCGGTTCACGCCGCTCGCGCGAAACTGCGCGAACTTCGCCGCTTCGAACGTGCCGGGATTGGCTTCGAGCGTGATCTCGGCGTCGGCGTCGATGGGCAGCAGGGCGCGTGCATCGGAGAGAAGCCGGTCGAGCCCCTGCGCCGAAAGCAGCGAAGGCGTGCCGCCGCCGATGAAGATCGTATGCACCTGCCGTCCCCACACGAGCGGCAGCGCGCTTTCCAGATCGGCGCGCAATGCGTCGAGATAGCGTTCCTCGGGGAACGTGTCGTCCTTCCATTCGTGCGAGTTGAAGTCGCAGTATGGGCACTTGCGCACGCACCACGGAAAATGCACGTACAGCGAGAGCGGCGGCAGCGACGTCAGCCGGATGCTCCCCGGCGACGTGAAAGCCTGCACGACATTGATGCGGGTTGGGGTACCTTCGGGTCCGGCGCTCACGCAAGTTCCTTCAGTCGTTGCAGCAGGTCGCGCAGCGCGAGCGCGCGATGACTCAGCGCGTTCTTGCGCGCAGGATCGAGTTCGGCGGCGGTCGCGTCGAGCGACGGCAGGAAGAAGTGCGGGTCGTAGCCGAAGCCGTGCGCGCCGCGCGGCGCGTCGATCACTTCGCCGTGCCAGCGGCCCTCCGCGATGAGCGGCTCGGGATCGTCCGCGTGCCGCACGAGCACGAGTACGCAGAAGTAGTACGCGCGGCGGTCGGTCTCGCCGGCAAGATCGGCGACGAGGCGCGCGTTGTTCGCGGCGTCGCTCTTTTCGCCGCCGTTCATCGACGCGTAGCGCGCCGAATACACGCCCGGTGCGCCGTTCAACGCGCGCACGCACAGGCCGGAATCGTCGGCGAGCGCGGGCAGGCCGGTGAGCGCCGATGCGTGCCGCGCCTTCGCGAGCGCATTCTCGACGAAGGTCGCGTGCGGCTCCGGCGCCTCGGGAACGCCGAGCTCGCCCTGCGCGACCAGTTCGATGCCCGCGGCATCCAGCAGCGAGGCGAATTCGCGCAGCTTGCCCGCGTTGTTCGATGCGAGGACGACGCGGCCCAATCGAGTGGAATCAGACACCTTGAATCCCCAGCGCTTCCTTCTGTTTCAGGACCAGCGCCCGGATGCCGCTGTCGGCGAGCGCGATCAGTTCGTTCATTTCCTCGCGCGAGAAGGGCGCGCCTTCCGCCGTGCCCTGAACTTCGACGAAGCCGCCCGCGCCCGTCATCACGACGTTCATGTCGGTATCGCATTGCGAGTCTTCGTCGTAGTCGAGATCGAGCACCGGCGAGCCTTCGAAGATGCCGACCGAGATCGCCGCGACGAAATCCTTCACCGGCGATTTCGCGATCCTGCCCGCCGCGAGCAGCTTGCCCACTGCATCGTGCGCCGCGACGAACGCGCCCGTGATGCTCGCCGTGCGCGTGCCGCCATCGGCCTGGATCACGTCGCAGTCGATATGCAGCGTGCGCGGGCCGAGTACGTTCAGATCGAACACCGAGCGCAGCGCGCGGCCGATCAGGCGCTGGATCTCCTGGGTGCGGCCCGTCTGCTTGCCGCGCGCGGCTTCGCGGTCGCTGCGCGTATGCGTGGCGCGCGGCAGCATGCCGTATTCGGCGGTGAGCCAGCCTTGCTCGCGCCCGCGCAGGAATTCGGGCACGCGCTCGGCGATGCTCGCGGTGCAGATCACCTTGGTATCGCCGAATTCGACGAGCACCGAGCCTTCCGCGTGCTTCGTGTAATTCCGCGTGATGCGCACGTCGCGCAGCTGATTTGCGCGGCGGCCGCTCGGGCGCGGAGGAGAAGACTTGAGCAGGGGAGAGTCGGTCATGGTATCGAATGATGGAATTGAAGGCGCGTGCTCCCGAAGCGGAACACGCACGATAACGCCCGATTTTATCGTCAAACACCCGGCGGCGTTGCGCGCGCGGCACACGCGGGGACACGCCTCGTCGGTGGCATGCGGGCGGGCTTCGTGACAAAAATGGGATAATGCGGATTCTTCGCCCGGCGGCCAAACGCGTGCCGCTCCCAAGGCACTTTCGAGAGCGCCGGGCGCTCCGTATGAACCGGCCTTCGCAACGAAGGCTTACATCGCGAGACGTACCATGATCTACAGCATGACAGGCTATGCCAGCGCGACGCGCGAAGTCGCCGCGGATGGCGCGGGACCCAATGGCGCGGGCGGTTCGGGCGTCGGCGTATCGGTGGAATTGCGTACGGTGAATTCGCGCTTTCTCGACCTGAACTTCCGCATGCCCGAAGACGTGCGCGCAACCGAGCCGCAATTGCGCGAAATGCTGATGACGAAGCTCTCGCGCGGCAAGGTCGATATCCGCATCAACCTGAATCGCGTCGAGCAGACCGCGAACGCGGGCGCGCTCAATCGCGAGGCGCTCACGCAACTCGCCACGCTCGAGCGCGCCGTGCTCGACGTGTTTCCCGATGCCGAGCGCATGCGCACCGGCGAAATCCTGCGCTGGCCCGGCGTGCTCGCGGAAAGCGCGGTGTCGCCGGAAGCGCTGCGCGAAGCGGTGCTCGCGTGCGGCAAGCAGGCCATTGCCGATCTCGTCGAAGTGCGCGCGCGCGAAGGCGCGGCGCTCGCCAGCGTGCTCGTCAACAACGTGACGGAGATGGAAGCGATCGTCGCGCGCATCACGCCGCTCGTGCCGGAGCTCATCGCGAAGCATCAGCAGAAGATCGTCGAGCGTCTGCAGGACGCGCTCGGCATCGCGACGTCCGAAGGCGCCACGGCGACCAGCGTGCCGCGCGAGGAGATCGCCGAGCGCATTCGTCAGGAAGTGACGATGTACGGCATCCGCATCGACATCGCGGAGGAATTGCAGCGGCTCGCCGCACATCTGACCGAGACGCGCCACGTGCTGCAGAAGGGCGGCAAGGTCGGCAAGCGGCTCGACTTCATGATGCAGGAGCTGAACCGCGAAGCGAACACGCTCGGCTCGAAGGCCGCCGCGAAGGAACTCGCCGATGCATCGATGACGCTCAAGCTGCTCATCGAGCAGATGCGCGAACAAGTACAGAATCTGGAGTAACGCAACATCATGCCGAACACCTCGCATCGCTCGCATAGCCACTATACGGGCATCTATCCCGGCAACCTGTTCATGGTGGTCGCGCCGTCGGGCGCGGGCAAGTCCACGCTGGTGAACGCACTGCTCGCCGAGGACGAAGCCATCCGCCTGTCCGTTTCCTACACGACGCGCGATCCGCGGCCGAAGGAAACCAACGGCATGCAGTATCACTTCGTGTCCGTCGACGAATTCATGGAGCGGCGCGACAAGGGCGAGTTTCTCGAAAGCGCGGAAGTCCACGGCAATTACTACGCCACGTCGAAGCTGTGGATCGCGGACCAGATGAAGAGCGGCCACGACGTGCTGCTCGAAATCGACTGGCAGGGCGCGCAGCAGGTGAAGAAGCAGTTCCGCAACGCGGTCGAGATCTTCATCCTGCCGCCGTCGCTCGATGCGCTCGAAGATCGCCTCAAGAAACGCGGCCAGGATTCCGAAAAAGTCATCGTGCGACGCCTGCTGGCAGCCGGTAGCGAGATGGCGCATGCGTCGGAAGCGGAGTACGTCGTCATCAACGAGAACTTCGATCGCGCGCTCGCCGAATTGCGCTGTCTCGTCGCCGCGACGCGCCTGCGCTTCACCTCGCAATACGCCCGCAATACGCAGCTTTTCGTGGACCTCGGCATCCACTCCACGCCGCAAGCATGACGCTCTGCAGTGGCCGGGTCGTATCGGTCACATAAGGTAGAATAAAGTCCATATTGAGAAGGAAACAAACATGGCCCGCATCACTGTCGAAGACTGCCTGAAACAAATCCCGAATCGCTTCGAGCTCGCGCTCGCCGCGACGTATCGCGCGCGCCAGCTCGCGCAAGGCCACACGCCGAAGATCGAAAGCCGCGACAAGCCGACCGTCGTCGCGCTGCGCGAGATCGCCGCGGGCCAGGTTGGCATCGAAATGTTGAAGAAGGTACCCGTCTGAGGGCCGCCTGCTTCGTAACAGGCTTACCCGTTTCACTTTTTGCAACCGACGTATAAGCGCGTCACACCACCACGGAGGCGAAGATGAGTCAGACACCGTTGCCCGTCTCCTCCGCCGTGGACCCCGATATCGAAATCGATCAGGATTCGATGCTCGATGCGGACAAGCCGCATGCGGCGCGCAAGTACATCGACGCGGTCCTCGAACAGTCCTTCCGCCACCTGTTCGGCCCGACCGCCACGCCGGAACAGCCGCGCAAGCACGATGTCGTTTCCATCGCGAAACTGACCAACGCGCTGTCGAGCTATCTCTCTCCGGAAGAGATCAAGGAAGTCAAGGCGGCTTTCCATTTCAGCGACGAAGCGCATCTCGGGCAGTATCGCCAGAGCGGCGAGCCGTACATCACGCATCCGGTTGCGGTTGCCGAAATCTGCGCGGGCTGGAAGCTCGATGCGCAATCGATCATGGCGGCGCTGCTGCACGACGTGATCGAAGACCAGGGCGTGACCAAGACCGAGATCGCGGAGCGCTTCGGCGCGAAGGTCGCGGAACTGGTCGATGGCTTGTCCAAGCTGGACAAGATGGAATTCCGCAATCGCGAGGAGGCGCAGGCGGAGAACTTCCGCAAGATGCTGCTCGCGATGGCGCGCGACGTGCGCGTCATTCTCGTCAAGCTCGCCGACCGGCTGCACAACATGCGCACGCTGGGCGCGGTGCCGCCGGAGAAGCGTCGGCGCGTCGCGCGCGAGACGCTGGATATCTACGCGCCGATCGCGCATCGGCTCGGTCTGAACAATACGTATCGCGAGCTGCAGGACCTCTCCTTCGCGAACTTCAATCCGAACCGCTACGCCACGCTCGAAAAAGCGGTGAAGGCGGCGCGCGGCAACCGGCGTGAAGTGGTCGGCAAGATTCTCGAAGCGGTGCAGCGCACCATCGCGGATGCGAAGATCAACGCGGAAGTCACCGGCCGCGAGAAGACGATCTACAGCATCTACAAGAAGATGCGCGACAAGCAGCTGTCGTTCTCGCAGGTGCTCGACGTGTACGGCTTTCGCGTCGTCGTCGAGAGCGCGCTCGAATGCTATACCTGCATCGGCGCGCTGCATGCGCTCTACAAGCCCGTGCCGGGCAAGTTCAAGGACTACATCGCGATTCCGAAGGTCAACGGCTACCAGTCGTTGCACACCACGCTGGTCGGCCCGTTCGGCGCACCGATCGAGTTCCAGATCCGCACGCGCAAGATGCACGAGATCGCCGAGGCGGGCGTCGCGGCGCACTGGCTGTACAAGAATGGCGGCGCGGACCTGAATGACGTGCAGAAGCGCGCGCACCAGTGGCTCAAGTCGCTGCTCGACATTCAAAGCGAAGCGGGCGACTCGAGCGAGTTCCTCGAGCACGTCAAGATCGACCTGTTCCCGGACGCGGTCTACGTATTCACGCCGAAGTCGAAGATCATGCCGCTGCCGCGCGGCGCGACCGCGCTCGACTTCGCGTATTCGATCCACAGCGATCTGGGCAACCAGTGCGTCGCGGTCAAGATCAACAACGAGCTTCTGCCGCTGCGCACGGAGCTGAAGAGCGGCGACATCGTCGAGGTGATCACGGCGCCGTATTCGAAGCCGAATCCCGCATGGCTCGGCTTCGTGCGCACCGGCAAGGCGCGCTCGGCCATCCGTCACTACCTGAAGACGATGCGCCTGAACGAGTCGGTCCAGCTGGGCGAGCGGCTCGTCGACCAGAGCCTGAAGGGCTACGGTCTCGCGCTGTCGGATGTCACGCCGGAAGTGTGGGAAAAGCTCGTGCAGTGGACGGGCAACAAGACGCGTCAGGAGATCTTCGCGGACATCGGTCTCGGCCGGCGCGTGGCGGCGGTGATGGCCAAGCGCATCGAAGTGCTGATGAACGGCCGCGACGACGACGAACATCATCCGCGCGAGCACACCAACACCAATACCGCGCCGCCGGTGGTCATCACGGGCACGGAGGGCATGTCGGTGCAGCTGTCGCCGTGTTGCCGCCCGATTCCCGGCGACGACATCATGGGCTACATCGGCATCGGGCTCGGCATGGCGATTCACACGACCGAATGCCGCGTCGCGCAGCGCATCCATCGGCGCGATCCGGGCCGCTGGATCGACGTCGCGTGGGCGCCGCAGCCGGGCCGTCTGTTCGATGTCGCGGTGAAGGTGCTCGTGAAGAACACGAAGGGCGTCTTCGCGCGCGTCGCGGCCGACATCACGTCGGCGGATGCGAACATCGTGCACATCGCGATGGACGAGGACGTGTCGCAGGAAGCGAAGCTCCTGCGCTTCGTGATCCAGGTCAGCGACCGCGTGCATCTCGCCAACGTGATGCGCCGCGTCAGGACGAATCCGGACGTCATGCGCATCGCGCGCGAACGTCCGAGCGACGAACCGCATCACCGCAATCAGGACGGCGGCATGCGCATTGACCGGGAACGCGCCGACTACTGATACCGGCGCGGGAACGCGGCGTGCATGGCCATCGTCGACCGACGACAAGGAGAGGCGCCGCAATGAACACTTCCGATCTCGAAGGCCCTACGCTCGATTACTGGGTTGCGCGCGGGCTGCACGAATTCGTTCGGGAAATCCATTTCACCGATAGCGGAGAGACGCTCTCCATTCGCGGCAACGACCGTGGCAGGCCGTGGGACGGGCGCTTCCTGCCGTCGACCTCGTGGGAAGCCGCGTCGGTCGTGCTGGAGCGCGCTTGCAGGCTCGAAATGCACGATCACGGGCGCGGCGAGGTGGTGTGCAGCGTGAGCTTCGGCAAGGACGGCAAGACGATGGAGGGGCGCGGCCCGTCGCTGCGCATCGCGCTGTTGCGCGCGTTCGTGCGGCACGCGTTCGGCGATACGGTCGAGGATGAATTCCTGCGGCGTCCGCAATCGCTGCTCGGCGTGCGCGCCGAGGCGATCGGGGAATCGAGCGCGGTGGTGTCCGTGGAGGATGTGCCGACGCCCGACATGCATATCGGCGATATCGGGTCGACGCCGCGCGTCTGAGCGCCCGTCGCGGCCGATTCGGCGCGACGAAAACAAAAAGGGCCTTCCGTGTGAAAGGCCCTTCGAAAAATGGCGCGGCTGGCAGGATTCGAACCCACGACCCCTTGGTTCGTAGCCAAGTACTCTATCCAACTGAGCTACAGCCGCACGCAAAACGGTACTGCTATGTTACTTCACTGCGCTTGTGGTTAAGCGCGAGATGCTTTCGTTGATCGACGCGAAAACATCAGAATAGATGGCGCGGCTGGCAGGATTCGAACCCACGACCCCTTGGTTCGTAGCCAAGTACTCTATCCAACTGAGCTACAGCCGCACGCAAAACGGTACTGCTATGTTACTTCACTGCGCTTGTGGTTAAGCGCGAGATGCTTTCGTTGATCGACGCGAAAACATCAGAATAGATGGCGCGGCTGGCAGGATTCGAACCCACGACCCCTTGGTTCGTAGCCAAGTACTCTATCCAACTGAGCTACAGCCGCACGCAGAAGCGGAATTATAGCCAAGCCTATTCCAAAAAGGAAGGGGTATCGGCCAAATTATCGACTTTCCTTCGACGAAGAGGGCGCAAGGCGTGGTAACTTGATAATTCCAACGCATGTATTTCCGAGAATCCGAATTAGATTCGCATCATGAACAAGGCATTTGTCAAAGAGTCGGACGACAGCGACGACGACCTCGAACTCGGCCATCCGGACGTCCCGGCGGGCACGAAGAACTACATCACGCCGGCCGGCCATCAGCGCCTGCGTGACGAGCTCCTGCAGCTTCTGGACAACGAGCGCCCGGAAGTGGTCAAGCTCGTCTCCTGGGCGGCCTCGAACGGCGATCGCTCGGAGAACGGCGACTATATCTACGGCAAGCGGCGCCTGCGCGAGATCGACCGGCGCATCCGCTTTCTGACGAAACGCCTGGATCTCGCGGAAGTCGTGGACAGCAGCAAGCAGGAGAACATCGACCAGGTGTTCTTCGGCGCGACGGTGGACTATGCGGGCGACGACGGCGACGTGAAGACGGTGACGATCGTCGGCGTGGACGAGGTGGATCTCGAGCGCGGCTACGTGAGCTGGATTTCGCCGGTCGCGAGGGCGCTTCTGAAGGCGAGGATCGGCGATACGGTGGCGCTGCATACGCCCGCGGGCGTGCAACAGATCGACATCGTCGACGTGCGGTATCCCCACTGAGCAGCGTGCGGGCGCCGGGGGCGCCGCGGCGGCGCACGGGCGCAAAAAAAGCCGCTCCGAAGAGCGGCTTTTCTACAGCAATACTACCTGTGAAGCTTAGAAGCGGTGACGCATGCCAACCGTCGCCGAAACCTGGTTGCCCGTCGACGACATGCCGACGCCATTGATGACCGCACCGATCGGCAGGCTATCCTTGTCGGTCATGTGCTGGTATTCGCCTTGCAGGTACACGTCGGTACGCTTCGACAGCGCGTACGCCGTTTGCAGGCTGAATTGGTGGAACTTCGGCTTCTCGCCGTCGATGCGGCTGTCGGTGTAGGTGTAGGCACCCGCGAGCGACAGAGCCGGCGTCAGGTTGTAACGGCCGTTGACTTCGTAGTTGGTGAAGCGGACGTGACCATCGGTCAGGTTGATCGAGCCAGCGCCTTGCGAGCCGACGTTGGTGATCGACGAAGCGTTGTCCAGCATCGTCTGCGTGAACACGAAGCCGACCGTTGCCGGGCCGAACGCGTAGTTCAGGCCACCGCCGAAGATGCGCTGACGGCCAGCGACGAACGGCGTGTTGTCGGTCGTAACCGAGCCGTTGACGTTGTTGGTCGGCGAGCCGACGTTGTTCAGCTGCATGTACGCGGCTGCAACGTTCAACGGACCGTAGTTGTACGACGCGCCGACGCTGTAAGCGCGGTTATCCGCAAAGCCGCCTGCTTCGTTCGAGAAGCCGTACATCGCGCCCAGCTTGAAGCCGGCGTAGTTCGCGCTCGTGTACTTGACCGAGTTGTTGACGCGGAACGTGTTGTCGAGGTTGTCGTTGTCGAACGGGTGGGCGAACTGCGTGCCGCCGTATTGGGTGCCCGTCAGAGCCAGAGGTCCGACGAAGTCGACCACGGAGTCATATTGACGGCCGAGGGTCACCGAGCCGAACTGGTTGCTCGACAGACCGACGAATGCCTGAC
The DNA here is from genome assembly GCF_001545075.1 of Caballeronia ptereochthonis. Taxonomy (GTDB): domain Bacteria; phylum Pseudomonadota; class Gammaproteobacteria; order Burkholderiales; family Burkholderiaceae; genus Caballeronia; species Caballeronia ptereochthonis. The sequence continues at coordinate 90,702 of NZ_FCOB02000008.1, forward strand.
GGCCGAACTCACGACCGCCTTGGCCGTTCGTGCCGTTCATGATGTTGAAGCCGTTCTCCAACGTGAAGATCGCCTTCAGGCCGCCGCCGAGGTCTTCAGCGCCGCGCAGGCCCCAACGGCTGCCGTTGACGGAACCGCTCGTCGCCTTCCAGTTGCTGTGGCCTTGCTGATTGTTCGTGTAGGTGATGCCGGCGTCGATCAGGCCGTACAGCGTGACGCTGCTTTGCGCATGGGCGGCGGTAGCAAAAACGCCCGTCAGGGCGGCGACCATGAGAGTCTTTTTCATCTTTGTAACTCCGAGAGCAGATTGGGCCCGAGACCCAGGCTTTGAGGAAACCTCCCTCCGGCGCGCTGCGAGAGGCGCGGGCGGAGGAGCAACGCATCGGCGACCGACACATTTGTTTCCGGACCAGACGAAGTGTAAAGACGGTGTTACAGCCGGGGCGTTCCAATTTCCGCAATAAACCATTCTTCTGGCAGCAATGATCGGGGCTGCGTATATTCTTCTTTATTTACAAGGATTTATGTTCAAATAAAGCGGCAAGGCGGAAGGTGTCAACCAATCGACGTTGCGCGTGCGCGACACGAATTGGCGTGGAAAAACAACGTAAAACTTCCGAAAATCGATTGTTGATATTTTCGAAACAGAGGTTTGTGATTTTTGCAGGTAATTTATGCGGGACGCATCGCTATACTGAACTCTCTGCTTTCCGAAGCAGACTTTTTCGTTGACGGAAAAGATCTCCAAACTTTGTCAGCGCGACTTCCTGGTCGCGCTTTTTTTTTGCCCTGCGCTAGGCCCAAGTCGACGCCGTGGTTTCTTCTGCGACGAGGTCGTCGTCGAGGGGCGTGGCCCAGTCTTCGATCACGTAGCGGCGGGCGTCCATGGGCGAGGCCAGAAGGTTCTGCCAGTGATCGCCGTGCCAGGCGGCGGGGCGGAATTCGAGCGGTGAGACGGCTGCGGTCTCCGGCGTGATCGTCGGCGCGGCAAGCGATTTCAACCAGTGCGCGACACGCTTGAGTTGAGTCATTACCACGATCCTCCATTACGTTTGAATTGCAAAGCTGTCTTTATGTTGCTTAATAACGGAGAATCGGGCAAGGCGCGTAAACACTTACGATTCGAATAATTTTATTACAGGAATGATATTATTCGTTCGGAAGACTGATGGGCACGCTAAATGGGATCGATGCTTGAATGGAGATTCTCCCGGGCCAAGGCGGATAATCTCTGCCGATCTGGTTAATCGTGAGGCGCTCTAATTTATCGCACCCGTGCCGACATTGTCGAAGGCATCATTCGAGAATATCAACGGATTATCCGATGATGCTGAAGACTCGCCGTGCGCCCTTGCCGCCGTCGAATCGTCGAGCCGTTGGGCGCACCGTGGCGTGCGACCCGAGCCCCCCGGCGCAGAGGACGAGGGCGAGCCAACCGGAGACGCGTTGAATGCGGGCAAAAGAATCGCTGTTAATCAGGGAATTCTATTACGGGTTATTCGCTATTGTCTATTATTTAACCGATGGGTTTCGCTGAGAATTAATCAGATGCTTAAACCGCACGTCGTTAAATAAACGTCGCCGCCAAATGATTCGCAAGCGCCGGAGCGAAAACATCGGCTCGAATCGTGAATCGCGCCTCGCTCCCATCGCAGCCCGGCGCAGCGCGCTGCGTTAGAATGGGCAATCCTTTCGCTATCGCGTTTCCGCCCATTTCGGCCCGTCGCGCCGCCTCCTTCGCCGTCCACGATGCATCTCGACTCCTCATCCAGCTTTGCCTATCCGTCCGAGCCCATCGTGTTCGTCGATCTCGAAACCACCGGCGGGACGTTCGGCGTGGACCGCATCACCGAGATCGGCATCGTGGAGGTCGGGCCGCAGGGCGTCTCGCAGTGGACGTCGCTCGTCAACCCGCAGAAACCGATTCCCGCGTTCATCCAGCAGCTGACCGGCATCAACGACGCCATGGTCCGCGACGCGCCCACCTTCGAGCAACTCGCCTCGGGCCTGCTCGAGCGGATGAGCGGCCGGCTCTTCATCGCGCACAACGCGCACTTCGACCATGGGTTCCTGAAGGGCGAATTCAGGCGCGTCGGTCTTCGCTTCGCGCCGGACGTGCTCTGCACGGTGCAACTTTCGCGCGCGGTCTATCCGGCGGAAAGCCGTCATGGTCTCGATGCGCTCGTGGAGCGGCACGCCCTCGTGCCATCGGCGCGGCACCGTGCGCTCGCCGACGCCGATCTCCTCTGGCAGTTCTGGCAACACCTGCATCGCGTTCATGGGCCGGACGTCATGCACGCGCATCTCGAACGAGTGACGCGCCGGTTCCAGCTCGCCGCATGCATCGACGAAGACACGATCGAACGGATTCCCGCAGGGTGCGGCGTATACATCTTCTACGGCGACGACGACACGCCGCTCTACGCCGGCAGAAGCGTGCGGCTGCGTCAGCGCGTGCGCTCGCATCTCGTCGGACCGCGGCGCTCCGCGAAGGATCTGCGACTCGCCGCGCTCGTGCGCCGTGTCGAATGGAAGGCGACGGGCGGCGAGATCGGCGCGCTGCTCGCCGAGGCGCAGTGGATCGCGGCGTTGCGTCCGGCGCAGAATCGCGCGCCGAAGTCGCGTCCGGACGATGTCCGCGGCGCGCCGTGGCCCTACGCGGGCGCGATCGCCATCGAAGAGCGCGACGCCGCATCGGCGCAGCGCGTGTGGCACGTCATCGAGAACTGGCGCTATCTCGGCTCGGCCGACACGCTCGCGCAGGCAGGCGCATTGCGCGCGAGCGTCGCGGCGCCCGCGTTCGAACTGTCGACTTTTCGGATATTGAGCGAACGTCTCGCACGCGGCCTGGCCGTGACGCCGCTCACCGCCGAAACGCTAGCGGCCGCCGTCTAGACGCTCGATCAGCCGACCGCGCCCACGCCGCCGCTTGCGCAGACATGCGACAGCGCGCGCGTGAGCGGCGCGTTCATCGACGAGTTATAGCGCGTCAGATGCTTCCAGCGCGCGAGACTCTCGGCGAGCCGGAGAGGGCAATCGTCCGCATGACGGATCGGCTCGACGCGCGCGAGCGCCGACACGAGCGACTGCGTGAGGCGATCGAGCCTCGGGCGTGTGTCTTTCGCGAGATCGGGCGGCGATTCTTCCGGTGCTGCCTTCAACGCGCGCCAGTTGGCGAACAGCACGTTCTGCACATCCTTGCTCGCTTCGATCTGATCGCGGAAGAACTGACGCGCGAACTCGGGATCGACCTGCGCGGCACTGGCTTTTTCCTCGACATGCTTGAGCAGCGCCTCTTCGCGCGGCGCGTCGGTGATCGGCTCGCGATGCGCCCATTTCCAGCGCGCGACCGGCTCCGCGAGCGCGAGCCGTTGCGAGACGAGGGCGATGAGGTTGGTAAAGGCGGTATCGTCGCCATCGGCACGGGCGGACGCGGGCGCGGCGAGCGCAAGCACGCAGGCCGAGGCGGCAAAAGCGAGAAGGGAAGACTTCGATCGGCGGCGCATCGGTGTCCGGGCAAAAGCGCCAGCATAGCGCACTGTCGGCTCAGCCCGGAACGTTGCTCAATGAGTAAAGAGGTCTCGGCGCGAGCCGAACCGCACGACTGACCCCGATGCGGCCATGAATGAGGGGCGCGACGCGTCCTGGCTTGAGCCATATCCGGACCTTCCGGTCCATGCGCCGCGCGCGGCGGGCGTCGTTCTCACGACGACGGGGTAATCCAGCGCGTCCGCCTTATTTCGACTTCGCAGCGTTGCGCTGTTCGTCGAAGAAGGCCCGGACGTGCTCGGGCAACTCGGTCGCGAGAAATTCGACGCCAACCGGATCCTGATCCGGACAATGCACTTTGTCGGGCGTCGGGATTTTCGTCGGTTTCGCGTCCATGATTTCTCTCCTCCATGACTTCACACAATTGCGCCAACTGGCCGATGCGGTTATTGCGCCGCCGCACCCGGCCGAAATACCAAATACAGATCCCTCTCAAAATGCGTTATCGGATCGTTGCCGATTCGACTTGAGCCAAATCGGCGCACATATTGCCCAGCGCATGATCGTTCGTGTTTCGGACCTCGATGCATCGGTAATGCATCGCCGTCGCTCCAATCTCCGCTGCAAAAACTGCTGCCCGACGAGCCGCGCCCAGCCTCGCTTGCCGCCCGATGCGGCAAGCTCGCACCAAAACTGTAGCGTTTCCTCTATGGATATAACGATACCGGGAAACCATCGTTGACGCTTGATGGTGCAGAGCGGAAAATGGTTCGTTGTTGTACGAAACCGCACGTAAGGCGCAAATCAGACTCGCGACGCGGCGTAACGTGAAATCGGTGGGAGCGATTTTAGGAATGACGCGCAGTGCCGTGAACGATGGAGGCGATCGTTGCATCGGCGCAAAAGTTCGCGCGGAACACATTCCGTCGGGAACATGGAGGATTCGGAGCAAATCGATAGTTGCAGGCCAAAAACAAAAACCCGCGTCACTTGCGTGAACGCGGGTTTTTTATGCTGCCTGAATCTTGATTGGTGCCGGAAAGAGGAATCGAACCCCCGACCTTCGCATTACGAATGCGCTGCTCTACCGTCTGAGCTATTCCGGCATCAGAGAAACAAAATTATAGCGACCGTTTTCTCGTTTTGGCAATAGCTTGAATCAAATTTTCTTTTCGAGATGGTAGCGGGTTGCGCGATCCACTTCGTTCTTCGATCCGAGGAACACCGGCACGCGCTGGTGCAGGCTCGTCGGGACGATATCGAGGATGCGCTGCTCGCCGTTGGTGGCGGCGCCGCCGGCCTGCTCGACGATGAACGCCATCGGGTTCGCTTCGTACATCAGGCGCAGCTTGCCGGGCTTCGACGGATCGCGGCGATCGGCCGGATACATGAAGATGCCGCCGCGGCTCAGAATGCGGTGCACGTCCGCGACCATCGACGCGATCCAGCGCATGTTGAAGTCTTCCTTGCGCGGGCCGTCCTTGCCGGCATTCAGCTCGCCGACATAACGCTGCACCGGCTCATACCAGTGACGGCTGTTCGATGCGTTGATCGCGTACTCGCGCGTATCGACCGGAATCTTCATGTCGCGCTGCGTGAGCACCCACGAACCGAGCTCGCGATCGAGCGTGAAGCAGTTCACGCCGTGGCCGGTCGTCAGCACGAGCACCGTCTGCGGCCCGTACACCGCGTAGCCCGCGGCGACCTGCTGCGAGCCCGGCTGCATGAACGCCTGTTCGCTCGGCTCGACGCCGTCCGGGCAGCGCAGCACGGAGAAGATCGTGCCGATCGACACGTTCACGTCGATGTTCGACGAGCCGTCGAGCGGATCGAACGTCAGCAGGTAGTTGCCCTTCGGATAGCGGTTGGGAATCGGGAAGATCTTTTCCATCTCTTCCGACGCCATCGCGGCCAGGTTGCCGCCCCATTCGTTGGCTTCGAGCAGGATTTCGTTCGACAGCACGTCGAGCTTTTTCTGGACTTCGCCCTGGACGTTTTCGCTGCCGGCGCTTCCGAGCGCTTCGCCCAACGCGCCCTTGCTCACGTGATAGCCGATTTGCTTGCAGGCTCGCGCGATGACTTCAAGCAGAAGACGCAGATCGGCGGGCAGGTTCTGGTGTTCGCGCTGTTGCTCGATCAGATACTTGGTGAGCGTAGTGCGGCTGGAGATGGAGGACATGCGGGCTCCGTGAGCGTTAGACGAATATTTGCGATTCTAACCGCTCGACCCGGGGCTCCGTGTGACAGCGTCCGCGTCTATCCGCCATCAGTGAGAACGGCCGCCGCACGAAATTCCGCGCGGCGGCCGCTAAACCACGAAAAATCCAGACGAAACAGTGCTTACGCGGCGAGCGCCTTGTCGACCACCTCGCGCACGTCGCGCGATTTCGCCTTCGATGCGACTTCGCTCAATGCCGCGTGCATCTTCTCGCGCAGCTGCGGCGTGAAGCGCCGCCACAGTTCGAGCCCGCGCGCGAGACGGGCGGCGACCTGCGGATTCAGCGCGTCGAGCGCGATCACCTGCTCGGCCCAGAACGCGTAGCCGGAGCCGTCGGCGGCGTGGAACTGCGCCGGATTGCCGCTGCAGAAGCTGAAGATCAGCGAGCGCGCGCGATTCGGATTCTTCAACGTGAACGCCTGATGCTGCATCAGCTTGCGCACGATCTCGATCACGTTGCGGTCCGGGCCGCCGCGCTGCGTCGCCTGGAGCGCGAACCACTTGTCGATGACGAGCGCCTCGTTCTCGAAGCGCCGATAGAAGTCCGCAAGGGCGGCATCCGCGACGGCCGGATCCGCGCCCTTCGTCGCGCTTGCCAGCAGCAAGGCGGCGAGCGCGGCCGAGCGGTCGGTCATGTTGTTCGCGGCATCGTATTGCGCCTGCGCGAGCTTGACGGCTTCGGCCGGATCCTCGAGCTGGCTCAGATAGGCGAGGGCGAGGTTCTTGAGGCCGCGCTTGCCGGCATCTTCCGGCGTCGGACGATATTCGCCCGGCGTGCGGTTCGCCTCATAGGTCGCGAGCCACCTGTCGCGCAATTGCGACGCCAGGCGCCGGCTCATGAAGACGCGCGCCGCGTGCACGGCGGCCGGGTCGGACACGGCCATCTGCTCGGCGAGATAGCTTTCCGAGGGCAGCATCAGCGCGAGCTCGCGGAAGGCGGGCGTGAGCGTCGTGTCGTCGAGCACCCGGGCGAACGCGGCGATCACCTGATCGTCGATGGCAAGCGCCTCGCCCTTCGCCGCGCGCTCGGCGAGCGAGAGCAGCTCGCGCGTGGCGAGACGCTGGCCGGCTTCCCAGCGGTTGAACGGATCGCTGTCGTGGGCGAGCAGGAACGCGAGTTCTTCGTTCGTGTAGTCGTATTCGACGATCACCGGCGCCGAGAAATTGCGCAGCAGCGACGGCAGCGGCGCTTCGTTCACGTCGACGAAGGTGAACGACTGCTCGCGCCCAGTGAATTCGAGCACGCGCGTCGTGCCGTTCGGCTCCTTCTCGCCTTCGAGACGCAGCGGCAAATCCGCGCCGTTCTTGCCGATCAGTCCGACCGAGAACGGAATCAGAAGCGGTCCTTTCTGCGTTTCGCGCGCGGCTTCGGAGGCTTCGCCGTAGCCCTGGGTGAGCGTGAGCGTATAGCGCTTGCTGGCGGCGTCGTACTTCGCCCGCACGGAGACGCGCGGCGTGCCCGCCTGGCTATACCAGCGTTCGAACTGCGCGAGATCGCGGTGATTCGCGTCGGCGAGCGCATGGCGGAAGTCGTCGCAGGTCACGGCCTGGCCGTCGTGGCGCTGGAAGTAGAGATCCATGCCGCGCCTAAAGCCGTCGCGGCCGAAGAGCGTCTGATACATCCGCACGACTTCCGAGCCCTTCTCGTAGACGGTCATCGTGTAGAAGTTGTTGATCTCGACGTAGCTCTCGGGGCGCACCGGATGCGCCATCGGGCCGGCGTCCTCGGCGAATTGCATCTGACGCAGCACGCGCACGTCCTCGATGCGCTTGGTCGCGCGCGCCGCTGCGCTCGCGGCGCCTTCGACGTCGCCCGCGGCCATGTCGGCAGAGAATTCCTGATCGCGGAACACGGTCAGGCCTTCCTTCAGGCTCAGCTGGAACCAGTCGCGGCAGGTCACGCGGTTCCCCGTCCAGTTGTGGAAGTATTCGTGGCCGACCACGGCCTCGATGTTCGAGAAATCGGTGTCCGTCGCGGTTTCGGGATTGGCCAGCACGTACTTCGTGTTGAAGATGTTGAGGCCCTTGTTTTCCATCGCGCCCATGTTGAAGTCGCTCACCGCGACGATCATGAAGCGGTCCAGATCGAGCTCCAGCCCGAAGCGCTTCTCGTCCCAGCGGATGGAGTGGATGAGCGAATCCATCGCGTGACGGGTCTTGTCGAGATCGTGCGGCTCGACCCAGACCTGCAGCAGCTTCTCCTTGCCCGAGCCGGACTCGATGCGCTCTTCGATGCACACCAGCTTGCCCGCGACGAGCGCGAACAGGTAGCTCGGCTTCTTGAAGGGATCTTCCCATCTGGCGAAGTGGCGGCCGTCGGGCAGATCGCCTTCCTCGATCAGATTGCCGTTCGACAGCAGCACCGGATACGCCGCCTTGTCGGCGCGCAGCGTCACGGTGTAAGTGGCCATGACGTCGGGGCGATCGAGGAAGTAGGTGATGCGCCGAAAGCCCTCGGCTTCGCACTGCGTAAAGAAGTTGCCGCTGGAGACATAAAGTCCGGAGAGCGTCGTGTTCCCGGCCGGATTGCAGATGCTCTCGATGCTAAGCTCGAAGGCATCCGCAGGAATATTGCCGATGGAGAGTCCGCTTTCGTCGACGCGGATGTCCGCGTGCGCGACGCCATCGATCGCCGCACTCACGAATTCGAGTTGCTCGCCCATCAGTTCGAGCCGGGACGCCTCGCCGCGCGCGTCGGGGTTGCGGCGCAGCTTCATCGTGTTCTTCACGACCGTGCGCGTCGGCACGAGGTCGAACTCGAGCGCGACGGAGTCGATCAGGAAGGCGGGCGGCGTGTAGTCCTGGCGGCGAATCACTGCTGATGCGGTCGTGGTAGACATGGCAAGATCTTCAAAGTGAATGGGGCGGCGCGGGCGCATCGCCCGAGCGTGTCGCTCGGGCACGAATGCGGGCGAGGCATGTCGAACCATTGTACAAAACGCCCGTCGATCGCGAGCGGCGGCTTCCCGCCGTTCGCCGCGTGGTCCGCATACGGCCGGTTCGTGCGCGGCGCGCTCGCACTATCTATAACTAAGAATGGCAGTTTCCGAGGTGAGGACGACCATGAATTTCCTGATCAAGGCGCCCTGCAGGTGGGCGGCGTTGATGCTGGCGGCGCTGTGGCTCGCGGGCTGCACGACCTACGTGCAGACGCAGGTTACCGCCTTCTCCGACTGGAGCGGTAGCGACGCGACGCGAACCTATGCCTTCGCGCGTCAGGGCGAGCAGGCCAACAGCATCGAGCAGACGACCTATGAGACGCTCGTCGCCAGCGAATTGTCGAAGTACAACTTCCACCAGGTGCCCGATGCGAGCGCGCGCTATCAGGTGGCGCTCGCCTATTCGGTTCGCGGCGATCTGATGACCGTGCGCCAGCCGGTCTATTACGATCCGTGGCCGATGTACGGTCCCTACGGCCGTCCGTTCTGGGGACCGTGGGGCGGCTGGGGTCCGTACGGCCCGTGGGGTCCGACGGGTTACGTCGATCAGAGCTATCCGGTGTACATCCACGCATTGCAGATCCGCATGACCGACCGCAAGACGGGCCGCGAGGTCTACAAGGTGACGGCGGTGAATTCGACGGACGACGCCTCGCTCTATCAGGCGATGCCGTATCTCACGCGCAGCGCGCTCGCCGACTTCCCGCTCGGCAACGGGACGGTGCGCACCGTGACGCTTCCGGTGGACAAGAACGGCGGTGTCTCGAACGAAACGGCGGCGTCGCTCAATTCGAACGAGCGCAATGTGGTCCCCGCGCCGGCGCCGGCGGCCAAATCCGTCGACTGATCGCTCGGGATCGGGCCCGCAAAGGCGGCTTCGTTGCGCGAAGCCGCCTTTGTCGCGTCGGGTCTTGTGCGAATGTCCAATCGATGCGAAACGGCGCGCTTTCAGCCGCCGCATCGCCGGAGAAGAACGCGGCGGAAAGCATCGGCAATTAATTCCGCGATACGCCGCCGCCGGTTTTGTTCACAGGCGCGTTCGACGTTTCAGAAACGCCCGTCGGCCTTGACTGAACAGGGAATGATCGCCGCGAGGGCAGGCCGCAATATATGCAGGTTCGGCGAATTAGCGATATATTCGCGTGATGACAAAATCGTGTCCACCCAATCCCAAAGCCGTTCCCGAGCCCACCACCTGGGACGCGCGGCTCGCCCGCTGCCTCGTTACGCCGCTCGTCGGCACTCCGGTAACGCCCAATCATCTGACGACACTGCGCCTCGCCATCGGTTTGGCCGGAGCGTATTATCTGTCGCTCGGTCAGTTCTGGATGTGCACGCTCGGCGCGCTGCTGATCGCGCTCTCGAATCTCGTCGACCACACCGACGGCGAACTCGCGCGGATCAGCGGGCAATCGAGCAAGATCGGCCACTTTTACGACCTCGCGTGCGACGCGCTCGTCACCGTGCTCTTGTTCCTGGGCATCGGGTTTTACGTCGCCGTGCATCATCCGTCGATGATCGTGCCCGCCCAATGGCTCGGCGGCATCGCGGGCGTCGCGGTCGCGCTGATTTTCTTCCTGCGCATGCGCATCGAGTCGATGGCCGGCAAGCCCGGAACGAAACAGGCATCAATGGCCGGCTTCGAAACGGAAGACGTGCTTTACCTGCTGCCGGTCGTGACCATCCTGAACGGCATGACGCCATTTCTGATCGCCGCGGCGATCGGCGCGCCGCTCTTCGCCGTGTATGTGGCGGTGGACTTTCAGCGCGTCGTCCGGCAGACGAGGCGGCGCGCGCAGGCGACCCACGGGAAAGACGGTAACGATTTTCAGGCGGTGAGATGAGCGATACGGCAACTCCGGACAACACTCTGGCTCAGCCGGCGCGAGCGGCGACGGTCGCGCGTCCGTCGAAGCGCGACATCGACGCGACGATGAACGCGCGCCTCGCCGTGCTGCAGACGCCTGCGCTGCGCGACGAATACGGCCGGCAGGGCTCGTTTCTCTATATCGAGGACTTCCTGCCGCGCGACTATACCGAGCGCCTGATCTCCGCCGTGCACGACGTGATGCCGGCCGTGAACCGCAACTATCTGCCGGGTCACAAGGCGGGCGGCAGCGTGAGCCGCCATACGCTCGACAAGCTCGCGCCGTTCATCGCGGACCTTTACCGGTCGGAAGCGCTCATCAAGTGGCTGGAAACCATCACCGGCGACAAGCTGCAACTTTCTCCCGAAGACGATCCCCACGCCTACGCGCTCTATTTCTACACGAAGCCGGGCGATCACATCGGCTGGCATTACGACACCTCGTATTACGAAGGCCGCCGCTACACGCTGCTGCTCGGCGTGATCGACGACTCGTCCTGCGCGCTCGACTACGAGCTGCACACGAAGAACCCGGAGGTTCCGGATCAGCCGGGCTCCGTGCGCTATCCGCCCGGCGCGTTCGTGTTCTTCGACGGCGACAAGCTGCGCCATCGCGTCACGCCGCTCGGCGAGAACGAGATGCGCGTATCGCTCACGTTCGAATACGTGACCAACCCCAACATGCGGCCGTTTCAGCGCTTCATTTCGAACATGAAGGACTCGATCGCGTATTTCGGATTCAGGCAGGTCTTTCGCCGCAAGAGCGGCAAGAACGGACAGGCATGAGCCGCGCGGGCACATTCCTGCTGTCCGTCGGCGTGGTGCTGTTCGTCGCGCTGCTGGGGTGGCAAGGCTTCGGTTCGGTGGCGGCGACGCTGGCGGCCGCCGGCTGGGGTTTGCTCGCCGTCGCCGCGTTCCACTTCGTGCCGCTCTTCGTCGATGCCGGCGCGATCAGCGTGCTCTTTTCCCGTAACGAACGCGACGTCTCCCTGCGCGACGCGTTGCTCGCGCGCTGGGCCGGCGAATCCGTGAACAGCCTGATGCCCGCCGGCCAGATCGGCGGGCCGATGCTGATGGTCCGCTACCTCGCGCAGCGCGGCATGCGCGCGCGTGGCGCGGCCGCCGTCATCACCGTCAGCACGACGATGCAGACCGTCGCGCAGCTGATCTTCGCGCTGATCGGCGTCGTGCTCCTGACGGGCTACGCGGCGGGCGGCTCGTCGGCCCTGACGATTGCCGTGCTCGCGGTGATCGGCGTGATCGGTCTCATGATCTTCGGCTTCTATCTGGCGCAGCGGCGCGGTCTCTTCGGCCGCGCGATGCGCTTCGCGTCCGGCATCGCAGCACGCTTCTCGGCCAAGCGCGACTGGTCCTCGCTCGTCACGCGTGCCGAGGCGGTCGACGCCGCCGTGCACGAGCTGTACCGCGAGCGCGGCAAGGTGGCGTCGAGCTTCGGCCTGAGCCTCTTCGGCTGGATCGTCGGCACGGGCGAAGTGTGGCTCGCGCTGCATCTGCTCGGCCATCCGGTCGGCTGGGCCGAAGCCCTGCTGCTCGAAAGCCTCGGCCAGGCGATTCGCGGCGCGGCCTTCGCCATTCCCGGCTCGCTCGGCGTGCAGGAAGGAGGCTATCTGCTGCTCGCGAAGCTCGTCGGCTTGCCGCCGGAAGCGGCGCTCGCGCTCTCGCTCGCCAAGCGCGCGCGCGAATTGCTGCTCGGCGTGCCGGGCATCGTCTATCTGCATTTCGTTGAAAAAGGCTGGCAGCGCCGCCGTCTCGCGCGTGTGCCGGAAATCGACTGACTCACCCACGAAGGGAACATAACCATGCGCGCAATTATTCTTGCGGCCGGGATGGGCTTGCGCCTCGTTCAGCCCGAAGGCCAGCAAAAGCCGAAATGTCTGCTGCGCTTCGGTGACGATTCGGGCGACGCATCGCTGCTCGAGCGTCATCTGCACTTCCTGAAGGCCGCCGGCGTCGATGAAGTCGTCTTCGTGACCGGCTTCAAGAGCGAGCAAATCGAGGCGGAGCTCGCGTCGATCGACTGGAAGCCCGCGACCGAAATCGTCGTCAACGACGAGTTCACGCTCGGCAGCGTGCTCTCGGTGCACACCGCGCGCGAAGCGATGACGCGCGGCGGCGACGTCCTGCTGATGGACGCCGACGTGCTCTACGACGAGCGCATTTTCGAACCGCTGGTCGCGGGCGGCAGCGTGAACCGCCTGTTGATCGACCGCGATTTCGAGGCAGGCGACGAGCCGGTGAAGCTGTGCGTCGAGAACGGCGTGCCGGTCGAGTTGCGCAAGCAGGTGGCCGCGGGCCTGAAGTACGACACCATCGGCGAATCGGTGGGCTTCTTCCGCTTCGACGAAGCGACGGCCACGCGCCTCGCCGAAATCTGCGCCGACTATGTGGCGACGGGCCGCGCGAAGATGCCGCACGAAGAAGCGGTGCGCGACCTGCTGCTGGAGAAGCGCCACGTGTTCGATATCGCCGACGTGACCGGCGCACCGTGGATCGAAATCGATTTTCAGAACGACGTGAAGCGCGCGGCGGATGAAGTGCTGCCGCAGTTGAACGCGCTGCGTCAGTTTGCAGGAGCACTACGATGAACGCACCAGGACAACTCCCCGTCGGCTTCTCGCGCACGCTGCGCCTGCGCGAGATGCTCCAAAACAATCGGCTCGAATTCCTGATGGAGGCGCACAACGGCATCTCGGCGCGCATCGCGAAGGAAGCGGGCTTCAAGGCGATCTGGGGCTCGGGCCTCTCGATCTCCGCGCAGTTCGGCGTGCGCGACAACAACGAGGCGAGCTGGACCCAGGTCGTCGACAACCTCGAATTCATGGCCGATGCGAGCGATCTGCCGATCCTGCTCGACGGCGACACCGGCTACGGCAACTTCAACAACGTGCGGCGTCTGGTCAGGAAGCTGGAGCAGCGCGGCATCGCGGGCGTGTGCATCGAGGACAAGCAGTTTCCGAAGACCAACAGCTTCATCAACGGCGAAGCCCAGCCGCTCGCCGACATCGACGAGTTCTGCGGCAAGATCAAGGCCGGCAAGGATTCGCAGAGCGATCCGAACTTCTCGATCGTCGCGCGGGTGGAAGCGCTGATCGCGGGCTGGGGCATGGAAGAAGCGCTGAAGCGCGCCGAGGCGTATCGCCAGGCGGGCGCCGATGCGATCCTGATCCACAGCAAGCTTTCCAAGCCCGACGAAATCCTCACGTTCGCGCGCGAATGGGCCGGGCGCGGTCCGCTCGTGATCGTGCCGACGAAGTACTACAGCACGCCGACCGACGTGTTCCGTCAGGCGGGCATCAGCTGCGTGATCTGGGCGAACCACCTGATTCGCGGCGCCGTTTCCGCGATGCAGGCGATCGCGAAGGAAATCCACGACAGCGAGACGCTCGTGAACGTGGAGGACCGCATCGCGACGGTCAACGAAATTTTCCGTCTGCAGGACGCGGACGAGTACTCGGCGGCCGAGAACCTCTATCTGAGCGCCGCGAACGAGAAGCGCAGCGCGGTCGTGCTCGCCGCGAGCCGCGGCGCGGGCCTCGAGGCCGTCACGGCGGATCGCCCGAAGGTCATGCTGCCGGTCGCGGGCAAGCCGCTCCTGCGCCATCTCGTCGAGGCGTTCAAGAAGGAAAGCATCAACGACATCACGGTCGTCGGCGGCTATCGCGCCGATGCGATCGACAAGGGCGGCGTTCGTCTCGTCGTCAACGAGAAGCACGAGTCGACGGGCGAGCTCGCATCGCTCGCATGCGCCGCGGCGCATCTGAATGGCGATACCGTCATCTCCTACGGCGACCTGCTGTTCCGCAGCTACATCCTGCGCGATCTGGTCGAATCGGACAGCGACTTCTGCGTGGTGGTCGATTCGTCCCATGCGCCGCAAGCGGGCGAGGCCGCGACCGACTTCGCCTACTGCTCGACCGCCGACGACCGCGCGCTGTTCGGCCAGAAGGTGTGGCTCGAAGGCGTGGTCGGCGCGGGCCAGAACCTCGCCGAAGGGCGCGCGCCGCAAGGCCGCTGGATGGGCCTCATCAACGTGCGCGCGGGTGCGCGTGAGCGCCTGCTCTCGACGCTCGCCGAACTGCGGAAGCGCCCCGATTTCGACAGGCTCGACATGGCCGCGCTCCTGAACGCGCTGCTCGCCGCCGGTCAGAAGATCGAGGTGCAATACGTGCACGGCCACTGGCGCGGCGTGAACGATCTCGACGACTTCCGCCGCGCGGGTGATTTCGCGCACGGCCAGTCGCCCATCGGAACCGAGAGCACGGAGAACGCGCGTGATTGAGGCCGCCCAGTTCGTCGAGGCCGCGCGCGAGCGCGGTTTCGACTGGTACGCGGGCGTGCCTTGCTCGTTTCTCACGCCCTTCATCAACTACGTGCTGCAGGATGAATCGCTGCATTACGTGTCGGCGGCCAACGAAGGCGATGCGGTCGCGCTGATCGCGGGCGTCGCGCTCGGCGGCGCGGGTTTCGGCGAAGTGAAGCGTCGCGGCATCGCGATGATGCAGAACTCCGGCCTCGGCAACGCGGTGAGTCCGCTCACGTCCCTCACGTGGACGTTCCGTCTGCCGCAGCTGCTGATCGTCACGTGGCGGGGCCAGCCGGGCGTCCCCGACGAGCCGCAGCACGCGCTCATGGGCCCGATCACGCCGCAGATGCTCGAGACGATGGAGATTCCGTGGGAGCTTTTTCCGACCGAGGCGGATCAGATCGGCCCCGCGCTCGATCGCGCGACGGAGTACATGGACAGCACCGGCCGTCCGTATGCGCTCGTCATGCGGAAGGGCAGCGTCGCGCCTTATGAGCTGAAGAAGACCGGCTTGTCGGGCGTGCGAGCCGGCGACAAGCCTGCGCAGGTCGCGCGTTTCGACGGCGAGCGCGTGACGCGTCACGATGCGCTTGAAAAAGTCATCGCGCATACGCCGAAGGATTCGACGGTCGTGCTCGCATCGACCGGATTCTGCGGCCGCGAGTTGTACGCGATCGACGACCGCGAGAACCAGCTCTATCTCGTCGGCTCGATGGGCTGCGTCACGCCGATGGCGTTGGGCCTCGCGCTCTCGCGCCCCGATCTGCGCGTGGTCGCGCTCGACGGAGACGGCGCCGCGCTGATGCGCATGGGCGTCTTCGCGACGCTCGGCGCTTATGGCCCGTCGAACCTGGTTCATCTTCTGCTGGACAACGGCGCGCACGAATCGACGGGCGGCCAGGCGACCGTTTCGCGCGGCATCGATTTCGCGTCGATCGCATCGGCGTGCGGCTACGCGCTCGCGCTCGACGGCGACGACATCGGCGTGATCGACCGCCTGTTCGATGCGAAAGACGTGAACGGCGCACGCTTCGCGCGTCTTTCGATCAGGACCGGCACGCCGGGAGACCTGCCGCGCCCGAAAATCACGCCCGAGGACGTGCGCGCGCGCTTGCAACAACACATTGGAGGCCGTTGATGCTGCTGCTCAATCCGGGTCCTGTCACGCTGACCGAACGCGTGCGCAAGAGCCTGCTGCAAACCGACTTGTGCCATCGCGAGCCGGAGTTCTTCGATCTTCAGGATGAGGCGCGCAAGCGTCTCGTCGCCGCCTACGAGCTCGATCCGGCCAAGTGGAGCGCCGTGCTGATGACGGGCTCCGGCACCGCCGCCGTGGAAAGCATGATCGCCGGGCTCGTGCCGGAAGGCGGGCGGCTGCTGGTCGTGGAGAACGGCGTGTATGGCGATCGCATCGCGCAGATCGCGAAGCAGTACGGCATCGACTACGAGGTCGCGAAGTACGAGTGGATGCAGGCGCCGAACATCGACGCGATCATCGCTCGGCTCGACGCGAGCAAGTTCACGAACGTCGCGATCATTCATCACGAAACGACGACCGGCCGCCTGAACGCGATCGACAAGCTGTCGCGCGCGTGCGCGGAACGCGGCATCGGCCTGCTGCTCGACGCGGTGAGCAGCTTCGGCGCGGAAGCGATCGATTTCGACGGCGGCGGCATCGCCGCGATCGCCGCGACGGCCAACAAGTGCCTGCACGGCGTGCCGGGCGCGGCGTTCGTCATCGCGCGCCGCGATGCGCTGGCAAAGGCCGCGAGCCGCACGTATTACCTCGGCATCGCGCGGCTGGCCAAGTTGCAGGACGGGCGCAACACGCCGTTTACGCCGTCCGTGCATGCGTACTACGCGCTGGTCGAAGCGCTGCGCGAGTTCGAGGAGGAAGGCGGCTGGCGTGCGCGTCACGCGCATTACGCGAAGCTCGCGGAACAGGTGCGCGCGGGTCTGGCGCATCTGGGCATCGAGAGCGCCTTGTCTCCCGAGGAATCGTCGGTCGTGTTGCGGGCATACCGGTTGCCGAAGGGCGTCACGTATGAAACGCTGCACGACGCGCTCAAGGCCAAGGGCTTCGTGATCTACGCGGGGCAGGGCGGCCTGTCGAAGGAACTGTTCCGCATCTCGACCATGGGCGCGCTCGACGCAAACGACATGGATCGCCTGATCTCGTCCTTCGTGGAGCTTCTGCGCTGAGTCGCAGGCCGTTCAAGGCTTGCAAAAAATTGCCGTGATGAAGGGCGCGACGTGGTGCACGACCGCGTCGCTGCCCGCGTCGCGCACCTTCTGCTCGACTTCGACGTCGCCGCCCCAGACGACGGCGCCATACGCCGCATCCCCGATCGGTTCGCCCTTGCCCTGCCTGAAGAGCGGGTCGTCCTTCTGGTACGCCACCAGCGCGTAGACCTTGAATCCGTAGGCCGTCAACGTCGCGCCCTTCACGGGCCTGAACGCGTTGATCGAGTTCGGCTCGACCCGCATCGGCTTTGTTTCGAGCAGGTGATTTTCCTGCAGCGGCGCGATGAAGTCGTGCGGCGTCGATTTGCAGTCGAGTTGCGCGTCGAGCGACTGGGCATGGGCGAGCGCGCCGAGCGAGGCGAGCGCCATCGGCGGGCAAAAGCGAAGGATCCGGGCGGCGAGCTTCTTCATGGCGACGCAAGGTTCGTGACAGCCAGCACTTTAACGAGAATGCAATAAATGTGCTCGGTTCGTCGAGCGAATCGTCGCGTGCGGTGTGAGTCGCCATACAGAAACGCCCTTCGAAAGTGAAGGGCGCTTGTCTTACCTCTTGCAGCGACTCGATCAAGCCGCCAGTTCCAGCTTCGCCGTCTTCCGCTTGTCGCGCGCATGCACCCGCTTGCCTGCCGCATAGGTTTCGAACACCGCACGGTCGTCGCCGAGCAGCGCGAATGCGAACAGCAGCTCTTCGAGCGTCTCCGTGCGCGCCGTGCGGCGCGCGAGCAGCGGCGTCGCCTTCGGATCGAGCACGACGAAATCCGCTTCGCTGCCGGCCGCGAGCGTGCCGATCTTGTCGTCGAGTTCGAGCACCTGCGCGGCGCCCGTGGTCGCGAGCCAGAACATGCGCGTCGCGGTCAGATGATGGCCGGTCAGGCGCGCGATCTTGTGCGCGGCGCCCATCGTCTGCAACATGGAGAACGACGTGCCGCCGCCGACGTCCGTCGCCAGCGCGACCGGCATGTTCGACGCGCCGGCCTTCTCGAAGTCGAACAGGCCGCTGCCGAGAAAGAGATTCGATGTCGGGCAATGCGACGCCACCGCGCCGGTTTCCGCCATGCGCTCGCGGTCGCGGTCGTCGAGATGGATGCAGTGGCCGTACACCGCGCGGCGGCGCAGCAGGCCGTAGTGATCGTAGATGTCCAGATAGCTGCGATGCCCCGGAAACAGACTCTCGACCCACTTGATCTCGTCGGTGTTCTCCGCGACGTGGCTCTGGATGAACACGTCCTGGTGCTTCTGCGCGAGCGCGCCGCACGCTTCGAGTTGCGCTTCCGTCGAGGTCGGCGCGAAGCGCGGCGTCAGCGCGTAATGCTGTCGGCCGCGGCCGTGCCAGCGCGCGATCAGCTCGGCACTGTCGTCATAGCCGGATTGCGCGGTGTCGCGCAGGAACTCGGGGCAGTTGCGGTCCATCAGCACCTTGCCCGCGACCATGCGCAGATTGCGCGCTTCGCTCTCGGTGAAGAAGGCATCGGCGGATTGCTTGTGCACCGTGCAGTAGACGAGCGCGGTCGTCGTGCCGCACGCGAGCAGCTCGTCGATGAAAAAGCTCGCGGTCTCGCGCGCGACCGCGGGATTCTCGAAGCCGCGCTCGGTCGGGAACGTGTAGGTGTTGAGCCACGGCAAGAGGCCCGGCGCGGGTGACGCGATCATGTCCGTCTGCGGATAGTGAATGTGCGAGTCGATGAAGCCCGGCACGATCAGCTTGTCGCGCATGGTGTGCACGGTCGCGTCGGCGGCGAGCCTGTCGCGCACGGACGCATGCGCGCCTGCCGCGACCACCTTGCCGTCCTCGACGATCAGGAGGCCATCGGCCTCATGGACCGCGCCGTCAGCGGCATGCGCGGGATCTTCCCGGAAGGTCAGCAACTGGGCGCGGTAGGCGGTTTGAGTCATGATGCAACGTCTCCGATTTCTATTGAGAAGGACTACAACTGCGAAAGCAGCACTAACGAAAAGGCCGCGATGATCCACATCGCCGGCTTGATTTCCCTCGCGCGTCCCGTCGCCGACTTCAGCACGACGAACGCGAGAAAGCCGTACGCGACGCCGTCGGTGATCGAGTAGGTCAGCGGAATCAGGATCATCGCGAGGAACGCGGGAATGGCTTCGTCGAAGCGATGCCATTCGATCTGCGTGATCGCTTCCATCATGAACACGCCGACGAGCACGAGCGCGGGCGCGGTCGCGATCGCAGGCACGAGCGAGAGCAGCGGCGAAAGGAACAGGAAGGGCAGAAAGCACAAACCGGCGACCACGGCGACGAGCCCCGTGCGTCCGCCCGCCGAAATGCCCGCCGCCGATTCGATGTACGCATTCGCCGGGCTCGTGCCGAGCGGCGCGGAAATCAGCGCGGAGAAGGAATCGACCATCATCGACTGACGGATGTTGCGCGGGTTGCCGTCACGGTCGAAGAGCTTGCCGGCCTCGGAAATCGCCATGAAGGTGGAGAGCGCGTCGAAGAACGACGTGAACAGCATCACGAAGATGAACGGCCAGTAGATCACCTTCAGCGAGCCTGTGAGATCCAGTTGGCCGAGGGCGGAAAAGTCCGGCGCGGCGAACAGGCCGTTCCAGTTCACGAGCGTTTTGGTGGCGATGGCGGCGGGCCAGTACGCGGTGCCGTCGCCGTAGAAGCGGCCGATGGGAATCGCGATGATCGTCGTGAACACGATGCCGAGCATCAGCGCGCCCGTGACCTTGCGCGCGACGAGAATGGTCGTGACGGCGAGGCCGACGAGGAACGTGACGACGACCGGATTCAGTGACGCCGAATGCACGATCGTGACCGGATCGCCGACGACGAACTTCGCGTTCACGAGCCCGATGAGACTGATGAACAGGCCGATGCCGCACGACACCGCATGCCGCAGGTTCGCGGGAATCGCATCGACGACGAGCTTGCGCGCGTTGAACGCCGCGAGCACCGCGAAGATCACGCCGGACCAGAACACGCAGCCGAGCGCGGTCTGCCACGGCATCTTGCCGCCGTGAACCATGACGAACGCGAACAGCGCGTTCATGCCCATGCCGGGCGCGACGAGCACCGGATTGCGCGCGTACAGTCCCATTGCGCAGCTGCCCAGGAAGCTGACGATCACGGTCGCCGTCAGGGCGGCCGGAAAGGGCACGCCCGCCTGCGAGAGAATGCCCGGATTGACGACGATGATGTACATCGCCGTGAGGAACGTCGTGATGCCCGCGACGATTTCCGTCTTGGTGCGCGAGCCCGCCGCACGGATGCCGAAGAAACGTTCGAGCGCGGTCGAGTCTTGTTGTGGTGTTGCTGTCGTTTCCATGCGCTTTACTGCTTCCAGTACGTGTTGAGGCGCGCGATCATCGCGGCGCGTTCTTCGTCGGTGACGAACGACGCTTCGAGGCTGTTGCGCAGCAGCGTGTAGGCCTCGTCTTCCGAGAGCTTCAGCGCGTCGACGATCGCGAAGTAGTTCGCGTTGACGTAGCCGCCGAAGTACGCGGGATCGTCGGAGTTGATCATCACCGCGACGCCCTGATCCAGCAGGTCTTTCAGCGTGTGCTTCGTCATGTCGTCGAACACGCAGAGCTTGAGGTTCGAGAGCGGGCACACGGTCAATGCAATGCGCGAATCGGCCAGCCGCGCGACGAGCGCCGCATCCTCGATGCTGCGCACGCCGTGATCGACGCGATCCACTTTCAGCAGATCGAGCGCTTCATAGACATACGACGGCGGTCCTTCCTCGCCCGCATGCGCGACGAGCTTGAGGCCGCGCTCGCGCGCCTTCGCGAACACGCGCTCGAATTTCGACGGCGGATGACCGCGTTCGGACGAATCGAGCCCGACCCCGATCAGGCGATGCGGGTACTTGTCGAACAGCGGCAGGGCGCTTTCGTAAGTGGCGAGCGCATCTTCTTCCGGGAGATGCCGCAGGAAACACAGAATCAGCTTCGACGTGAGACCGCGCCTTTCGCCTTCGGCGAGCGCGCGCTCGATGCCGGCGACGACCGTTTCGATCGGCACGCCGCGTTCCGTATGCGTCTGCGGATCGAAGAAGATTTCCGCATGCGTGACGTGATCGGCGAGCGCGCGCTCGACGTAGGCCAGCGTCATGTCGTAGAAGTCCTGCTCATGCAGCAGCACGCTTGCGCCGGCGTAGTAGATGTCGAGGAACGATTGCAGGTCCGTAAACGCGTAGGCGGCGCGCAGTGCATCGATGGAGTCGTACGCGAGCTTCACGTCATTGCGCCTGGCCAGCTCGAAAATCAGCTCGGGCTCGAGCGACCCTTCGATATGGATATGCAGTTCCGCTTTTGGCGCATGCGCGATCTTGTCAGCGAGTGTGGGATTCATGGGCTTTATTGTGTTGGGGCTTCGATGTCCGCCTGCGGCTCAGGCGGTCTGCTGCGACGATGCACGCGCGTGCGCATTGGCTTCGACCGCCTGCAGCAACTGGGCTGCCGCTGCAACGGCGATCACTTCGGGCGCCTTGTCGACGATGCCGTCGACGCCGATCGGACACACCATCCGCGCGATGCGCGCGGGGTCGATGCCGCGCGCCGCGAGCCGATGCTCGAACTGCTTCTTCTTCGTGTACGAGCCGATCATGCCGAAGAACGCGAAGTCGCCGCGCGCAAGGATGCGTTCGGCCAGCGCGAGATCCACCGTGTGGTTGTGCGTCATCACGATGAAGTACGCGTTGGGCGGCGCGTTGTCCACGGCTTCGTCGGGTGCGTCGTTCGGCTCGACGGTCACGTTGTCCGGCACGAACTGCGGCGCGGGAAACGCCGCGTCGCGCTCGTCGACCCACGTCACGTGGCAGGGCAGCGTCGCCAGCACGCGCACGAGCGCCGCGCCCACGTGGCCCGCGCCGAACAGCACGACCTGGAAGTCGCGCGGCGCGATGGTCTCGGTGAGCAGCGCGCCGCTTTCGTCGAAACCGGCGCCGTCCCACAGCAGGCAGTCGGCGTCGGTTGCGCCCGGCTCGGGGTCGGAGAGCATCACCGCGTCGGGCATCGGCGCGAAGGACACGCTGCGCACGGTCGAAAGACCCTGCGCCGTGCGCTTCGCAAGCGATGTGACCCAGTTCAGATCCCCTACGTCGAGCCGTTCGAACGCCAGCACGACCGCGCCGCCGCAGCACTGGCCGAGGCTGGGCCCGAGCGCGAAACGCTCGAGCCGTCTCATGCGCGGGCTGCGCATGCCGTCCTTCAGTACTTGCCGGGCGGTCTCGATGGCCTTCCATTCCAGATGGCCGCCACCGATCGTGTAGCGTGCGTCCTCGCGCGTGACGATCATCTTCGTGCCCGGCTCGCGCGGCGCGGAGCCCTCGACACGCGCGACCGTCACGAGCACGACGGCGTCGCCGTGCGCGAGCAGGTGCTGCAGGTCGTTCAGCCAAACTTGCATCGAGTGAGCTCCAGTTGATCGTCGGGTGTGCGTTGATCGTGCGCGGGTTCGTCGCAGGCGTTAGTTTACCGGTGCGGCTTCCTTCGCCCGTTCCGATGCCTGGGTGGCAAGCGCGTCCAGCGCGTCGAGAATCGCTTCGGGTGTCGCGGGCGCGCGCAGCTTCGGCGCATCGGGCGAATCCGCGCAAGCCGCCGCGATTGCCGCGCGAATCGCGAGCAGCACCGAAAACGACAGCAGCAGCGGCGGTTCGCCGACCGCCTTCGAGCGGAAGATCGTCGGCTCGGCGTTGTCGTTGCCGGCGTTGCGAAAGAGCGCGACGTTGAACGTCGCGGGCGTGTCGCTCACGGCGGGAATCTTGTAGGTCGAGGGCGCGTGCGTCATCAGGCGCCCGTCGCGGTTCCACCAGAGCTCCTCCGTCGTGAGCCAGCCCATGCCCTGGATGAAGCCGCCTTCCACCTGGCCGATATCGATGGCCGGATTGATCGAGCGTCCCGCATCGTGCAGAAGATCGGCGCGCAGGAGCTTCCATTCGCCGGTGAGCGTATCGACGACCACTTCCGACACGGCCGCGCCATACGCGAAGTAATAGAACGGGTGGCCCTGCAGCGTCTTCGCGTCCCAGTGGACTTTCGGCGTCGAATAAAAGCCGTCCGACCACAGCTGCACGCGCGCGAGATACGCGGCCGCGACGAGTTGATCGAAGGGCATCTGCCCGCCGTTCACTTCCACCAGGCCGCCGTGAAAGCGCACATCCGCCGCGTTGCCGCCGAGCTGCCTCGCGGCGAGTTCGGCGAGACGCGCGCGGATCGCGAGCGCCGCGGCTTCGGCCGCCTTGCCGTTCAGGTCGCTGCCGGTCGACGCCGCCGTCGCCGACGTGTTCGCGACCTTCGAGGTATCCGTGGCCGTCACACGCACCCGCGGCAGGCCGATGCCGAGCACGCTCGCGACTACTTGCGCGACCTTCGTGTTGAGCCCCTGGCCCATCTCGGTGCCGCCGTGATTCACGAGCGCGGAGCCGTCCTTGTAGACGTGCACGAGCGCGCCCGCCTGGTTCAGGAACGGCACGTTGAACGAGATGCCGAACTTGACCGGCGTGAACGCGATGCCGCGCTTGAGCACGGCGCTCTTCGCATTGAACGCGGCGATTGCGGCGCGGCGCGCGAGGTAATCGCTGGACGCGACGAGTTCGTCGGTCAAGGGGGCGATCACGTTGTCGGCGACCGGCTGGCCATACGGCGTGACGTTGCGCTCGCCGATGCCGTAGAAGTTAGCGCGCCGCACGTCGAGCGGATCGCGTTTCAGGCGATGCGCGATCTCGTCGAGCATCACTTCCATCACGAGCGCGCCTTGCGGGCCGCCGAAGCCGCGAAACGCCGTGTTCGACTGCGTGTTGGTCTTGCAGCACAGCGCGCGGATGTCGACGTCGCTCAGATAGTAGGCGTTGTCGAAGTGACAGACCGCGCGCGTCGCGACCGCGCCCGACAAATCCGCCGAATAGCCCGCGCGCAATGCGATTTCGACGCGCGCACCCACGATGCGCCCGTCGTCGTCGAAGCCGCATTCGTACTCGTAGACCGCGTCGTGGCGCTTGCCGGTGATCATGAAGTCGTCGTCGCGATCGGCGCGCAGCTTCACCGGGCGCTTCAGCCTATGCGCCGCGAGCGCCGCCACGCAGGCGAACAGCGCCGATTGCGATTCCTTGCCGCCGAAGCCGCCGCCCATGCGCCGGCATTCGCACAGCACGGCGTGGGTCGGCCAGCCGAGCATGTGCGCGACGACCTGCTGCATCTCGCTCGGATGCTGAGTCGAGCTGTGGACGAGCATGCCGTCCTGCTCCTTCGGCACGGCGTAGGCGACTTGTCCTTCGAGATAGAACTGCTCCTGCCCGCCGACTTCGAATTCTCCCGCGAGGCGATGCTTCGCCGCCGCGATGCGCCCGGCCGGATCGCCGCGCCGCAGATGCAGCGGCGGCAGCACGAACTGGTTGCGCGCCTTCGCTTCGCGCGGTGTGAGCACGGCCTCGAGCGGCTCGTAGCGCACGACATCCTCGCTCTTCGCGAGCGCGGCGGCGCGGCGGGCCAGATCGTGACTCTCGGCGACGACGGCGAACACCGGCTGGCCGAGGTACTGGACTTCGTCGGCGGCGAGGATCGGATCGTCGTGCAGCACGGGGCCGCAATTGTTTTCGCCGGGAATGTCGGCGGCCGTCAGCACCGCGACGACGCCGGGCGCCGCGCGCACCGCATCCAGATCGAGCGAGACGATGCGCGCATGCGCGTGCCGCGACAATCCGAGCGCCGCGTGCAGCGTGCCGCGCAGCTCGGGAAGGTCGTCCGTGTAGACCGCCTCGCCGCTCACGTGCAACGCGGCCGATTCGTGCGGCAGCGCCAGTCCCGCCGCGTCCGCCGCGGGATCGAAGCCGACCGGTTCACTGGCCTTGTTCATGGCTGCTCCTCGGAAGCCGCACGCGCTTCGTACGCGAAGGCGTTCACCTCGGCGAGCGCTAGCGGGGCATCGCGGCGCGTCTCCAGATAGAAGCGCCACAGCACGTTGCGCGCCACCTTGGCGCGATAGGCGCTCGACGCGCGCATGTCGGTGAGCGGCTGAAAATCGGCGTCGAGCGCGGCCATCGCGGCGCGCGCGCCGGCTTCGTTCCATTCGTGGCCCACGAGCGCCGCCTCGGCGTTCGGCGCGCGCTTCGGCGTCGCGGCCATGCCGCCGAACGCGATGCGCGCGCGCGTCACGCGATGCTCGTCGTCGAGCTGGATCGCGAACGCCGCGCACACGGCCGAAATGTCCTGGTCGTAGCGCTTCGCCACCTTGTAGGTGCGAAAGCGCACCGCGGCGACGGGGCGCGGCACGCGGATCGCCGCGACGAATTCGCCCGCTTCGAGCGCGGTCTTCTGATAGCCGAGATAGAACGCATCGAGCGGCATCGTGCGGGTCTTCTCGCCTTTCTGCAGCACCAGCTCCGCGTTCAGCGCGATGAGCGCGGGCATCGAGTCGCCGATCGGCGAGCCGTTCGCCACGTTGCCCCCGAGCGTGCCCGCGTTGCGGATGGGGCGCGAGGCGAAGCGCGTCCAGAGTTCGGCGAGCTCCGGATAGTCGGAAGTGAGTGCGGCGTAGGCGTCTTCGAGCGAAGCCGCCGCGCCGATCGTCAGGTATCGCGCGTCGCGCTCGATTTTCTTCAGCTCGTCGACGTTGCCGATGAACAGGATGTCGCCGAGATCGCGGAACTGCTTGGTGACCCACAGGCCGACGTCGGTGCTGCCCGCGAGCAGACGCGCGTCCGGATGCTCGGCGCGCAGCCGCGCGAACTCGGCGCGCGTGACCGGCGCGCGGAATGCCGGCGTGCCGAAGGCTGCGCCGCGCGCATCGGGCGCGCGGTATTCGAAGGTCTGCGTGCGACGCAGCGCGGCGAGCTTCTGTTTGATCGCGTCGGCGTCGAACGGCGGGCGCGGATAGTCGAACATGCGCTCGGCGGCGTCGAGGATCGGGCGATATCCCGTGCAGCGGCACAGATTGCCCGACAGCGCGGCGGCGATTTCATCGCGCGAAGGCGGCCCCGCGTCGCGCGGATGGTTGTGATAGAGCGCCCACAGCGACATCACGAAGCCCGGCGTGCAGAAGCCGCACTGCGAGCCGTGACAGTCGACGAGCGCCTGCTGCACCGGATGCAGCGCGCCGTCCTCGCCGCGCAGGTCTTCGACGGTGAAGAGCGCGCGGGAATCGAGCGTCGGCAGAAACTGGATGCAGGCGTTGACGGCCGTCAGCCCGAGTGCACCCGAAGCGTCGAGTTCGCCGATCACGACGGTGCATGCGCCGCAATCGCCTTCGGCGCAGCCTTCCTTCGTGCCGGTGCAAAGCGTCGTCTCGCGCAGATGCTGAAGCACCGTGCGCGTGGCGGGCACATCGCCGAACTCGCGCACGGCGCCGTGCTGAAGGAAGCGGATGGTTTGCGTTGTCATGATTCAGGAAGACATTGCGGACCAGGCGCGCGTTACGCGGTTTCCGTCCGCTTCATGGGTTGCCGTGAGAAAAACCTCGAGCTGTCTTTGAGCGGAACGGACTGCGCGCACGTAGATCGCCATCCAGACACGAACATATCACCGCAATATCCCAAAAATATTGTCGGGTACGTATCAAGATTATGCGGATGTGCTGATGCGCGAAAGAAAAAGACGCGTCGGGCGGGGAAAGCGGGAGAAAGCGGGACGGCGCTGAAGTGCCGCCCCGGAAGAACGCCTGATGCGAAGCGGCAGAAACTACCGGGTCGCTGCGCGCAGCTTGCGCTTGAAACGCAGGCTCGCCACGACCAGCACGAAGATCAGCGCGAACGCGATCAGCGACCATTGCGGCAACGAGAGCCCGAGAATCGGCGGATAAGGCGTTTCGCACAGGCCCGCCACCCTGAACACCTGCGGCAGCCAGCTCGCGGGCGGCAGGCCGTCGACGAAGGGCTGCAGCGCATCGAAGCCGCAACTGAAGCCCGGATGCGACTGCACATACACGTGACGCGCGGCCGTGGCGAGGCCGCCGAGCGCCGAGATCGCGACCAGCGTTTCCAGCAGCGCGATGCCGCGCCAGTTATTGAAGCCCGCGCCGAGGAACGCGAAGATCGCGACCAGCACGAAGAAATAGCGCTGGATGATGCACAGCGGGCAAGGGTCCTCGCGATGAAAGAACTGGAGATACAGCGCGCCGCCGACCAAGCCGAGACTGACGAAACCGAGCAGCACGAGCAGTCGTCGCTCGCGGCGCACGGCCCGGTCGCCCTGATGCATGGTGAAGTGATGTAAAGAGTTGTTCATTGTTTCGCAACGATTCGAGAAGGAAGCACCTGAGTTGCGGGATATCGCGGTAAATTCTAGCGCGAACGCCGAATGCGCAAAATCAGCCGCGCATTCGGCGCATGCGCGCGCCGTTTCAGCGCGTCGTTTCCAGCACCGCTTCGACCGCGCGGCCGATCGACAGGAGGGCGTCGTCCGCGTGCGGCGCGCCCGCGAGCATCAGACCGACGGGCGCCTCGCCGCGCGGATGGCAGGGCAGCGACAGGCCGCAGGCGTCGAGGAAGTTGAAGACGGTCGGGTTGCGCAGGATGAGCGCGTTGGTGCGCGTGAAGGCGTCGTCGTCGGCTTCCAGTTCGGCGATGCGCGGCGGCAGCACGGGCACGGTCGGGCAGACGATCGCGTCGAAGCGCTGCCAGAGCGTCGTGCGCGCTTCCTCGATCATCGCGGCGCGCGCCTCGCACAG
The DNA here is from genome assembly GCF_001545075.1 of Caballeronia ptereochthonis. Lineage (GTDB taxonomy): Bacteria > Pseudomonadota > Gammaproteobacteria > Burkholderiales > Burkholderiaceae > Caballeronia > Caballeronia ptereochthonis. The sequence continues at coordinate 118,416 of NZ_FCOB02000008.1, forward strand.
GTCGATGTAGTCGGCGGCGCTCGCCGCTTCGGCGCGCTTGAGGCGCGCGAACACCCGGGGATCGTATTCGCTCGCGTGCTCGGCCATCAGCTTGCGATGCCACGCGTAGGCTTCGATCGCGACGAGCGGGTAGCGATTGATCTCGGGCAGACGGTCGAGCGGCGCGAAGCGCACGTCTTCCACGAGCGCGCCTGCCGCCGCCAGATGGTTGACCGCAGCGGCCACCGCATTCGCCACCGGCGTCTCGACGCCCTCCGTCACGTAGTTCGTCAGCACGCCGAGGCGCACGCCGTCGAGCGGACGCGTCGCGGGCACGCCGGGATCGCGCCCGGCGAGAATGCGATCGACGAGCGCGCAGCACGCGACCGACACGCCGATCGGCCCGAAGGAATCGAGTGTCTTCGAGAGCGGCACGCCGCCTTGCCTGGGGATGCGGCTCGCGGTCGGCTTGAAGCCGGTGATGCCGCACAGCGCGGCGGGGATGCGGATCGAGCCGCCGGTGTCGGTGCCGAGCGCGACGGCCGACATGCCGTCGGCGACCGAGGCCGCCGCGCCCGACGACGAGCCGCCCGCGATGCGCGCGTCGCCCGCCACGTCCGCGCGCCAGGGCGAGCGCGGCGTGCCGTAGTGCGGGTTGAGGCCGAGACCCGAGAACGCGAACTCGCTCATGTTGGTGCGCCCGACGATCACGGCGCCCGCGCGGCGCAGGCGCGCGACTGCCACGGCATCGGCCTTGGCGGGCGTGGCGTCCTGCAGCGCTTTCGAGCCGGCGCGCGTCACCTGGCCTTCGATATCGAAGAGATCCTTGATCGAGACCGGAATGCCCGCGAGCGGCGAAAGCACGGTGCCGGCGCGGCGCAGCGCATCGTGCGCGTCGGCGGCGGCGCGGGCGTGCTCCGCGTCGACGTGGAGAAAGACGGTCGAGCCCTGGCTCGCTGGGTCCGCGATGCGCTCGAGCGCCGCCTCGACGAGCGCGCGGCTCGTCGTGCGGCCGGAGCGAAGATCGGCGGCGAGTTGGGCGAGAGGGGCGAACTGCGGCGAAGTAGTCGGCATGGCGTCGGGCAGTGACGTGGCCGTTTGCGAAACACCGGGCGCAGGCGCTGCGCTTCGCGAACGGCGGCCCGATGCGAGGCGTGATGCGCCCCGCACCGGCGGTGAATGGGCGGGCGCGTCGTCTGGCGTGTGGCTCGGGCGCCCAGGGTGGCTGTCATTCTAAGCCAGCGCGGTAAGAAATACGCATCGCGCAAGAGGAAGCGCGCACGCGCGCCGATGAAACGCCGCTCAGATCGTCCGCGAGAAGCGTCGCAGGCTGGCCTGCCCGAGATAGCGGTCGAACACGGACGCGACGTTGCGCACCAGCATGCGTCCCGCGGGAAGCACGCGGATCGCGTCGCGCGAGAGGTCGATGAGACCGTCGTCGGCCATCGGCGCGAGGCGCGCGAGCTCTCCCGAGAACGCGGCGGAAAACTCGATGCCGTGTGCTTCCCCGACATCGTCGAAGCGCAGCTCGCCGCCGCACATGAGCCGCATGATGATGTCGCGGCGCAGCGCGTCGTCGGCGGAAAGACGCACGCCGCGCGCGATGGCGAGCTCGCCCGCGTCGATCGCGGCGGCGTAGTCGGCGAGCTCGCGGGCGTTTTGTGCGTAGACGTCGCCGACCTTACCGATCGACGACGCGCCGATGCCGATCAGATCGCAATCCGCATGCGTGCTGTAGCCCTGGAAGTTGCGCTGGAGCGTGCCCGCCTCGAACGCGCGCGCGAGCTCGTCGCCGGGCAGCGCGAAGTGATCCATGCCGATGTACACGTAGCCCGCCTCGCGCATGCGCGCGATCACGCGCTCGAGAATGGCGAGGCGCACGGCCGGCGAGGGCAGCGCGCTTTCGTCGATCTGGCGCTGCATCTTGAAGAGCGTCGGCATGTGCGCGTAGCCAAACACGGAGACGCGATCCGGCGCGAGGTCGATGATCGCGTCGAGCGTGCGCGCGAAGCTCTCGACACTCTGATGCGGCAGGCCGTAGATCAGATCGACGCTCACCGATTTGAAGCCCTGCTTGCGCGCGGCGTCGAGCACGGTCTCGGTCATCGCGCGCGGCTGGATGCGGTTGACCGCGCGCTGCACGCGCTCGTCGAAGTCCTGCACGCCGAGGCTCAGACGGTTGAAGCCGAGCTCGCGCAGCAAGGTGATGGTTTGCGCCGATGCCTCGCGCGGATCGACTTCGATCGAGTATTCCGCGCGCTCGTCGGGAACGAGATTGAAGTGCCTGGCGGTCGCGGACATCAGTTCGGCCATCTCGGCGTGCGAGAGGAAGGTCGGCGTGCCGCCGCCCCAGTGCAGCTGCGTGACGGGTCGCGCCGTGTCGAAGAGCGCGGCCTGCATCGCCAGTTCGCGCTTCATGCGATCGAGGTACGGCCGCGCGTGCGCGCGATTCTTCGTCGCGACCTTGTTGCAGCCGCAATAGAAGCAGACGGTGTCGCAGAACGGGATGTGGAAGTAGAGCGAGAGATCGGCCGTGGCGCCGCCGTTGCGCGCCGCTGCGCGGTAATGCGCGGTGTCGAAGGAATCGGTGAACTGGACGGCGGTCGGATAGGACGTGTAGCGCGGGCCGTGCGCATCGTAGCGCGTGAGCAGGTCGGGACGGAAGAGCGGGGCGGCGGGTGTCATGGCGGGCCTCTGGGGATCGACCGAGTCTAGTGCGACGTTGCGCGCCGGCGTTGCGTGATAAGGTCGCAGCCCGCCCGCTCCGATTTGACGAAGCGCAAAGGCGAGGCATGGGACAATGCGGGTTTGGTCCGTTGTCTCTGCCGTTCAATACCGTCATGCCGATCGATTCCTCGCCTCATGCCTGCCGCGAGGGGTGCGGCGCGTGCTGCATCGCGCCTTCCATCTCGAGCCCGATTCCGGGGATGCCGGATGGAAAGCGCGCGGGCGAGCGCTGCGCGCAGCTTGGCGACGATTGGCGCTGCAGGATTTTTGGCGATCCGCGGCGGCCCGCTTGTTGCAGCGGCTTGCAGCCTTCCGACGATATGTGCGGGGAGACGCGCGAGCATGCGCTGGTGTGGATCGAGCGGCTGGAGATCGAGACGCAGCCGCGCGCGACGCAACTGTCATGACGATCGACGGTCCAAATCCCGAACCGCGCCGCCCGGCGCCGACTTGAAGAAATAGCACTGGAGGATCACGCATGACGGAACCCGTCGCGCCGCTGCGGCGCCGGTTCGTGCTGGCAGGGCTGACGGCGCTGCCAGCACTCGCACTCTCATCGACTGCCCATGCCGCGTCGAACTCGATATTCCCCTTCATTCCGGACCACTACACATTTTCGACGCAGCAGGTGCAGGCCGCGGTCGCCCGCAAGTTCCCGCTGCAACGCACCGCCTCGCAGATCTTCGACGTCGTCCTGAGCAACCCCGTCGTCGGCATGGCGGCGGAGCGCAATCGCGTGACGGTGCGCGTCGATGCGCGCCTCGCGACGCCCTTCATGCCGAATCCCGTGAGCGGCGCATTCACGCTCTCGACGCAACTCGGCTACGACGCGCCGAGCCGCTCGGTCATCCTCGTCTCGCCCACAGTCGACGACGCGCAATTCGCCGGCGACGCCGCCCCGTACAACCAGCAGATCGCTTCGGTCGGCGCGCAACTCGCGGCGCAACTGCTCGATCGCTATCCGATCCACACCTTCAAGCCCGAGGAACTCCAGTTCGCCGGCGTTTCTTACGAACCCGGTACAATCACAGTCCTTACAAACGGCATACGTGTGCAGATCGTCGAGAAGTAACTCGAAATCTCCGCGGGCGGTGCTCCAAAACCAACGGCTACAACGACGAACAAGGGCTGCGGATGGACTGGATACTGATGTTTAAGGCGCTCATTCTGGGCATCGTCGAGGGGTTGACCGAATTTCTGCCGGTCTCGAGCACCGGACATCTGATCGTCGCGGGCAGTCTCCTGAACTTCACCGATGCGCAATCGAAAACGTTCGACGTCGTCATCCAGTTCGGCGCGATCCTCGCGATCTGCTGGGAGTACCGCGCCAAGATCGGCTCGGTGGTCACCGGGCTGCCGGCGCGTGCCGATGCGCGGCGCTTCACGCTGAACGTGATCATCGCGACGATTCCGGCCATCGTGCTCGGGCTGCTGTTCGAAAAAAGCATCAAGACGGTGCTGTTCTCGCCGGTGCCGGTGTCGGTGGCGCTGATCGTCGGCGGCATCGTGATTCTCTGGGCGGAGTCGCGCCAGCGTGATCGCGCCGCGGCGCCGCGCGTGCAATCCGTCGACGACCTTTCCTATTCGGATGCCTTCAAGGTCGGACTCGCGCAATGCTTCGCCCTGATTCCCGGCACGTCGCGCTCCGGCTCCACCATCATCGGCGGCATGATCTTCGGGCTCGAGCGGCGCGTCGCCACGGAGTTCTCCTTCTTCCTCGCCATCCCGATCATCTTCGGCGCGACGCTCTACGAAATGGCGAAGTACTGGCGCACGCTCACCGTGAACGATCTGGGACTCTTCACCATCGGGCTGGTGGCGGCGTTCGTGAGCGCCTTCGTCTGCGTGCGCTGGCTGCTGCGCTACGTCGCCTCGCACGATTTCACCGCGTTCGCGTGGTATCGCATCGGCTTCGGCTTGCTGATCCTGATCGTCGGGTATAGCGGCGGGTTGAGCTGGGCCGACTGATTTGTCGCGCCCCATGACGAAACGCCACGGCTTGCCGTGGCGTTTTCGTTTGTGCGCCCAGCATGGGCGCACTCCTGCGGGTGCAAGTCCCGCCATAAGCTGGTCGCAGCGAATGAAGTGAAGCGCAACTGCATGAGGGCGACCGAGTGTTGGGGAGGAAGCGTGGAGCGTAAATCGCGAGCCGATGAACAAGAACTGCATAGAAGGCGCTGTCAAGCAGGGTGAGCGGGCAAACAACCGCGAAACTCTCGTGACCAAGGCGAGACGGCGTAATTGCGGCGGTTGTGCGATGAAGGAGTGCGTTCTTACCTGGGGAGATCTCGCCTCATGCCTGAAAGGGTGACGGCGTCGAGTCGGAGCGAGAAGTCAGCAGAGGTCGTAGTAGTCACAGGACAGGTCGATGAGACCGGAGCTAGTGACGAAGGGCCGAACGAGAAGGAGTGTCCAGCGTCATGTCGATGCGGCAGGCAATGCGTCAGATGCCCGCGCAAGCGGGGCGAGCGGGAGGCACGCGCGGTGAAGCTGCGTCTACGCCCATGAGCGACGAAGCCTGTTGCCCGCGCCATGAATCCGGGGACACAGGGTCATCGCTGCTGCAAGCGGCGCTGACGAGAGAGAACCTGAAGCAGGCGTTCAAAAGGGTACGGGCTAACAAGGGAGCTGCTGGCGTGGACGGTCTGGATCTTGACCAGACTTCGCGCCATCTGGTGACGGCGTGGCCGGCGATCCGGGAACAGTTGCTGAAGGGGACGTATCGGCCCAGTCCGGTACGGCGGGTGACGATCCCGAAACCTGACGGAGGTGAGCGCGAGCTTGGCATCCCGACGGTGACGGACCGGCTGATCCAGCAGGCGTTGCTGCAGGTGCTGCAACCGGTTCTGGATCCTACCTTCAGCGAGCACAGCTACGGTTTCCGGCCCAGACGGCGTGCGCACGACGCGGTGCTTGCCGCGCAGTCGTACGTGCAGTCGGGTCGGCGAATCGTGGTGGACGTCGATCTCGAGAAGTTCTTCGACCGGGTCAACCACGACATCCTGATCGACCGTCTACAGAAACGTATCGGAGACCCCGGGGTGATCCGGCTGATCCGGACGTATCTGTCGAGCGGCATCAAGGATGGCGGCGCAATCCAGCAGCGCGAACAGGGCACGCCGCAGGGCGGGCCGTTATCGCCGCTGCTGGCCAACGTGTTGCTCGATGAGGTGGACAAGGAACTGGAGCGGCGCGGCCACTGCTTCGTGCGCTATGCCGACGATGCGAACGTCTATGTTCGCAGCCGTCGTGCTGGCGAACGGGTGATGGCGCTGCTGCGTCGTCTGTATGGGCGACTGCGATTGAAGGTCAACGAGACCAAAAGCGCGGTGGCCAGTGTGTTCGGTCGTAAGTTTCTGGGCTACAGCCTGTGGGTAGCGTCCGGCGGTGTGGTCAAACGCAAGGTGGCGGCCAAAGCGCTGCTGGCGTTCAAACACCGGATTCGTGAACTGAGCGGCCGAAGTGGCGGGCGGAGCATGAAGGACGTGGTGGAACGATTACGGCCCTATGTGCTGGGCTGGAAGGCGTACTTCCGATTGGCGCAAACGCCATGGGTCTGGCTCGTTCTCGACAAGTGGATGCGTCACCGGCTGCGTGCCATCCAGCTTAAACAATGGCGCCGCGGTCCGACCATCTACCGGGAACTGCGTGCGCTGGGCGCACCGCCTGCTGTGGCACAACAGGTGGCGGCGAACAGCCGTCGCTGGTGGCGTAACAGCGGCAAGCTTCTGAATAGCGTGCTGAGCCTTGCATACTTCGCTCGGCTGGGCGTACTTCGACTCTCTTAACCTCAACTTCCCGAACCGCCCGGTGCGGACCCGCATGCCGGGTGGTGGGGCAGGGGTACGGTCTCATGGCCGTCCCCTATGCCGATTCCCCCGCGCTCAGCGGCGGCGGAACATCAGGTCCCACACACCGTGTCCGAGCCGCAATCCGCGCTGCTCGAACTTCGTGACCGGACGGAACTCCGGGCGCGGCGCATAGCCGTCGGCGGTGTTTTCCAGCGCGGGCTCCGCCGCGAGCACTTCGAGCATCTGCTCGGCGTAGTTCTGCCAGTCGGTCGCCAGATGGATGTAGCCGCGGGGTCTCATACGCGAAACGAGCAGCGCGACGAACTTCGGCTGAATCAGGCGGCGCTTGTGATGCCGCGACTTGTGCCACGGATCGGGGAAGTAGATGTGCACGCCGTCCAGGCTTTCGGGCGCGATCATGTGCTCGAGCACTTCCACGGCGTCGTGCTGAAGGATGCGGATGTTGCCGAGCCCTCGCTCGCCGATCAGCTTCAGGAGCGCTCCGACGCCCGGCTCATGCACTTCCACGCCGATGAAGTCGTCGCCCGGCCGGGTGGCGGCGATTTCCGCCGTGGTCGCGCCCATGCCGAAGCCGATTTCCAGCACGCGCGGCGCCTGGCGTCCGAACAGCGCGTCCCAGTCGGCGAGCTGCGGGGCGTAGGGCACGACATAGCGCGGACCGAGTTCGTCGATGGCGCGCTGCTGGCCCACCGAGACGCGGCCCGCGCGCGTGACGAAGCTGCGGATACGGCGATGGTGCAGCATGGATGCTTCACTTTCGGCGGGGTGGCCGACGGGGTCGTTGGTGTCGGCGGCGTCGTCCTGGGAATCGTGGTTCATGGCGAGGCGATGCGGGAAACTAATGCGGGAAACTAAAAAGCCGCCCAAGCGTGACTTAGGGCGGCTTTCGCGGTGATTCTGGAGCGGGCGATGGGAATCGAACCCACGTCAGTAGCTTGGGAAGCTACGGTAATAGCCATTATACGACGCCCGCGTGAGCCGCATATTGTAAGCGCAACGCGCCCGGGGGCGCAATTGCGCGCCTGTCATCGGGTCTTCAGATTCCGAACAAGGTCATCGACACCGCGACGCGCGTCACCACCATCAACAGCACCTGCACGATCACGAAGAGCAGGATCGGCGAAAGATCGATGCCGCCGAGGCGCGGCAGAATGCGCCGCAGCGGATCGAGGAACGGCGCGGTGATCTGATAGAGCAGCGGCATCGCCGGCGATTGCGGATTGAGCCACGAGAGCAGCGCCATCAGGATCGTCATCCAGATGATGAGGTTGAGCGCCCATTTGACGACGGTCAGCACCGCGACGAGCGCGAGCATCGGCAGCATGAGCGTCGGATCGACGCCCGCGAGCACGACCATCAGCGTGACATAGGCGGCCGCCGCGATGAGTGCGGCGAGGATGCTCGCCCAGTCGATCTTCGCTCCGGGCAGGATCTTGCGCAGCGGCAGCACGATCCAGTTGGTCGCCTGCATCACGGCGTTGGAAACGGGGTTGTACGGCGGCATGCGCACGACCTGAATCCAGGCGCGCAGCAGGAGCGCCGCGCCGAACAGAGTGAAAACGGTGCTGAGCAGAAAACGGGCGATATCGCCGAACATCTCGGGGCCTCTGGAATGCGTGCGCAGCGTCGCGGCTGCGCCGGGTCGAATAACGGAAGATTGAAGCGGATGGCGGCAGGGCTAGCGGCCGAAGGGTCGCGCTCGTTCGGGCCGGCCGTCACGGGCGAAGTCGAGGCGCTCGCCTGCGCGGCGCGAATCGTAAATGCTGACCTTGATCATTGTTCGTTCTCTGGACTGGAGTACCTTGCCGAAGGCATCGCGGCGCGCGCGGCGAACCGTACCGATTCGCCCGACTGCATTCACGCCTATCGATGGAGCTTCGCGATTCCTGTTTTTGCGGCGGCCTGGATTCCCCGCCCACCGGGGCTGCTCGGTGGGGCGCCGGTCGTCACCATAACACGGCTTTAAGCCGGCTTGGGGACGCCGTCGCACGCCGCGCGAGCGTTTGGCGCGATCCCGCTCCGCAAGGCGCGTGAAAGTCGTGTGTAAGGGACGTTTTCGTGAAAAAAGCCAGCATCGGAAAACCCTAGTGTTGTCATTTTGAGACGACCTCGAAAAGCGCAATTCCCGCAAAACTGGCAGGATATAAATACGGAAAGCGAAAGAGCGAGTCTGCGTGAATCCGTCTTTTGGGCGATGCGCAGCAACTCGGAGTTACCAGGAGGGTTACCTCTGAAGCGAGCTTTCCGGACCAAAAACGGCATGGTTTCTGCTGAACGTGGTTCAACACACACGGATGCCGAAATTTGGTTCCTTTGCGTACAAAGATGAGCGAACAGGGCGCGAAATACTAAAGAGAAGACGGATTCAGCGGAAGAGGCCGATCTTTCGGCCTTTTCATGGGGTTTCATTCGCTACGTTCGGAGGTCGCCATGAGCATTTTCTCTTATCGAAAGCATTTGCGATTCTTAAGCCAGGCCCAGCGTCGCCGCTGGTGGGACCAGAAAAAGCGCCTGACGCCACGGGTCGTGATCGGCGCGGCGTACGTGCCGCCGAATGTCACGCGAGAGTTTGCCTACGTGAAGGTGGGCTGAGCGCGAATCGTCGAAAATCTCCGGCAAAACATGAAAAGCCCCGCCGCGCAGGCCGCCCGGCGGGGCTTTTCAGTTCAATTGTAAATAGACGTTACGCGTCTCTCATGATTGCCCGATGTCTGCAAGTCGCTACTTTCTCTCAGGTCCGCCGAATGGTCGTTCGGAGCATGTCGGCGGGCGCCGGTTTGCTTTCACATTCGAAGCCACGTTAAGGAACTTGCAATTTGCAACAAATGGCCCCTGCGACCGACGCGCTTTTTCGTTAAATTGATCCCATACCGTCGCGCATGGGGTGCCGTGTGGACCGGCATCAGTGCCAAGCGGCGAGGAGAACGAAAGTGAAAAAGCTCGGTGGTTTGTTGGTCGCTGGCGCGCTCGGCGTCGGCTTTGTCGGCGCGGCGCAAGCGCATGTTTCCGTCGGCGTCGGTATCGGGGTGCCGGCTTATCCGGTCTACGCCGCGCCGCCCGCTCCGGTTTATGTGGCGCCGCCGCAGCCGGTGTATGTGGCGCCGCCTCCGCCTGTCGTCTATGCGCCGCCGCCCGCGGTGGTCGTCGGCGGGTATGGGGGGTACGGCTACTATGGCCGTCCGTACTGGCGGCACCACGGCTATTACCGTCACGGCCCGGGCTACTGGCGTCACTGACCGGCACTGCCGGCAAGTCCAGAAGGCGATGCAGGCATGCATCGCCTTTTTCATTCAGGCGCCGCCGATGCGGTGCTTTTGAATTCCGCTCCGGAACTTGGGAAAATGGCGGTTCACTCCACCTCACGCTCCGATTCCGATGTCCTCACTTCCCGCCCCGACTTTCGATGACGTCGCCGATGCCGCAAGGCGCATCGAAGGCGTCGCACACCGCACGCCCGTCCTCACGTCCCGCACCGCCGACGAAATCGCCGGCGCGTCGCTCTTCTTCAAGAGCGAGAACTTCCAGCGCATGGGCGCGTTCAAGTTCCGCGGCGCCTACAACGCGATTTCCCACTTCGACGATCGCCAGCGCGCGGCGGGCGTCATCACCTACTCGTCGGGCAATCACGCGCAGGCGATCGCGCTGTCCGCGAAGCTCGCCGGCATCCGCGCGACGATCGTCATGCCCGAGGACGCGCCAGCCGCGAAGGTGGCCGCGACGCGTGGCTACGGCGGCGAAGTGATCACCTACGACCGCTACACGCAGAACCGCGAGGAAATCGGCCGCAAGCTCGCCGAGGAGCGCGGCATGACGCTGATTCCGCCTTACGACCATCCGCATGTGATCGCGGGGCAGGGCACGGCTGCGAAGGAGCTGATCGAGGAAACCGGTCCGCTCGATTATCTCTTCGTGTGCCTGGGTGGCGGCGGGCTCATCGGCGGATGCGCGCTCGCGGCTGCCGCGCTGTCGCCGGACTGCAAGGTGATCGGCGTCGAGCCGGAAGCGGGCAACGACGCGCAGCAGTCGCTCGCGCGCGGCGAGATCGTGCATATCGAGGTGCCGCGCACCATCGCCGACGGCGCCGCGTCCACGCACGTCGGCGAATACAACTTCCCGATCATCCAGCGTCACGTGGACCAGATCGTCACCGTGAGCGATGCGCAGCTCATCGAGACGCTGCGCTTCTTCGCGCAGCGCATGAAGATGGTGGTCGAGCCGACCGGCTGCCTCGCGGCGGCGGCGGTGCTGCAGAAGGTCGTGCCGGTCGAGGGCAAGCGCGTCGGCGTGATCGTGTCCGGCGGCAACGTCGATCTGGCGAAGCTGGCTCAGTTCGTCGCGTGAAATCCGGTCGTCACGACGCCGCGTTCACGATCAGATCGCGGTAGCCGTTGACGATCACGCTATACGAGAAGTACGCGAACAGCACCGCGGACATCACATGGCAGGCGCGCAGGAGCGTCGTTCCGGCGCGCTTCCTGCCGTGACTCGCGAGCGTGCAGATGAAGATCGTCCAGCCGAGTCCGCCGCAGAAAAAACCGGTCAAGAACACGGACGCGCTCACGGGGCTCGTCGCGCCGGCTTTTGCGATGAGCGCGCCGCCCACCGCGGCAAACCACAGGATCGCGCTCGGCGACGATACCGCGAGCAGGCATCCGCGCAGGAAGCTCTTCCAGTGATTCGGGCGCGGCGTGCCGAAATCCGCTTCGCCTTCGACGGGCGGCGCCGAGGCCGGATAGAGCGCCTCGCGCGCCATCTTCCAGGTCAGCAGGAGCAAAACGATCGCACCGCCGATCCACACGACCCAGCGCACGGCGGAAAACTGCAGCAGCGCCGACATGCCCGCGAGCGCGAGCGCCGCATAGAACAGATCGCCGAAACAGGTGCCCAGGCCGAGCACGAGGCCAGGCCTGAAGCCGTGCGACAGCGCGAGCGAGATGATCGCCACGTTGGCGATCCCGATATCAAGACACAGCGACAGCGACAGAAAAAAACCGTCCGACAGCAACGACCACGAGTGCATTTTTTATTGTTGATGGTTGTGTAGCGTGAAGCGCACGTCGAGGTGGCCGGTCGGCACGCCCATCGTGTTGCGCACGACCGGGTTGCGGAAGGCCGCGAGCGCGTCGCGCTGCTGTTGCGTGCCGATGCCGAGCAGATCGAGCACGTGAACGACGACCGCGTTGAGCACGGCCGTGTTGCCGTCCTCGACTTTCACCGCGATGCCGAGCGCGCCTTGCTCGTGCCGCACGCCGATCCCATAGCTCGCATCCGCGCCGGTCTTGCCGACGAGCGCGCCGCCGAACGCCTGCATCAGCAGCGTGCAGAAGCGTCCTTCGCCCGCGACGAGCCCGGGATGCGACGTCATCGCGCGATGGATGCGCGCGAGCGCCGAGCCTTCCTGCGCGGCGGCGATCTTCACGTAGAGCCGTGCGAGACGCTCGAGCGCGAAGGCGGGCGTCGGCAGGTTGCAGCCGTCGATGGCCCATTGCACGGCATCGTCGGGGAGGTCGAGCGCGTGGGCAAGCGTGCGCTTCACGTGCGCCTGCAGCGGATGCCCGGGCAGGTGATAGCCGTCGAGCGACGTGCCCATCGCGCGAGCGCCCGCGAGCATGCCGGCGTGCTTGCCCGAGCAGTTGCTGCACACGGCGGTCGGCGTGAAATCGCGCTTGATCCAGTCGCGATGGACCGCGTCCGAGATCGGCGGATGGCCGCCGCAGCGCAGATCGCTTTCGCTTGCCTGCGCCTTCGCGAGCATCGCGCGGGCGCGTTCGATGTGACGCGGCTCGCTGCTGTGCGAGCCGCACATGAGCGCGAGATCTTCCTCGCTGAAGCCAAAGCGCTCGAGCGCGCCGGTCTCGATGACGGCGAGCGCCTGCGCGGGCTTCGCCGCCGAGCGCGGCAGCGTCACGCGATGCGGATCGCCGAAGGCATGCACGAGGCGCCCATGCGCATCGACGACGGCGACATGCGCCGCGTGCGTGTTCTCGACGACATCGCCTCGATAGAGCGTGGCCGCGATCATGATGTCCTGTCTAGTCCGATTTCGGTCCACAGCGCGTCGACGCGACGCTTGACCGCTTCATCCATCACGATGGGGCGGCCCCATTCGCGGTTCGTCTCGCCGGGCCACTTGTTGGTCGCGTCCAGCCCCATCTTCGAGCCGAGGCCCGCCACCGGCGAGGCGAAGTCGAGATAGTCGATGGGCGTGTTGTCGACCATCACCGTGTCGCGCATCGGATCGACGCGCGTCGTGATCGCCCAGATGACTTCCTTCCAGTCGCGCACGTTCACGTCTTCATCCACGACGACGATGAACTTCGTATACATGAACTGCCGCAGGAAGCTCCACACGCCGAACATCACGCGCTTCGCGTGGCCCGGGTAGCTCTTCTTCATCTGCACGATCGCCATGCGATAGCTGCAGCCTTCGGGCGGCAGATAGAAATCGGTGATCTCGGTGAACTGCTTCTGCAGAAGCGGCACGAACACCTCGTTCAGCGCGACGCCCAGCACGGCGGGCTCGTCGGGCGGTTTGCCCGTGTAGGTGGAATGGAAGAGGGCGTCGCGGCGCATCGTGATCTTCTCGACCGTGAAGACCGGAAACCATTCCTGCTCGTTGTAATAGCCGGTGTGATCGCCGTATGGCCCCTCGAGCGCGTGCTCGTACTTCGCGGCGGCGGAGGCCGACGGACGCGGCGGCGCGCCTGCGGGCGCGGGCGGCACGTTGCCGTCGTGCGGATGGATGAAGCCCTCGAGCACGATCTCCGCGCGCGCGGGGACTTGCAGCGTATCGACGCCCGGCGTCAGGCATTTGGCGAGTTCGGTACGCGAGCCGCGCAGCAGTCCGGCGAACTGATATTCCGAGAGCGAATCCGGCACCGGCGTCACGGCGCCGAGGATGGTCGCCGGATCCGCGCCGAGCACGACCGCCACCGGATACGGCTTGCCCGGATTGGCGAGCGCGAACTCGCGGAAATCGAGCGCGCCGCCGCGATGCGCGAGCCAGCGCATGATGAGCTTGTTGCGCCCGATGAGCTGCTGCCGATAGATGCCGAGATTCTGCCGCGGCTTGTTCGGTCCGCGCGTGACGGTGAGGCCCCAGGTGAGGAGCGGTGCGGCATCGCCCGGCCAGCACGTCTGGATCGGCAGCCGATGGAGATCGACGTCCTTGCCTTCCCACACGACTTCCTGGCAAGGCGGCGCGCTCACCGATTTCGGCGCCATGTCCCACACGGCCTTGACGAGCGAGAGCAGCTTGCCCGCATCCTTCAGGCCTTTGGGCGGCTCGGGTTCCTTGAGCGCGGACAGCAGCCGGCCGACATCGCGCAGCGAACCCAGCGCGGCGACGTCGCTGCCGAGGCTGACATCGGCGCCGCTCTGCGCCTCCGTTTCGATGCCCATGCCGAGCGCGACGCGCCGCGTCGTGCCGAACAGGTTCGCGAGCACGGGCATCGTGTGGCCGGTGGGCGCTTCGAAGAGCAGAGCCGGTCCGCCCGCGCGCAATACGCGATCGGAGATTTCGGTGATTTCGAGAACGGGAGAGACGGGCTGTCGAATGCGGCGCAGTTCACCGAGCGCCTCGAGGCGGGCGGTGAAGTCGCGCAGATCTTTGTATTTCATCGATGGTCGGATTTGGACTCGAAGGCGCCCGGAGCGCAAGACGCGGGGGCGGGACAGCTGCGCGCCAAGCGATTGTCGATTTTACCTGCGTCCGCGTCCGTGCGTTTGGGGACATTCAGCAAAATCCGCTGGGAACGGCCCATGAGACGTGCTTTCCGAGCACTGAACACCGTTCAATATAACTAAAAGTAATTGAAACAAAGGTCTATAGCATTGACGCCTCATTAAACCCTGTTAGAATCCGTTTGCATCTATTGCAGGTTTTGAAACTTTTTACCTCTGCCTCAGGTCTTTCAAGACGCAATGCGTCGCCTGCGCCGTTCCTGCCCGGCGACTCATGGCTGTTGGTTGTCACTGCCGGCGTATCTCACGCCGGTTTTTCGCGTGGAAGGCCATCTGCGCACCCAGGGCATGCAGTTCGTGCCGCGCAACCGGCGTTTTTTGCCGGATCGGCTTTCCAGACGGCGCATGCCGTATCCCCGATGCCGCTTATGCTTGCCGAGAGCGAGCGGTGTCTGATTTGCGTTCCGAATATGGGCTTTATTCGTATTCATCTGCGCAAATCATGCAACATTGGGAGCATCGATGAACGCTTCGGTTTGGTGGGGTTCCGACACCCGCGCCGCGCAGATCGTGCGCAATGCGCTGCGTCGCGGACGCCGTTTGAGTCACCATCTCTTCAGCCTGGTTGGCTGCGTGGCCGTCGTCACGGCCCTTGCCCTCTGGCTGCTGCCTTCGTGGCGCACCATTTTCGCGGCGAGGATCATGCCGTTCGTGTCCGCCGCGGTTCAGGCAGGACCCGCCCGTCTCCTCGCGGGCCAGCCGCTGCCGCCGTTCTCGGCGGTGCATCGCCCGTCCAGCGATTCCGCGCTGCCCGTGAGTCTCGCGGCGAACGTGTCCGATGCGCCTGCGTCGGCCAGTTCCAGGGCGCCCGGCGCGAGCGTGCCGTCGCTCGGCGCGGCCGCGAGCGATGACAGCAGCACCCGTCAGCTCACCGGCGGCATCAGTCTCGCCGTATCGCCCAACGGGCTCGATCCGCGCACGATGCCGTCCGTCGGCATGCTGGCGAGCATGATTCCCGCACAGCGCGTCGTCGCCGATGCGCGTGACGATCGCGTGCTCATCTCCACGCGCGAGCAGAAGCTCGTCGCGAACTTCATTGCGCGACGCTATCGCGTGGCGGAAGAGCCTGTCAGCGAGCTCGTGCGCGCCGCATTCGACACGGGCCGCGAAGTCGGTCTGGATCCGCTGCTGCTGCTCTCCGTGATGGCGATCGAGTCGGGCTTCAACCCTTACGCCGAAAGCGGCGTCGGCGCGCAGGGCCTGATGCAGGTGATGTCGAAGGTTCATTCCGACAAATTCCAGTACTTCGGCGGCTCGCACGCGGCGCTCGATCCGCTCGCGAACATCAAGGTCGGCGCGCTCGTGCTGAAGGACTGCATCGCGCGCGGCGGCTCGGTGGCGGGCGGCCTGCGCTACTACGTCGGCTCGACGACACAGGACGACGGCGGCTACGGCGCGAAGGTGCTGGCCGAGCGCTCGCGCCTGCGCGATGTCGCGCGCGGCCGCAACGTGCCGGTCAACGCACCGCAGGCGCCGGTCCAGGCCGCGCCGAAGCAGGTGCTGGCGTCGACCTCGGAGGAAAAGCGCGTGCACGTGACGATCGATTCGTCGAAGAAGTCGGCATCGCAGGACGATGCCGACAGCGAACCGAAGCACGTGGCTTCAGCGGAATTCGGCGCCTGAGACGGCGCGAAACGTCAGACGCAATGACAAAAAGGGCACCTTCGGGTGCCCTTTGTTTTTACCGCGCGCATCTTATCGCCTGAACAGAGTGCCCAGCCGCTGAACCGCTTCCTCCAGCTTCGAGTAGGCCGTTGCGTACGAAAGACGGATATAGCGCTCCGGCGCATGGAAACCGAAATCCGCGCCCGGCACGAGCACGACGCCCGCATCGTGGAGCATGGAATGCGTGAGCGCCTCGCTGTCGCCGGCCGCGGGATGATGCACGGTCGTCGTGTCCGCATAGACGTAGAACGCGCCGTCGGGAACGACCGGCACGCCAAAGCCGAGCGAGCGCAGCGCCGGCACGATGAAATCGCGCCGCCGCTTGAATTCGAGCCGGCGCGCTTCGTAGATCGCGAGCGTCCCGGGCTCGAAGCAGGCGAGCGCCGCGTGCTGCGCGAGCGCCGACGCGCAGATGAACAGATTCTGCGAGAGCTTCTCGACCGCGCTCACCATCGCGTGCGGCACGACGAGCCAGCCGAGCCGCCAGCCGGTCATGTTGAAATATTTCGAGAAGCTGTTCACCGTGACGACATCGTCGCCGTAGGAGAGGGCGGAGACGGGCTTCGCGTCGTAGCTCAAGCCCTGATAGATCTCGTCGACGATCGTGAAGCCGCCGCGTGCGCGAACCGTCTCGACGATGCGCCGCAACTCCTCCGGCTCGATCGACGTGCCCGTCGGGTTCGACGGCGACGCGAGCAGCACGCCGCGCGTGGCCGGTCCCCAATGCTCCTCGACGTGCGCGGCCGTGAGCTGAAAACGCTCGGCCGGACCGCTCGCGATGAGCACCGGCTTGCCGTCGGTTGCCGACACGAAGTGCCGGTTGCACGGATAGCACGGATCGGGCATCAGGACTTCGTCGCCCTGATCGACGAGCGCCATGCAGGCGAGCAGCAGCGCCGCCGACGCGCCCGCCGTCACGACGATGCGCTCCGGATCGACCGTCAGGCCGAACGCATCGCGATAATGCTGCGCGATCGCCTCGCGCAGCGCGTGGATGCCGAGCGCGTTGGTGTACTGGGTGACGCCGCGCTTCAATGCATCGGCGGCGGCATGGGTCACGGGCTCCGGCGCGGTGAAATCCGGCTCGCCGATGCTCATGTGGATGATGTCGCGGCCCGCGCGCTCGAGCGCCTGCGCCTGCTTCATCAGCTCCATCACATAAAAGGGCTCGATCGCATCGACCCGCGAGGCGAGGCGGACGAGCGGTTCCGCAGCGTGGTTCATTTACGCTCCGCGCCCGCGCGCCTGCGCTTCGGCGGGACGCATCGCGACGGCGAGCTTGTCGAGCACGCCGTTCACGTACTTGTAGCCGTCCGAGCCGCCGAAGGTTTTCGTCAGTTCGACCGCTTCGTTGATGACCACGCGATACGGCACGTCGATGTGATGCTTGAACTCGAACGCGGCGACGAGCAGCACCGCGCGCTCGACCGGCGACAACTGCTCGATCGGGCGGTCGAGGCACGGCTGCAACTGCGCGGACAGCGCATCGGATTCCTTGATCACGCCGTGCAAAATTGCATCGAGATGCGCGTGATCGGCCTTGTCGAAGCCTTGCGCGGAGCGCAATTGCGCGTCGATCTCGCCGGCGGGCGCGCCCGACAGCAGCCATTGATACAGCCCTTGCGTCGCGAGTTCGCGCGAACGGCGTCGTGCGCTCTTCATGCGCGGTCCTCGTCTTCTTCGTCTTCTTCATCGCCGCCGAGCTGCTCGAGCGCGACGGACAGATTCGCCATCTCGACCGCCACGCGCGCGGCGTCGCGGCCTTTCTCGGTCATGCGGGCAACGGCCTGCTCGTCGTTTTCGGTCGTCAACACGGCGTTGGCCACCGGAATGCCGAAGTCGAGCGCGATGCGCGAGATGCCCGAGCCGCTTTCGTTCGAAACCAGTTCGAAGTGGTACGTTTCGCCGCGCACGACGGCGCCGAGCGCGATCAGCGCGTCGAACTGGCCGGATTCCGCGAGCTTTTGCAGCGCGAGCGGGATCTCCAGTGCGCCCGGCACGGTGACGAGCAGCACGTCCTGGCCGATCACGCCGAGACGCTCCAGCTCCTCGATGCAGGCGTCGGCGAGGCCGTTGCACACCGGTTCGTTGAAGCGCGACTGCACGATGCCGATGCGCAAGCCGTCACCGTCGAGGTTCGGCTGGTATTGTCCGATTTCCATGAATTGGGTCCTTGGATTGGAATTGTCTGGAATTGGGTTGAGCGGCCGGCGGTCTCAGGCCGAGCGCAGCTGGGTGACGGCGGGCTCGATCGGCGCGGCGGTGGCGGGGCAGCCGGGCATCGGCACGAAGCCCGTCACTTCGAGTCCGTAGCCCGACATGCTGCCGAGCTTGCGCGGGTTCGCGAGCACCTGCATCTTGCCGACGCCCAGATCGCGCAGAATCTGCGCGCCGATGCCGTAAGTCTTGAAGTCGATCGGGCGGCGCTGCAGCTCGACCGCCTTTTCCTTCTGGTCGAACGCGCGGAACACGTCGACGAGATGTTCCTTCGTGTCGCCGCAATTGAGCATGACGATCGCGCCGAGATCGCGCGCGGCGATTTCCTTCATCGCGGCGTCGATGGTCCAGGAGTGCGTGGACGAATCGATTTCGAGCAGATCGAGCACCGACAGCGGCTCGTGCACGCGCACCGGCGTCTCGTGCTCGGGGCGCGGCGTGCCGCGCACCAGCGCGATGTGCGGCGAATGCGTCGGTTCGTCGCGATACAGCACCGCGCGGAACGGGCCGTGCGCGGTCTGCATCGTGCGCTCGCAAACCTTCTCGATGATCGACTCGGTGCGGCTGCGGTAGTGGATCAGGTCGGCGATCGTGCCTATCTTGATGCCGTGCTGCTGGCTGAATTCGATGAGATCGGGCAGACGCGCCATTTCGCCGTCGTCCTTGATGATCTCGCAGATCACCGCGGCGGGCGTCAAGCCCGCGAGCGCCGTGAAATCGCAGCCTGCTTCGGTGTGGCCCGCGCGCACGAGCACGCCGCCCGGCTGAGCCATGATCGGGAACACGTGGCCCGGCTGCACGATGTGCTCGGCACGCGCATCGTGCGCGACCGCCGTGGCGATCGTCTTTGCGCGGTCGGCGGCCGAGATGCCGGTGGTCACGCCTTCGGCCGCCTCGATGCTCACGGTGAAGGCCGTGCCGTACTGCGTGCCGTTGCGATGCGTCATGAGCGGCAGGTTCAGCTGCCTGCAGCGCTCCTGCGTGAGCGTGAGGCAGACGAGGCCGCGGCCGTATTTCGCCATGAAATTGATGGCTTCCGGCGTGACGAACTCGGCGGCGATGACGAGATCGCCTTCATTTTCGCGGTCTTCTTCGTCGACGAGGATCACCATCCGGCCGGCTTTCAATTCAGCGATGATCTCAAGAGTGGAGGCGAGCGACATGATGACGTCCCGTGCGGGGTCCGGTTTGGGGAAAGCGCGTATTTTACGCCACCGCCGATGGACAATTGCTGAAATCGCCGCGCTCGGGGCGCGTCATGACGCGCTCATCATCCGCTCGACATACCGCGCAATCAGATCGATCTCCAGATTGACCTTCGAGCCGGCCTCGAGCGCCTTGAGCGTCGTCACTTCTATCGTATGCGGAATGAGGTTGATGGAGAACTCGCAGCCGTCGGGGCGGTCGCTGACGGCGTTCACGGTGAGACTGACGCCGTTCACCGTCACCGAGCCCTTGTAGGCCAGATACTTGCCGATCTCCTTCGGCGCGACGATGCGCAGTTCATGCGATTCGCCCACCGGCTCGAACTTCGAGACGACGCCCAAGCCGTCGACGTGACCCGAGACGAGATGCCCGCCCAGCCGGTCGTGCGCGCGCAGCGCCTTCTCCAGATTCACGGCCGCGCCGGCGTCGCCGAGGCCGACGGTCTTGTTCAGGCTTTCCCGCGAAACGTCGACATCGAATGCATTCGCGGACTTCCGGATCACCGTCATGCACGCGCCCTGAATGGCGATGCTGTCGCCGAGCTCGACATCGGCGAGATCGAGGCCGCCCGCGGCGACCGTCAGACGAACGCCCGCGTCCGGGTTCGATCCGAGCGGCGTGACTTTTTCGATGCGGCCCACCGCCGCGACAATTCCGGTAAACATCTCGAGCCTTCCTCCAGGTTCAGGCGTCAATCAGAGCAATTCACTGACGACGTTCGTCTCGGCGAAGCGCGCGAGAATGCGCAGATCGTCGCCCAGACGGTCGATGCGATGAAACTTCAGATGCGGCCGCGCGTCGAGCGTCTCGGGCGGCGCGAAGTCGAACATGCCCGGCGCGCTGCCGAGCAGGCTCGGCGCGAGATACACCAGCAGTTCGTCGACGCAGCCTTCGCGCAGGAGCGAGCCGTTCAGCTTGTGGCCCGCTTCCACGTGCAGTTCGTTGATGCCGCGATCGGCGAGCGTCGTGAGCATCGCGGGAAGATCGACCTTGCCGCTTTCGTTCGAGCGTTCGATCAGATCCGCCCCTTTTTCGCGCAATGCATCGATGCGCGCCGGATCCGCGTCGGCGGCGTGGAAGATCCACGGCGGCGCGCCGTCGAGAATGCGCGCGTGCAGCGGCACGTCGAGCCGGCTGTCGATCAGCACGCGCTGCGGCTGGCGCGGCGTGTCGACCGCGCGCACGGTCAGTTGCGGATCGTCCTCGCGGACCGTGCCGATGCCCGTCAGGATCGCGCAGGCGCGGGCGCGCCACGCGTGGCCGTCGGCGCGCGCGTCTTCGCCCGTGATCCACTGGCTTTCGCCCGTAGGCAGGCCCGTGCGGCCGTCGAGCGTCGCGGCGACCTTCATGCGCACCCACGGACGGCGGCGCGTCATGCGCGACACGAAACCGATGTTCATCTCGTGCGCCTCGTTCGCGAGCAGGCCGCAGCGCACGTCGATGCCCGCGTCGCGCAGCATCGCGAGACCGCGTCCGGACACGGCCGGGTTCGGATCTTCCATCGCGGCGATCACCTTCTCGACGCGCGCGTCGATGAGCGCATGCGCGCACGGCGGCGTGCGCCCGAAATGGCTGCACGGCTCGAGCGTCACATACGCGGTCGCCCCGCGCGGGTCCTTGCCGCGCGAGCGCGCGTCCTTCAGCGCGCGCACTTCGGCGTGATCCTGTCCGGCGGGCTGCGTGAAGCCCATGCCGATCACCTCGCCGTTCTTGACGAGCACGCAGCCGACGCGCGGATTCGGCGTCGTCGTGTACATGCCGCGCGAGGCCAGCGCCAGCGCGCGTTCCATATGAGTGAAGTCGATTTGCGAGAACATCGCCGCGGCCCGCAAGCGTCAGGCGGCGAGCGACGCGAACGCGCCGCGCGCGGCATCGAGCGTCGCGTCGATCACGGCGTCGTCGTGCGCGCTCGACACGAAGCCCGCTTCGAACGCGGACGGCGCGAAGTACACGCCCGCATCGAGCATCGCGTGGAAGAACGCGTTGAAGCGCCTGGTGTCGCCTTGCGTGACCTGCGCGAAGCTCGCGGGCACCTGTTCGGCGAAGTAGAGGCCGAACATGCCGCCGAGCGAATCGGCGGAGAAGGGCACCTTCGCATCGCGCGCGGCCGCCGTGAGGCCGTCGACGAGCTTGCGCGTCTGCTTCGCCAGGCCATCGTAGAAACCGGGGCGTTGAATGAGTTGCAGCGTCTTGAGCCCGGCGGCCACCGCGATCGGATTGCCGGAGAGCGTGCCCGCCTGATAGACGCCGCCCAGCGGCGCGAGATGCGCCATGATGTCGCGCCGGCCGCCGAATGCCGCCGCCGGCATGCCGCCGCCGATGACCTTGCCGAGACACGTGAGATCCGGCTTGATGCCGTAGACCGCCTGCGCGCCGCCGAGCGCGACGCGAAAGCCGCACATCACTTCGTCGAAGATCAGCACCGCGCCGTATTCGGTGCAGCGATCGCGCAGCGCCTGCAGGAACTCGGGCGTCGCGCGCACGAGGTTCATGTTGCCCGCGACGGGCTCGACGATCACCGACGCGATCTCCGCGCCGAACGCCTTGAACGCTTCGTTCAGTTGCTCGACGTTGTTGTACTCGAGCACCGTGGTGTGCTTCGCGATATCCGCCGGCACGCCCGCCGAAGTCGGATTGCCGAAAGTGAGCAGGCCGGAGCCGGCCTTCACGAGCAGGCTGTCGGCGTGGCCGTGATAGCAGCCCTCGAACTTGACGATGCGGCTGCGGTTCGTGAAGCCGCGCGCGAGGCGCAGCGCGCTCATCGTCGCTTCGGTGCCGCTCGACACCATGCGCACCTGCTCGATCGACGGCACGAGCTTGCAGATTTCCTCGGCGATCTCGATCTCGGCTTCCGTCGGCGCGCCGAAGGAGAAGCCGTGGGCGAGCACGCGCTGCACGGCCTCGAGCACCTCGGGGTGAACGTGGCCGAGGATCATCGGACCCCACGAGCCGATGTAGTCGATATAGCGCTTGCCTTCGGCGTCCCAGAAATACGGGCCTTCCGCGCGCTCGATGAAGCGCGGCGTGCCGCCGACCGAGCGGAACGCCCGCACCGGCGAATTCACGCCGCCGGGAATGGTTCGCTGCGCGCGTTCGAAGAGAGCTTGATTCTTGGACATGGATTGGGGCCTGCGCTGAAAGTGGATGCGGAAGTCGCGAGGGACCGGCCGGTCGCGCGGCGACACGCGCGGCGCGCAAGACGCACGGTCCGACGCGAAAAACGTTGCTGAAATTGTACCGGAGTCGTTGCGAACGGGCCGTGTCGCGCCTAGGTCGAGTTCGTGCGCTTGACGGCTTTGCGCGCGGCGTGCGCGCTCGCCTTGCTGGGCGTGGCACCGCCGGAAAGAGGGGTGGCGGGTCGCGAGCGCCGTCCGGTGCGCTCGGTCCAAAGCTTTTCCAGCGCGCCTTCGACCATCGGCTTGATGAGGGTGCCCGACATCTGCGCGTCCCAGGTCTGCACCGAAAACGGATGCGCCCGCAGTTCGTCGCGCGTGACGGCGACTTCCTCGTGCGCGTCGACGAGCCAGTCGTATACGAAGTCGATGCACAGCCGGTAGCCGCGTTTGCTGTTCGAGTCGGGCACCTCGTACGGCGCGCGCGTCACCCAGCCCGACGCGAACACGCCCTTGGGCTCCTGCGACACGCGATGCACGAACACGCGGTCGCCCGGCATGAGCCCGCGCGCGGTGCCGCATCCCCACACATCGGCGACGGCTTCCCCCGCGGCCACGCGCCGCGCGACATCGGGCAGTTCGGGCCAGGGCCACTTTTTGGGGCTCCAGATCAGCAGAAAGGCGGTCATCGGATCGGCGCAGCAGCACGTGAAAGAGCGATGAGCTTAGCGCAACGCGGCGGTCAGGGTCGGATCACGACGAGGCCTCGCGTACAATGGTCGCTCGCTTACGCCGCCGAAAGGCCGTGTGGCGCCCACCCATCCCCGTCTTGCGAACTCCATGCCCGATTCCACCCGGCGCCGGCCCGATGGCCGGCTGATCCTGTTGCTCGGCGCGCTCGCCGCGTGCGGCCCGCTGTCGATCGACATGTATCTGCCGAGCCTTCCTTCGCTCGCGGCTGCGTTCGGCACGAGCCCGGCCGCCGCGCAAAGCACGCTCACGAGCTTCATGTTCGGCTTCTCGTTCGGCATGCTGCTCTACGGCCCGCTCTCCGATGCCTACGGCCGCCGGCCGGTTCTGCTCGGCGGCATTGCGCTGTACGCGCTCGCGAGCATCGGCTGCGCGGTGGCGTTCTCCATCGACGCGCTCGTCTTCGTGCGCTTCCTGCAGGCGCTCGGCGCGGGCGCGGCGTCGGTGCTCGCGCGCGCCATCGCCCGCGACGCCCACGAGCCGACGGACGCCGCCCGCGTGCTGTCGATGCTCTCCATCGTCACGTCGATCGGCCCGCTGCTCGCGCCGTTGATCGGCGGCCAACTGCTCCTGCTGGGCGGCTGGCGCGTGGTGTTCGTCGCGCTGACGCTCTTCGGCCTGACCTGCGCGGCGACCGCCTTCCTGCGCGTGCCGGAGACGTGGCCGAAGGAAAAGCGCGCGAGCGCGGCCCTCGGCAAATCGTTCGCCGCGTACGGGCATCTGCTGACCGATCCCGTCACCTGGGGCCATATGATGTGCGGCGGCATGGCCTTCGCGTCGATGTTCGCGTACATCACCGCCACGCCGTTCGTCTACATCGACTACTTCCACGTGAAGCCGCAGTACTACGGGCTGCTGTTCGGGCTGAACATCGTCGGCATCATCGCGGGCAATGTGCTGAACACGAAGCTCGTCGGGCATCTCGGCGCGATGAAGATGATTTCCGCCGCGTCCTTCGTGAGCGTCGTGGCGGCGCTGGCGGTCGCGCTCATGTCGCTGACGGGCTGGGGCGGATTGTGGTCGATCGTCGTGTGCCTGTTCTTCGTGGTCGGCGTGGTCGGTTTGCTGTCGGCCAATTGCACGACCGAGCTGATGCATCGCTATCCGCGCAATGCCGGCGCGGCGGCCGCCGTTTTCGGCGCGATGCAGCTCGGGCTCGGCGCGCTGTCGAGTCTCGCGGTGGGCTTTTTCCACGACGTCTCGCCGCACGGCATGGGCATCGTGATCGGCGTCTGCGGCGTGCTGACCTTCGCCGGGCGCACGCTGGTGCTGCGCTCGCATGCGGCGCCCGTGAAGGTCTGAATCAGGCGAGCGGCCCGATCGTCGAAGCCAGGAAGGTGAACGCCGCCGCTTCCGCCTGTGCGACCGCTTCCGGCTCGACGCCCGCGCCGTGCCCACCCTCGCCGGTTTCCTGATACCAGACGTTTTCATGGCCTTGCGCCTGCATCTTCGCGGCCATCTTGCGCGCGTGGCCGGGATGCACGCGGTCGTCGCTCGTCGATGACGTGAACAGCGCCGGCGGATATGCGACACCCGCCTTCACATTCTGATAGGGCGAGTAGCTCATGAGATGGCGCAGATCGTCGGCATTGTCGGGGTCGCCGTATTCGTCGATCCACGATGCGCCCTGCAGCAGCGTGTGAAAGCGCGCCATGTCCAGCAACGGCACCTCCGACAGCACCGCGCCGAAGAGCTCCGGCCGCTGCACCATGCACACGCCCGCGAGCAGGCCGCCGTTGCTGCCGCCGCGAATCGCGAGGTGCTTCGGCGTGGTGACGCCGGTGTCGACCAGCGCTTGCGCCACCGCGATGAAATCGTCGAAGGAAACCTGGCGATTCTCGCGCAGCGCCGCCTGATGCCACGCTGGCCCGAACTCGCCGCCGCCGCGGATGTTCGCGATCGCGTAAAGCCCGCCTCGTTCGAGCCAGGCGATGCCGGTGGTCGCGTCGTAGCCGGGATCGAGCGCGACTTCGAAGCCGCCGTAGCCGTAGAGCAGGCAAGGGCGTGCATCCGTGCTCGTTTCGAGATCTCGTCCGATCAGCCAGTAGGGAATGCGCTCGCCGTCCGGCGCGACCGCGTGGCGGCGCACGGCGGTCAGCCCCGTCGCGTCGAACTGCGCGGGCAGGCGCGCGAGCAGCTTCCAGGGCGCGTCGTCGGCGAGATCGGCGTGATAGAGCGACGGCGGCAGCAGAAAATGCTCGACGTGGACGAGCACGGTGTCGTCGCGCTCGCTGTCGATCGAATCGACATACGACTGGCTCGCCTCGGGCAGCGCGAATTCGCGAGACTCCCATGCGGCGTTCCCGATCGCGGGCGGACGCAGCAACATGACGCGCGGCACGCCGTCGTCCATCTGCGAGACGATCAGCCAGTGCTTCGTGAAGTCGATGCCCGCGAGCACAAGACGCTCCGACGGCGTGAAGAGCGCGGTGAAATCACGCGAGCCTTCGAGAAACGCGTCGCGCCGGATGACGGTCAGCGTGCCGGGCGCATGGCGGCGGCCGCCCGCGTTCCAGTGCTTGCGCGGCGTGACGAAGAGCCAGCCGTTCCAGTGCTCGAGCTCCGCATGCGACGGCAGATCGTACTGGCGCCATTCGTTCGCGCTCTCATCGAGCCAGTAGTTGAGCGTGTCGTAGAACGTCACCGCGCGCGAGGCGAGATGCAGCTTCTCGATCGGATCGTAGTCCGCGCCCGCCGACACGTCGCGCCGATTGCCCTCGAACACGACCGGCGCGCGTTCGAGCGGCGTGCCGCGCTTCCAGCGCCGTGCCTGGCGCGGAAAGCCGGAGGTCGTGAGCGCGGCGCGCGGGTTCGTCTTGCTGTCGTCCCAGCCGACGTAGACGGTATCGCGATCGATCCACGAGATATCGTGCTTGCCGACCTCGGGCAGCGCGAAGCCGTCGACGACGAAGCTTTTCGATGCGATATCGAACTCGCGCACGATGCACGCGTCCGAGCCGCCCGGCGACAGGCTCACCAGCGCGCGATCGTAATCGGGGTAGAGCATGTCGAAGTCGGCGAGCGCCCAGCGGGTGTCGTCATCTTCACGCGTGTTGAGGTCGAGCGCGTCGACGTCGAGGACCGTTTCCCATTCGGGTGTGCCCGCGAGCCAGGCGCTCCAGGGCGCGCGGCGCACGATGCCGAGCGGATGCGCGTCGTCCTGCCAGGTGTTGTAGGCCCAGTCGCGATAACGCGAGCAGGTGACGATGCGGTCCTTCGACGTATAAGCCGCCTCCAGCCGCGCGGCGAGCGCACGTGCTTCGGACGTCTCGCCGAACGCGGCTGAGGTACGGCGGTTCTGGGCATCGACCCAGGCTTGCGCGTGCGGGTCGTCGAGTGCTTCGAGACCGATGAAGGGATCGGGACCGTCCGACGGGGTCCAGGCGAGTTCGGGATGCGAGGAGAGAAGGGTCATGCGGCGCCAGGCGAATCCAAATGCAAAACGCCGATTGTGCCTGTAATGGAGCCGCAATGAAAAAGCCGCGCATCGGGCGCGGCTTTCGAGGTCAGTCGAAGGGCAGGATCAGGCCAGCCGTTCTTCCGTCTGCGGATCGAACAGCACGGCTTTCGACACGTCGAAAAGCAGCGTCGACGTCGACGTCGGCTGCGGATTCGACGCCGGGTGCACGCGCGAAACGATGCGCTTGCCGTTCACCTGCGCGAACACGAGCGTGTCCGGGCCGGTCGGCTCGATCACGTCGACGCGCACGTCGACCGCTTGCAGGCTCGAATCCGACACATCGTGCGCGCTGCGCGAATCGGTGATGCGTTCCGGGCGCAGGCCGAGAATCACGTCCTGGCCGACCTTGCCGCGCAGACGGCCCGCGTCGAACGGCAGGTTCAGCACCTTCTGCCCGACGCCGGTATCCAGCTGCAGGCCGACACCCGCGCCCGACTCGACCAGCTTGCCGCTGATGAAGTTCATCGGCGGCGCGCCGATGAAGCCCGCGACGAACAGGTTCGCCGGCGAATCGTAGATTTCCTGCGGCGCGCCGAACTGCTGCACGATGCCGTCCTTCATCACCGCGATGCGATCGCCGAGCGTCATCGCTTCGATCTGATCGTGCGTCACGTAGACGATCGTCGTGCCGAGGCGCTGATGCAGCAGCTTGATCTCCGAGCGCATCTCGATGCGCAGCTTCGCGTCGAGGTTGGAGAGCGGCTCGTCGAACAGGAACATCACCGGATCGCGCGCGAGCGCACGGCCCATCGCGACGCGCTGACGCTGGCCGCCCGAGAGCTGCCCCGGCTTGCGGTCGAGCAGGTGACCGATCTGCAGCGTTTCCGACACGCGGTCGACGATTTTCTTTTGCTCGTCCTTCGGCACCTTGCGGATGTTGAGGCCGAACGAGATGTTGTCGCGCACGCTCATGGAGGGGTAGAGCGCGTAGGACTGGAACACCATCGCGATGTCGCGGTCCTTCGGCGAGAGATCGTTGACGGTCTTGCCGTCGATCATGATCTGGCCTTTGGTCACGGTTTCGAGCCCCGCGATCATGTTGAGCAAGGTCGACTTGCCGCAGCCCGAGCCGCCGACGAGGATCAGGAACTGACCGTCCTCGATGTCGATGTTGACGCCCTTGAGAACCGGCACCCCGTTCGGGTAGGTCTTGTACACGTCACGGATGGAAAGGCTTGCCATGTGAATCCTCTATATCTCTATCGGGTGATGTCCGATTAACCCTTCACCGCGCCGGCCGTCAGCCCGCGCACGAAATAGCGTCCCGCGATCATGTAGACGAGAATGGTCGGCAATGCGGCGATGATCGCGCCCGCCATGTCGACGTTGTATTCCTTCACGCCCGTCGACGTGTTCACGAGGTTGTTCAGCGCGACCGTGATCGGCATGGAATCCACGCCCGAGAACACGATACCGAACAGGAAGTCATTCCAGATCTGCGTGAACTGCCAGATCAGGCACACCATGAAGATCGGCAGCGACACGGGCAGCAGGATCTTCGTGAAGATCGTGAAGAAGCCCGCGCCGTCGATGCGCGCCGCCTTCACGAGCTCGGCCGGAATGCTCACGTAGAAGTTGCGGAAGAACATCGTCGTGAACGCGATGCCGTAGATCACGTGCACGAGCACGAGGCCGGTCGTCGTGTTCGAGAGGCCGAGGAAGCCTTGCAGGCGCGCCATCGGCAGCAGGATCGCCTGGAAGGGGATGAAGCAGCCGACCAGCAGCATGGTGAAGAACGCATCCGCGCCGCGAAAGCGCCAGTGCGTGAGCACGTAGCCGTTGAACGCGCCGACGAACGAGGAAATCAGCACGGCCGGAATCACCATGCGCACCGAGTTCATGAAGAACGGCTGCATGCCGTCGCAGCGCACGCCGGTACACGCTTCCTGCCATGCCTTCACCCAGGGCGCGAACGTCCAGTGCACGGGTGGCGTGAGCAGGTTGCCCGTGCGAAGCTGGTCGAGGTCCTTGAACGACGTCGACAGCATCACGTAGATCGGGAACAGGAAGTAAAGGGCGAAAAGAATCAGCACCGCGTAAATGACGGCGCGGCTGATCGTCATGTTAGGCTGCATTGCGGGTGCTCCTCGATTCCAGATACATGAGCGGCACGAGCACCGCGACGACCGTGGCGAGCATCATCATCGACGACGCGGCGCCGACACCCAGCTGGCCCCGGTTGAACGAGAACGTGTACATGAAGATCGCCGGCAGCGACGAGGAGGTGCCCGGGCCGCCCGCCGTCAGCGCTACGACGAGGTCGAAGGTCTTGATCGTGATGTGGCAGAGAATCAGCAGCACGGAGAAGAACACCGGGCGCATGCTCGGAATCACGATCTTGCGGTAGATGGTCGGCAGGGTCGCGCCGTCCACTTGCGCGGCCTTGAAGATTTCGCTGTCTACGCCGCGCAGGCCCGCGAGGAACAGCGCCATCACGAAGCCGGTCGACTGCCACACCGCTGCGATCACCACGCAGAAGATCGCCTTGTCCGGGTCGCCCAGCCAGTTGAACGAAAAGCTCGTCCAGCCCCAGTCGTGGAACACCTTTTCGAGGCCGAGGCCCGGGTTCAGGATCCACTGCCATGCGGTGCCCGTCACGATGAAGGAAAGCGCCATCGGATAGAGGAAGATCGCGCGCAGTGCGCCTTCGTTGCGAATCTTCTGGTCGAGCAGGATCGCAAGGAACAGCCCGAGGACGACGCAGATCCCGATGAACGGAATGCCGAACCAGCCGAGATTGGCGGCGGAAGTCCACCAGACGTCGTTGGCGAAGAGCTGCCGGTAACGGTCGAAGCCCGCGAAATCGTAGCGCGGCATCAGCCGTGATTCGGAGAGCGAGAGATAACCGGTAATGGCGATGAAGCCGTACACGAAGATGAGCGCGATCACGATGCTGGGCGCGAGCACCAGCTTCGGAATCCAGCGATCGGCGAGTGCCGACGTCGGCGAGGCGCGACGGGGCGGATTTTGCGGTTTCTTGTCCGCGGTGACGGAGGCAGTCACGACTCGACTCCTGGAAGATGCGCCGGCGCTTTCGTGCGTCTGATTGCACTGACTTGCGCGCTTGCGGCGGGTAGCCGTGCTCTGAGCGTAGCCGGCGCTTGATGATGCGAAGTTGCTGTTGCGGTCTTGCGGCCCGCGCGGCGCGCCCTGGAGGCGCGCCGCGCGATGTGGCCTTGCTTCACGGCCCTGACGCGGCCGTTTTGCTGCCTTACTTCGTCTTGGCGGCGTTCGCGAGCGCCTGCACCGCGCTCTTCGAATCCTGCGACGAATTCATGAACTTCGTCACGACGTCGGTCATGGCGCCTGCGACCGCGTCGCCCTGAGCCATGCCGTGCGCGAGCGACGGAACGTAGCCGCCCGATTTGATCGCCGTCTGTTCATCAGAGTAGGACTTCTTCGCGCAGTCGTCGAACTTCTCCATCGGGACGCCGAGACGGACCGGGATCGAGCCCTTGTACAGGCTGAACTGCTCCTGGAATTCCGGCGACATGATGGTCTTCGCGAGCGCGAGCTGGCCCGGCGTCGCGGCCTTCTGGCCCTTCTGCTGGAAGAACACGAACGAGTCGACGTTGAACGTGTAGGCCTTTTCCGTGCCCGGCACCGGCGCGCAGATGTAGTCCGTGCCCGCCTTCTTGTTCGCGCCGGCGAATTCGCCCTTCGCCCAGTCGCCCATGAACTGCATGCCGGCCTTGCCCTGGATGACCATGGCGGTGGCGAGGTTCCAGTCACGGCCCGTGCGTCCGCTGTCGAAGTAGCCCTGGATCTTGCGCACCGTATCGAACACCTGAACCATCTTGTCCGAGGTCAGGGTCTTCTGGTCGAGATCGACGATCGCCTTCTTGTAGAAATCCGCGCCTTGCGAGAGCACGACGTCTTCCCACAGCGTCAGGTCCTGCCACGGCTGGCCGCCCATCGCGATCGGCATGATGCCCGCGGCCTTCATCTTGTCGGCGACCTGGAAGAACTCGTTCCAGTTGGTCGGTACCTTGCCGCCCGCCTTGTCGAGCGCCGCCTTGTTGATGTACAGCCAGTTCACGCGATGCACCGAGAAGGGCGCCGCGACGTAGTGGCCGTCCGCGTGGATGATCTTGTCGATTTCCGGCGGCAGGTTCTTCTTCCAGTCGCCGGCGACGGAATCGATCGGCACGAGCACGCCTTGCTCCGCCCATTCCTGGATCAGCGGGCCCTTGATCTGCGCCGCCGACGGCGCGTTGCCAGAGATCACCTGGGTCTTGAGCGCGGTCATCGCGGCCGCGCCCGCGCCGCCCGCGACGGCGAAGTCCTTCCAGGTATAGCCCTGCTTGGTCATGTCGTCCTTGAGCACGCCGACCGCTTTCGATTCGCCGCCGGACGTCCACCAGTGCAGCACGGAAACGGCTTCGGCAGCCTGCACCGCCGACGCCGTCGCGCCGCACAGAAGACCTGCGGCGCACAGCGCGCCCATGAGCTTACGGACTTTCATTGTTTATCTCCTCCAGACACCTGAACAAGAAACGATTGGCTCCCGATGCCGCCAGAAGCATTGTTAAGAAGCGGTGGTCAAAAACGGCAAACCTGGATGGCCGGAAATCGGCGGTGTCGGCGGGAAGCGGCAGGCGCGGGACGCGTTGAACGCGGCGCGCGTGCGTGGCCGTCAGACCGAAATACGGCCGCACGGCTCTCAAGAGATGAGTGGGTTGAATCGCAACTGCT
This sequence comes from Caballeronia ptereochthonis, assembly GCF_001545075.1. Lineage (GTDB taxonomy): Bacteria > Pseudomonadota > Gammaproteobacteria > Burkholderiales > Burkholderiaceae > Caballeronia > Caballeronia ptereochthonis. The sequence continues at coordinate 149,783 of NZ_FCOB02000008.1, forward strand.
GTCTCCTCTTTTGATTTTTGCCCGGTCCGGCGCGCCTTGCCTGAAAGGCGGGGCGCATCGGGCGGCGAGCGCGAGGCTGTGCGCATGTGGGTCGCAAGACACGCCCGCCGTAAAAAGCGGTGCGCCGCGGGCTCCGTTAACATGCGCTCAGCAGGTCACCTCGGGAAACTGCCGCGTGCCATTCGATCGATCCCGACTGATCCGATTGACAGCGCTATTTTTCCTTCGATGACATTTCCTCTTGATTTGGATTGTAGTTAAACTACAATTCAGTGTCAAAAAAATTTTTATCGGACTACGGCGCGTCGCTCGACTGGCCGATTCATGGTCCGGTGGGCGGTACGGCCCGATTCGATTCACCTTCAGCTCTGGAACCCACGTTCAGACTCATGCAAAGCGACTCGAACTTCATCTTCGTACTCTTCGGTGGCACCGGCGACCTCTCCATGCGCAAGATTCTTCCGGCGCTGTTCGAGGCCCATCGCGCGGGCATGCTCGATCCGGCGGGCAGGATCGTCTGCGTCGCGCGCGAGGCGCTGGATCAAAGCGAATATCGCGCGTGGGTGGAGGAGCACGTCAAGCCGCACGTGTCGAAGAACGGCGTCGACGAGCCCGCGTGGCGCAGCTTTCTGGAGCGCATCCAGTACGTCGGGCTGGACCTCGGCCGCGCGGAAGACTTCGTCGTGTTGCGCGACGCGCTCGCGCCATACGGCGGAACACGTGTCTTCTATCTGGCAACGGGACCGTCGCTGTTCGTGCCGATCTGCCGCGCGCTCTCGGACGTCGGCCTGAACCAGAACGCGCGCATCGTGCTGGAGAAGCCGCTCGGCTACGACCTCGAGTCGTCGAACGCGATCAACGACGCCGTCGGCGAGATCTTCCAGGAAGACCAGATCTACCGGATCGATCACTATCTCGGAAAGGAGCCGGTGCAGAACCTGCTCGCGCTGCGCTTCTCCAACGTGCTGTTCGAGCCGTTGTGGCGGCGCGAATGGGTCGAGAGCATCCAGATCACGATCGCGGAAGAACTGGGCGTGGAAGCGCGGGGCGACTTCTACGACAATACGGGCGCGCTGCGCGACATGGTCCAGAACCACTTGCTGCAGCTGCTTTCCATTGTGACGATGGAGCCGCCGCACTCGATGGATTCCGACTCCGTGCGCGACGAGAAGCTGCGCGTGCTGCGGGCGCTGAAGCCGATCGACGAGCGCGACATCAGCCGCGTCGCGGTGCGCGGGCAATATCATGCGGGGGTGATCCGCGGCGCGTCGGTGCCCGCGTACGCCACGGAGCCGGGCGTGCGCACCGACAGCACGACGGAAACCTTCGTCGCGCTGAAGGTGGAGATCGAGAACTGGCGCTGGGCGGGCGTGCCGTTCTTCCTGCGCACGGGCAAGCGCCTCGCGGACCGCGTCGCCGAGATCGTCGTGAACTTCCGGGCGGTGCCGCATTCGGCGCTCGGCTCGAGCGCGCTGCGCGCGGGCACGAATCGTCTGGTGATCCGGCTGCAGCCCAACGAGTTCATTCGCCTGTATTGCCTGGCGAAGCAGCCCGGCGAGGGCATGAATCTCGCGAGCGTGCATCTGGATCTCGCGTTCGATCAGTTCTTCAAGGAAGCGCAGATGGAGGCGTATCAGCGGCTCCTGCTGGATGTGATCCACGGCCGGCTCGCGCTCTTCGTGCGGCGCGACGAGCAGGAAGCGGCGTGGCGCTGGGTCGAGCCGATCCTGAACGCATGGGCGGCCTCGACCAGCAAGCCGAAGCCGTACGCGGCGGGCACCTGGGGACCGGCGGCGTCCAGCGCGATGCTGGCCCAGCACGGCACATGCTGGCTCGAAGAGGAAAATTGAGCGCGCGTCGCCGAGGCCGCCTGCGGGAGGGCGCGGCGAGCACGAGAATACGAGAGACCGCTTCGCACGTCGCCTTGCGATGTCGTGACAAGAAAGCGGGTCGATGAACCAGGACAAAGAGGATGGAGGAGCAGTGATCGAGCTTCGCACTTTCGACGACCCGCGCGCCCACTCGGATGCGCTGGCGAAAGCCGTGGGAGACGCGCTGAAGGCGTCGCTCGCGGCGAGGGGCGCGGCGTCTGCCGACGCCGCGGGACAAACCGCTCACGCCACGCTCGCGGTATCGGGCGGCACGAGCCCGAAGCCGTTCTTGCAGGCGCTTTCTCGTGCGCCGCTCGACTGGGCGCATATCGACGTGACGCTCGTCGACGACCGCTGGGTGCCCGAAACCGATCCGGCGAGCAATGCGCAGCTCGTGCGCGATACGCTGCTGCAGAACGCGGGCGCGGCGGCCTACTTCCTGCCGCTCGTCGATACGGGCAAGCCGCTGGAGGCGCACATCGCCGAACTCAACGCCGATGCGCGCCGCCGTCTGCCGGACGTCGCCGTGCTCGGCATGGGCGAGGACGGCCACACGGCCTCGATCTTTGCCGACGCGCCCGAATGGGAGTTCGCGATTTCGACGCCGGAGCGCTTCATCGCCGTGCATCCCGGCGCGGCGCCGCATGCGCGCGTGAGCCTGTCGATGTCGGCGCTGAAGCAGGTGGGGCAGCTGTATCTCTTCATCGCCGGCCAGAAGAAACTCGACGTATTGAACGCGGCGCTCGCCGCGCCGCAAAAGAACGCCATCTCGACGCTGGCCCACGCTGAAGGAGTGAAGCTCGATGTCTACTGGTGTGCATAGCAAGGCCGCGGCGGCGGCCAATCAGCACGCCGACGGGCCGCGGCTTCTCGCCGATATCGGCGGCACGAACGCACGCTTCGCGCTGGAGACGGCGCCCGGCGAGATCGGGCAGATCCGCGTGTATCCGGGGGCCGATTACCCCGGCATCGCGGAGGTCATGCAGCAGTATCTGAAGGACACCAAGGTCGGCCGCGTGAATCATGCGGCGATCGCCATCGCGAATCCGGTCGACGGCGATCACGTGAAAATGACCAACCACGACTGGAGCTTTTCGATCGAAGCGACGCGCCGCGCGCTCGGCTTCGACACCCTGCTCGTCGTCAACGACTTCACCGCGCTGGCAATGGCGCTGCCCGGTCTCACCGATGCGCAGCGCGTGCAGGTCGGCGGCGGCTCGCGGCGGCAGAACAGCGTGATCGGCTTGCTCGGGCCGGGCACGGGTTTGGGCGTGTCGGGCCTGATCCCGGCGGATGACCGCTGGATCGCGCTCGGCAGCGAAGGCGGCCACGCGACGTTCTCGCCTTTCGACGAGCGCGAAGACCTCGTGATGCGCTATGCGCGCCGCAAGTTTGCGCATGTGTCGTTCGAGCGCGTGTGCGCCGGGCCGGGGCTCGAACTGATCTACCGCGCGTTCGCCGAGCGCGACGGCGTGACGGTCGCGGAGCACTTCAACAGCGCCGATGTGACCAACCGCGCGCACGAAGGCGAAGCGCTCGCGCTCGAAGCGGTGAACTGCTTCTGCGCGATCCTCGGCACGTTCTCCGCCAACATCGCGGTGACGCTCGGCGCGCTCGGCGGCATCTATATCGGCGGCGGCGTCGTGCTGAAGCTGGGCGAGCTGTTCCACAAGTCGCCGTTTCGCGAGCGTTTCGAGGCGAAAGGGCGCTTTCAGCAATATCTCGCAGGAATTCCAACCTACATCATCACGGCCGAATATCCCGCGTTTCTCGGCGTGTCGGCGATTCTCTCGGAGCAGTTGTCGAACCGCGCGAACAGCGGCTCGTCGGCGGTGTTCGAGCGCATCCGCCAGATGCGCGATGCGCTCACGCCCGCCGAGCGGCGCGTGGCCGATCTCGCGCTGAACCACCCGCGCTCGATCATCAACGATCCGATCATCGACATCGCGCGCAAGGCGGACGTGAGCCAGCCCACCGTGATCCGCTTCTGCCGCTCGCTCGGCTGCCAGGGCTTGTCCGACTTCAAGCTGAAGCTCGCGACGGGCCTGACCGGCACGATTCCGGTGAGCCATAGCCAGGTTCATCTCGGCGACACGGCCACCGACTTCGGCGCGAAGGTGCTCGACAACACCGTGTCCGCGATTCTGCAATTGCGCGAGCATCTGAACTTCGAGAACGTCGAGCGCGCCATTGATATTCTGAACGGCGCGCGGCGCATCGAGTTCTACGGGCTCGGCAACTCGAACATCGTCGCGCAGGATGCGCATTACAAGTTCTTCCGCTTCGGCATCCCGACCATCGCTTATGGCGACCTGTACATGCAGGCGGCCTCCGCCGCCTTGCTCGGCAAGGGCGACGTGATCGTGGCCGTGTCGAAGTCGGGCCGGGCGCCGGAGCTTCTGCGCGTGCTCGAAGTGGCGATGCAGCAGGGCGCGACGGTCATCGCGATCACGTCGAGCAACACGCCGCTCGCCAGGCGCGCGACGGTGGCGCTGGAGACTGATCACATCGAGATTCGCGAATCGCAGCTGTCGATGATCTCGCGGATCCTGCATCTGTCGATCATCGACATTCTCGCGGTCGGCGTGGCGATCCGCCGGGCCGCGCCGACGCCCGGCGCGAACATCAGCGATACGGTGTCGAAGGCGCGCGATTCGGCCGACGAGGATGCCGCCGCCGTGCTCGACTGGTTGAGTCACGGCGCATCGGGCATCGCGGGCGACTGACGCGCGAAGAGAAGCGGACCGCGAGTGATCGCCGGTCCTCTTTTTCACGCGCGGTCCGCCGCCGCGCCGTTACCGGACGACACCCGACGCGCACAGCGGCAGCACGGCCTCGACGCGCTGGCCGGCCATCCCGTCGGGATGGCGTCGCGCAAGGTCGCGTACTTCACTGTCCGGGGCGGCGGCGCCGTCCGCGGCCAGACCGAGAAAATCCAGCACGCTCTTCGCGACGAGTTCGCGATCGTTGTCGACGCAGATCAGGTGATAGCTGTTCTCGAGCACGACCAGCTCCATGCGCTCGATGCGCTCGCGCAGGAACCAGGCCGAGCGGAGGCTCGTCAGTTCGTCCTCGCGCGCGTGCAGCACGAGCGTGTCGCAACGCAGCGTCGACACCGCGCGCATGGCCATCCGGCGCAGCCGGTCGACCTGGCGCAGGCACGCGAGCGGCACCCAGCGATAGTGGAAGTTGTCGCCGCGCTCGAACTTCGCCTTGACGATCGAGCGCATCAGCGCGTTCTTGATGCCGAATGGCTCGTCCTCCTCCACGCGCATGCGTTGCGGCACGAGCGGCACCCAGTAGAGCAGATGACGCGCGAACGTGTACCAGGGCGTCGCCCAGCCGTCGATGAAGATCGGCGGCGCGAGCGTGACGAGCTTGCCGCGCTCATGGCGCTCGTTCGCGCAGAGCGCGAGCGCGAGCAGCGAGCCCATGCACATGCCGATCACGTGGACGACGTCGTACTGCCGCATCACTTCGCGATACCTGGCGCGCACGGCGTGCAGCCACTCTTCCGCGCTCACGTCAACGAGATCCTCGGGCGTGCCGCCGTGCCCCGGCAGCGTGAGCGAATGCGTGTCGATGCCGGCGCGCTTCAGGATCCTGTTCATCGAGCCCAGATCGAACGGGGTGCCGCCGAGTCCGTGGATCAGCAGCGCGGCGGTGCGCTTCGCGCTCACGCCGCCTCCTTCGCGGCGGCACCCGTGCGGCTGATGTCGCCGAACGACGACGCGCCGACGAAAGGCGACATGACCGCAACCCGGCCGCGCGGGCGCGTGAGCACGAACTCGGCGGACGTCCACGCGGCGAATAAATAGGGAGTCGCCCAGAGTAGGCTGCTTGGGTCGCCTTGCCGACGCATGAGATTCACTCGCTGAAAAATTGAGCAGGCGAGGCTAATGGGCGGCTCTATTCGCGGAAATAGGAAAACTCGTATTTGGTCCGTTCGGGCACGATTCGCGCGCATAGGCGTGCCGAACGCGACACGCCGGCGAAACATTTTGTCATGCTGATCGATTCACCGCGGCGAGGTCCCTAGAATCCGGGTGGCCATCACTTTCCCGCTTTTGCCGCGAGCTCCGGTTCGTGCATTGACGTTTCATGCGCGCCTTCGTTTCCTTCGTGCTGGCTCTGCGCCTGCTGTTCATCCTTCCTCAAGCCATCGCGCAGAGCGGCCCGCCCGGCGCAATCGCGCACGCGCCTCGCCCGAAGATCGCCCTTGTCCTGTCGGGCGGCGGCGCGCGTGGTTATTCGCACATCGGCGTGCTGAAGGTGCTCGAGGAGCTGCGCGTGCCCGTCGACGTCGTGGTCGGCACGAGCATGGGCGCGGTCATCGGAGGGCTCTATGCGACCGGTTATTCCGCCGACGATCTGGATCGCAAGGTGTCGTCCGTCAATCTCGGCGACGTGGCCTTCGATCGTCTTGCGCGCCCCGCGCTGCCGCAGACGAGGCGCGAGGACGAGCTCGACTATCCGATCGCGCTGCCCTTCGGTTTCGACGATTCCGGCAAGACCCGTTTGCCGCGCGGCTTCGTGGGCGCCAACAGCTTTCTGGCGCTTTTGCAGGCGTGGACCGCGAGCGTGCCGCCGAACCGTTTCTTCGATCAGTTGCCGTTGCCGTTCCGCGCGGTCGCGACCGATCTCGAAAACGGAGAGCGCGTGGTGTTCGATCACGGTTCGCTGCCGCTCGCCATCCGCGCGAGCATGGCCGCGCCGGGTCTTTTTTCGCCGATCGAGGTGGACGGCCGTATGCTGATCGATGGCGGCATCGTCGACAATCTGCCGGTGGATGTGGCGCGCGCGCTGGGCGTGGATGTCGTCATCGCGGTGCACATCGGCACACCGCTCAGGAAGGGCGTCGACATCAATTCGCCCGCGGACGTCGCTCAGCAGATGGTGGGCATTCTCATCGGCCAGAACGTCAAGACGCAGAAGGATTCGCTGAGCGCGAAGGACGTGCTGATCAGCCCCGATCTCGGCGATATCAAGTTTACTGATTTCACGCGCGCGCGCGAAGCGATCGAATGCGGCGAGCGGGCGGCGCACGCGCTGAGCGACCGGCTCGCGGTCTTTTCGGCGTCGCCGGCGGACTATGAAACGTATCGCGCGGAGCATCGCACGGCCGTGACGCACAAGGCGACGCGCATCGACGAGATCCAGGTCGACAGCACCGGCAAGATTCCGCCCGAGTTCGTGCGGGGCTATCTGAACCTCAAGGACGGCGACAGCTACGACGCGCCGCTCGTCAACAGCAGCCTCGCGAAGCTGCAGGCGACCGGATACTTCGAGGCGGTGTCGCATGAGTTCATCGACGGGGACGGCGCGAATCGTCTGCGCGTGCGCGCGAGGGAGAAAAGCTGGGGACCGAACTTCCTGCTGTTCGGCATTGGCCTGTCGACGGACTTCGAGGGCGGCGGGGGCTTCGAGATCAACATCGGACATCGCCGGCCGTGGATCACGGCGTCCGGCCTGGAGTGGCGCAACGACCTCAAGCTCGGCGACGAGCAGCAGCGCTTCCATACCGAGTTGCGGCAGCCCGTGTTCGGCGGCTACGGGTTCTATGTCGCGCCGTACGCGGAGGTATCGCAGAAGCGCCAGAGTTATTTCGGCGATTCCGACGACACATCGCCGGCCTCCCATCCGATGGTGCGGACTTGGCGAAGGGAGGCGAAGGCGGGACTCGATTTCGCGATGCCGCTCTCGCATCTGGGCGAGATCCGCATCGGCGCGGCGACCTCGCGCGTCCGCGAGACGCCCGATCAGGACGTGATGTACCTGACCGAAGACGGAGCGTTCGGCGCCGCGAGCGTCGGCTCGGTTTCGTGGTCGCAGTCTTATGGGCGGGCGCAACTGATCATCGATCAACTCGACGACGCGCTGTTCCCGCGTTCGGGCTACCTGATTCGTGTCGACGCGCAGTCGTCATTCGGCGGCGACAGCGACAATGCCTATCGCTATCTTCATGCGCGCGCCACGGGCGCGGCGAGCACGGCACGGCACAGCTTCATCGCGACGGCGGAAGTCGGGGCGTCGAAATACTCGGGCGCGCCGTTTTCGCTCGGCGGCTTCCGGCATCTCGCGGCGTATGGCGTGGATCAGTTTTCGGGCAACTATCTGCTCTATGGGCAACTGACGTATCAGTTCCGCGTGGCGTCGCCCAATGGCCAGTTCGTGCGCGATCTGTATCTCGGCACGACCGCCGAGGCGGGCAATGCGACGCTGCAGCGTCAAGCGATCAACCTCGGAAATCTGAAGAAGAGCTTCAGCGTGTTCCTCGGTGGGACGACGGCCTTCGGTCCGGCTTACCTCGGATTTGCGATGGCGCCAGGCGGTATTCAGAGCATCTATCTGCAGTTCGGCGCCGACTTCTGATTCGTGGCCTTGAAAAAACGGTGCGATACGGATCGGTCGTATCGCACCGCACGTGCCGCTCGCAGCGGCGCGAAAAAGCTTGAAAGGCTGAAAGTTGAAAGGCTCAGAACGAATGCTGGATGCCCGCGTACACGCCCGTCTGGCTGTGGCCGGGGATCGGGTTGTCCGTCGCCGCGCCCGTGCCGAAGTTATTGGCGTTCAGGCCGTAGTTCGCGGATTTGCTGTTCTGCACCGTGGCGACCTGCAGGTCGAGCAGGGTGCGCTTGGAGAGGTTGTATGAACCGCCGACCGTGTAGATGGTCGCGTTACCCGCGCCGTTGTTGCCGTTCACGTGGTAGACCGCCGCGATCAGCGCCGCCGCCGGCGTGGCCTGCCACGTCACGCCGCCCCACTCGTGATCGAGCGTGGTCGGCTGGCCGGGCAACTGGCCGGTCATGCCCGATGTGCGGATGGCCTGATAGCCGCCCTGAACCTTGAACTGGCCGAGGAACACGTTGAGCATCGCGGTGTATTCGCGCGAGTACGCGTAGGCGCCGTTGCCGCCATCGCTGTACGTGCCGCCGAGCGAGCCGTTCGCCGGATTGCGAATCTCGTCGTAGATGCCGCGGATCTGGAACACCGGCGCGGTATAGGTGACCTGCGCGCCCGCCTGACGGCCCTGCGGGGTCGTGCCGTTGCCGTTCCAGTTCGTCGCGTTGGAGAGCGCGTACTGACCGTAGAAGTCGAAGCCCGCGATCTTCGGCGACTGGTACGAAATGTTGTTGCTCGATTGCGGCCAGTTGCGGCCACGCACCAGCGATGCCGACGACCAGTTCGACTGGCCGAACGGATCGAAGTCCCACACGCCGTTTGCGATGAAGAGCTCACGGCCCAACAGCAGCGTGCCGAACTGGTTGTTCGCCATACCGACCGTCGCCCAGCGATTGAAGAGACCGCCGCCGCCCGGGCCCTGGCCCGTCATGGTGTTGAAGCTGCCTTCCAGCTGGAACACGGCGCGATAGCCGCCGCCCAGATCCTCGACGCCCTTCATGCCCCACAGGCTCGTGCCCCAGTCGCCGCTTTCGGCGCGGAAGCGATGCGTGCTGCCGTTGGCGCCGGCGGGCACGCCGTTCATGTATTCGAGACCCGCGTCCAGGCGGCCATACAGCGTCACGCTGCTCTGAGCCTGCGCCACCGCGCTGAATGTCAGCAGCGCTGCTGCCGCAAGCAAAGCTTTTTTCATCATCTCCACCAACCCCGTCAAAGGATTCAAGTTCAACACGCGGGTGCATCGGCCGATGCATCCGCCGAGCGATCGTCAGGAAGAAACGCGCGCGCAGGCGCTACCGAGATCCGTTGCGGATCGGCCGGTCGTTTCTTCTTGGGATTCCTGCGGAATTGTGGAGGAGAACCGTTTCTCCAAGAGGCCGCATTTCGTCTTTTTATGTGGCAATCGGCCACATTTGGTGGCGGTGACCGAAGATCCAATAAAAAACGGTGCGATACCCTTTCGGGCACCGCACCGATACGCGCCTCTCGCAGCAGCGTGAAAACTCTATGAAGCTATTTTCTGTTCAGCCTCGCCGATCAGAACGAGTGCTGGATACCTGCGTACACGCCCGTCTGGCTGTGGCCGGGGAACGGGTTGTCCGTCGAAGCAGCAGAGCCGAAGTTGTTGGCGTTCAGACCGTAGTTCGCGGTCTTGCTGTTCTGCACCGTCGCGACCTGCAGGTCGAGCAGGGTGCGCTTGGAGAGGTTGTACGAACCGCCGACCGTGTAGATGGTCGCGTTACCCGCGCCGTTGTTGCCGTTCACGTGGTAGACCGCCGCGATCAGCGCCGCCGCCGGCGTGGCTTGCCACGTCACGCCGCCCCACTCGTGATCGAGCGTGGTCGGCTGGCCGGGCAACTGGCCCGTCATGCCGGAGCTGCGGATCGCCTGATACGCGCCCTGGACCTTGAACTGGCCGAGGAACAGGTTGAACATCGCCGAGTATTCGCGCGAGTACCCATAGACACCGTTGACCGTACCTGAGTTGGCTGCGTTGATCGGATCGTAGACACCGCCGAGCGTACCGTTGGCGGGGTTGCGGATTTCATCGTACATGCCGCGGATCTGGAAGAGCGACGACGTGTAGGTGATGGCTGCGCCGCCTTCGCGGCCCTGCGGAGTCGTGCCGTTACCGTTCCAGTTCGTCGCGTTGGAGAGCGCGTACTGACCGTAGAAGTCGAAGCCCGCGATCTTCGGCGACTGGTACGAAATGTTGTTGCTCGATTGCGGCCAGTTGCGGCCACGCACCAGCGATGCCGACGACCAGTTCGACTGACCGAACGGATCGAAGTCCCATACCTGGTTGGAGATGAAGAGCTCGCGGCCCAACAGCAGCGTGCCGAACTGGTTGTTCGCCATACCGACCGTCGCCCAGCGATTGAAGAGACCGCCGCCGCCCGGGCCTTGACCCGTCATGGTGTTGAAGCTGCCTTCCAACTGGAACACGGCGCGATAGCCGCCGCCCAGGTCTTCGACGCCCTTCATACCCCACAAGCTCGTGCCCCAGTCGCCGCTTTCTGCCTTGAAGCGGTGCGAGGAACCTGTGGCTGCGCCGTTAGCGCCAACGCCTGTCGGCACGCCGTTCATGTATTCGAGCCCCGCGTCCAGGCGGCCATACAGCGTCACGCTGCTTTGAGCGTGCGCCACCGCGCTGAACGTCAGCAGTGCTGCCGACGCGAGCAAAGCTTTCTTCATCATCTCCTCCAACCCTGTCAAGAAATAGAACCCAAGTGCTGCTGTGTGGTTCGATGCGAGCGCACCCAACCGAAAGTCGTTTTCAGAGGAAGGACACGCGCGGGCTGTAGTGCTTGTACCGATTCACGCGTCGTGGGCGCGAACCTGACGCCGATCGTTCGATCAGTGTCGTTCCTCAGTTTCTTTTGGACTTTTGAAGTAAAACTACTTTTTGCGAACTTCGTTTTGGTACTTTGGTTACCAATTTAACAAATTACGTTATAGCCGCCAAAGGAAATTGAAGATCCGCGTTTATCTGTGTCAAAAATGCAATGCCCATGTGGTAAGCACGCTACCCACAGGATGGGAAACACCCCGCAAAGCCTTATGGCATCAGCCCTTTAGCGCAATGTAAGTTTCAGGGTCAGGTTTGTCGCCTATTGACGTGGGCGTGTCATGGCGCTAGGTCGGAGAAGGGCGGGGAACAGGTCGGTACGACGACGCCCGGGCGCAAAAAAAGCGCCTCGCGGGCGCCTTTTCTGGAGTGGAAGGTTGCTTCGGCAGCCGCCCCTGCGGCTACTTGAGGCTGCCCGAGAGGAATTGCTTCAGTCGCTCGCTCTTCGTATTGCCGAACACCGTATCGGGGTGACCTTCCTCCTCGATGCGCCCCTGATGCAGAAAAACCACGTGATTCGACACGTTGCGCGCGAACGCCATCTCGTGCGTGACGACGATCATCGTGCGCCCTTCCTCGGCGAGCGTCTGCATTACCTTCAGCACTTCGCCGACGAGCTCCGGGTCGAGCGCGGAGGTCGGTTCGTCGAAGAGCATGACATCGGGATGCATCGCGAGCGCGCGCGCAATGGCTACGCGCTGCTGCTGACCGCCCGACAGATGCGACGGATACTGCTTCTCCACGCGCGGCGCGAGGCCGACCTTCTCGAGATAAGTGCGCGCGCGCTCCTCGGCTTCCTTCTTCGAGAGCCCGAGCACGTTGACGGGCGCCTCGATCACGTTCTCCAGCACGTTCATGTGCGACCACAGGTTGAAGTGCTGGAACACCATCGACAGCCTGGAGCGCATCTGCCGCAGCTGCTTCGGGTCCGCCACCTTCAGTGCGCCGGTCTTGTCCTTCATCGTGCGGACTTCGTCGCCGTCGACGAAGATGCGCCCCCGGTTCGGCTGCTCCAGGAAGTTGATACAGCGCAGCATCGTGCTCTTGCCCGAGCCGGACGAGCCGATGATGCTGATCACGTCGCCGGCTTTCGCCTTGAGCGAGACGCCTTTCAGAACTTCGTTGCTGCCGTACTGCTTGTGAATGTCGTCGACGAAAAGCTTGTGCTTCTGGGAATTCATGAACGGTCCTTGGGCTGCGATGGACTTATTTGCCTTGCGGCCGCAAGTACGCCAGCCAGCGATGCTCGGCGCGGCGGAACAGCCACACGAGCGCGAACGAAATGCAGAGATAGAGCAGGGCGGCGATGCCGAACGCCTGGAACGACTGATATGTCGCCGAGTTCACGTCGCGCGCGATCTTGAGGATGTCCGGCACGGTCGCCGTGAACGCGACGGTCGTGGCGTGCAGCATCAGAATGACTTCATTGCTGTAGTACGGCAGCGCGCGGCGCAGCGCCGAAGGCAGGATCACCCGGCGATACAGCGTGAAGGCGGACATGCCGTACGCGCGCGCGGCTTCGATCTCGCCGTAGGGGGTCGCCTTGATCGCGCCGGCGAAGATTTCGGTGGTGTACGCGCAAGTGTTCAGCGTGAACGCGAGCAGTGTGCAGTTCATGCCGTTGCGGAAGAATTCGTTCAGCAGCATGTGATCGCGCACGACTTGCAAACTGTACAGACCCGTATAGCAAAGCAGCAGCTGCACGTAGAGCGGTGTGCCCCGGAACACATAGGTATAGAGCCAGACGGCGCGCGAAAGCAGCCTGTTCTTCGACACGCGCGCCACCGCGAGCGGCACCGACAGACAAAAGCCCAGGCCGATGGAGACGACCAGCAGCCACATCGTGATCGCGAGACCGGTGATGCGGTAGCCGTCGGTGAAGAGGTAGTTCTTCCAGTATTCCTGGATGATTTCGATCATGAGTTCCGCCGCTCGTTATAGGTCAGCCTTGCGCACGCCGATGGAATAGCGCCGCTCCAGCCAGATCAGCACGAGATTCGAGATCGTGGTGATCGCGAGATAGATCGCGCCCGCGAGAAGCGTGAAGAAGAAGAAACGCAGCGTGCCCTTGCCCGCGTCCTGCGAGGCCTTGACCACGTCCGCGAGGCCGATGATCGAGACGAGCGCCGTCGCCTTGACCATCACCTGCCAGTTGTTGCCGATGCCCGGCAGCGCGAAGCGCATCATCTGCGGGAACATGATTCGCGAGAAGGTCTGCCAGGGCGTCATGCCGTAGGCCGCGCCCGCTTCGAGCTGGCCGCGCGGTACCGAGAGGAACGCGCCGCGGAACGTCTCGGTGAAGTACGCGCCGTAGATGAAGCCCAGCACGAGAATGCCGGCGAGGAAGGGGTCGATGTCGATCTGATCCAGATTGAGCAGATCGGTCAGCTGGTTGAGCCAGATTTGTATGCTGTAAAAGAGCAGCAGCATCAGCACGAGGTCGGGCACGCCGCGGATGAGCGTCGTGTAGACGGTGCCGACACCCGACGCCAGGCGGTTTTTCGACAGCTTCGCCGCCGCGCCGAGGAGGCCGATCACGAAGGCGAACGCGAGCGACAGCACCGCCAGCTTGACGGTCTGCCAGGTGCCCGCAAGGATCAGCGGACCGTAGCCTTGCAACATGGTGATTCCTTGATAAGGTGCCGAATGTGCGACGAACGCGGCGCGCGGCGGTCGTTCGCGCAAGATGTTCCGCCAGTCCATGCCCGGACGGCCGCGCCCGTGGATGACGGCGCCGCGCGCGATGCGAATGGTCTCATGTCTCTCCTCAGCCGGTTGCGCCTTGCCCCGCGCGATCGGCTGTCCCGCCCCGGCCGTCTCCGGCTTCATGGCCGGCGGTCGGTATTCTAGATGGCCAAAATTGCGGGCCGCCGTTGCTGCTAACCCTGCTGCCGCGCGACTCCCGTGTCGCCGCAGCCCGGTTTTGCCGGCTTCCCCCGGCGCCACGACGCGCCGTGCAACGCAACGGCCGGCGATCGCCGCCCCGAAAAGCGCGGTATTTTACCCGAACGCAGCCTGCGCGCGGGCGACAAGCCGGAAGCGTCCGATTACACGCATGGGCGGAACGATGTAGTGCCGCGGCGCGCGTTGTTCCAGAGGGGCCGCGCCCTTACATTGTGTCCATAGCAAATCAACGCCTTGGGCGGGAGCAAACATCATGTTCGAAATTCGCCGCAGCAAAGAACGGGGTCACGCCAACCACGGCTGGCTCGATTCGTACCACACCTTTTCCTTCGCGGACTACTACGATCCGGAGCACATGCACTTCGGCGCGCTGCGCGTCATCAACGAAGACCGCGTGGCGGGCGGCCAGGGCTTCGGCGCGCACGGTCACCGCGACATGGAAATCGTGAGCTACGTGCTCGAAGGCGCGCTCGCGCACCGCGACAGCATGGGCAACGGCTCGACGATCCGTCCCGGCGACGTGCAGCGCATGAGCGCGGGCACCGGCGTGCGTCACAGCGAGTTCAACGGATCGCCGACGGAAACCGCGCATTTCCTGCAGATCTGGATCATTCCGGATGCGCCGGGCGGCGCGCCGGGCTACGAGGAAAAGCGCTTCACGCCCGAGGATAAGCGCGGCCGCCTGCGCCTGATCGCTTCGCCCGGGGGCGACGAAGGATCGGTGAAGATCGGCGCGAACGCGCGTATCTTCGCGGGTCTCTTCGACGGCGGCGAGCGCGCGGACTTCGACGTGCCGGCGGGCCGTCGCGTCTACGTGCACGTGGCGCGCGGCGCGGTGAGCGTAAACGGCGAGGCGCTCGGCGCCGGCGACGCCGCGAAGATCGAGGACGTGTCGAAGGTCACGCTCGAGAAGGGCGACAACGCGGAAGTGCTGTTGTTCGACCTCGCGTAAGCCGTAAGGCTCAAGCATGAAAAAGCCGCGGAGCTGATGGCTCCGCGGCTTTTTCTTTTGCCCAAACCCCGCCGCTTACGGCTTCGCGGTGGCCGACGCGCCCGCCGCCGCGCCCGGCGCAGCATTCGCGCCGTCCGCAGCGCCATGGTGCTTGCCCCAGCGTTCATGCATCCGGTGCTCGTGCTCGCGCATCGTCGCGAAGTGCTTCTTGAGCGCGGTGCTGACCGTCGTCTTCTGCTGGTCGTTCAGCGCGTTGTAGAAGTTGAGCCACGCGGTCGCGGTCTGCTCGCGCAGTTGCGCGTTCTGCTCCTCGAGCTTCTGGTGCGCGGCGTGCATCGCGTTCAGATCGAGGATCGGCTGGCTCTCCATCGACTTGAACTGCTCGCGCATCTGCTCGTGGCTCTCGCGCATCGCCTGATGGTTCTGCTTCATCGTGGTGAGCGCCGTCTGCCAGAGCTTCTCCTGATCCGCGTTGAGCTTCAGCTGGCCGTGCAGCTGGTCCAGTTGCTTCTGCATGCGCATTTCCATACGATGCCCGCCCGGACCGCCGTGGCCGCCCATCATGGCCGGGCTGCCCGCGGGCGGCGGAGGCGGCGCGTCGTTCGTGGCGGCGTGCGCGGCGCCGAAGGTAAGCGCGATCGCGGCAGCGGCGGCGGTGAGAATGCGGTATTGCTTGGACATCTTGGTACTCCCTTATTGATTGTCGAAGCCGAAACGCGAGGCTCGTGGTGGTCTTGCGCTTGTCGGTGAGACACAGCGTAGAGGCTCCGGAAGCCGCCCGTGTTACGGCATGCGCGATGCTTGTTACGCCGGTTTACGTGCCGCTTTCGTCGTAACACCCGGTAACCCTTTGCGGAGCGGATGCCGCCAATCCCGCCTGACTCACGCGCTAAACTCCATCCCATGACTACGCAAATACTTGTCGTCGACGACGACGCCGAACTGCGCGACCTTCTGCGCGACTATCTGGTCCGGCAGGGCATCGAGGTATCGGTGCTGCATGACGCCGGTGGACTCGAACGCCGCATCGAACGCGAGCGTCCCGACCTGATCGTGCTCGATCTGATGATGCCGGGCGTCGACGGCCTGACCGCGCTCAAGCAACTGCGCGCATCCGGCGACGACATCCCCGTCATCATGCTGACCGCACGCGCCGACGACGTGGACCGCATCGTCGGGCTGGAGCTGGGTGCGGACGATTACCTCGGCAAGCCGTTCAACCCGCGCGAGCTGCTCGCGCGCGTGCAGGCCGTGCTGCGCCGCCGCCGCACGATTCCGTCCGCCGCGCCCGAGCAGCGCGAGCCGTATGCGTTCGGCCGCTTCCGGCTGGATTTCCAGTCGCGCACGCTGCAGCACGACGACAAACCCCTCACGCTCTCCGGCAGCGAGTTCGCGCTGCTCAAGATCTTCGTGAACAACCCGATGCGCACACTCACGCGCGAGCGCCTGCTCGAACTGCTGCACGGCCCGGAATACGACGGCACCGACCGCGGCATCGACGTGCAGGTGTGGCGCCTGCGGCGCATCCTGGAGACCGATCCGTCGGCGCCGCGCTTCATTCAGACGGTGCGGGGGCGCGGGTATGTGTTCGTGCCGGACGGCGAGCAAAATGCGCCGGGCAATTGATACGCTGTTCGGGCGGCTGGTCGTCATCGTCATCGGCATGCTGGTGCTGTCGCATGTCGCGTGGTTCGCCATCATCCGCTTCGAGCGCGACAGCGTGCAGACGCGCTTCGCCGTCGAGGAAGCCATCTTTCTCGTCGAGGCGGTGCGCCAGCACATCACCAATACGCCGGATCAACCCCTGCCGCCGCGCGTGCGCGTCGTCGCCCTGGACAGCACCGAAGTGCCCAGGCCGCCCGACGAGAACACGCCGCCGCCGCTGCAGCGCTTCGTCGAGGACCTGAAGGACCGCCTGCCCGACGGCACCGACGTGCGCCTGAACGAGCCCGGCGGGCCGCCGAGCGTGTGGGTGCACGGCGCGAAGGACACCGGCTGGATCGTCGTGCCGGTGCAGCCGCTGCGGCCGCCGCGCTCGCGCGACCGCATGCTCGTATGGCTCGCGCTGATCTTCTCCACCGCCGTGCTCGCCGCGCTGTTCGGCGCGTGGCAGCTGCAATCTCCGCTGCGCGCGCTGGCGCAGGCGGTGCAGCGCTTCGGACGCGGACAGCCCACGCCGGTCGTGCCCGAGCGCGGCCCGCGCGAGCTGCGGCAGCTGACCCACGGCTTCAATCAGATGGTGCGCGAAGTCGCGCAGACGGAGAACGACCGCGCCGTGATGCTCGCGGGCGTCGCGCACGACCTGAAGACGCCGCTCGCGCGCCTGCGCCTGCGCGCCGAGATGATGGACGACGACAAGATGCGCGACGGCGTCGTGCGCGACGTCGGTTCGATGGCGCATATCGTCGATCAATTCCTGGTGTTCGCGCACGATCGTCCGGACGGCAGCGAGCCCGTCGCGGTGGATCAGCAGTGCGAGCGCGTCGCGCGGGCGTACCGGGCGGTGTCGCCCGCGGCCGAGCCGGTGCGCCTGAGTCTCGAGGCCGGCCCGACCTTCGCGTTGCCTGCGGCGACGCTGGACCGCATTCTGTCGAACCTGCTCGACAACGCGCATGCATACGGCGCGCCGCCGGTCGTCATCGAGACGCGGCGCGGCGCCAGCGGCTGGGTGTTGCGGGTGTCGGACCACGGCAAGGGCATCGCGCCGGACGATCTCATCAAGGCGAGCCGGCCGTTCGTGCGGCTCGACCCGGCGCGCGGCGGCAGCGGCCATAGCGGGCTGGGGCTCGCGATCGTCGAGCGCCTCGCGCGGCGCGCGGGCGGCGAGTGCGAGGTCCGCAATCGCCCCGACGGCGGCCTGCAGGTCGAGATGACCTTTCCCTTCGACATCGCCACGCGGCCGACCGCCGAACGGCGCGCCGGCCCGCAGCAGGAAGAGCGCGCCCTGTAGCGGCGCGCTTTTTTGCTGGAAGCGCGGCGGCGCTCAGTCGAACAGTGTTTCGAGCGCCGACGCCGCTTCGCTGTCCACCGTGTTGTACGTCACTGTCGATGCCTCGAAGATGTAATGCGTCGTGTACTTCCCGAGACGCGAGAGGATCTCGTCCTGGATCACCTCGGGGGCGAGGTCGATCTTCAGGAACCACGTCGTCGACGAGAGCCGCGTCTGGAACGAGCCATACTCGGCGAGCAGGTGGTCGAACGTTTCAGCGTCCTGATCGCGGCACACGATGACCAGATTTCCCTTCATGCAATCCTCCGATTGAGGCCAGCGGCATTCGATATCGAACATCGATGATACCTGCGGGATGCCCTCGCGTCGCGACATGCGCATGACCGTGCCGTGACGTGGCGCAATGATGAAGGGCGATGACTGCCGCGGCCTTATCTGCCCGCGAGCGAGTTTTCCGGATACCGCGTGGGCGGCGCCGGATCGGCGGGGCGCACTTCGCTGCGGTCGCGCCCGCGCGATTTCGCCTCGTAGAGCGCCAGGTCGGCGCGGGAGAGGATCCACTCGAGCGCGTCGTCGGGCGCGAGCTCGGTGATGCCGATGCTGACCGACAGCGCCGCGTCCTCGGGCAGATGCGCGCAGTGCTCGTGGTGAAAGCGCTTGCGCAGGCGCTCCAGTACGGCTTGCGCATCGGCGAGCGCGGTCTGCGGCAGGAGGATGCCGAACTCCTCGCCGCCGAGCCGGCCGATCGCATCGCTCGGACGCAGCTGCGCGCGGCACACCTCGACGAAATGCTCGAGCGCCCGGTCGCCGGACGCATGGCCGAAGCGGTCGTTGATCTGCTTGAAGTGATCGAGATCGGCGATGGCGACGGAAAGCGGCGTGCCGACCGAACGCGCGAGCTCCACTTCGTGGCGCAGCGTGTCGAGGAAGTAGCGCCGCGACAGGGCGCCCGTCAGCGCATCGTGGCGCGCCTCGGCCGAGAGCAGCGTGTTGGCCGATTGCAGCTGTTCGGCGAGATCGCGCGTCGCGCGGTGCAGACGCCGCTCGCGCGAGTACGACGTCGCGATCACGATGGCGAGCGTCACGACGCCCAGCATCGTCAGGAACACGAGGAAGCGGTCGCGGCTATGGTTGCGGCTGATCTCCGGCCAGCTCGTGAGCGGGTGGACGATATGCGCCGAGAGTCCCGAGTTCAGACCGGTGCGCTCGTCATACAGCGAGGGCACGTTGCTGCCGTTTGCGGCGTAGAAGGTCTGCGCGAGCGCGGGCGCGAGCCAGTGCTCGGAGGCGCGCATCTGCTCGCCGATGTGCGATATGCGCAGCTGCGGAAACGACTCGCGCCGGTAATGCTCGACGCGCTCGCGCTCCGTCATGCGCGCGACGGGCGCATCGGGCATCGCCTGGTATTCGAGCCGGCCGTCGTGCGCCATCACGACGACGCCGTTCTCGTCGGTCACGAAGGTGCCGGCGCGCGACACCCAGTGCCGCAGCCGGTCGATGCTCACCTTGGCGATCACCGCGCCGACGAGAAAGCCGTCCTGATAGGCGGGCGCCGCGATGAAGATGCCCGGCTCGGCCGAGAGCCGTCCCACGCCGTACATCTCGACGAAGCCGCCGAGCAGCGCCCGCGCGACGTAGGCGCGCCCGCTCATGTCGTAGCCGATGAAGCTGTTCGCGTCATTGGCGTTGCTCGACGCAATGCAGTAGCCCTTGTCGTTGACGAGCCAGATCGAGTCGAGGCCGGAGAAGCCCTGGGCGTCGTGCAGGAAGTGATTCACCCTTTCGAGCGCGGGGCGCGAACTCCACTTGGTGCGCCTTTCGAGTTCCGTCGCGTCCGGCTTCGAGGCATAATTCCGCGACTCCGCCAGGGCGCGCTGCGTGAGGTCCATCTGCGCGAGCGTGGCGGGAATGGCGCGCGACATCGCGAGATCGCTCGCGATGATCTGCGCCATGTTGTCGACGATCGACGCCGCCATCTGGCGCTCGGTGCGCACCGTCGCCGTCATCTCCTGTTGTACCATGCGGTCCGACAGCAAGCCGGCGGCAAACCAGCACGTGAACGCCAGCACCGCGAGGCCGAGCGTCGCGATCACACGGTGCAGGATGAGCTTGTTCATCGGTCTCGGGCAGGGTTGAAAGTCACGCCGCACGCGAGCGGCGTGCGCCGCTCCAGTCATGCGAACCCGTTTGACCGAACCATGCAAGGCAGGCGCGCGGCTTGCAGCGCGTGATGCCTGCCGCCGCGCGGCTCACCCGCGCACCGGGGCGGCGGACATGGCACAGACGGTCTTCCGGCTCGGATCTGGCGTCACGCATCGCATCGGCGCTCATTTTATTGTTCGTGATAAGCCAAGATTGGACGATGTTTTTTGCCGCCTATCAAGCGCCTTGTTGCGGCGGACGACGTGCTTCCAACACAAGCGACGCACGACGCCGACCGCGCCGTTCGCCTCGCCGCATGGCCCGGTCGTACTGAAGCCAAACTGAAAGGGATCGAACGCGCGCGGGTGCCGATCACACTCGACGCGGGGCGCCCCTTCATTTTGCCTTTGCCGTGCCGAAGAGCAACAGAAACATCGCACGAATGGGGCGCGTCGGCGCATGGAGGTTGTGCCTGTCACATTGGTTGGTGTAGTGTCGCTCGGTTCAGCGCGGGGATCCTCTAGTGCGGCGACTGCCTGGCGCCGTTATCGGGCTGAACGTGTCGTCGTTTTGACGGCGGCGTGCGTTGAGCATGTGGCCGCACCGGGCAAAGGCTTCTTGCCCGCCGGACGGCGCGCTTGCCGTCTCAAGCAATATCCCGCGCTCGCGCGGTCGGAACAGAGCCTTACGGGGAGGGCCTTGCATGGAATTTGGTTTCAATCTGAATCGCACGGCGAATGCGTCGGCCTGGCGGATCCTGCCCAATCGCTGGGACTTCGTCGCGTTCCCGATGATCATCTGCATGATCGCGCTCGCCGCCGTCGGTTTTCACGAGACGCTGGCGCCGATCTCGACATTGCAGTCGCAGGCGATCTCGCTCGACCCCGCGAATCTCCCCGAATACGCGTTGCGCACGACGCTGCGCATGCTGGCCGCGATGGTCGCGTCGCTCGCCTTCACGCTGATCTACGGCACGCTCGCGGCGAAGAGCCGGCGCGCGTCGATCGTGCTCGTGCCGATCCTCGACATCCTCCAGTCGGTGCCGGTGCTCGGCTACATCTCCTTTACGGTCACCTTCTTTCTCGCGCTGTTCCCCGGGCGCGTGATCGGCGCGGAGTGCGCCGCGATCTTCGCGATCTTCACGAGCCAGGCGTGGAACATGACCTTCAGCTTCTACCAGTCGCTGCGCACGGTGCCGCGCGATCTGGACGAAGTCTCGCGCGGCTTTCACCTCACCAACTGGCAGCGTTTCTGGAAGCTCGAAGTGCCATTCTCGATGCCCGGCCTCATCTGGAACATGATGATGTCGATGTCGGGGGGCTGGTTCTTCGTCGTGGCGTCCGAGGCAATCACGGTCGGCAACCGCACGATCGTGCTGCCTGGCATCGGCGCATATCTGGCGACCGCCATCGGCGAGCGCAACCTCTCCGCGATCGGCTGGGTGATTCTCGCGATGATCGTCGTCATCCTCGCCTACGATCAGCTGATGTTCCGGCCGCTCGTCGCGTGGGCAGACAAGTTCCGCATGGAGTTCACGAGCTCGGGCAACGAGCCGTCGTCATGGCTGCTCGACCTGATCCGCCGCACGCGCCTGATTCACAGGCTGCTCGTGCCGGCGGGATGGCTTCTCGCGAAGGCGGCGCGCGTGCCGATCAGGCTGCCTTCGCTGCAGGGCGCGCTGGAGAACGTCGGGCTGCCGCTGCGGGCGAAGGTGCCGTCCACGCGCGCGGGCGATATCGCGTGGGGCACGGTCGTGCTGCTGATCACGGTGTTCGTCGTATGGAAGGTCGTGTCGTTCGTCGCGACGGGCGTCACCTGGGGCGAGGTCGGTCACGTGTTCCTGCTCGGCTTCCTCACGCTGTTGCGCGTGGTCGTGCTGATCGCGATCGCATCGGTGGTCTGGGTGCCCATCGGCGTGATGATCGGCCTGCGCCCGGCGCTCGCCGAAAAGATCCAGCCGCTCGCGCAGTTCCTCGCCGCGTTCCCGGCGAACCTGTTGTTTCCGGTGTTCGTCGTCGTCATCGTGCGCTGGAACCTGAACCCGGACATCTGGCTGTCGCCGCTCATCGTGCTCGGCACGCAGTGGTATATCCTCTTCAACGTGATCGCGGGGGCGTCCTCCTATCCGAACGACTATCGCGAGGCCGCAACCAATTTCCAGATCCGCGGCTGGCAGTGGTGGAAGAGCTGCATGCTGCCGGGCATCTTCCCGTACTACATCACCGGCGCGATCACCGCCTCGGGCGGCGCGTGGAACGCGAGCATCGTCGCGGAGGCGGTGTCGTGGGGGAAGACGGAGGTCGTCGCGCACGGCCTCGGCGCCTACATCGCCCAGACGACCGCCGCGGGCGATTATCCGAAAATCATTCTCGGCATCGCCGTGATGTCCCTGTTCGTCACGCTGTTCAACCGACTGTTGTGGCGCCCGCTATACGCCTACGCCGAAGCAAGACTTCGGCTGGATTGAGGACGAGTTCCGATGCAGAACCTGAAAACTACGCAGACGTCCGCTGCACAAGGCTTCCAGCGCCCGCAGGGCACGCCTCCGCGGCTCGGCGCGGAAATCCTGCGCGTGCAGAACGTGAGCCGCGGCTTCAACAAGACGCAGGGCGAGCTGCTCGTGCTCGACGATGCGAACCTGTCGCTGCGCGAAGGGGAGATCGTCGGTTTGCTCGGGCGGTCCGGCTCGGGTAAATCGACGCTCTTGCGCATCATCGCCGGGCTGATCGAGCCGACGGCGGGCGAGGTCACCTACCTGAACGAGCCGTTGCGCGGCCCCGCGAAGGGCGTCGCGATGGTGTTCCAGACCTTCGCGCTGTTTCCGTGGCTGACCGTGCTGCAGAACGTGGAAGCCGGTCTGGAAGCGCAGGGCGTGGGCGCGCGCGAGCGGCGCGAACGTGCGCTTGCCGCGATCGACCTGATCGGTCTCGACGGCTTCGAGAACGCCTATCCGCGCGAGCTGTCGGGCGGCATGCGCCAGCGTGTGGGCTTCGCGCGGGCGCTGGTCGTCGATCCGACGCTCTTGCTGATGGACGAGCCGTTCTCCGCGCTCGACGTGCTGACCGCCGAAAACCTTCGTACCGATCTGCTCGATCTGTGGACGCAAGGGCGCATGCCGATCAAGTCGGTGCTCATCGTCACGCACAACATCGAAGAGGCGGTCTTCATGTGCGACCGCATTCTCGTGCTGTCGTCGAATCCGGGCCGCGTGATGGCCGAGATCAAGGTGCCGTTCAAGCATCCGCGCAACCGTCTGGATCCGGCGTTCCGGCGCCTCGTCGACGACATCTACGCGAAGATGACCGCGCGCCAGATGGATGAAGCGAAGAAGAAGGGGCTCGAGCTCGGGAGCTGGCTGCCGTCGGTGTCGACCAACCTGATGGCGGGTCTCATCGAAACGCTCGCCGCCGAGCCATATCACGGCCGCGCGGACATGCCGGAAATCGCGCGCACGCTGCATCTCGAGGTGGACGAGCTGTTCCCGATCGCGGAAGTGCTGCAGCACCTCGGTTTCGCCGATGTGCGCGAGGGCGACATCTTCCTCACGCCGCAGGCCCGCGTGTTCGCCGAGTTCGGCACGCAGGAGCGCAAGATGATGTTCGCGGAGCACCTGCTGCGGCACGTGCCGCTGGCCGCGCGGATCAAGAAGGTGCTCAACGAGCGGCCGGGGCATCGTGCGCCGCGGGTGCGCTTCGAGCAGGAGCTGGAGGATTTCCTCTCCGACAAGGCCGCGCAGGAGACGCTCGACGCGGTCATCGACTGGGGGCGCTACGGCGAAATCTTCTCGTATAACGATCAGACGGAGATGCTGAGTCTGGAGGATGTGGAGGCTTGACGGTTTCGTCCGAGTCGAGCGCGCAGCGCGGTTTTCCGGAGACGGGAACCGCGCTTTTTCATTTGGGACTGGCCGTTTGGCCGACTGTCGTCGGAACGCGACGTGCCGTAACTTTCTCGTCTTGAAGATCATTGCTCCGTGTGTAAAACTCCACACGGAGCATTCGGAGACGAGATGGACTCATCGCGCTTGATACGAATGCTTTTGGATGACGGCTGGGTGCTCGTACGCATCAAGGGCAGTCATCATCATTTCAGACATCGCAGCAAGAACAGTCGTGTAACGGTCACTCATCCCAAGAAGGACGTGCCTATCGGCACGGTCCGGGCGATCCTGAAAAGAGCGCCGGATGCTCAACCGACTGTACTCGTCGTAACGGAGCATCGGACATGGAATTTGCCATTGCCATTCATAAAGATCCTGAGAGCGTCTACGGTGTGATCGTGCCGGACGTACCCGGAGTATTTTCTGCGGGGGATACGGTCGATCAGGCGATCCGGAACGCCAGGGAAGCGATCCTCTTCCACGTCTCATCGATCCTTGAAGACGGAGAGGAAGTGACCATCAATTCGTCATCGATCGAGGATCTCATTGGCAACCCCGACTACGAGGGTGCCATCTGGGCATTCGTCGAAGTCGACCTGTCGAAGCTCGACTCGCGGCCGGAGCGCATCAACATCAGCCTTCCGCGTTTCGTCCTGCACAAGATCGACAGTTATGTCGAAGCACGCCACGAGACTCGCAGCGGATTTCTCGCGCGCGTCGCGCTGGAAGCGATCGCGAACGGTTGAAGCGATAAAAAAGCGCCCTGTCCGCGAGGGACACGGCGCTTTCCACGTTCGAGCCACGGGAGCCTACTGCAAGCTTCCCCACCGCTCGACCGCGGGCTCCGCCGACGCCCACTTCCACCCGCTCGACTGCTGGCAGGCCGTCGCGACGAACCAGTCCGCATGCGCCTTCGGATCGTCGCCGTCGACGACGGAGAATGCGAACTCCTTGCAATTCGCGAGCGCGTTGCTGAACTCGCGCAGCACGCGCACCTCGCCATGGCCGTTCTCGACCGGCAGCGTGTGCTTCACCTTCCAGGGCCGCGTCTCGCCGACCGTCATCGTGCCTGCCGTCACCGCGATCATGATCTGCTGATCCTGATGCAGCGATTTCATCGTGCGCTTCACGGCCTCGTCGGTGGCGGCCTGCACCGCGATGCCCACGCCGAAGCCGATCGCCGGATTTGTCGTGACCGCACCCGTCGCCACGCCCGCCACCGCACCGGTCGCGGCGCCGATCGACGCGCAGCCGCTCATCGTCACGCATGCCGCGGCGCCCGCCGCGATGAAGCCGAGACGCAGCGCCAGGGGTACGCCAAAAGGCGCCGTCATTGCAACGAGCCCCAACGCGGCGTCGCCGGTTCGGCCGACGCCCATTTCCACTTGTTGCCGTCGCGGCAGACGGAGGCCACGTAGAAGGCGCTGTCGGCGGCTCGGTCCTGGGTCGCGTCGCGGTCGACGGAAAACACGATCTCCTTGCAGTCGAGTACGCCGCTGCTGATCGTGCGGCTCACGGTCACGCGGCCTTTTTCGTCGTCCTCGATCGGCACCGAGTGCACGACTTTCCACGGGGCGACCGCGCCGACCGCGAGCGGACCGGCGACGGAGGCGATCTGGTCCTGCGTATCGGTATGGATGACGCGCTGCGTGTACTGCACGCCCGCCTTGGCCGCCGCGACCGCGCCGAGGCCGATGCCCGTCGCGACTGCCGCATTGCTGGTGACGCTGTTGGCTACCGCCGCGCCCGCGATACCGGCGCCGGCCGTCGCGCCTTCGCCATAGAGGGAGTTGCATCCCGTGAGGCTTGCGCAAGCGACGACGCCCGCGATGATCGCGGCGAGCGCCGCGGCGCGCGGGCCACGCCCTTGGACCCAGATCTGCATGTTGCTCGTTTCCTTCGTCTACCGGTTCCCGACGCTTGCCATCGGGTTCTCGAATCTTTTCAGGTGCTCGAATCTGCTTGAAGTTTCGCCGCCAGAACGCCGCCCGGCAACGCGAAGAGGCGCGCAAAACCAGGTGGCATTCAACCGTTTCGCGGCTTCGCGCATTTTGAAGCAAGCCTCTAATTACGGGGCTGTGAAAATTGCAAGAAATTGCAAGCGAAGGGAACGCGTTGCGCCTGGCGCATCGATCGCGGCCAAGAAAAAAGCGAACGCGGCCATGGGCGTTCGCTTCGCTATCGTGCAGACGGGCGGGCAGGCAGGCGCGTCAGCCTTCGTTGTTCTGCGACGTATCGCGTGCGTCCGTGTCCTCGTTTTCGTAGGCGCCGAGGCGGTTGTACAGGGTCTTCAGGCTTACGCCGAGCGCCTTCGCCGCGCGCCGCTTGTCGCCGCCGCAGTGCTTGAGCGTGCCGAGGATGATCTGCTTCTGCGCATCGGCGAGCGGCGTGCCGACCCAGACGTTCATCGCGTCGCCCTGCGTGACCGGCTTCTTCACGCGTGACGCGAGATGCGGATGCGCGATCTCCACCGTCTTCTCCGCGAGAATGAACGCGCGATAGACCGTGTTCTTCAGCTCGCGCACGTTGCCGGGCCACGAATAGGTGCGCAGCACGTCGAGCGCGCGCTTGCTGAACGCCTTGCTCGTGCCTTCCTGCGCGTTCATTTCCGCGAGGAAATGCTGCGCGAGCAGCTCGCGGTCCGAATCGCGCTCGCGCAGAGGCGGCGCGCGCAGCGGGAACACAGCCAGGCGATACATCAGATCCTCGCGCAAGCCGTTTTCCTTGACCGCCGCCACCGGATCCCGGTTGGTCGCCGCGATCACGCGCACGTCCGAGCTGATGAGGTCGTTGCCGCCGACGCGAAAGAACGTGCCCGTCTCGAGCGCCCGCAGGAGCTTGACCTGCCGCACGGGCGACATTTCGGTCACTTCGTCGAGGAAGAGCGTGCCGCCGTTGGCGTGCTCGAAGTAGCCGACGCGCCCCTGCACCGCGCCCGTGAAGCTGCCTTTCTCGTGGCCGAAGAGCTCGGCTTCGATGAGATTGTCGGGAATCGCGCCGCAGTTCACCGCGATGAACGGCGCATCCCGGCGCGCGCTTTGGTCGTGGATGGTCCGGGCGATGAGCTCCTTGCCGGTGCCCGACTCGCCGATGATGAGCGCGGTCGCGTCGGTCGCGGCGACGCGTTCGATTTGCGCGTACAACTCCTGCATCACGGGCGACGAGCCGTAGAGCAGTCCGTAAGACTTCAAGCCCGGCACTTCTCCCGCGTTGCGCTTTTTCTGCGCCGGGGCATCGCCGACCGCAACGGGCGGCGGATCCAGATCGGTTGACGCCATGTGTCCTGATGTGTCCTGAGTGCTTGCGAATGTGGTGGTCGGGCGGCGGTCTTCGGCGCGCGTCGGCGGATCCGGGTTGCGGCAGGTCGGCGCCGCGAGCGGCGCAGTGGCGAGTGACCGCGCGCATGGCATGTGACGCGCCGTGGCGCGCTGCCCGCCGTGCTCACGATGCACGTGAGCCGCTCTCCCTGATCGTGCGTCGGTTCAGGATCGTCTGCCCGGCGCGGCCGGATCGTTGCAAACGAGCCTATCTCATAAACGCTATTTAACCATTCGCAACGACCTTGCGGCAATGCGCGGCCCGGAAGCGGCGCAATTTGTCCGATCGGCGTGGAGCGCTGCGCGCGCATCCGGAAAGGTTCGCCGCGCACGCAGAGAATTTACAAGGCGACGGCGTAATTGTTACCCGTTCGACAGGTCCGCGATGCGGCAGCGCGGTGTTTCGACTCGCGCGAACATTTCCTGCACACGAGTCATCGGTTGTGGCATGAAAGCTGCGTGATGGTTGGCAGAGCTTATTCGAAAGTGCCGCCGGCAAGCCTGCATCAACGGCGCAGGCACGAGGACGGGCGAGAGAGGCAAAGGCATCATGGAAGATTTCTTCAATTTCGACGTCGCCGCGCACGAGCGCGCCAGGACCGCGCGACGGACTTGCGCGCCGTACGTGCACGGATCGCGCGGCGATCGGCAGGAACTCGCGGCGGGCGAACCGATCGACATTTATCATTGGGCCGCGGTCGCGTTGGTGACTGCGCTCATGTGCGCGGTGCTAGGCTATGCCGCAGGTACGGCCGCGCTCGCGCGCGCCGCGAACGTGACGAGCCTCGTGTTCGGCACGATGGGCGGCGCGCTGGTGGCGAGCGGCGTCGTGCGCAGCCTGCGCGCGCGCGTCGCGGCGGGCGCGCGTCTCGCCGTACCCGTCGGCAAGACGCACTGACGGCACAGACGCGTGCGTGCCGGTTCGCATCGGCCTCGTACGCATGGACCCCACTTAGGCGAGGACTTCCCTACATGAGTCAGACGACTGTCCAGCTTGCGTTGGGCAAGCAAAAGATCATCGAAGACATCAAGGTGCTGCTGAACGATTCGGAAGAGTTGCTGCGACTCTCGGCGTCGCTGCCCGGCGAAGGTGTCGACGCGCTTCGCTCGCGGCTGCGCGAGCATCTCGATTCGGCCCGCGTCGCGCTGGAAGACGCGCAGGCGAATGCGCAGAGCCGCTACCGCACGGGCATCGACTGCACCGAGAAGTACGTCAAGGAAAATCCCTGGCAATCGCTCGGCATCGCGGCGGGCATCGGCTTTCTGGTGGGTCTGCTGGTGTCCCGATGATTTTTTCGCCGCTTTCCTGCCGGTTTCTTGCCGGTTTTTGCCTGCGGCACGGCAAATCGCGGTGACCGCCGTTTTGCGGCGCCATCGAATTTTCATGACCATGGGAGAGAACACAAATGGCACGGTCTTCGATCGGAATCTTCGGCGCGTTGTTCGCAGTCGGCAGCGTGCTTGCCTGGAAATGGGTGCAATCGCAGGACGCCGCAGGGCGGCGCACGGCGCGTGACCTGAGCCGCTGGGAAGACGAGGGCGGCAAGGTGCTGACGCCCGCCGGTGGCGAGAGCACACACGCCGTCAATGGCCATGGCGCGGTGGGCGGCACCGCCGACGCGTGGCATTTCCCGCGCAGTTGAAACCGCAGGCGCAAATAGCCTGAAAGGCGAGGTGAATGCCTCGACCAGTTGGCGTATTTGATGATGCGGCCAATGAAACGCACGCTTTGCCAGCGTGCGTTTTTATCTTGATAAACGCTTATAATCAGTGCGAATCTGCCATAAGTTGTGTAAATGGAAAAACTTACGGCGGTTTCAGGCCAAGCGTGCAGAACATCGGAAATTATTTTGATTTTTCGCGGATTTTACGGCCCGTCGGCGAATTGAAGCGGACGCCGCCGTGAATCCCATCGGCCCGTGCGGCAGCGACCGGACGGAGACGACCACGCCAGTGTCAGGCGTGTGATCCTGAAACGCTTTGGAAGAATTCGAGACGCAATGCCACACGTATTGATTGTCGATGACGATCCCAGTACCCGCGAGGCGCTAGCCGCGATCATCGGCGAAGACGGACTGACGACGGCCACGGCCAGCGATTTGCGCGAGGCGCGCATCCAGCTCGTGCGGCAGACGCCGGACGTCGTGTTCACCGATCTGAAGCTGCCCGACGGCACGGGCGTCGACCTGTTCGAGGATCTCGACCCGCGCTCGGGCGTCGAGGTGATCGTCATCACCGGTCACGCGACGGTGGAATCCGCCGTCAGCGCGCTCAAAATGGGCGCCGCCGACTATCTGGTCAAGCCGATCAACATGCAGCGCGTGAAGGCGATTCTTTCGCGCCTGCCGCGCGCCGGCGACCTGAAGGCCGAGATCGGCACCTTGCGCGGCGAGCTGCGCCGCATGGGCCGCTTCGGCCTGATGCTCGGCAATTCGCCCGCCATGCAGATCGTCTACGACCAGATCGGGCGCGTCGCGCCGACCGCCGCGTCCGTGCTGCTGATCGGCGAATCCGGCACCGGCAAGGAAGTCGCCGCCCAGACGCTGCACGAGCTCAGCCTGCGCCGCAAGCATTCGTTCATCGCGGTGAACTGCGGCGCGATTTCGCCGAACCTGATCGAATCCGAGATGTTCGGGCACGAGCGCGGCTCGTTTACGGGCGCGGATCGCCAGCACAAAGGCTATTTCGAGCGCGCGAACGGCGGCACGCTGTTCCTCGACGAAATCACCGAGATGCCGATCGAGCTTCAGGTGAAGCTCCTGCGCGTGCTCGAGACGGGCATGTTCATGCGCGTCGGCACGACCAAGGAAATCGAGACGGACGTGCGCCTGATCGCCGCGACCAACCGCGATCCCGAGCAGGCGGTGCTCGAAGGCAAGCTGCGCCTCGATCTCTATCACCGCCTGAACGTGTTCCCGATCAACTTGCCGCCGCTGCGGGAGCGGGGCAAGGACGTCGAGCTGCTCGGGCAGGCGTTCCTCGACGAGCTCAACAACCGCTACGGCACGAAGAAGGTGTTTCCGTCCGCCGTGCGCGAGATGCTGGCCTCGTACAACTGGCCCGGCAACGTGCGCGAGCTGAAGAACTACGTGCAGCGCGCGTACATCATGTCGGCGTCCGATTCGGACAGCACGGCGACGGTGCCGCTGCAGATCTCGCTCTCGAAGCCTTCGGCGGGCACGGCCGTGACGATTCCGTTCGGCACCTCGCTCGCGCAGGCCGACCGGCAGCTCATTCTCGCGACGCTCGACCAGTGCGGCGGCGTGAAGACGCGCGCCGCCGAAATCCTCGGCATCAGCCTGAAAACGCTCTACAACCGGCTCGTCGAGTACGGCGAGGACGCGCACAAGGCGGCGGTCGGGGAGAGCGGAGAGGTGAGCGAGTCCGACAGCGAAAATCCCTGAACTTCGCTTATCTTTAGACGAAAACGACGCCTGCAGCTCGCAAAAGCGCAGGCGTTTTTCATTGGCAGGCGCGTTTTCTACGCCGATAATGTGACAGGAAGAAAACGAACGGAAGGATCCGAGGGGCATGCCCCTTGCTGCCTGTGAGTGACATCCCGAGATGACATCCGCGCGTAGCGCGAAGGCGCCGGTGCCAAGGTGAGGGAAAGTACGATCACAAGACCGCAAGGAGCCCGTCATGTCCGATTGCCGTATTGAAGCACAGACGCCGCAGCCGCCGGACCCGCCGGTGACGCCGCCCGATGAGCCGCCGCCCACGCCGATTCCGCCCGACACGAATCCGGATCCGACGCGCGAGCCGCCGGAGCCGCCGTCGCAGCCAATCGGCGATCCGCCGCCCGGGCCGGGCGATACGCCGCACGTGTATTGAGGCAGGACGCAGTGAAAGACGCTGGACTGCAGACGTTGGACAATGCCCAGAATTCGTGCAAGGTTTGAAGAAGTTTCCATCCCGGAAGTAGGGATTACAACGGATAACGCAATAATGACCGGCGACACGTATTGTCGCCGGTCGTTTTTTCTGAAACTGCGCTCACCGAAGCGCAACGGGTCCGACGCCGCCGACGTCACTATCGCGACGGCCTTCTTCTCTGGAGGCATCATGAGGCATCCCGCACTTCGACGCTCCGCGCGTCACTCTTCCAAGCGCGAAGCGCGCGCCGAGGCCGCCAAGGCAGCCGACGCGCAGACGGCGTCCGCGCCGCCCGCCGATCACGATCCCGCCGGTCAGAACCGCCCTGCGCCTGGCGCTCCGCCCGACGGGGAGCATAACCAGGGCGGCGTGCGTCGCGAGGGAATCGACTACCAGCGCGACCTCGGATCCGAGCAGGACGCGTGATTTCAGCCGGTCCGCAATCCGGCCAAAAAGAACAAAAATTTCTACGCGACGTGCGGTTGTCGCGTGTTTTCGTTCGTCCGTAACATCCACATACATATTTTTATTTACGAATAGCAACAAAACGGCACAACTTTTGCATACCCTTGAGCGCCAATTCGAGCATGCAACGACAACTGATGAGGTGATGCTGTAATGAGCAGATTGATCGTGGTATCGAATCGCGTCGCGCCGATCCAGGAAGGCAAGCCCAGTGCGGGCGGTCTCGCGATCGGCGTTCTGGACGCGCTCAAGGAGACGGGGGGCGTGTGGTTCGGTTGGAGCGGCGAGATCGTCGGCGAGTCGGGCGCGCCCGTCGTGGAGAAGGGCGGCAAGGTGACCTACGCGACCGTGGGGCTCACGCGCCGCGATTACGACCAGTACTACCGGGGTTTCTCGAACGCCACGCTGTGGCCGACCTTTCACTATCGCAACGACCTCTCGCGCTTCGACCGCGAGGAGTACGCGGGCTACATGCGCGTCAACGGGAGCCTGGCCGCGAAGCTGAAGACGCTTCTCAAGCCCGACGACATCATCTGGGTGCACGACTATCACATGCTGCCGTTCGCGCAAGAGCTGAGAAAGCTCGGCGTGGCAAATCCGATCGGTTTTTTCCTGCACATTCCGTTTCCGGTGCCGGAGATAATGCGCACGGTGCCGCCGCACGAGGAACTGATCGCGGCGATGTGCCAGTACGACGTCGTCGGCTTCCAGACGGAAAGCGACAAGCAGTCGTTCATCGATTACGTGGAGCGCACGAGCCGCGGCCATTTCAGCGACGACGGCATGCTGCAGGCGTTCGGCCGCATGCTCAAGGTCGGCGCGTACCCGATCGGCATCTATCCGGAGGCCATCGCCAAGTCGGCCGAGCAGTTCTCCGACCGCAAGCAGGTGAAGAGCCTGCGCGACAGCATGCGCGGGCGCAAGCTCATCATGAGCGTCGACCGTCTCGATTACTCGAAGGGACTCGTCGAGCGCTTCCAGGCGTTCGAGCGGCTGCTCCTCAACGCGCCGGGCTGGCATGGCCGCGTGTCGCTCGTGCAGATCGCGCCGCCGACGCGCGCGGACGTGCAGACCTACCAGCGCATCCGCCAGAACCTGGAGGGTGAAGCGGGGCGCATCAACGGGCGCTTCGCGCAGCTCGACTGGACGCCGATCCAGTATCTCAACCGCAAGTACGAGCGCAATCTGCTGATGGCGCTGTTCCGCCTCTCGCAGGTCGGCTATGTGACGCCGCTGCGCGACGGCATGAATCTGGTCGCGAAGGAATACGTCGCGTCGCAGGATCCGGCCGATCCGGGCGCGCTGGTGCTCTCGCAGTTCGCGGGCGCGGCCGATCAGCTGCCGGGCGCGCTCGTCGTGAATCCGTTCGATCTCTCGCAGATGTCCGAGGCGCTGGAGCGCGCGCTGTCGATGCCGCTCGCCGAGCGGCAGGCGCGTCACGCCGACATGATGGCGCCGCTGCGCGAGAACAATCTCTCGGTCTGGCGCGATTCGTTCCTGTCGGACTTGCGCAGCGTCGCGACGGCGACATCGGTCACGGAAATGACCGTCAAGACGGTGAAGGGCGCGACGGAAGCGAAGCGCCCGGCGGCGAAGGCCTGAAGCCGCGCTGAAACTCGTCGCACACATCGACCCGCGTTTCGGGAGAAGCGCGGGTTTTTTGCGCTCATCGGCCCGCGTCCGCGGAACGAGACTTGCGAACTCGTCATGGACACGAACGAAGGAGGTCATGATGAGCGGAAGCACACTGAACCCGCCGGAAGACGACGGCGCGGAATACGGCAAGGGACACGGAACGGGCGCGCTCGGCCCGAGCGACTCGTCGGACAGCGGCTCGGACGTGCAGGGCGAAAAGCGCTATCCGGGCGAGATCGAGGACGAACTCGATGCGCACGCCCTCGGCCAGTCCGAAGGCGAGCTCAATAGCGACACGGACCGCTTCGGCACGGGCGAAGCGGCATCGGCGGACGGCGACAATCATCTCGAACCGGACGCCGACATCCTGCCCGACGAAATCGCGGACGAAACGCGCGGCCTGGCCGACGAGGACGCCGAACCGGACGCGGACCAGCCCTGATTCGCTCTCAACGACGCAGTTCCGACGCGGCGCGCTCCGGACGGAGTGCGCCGTTTTTACACGCGCCTCGCAGCGCGGGCTAACATCGGCGATTGGCACTCTTCGCCGCGCTCACGCACTCGCCGATGAATCAGGACGTCCGCGCTACTCAATCCGCACCGGTCGCCTCGGGCCGAACCTCGCGTTTCGGCTGGCTCTCGTGGATCGTCGACCCCGTCACGCAATGGACGCAGGACCACTGCCTGATGTTCTCGGCGTCGATCGCGTTCTTCGCGGCGTTCTCGCTCGCGCCGACGCTCGTCATCGTGATCTCGGTGGCGAGCGTGTTCTTCGGCGCCGATGCCGTGCAGGGGCGGCTCTTCGACGAGATCAGAGGCGTCGTGGGCGTGGACGCGGCGCACGCGCTGGAGGCGATCGTGGCGAACGCGTGGCATGCGGACATCGCGCGCAGCACGGCGATCCTGTCGCTCGCGGGCGTGCTGATCGGCGCGTCGGCGACCTTTTCGTCGCTGCATAGCGCCCTCAACGTCATCTGGCCGACGCCCGCCGTGAGCACGCGCGAGAGCATCGTCACGCTGCTGCGCGTGCGGCTGATGTCGTTCGGCCTGGTGGTCGGCGCGGGACTGCTCGTCGCCGTGCTGCTCGTGCTCGATGCGCTCGTCGAGATACTCGGCCACTGGGTGCTCGGCGACGGCAGTCCGTTCATCGTGCTCTCGGACCTCACGCGGCGCGCGATCTCGCTCGCCGTGCTGACGATCGCGTTCACAGTGCTGCTCAAGTTCCTGCCGACGACGCGCATGCTCTGGCGCGACGCCGTGCTCGGCGCCGCCGCCGCCGCGCTGCTCTTCGAAGGCGGCAAGCGGCTCTTCGCGTTCTATCTCGCGCACGCGGGCACGGCGAACACGTTCGGCGCGGCGGGGTCGCTCGCGATCATCCTCATGTGGCTCTACTACTCGGCCGCCGTGTTCCTGCTCGGCGCGGAGCTTTCGGCGACGGCGGCCCGAAAGCGCACGCATCGCGCATCGGGCTGGCGCTGAGCGTCCGAAAAAAAAGGCCGTCCGTGAACGGACGGCCTGTCGGCTACGCTCCCTGTCGCTCAGACGCCTCGCTTGACCGGGTCGTCGCCGAGCGCTCGAAAGCGTAAAAGCGGTGTGCGCGCGCGCCTCATCACGCCTGTCGGCGCAGCTCGGCGGGTGGCACCTTCATCAGATGGCGATACTTCGCCACCGTGCGGCGCGCGACGATCACACCCTGATCGGCGAGCATCTTCGCGAGGCTCACGTCGGACAGCGGATCGCGCGTGTTCTCCTTCGCGATCATCTCCTTCAGCAGCGCGCGCACCGCGGCGGCCGAGCACGTGCCGCCGCTTTCCGTGCTGAGCTCGCGCGGGAAGAAGTGCTTGAACTCGAAGATGCCGCGCGGCGTGGCCATGTACTTGTTGCCCGTGGCGCGGGAGATGGTCGATTCGTGCAGGCCGAGCTCATCGGCAACATCGCGCAGCACGAGCGGCTTGAGCGCGATCTCGCCATAGTCGAAGAAAGCCTTCTGATGCGAGACGATGCATTCGGCGACCCGCTGAATCGTCGTGAAGCGCTGCTGCGCGTTGCGGATCAGCCAGCGCGCTTCCTGCAATTGCTGGGCGAGCGGCGAGCGGCTCGCGCCCGCGGATTGCGCGAAGAGCTCCGCATACATGCGATGGATGCGCGCACGTGGCAGCACGGCCGGATTGATCGTGACGACCCATTGCTTCTTCACCTGACGCACGATGACGTCCGGCACCACGTAGTTGTCCTCGCTCTGGCCGTAGTTCTCGCCCGGCTTCGGATCCAGGCGGCGCACGAGCGCGCAGGCGATCCGCAGTTCATCCGCGCTGCAGCCGATCTTCTTCTGCAGCTCGGCCTGCTCGCGCCGCGCGAGACGCTCCAGATGATGTTCGACGATCTCGAGCGCGACCTCGCGGCCCGGGGTCTCTTCATCCATTGCCTCGAGTTGCAGCGTCAGGCATTCGGAGAGATTGCGCGCCCCGACGCCCGGCTTGTCGAGCGACTGCACGAGCTTGAGGGCGATGTTGAGTTCGTCCTCGGTGAGCGCGGGTTCGATCTCGACCACGCTCGCGAGCTCGCTCAGCTCCTGGCGCAGATAACCGTCGTCGTCGAGCGCCTCGATGATGAGGTGCGCAACGGCGCGATCGCGCTCGTTCAGCTGATAGAGGCGCAACGCGTCGTGCAGCGTCTCGTGCAGCGACGGCTCGATGCGCACCCAGTCGGCGGGATCGGAGCCTTCGCCGTCGCCGTTGCTGCGCGCGCCGCCGCGGCCGAACGGATCCGACGAGAACTCGCTCACCGGATCCTCATGCGTGCCGGCATCGGCGCCCTGTTCGCCTTCCGCGCTGGATTCGGATGCGAGGGGCGCTTCCTTGGCGCCGTCGGCCATGCTGGAGAGCGAGGCCTCGCTCATCGAGTTGCCGTTGTCGGCGCCGAGCGCATTGTCCTCGGTCTGAGACTCGTCGTATTCGAGAAAAGGATTGGTGTCGAGTGCGTTTCGCAGTTCCTGCTGGAATTCCAGCGACGAGAGTTGCAGAAGACGAACCGATTGCTGAAGACGCGGTGTGAGCGCGAGGCTTTGCTTCGCGCGGAGTTCGAGTGTAGGCGGCATTGCTTGCTAATCCTCGATTGTTCTAGACGTAGTGGGCAGGCTTGCGGACTAACAAAGCAACAGCCGTGCCATGGTCCGTCAAGCTCGCGCCGCTCCTACGTTTTTTGCCCTCGTATGCCTTCTCATCGAGCGTTTGCCAGGCTCGTTTCGCGCAGTTTTTACACGTGCTCGGACAAAAGCGCCGCGCGTTTCGCTGGCGGGCGCGGAGACCCTCGCGACTGCTCGCATACACGCCGAACATTTGTTCGGTCTCGCGCGAAAGCCTCGGTCCGACAAGCGTTGCGCGGCCTTCGCCGCCCGGGCCGATGCGGCACTGGAGTGCGCCGGCACGCAAGTTGCGGAAGAGACCTTGCGTTTCGCGTGCTACGGCGCGGTACGTAATCGAAGAGCCGCCTCTCGCAGGTCACAAGTGAAAAGCGACCGGGGCGCGCCAGACCAGAATCGAAAAAATTGGAGTATTGCCATGAAGATGACTCAAATCGTGAAGGCAGCCGGCGGTATCGCGTGTGTGGTGTTCGCGCTGAACGTGGGCGCGCAAACCAATTCGGCATCGTCGAGCAGCAGTTCCGGCACGAGCGTCGGCCAGAAGGTCGATGACAGCGCGATCACCACCAAGGTCAAGGCCGAGCTCCTCGGCGCGAAGAACGTCAAGTCCACGCATATCCACGTGAAGACCCGTGCGGGCGTGGTGTCGCTGACGGGCACGGTGCCTTCGGCGGAGGACAAGACCGCCGCGGAGGAAGTCGTCTCGAACGTCTCGGGTGTTGCTTCCGTGAAGAACCATCTTAAAATTGCGGCCAAGTAATGGCATAGTTCGTATGCCCGGCTCGCCACGGCGGGCCGCGGTCGAGTGCCAGCAGTACGGAACCCGCGCGGGGTTCGACGATTCGCCGCGAAGCGGCGATGAATCGGACGAAGCGCGGGTTCTCGCATGAGGGGCGCTCGAGTCGCAGCTTTACGCATGACGCTTCACGCAGTGCGCATGACCTCGCAGCACTTCGAATCCTAAAAACGAAGTACGACCGTTCAGGACGGTACTTATACAGGTGGCTCGCGAACCCGCCGTCGCGCGACGTTCAGAGGCCCCGACAAAAGGAGCTCTTCATGAAGACGAAAAAGATGGCATTGATCGGCGCGCTCGCGCTGGCGTTCTCCACGGCTGCGTTCGCGCAAGCGGCGTCGGATGCGGCAGGGGCGATGAGCGCGGCGTCGGGCGCGCACGCGAAAAAGCAGAAGGGCACGTATCTGCATCAGCAGAACAAGGCGCACAAGCTGAAGGGCGCG
Source organism: Caballeronia ptereochthonis (assembly GCF_001545075.1). Taxonomy (GTDB): domain Bacteria; phylum Pseudomonadota; class Gammaproteobacteria; order Burkholderiales; family Burkholderiaceae; genus Caballeronia; species Caballeronia ptereochthonis. The sequence continues at coordinate 187,406 of NZ_FCOB02000008.1, forward strand.
TCGGCCGCGGCTGCGGCTTCGTCGCTCGGCACCAACGACAAGGGTGCCCCGCAGTAAGTCATCCGTGCGCAGGCATCCGGCCTGCAACGAACAAACGGCCGCGTGAGCGGCCGTTTGTCTTTTCGCGCGGCATTTTCATGAAGCCGCGTGATTCAGCGCATCATGACTTCGCCGCCGCGTACTGATCGCGCAGATCGCGGATGCGGTCGTGATTCTCCAGCACACCTTGATACTGCCGCTCCACGACGGCGCGGATATCCGCGGGCAGATCCTTGTCGAGCGCCTGGCGATAGTTCTTCTTCGCGGCATCCTCGCCGCGCTCGCATTCCGCGAGAATCGCGTGATCGCTGTGTCCGCTGACGGCCGACTTCACGTCGACCCAGCCGCGATGCAGCGCGCCCGCCATCGAGCCGCCGGTTTCCGGTTTTCCGCCCAGGCGCTGAACGATGTCCTGCAGCTCTCGCGCACCTTGAGCGCAGGCCTCCGCACGGTTCTGGAACAGCAGCTTGAGGCTTGGGTCACGTGTGTCCTCGGCTGCCTTCAGAAAGCCCTTCTCTCCGTCCTTCGAGGTTTCGACGAGATCGTTGAGTACGGATACGACGTTCGTGCTCATGTAACACCTCCTTTTGGTTTCCACATTGCCACCTCGCTGCCTCCCTGCGGGATGCGGCTCGCTGATTCTTCCCGCATGCGGCGTGCCCGCGTGGTTGTGCTGCATCGGCCGATCGGGCCGGCGTCGGACGTGCGGGGCATGTGACTTGCTAAGGATTCGGCACTATAAGCGCGCGTCCGGTCGAGATCGCGCGAACACGGCAACAGGAGAAAGCAGTGAAATACTTCAACCGTCTCGCGCATCGCGAGTTTCTGGTACTCGTGGCGATCGTCGCTTCGGCGCTCACCATGCATGTCCGCCAGCACGTCGCCGGCAATGACGCGCAGCCCGCGCAATCGGCGCGCGCGAGCGACGGCCGGCTCTGCGAGCCGCCCACATCGGATGCGAGGAAGATGCGCGTCCTGCCCGCCGATTGCGGCATCCGGGCGACGAACGTGCAATCCGCCGGCGCTCATGCGCTCTGGGTCTGATGCACGAGCGCTGCCGGAAGCGAAAACGCCCGCGTACGCGGGCGTTTCCTCATTGAGGCGCCGGAGGACGGCTACGCGCGCGGATGCGCGAACTCGCTGACAGGATGCGGCGGCTGCAGCGGATCGAAGTCGCTCCAGCGGCCTTGCTTCCAGCGGCCCGATGCGCGTTCGATATCCATGCCGCCCGCCTCGCGCAGCGCAGTCGCCGCCTGCTCCTGCGTCTCGGGCGAAACGTGCACCGCGACTACCACGCCCGCGTGCCGCGCTGGCTCTTCCGCACGCGACGCCGTCTTCGGCTTGTTCGTATGCGACATCGCGCCGACCAGCGATCCGACATACGCGCCGACACCGGCCGCGATCACCGAGACGAGCAGCGGCGCGTGAAAGACGGCGAAGACCGCCGCGCCCACCACGGCGCCGACGACCGCGCCGATCGTCACGCCCTTGCCGGCGCCCTTGGGCGCGCCGCTCGCGCCGGGATCGGTGCCGACATCGCCGCCGACCGGAAATCGCGCGTGCTGGCCGCTCGGATTGACGAAGAAGAGCGTCACGTCTTCTTCGACGAAGCCGCGCGCGAACAGACGCTGCGCTGCCGATTCGGCGGCAGGGAAAGTCTGAAATCGGCCTGCAATGATCAGTGACATGTTCCCTCCTTGTTGACTGTGGGTTCGTGGTTCGTCGCGATGCGTGGCAAGCCCGCTTACTCGGGCTCCAGGCCCGCGACGCGGAACAGTCCGCTTCTCAGCACGACGGGCTGGCCGCCGTTCTCGTCGAGCGCTTCGGCGCAAACCGCGCGGATGCGCGCCGCGCCGTTCGCGAAGGCGTCGAGCGTGTCTTCTTCGCGCGGCGACTTCGCGCCGAAGTGATCTTCGAGCGCCTCGGCGGTGATCGAGCACACGACCGGCTCGCCGTCGACGAGCGCGGCGAAGTGGACCGCGAGATCGTCGCCGTCATAAACGGGGGATTCGTCTGCGAACGTGATGTGCATGGTCGAGTCCTCATAAGCGGGACGGGAAGCAGGACGGGAAGCGGCGGCGCGCTCGGCGACGTTCGCGATGCTCATGACGCCGCCTTCGAGCCGGCGAGTTGCCGGGCCATCTCGTAGTGATGGCTGATGACCGGCAAGGCCTTGCTCGCCGCTGCTTTCAGGGCGGTGTCGTTGCCGCTCTCGCTTTCCTTCCTGAAGAGCTCGACGGCCTTCCGATGGCCGCCGACCGCCACCTTCTCAATATAGGCCTTGTCGAACTCCGCGCCCTGGAGATTTTGCAGGCTGCCGATCACGGCCGTATCCGCGGCGGGCGGCGCCGTGATGCCGTGGCGCTTGGCGAGCACGTCGAGATTGCGCGCGAGCTTCGTGTGATCGACGATCATTCGCTGTGCGAATTCCTTCACCTGACGGTCGCTCGCATGCGTGAGCGCGAGCTTGCTCGCCGCGATCTCGGTGGCGCCCGCCTGGCCGGCGTCCTGCAGGAACTGCTGGTCGATCGTCGAGAGCTTCTGTGATTGCGCGGATTGCGTGGATTGCGCCGCGCCGGCGCTGGCGGCGTCTTCGGTTTGCGCCTGCGCGAAGGGCGCGCAGGCGGTGAGCAGCACCGCGATCGCGCACATGCGTGAGCGCGGCAGGTTCAAAGGGAATCTCGGCATCGGCCTGGCTCCGGTTTCGCGCGGCATCATCGACAGCACGCGGCTCAGGCCGCGCGCACCTTGCCCAGCGCCTCGATCAGCGCCCGATTGAACGCCGGCAGATCGTCGGGCTTGCGGCTCGTGATGAGATTGCCGTCGATCTGCACTTCCTGGTCGACCCACGTTCCGCCGGCATTGCGCACGTCGTCCTGCAAGCTCGGCCAGCTCGTCATCGTGCGGCCCGCCACGATACCCGCCGAGATCGGCAGCCAGCCGCCATGGCAGATCACGGCGATGGGCTTCTTCGCCTTGTCGGCTTCCTTGACGAAGCTCTGCGCCTTCGCATCGAGCCGGATCGCGTCGCCGTTCACGACGCCGCCCGGCAGCACGAGCGCGTCGTAATCGGCGGCGTTGGCCGCGTCGAGCGTGACGTCGACGTTCACCTTGTCGCCCTTGTCGACATGCTTGAAACCCTGAATCTGGCCGGGTTTCTGCGAGACGACATCCACTTGCGCGCCGGCTTCCTCGAGCGCGCGCTGCGGCTCGACGAGCTCCGCCTGCTCGAAGCCGTCGACCGCGAGGATCGCGACCTTGCAGCCGTTGAGGGAAATGGCCATGAACACACTCCTTGTTGCTGGTTTCGAAGCTTCCGCGTCCGCGGAATCCATGCCCGAAGTTTCAGCAAGGGGTGTGCCCAGCGCATCGGCGGGGCGGCCAGGAGAAGGGAGGGGACGGCGTCAGGCCGGCTCGACGCTGCGCTTGCCGGTCAGACGCAGCATGCTGACGACGGCCGCCGCCGCCGCGAACACCGCCGCGACCGCGAGCGCGATCGTCGCACCGCTTTTCGGGGCGACGCCGAAGATCAGCGCGACGAGCGCCGCGCCCAGCGTCTGTCCCGTGAGACGCGCGGTGCCGAGCATGCCGCTCGCGCCGCCGCTGCGATGCCGCGGCGCCGAGGAGAGCATCTGACGATTGTTCGGCGATTGAAACAGGCCGAAACCGAGCCCGCACACGGCCATGCGCCATGCGATGTCGAACGCGCCCGGATGCGCGCCGACGGTCGCGAGCAGAATGAGCCCGACGGTCAGGATCGCGAGCCCGATGCCGCCCAGAAGACCGGCGGAATAACGGTCCGCGAGCACGCCCGATACCGGCGCGACGAACACGATGACGAGCGGCCACGGCGTCATCAGGAAGCCGGTCTGGACCTGGCTCATGCCGAAGCCGTCCTGCAGCAGGAACGGCAGCGAAACGAACGCGAGCATCTGGGCGCAGAACGAGCACACCGAGGTGCCGACCGACAGCGCGAACACGGGAATGCGCATCAGGTCGATCGGCAGGAGCGGCGCGCTTTGCGTCAGTTGCCGCCGCACGAAGAAGTAGCCGATGACCACGGTCGCGACGATCTCGCCGAACAGCCAGGGCCGATGCTCGCCATGCCCGATGCCGTCCACCGCGACGATCGCGATGCCGAAGAAGAGCGCGTTCATGATCGCGCTGATGTAGTCATACGGCTGCCGATGCCCCGGCGTGCGCGGCATCGACGTCCAGCCGATCGCGAAGGCGGCGAGGCCAATCGGCACGTTGATCGCGAAGAGCCACGGCCACGGCGCGACGGCGAGCACGCCGGAGGCGATGGTCGGCCCGATCACGGAGGAGATGGCGACCACCGTCGCGTTGATGGCGACGCCGCGCCCGAGCTGGTCTTGCGGATAGATGATGCGCACGAGCGCCGTGTTGACGCTCATGATGCCCGCCGCGCCGAAGCCCTGCACGACGCGCGCGACGGTGAGCGCGACGAGCGAGCCGGACAGCGCGCACGCGAACGACGACACCGTGAAGAGCGCGAGCCCCGCCATGTAGACGCGCCGGTAGCCGATGCGGTCGCCGAGCGAGGCGAGCGGCAGGAGCGAAATGGTGATGGCCAGTTGATACGCGTTGACGACCCAGATGGAGTCGGCGGGCGAGGCGTTCAGATTGCGCGCGATGGTGGGCAGTGCGACGTTGGCGATGGCGCCGTCGAGCACCGCGAGCGTGATGCCGAGCGCGACGACTGCAATGGCCCAGTATCGCTGGGGAAGCGGCAGACCTTGTTCGGAATCCATCGATGGGCGGGAAGTGGCGGCGGCGCATTGTATGACGCGCCGGTTTCAAATTGCTTGTACGCCGGTTGCCGGAAGGGGCGCGGCCGGTGCCGGGGCCGCGCCATGTGCTTGCGCTTACTTCAGCTCGTACAAGCCGGTGTAGGTCGCCGAATCGATCTCGTTCAGGTGTGTCATGAAGCGCGCCACCGCGTTGGTCGTGTTCACGTCGAGCGGCAGGTTCTCCGCGGAGAGCGCGTGGATGCGGAAGATGTAGCGATGCGTCTTGTCGCCGCGTGGCGGTGCCGCGCCGCCGAAACCGACCGTGCCGTAGTCGTTGCGAAGCTGCAGCGCGCCTTGCGGCAGGAGGCTGCCGTCCGCCTTGCCGGCGTTGCGCGGCAGCGAGCGCACGTCGGGCGGGATGTTGACGACGATCCAGTGCCAGAAGCCGCTGCCCGTGGGCGCGTCCGGATCGTACACGGTGAGCGCGAGACTGCGCGTTTCGGCGGGCGGATCTTCCCATTGCAGCGCCGGAGAAATGTTCTCGCCCGAGCCGCCGAAAGCCTGCTGGTCGAATTCCTGCGCGCGCGTCATGAAGCCGTTCGCCGGAAATTCGTCGGACCAGATGCGGAAATCAGCCATGAGAGTCATGCCTCCTTCTTATAGCGGTGTGGATGGATGCGGCCCGGCGCGCGGCATCGGAACAGCCCGCGGCGGCTCGCCCGGTCACGTGGGCGGGTGCAGCAAACGTGCCCGGCCGTTGCGTGCCGCTCATCGGGACGCGCCTCGCGCGGGGACCGCGAGCGCAGCGAGGGCGCAGCCAACCGAGTGTAGCATCTGCCCCCGATATGCGGCATGAGCGCGCACGCCGCGGCTGCGGCGCGCGCCACCGGCCCCGAACCCGCAGTGGGCGCTGAATATGGCGCGCTACAATATCGCGATGAATTCGGGGATCAATCAGGAATCAACTGCGAGCCGGCGCGAGCCGAAAGGATGACCATGCCAAACGACCCGCGCCGCGCCGCCGGTCAATTCATGCGGGCGAGCGTGCCGGAGGGCGATGCCGACATGTTCGACCTCGCGCCCGTCTCGCTCTGGCTCGAGGACTTCAGCGCCGTGCGCGAGCAGTTCGCGGACTGGCGCGCGGCGGGCGTCACCGACCTGCGCGCGTTTCTCGCCGAGCATCCCGGGCGCATCGCCGAATGTTCGTCGCGCATTCGCGTCGTGAAGGTCAATCAGCGCACGCTGTCGCTCTTCAACGCGAAGGACGTCGACCATCTCGTGCAGAACCTCGATCGCGTGTTCCGCGACGACATGCTCACGACTCACGTCGACGAACTCGATCAGTTGTGGTCCGGCAAGCTGCGATTCGTCAGCCAGACGGTCAACTACACGCTCGACGGCAAGCGGCTCGACGTGTTGCTCAAGGCTGTCGTCCTGCCGGGCCACGAGGACACGTGGAGCCGCGTGCTCGTCACCATCGAGGACATCACCGAACTCGAAGCCATGCGCCGCACGGCCGCCGCGAGCGAGCTCTATGCGCGCGGGCTGTTCGAGCATTCGCCGGTGTCGCTGTGGGTCGAGGACTTCAGTTCCGTGAAGGCGCTGCTCGATGACGTGCGCGAGCGCGGCATCGTCGACTTTCGCACCTTCACCAACGTGCACCCCGAATTCGTCGAGCGCTGCATGCAGGAGATTCACGTGCTCGACGTGAATCAGCACACGCTGCGCATGTTCGCCGCGCCCGACAAGACGACGCTGCTCTCGCGCCTGCCCGATATTTTCCGCGACGACATGCAGCAGCACTTTCAGGAGCAGCTGATCGACCTGTGGGAAGGCAAGCTCTTCCATCAGCGTGAAGTCCTCAACTATTCGCTGGAAGGCAACGAGGTGCACGTGCATCTGCAGTTCTCGGTGTTTCCGGGGCACGAGGCGCGCTGGGATCTCGTGCTCGTCGCGCTGACCGACATCAGCGCGCGCAAGAAGGCCGAGGCGTATCTGGAATTCCTCGGCAAGCACGACGTGCTCACGAAGCTCAAGAACCGCTCGTTCTACATCGACGAGATCAATCGCCTCGAGCGCAAGGGCCCGTTCCCGGTGACGGCGATCGCCGTCGACGTGAACGGCCTGAAGGCGGTGAACGATCAGCTGGGCCATGCCGCCGGCGACGCCCTCCTGCGCCGCGCGGGCGAAGTGCTCGCCAAGGCGGTGGAAAAGCCGTTCCAGGCGGCGCGCATCGGCGGAGACGAGTTCGTGGTGCTTCTGCCGGGCACGGACGAGCGCGGCGGCGAGGCGGTGATGGACGGCATTCGCCAGTTGCTCGAAGTGAACAACCAGTTCTATTCGGGCATGCCGCTTTCATTCGCGATGGGCGCGGCCACCGCGAGCGACGGCGAACGTCTCGAAGCGATGCTGCAACGCGCCGACGCCGTGATGTACACCGAGAAGCGCGCGCATTACGAGGCAAGCCAGCGCAAGGACGCGTGAGCGCGGCGGCTAGTTTTGCGGCCCGGTCACTTCGTCGATGCCGCGATTGAGCGCCGGGCACGCCTCGCCGATTTCCTTCCGATACTCCGCGGGATTGCTCGTCTTCAGCTTGTCGAAGCGTTCGACGGTCGGCTGCGCCTGCGCGAGACCGAGCTTCCATTCGCTGTCGAAATCGGGTGCGTCGGGAAAGTTCGCGCGGGCCGTGTCCTTGAAACGCGCGACCTTCGCGGCATCGATATGACACACGTCCGCCGCGCCGCGCGCGATGTTCGCGCTCGTCATCACGCCTTCGGCGGCCATCAGTTGCTGCGAGGAAGGATGACCCGGCGGCAGCGCGGTTTGCGCCGCTGCGGACAGGCACCACGCAGCCGTGGAGGCGGCGGCGAGAAGGTTCGAACGCTTCATGCGCATCGGTTTTGTATTTGTATGCGGGGAAGGAAAAATTATAGGTGAACCCGCATGAAATGAATGCCGCGCACGGCAAAGATGCGTATAACGCCCGTGCTAGAATCGATTTCCAATGCCGTTCTCAGACAGAAAAATGAAAAAAGGAAGCAAGGCCGCTAGTACTGCGCCCTCGTCGACCATAGCGGAAGGGCGGCGCAAGTACGATCCTGAGGAGACCAAGCGGAACATTCTGGACATCGCCACGCAGGAGTTTTCGGCGATGGGACTCGCGGGCGCGCGCGTCGATGCCATCGCGGAGCGCACCAGCACCACGAAGCGCATGCTGTACTACTACTTCGGCAGCAAGGAAGGTCTGTACGAGGCGGTGCTGGAGCAGGTCTACGGCGACATCCGCGCGCTCGAGCAGGAGCTGCAGCTCGCGGAGATGGAGCCTGAGGAAGCGCTGCGCGAGTTCGTCGGCTTCACGTTCGACTATCACGACAAGCATCGCGATTTCGTGCGCCTCGTGACGATCGAGAACATTCACGCCGCGAAGTACATCGAACAATCGAAGACCTTCAAGGCGCGCAATTCGACGGTCGTGAAAACCATCGAGGATCTCATCGCGCGCGGCGTCGCGGCCGGGAAGTTTCGCGACGACGTCGATCCGATCGATCTGCACCTGATGATCAGCTCATTGTGCTTCCATCGCGTGGCGAACCGTCATACGTGGGGCGCCGCGTTCGGACGCGACCCGTCGGGGCCGCGCTCGCGGGCGCGGCATCGCGAGATGATCGTCGATGCGGTGTTGCGCTTCATGCGGCGCGAAGGCTGAAGCCTCGCGCGCGCAAATAGCAGAACGGCGGCGCTTCCACGAGGCCGCCGTTCTTCTTTGCCGGCGCTGGATCAGCGTTCCAGCAGGGTCTGGAAGTGCGCGAACATGCGCTCGGCGTCCGGCTCGCGGCCGGTGAAAATGCGCAGCGCATCGACCGCCTGGCACACGGCCATGCCGCCGCCGCTGACCGTGCGGCAGCCGATCGCCTTCGCCGCCTTCAGCAGCTCCGTTTCGAGCGGGAAATAGACGATCTCCGCCACCCACAGCGCCTCGTGCAGATATTCCGCCGGCAGCGGCAGACCGGGCAGCTTCGCCATGCCGGTCGGCGTCGCGTGGATGAGGCCGCTCGCCGCCTGCAGCGTTTCGCGCAGGTCGCCGCCGCTTTTCACGATGCGGCCGGGGAAGCGCGCCGCGAGTTCGGCCGCGAGCGAGGCGGCGCGCGATTCATCGGAGTCGAAGAGCGTGAGCTCGCGTGCGCCCATCGTGAGCGCCGCATGCGCGACGGCCGCGCCCGCGCCGCCCGCGCCGAGTTGCACGACGCGCTCGAGCGGCGCGGCGGGCAGCCCGCGCTGGAACGCGCGCGCAAATCCCGACCAGTCCGTGTTATAGCCGATGCGCTTGCCGTCCTTCAGCACCACCGTGTTGACGGCGCCGAGCGCGCGGGCGTCGGGATCGAGCTCGTCGAGCAGCGGAATCACGCTCTGCTTGCACGGATAGGTGACGTTCAGGCCGTCGTAGCCCATGTGCTCTGCCGCGACGAGCAGCTCGGGCAGGGCGGACGGCTCGAGCCGCAGCGCCTGCAGATCGATGCGGCGATACACGTAATTGAGCCCGAGAATGCGGCCTTCCTGCTCGTGCATGGCGGGCGTGAGCGAGCCGCCGATGCCCGATCCGATCAGGCCGATGAGATACGAAGTCTTGCTGGTCATGCGAGCGCTCCGGCATGGGTGAGCACTGTTTCATGCGCCGGAAAAGGCCGCAGGGGGCCACGGAGCCGGCGCGATGCTGCAGTGCGAAATTAAGTACGTCGCAGTGTGAACGCACGGGCAAGCCTTGTCGTTCCGTGTTTTCACGTATTTGTACGGTCTAGTTAGTTTGTTATTATCACGCAGAATGAGACGGATTGCGCGCGTTCGCCATCCGTCCCCGGCGCGGACGTCCTACACTGACAGCAACCGCATCCGATCCATCCCGCATCACACCGAGTGCAACGAGGAGGCAGCGATGCTGCGTTCAATCCGGACATCCATCGCGACGGTATCCATCAGCGGCACGCTTCCCGAGAAGCTGCAGGCCATCAAGGCGGCCGGTTTCGACGGCGTCGAGATCTTCGAGAACGATCTTCTGTACTTCGACGGCACGCCCGGCGACGTGCGCCGCATGTGCGAGGACCTGGGGCTCGCCATTTACCTGTTCCAGCCGTTTCGCGATTTCGAGGGCGTGAGCGCGGAGCGGCTCGCGAAGAACGTCGAGCGCGCGAAGCGCAAGTTCGAGCTGATGCACGAGCTCGGCACGGACCGCATTCTCGCGTGCAGCAACGTGTCGCCGGACACGGTCCGCGACGATGCGCTCCTCGTCGATCAACTGGGCACACTCGCGCGCATCGCTGAGGAAGCGGGCGTGATCGTCGCGTATGAAGCGCTGGCGTGGGGCCGGTACGTGAACTCGTACAAGCACGCGTGGAAGCTCGTCGACGCGGTGAATCATCCGAGCCTGGGTCTTGCGCTCGACACCTTCCACACGCTGTCGATCCGCGATTCGGTGGACGAGATCGCGTCGATTCCGGGCGAGCGCATCGCGTTCGTGCAGATCGCCGACGCGCCCGTGCTCGCGATGGACGTGCTCGAATGGAGCCGCCACTATCGCTGCTTTCCGGGGCAGGGCGCGTTCGATGTCGCGGGCTTCACGGCGCGCGTGCTCGAAGCGGGGTACAAGGGGCCGTTGTCGCTGGAAATCTTCAACGACGGCTTCCGCGCCGCGCCCACCGCGATCACCGCGGCGGACGGTTACCGTTCGCTGCGCTTCCTCGAGGAGCAGACGCGCGAACTGATGGGTGACAAGGCGCCGCCGGAGCTCTTCAACCCGCCGGCGCCGCCCGAGCACATCGGCTTCCAGTTCCTCGAATTCGCCGTCGATGACACGACGCGCGAGCACGTCGCGCAATGGCTCGGCAGGCTCGGCTTCAGGCTCGCTGGCAAGCATCGTTCGAAGGATGTGCAGTTGTACCGGCACGGCGCGGGCTCGATCGTGCTCAACGCCGAAGCCGATTCGTTCGCGAGCGCGTTTTTTCAGCAGCACGGCTTGTCGCTGTGTGCATCGGCGTTTCATGTCGACGATGCGAAGCTCGCCTTCGAGCGCGCCGCCGCGTATGGTTCGAAGCCTTTCTCGGGAAGCGTCGGCCCGAACGAGCGCGTGGTGCCGGGCGTGCAGTCGCCCGACGGCAGCCTGGACTATTTCGTCGACGAAGCGCCCGGCGGCCCGACGCTGTGGGAATCCGACTTCGTCCTGACCGACATCGACGGGCCTTATGAAGTGGGGCCGCTTGCGCGCATCGATCACGTGTGCCTGTCGCTGCCCGCCGATGCGCTCGATACGTGGGTCCTGTTCTTCAGGAGCGCGTTCGGCTTCGAAACCGAGCCTGCGGTGCTCGTGCCGGACCCCTATGGCCTCGTGCGCAGCCGTGCGGTGCGCAGCCGCGACGGGTCGGTGCGCATCGCGCTGAACGCATCGGTGGACCGCTATACGGCGGTGTCGGAGTCGCTCTCGACGTACCGCGGCTCGGGCCTGAATCACGTCGCGTTCAGCACGCCGGATATCTTCGATGCCGTTCCCCGGCTGGAGACCGACGGCGTCAAGTTCCTGCGCATCCCGCGCAACTACTACGACGATCTGGTCGCGCGCTTCGGCCTGCCGGACGAGCAGATCGACAAGATGCGCGAGCACAACATCCTCTACGACCGCGACGAGCGCGGCGGCGAGTTCTTCCATGCGTACACGGAGCAGCTCGATCAGCGCTTCTTCCTGGAAGTGATCGAGCGGCGCGGCGGCTACGACGGCTACGGCGCGGCGAACGCGGCGGTGCGGCTCGCGGCGCACGCGCAACAGCAGCAGCGGGCGCGTCAGGCGGCGTGAGCCCGCGCGGGGCGTGAACTATCATTGAAGCATGGCGGCATCGTGAAGCGGGAGGGCGCCATGTTCGATATATCGAGCGTACTCGTCGGTCTTGCGGGGCTGGCGGCCATCAGCATCGTCTTGCTCGCGCACGACTGGCGCGACGAGCATCGCGCGCGCATGGCGGCACGCGAGCGCGCGCATCGGCATCCATTGCGCGCGTGGTGGTTGCGGCATCGTCATTGAGCGATGCGCTGAAACTTCGCGGCGGCTAGGCGCCCTGAGGCTTGGCCGTCTGACCGCCTGCGGCGACGGCAGGCGCATTCGCGGCGGCGATGCGCTCGCGCTCCTTTCTGATTTCTTCGTCGTGCGCGCGCGCGGCGGCCTCGAACGTGTCGATATGCAGGTACAGCCGATGCACCGTCTGAATCTGCGTGTGCGAGAGATGTGACTGGCGCATGATGGATGCGAGCCGCTCGCGCCAGTACGAGGGCGGCAGCAATGGACCGCCGAGATCGCACGACAACGAACGACGCAGCACCAGTTCGAGGTGCGTCAGGTCCTGGTCTGCCAGCAACGCCGAAAACGCGCCTTGGGGCTTGATATCGGGGAAATGGTCCATTACTCCGATGGCGGCGCGCCCGAGAGAAACTTGATAGGCATAAACCCTTATTTGTCGGATTTTTTCTCTGCGCCCTCGAGCTTTTCTTCTCGACGCACCCGATGCCGCCGGCCGCGTTTGCTATACTCTGCGCTCGCTCGCCGACGCATCGGCGAGCCGCGGTCCGCTCCCCGTAGTTCAATGGATAGAACGAGTGCCTCCTAAGCGCTAGATGCAGGTTCGATTCCTGCCGGGGGGACCACGATTCCCCGCGCCGCGCCTTGCGGCCCCTCACTTCCCGCCTCGTCAGCATTCCGGCCGCATTGAACCGTAAGCGGTTTCCCGCCGATAATGCGACCACTTCGGCAACACCATCACGGCTCGCGCTCATGACGGAAATCGAATCCGCGGTGCTCGTCTTCATTCTCCTGCTGGCCGCCACCGGTCTCGGCGCGATGGTGCGGCCCCTGTTGCCCGAGGAGCACAAGGCGCAGGAGACCGTGCAGCTGATCCAGTTGCTCGTCGGCATGCTGGTGACCTTCGCGGCGCTCGTGCTCGGCCTGCTGACCGCATCCGCGAAAACCATCTTCGACACCACCAATAACGACGTGCGCAGCTACGCGACCTCGATCATCGAGCTCGACCGCGCCATGCGCGACTACGGCAGCGACCTCGATCACGCGCGCGCCCTCCTGCGCTCGTACACGGCGGCGGCGATCGCGAGCACCTGGCCGCACGAGCCGCGTCCGCCGGGCAATGACTATCCGAACGTCGAGCCGTCGAAGAAGGACGAAGATCTGGCGAGCAGCACGCTCGGCGCGATGTTGAGCCGTGGCCAGCACGAAGTGCGCATGCTCCAGCCGCACGACGCCTATCACCACGCGCTCGCCGCCGAGAGCGCCGCGCGCTTCGAGCAACTGATCGCACTGCGCTGGAAGCTGATCGAGGAGGCGCACGGCTCCATCTCGTACCCGTTCGACCGGATTCTGGTCGGATGGCTGCTCATCATCTTCCTGTGCTTCGGGCTGATCGCGCCGCGCAACGCGCTCTCGCTCGTCACCATCATGCTCGGCGCGCTGTCAATCGCGTCCGCGGTGCTCGTGATCCTCGATCTCGACACGCCCTTCACCGGCCCGATCATGATCGGCAGCCAGCCGATGCGCGACGCGCTCGCCTATCAAAGCCGCTGATGCCTTATTCCGATCCGCGCCTCGTCGCGCTCTACGACACGCTCAATCCTTTCGCTCCCGATACTGCGTTCTATCTCGCCCTGGCCGAAACGGCGGGGCATGTCGTCGATCTCGGATGCGGCACGGGCCTGCTCGCCTGCGAACTGGCGAAGCGCGGTCAGCGCGTGACGGGCATCGATCCGTCGCCGGAGATGCTGCGCGTCGCGCGCTCGCGTCCCGGGGGCGACAAGGTGACCTGGATCGAAGGCGACGCGCTCGCGCTGCCGTTCGCCGGCGCAGCGGATCTGCTCGTGATGACGGGACACGTCGCGCAGGTGTTCCTCGACGATGCGGCGCTGCTCGCGGCGCTCACGGCCGCGCGTCGCGCCGTGCGGCCGGGCGGGCGTATCGCGTTCGAGAGCCGCAATCCGGCGGCGCGGGCGTGGGAGGACTGGACGCCGGACCGTTCGATGCGACGCATCGAGGCGCCCGATGGAAGCGTGGTCGAAGTGTGGCAGGAACGGCGCGAGGAGCCCGACCCGGCGGCGACCAGGCGCGTCGCGTTCACGACGCGCTATCGCTTCATGCCGAAGCCGGGGACGAGCGCCGTCGGGGAAACGCTGAGCGTCACGAGTGAACTGCGCTTTCGCACGCTCGACGAATGGACGCGCTTGCTAAACCGCGCGGGATTCGCGCGGATCGACTGGTATGGAGACTGGAGCCGCGCGCCGGTGGATGAGACGAGCCGCGAGCTGATCGCGGTGGCGCGCCGAGCCTGAACGGATGCCGCCGCGCGCGGGCGCGGCCGCGCAATTCAGAATTCGACGACGACGAAGTCCGCCTTGCCGACGTCGCACAGCGGGCAGCGCCAGTCGGCGGGGATGTCGTCGAAACGGGTGCCGGCGGCGATGCCTTCTTCCGGCAGGCCTTCTTCCTCGTTGTAGATCCAGCCGCAAATCAGGCAGACCCAGCTTTTGTACTCGATGACTTCGCTCACGACAGACTCTTGATTCGAAAGGATAAACGGACCGCACGCGCGACCTGGAGCCGCGCGGCGACCCGGCATCTTACAGGAATCGGCGATGAGCTTCCCTGGTCGCGCCCCAATCGCGACGCCGTGCCGCGGCGCACCGCCCGCAGGATGGCCCCGATACGTGTATCCGAATGCGCGGTGTATGCTTTTCGGGTCGCCCGGCTCCGATCTCGCGCCATCGACCGGTTTCCGTCACTGCTGGGCATAGCGTCGGGGAAGGCGCGGAAGCGCCAACTCTGATCGATACATGGAGAAAACGATGCTGAACAAAACGCTGTTGGGTGCCATGCTGTCGGGCGCGCTTGCGCTGTCATACGTCGGCGCGGCGCATGCGCAGGCCCGCGTCTATTTCGTCGAGCCCAAGGACGGCGCAACCGTCACGAGCCCCGTCCATGTGAAATTCGGCGTCGACGGGATGTCGGTGGCGCCGGCCGGAACGATGACCGAAGGCACGGGCCATCATCATCTGCTGATCGACGGCAAGCCGCTTCCGAAGGGCACGGTCATTCCCGCGAACGACACGTCGCTGCACTTCGGCAAGGGCCAGACCGAGGCCGATGTGAAGCTGCCGCCCGGCGATCACACGCTGACGATGCAGTTCGGCGACGGTGCGCATCGCTCCTACGGGCCGGAAATGAGCCAGACGATCAAGGTGCACGTCCAGTAACGGCGCTTTCGCATGCATCGGAAGGCCGCCACGGACGCGCTTCGAGCGGCCTTTTTGCATACATGGGGCTGGACGGGAGACGCCGGCGCGCCTCGTCCGTTCGGCCGATGCGAGCCGCGCCCCGTGCCGCGCCCGGTACAATGACCGCTTCCCTCGGTTGTCAGGTTTCTCGCCGACTGTTCGCTATTCATCCGGTTTTCCCATGTCGCTTTATTCCATTACGGACGCGCAACTCGCGTTCGGCCACGTCGCATTGCTCGACCATGCCGATTTCTCGCTCGAAGCGGGCGAGCGCGTCGGGCTGATCGGCCGCAACGGCGCGGGCAAGTCGTCGCTTCTGAAGATCGTGGCCGGTCTCGCCGCGCCCGATGACGGCCTCGTCACGCGTCAGAGCGAGCTCACCACCGTCTACGTGCCGCAGGAGCCCGAGTTCGATCTCGACGCCTCCGTGTTCGATGTCGTCGCCTCGGGGCTCACCGAAGCACGCGCGCTGCTGGCCGAGTACGACGCCGTGGCGCACGCGCTCGCGGACACGCCCGAAGGCGCGCAGCACGACGCGTTGCTTGCGCGCATGAACGCGCTGCAATCGGCGCTCGATACGCGCGATGCGTGGAACTGGCGCACGCGCGTCTCGACGACGCTCGCGCAGATCGGCCTCGACGGCGACGCGCGCACCGGCGCGTTGTCCGGCGGCATGCGCAAGCGCGTGGCGCTGGCGCGCGCGCTCGTCGTGCAGCCCGAGGTGCTCCTGCTCGACGAGCCGACCAACCATCTCGACTTCGAAGGCATTCGCTGGCTGGAAGAGCTGCTCGTCACCTTGCGCACCGGCCTGCTGTTCATCACGCACGACCGCGCGTTTCTCGATCGCGTGGCGACGCGCATCGTCGAACTGGATCGCGGGCGCCTGCTGTCGTATCCCGGCAACTTCAGCGCGTATCAGACGCGCAAGGCGCAGCAGCTCGAAGTCGAAAAAGTCGAGCAGGAGAAGTTCGACAAGCTGCTCGCGCAAGAGGAAGTGTGGATTCGCAAGGGCGTCGAGGCGCGGCGCACGCGCAGCGTCGGACGCATCGCGCGGCTGGTCGAGATGCGCCGCGAGCGCGCCGAGCGCCGCAACGTGCAGGGCAACGTGAAGCTCGATGTCGGTCAGGGCGAGAAGTCCGGCAAGATCGTCGCCGAGCTCACCGACGTGACGAAGCGCTACGGCGAACGCACCATCGTCGACCGCTTCACGGCCACGGTGATGCGCGGCGACAAGATCGGTCTCGTCGGGCCGAACGGCGCGGGCAAGACGACGCTCCTGAAGCTCATCCTCGGCGAGCTGCAGCCCGACGAAGGCCGCGTGCGCACCGGCACCAACATTCAGGCCGCGTACTTCGACCAGATGCGCGCGCAACTCGATCTCGACAAGTCGCTCGCCGACACCATCAGCCCCGGCAGCGAATGGGTCGAAGTAAACGGCGTGAAGAAGCACGTGATGAGCTATCTCGGCGACTTCCTCTTTGCGCCGGAGCGCGCGCGCTCGCCGGTGCGCTCGCTGTCGGGCGGCGAGCGCAATCGCCTGCTGCTCGCGCGGCTCTTCGCGCGGCCCGCGAACATCCTCGTGCTGGACGAGCCGACCAACGACCTCGACATTCCCACGCTCGAACTGCTCGAAGAGCTGCTGGCGGATTACGAAGGGACCGTGTTGCTCGTGAGCCACGACCGCGCGTTCCTGGACAACGTCGTGACTTCGGTGTTCGCGGCGGAAGGCGGCGGCAAGTGGCGCGAGTATGTCGGCGGCTTCTCCGACTGGCAGGTTCAGCGCGAACGTTCGGAGCGTATCGCGGAGGAGGCGGCGCGCCAGAGCGCGAAGGAAGCCCCCAGGGACGACGCGCCCAAGGAAAGCGCGGCGGGCCGCAATGCGCAGCGCACCGTGAAGCTCTCGTTCAAGGAGCAGCGCGAACTGGAGGCGCTGCCGGCGCGCATCGCCGAGCTCGAGGAGGAGCAGAAGGCGATCGGCGCGCAGCTCGAGGACGGCTCGATCTTCGCGAAGGACGCGAAGGAAGGCGCGCGGCTTTCGGAGCGGCACGCGGCGATCGAAGAGGAATTGCTCTTCGCGCTCGAGCGCTGGGAAGAGCTGGAAGCGAAGCGCGGCTAAGCGCTCGGGCCAGGCGCGCGCCACGATCGTTTTATGCTCCCGAGGTGGGCGCGGCGAGCGAAAACCGCTATTCTCTCAGCGCGGCCGGGGGCGACGGACAGGGCCAGAGCCTTGCCCGACGCGCCTTCAGCCAGGCAAATCGTTAAGCAGGATCCAGGCATTCGACGGCAGTTCGGGCGTTCCGCCGTGACATTTCCCGCAAGGACGCCCGACGCCGGATCAACGTTCAACTATGTCCACGAAAAAATCCAGCCCAATGGCCACAGGCACGGACCGCGGCAAACGCACGGTCATGAGCGCCAAGGCGGCCGGCTACAGCGAAGCGTCGATCAAGGTGCTGAAGGGCCTCGAGCCCGTCAAGCAGCGCCCCGGCATGTACACGCGCACGGAGAATCCGCTGCACATCATTCAGGAAGTCATCGACAACGCTTCGGACGAAGCGCTCGGCGGCTTCGGCAAGCAGATCATCGTGACGCTGCATGCGGACAACTCCGTCTCCGTCGAGGACGACGGGCGCGGCATTCCCTTCGGCATGCATCCAGAGGAAGGCGTGCCGGTCGTCGAGATCGTGTTCACGCGGCTGCACGCGGGCGGCAAGTTCGATAAAGCCGCCGGCGGCGCCTATACGTTCTCGGGCGGCTTGCACGGCGTCGGCGTCTCGGTGACGAACGCGCTCGCCACGCGCCTCGAAGTGACGGTCTGGCGCGACAACAAGGTCGCGCAGCTCGCGTTCTCCAACGGCGATGTCGTCGAAGCACTCACGACGCGCGCAGCCGAACGCGGCGCAAAGAAGAGCGGCACGCGCGTGCGCGCCTGGCCGAATCCGAAATACTTCGATTCCGCCAATCTGCCGCTTGGCGAACTGCAGCGCCTCCTGCGCTCGAAGGCGGTGCTGCTGCCGGGCGTCGAAGTGGCGCTCGTGATCGAAAAGACCGGCGAGCGTCAGAGCTGGAAATACGAAGACGGCCTGCGCGGCTATCTGCTCGAAGGCATGGGCGGCAGCGAACTGCTGATTCCGCTTTTCGAAGGCGAGCGCTACGCGGAAAGCTCGCGTTCGAGCGAGGAAACCTTCGCGGAAGGCGAGGGTGCGTCGTGGGTCGTCGCGTGGAGCGAGGAAGGCCCGCTGCTGCGCGAATCGTATGTGAACCTCATTCCGACGCCCGCGGGCGGCACGCACGAATCCGGCCTGCGCGACGGTCTGTTCCAGGCGGTCAAGAACTTCGTCGAGATTCACAATCTGCAGCCGAAGGGCGTGAAGCTGCTCGCGGAAGACGTGTTCGCGCGCGTGTCGTTCGTGCTGTCGGCGAAGGTGCTCGATCCGCAGTTCCAGGGGCAGATCAAGGAGCGTCTCAATAGCCGCGACGCCGTGAAGCTCGTGTCGTCGTTCTCACGGCCGGCGCTGGAGTTGTGGCTGAACCAGCACGTCGAGTATGGCAAGAAGCTCGCGGAGCTCGTGATCCGTCAGGCGCAGGCGCGCACGCGCGCAGGCCAGAAGGTCGAGAAAAAGAAGAGCTCGGGCGTGGCCGTCCTGCCCGGCAAGCTGACCGATTGCGAATCGACCGACATCGCGCGCAACGAGCTCTTTCTCGTCGAGGGCGATTCGGCCGGCGGCTCCGCGAAGATGGGCCGCGACAAGGAGTTCCAGGCCATTCTGCCGCTGCGCGGCAAGGTGCTGAACACGTGGGAGACGGAACGCGACCGGCTCTTCGCCAACAACGAAGTGCATGACATTGCTGTTGCAATCGGCGTCGACCCGCATGGTCCGGACGAGCGGATCGACATCTCGAACCTGCGCTACGGCAAGATCTGCATCCTGTCGGACGCGGACGTCGACGGCGCGCACATTCAGGTGCTCCTGCTCACGCTCTTCTTCAAGCACTTCCCGCAACTGATCGAGCGCGGCCATGTCTGCGTCGCGCGCCCGCCGCTCTTTCGCGTCGATGCGCCCGCGCGCGGCAAGAAGCCCGCGCAGAAGCTCTACGCGCTCGACGAGGGCGAGCTCGAGGCGATCCTCGACAAGCTGCGCAAGGACGGCGTGCGCGAATCGCAATGGACGATCAGCCGTTTCAAGGGTCTCGGCGAAATGAGCGCTGAACAGCTCTGGGACACGACGATGAACCCTGACACGCGCCGTCTGCTGCCGGTCGGTCTGGGCGATCTCGGCTTCGACCTCACCGTCTCGCGCATGACGATGCTGATGGGCAAGGGCGAAGCGGCGTCGCGCCGCAGCTGGCTCGAAGAGAAGGGCAACGAGGTCGAAGCGGACATCTGACGCTGATCGATCTCGCTGACCGCAAGCAACGCACAACGGATATTCGATGGGAATCACAGACGATCTCTTCGCCGATCAGGAAGCGGCACCCGATGGCGAACAACTGACGCTCGGCGATTACGCCGAGCGCGCTTATCTCGACTACGCGGTGAGCGTGGTCAAGGGCCGCGCGCTGCCCGATGTCTGCGACGGGCAGAAGCCCGTGCAGCGCCGCATTCTCTACGCGATGAGCGAGATGGGGCTGGCCGCCAACGCGAAGCCGGTGAAGTCGGCGCGCGTGGTCGGCGATGTTCTGGGCAAGTATCACCCGCACGGCGATCAATCCGCCTACGACGCGCTCGTGCGTCTCGCGCAGGACTTCTCGATGCGCTATCCGCTCATCGACGGTCAGGGCAACTTCGGCTCGCGCGACGGCGACGGCGCGGCGGCCATGCGTTACACAGAAGCGCGTCTGACGCCGATCGCCCGTCTCCTGCTCGATGAAATCGATCAGGGCACGGTCGATTTCATGCCGAACTACGACGGCTCGTTCGAGGAGCCGAAGCTGTTGCCCGCCCGTTTGCCGTTCCTGCTGCTGAACGGTGCATCGGGCATCGCGGTCGGTCTGGCGACCGAGATTCCGTCGCACAACCTGCGCGAAGTCGCGCAAGCGGCGGTCGCGATGATCCGCGATCCGAAGATCGGTCACGCTGGCCTGATGGAGAAACTGCCCGGGCCGGATTTCCCCGGCGGCGGGCAGATCATCTCGTCGCAGGCGGAAATCTCCGCCGCGTATGAAACGGGCCGCGGCAGCCTGAAGGTGCGCGCGCGCTGGAAGATCGAGGATCTCGCGCGCGGTCAGTGGCAGCTCGTCATCACCGAGCTGCCGCCGAGCACGTCGGGCCAGAAGGTGCTCGAGGAAATCGAGGAACTCACCAACCCGAAGATCAAGCTCGGCAAGAAGACGCTCACGCCCGAGCAGATCCAGACCAAGCAATCGATGCTCGCGCTGCTCGACGCCGTGCGCGACGAGTCCGGCAAGGACGCGCCCGTGCGTCTCGTGTTCGAGCCGAAGTCGAGCCGCATCGATCAGACGGAATTCGTCAACTCGCTGCTCGCGCATACGAGCCTCGAATCGAATGCGGCGATCAACCTCGTGATGATCGGCGCGGATGGACGTCCGCGGCAGAAGGGCATCGTCGAGATCCTGCACGAGTGGGTCGGCTTCCGCTTCGTCACCGTGACGCGGCGCACGCAGCATCGTCTCTCCAAGGTCAACGACCGCATCCATATTCTCGAAGGGCGGATGATCGTCTTCCTGAATATCGATGAAGTCATTCGCATCATCCGCGAAGCCGAGGAGCCGAAGCAGGCGCTGATCGCGCGCTTCAATCTGTCGGACCGGCAGGCGGAAGACATCCTCGAAATCCGTCTGCGTCAGTTGGCGCGGCTCGAGGCGATCAAGATCGAGCAGGAGCTGTCCGAGTTGCGCGACGAGAAAACGAAGCTCGAGGAACTGCTCAACAGCGATGCCGCGATGAAGCGCCTGCTCATCAAGGAGATCGAAGCGGACGCGAAGCAATTCGGCGACGATCGCCGCACCCTGATCCAGCAGGAGAAGCGCGCGACATTCGAGGCGCGCGTCGTCGACGAGCCGGTGACGGTGGTCGTGTCGCAGAAGGGCTGGGTGCGCGCGCTGAAGGGCCACGGGCTCGATCCGGCGGGCTTCACCTTCAAGCAGGGCGACGGTCTCTATGCGGCGTTCCAGGCGCGCACGCCGGATTCGCTCATCGCGTGGGGCAGCAAGGGGCGCGTGTATTCGGTGCCGGTGGCGTCGCTGCCGGGCGGGCGTGGCGACGGCGTGCCGGTGACGTCGCTCATCGAGCTCGAATCGGGCACGCATCTGCTGCATTACTTCGCGGCGAACGCGGAGCAGCAGCTTCTGCTGGCGTCGAGCAACGGCTTCGGCTTCATCGCCCGGCTCGGCGACATGGTGAGCCGTCAGAAGGCGGGCAAGGCGTTCATGACGATCGACGAAGGCGCCGTGCCGCTCGCGCCGATGCCCGTGGTGCCGGGCGCGACCTATGTCGCGTGCCTGTCGAGCGGGGGGCGCCTGCTCGTCTTCGGCATGGACGAGATGAAGACGCTCTCGGGCGGCGGCCGCGGCGTCACGCTGATGGCGCTCGACGCGAAGGAGACGCTGCGCCAGGCGCTCGCGATCGATGCGCGCGGCGTCGTGATGATCGGCACCGGACGCGGCGGCAAGGTGAGGGACGAGAAGCTCACGGGCTCGCAGTTGCAACTGCATCTCGGCAAGCGCGCGAGGAAAGGGCGCGCGCCGGATTCTTCGTTGAGGGTGACGGACCTGCGGCCGGTTTTCGAGGGGTGAAAACGTGATGGACCGTCACTAACGTTCATTTGCGCGACGTCAGGGAAGCGCAGGTCTCGACCATCGAGGAAAAATCCTCGACGCCGGTTTGCTACCCGAGAAGCCCGCCTCGTGCGGGCTTCTTTGCATCTTGCGTCAAGTGTCTCGACATTCGGAAAATTAATCATTTGAACGCTCGCGCGGAGCGGACAGACTCCTGCCCTAGAAGTCACGAAGCTTCGGGGCAGCCATCATTGCCTTGGCGCTTGCCCGAACGACGCGGGGTGACGATATTCCCAAATGGGTATAATCTGCGGTCAAGCGATGGAAGAGCGCGAAGTCAAGCCACTATATTGGGTCGCTTCCTCGAAGCGGGACCTTAAAACGATGCCGACGCACGTGCAGGACACTTTCGGCTTCGCATTGCATCAGGCACAGGCAGGCAGGAAGCACGATCAGGCGAAACCATTGAAGGGCTTCGGGTCTGCGGGCGTGCTGGAGGTGGTCGAAACGTCGCAGGACGGTACCTACCGTGCTGTTTATACGGTGAAGTTCGTGCACGCGATCTACGTGCTGCACTGTTTCCAGAAGAAGTTGACGCGTGGCATCGCCACACCGAAACCGGACATCGATATCGTTCGAGCGCGGCTGAAAGCGGCGCAAGCCCATGCTGCAGGAGAAGGCGATGGTCGAGATTGAAAAAGGCAGCGGCAACGTCTACGCCGACCTGGGCATGGCCGACGCCGACGAAATGCGGGTCAAGGCGCAACTCGCTGGCAAGATAGGCGAAATAATCAAGGCACGGCGCTGGACGCAACAGCGAGCGTCCGAGGTGCTAGGCATCAGTCAGCCCAAGCTTTCACAACTGCTGCGCGGCCAGTTCCGCGGCATCAGCGAGGCGAAGATGCTGGAGTTGCTGGCACTTCTGGGCCGCAACGTCCAGATTGTCGTAGGTCCGGCGCGACGTTCCACCAAAGCGGGACGGGTGGAAGTCGTGTTTGCCGCGTAACGGCGCTTTACGGCAGATGCGGTCTGTTTCCTCCGTGGATCGAAACCCGCCTTGCGGACGTCCTGGTTCTTGAGTGCAGACCTCGCCGCGGGGCTGTTCTTAGGTTCTCGAATCATCCGGTGTTGACCGTGAGTGTCGTCACGGCTGCTCGCCAGATCATAAATATCCGCAATGAAGGGAACTCCCTTCGCAACGCGCATTCCTAGTCTTTGGCGTCCGAGCGACCGACTACGCGCCGCTCCGACTCAATCTCGGATCGAAGTGCATGTGCCGGTGCGTGCCCGCGACTTTCACGGCATTCGCCGATCAACTCAAAAAGACTTAAAGCATTCCCGGAATCCTCAATGAACAAAGCCATCGAAGCGGCGCTCTTTCTGCACTTGCTCGGCGTAGCCGTATGGATCGGCGGGATGGTCTTCGCGCATTTCTGCCTGCGTCCCGCGCTTGGCGATCTCGCGCCGCAGTTGCGCCTGCCGCTTTGGGAGTCGGTCTTCGCGCGCTTCTTCAAGTGGGTCGCGGGCGCGGTGCTGGTGATTCTGCTCACGGGCGGTTTCCTGCTCATGCAGTTCGGCGGCGCTCATGCGGGGTGGCCGCTGCATGCGATGGCCGGACTCGGCATCGTGATGATGCTGATCTTCGGGCACATCCGCTTCGCCGTGTTCCCGCGCATTCGCCGTGCGGTGCAGGCGCAGAACTGGCCCGACGGAGCGAGGGCGGTCGGAACGGTGAGACGGCTTGTCGTGATCAATCTCGTGCTCGGCGTCGTGACCATCGGCACGGCTGTGTTGTCGCGCGGGTTCTGATCCTGGCCTTTTAGCCCGGGGAGTTCGCCGAGGCGGGCATCATCGCTTTGATCACACGCCGCGTTCGTCACTGAGCGCGGTGCTGGACTCGTGTCCCGCATCCTTGCGCGCACGCGGCGATTGCCCGCGCGGCCGGCCGCACGTGCCGAAGCGATCGAGCAGCGTCTGCACGCCATCCGCCGGCACGGGCCGCGAGAACAGGAAGCCTTGCGCTTCCACCGGCCCCAATGCCGCGAGCCACGCTATCTGTTCCTCCCGCTCCGTGCCTTCCACGACAACCGTCAATCCCAGCGAGCGCGCCAGGTTGACGATGGCCGAGACCATCACGCAGACGCTGCGATCCTCGGGAATGGCCTGAATGAACGAGCGATCCACCTTCAGCGTGTCGACCGAGAAGCGGTTCAGATACGACAGCGAGGAATACCCCGTGCCGAAGTCGTCCAGCGCGATGCGCACGCCCAGGCGCTTCAGCGCCACGATCTTCTCCTGCACGAGCTCGGGATATTCCACCATTACTGTCTCGGTGATTTCGAGCTCGAGCTTGTCGGGCGGAATGCCGCTCTCTTCGATCGCGCGCGCGACCGTCTCCAGCAGATCGCCACGCCAGAACTGCACGGCCGAGATGTTCACGGCAAGCGACAGGCCCGTGTAGCCGTCGCGCTGCCATTGGGCGAGCTGCTTGCAGGCGGTGTGAATCACGAAGTCGCCGACCGCGACGATGAGCCCCGTCGATTCCGCCACCGGAATGAACTCGTTCGCCGGAATGAGCCCGTGCTGCGGATGGTTCCAGCGCGCGAGCGCCTCGAAGCCGGTGATGCAGCGGCGCGCCAGATCGATCTTCGGCTGATAGACGAGAAAGAGCTGCGCTTCCGTCAGCGCGACGCGCAGTTGCTGTTCCCACTTCATCAGATGATCCGCGCGATGTGACAGCTGCGGCGAATAGAACTGATAGCAGTTCCTGCCCGCGTCCTTCGCGCTGTACATCGCGAGGTCGGCCTTCTTCAGGAGATCGATCTCGCTCTCGTTCGACACCGAGAAGAGCGCGATGCCGATGCTCGCATGCAGCACGAACGCGCTGCCGCGCACGTCGAACGGCGTGGCGAACATCGTCGAGATGTCGTCGGCGAGCGTGACCGCGCGCTGCTCGACGTCGTCGCCCTTCACGACGACGACGAACTCGTCGCCGCCGATGCGCGAGAGCGTGCCGCTCTGGCCGACCGTTTCCGCGAGGCGCGAAGCTGTCATTTGCAGCACGATGTCGCCGGCGTTGTGACCGAGCGTGTCGTTCACGGTCTTGAAGTTGTCGAGATCGATGAAGAGCAGCGCGAGCCGCCCGATGTTCTCCGGCTGAGCCACTTCCTGCCGCAGCGCGCGCAGCGTCGAGTAGCGGTTGCGCAAGCCGGTGAGCAGATCGTATTCGACGAGATGCGTCATCTCGCGCTCGCGTCCGAGCAGCTTGCCGATCAAACCCGTCGCCACCGCGAAGAAGCCGAGCATCGCGAGCGAGATGAAGCTCGCCATCAACAGATAGACGTTGCGCGTGTGGTTGTAGTCGGTCAACTCCTCGCGCTCGGAGAGGCCGACGAGCACGCCGAGCGGATAACCGTCGATATGCCGGTACGAGACGATGCGCTTCACGTGATCGATCGGATCGACATAGATGCCCGATGCGTGCTCGGAAGTCGGATAGACGCCGCTCGCGCTGAACGCCGCGTGGGTGCGTTCGTTCGCGGCGTTGCGCGCGCCGCGAGCGACCGCGTTGGCCGCCGCGCTTTCTGCCAGTCCGCCGCCCGTGCTGCGCGCGAGCACGGAGCCGTTGTCCGACACGACAGCGATCACGCCCTCGCGGCCGATCGACGCGACGTTGTAGAAGTCGTTCGTGAAGTACGCCGGATCTTCCGATACGACCACGACGCCCGCAAACGAGCCGTCCGGATGATTGAGCCGGCGCGTGATCTGCAATGTCCATAGTCCGGAGACGCGCCCGCGCACCGGGCGGCTGATGTAGAGCAGATCGTCGTTGGAATGCGCGTGCACCCTGAAGTGCTCGCGATCGGACAGATCGATGGGTTTCGGATGCGGGTCCGCGGTCGTGGCGGTGAGCGTGCCGTACTCGTCGATCAGCGATACCTGCACGAGGGTGTCGCTCTGCACGACGCCTTTCTCGACCGTCGAGATCAGATCGAAGTTGTCAGGCGACTTCTCGTACTCGTATTTGACGAAGCGCGTGATCTGGTCGACCTGGTGAATCGCCTTGATGGTGTGCTGCTCGAGCGCCGACGAAAGGATGGCGGCGGAGGCCATCGACTCGTGCGTCGTCGCCTCGCGCTCGACCGACAGCCGCGCGAAGATCACCGCCCACAGCAGCGCCAGCACGAAAGTGCCGAGCACCGGAATCGCCAGCAGCGCGCGCCGCCGCCGCGCCGATGGCGCGCCGAGCAGGGTGTCGGTGGCGGCGTACGAGCGCATGCGCTTCATGGCGCGTCCTGCAACGCAGAATCGCGTAGCGCCCGGCATGCTGCGAACTGCGCGAGGTGTATAAAGCGATGCATGTTCTGAGGCGTTCGGCCGAAACGAATGACTATACCGCGCGCGGCGCGCAATGGACGATCGGCGGATATGTGGTCCATAGCCCGATCCACGGCGCGCTCCACGTCGATACGCGCCGCAACGGCCGTTCGGCGATCTCTCTTGCGCAGCGGCGCACGAACCCGCCATGAGCGTGACGGCGACCGTTCGGTCTCTTCAGAAGCATACGTTTGCGCTGCGGCGCAAGCGGCTCACTTCCACGACGCACACCGTCGATGTGAACCGCGACTGATTTCCGATCCCCGATTGTTCAGATATTAGCGAAGGCTCCGGGTTTAAGAAAGGGGCGGGTGTTGGGGGTATACGCGCGGCCCGGACCGCGCGCAGATCACTGTTTCAAATACCGAATGTGCCGTCGATGATCGTTACCGAGCGGCCGCCGATCCACACCGGCGCGCCGCTCGCGTCATCGTCATAAGTGATGCTCACGCGTCCGTCGCGGCCGAGCGCGGTGCCCTGGCGCACGGTGAACGAAGCGCCGGGCCGCCTGCCCTGCGCGCTCAGGAGCGTCGCGAGCGCCGCGTTCGCGCTGCCCGTGACCGGATCCTCGATGTTCTCCGCGCCGAGCAGGATCACGCGCAGCTCGAACGTCGCCGGGCCGCCGGGCGCGTGCGGCCCGTACACCGCGATGCCGTGCGTGCCCGCTTCGGCGATCAGCGCCGCGAGCGATTCGCGTGCATGGCCGTGCAGGGACATCGCAAGACATTGCGCCGCGTCCCGCATGCGCACGACGAGCCAGGGCGCGCCGTTGTTCACGGCCGCGGGCGGCGCGCTGAAATCGATTACGGCGGCGCCAAGCGCGGCGGCGAGGCGTTCGTTCTGCGCGTCGGTCAGCGGCACGATGCTTGCCGGCGGCGCGGCGAAAGCCCACTCGCCGTCGGCGCGCTCGCTAAGCGCGACGAGCCCGACGCCGCATTCCTGCACGAGCCGGCCGGGCGTCTTCGGCGTGTAGCCGCTGTCGATGAGCGCATGCGCGCTGCCGAGCGTCGGATGGCCCGCGAACGGCAGCTCGACCGCGGTCGTGAAGATGCGCACGCGATAGTCGGCGCGCGGATCGGTCGGCGGCAGGAGGAACGCGGTCTCCGACAGATTGGTCCAGCGCGCGATTTCCTGCATGCGCTCGGTGGACAGACCTTCGGCGTCGAAGATCACGGCGAGCGGATTGCCCTTGAACGGAACGGGCGTGAAGACGTCGACCTGCTTGAACTGGACGGTGCGTGAGGACATGGGCTGTTGCCTGGTTTCGTTGAAGGCACAAAAAAACCCGACGCGCGGACGCGTCGGGTTTCGCTTGCAAGCGATAAAGACGCGCTTACGCGACTTCCGCGATCAGCTCGATCTCTACGCACGCGCCGAGCGGAATCTGCGCGACGCCGAACGCGGAGCGCGCATGCTTGCCCGCATCGCCGAAGACTTCCGCGATCAGCTCGGACGCGCCGTTCGTCACGATGTGCTGCTCGGTGAAATCGGGCGTCGAGTTCACGAGGCTCATCACCTTGACGATGCGCTTCACCTTGTTGAGGTCGCCGACGTGCGCATGCAGCGTCGCGATCAGATCGATGGCCACGCTGCGCGCGGCGGCCTTGCCTTCTTCCGTGGCGATGCTGGCGCCGAGCTTGCCGACGTGCACCTTGCCGTCCTTCTTCGCGATATGTCCCGACAGATACACAGTGTTGCCGCTTTGCGCGCTCATCACGTAAGCGGCAGCGGGCGCGCCCGCCGCAGGCAGGTCGATGCCGAGTTCCTTCAGCTTGTCATACACGTTGGATGCCATCGGTTGCTCCTGTAACTGGATGAAAGGGCGCAGGTGCGCCCCGAGGAATCAGATGCTCGCGCGAATCAGTGCGCCGAGCCGGGCCACGCCTTCGTCGATCGTCGCGGGCGGCACCGTCACGAACGACAGGCGCATCGTATTGTGTTCCGGCTCGTTCGCGAAGAACGGACCGCCCGGCACGAAGGCCACATTCTGCGCGATGGACTGCTCGAGGAGCTTCATCGAGTCGATGTGCTTCGGCAGCTTCACCCACACGAACATGCCGCCTTCCGGCCGGTTCCATTCGACTCCGGCGGGCATGTGGCGTTCCAGCGCGTCGAGCATCGCCTGGCACTGGTCGCGATAGAGCGCGCGGATGGTCGGCACGTGCCGGTCGAGGAAGCCGTCCTTCACCACCTCGTACACGATGCGCTGCGTGAGGCTCGGCGTGTGCAGGTCGGTCGCCTGCTTGGCCTGCACGAGCTTGAAGTGCAATTCCTCGGGCGCGATGATGTAGCCCACGCGCAGGCCGGGCGCCAGCACCTTCGAGAACGAGCCGAGATGCACGATGTGATCCGGCGCCATCGAGAGCAATGTCGGCAGCGGCGCGCCGGCGTAGTCGAGCGCACCGTAGGGATCATCCTCGATCACCGGGAACGCTGCCTTCTGCGCGAACGCGGCGAGCGCACGGCGGCGCTCGAGCGGCAGGCGGCGGCCGGTCGGGTTCTGGAAGTTGGGTTGCGCGTAGAGCAGGCGCGCGTTCGCCGTGAGCGCGGCATCGAGGCTTTCGGGAATGAGGCCGGATTCGTCCGTCGGCACCTGCGCGTACTCCGGCTCGAAGAGCGAGAACGACTGCAGCGCGCCGAGGTACGTCGGCGTCTCGACGAGCACGCGGCTGCCCGGATCGACGAGCGTCTTGCCCAGCAGATCGAGCGCCTGTTGCGATCCGGTCGTGATGAGCACCTGAGTCGGACGGATATGCGCGCCGTTCACCGAATAGCGCGCCGCGACCCATTCGCGCAGCGGCATGAAGCCTTCGGTCGCACTGTACTGGAGCGCCGCCGAGGGCTGGTCGCGCAGGATGCGCTCCGAGGCGTGGCGCATCTCCTCGACGGGAAACGTCGCGGGCGAGGGCAGGCCGCCCGCGAAGGAAATGACCTCCGGCCGCTCCGTGACCTTCAGGATTTCGCGAATCGCCGAACTGGTGAGCTTGCGTGCGCGTTCGGAAAGTTGCCACGGCGTGGCGCGGAGATCGGCTTGATTCATGAAATGCCTCGGTTGTCTCTGGGGTTATGTCTCGCGCGGCGCGGGCCGCGTGTTTTTCGATTCTGGGCTGACGAGGAACTGCAAACCGCAATTATCGCGCGAGCGCGTCATCTTGCGTGCGTCGCTCGGGCCGAGCCGGGCGCGACCATCGCTTGCGGCGGCGCGGGACGCACGGCGGCCTTGCGGCCCAGCACGACGGTCACGATGACGGCGGCCGCATAGAGCCACGTCGATGCGCTCACATGCTCGCCGAAGAAGAGCGCGGAAAGCGCCATCGTGAAGAAGATCTGCAGCAATTGCACCTGCCCGACCCGCGCGATGCCGCCCATCGCGAGCCCGGCGTACCACGCGAAAAAGCCGATGAACTGGGAGAACAGCGTCACGTAGCCGAAGGCGAGCCAGGTCTTGAGCGCGAGCGGCTCGGGGTGCGCCGCGTGATGCGCCCACGCGAGCCAGCCGACCGGCAGCAGGAGAAACGGCGCGGAGAGCACGAGCGCCCAGCAGATCACCTGCCAGCCGCCCATCTGACGCGCGAGCCGCGCGCCTTCCGCGTAGCCGAGCGCGCCGATGCCGACCGCGACCAGCATCAGCAGATCGCCCGCCTGCAGGCCGCCGCCGCCCGCCTGCAGCGCGAACGCGACGACGATCGCACTGCCCGCCACCGCGCTCGCCCAGAACGCCTTCGACGGCCGTTCGTGCGAGAGCCACGCGGCATAGACGGCGACGCACAGCGGCTGCAAACCGTTGACGACCGCGCCGTGCGACGCGGGCACGGTCTTCATGGCCCACGCCGAAAACACCGGAAACGCGATGATGACGCCCAGCGCCACGACCGCGAGGCTCTTGACCTGCGGCCACGTCGGCAGCTTCTCGCGCCGCCAGACGAGCAGGGCGGCGGCGGGAATCGCCGCGACGAGCGCGCGCCCGAGGCCGTTCAGGAGCGGATGCACCTCCGCGACGACGATGCGCGTCATCGGCAGCGTCAGGCTGAAAATGACGACGCCGATCAGGCCCAGCAACATGCCTTCGGTTTCGCGGGTCTTCATCGTGAGGCGGCTCCTTGTTTTCCGGCGCGCGGGGCGTCAGTCAGGGGTGTCGGGTGAATCGGGTTGCGTTGCTTCGGGTTCTTCCGGCGTTTCTGTCTTCTTCACGCGTCGGCGTTTCGCCGCCTGTTGCGCCTCTTCCTCGCGCGCCCGAGCCTGTTCCGCCGATTCGCCGAGCGTGAGCACGGTGCCGTCCGGCAGATCGAACTGCGCGACGAGCACCGGCGCGCCCGACGTCGCCTGCACGCGCATCAGATGCGACGCGCCGAGCCACGCGAGTTGCCCGGAAATCGCCGCCGCGTCCGGATGGAATCCCGCCAGCGAACGCAGCGCGATGCCCGTCTCCGGCAGCGCGCCGCTCGGATGGCGCGGCGTGTCCCACTGGATCAGCGACGGCAGCACGCCCTCGCCGGCGCCTTGCCAAGCGGGGAACGCGCCGTCGTCGGGCACGGTCAGGCCCCACGTATTGCCGCCGCGCGACATCGCCGCAACCGGCGGGATGCGCTCGGGATACTGCTCGCGCCAGCGGACGAGCGACTTCGGCCGTTCCACGCGCGCGACCCAGTGCACGAGCTGCGGGCCGTGCTCTTCGAGACGGCGCTGCATTGCCGGATCGTCGAGCGCGAAAAGGCGCGGCGGGGGCGAGTTGACGGACGCTGCTTCCGGGTCGATCGCGATCACTTCCAGATACGCGCCGCCCCACAGGTTCAGGAGCCGGTTGTGCGTGCGCATCAGCGGATGCGCGCCGCCCGGCGCCGTCTCCACGCCGAATTTCCCGGCGACGAATTGCGCGCCTTCTTCCAGTGTTCGGGCGGCGATCACGAGGTGATCGAGTTTGAGTCGATGTTCGGTCATGACTGGCGCGGCGCAACGATTAAGGGGCCGATAGCATAACGCTTCCTGCCCGCGCGTCGAGCAGCCCGAAAGCAGAATGTAGCTGCTATCACCGTAACAGTAACGGTACAATCAGCCCAATACTATTCGGTACAGTTCCCCGCAGCGCTGGAATGCGCTCGCCGAACATCGGAGGTCCGCATGTCCGTACCGCTCGACCAGATTCCCGCCCCGCACGACGCCGCGCAACTCACGCTCGTCGATCAACTGGTGCAATGGGGCCGCCGCCGCATCGACGAGCGCGTGTTCCGTCCCGGCATGCGCATGCCCTCGATCCGCAAGCTCGCGCTCGACAAGGGCGTGTCGCGCTTCACGGTCGTCGAGGCGTACGAGCGGCTCGTCGCCCACGGCTATCTCGATTCGCGGCGCGGCTCCGGGTTCTACGTGCGCGAGCGCATCGGGCCCGCGCTGGTCGCAAAGGGCGAGGCGCCCGCCGTGGCCGCGGAGCGCGAGCCGGTGCAGAACGCCATCGACGTGGTCTGGCTGCTGCGCAACATGCTGCATACGTCCAGTCCGGAAAAAGGTCCGGGTCTCGGCTATCTGCCGGGCCGCTGGCTCGACGGCGAGCTCATCACGAACGCGCTGCGCTCGCTGTCGCGTCAGAGCGGCGCCCAGATGCTCGGCTTCGGCACGCCGCAAGGCTTTCTCCCGTTGCGCCAGCAGTTGCAGACGCGGCTGGAGGAGCTGGAGATCGGCGCATCGGCGGCGCGGCAGATCGTGCTCGTGTCGGGTATCACCCAGGCGATCGACCTGATCGCGCGCCTCTACGTGAAGCCGGGCGACGCGGTGATCGTCGGCGATCCCGCGTGGTTCCAGATGTTCGGCCGTTTCGCGTCGCAGGGCGCGCGGCTCGTCGGCATGCCGTACACGCCGGACGGCCCCGATCTGGACGCGCTGGAGACGCTCGTCGCGACCTGGCGTCCGAAGATGCTGATCATCAACTCCGTTTTGCAGAACCCGACCGGCACGTCGCTCACCGCCGCGCAGGCGTATCGCATCCTGCAGCTCGCGCAGGAGTACGACTTCATCGTCGTCGAGGACGATGTCTACGGCGATCTCTGCCCGGCGGGCTTCCCCGCGACGCGGCTCGCATCGCTCGATCAGCTGAAGCGCGTGATCTTCCTCGGCAGCTTTTCGAAGACGCTCGCGGCAAATCTGCGCGTGGGCTATATCGCGGCGTCCGCCGACGTAGCGAAGGCGCTCGCCGACGAGAAGATGCTCGCCAGCATGACGAGCCCGGAGCTCAACGAGCGCGTCGTCTACAAGGTCCTGACCGAAGGTCATTACCGCCGGCACGTCGAGCGGCTGCGCGCGCGCCTCGACGGCGTGCGCGAGAAGACCGCCCGCATGCTCGAGAAGACCGGCCTCAGGCTGTTCGCGACGCCGTCGGCGGGCATGTTCCTGTGGGCCGATGCGGGCGTCGATTCCGACGGTCTCGCGGCGGCCGGACACGAAGCGGGTTTTCTGCTGACGCCCGGCAGCCTGTTCTCGCCGCATCAGTCGCCGACGACCTGGATGCGCTTCAACGTCGCCAATTGCGGCGATCCGGCCCTGCCCGAACTGCTGTCGAACTGCCTGGAAAGAGCTTCGCGGCGCAGCGCCTAGCGTGCGCGTCCGGGCAGGTTGCGCCGCTCGGACGGCGCGCGAGTGAAGTCCGCGAGCACGGTCTCGAAGAGCGCGAGCGCCCCCGGCATGTGCCGGTAGCGATGCTCGCAGAGGCGGTTTTGCCCGTCGCAGAACCGGAGCGCGAAATAGTCCGCCAGCAGGTTGCCCTGCGCTTCCATGTTGTAGTCCGAGAGGCGCTTGTCCTCGGCGAGCGTGTAGGCATACGGCAGGCCGACGCGGATTGCACCGCGCAGCCTGACCGGGTAGCCGAGCTGGAATTGCCAGACGTGCGTCATCTCGTGAATGAACCACATGCGCCCGGCGAGGTCGCAGACGGAGAAGTCGTCCTGAAAACAGCCGCGCGGAAAATACAGGTTGCCGTTCGGCGCCATCGCCGTGCGCGACGGCTGCAGGCCGAACGGGAGATATCCGCAGGCGTAGACCGAGACCTTCGAATAGTCGATCGCGTCCCCGAACACGAGCCGGGCCATCGCGGTTTCGCCACGCGTGAGGGGCCGGGCATGACGGTCGCGTCTGGACAGGAAGGGCATCGTCGATCCGGAGCTGGTTTGTCGTTCGGGAGACGCATGTTAGCCGAGCGCGGCCGCCGGCTCTTGAAAAACGCCTGGCGGCCCTTATATCCGGCGAATCGGCCGCACGGGCGATGCGCGCGGCGGACTGAATCGCACCAACGAAATCAACACAAGAGGACCCGACCATGGCGCAAGAAACCATGAGCTTTCAGGCAGAAGTGAAGCAGCTTCTGCACCTGATGATCCATTCGCTCTACAGCAACAAGGAAATTTTTCTTCGCGAGCTGATTTCCAATGCATCGGATGCCGCCGACAAGCTGCGCTTCGAGGCCATCGAGAACAGCGCACTTTACGAGAACGATCCGGATCTGCGCATCCGCGTGTCGTTCGACAAGGCGGCGCGCACCGTCACCATCGACGACAACGGCATCGGCATGAGCCGCGACGAGACCATTTCGCATCTCGGCACCATCGCGCGTTCGGGCACCAAGGAATTCTTCTCGAAGCTCTCCGGTGACCAGCAGAAGGACGCCGCGCTCATCGGGCAGTTCGGCGTCGGGTTCTATTCGGGCTTCATCGTCGCGGACAAGATCACCGTCGAAACGCGCCGCGCCGGCTTGCCGGCGAGCCAGGGCGTGCGCTGGACGAGCGCGGGCGAGGGCGATTTCGAAGTCGAGGACATCGAGCGCGCGCAACGCGGCACGACCATCACGCTGCATCTGCGTCCGGACGAGGACGAACTGCTCTCCACGTACAAGCTCAAGTCGATCATCCAGAAGTATTCGGATCACGTCGCGCTGCCCATCCTGATGAAGAAGGAAGAGTGGGACGCCGAGAAGAGCGAAATGGTCACGAAGGACGAGGACGAGACCGTCAACCAGGCGAGCGCGCTGTGGACGCGTCCGAAGAGCGACATCAGCGACGAGCAGTACAAGCAGTTCTATCAGCACATTTCGCACGATCACGACGATCCGCTCGCGTGGACGCACAATCGCGTCGAGGGCCGCAGCGAGTACACGCAACTGCTGTACGTGCCGAAGCATGCGCCGTTCGACCTGTGGAACCGCGAGCATCGCGGCGGCCTCAAGCTGTATGTGAAGCGCGTGTTCATCATGGACGACGCCGAGCAGTTGCTGCCCGCGTATCTGCGCTTCGTGAAGGGCGTGGTCGATTCCGCCGATCTGCCGCTCAACGTGTCGCGCGAAATCCTGCAGGAAAGCCGCGACGTGAAGGCGATCCGCGAAGGCGTGACCAAGCGCGTGCTGTCGATGCTCGAGGATATCGCGACGTCCTCGGCCGAAGCCACGGATGACGCCGACAAGCAGAAGTACGCAACCTTCTGGAATGAGTTCGGCCAGGTGCTGAAGGAAGGCATCGGCGAGGACTTCAGCAATCGCGAACGCATCGCGAAGCTCGTGCGTTTCGCATCGACGCGCAACGACAGCGACGAGCAGAACGTGTCGCTCGCGGATTACGTCGCGCGCATGAAGCCCGAGCAGACGAAGATCTACTACGTCACCGCCGACAGCTGGCAGGCCGCGAAGAACAGCCCGCATCTGGAAGTGTTCCGCAAGAAGGGCGTCGAGGTGCTGCTGCTGACGGATCGCGTCGACGAGTGGATGCTGTCGTTCCTGAACGAGTTCGATGGCAAGCCGCTGCAGAGCGTGGCGCGCGGCGACCTCGATCTCGGCGCGCTCAATGACGAGGAAAAGCAGCAGCAGGAGAAGGTCGGCGAAGAGATGAAGCCGCTTGTCGAGAAGATGAAGGAAGCGCTCGAAGGCAAGGCGAAGGACGTGCGCCTGACCTTCCGATTGACGGATTCGCCGAGCTGTCTCGTCGCCGATGAGGGCGACATGAGCGGCTATCTGCAACGCATGCTGAAGGCGGCGGGCCAGAAGGCGCCGGAGATGCAGCCGATTCTGGAAGTCAATCCGGAGCATCCGCTGGTGAAGGCGCTGAATGCCGACAATGCCAATTTCGCGGACTGGTGCCATCTGCTCTTCGATCAGGCCATGCTGGCCGAGGGCGGGGCACTGGACGATCCGGCGAGCTTCGTCAAGCGGACGAACGCGCTGTTGCTGGCGCGCTAAGCTTCCGCTCGAGGTTTTCTGACGCACGCGCTGCCGGGGTTCACCCGGCAGCGCGTTTTTATTTGACCTTCCGCTCCTTGTTGGCCTGCGCAAGGACCGATGCGGCGAGCGTCTTGGTTTCCTTCGAGTACTTAGGACTGTGCAGCACTTCGCTCGCCTTGTGCTCCATTTCGGCGCTGGTCTGCTTGCTGGTATGTGACTGCGATAGCGCGGAGGCCGCGAGACTCTTGGCGATTCCGGACGCTTTGGGATCGTGCAGCGTTTCCGCCGCCAGATGCGCAACCTTTTTTGATGTCTGTTTCTTGTTTTCCGACATTCGATAGCCTCTCAGTGATTTGCCAGTGTTCTCGCCTGGCACGCGCGCGGCCGAGAGCAACAAGCATGGCCGACACGACAGTCTGTGCCGATCAAGACGCCGGTTCCATACGAATGATCCTAACCGCCGACATCAAAGTGCCCTGAGCGCACGACACAACGAGTCGACGACCGGCGACCAGTCGCCTGCTGTGTGCTGCCTGAAGAGGCGCGCGGTCGGATACCAGGGATTGTCGGAGCGCCCGGTCATCCAGCGCCAGTCGGCTTGCGCCGGCAACATGACCCATACCGGCTTGCCGAGCGCGCCCGCGAGATGGCACACGGATGTATCGACCGTGACGACCAGATCCAGCGATTCGATCGCGGCCGCGGTCGCGTCGAAGCTGTCCAGTTGCGCGTCGAGGCGGTTGATCGGCCAACGGCCGGCGCAATTGTCCAGTTGCGCCATGGCCGCGCCTTTCTGGAGCGAGAACCACGCGATGCCGGGAATGTCCGCAAGCGGGAGAAGGGCGTCGAGGGGAATCGATCTGAAGCGGTCGAGGTGATGAGCGGGATTGCCGGCCCACACGAGGCCGACCCTACGACGATCTCCCGCTGCCTCGCCGAGCCGGTCGCGCCATTCTCCGGCGAGGCTCGCATCGGCCGATAGATAAGGCGCGGTTGCGGGAATCGCGTCATCCTTCAGGCGATGAGGCACGCTCATCACGGGGCAGTAGTAATCGTATCCGTTCCGCGGTGTCTCGGTGATCGCGCGGTCGATGCCATCGGCGCGTGCGAGAAGCGGCGCGAGCGCTTCGCTTGCCCATACGTCGACGGTCGCGCCCATCGCGCGCAGCACGCTTGCATATCGAATGAACTGAAACTGGTCGCCCGCGCCTTGTTCGCGGGTCAGGACAATTCGCTTGCCGGAGAGCGGCTCGCCCTGCCATTCCGGTATGTCGAGCGAAGGATAGCCGCCAGCTTCGCCGCCCGACTTGCGAAATTCGTACATCGCCCAGCCAGCGCGGTAGTTGCCGCGCCGCAGTTCCGACATGCCCAGGAGCTTGTTCGCATCGGCGACGTCCGGCTTGAGTCGTATGGCGCGGCGCAGATGTTCGTCCGCTTCGTCGTAACGGCCGAGGCAGGTCAGCATGAAACCGAGGTTGTTGTGCACGGCGTAGCTATTCGGCGCGAGTTCGAGCGCGCGTCGATAGAAGGGCAGCGCATCTTCGAACCGCAGTTGCGATCCGATCGTGACGGCGAGCCCGAACACTGCGCGAAGATTGTCCGGCTCCCGCTTGACTGCCTCCCGGAAGATTGCTTCTGCGTCGGTGTGACGCTTGATCGCGTTCAGCATTTGACCCTGGCCGAGCAACGCGCGCATATCGTTCGGCGCGATACGTTGCGCCCGCTGAAACGCTGAAAGCGCCTCTTGCGGCTGGCCCAGTGCCTCCAGCAATTCGGCGCTCGCGATTGCGGCTTCGAGTAGCTGCGGATTCAGTTCAAGCGCGCGCGCAAAATGCGGCATCGCGTCTTCGCCTCGGCCTGCCTCGCGGATTGCGTTGCCGAGATTGCAATGCAGCCGCGGATTATCCGGCGCGCATCGAACCGCTTTGCGGAACCAGTGTGTTGCGCCTTCATAGTCGCGCAGCATGAGCGCGGCGATGGCGCGATCGTTCAGGCAGTCCGGGTTGTCCGGCGCGAGCGCGAGCGCGGCTTCGAAACGTTCGATGGCGCGCTTCGGGTTCTTCTGCTGAACGTGCAGGCGTCCTAGTGAATGGAGCAGCTGGGCGTCGGGTGGAAGCCCGCCAAGGGTGGCGAGGTAGGCGAGTTCGCTCGGATCGAACTCCTGGTGGGGCGCAGGCGCGGATTCGGCGGAGGGAATGAAGAGCGTTTCTGCAGTCACGACGGCGAAGGAGGAAGTGTGCGTGGCTGCGGAGGCATCAGGACGGATGGTCGGATACGCGGAGCCACTTTTTAGGGGTTCGTTCAGAATAGGAAGAGGAGTCTGATCGGTCCATGCGACCTTTCCTATTTGGGCATGCGGCATCGACACGCCTTTATAATCGGCGCCATGCCGACGCCCAACGATCCGACCGACGCCCACTGGCGCGTCATCCCGCTTCCATCGCTTCCCGACGCTCAAAAAGACTGGCTCACGCGAGGCGGCTCGCTGACCGCGCACTTGCGCACGCTCGGCGCGGTGACGGTCGATGTCACGCGCGAGGCCGTCGACGTCTCCTGGCAAGACGAGGCGCGCGCGCTCGGTGTCACGCCGCGCGCGCCCGTGTGGGTGCGCGAAGTCGCGCTGAAAGTGGATGGCGTGCCGTTCGTCGTCGCGCACAGCATCGTCGCGCTCGAGTACAGCACGGGCGTCTGGCAGTCGATGCGGCGTCTGCGCACGCGTCCGCTGGCGGAGCTGCTTTATAGCGACAGCAGCGTATCGCGTTCGGCGCTCGCGAGCCGC
Organism: Caballeronia ptereochthonis; assembly: GCF_001545075.1. Taxonomy (GTDB): domain Bacteria; phylum Pseudomonadota; class Gammaproteobacteria; order Burkholderiales; family Burkholderiaceae; genus Caballeronia; species Caballeronia ptereochthonis. Next base: position 225,585 of record NZ_FCOB02000008.1, read on the forward strand.
AGGCTCACGGCGCGGCATCCGCTTTATCGGCTCGCGGCGGAACAGGCGAAGGACACTGGGCATGCGCTCGTCGCGCGCCGCTCGGTGTTCGAGCGGCACGGCGCGCCGCTCATGGTCACGGAATGCATGCTCGATGCGTTGTGGGACAAGCTTGCCGCGATGCACGGTCCGCGTCGGCGCGAACATGCGCGCTCATACGCGCACTTGAGCTCGCACGCGAAGCGCGTCGCGCGCGGCGAAGCCAAATGAAGCTCGCCGGACTCGCGCCGGTTGGCAACGAGGCGGCGCACACGCTCATCCTCGGCAGCTTTCCGGGCGTCGCATCGCTCGCGGCGACGCAGTACTATGCGCATCCGCGCAATCAGTTCTGGCGGCTGGTCGGCGCGGCCGTCGGCGAACCCTTGCACGAGCTCGCCTACGACGATCGCCTCGCGCGGCTGGTCGCCCACGGCATCGGCCTGTGGGACGTGCTCGCCGCATGCGAGCGCAAGGGCAGCCTCGACAGCGCGATCCGCAACGCTTCGCCCAACGATTTCGCCGCGTTCCGCTCGCGCTTTCCGAGGCTGCGCAGGGTGTGCTTCAACGGCAAGACGTCCGGTCGATTCGCGCCGGTCATCGGCGCCGCGGGCTACGCGACGCTCTTGCTGCCGTCCTCGAGCGCGGCGAATGCTATTCTCTCGTTCGATCAAAAATTGCGCTTCTGGCGCGACATCCTCACACATGACGACTCTGATCAAGCGCGCGTCCGCTGAAGCACGCGCGTTCGGCCGCAAGAAAGAAAGCAGCCGGCAAAAACGCAGCGCGCGCGAACGCGATGACGACGAACTCGCGAACGCCCCGCGCATCGACGCGCCCCGCAAGCCGCGCTTCGCCCCCGTGACGTTCTCCGAGGAGGGCGGCGTGCGCTACCTCCACTTCGGCACCGAATGGGTGCAAGGCGCGATGCGGCTGAAGAAGCCCGATCACATCGAACTCGAATACGCGCAGCAGATGATGGCGTGGCTGCTGTTCATCGAAACGCCCGCCCGGATCGTGCAACTCGGCCTGGGCGCGGCGGCGCTCACCAAGTTCTGCCATCGCTTCCTGAAGCGCGCGAACGTGGAAGCGGTCGAGCTGAATCCGGCGGTCGTGATCGCCGCGCGCGCGATGTTCGAACTGCCCTACGACGACGCGCGCCTCACCGTCACCGAGCGCGACGCCTGGGAGTTCGTCAACGATCGCGCGAACCACGGCACGATCGGCGCGCTGCAGATCGATCTCTACGATGCGACCGCGCGCGGCCCCGTGCTCGACAGCGTGTCGTTCTATCGCGCCTGCCGCGCGTGTCTCGCGCCGGAGGCGGGCGTCGTCACGATCAACCTGTTCGGCGATCATCCGAGTTTCGTGCGCAACATGCGCCATCTGAACGAAGCGTTCGGGCAGCGCGTGATCGCGCTGCCGGAAGTGCACGATGGCAATCGCGTCGCGCTGGCGTTCGCCGGTCCCGCGCTCGACGTGCCGTTCGCGGCGCTGCAAGCGCGTGCGAAGCTGATCGAGGCGCAACTCGGCTTGCCCGCGCGCAAATGGGTGAAGGGTCTTGCCGAGAGCGCGGGCGCGGCGACGAGCGGCACGTTCTCCATCTAGTCGCCGGCACGCGCAAAGCCAGGGCCAAAGCGGGGTTTTGGCCTATTTACAAAATCCTTTCAAATCAGGGGGAATAGTCGGGATTCCCCCTGCTTGACCGGGTTTTGGCGGTCCATATACTCCTCCTGTTATTTCGGGGTGCTTTCAGCGGCATGTCTACCCGACGACCGGCATACCGCCGGGCTCGCAATAACAAGGCGAATACTCAAAACAAAGAGGAGACCGTTCATGGCTCACGAAGCTGCGACGGGCACCGGACAACCGCGCAACAAGCACTGGCTTTGGCTTTTGATCCTCCCTTGGATCGGTGTGGTATGGGTGCCGTTTTACAACAAGATCGAGCCCGTTCTGTGGGGCTTTCCGTACTTCTACTGGTATCAGCTTCTCTGGGTGCTGATCAGCGCGGTCATCACCGCCATCGTCTATAAGAAGACCAAGGCGCTGCCGTCGGGCCGCAAGAACGGCCAGGGAGGTGCGCGATGATGAATGCCACCGCAACCTTCGTCTTCGTTCTCTTCTTCGTCGGCGTCACGATTCTCGGCTTCATCGCCGCGCACTGGCGCAAGGGCGATCTCGCGCAGCTCGACGAGTGGGGCCTCGGCGGACGCCGCTTCGGCACCATCGTCACGTGGTTCCTGCTGGGCGGCGACCTTTACACGGCCTACACGTTCGTCGCCGTTCCGGCACTCGTGTTCGGCGCGGGTGCGACGGGCTTCTTCGCGCTGCCGTACACGATCCTCATCTATCCGTTCGCGTTCGTCGTGTTTCCGAAGCTCTGGAGCATCGCGAAGCGGCACGGCTATGTGACCGCCGCCGACTTCGTGCATGCGCGCTACAACAGCCGCATGCTCGCGCTCGCCGTCGCACTGACGGGTATCGTCGCGACGATGCCGTACATCGCGCTGCAACTCGTTGGCATCGAAGTGGTGATCGGCGCGCTCGGCTTCTCGACGCAAGGGTTCGTGGGCGACCTGCCGCTCATCATCGCGTTCGCGATTCTCGCCGCGTACACGTACACCTCGGGCCTGCGCGCGCCGGCGATGATCGCCGTCGTGAAGGACGTGCTGATCTACATCACGATCATCGCCGCGATCATCGTGATCCCGGCGCAGCTTGGCGGCTTCGGGCACATCTTCGGCACCGTGCCGCCCGAGAAGCTGTTGTTGAAGGCGCCGGATGCCGCGAGCCTGAACGGCTACAGCGCGTATGCGACGCTGGCGGTGGGCTCGGCGCTCGCGCTCTTCCTCTATCCGCACTCGGTGACGGCGATTCTCTCGTCGAACTCGGGCAACACGATCCGCCGCAACATGTCGCTGCTGCCGGCGTACTCGCTGGTGCTCGGCCTGCTCGCGCTGCTCGGCTACATGGCGCTCGCCTCGGGCGTGAAGGACATGCCGGAGTACGCGGCGTACTTCAAGGCCTACGGCGCGAACTTCGCCGTGCCGGCGCTCTTCCTGCACTACTTCCCGTCGTGGTTCGTGGGCGTGGCGTTCGCGGCCATCGGCATCGGCGCACTGGTGCCGGCGGCGATCATGTCGATCGCGGCGGCGAATCTCTACACGCGCAACGTGCATCGCGAGTTCATCAACACGTCGATGACGCCGGAGCAGGAAACCAACGTCGCCAAGCTGGTTTCGCTGATCGTGAAGGTCGGCGCGGTGGTGTTCATTCTCGCGCTGCCGTTGACCTACGCGATCCAGCTGCAACTGCTCGGCGGCATCTGGATCATCCAGACGCTGCCCGCGCTCGTGCTCGGCCTCTATACGCGCGTGCTCGATCACCGCGGCCTGTTGATCGGCTGGGTGGTGGGTATCGGCGTCGGTACGTGGATGGCCGTTTCGCTGCAACTGAAGGGCTCGATCTACCCGCTGCATCTGTTCGGCTACACGGTGCCGGGCTACGCGGCCGTGTGGGCGCTGATCGCGAACCTGGTCGTTTCGATCGCCGTGAGCATGCTCGTGCGCGTGCTGGGCCTGAAGCGCTCGGACGACCGCACGCGTCCGGAAGACTATCTGGACATCGTGGAAGGCTGATTCGACGCCATGCGGCAACGCGCCGGGCTTCCGCTCGACGCGTCTTGCGAAAAGCTGGTAAAACGCCCGTAACAGCCGCTGGCCGTTGCGGGCGTTTCGTTCATGCGGCGCGCGTTTCGGCCGGGCGGGCGAGTGTGTTCATCGACGCGAGCGAACCATGCTTTCTCCGACATCGACGTCACTGAGGCGCGGCCGTCTCGCGCGCCTCCTGCACTGGATCGCGTCGCCGTACTTTCGCTACCGGCACGCGAACCTGATCCACGCGGTGCGTGTCGCGCTCGCGATGGCGACGTCGTTCATCGTCACCTCGGGCATCAACGTGCCGCACGGCGTGTGGGCGTCGGTGTCGCTGCTCGTCGTGATCGGCGGGCTCCAGCACTACGGCAACATCCGCAAGAAAGCCACCGAGCGCGCGCTGGGCACGATGCTCGGCGCGGCGTTCGGGCTCTTTCTCATCCTCGTGCAGACGCTCTTCGGCTCGCTGCTCCTGTTTTTCGTGCTGATGTGCGTGATCGCGGGCGGCTGCGCGTATTACGCGATCGGCAAGGCGGGCTATGTCGCGCTGCTCACGGCGATCACCATGGTCATCGTCTCCGGTCACGGCGATCTGCCGCTCAGCACTGGACTGTGGCGCACGGCCAACGTGCTGATCGGTATCGTGATCGCGCTGGCGTTCTCGTTCGTGCTGCCGCAATACGCCACGTATTCATGGCGCTACCGGCTCGCGGACAATCTGCGCGAATGCGCGCGGCTCTACGGCGCCTTGCTCGACGGCACACCGCTCATCGCCGAGGAAACCGCGCGGCGCTTCTACGCGATGAGCCAGCGGCTCGTGCAGTCGCGCGCGCTGATGGAATCGGTCTCGAAGGAAACCGACGTGCCGATCGCGCGGCTGGAGGAAATTCAGCGGCTGCACCGCTCGATTCTCGCGGCGCTCGAAATGCTGATCACCTCGATGCCGGATGTCACGGGCGCATCGGAGAGCCGCTTCGCGATCGCCTGTTCGCCGCGCGAGTACGCGGTGCGCCAGCAGCTTCTGCAGATGGCGCGCGCGCTGCGCTTCGGGCGCGTTGGCTTGCTGTATCGCGCGGTGGACGTGTCGGCGCACGCGGCGCAGCCGTGCGGCGACGATCGCGGCGACCCGACGACGCAGGGCATGCACTGGCTCGCGATGCGCTTCGTCGAGCAGGTGGATCGCTTGCGCCTGCGTCTTTCGGAGATCGAGCGGCAGTGGAATATCGAAGGCGCGCGGCCGCTCAGTGGTTGATGGGTTCGACGCGTTGAAGTTCAGGGTGCCTTCGCTTCACTCTCGCCCGCCACGTTGATCATCCACGGCACGCCGAAAGGGTCCGTCAGCATGCCGAAGCCTCTCGTCCAGAACGTGGATTGCCACGGCGTGAGCACCTTGCCGCCTTCGGCCAGTCTGTTAAAGACGCGCTCGCCGGATTGCGCGTCGTCCGCGACGATCGACAGCGCGAATCCCGTGCCGGCCCTGTGTGGCTGCCCGTCGCGGCCGTCGGACGCCATGATCTCGTTCGGGCCGACGCGGAACACCGCGTGCATGACCTTGTCCTGCCATTCCGGCGGCACGTTGCCGCCGTCCGGCGCGTCACGGAAGCGGATCAGTGCGATGACCTGCGCACCGAATGCGGCCTGATAGAGATCGAGGGCCGCGGCGCAATCGCCGTTGAAGAAGAGATAGGTATCCAGTTGCATGATCGAACGACTCCGTGCTTGAGCGGCGGACATGCCGCCCGGAGCACGAGAGTCTATTGCAAGGGGATGTCCCTTCGACTCGGAAAAGGTCAAATGATGTCAATGCGCGGCGAAACGGAAAGGACCGCAAATCGAACCAATGCGCCGGCTCGATTGCGGTCCTTCTCGCGCTGCCTTCAGACCATCGGGCGCGGATCGATCTCCCGCGTCCTCAGGCCGGGAATGGTCACTGAAGCGCCGTGATCAGTTTTTCCAGCTTGATCGCATCGGCGGCGAACGCGCGGATACCTTCCGCGAGCTTCTCGGTCGCCATGGCGTCGTCGTTGACGAGGAAACGGAACGTCGGCTCGTCGATGGCGATCTTCTCCACGTTCTCGCTCTTCACCGTTTCCGGCGAGAGCTTGCGCTCGACCTTCTCGTCGCTGTCGGCGAGCTTCTTCAGCAGATCCGGACTGATGGTTAGCAGGTCGCAGCCGGCAAGCTCGGTGATCTGGCTCATCGTGCGGAAGCTCGCGCCCATGACCTCGGTCTTGTAGCCGAACTTCTTGTAGTACGTGTAGATGCGCCGCACCGACTGCACGCCGGGATCGTTCGCGCCGCCGTTCTTCACTTCGTCCCACTCGGCGCCGGCGGCCTTCTTGTACCAGTCGTAGATGCGGCCGACGAACGGCGAAATAAGCTGCGCGCCCGCTTCCGCGCACGCGATGGCCTGCGCCAGCGAGAACAGCAGCGTCATGTTGCAGTGGATGCCTTCCTTTTGCAGCACTTCGGCCGCGCGGATGCCTTCCCAGGTCGAGGCGAGCTTGATCAGCACGCGGTCGCGGCCGATGCCGGCGTTCTCGTACAGCTTGATGATGTCGTGCGCTTTCGCGATCGACGCCTTCGTGTCGAACGAGAGCCGCGCGTCGACTTCGGTGGACACGCGCCCCGGAATGATCTTGAGGATCTCGGTGCCGAACGCGACCAGCAGATTGTCGATGATCTGCGGCATCGGCTGCTTCGCGTGCTCCTTGACGGTCTTTTCGAGCAGCGGCTTGTAGTCGTCCTTCTGGACGGCTTTCAGGATCAGCGACGGATTGGTCGTCGCGTCCCGCGGCTTGAACTGGATGAATTGCTGGAAGTCGCCCGTGTCGGCGACGACGATCGTGTATTGCTTGAGCTGGTCGAGAGCGGATGTCATGTCGAGTCTTAGGCGCCTGCGCCTTTTGTCAAATTGCGGTAACCCGCGGATTGCCCATGAATGCGACGCCGTGCGGCGACTTCGCTCGCGTGGCGCGCCCCTGATGTCATTCCCTCATTCTAGTCCCGCGCGCGGCAAACGCGCTGATACCGTGCGCGGGGTGCCGGATTTCGACCCGGTGTCCGCGTTCGCGTTCCATCCGCCCCTGGACGGGTGGCGCGAAATCCGCCGAGGAATGCGCGGATCGCGCCGCACGACGCGGCGTGAGGCCGCCTCAGGTCCGCCGCGCGTTGAGCACGAAATGCGTGGCCACGCCCGCGATCAGCCCCCAGAACGCCGGACCGATCGACAGCAGCGTGAGCCCCGAGGCGGTCACCATGAACGTGACGAGCGCGGGCTCCCGCTGGCGTGCGTCCAGCATCGCGTTGGTGAGTCCGCTCATGATCGAGCCGAACAGCGCGAGCGCCGCGACCGAGACGACCAGCGCCTTCGGAAACGCCGCGAACAGCGCGGCAATGGTCGCACCGAACGTGCCCGCGATCAGATAGAAGACGCCGCACCAGACGGCGGCCGTGTAGCGCTTGTCGCGGTCCTCGTGCGCTTCCCGGCCGGTGCAGATCGCGGCGGTGATGGCGGCGAGGTTCACGCCGTGCGAGCCGAACGGCGCGAGCAGCAGCGACGCGATGCCGGTCGTGGAGATGAGCGGGGCGGACGGCGTCGTGTAGCCGTCCGCGCGCAGAACCGCGATGCCCGGCACGTTCTGCGAGGCCATCGCGACGACGAACAGCGGTATGCCGATGCTGATCGCCGCCGAGAGCGAGAACGCGGGCATCGTGAAGACGGGATGCGCGAGCGCGACATGAAAGCGCGAGAAGTCGAGCAAGCCGAGCGCGCCCGCCATCGCGACGCCCGCGACGAGCGTCGCCGGAATTGCGTAGCGCGGCGCGAGGCGCTTGCCGGCGAGGTACGTGAAGAACATCACGATGACGAGCGCCGTCTGATACTGCGCGGCGCGAAAGATCTCGATGCCGATCTCGAACAGGATGCCCGCGAGCAGCGCGGCCGCGATGCCGGCGGGAATGCGCTTCATCAGCGTGTCGAACCAGCCGGTCAGGCCGACGGCCGTCAGCAGCAGGGCGCAGACGACGAACGCGCCGATGGCGTCGGCATACGCGACGTTCGGCAGCGACGAAACCAGCAGCGCCGCGCCCGGCGTCGACCACGCGACGACGATCGGCGCCCGGTAGCGCAGCGACAGGCCGATCGTGCAGACCGCCATGCCGATGGACAGCGCCCAGATCCACGACGAGATCTGCGCGTCCGACAGATGCGCGGCCTGGCCCGCCTGGAACATCAGCACGAGCGAACTGGTGTAGCCGGTCATCATCGCGACGAAACCGGCGACGATGGTGGAGACGGAAGAGTCAAAGAGGGGACGCAGCGCGATGGGCGCCGGAGGAGATGCTTTCATGCCTGTTCGTGTCGTTACTTCGATAACGCCCGCATCGCGGCTTCGAGACCCGCCATCGTGAGCGCGTACATGCGATTGCCGAGAATCTGGCGGATCGCGGAGATCGACTGCCGATATTCCCATAGCCGTTCGGGCTCGGGATTGAGCCACGCGTGATGCGGAAACTGGTCCGCGAGACGGCGCAGCCACACGGCGCCCGCCTCGGCATTGTTGTACTCGACGGAGCCGCCCGGCTGCAGCACCTCATAGGGACTCATGGTGGCGTCGCCGACGAAGATCAGCTTGTAGTCCGGCGTGAACTTGTGCAGCACATCGAAGGTCGGCGTGCGCTCGGCGTGACGGCGGCGATTGTTCTTCCACAGGTAATCGTAAACACAGTTGTGGAAGTAGTAGAACTCCAGGTGCTTGAATTCGGCCTTGGCCGCGGAGAAAAGCTCCTCCACGCGCTTGATGTGATCGTCCATCGAGCCGCCGACATCGAGCAGCATCAGCACCTTCACGTTGTTGTGGCGCTCCGGGACCATCTTCAAATCGAGCCAGCCCGCGTTGGCGGCGGTGCTGCGGATCGTGTCCGGCAGATCCAGCTCTTCGGCGGCGCCTTCGCGCGCAAATCGCCGCAGACGCCGCAGCGCCACCTTGATGTTGCGCGTGCCGATTTCCACCTGATCGTCGTAATCGCGATACGCACGCTCGTCCCACACCTTCACCGCCGTGCGATTCCCCGACGATTCCCCGCCGATGCGGATGCCTTCCGGGTTGTACCCGCCATGCCCGAACGGCGACGTGCCGCCCGTGCCGATCCACTTGTTGCCGCCTTCGTGACGCTCCTTCTGCTCGTCCATCAACTGCTTGAGGCGCTCCATCAGCTTGTCGAGGCCGCCGAGCGCCTCGATGCGCTTTTTCTCCTCGGCGGTGAATTCGCGATCGAGGCGCTTCCTGAGCCAGTCGAGCGGAATCTCGAACGCTTCGTCGGGAAGCTGCGTCACGCCGTGGAAATACGCGCCGAACGCGCGATCGAACTTGTCGAAGTACTTCTCGTCCTTCACGAGCGTCATGCGGGCGAGGAAGTAGAACTCGTCGAGCGACGGCGCGATCACCTGCGCCTTCAACGCTTCGAGCAGGGTCAGGTATTCCTTCACCGAAACCGGCAGCTTCGCGTCGCGCAGCGAGTAGAAGAAGTCGATCAGCATGGCGCGCTCTCCATCGTGACGAACATCAGCGGTCGAGCCTGTGCTTCAGATGCGTGCGCACGGCCGGCCACTCCGACTCGATGATCGAGAACACGACGGTGTCGCGATACGCGCCGTCGCGGCCGATCTGGTGATTGCGCAGGATGCCGTCCTGCTTCGCGCCGAGCCGCGCGATGGCCGCACGCGACTGATGGTTCATGAAATGCGTGCGGAATTCCACCGCGATGGCATCTAGCTTCTCGAAGGCATGACCGAGCAACAGCAGCTTCGCCTCGGTGTTGAGCGCGGTGCGCTGCACGCGTTTCGCGTACCACGTATGGCCGATTTCCAGGCGCCGGTGCGCCGCCTCGACGTTGAAGTAACGCGTCGAGCCGACGACGTCGCCGGTCTTCGGATCGATCACGGCGAACGGATGCGCGCCGAGCCGCTCGCGCATGTCGATGGCCGTCTCGATATAGGCGCGCGTAGTTCCAGGCGCGGGCACGCTCGTATACCAGAGCTTCCACAGTTCGCCGTCGGCGGCGGCGGCGGCGAGCGCGGCCTCGTGATCGAGGGTGAGCGGGACGAGCTTGACGTGTTCGCCTTCGAGCGTGACGGGTTCGATCCAGCGGCTCATGCGTTCGGTTCCTTGGTTGGTCTCTCGGGGGTGTTCGATCGCGCTTTTAGCGGTGATTGCGGTTCATGAAGAGCAGCCGCTCGAAGAGGGCGACGTCCTGCTCGTTCTTCAGCAACGCGCCATGCAGGGGTGGCACGATCTGCTTCTGGTCCTCCGAGCGCAGCGCTTCCGGCGGAATGTCCTCGGCAAGCAGGAGCTTGAGCCAGTCGAGCAGTTCGGACGTGGACGGCTTCTTTTTCAGGCCCGACACGCCGCGCAACTCGAAGAAGCTCTGCATCGCGCTGGCGAGCAGATCCTGCTTGATGCCGGGAAAATGCACCTCGACGATGGCCTTCATCGTCTCCGCATCGGGGAATTTGATGTAGTGGAAGAAGCAGCGGCGCAGGAACGCGTCCGGCAGCTCCTTCTCGTTGTTCGACGTGATGATGACGAGCGGCCGATGCCTCGCCTTCACGAGCTCGCGCGTCTCGTAGACGTAGAACTCCATGCGGTCGAGCTCGCGCAGCAGGTCGTTCGGGAATTCGATGTCGGCCTTGTCGATCTCGTCGATGAGCAGCACGGACTGCCTGTCCGACTCGAACGCCTGCCACAGGACGCCCTTGACGATGTAATTGCGGATGTCCTTCACGCGTTCGTCACCGAGCTGCGAATCGCGCAGGCGCGATACGGCGTCGTATTCGTAGAGGCCTTGCTGGGCCTTGGTCGTCGACTTGATGTGCCACTGCAGGAGCGGCATGTCGAGTGCGCCCGCCACTTCCTCCGCGAGCATGGTCTTGCCGGTGCCCGGCTCGCCCTTGATGAGCAGCGGCCGTTGCAGTGTCATTGCGGCGTTCACCGCGAGCTTGAGATCGTCGGTTGCGACGTACTGCGATGAGCCTTCGAAACGCATGACGAAGATCCGGTCGGGAAAAAAATCCCAGTATAAGTCAGAAGCCCTTTCGGCATTGGGGCGCGCCGGGTATCGTTTGAGCCGCTCGATCGGCGGGATGTGACGCTGCGCCCGGCGCCGCTCGACGCCAGTGCGCACGCGGGCTCATCGCTTGTACAGGGACGAATTGTCGCAGATCAAACTGCTGCTTTTCAGCCGATTCCCCTTGCCAGCAAGGCTTCCGCGCAGTTCGCGTGTGGACGGGGGGTAGGTCGCGCGGTACAATTAGCGCGATTTTTTTGGCCTGCGTGGCGACAGACCCTGTAGCAGCAAACAGTCCCGAGAAGGTTGTGATGCGCTCGGCGCGGGCCCAAGGCCAGAAGAGCGCCGGATTTCCCCTCATGCTAGGTTAGAAGCTATGAACAATTTCGTCGGCAAATGTGCCGTGATTGCAGCGCTGTCGGGTCTCGCCGGCTTCGCGACCCAGGCGTCGGCCGACGTCGTCGGCAACGCGAAGGCCGCAGAGGGCAAGGTCGCGATGTGCATCGGCTGCCACGGCATCCCCGGCTACCGCACCGCGTACCCCGAGGTCTACGAGGTGCCGATGCTGGGCGGACAGAACGCGCAGTACATCGCCAATGCGCTGCACGCCTACAAGAAGGGCGACCGTCATTTCGACACGATGCGCGCCATCGCGACGACGCTTTCGGATCAGGACATCGCCGATATCGCCGCGTATTACGCCGCGCAGACGCCCCAATCGAAGAACAATCCCGACAAGTGATCCGCGCGTGCAGCGGACCGGCGCCGTCGATACGGCGATCCGAGCACGCGGGCGCTATTTGCATGGGTCCAGAGCGAGCGCCGAAGCGCCGACTCGGACGACACAGGAGAATTCATGAAGCCCTCTCAGGCACTCCGTAACAGCTTCAAGGCAGCATGCGCGGCAGCGGCGCTCATCGGCATGACGGCGTTCGGCACCGCGCACGCGGCCGACGCCAGCAACGGCAAGGTGCTGTCAGAAAGCCACAACTGCGCGGCCTGCCACGGCCCCGGCCTCAACAAGCCGGTGAGCGGCGAGTATCCGAAGCTCGCGGGTCAGCACGCGAGCTATATCTACTGGGCGTTGCGTCAGTACCAGATCGGCGGCGGCAACGCGAACTTCGGCCGCAACAACGCCATCATGGCGGCGCAGGTGCAGAACCTGTCGCAGAGCGATCTGAAGGACATCGCGGCTTACATCGAGTCGCTCGACGGCAGCCTCGTGCTGAAGAAGTAAGCCCGCTTCACGCCACGCCTGAAAAACGAAAACACCCCGCTTCTGCGGGGTGTCAGACTGCTGACAAAGCCCTGGCTCTGCCCAGGGCTTTGTTCTTTAATAGAGGTCATGCTTAAGAAGCCGACACCCGCCCAACAAGAGCTCGAGATGGTGACGCTCGAGATGCTTGTGCCGAAGGACCATCTGCTGCGCAAGATCGACGCGGCGGTGGATTTCGAATTCATCCGCGAGAAGGTTGCGCATCTTTACTGCGCGGACAACGGCCGACCGGCGCTCGATCCGGTGGTGCTGTTCAAGCTGCTGTTCATCGGCTACCTGTTCGGGGTGCGCAGTGAGCGCCAATTGATGCGCGAGGTTCAGGTTAATGTGGCGTATCGGTGGTTTGCCGGCTTTCGCCTGAGCGATAAGGTGCCGGACGCCTCGACGTTCTCGCAGAATCGCAGACGACGCTTCGTCGACACGACGGTGTATCAGGAGATCTTCGACGAGATCGTGCGCCAGGCAATCGGGCACGGCATGGTCGATGGCCGAGTGCTGTACAGCGACAGCACGCATCTGAAGGCCAACGCCAACAAGAACAAGTTCGATGAGCTGCAGGTGGCACAAACGCCTTCGGCGTATCTGGCCGGGCTGGATGCGGCAATCGATGCGGACCGTGCCGCGCAAGGCAAGAAGCCTTTGAAGCGCGATGACGACGATCAGGCGCCGCCGAGCAAACAGATCAAGGTCAGTCGCACCGATCCCGAGAGCGGCTACATGGTGCGCGACGACAAGCCCAAGGGCTTCTTCTATCTGGACCATCGCACCGTCGATGCCAAGCACGCGATCATCACCGATACCCACGTGACGCCGGCTTCGGTGCATGACAGTCAGCCGTATCTGGCGCGATTAGACCGTCAACGCAAACGCTTCGGGTTCCAGGTGCAGGCAGT
>NZ_FCOB02000007.1 GCF_001545075.1 Caballeronia ptereochthonis
GGCGTGTGTGGCGCGGGGTCGGGCGCGGCACTTATCTGGGCGCGCGTCCGTTGAAGTTTTCGGCGTCGCTACGCAGCTTGCGCGCCGGTTCGAGTCCGGCTGATATCGCGGAGATGCGGCTCGTGCTCGAACCTGCGTTCGTCGAGCTGGCGACGCGCAAGGCGAGCCCCGACGACCTCGCGGAACTGGAGAAATGCGCCAGGCGCAACGCCATGGCGAATGACGACGACGAATGGCAGCAGTGGGATCACCGCTTTCATCTGCTGATCGCGCAGGCCACGCGCAACCCGGCGATCATCGCGCTGATGGAGGTGGTCAACGGCATGCGCATGAAGCCGAATCTGCGCGAAAAGACCGCCGATCAGGAAACGCGGCGGCATTTCGCCGAGCAGCATCAGGCCGTTGTGAAGGCGATGGTCGAGCGCGACGGCGCAACGGCGGCAGCGTGCATGCGCGACCATCTGCTGAACGTGCAATGGCGGATGCCGTCGAAGCCGCCCTGAGTTTGCGCGCGTGGTCGCGCATGCGCCGCATCGACGCGATCATCGGCATGCCGGAACGGATGAACGCGGCGCGGCGCGGCGAGTGAGGGAGGCCAGTACTCAGCGCAGCCATGCGAAGGCCGCGAGGGCGGCCATTACCGTGATCGCGCCGCCGATGCGCGTCGCGATCTGCGCGAACGGCATCAGCTCCATGCGGTTGGCGGCGGTCAGAATGGCCACATCTCCGGTGCCGCCAAGCCCGCTGTGCGTCGCGTTGACGATGGCCGCCTCGACCGGATGCATGCCCGTCCAGCGCGCGACGAAGAAGCCCGTCAACGTGAGCGTAAGCACGGTCGACACGGCCGTTACGATGTTGACCCAGTGGAACGCGGTGACGATCTCGCCCCACGGCGTCATCGCGACGCTGATCGCGAACATCAGCGGATAAGTGACGGCAGTCGAGAAGAAGCCGTACATGAAGCGCGCCCCGCCTCGCACGCGCGGCGACACGACCTGGAAGAACTGCGCGGCGACGACCAGCACGAGCATCACGACGGGCGCGGGCCAGTCGAAATACTGGTGGCTCAGCACGCCCAGCAGATAGAGCGCGACGGCCGTCGCCCCTGCCGCCGCGACGGAGCTCACGTCGAATTCGAACGAAGCGCCTTTCGAGTCGGCGACCTCGTCGCCGCCTTCGGCGATGGTGAGCCGCCCGTTGCCCGTGAGACGCGGGCGGCGCGCGCCGAGATAGTTGAGCAACCCCGCGCAGCAGATCGCCGCTATGTTGCCGAGCATCACGGCCGAAAGCACCTGCGCGAAAAGCGGTCCCTGTTCGGCGCCGAGAATCTGCGCATAGCCGGCTGACAGCGGCAGTGCGCCTTCGCCGACGCCGCCCGCCATGATCGGCACGACGACCATGAAAAGTGCGTGCTTCATGTCGAGGCCGAGCGCCGTGCCGAGCGCGGTTCCCACGATAGCCGCCGCCACCGATCCGCTCGCGACCGGAATGAAGATGCGCACGAAGCCCTTCACGAGCGTCTGCCGATCCATGCTCAGCACACTGCCGACGATGATCGCCGCGATGAAGAGGTAGAGGAAGTTCGACTGCTTCGTGAACGTCGTCACGGCCTTCGTAATCGGCGCGGGCATCAGCTTGTAGTAGACCAGCATCGACGGGATGAAGGCCGCGAAGATCGACGTCGCGCCGATGTGGCGTATCCACGGAATGCGCTTTGCGAGCTCGGCGCAGGTGAAGCCGCCGACCGTCACCAGTGCGATGCCCGTCGGCAGATCGGAGGCGAGCGCGCCGTGAGCGCTCATCGCGGCGAGCACGGCGATCAGCACCAGATAAACGGGCAACGGCAGCGCGCCGATGCGCACGTCGAACACGCGCCACCAGCGCTCTTTAAGGCTCATGCTTTCACGGGGCTGCAGAGATTGTGTCGTCGTGGACTTCATCGATTCGTCTCCGTTCATCGTGCTTCAGATGAAGATCAGCAAGGCGGCGCCATACACGATCAAGCCGACCGCGAACGTCATCACCGTGAAGCCGAGCACGCGCTGCACGCCGACGCCCGCCATCGCGACGACGGGCGCGGCCCAGAACGGCTGCATCATGTTCGAGACCTGCTCGCCCATCGCGACGGCCATCGTCGTCGCGGGAACGGAGGCGTGCAGCGCGACGGCCGCGGGCACGACGAACGGCCCTTGCACGGCCCAGTGTCCGCCGCCGCTCGGAATGAAGAAGGTGACGATGAGCGAGCACACGTAGCTCCAGAACGGCAGCGTGTGCGCATTCGAGATCGCGATGAAGAAGTGCGAGATCACATCGGGCAGGCCGGTCGCGTCCATCATGCCCATGATGCCGCCATAGAGCGGATACTGAAGCATCATCGAGCCGGTTTGCTTCGCGGCGTTCTTGATGGCGTCCGCATACGCGAGCGGATAGCCATGCAGGATCACGCCCGCGATGAACATCACGAAGATGACCGCATTCACGCCTGAAAACGCGATGTGCCGGGACTGCCCACCGACGAAGACAAGCACGATCAGCGCGATGCCGGCCGCGCCGATGAACGCGCTGCCGATCCACGAATGCTCGATCCAGCGCGCGAAGCTCAGCTTGCCTTCGGGCTTCTTGCGAAGCGGCGCGTCCGGATGCTGTTCGGTGTCGAGCACGACGGCGTCTTCGTCGCGCGGCTTGAGCCAGGTGAGCACGAAGGGCATCGCGAAGAGCATCACGAGCGTCGGCACGAGATTGAAGCGCGTGAACACGGTTTCGCCGAATGGCAGCACCGCGCCCGTCAGCTTCTGCACGACGTTCATCGAACTGCCCGGTGTCGACTGCGCGAGGGCGATGGAGCTCGAAATGCCGCTTGCCCACACGACCCAGCCCGAGAAGCCCGCCGCGACGATCCACGCGAAATCCACGCGGATGCGTTTCGCCACTTCACGCGCGAGCAGCGCCGCGACGACGAGACCCATGCCCCAGTTGAAGAACGACGTCACCGCGACGAGCACGAACGTGAGCGTGGCCGCCTGCGCAGGCGTGCGCGCGATCGACACGAGCGCCTTGAACATGCGCTGCACGGGCGGCGCGTGTGCGAACGCGTGGCCCGTGACGAGCACGAGCGTGATCTGGAACGCGAACGTGAAGATGTCGAAGAAGCCCTTGTACCAGCCGCCGATCATCTTCGGCACGGACGCGTGCGGCGCGAAGATCAGCGACAGCGCCGCGACGATCGCGGTGATCAGGATCGCGAGCACGAACGGATCGGGAATGGTGCGCTCGAAGAGCCGGATGGTTGCTTCGGTGAAGCGTGTCTTGCGCACGGGTGACGGCGCGGTGGCGGATTTCATGCTGTGTCTCCTGAGGTATTTGTTCTTTTAGATCGCGAAGCCGTACAGCATGGCGGGATTCGTGACGAGGATGCGCTCGCGGGTCGCTTCGTCGTCGACCCATTCGGAGAGCAGGTCGATCAGGAATACGTCGTCGGGCTTGTGCGTCTCCGTCACGTGCGGCCAGTCGCTGCCCCACACGAGGCGTTCGGGCACGGCCTGAACCCATGCGCGCGCCATCGGCGCGATGTCGGCGTAGCGGTGTTCGAGACCGACCGCCGAGTCCAGATAGGGGCCGGAGAGCTTGATCCACGCGCGGCCCGCATCCGCGAGACTGCGCACGATATCGAATGCCGCGTGATGCACGCCGTCCTTCGACGGCAGGCGCGCACGATGGTCGAAGACCATCGGCGCGGGCAGACGTCGCAGCATCGCTTCATGCTCGACGATCTGCTCCGCGGTCCAGTGCAGTTGCACATGCCAGCCGAGTTCCGCGACGCGCCGCGCGAGCGGCTCGACCATATCGAAGCCGACCGCCGCGTTCTTCGCCGTGTAAAGCGTGAAGCGGATGCCGCGAATGCCGCCCTGGTCCAGCGCGGCGAGCTCATCGTCGGTGACATCGGGATTGAGCACCGCGATGCCACGCGCATTGCCGATGCCGAACTGGCGAATGGCATCGACGGTGACGGCGTTGTCCGTGCCGTAGACGCGCGGCGTGACGATCACCACGCGCTGCGTGCCGATGCGCGTCTGCACCTTGCGATATGCGGCGACATCGTCGTTGTCGACGAAGCCTTGCGGGCGCGGTTGCTTCAGGAATGCGCGGTCATGGATATGGATGTGGGAATCGCATTTCATCGCGATGTGTCTCCGAGTTTCTTATGTCGTCGCACGGGTTCAGAGCACCGCGCGCTTCGCACGCAACGCTTCGATCCGTTCATCGCTCAGGCCGGCCTCGCGCAGCAAGGCATCGCTGTGCTCGCCGAATGCGGGCGCCGCGAACGGCTCGGGCAGGGGCGTCGCGCCGAAGCGCACCGGATGCTTGAAGCCGCGATACGCGCCCACCCCGGGGTAATCGAAGCGCGCGACCATGTCCTCGGCGAGCACTTGCGGATCGTCGAACATGTCTTCGACACTGCGCGCGGCGGCGCAGGGCACGGCGTCGCCGAAAAGCGCTTCCCATTCCAGCGCGGTGCGTTGCGCGAGCGCCGCGTGGAGCTTCGGCACGATCTCGTCGCGATGGATCGCGCGCTTGCGAACGGTGTCGTAACGCTCGTCGCCGGCGAGCGCTTCGAGGCCCGTCAGCTCGCAGAGCGATTTCCAGAAGTGCGGGGTATTCGCGGAGAGATACAGATAGCCTTCCCGCGTTGGATGGATGCCCGTGATGCCGCCCGAACGCATGTCGCGGCCGACGTCCTTCGGTTCGCTGTCGGCCCAGATCATGCGCGCGGATTGCATCGTGAGCGCGCTGCGCAGCAGCGACACGCCGACGTACTGCCCGTCGCCGCTCTTCTCGCGCGCGAACAGCGCCGACGACACGCTCGACGCAACCAGCGCCGCCGCGTAGTAGTCGACGACCGAGCCATACAGCACTTCAGGAGGCCCATCGGCGGGGCCTTGCAGCGTGCACATCCCGGTCATCGTTTGCAGCACCTGGTCGTAGCCGGCCTTGTCCCTGCTCGGACCGGTTTCGCCGTAACCCGTCACCGCGCAATAGACGAGACGCGGGTTGATCTCACGCAGCTGCTCGTACGCGATGCCGAGCCGCGCCGGCACGCTCGGACGAAAGTTATGCACGAGCACATCGGCCTCTTTCACGAGCGAGAGCAGCACGTCGAGCGCTTCCGGCTGCTTCAGATCGAGCACGAGCCCGCGCTTGCCGCGATTCACGCCGAGAAAGGCGCGGCTTTCCGCTTCGAGCGTCGATGGATACTTGCGCAGATTGTCGCCCGCGGGCGGCTCGATCTTGATGACTTCGGCGCCCTGATCCGCGAGCAGCGTGCAGCCGTAAGGCCCCGCGATATACGCGCTCAGATCGAGCACGCGCACGCCGGAAAGCGGACCGCCTCGCCCAACGTTCTGTTCCATGAAACCTTCTCCTTCTTCAAATTCCGGCGGCCACGCGCTGCTCTTGCGAGAGCAGGCCGAGGCGCGCCGCATCCCGCACGAGCGCGCGCGCACGCTCGACGAATGGCGGATCGATCATCTTCCCGTCCACGACATAGGCGCCGATGCCTCGTTCATCCGCCGCGCGCGCCGCCTCGATGACGCGCACCGCATGCGCGACGTCTTCATCCGAAGGGCGGAACACGTCGTTGGCAATCGCGATCTGGCTCGGATGAATGCAGCTCTTGCCGATGAAGCCGAATGCGCGCGCCATCTCCGCTTCGGCACGAAAGCCGTCGATGTCCTTGATGCTGGCGAACGCGGTGTCGTAGGCGAACACGTTCGCTTCGCCCGCCGCGATGCGCAGCGTGAACATCGCCTGGGCAATCGCGGCCGTTTCGCGACGCGCGATCGAAAGCGGCTCGAACAGATCGCCGAGACCGAGCTGCAGGCCCGCGACACGCGGATGGGCGTGCGCCAACTCGGCGGCCATGCGCAACGCGCGCGGCGATTCGACATTGAGCAGGAGCCCGATCGGCGCGGTGACGCCGTTCGCGCGCTCGGCGGCTTCGAGCGCCTGGGCGGCGGCGCGCACGTCGTCGGGATGCTCGGGTTTCGGCAGATTGACGAGCGACACGCCGTTGCGCGCGACGGCATCGATATCGGCGGCGAAATGCGGCGTCGACAGCGCGTTGACGCGCACGATCAGCGTCTTGTCGCTGGCGAGCGCGTCGTCGGTGGCGAGCAGCGCGCGAAGGTCGGCGCGCGCCTGCGGCTTGCGTTCGGGCGCGACCGCATCTTCAAGATCGAACGAAAGGGCGTCCGCGGCGCTCGCGAGCGCCTTGGCGAAGAGTTCCGGGCGCGATGCCGGCACGAAGAGCTTGCTTCTCATGCGTCTCCCTTCATTTTCGATATGCCGGCCAGTCTACG
Source organism: Caballeronia ptereochthonis (assembly GCF_001545075.1). Taxonomy (GTDB): domain Bacteria; phylum Pseudomonadota; class Gammaproteobacteria; order Burkholderiales; family Burkholderiaceae; genus Caballeronia; species Caballeronia ptereochthonis. Next base: position 6,357 of record NZ_FCOB02000007.1, read on the forward strand.
GATGCCGATGTTTTAGATAAACTATCCGTGTCTATCTTTAAAAGAAAGCAAATCTATCCGATGGATACGGCATTTCTCGCCAGTCTGCTGCTCGTCGTCGATACCGGCTCGATGGCGGAAGCCGCGCGGCGCGTGGGCGTGACGCCGGCGGCGATTGCGCAGCAGATGTCGGCGCTCGAGCGCGAGCTGGGCGTCACGCTCCTGGTGCGCGCCGGGCGCACGGTGATTCCAACCGAGGCGGGGCATCGCGTGATCGAGCGGGCGCGCGGCCTCGTCGCCGATTTCGCCGATCTGAAAGCGCACGCGCTCGAAGGCGAGGCGGCGGGCGAATTGCGCATCGGCACGATCACGACGGCGCTGCTGAGCCTTCTGCCCGATGTGCTCGCCAATTTCGCGCGCTCGTTTCCGCGCGCGAAGGTGCTGATTCGGGCGGGCACGTCGATGGAGCTGTACGACACGCTGCAGCGCGGCGATCTCGACGTCGCGATCTGTCTGCACCCGGCGTTCGCGCTGCCGAAGGCGTACGACTGGCATTTGCTGCGCGAGGAGCCGCTCGTCGTGCTCGCGCCGGCACGGCTCGCGAAGGACGACCCGCACGAGCTGCTGCGGCGCGAGCCGTTCATCCGCTACGATCGCTCGCTCGGCGGCGGCAAGCAGGCGGATCAGTATCTGCGGGCGGCACGCATCGTGCCGCGCGAACTCTTCGAGCTGAACGCGCTGATGGCCATCGCGATGATGGTCGATCGCGGACTCGGCGTGTCGCTCGTGCCGGATATCGTCTCGCCGATGACGGCCGCGCTTTCAGTCGCGCGCCTGCCGCTGCCGATTCCGACCGAGCCGCGCCGCTTCGGCGTGGTGTGGCAGCGGGCATCGCCACGGGCGCGCCTGATACATGGTTTGCTGAAGTGCGCGGATGAGGTGGTTGCGGCGAGTGCTGGGCTTCGCTTCGCCGATCCGCGCGATGACAAGTAATCCGCTCTTCGTTCATCGATCCGTGCCTCGTCCCGACGAACGCGCAGGCGCGAAAGCGGATCGCATCGCGGCGCCGCAGCCGCCGGAGGCAATGCGGCTCATGCCGTGTCCGGAGTCGCCGCGGCTCGATGTTAGTGACCGGCGCGGCGATATCTGCTTTTCGTGAACGGTCGAGAAATTGCGCACTGAGTAACCCCGGTAGCTACGCGGCATCGGGCTCGTGCCGAAGTGGCATCAGGTCGATGCGGACGTCAGCTGCGCGCTGTCCAGGCGCACGGACATCCCTATGTCGATGATTTACCAGCGGCTCGCGGGCGTGCGTCACCGCTTCCGATGCTTTGAACCGTCAGCGCGGGACGGCCTTCACCGGCGCGAGGCGGCCCGCGCTTCAACCCGGCCGCGTCTGCTGGCATTCCGTTTGATACCAGCGGTCGACCAGCCGCTGCGCCGCGTGCAAATCATCGGGATAGTAAGGATCATAGAACGGCGACGGGTTGTAGCCGGCCTTCTGCAGCGCCGCCAGTTCGCTCATGTTGCGCTCGTGGGTGATGGGCGCGTTGCTTCTGAGCGCGGTGAGGTCGCGGCATTCCTGCAAGCTCAGATGCGTCGCGCCTTCGGGCATGGGGGCGGTGACGCAGCCGGCGAGCAGCAGCGCGCATGCGCAAATCATCGGATGAATGGTCGGCGGGTTCTTCATGTGGCGTCTCCTTCCGGTCACGGAACACACTCACGCCGCCGCGCGATGACGCAGGACACACAGGTCGATGCAGCGTTCACGTCGCCTATCATACGTCGCCCGATATGGATGAGCGGAACGTGCCGATGATCTGGGTGGGGGCATGAGACGGGGAACGGCAAGGGTGCAGCCACCGCTTTTCAAGGGGCCCGATCACGCCGCCGCCGATTTCCATTAAAGCCGTGGACAAATTTGCCGATAGTTATACCAACCAGTTAATAAACACACCTTGCGGACCCGCATGAAACTTTCGACAAAACTGCTTGTTCTCGTTGTTACGGCGCTCGTGGGCGTGGCGAGTGTCGTCGCCACGGCGCTCTATTCGCTCAATGCGTCGCTCATCGAGAGCCGCCAGAGCCAGATTGTCAATCTGTTGACAAAGGCCGAGCATCTCGTCCAGTTCTACCGGCGGCTCGAAGCCTCTGGGCAGATGACCCGGCAACAGGCGCAAGACGCCGCGAAGCAGGCGCTCAACCAGTTGAACGCCGACAAGAAAAGCTACTACTGGGTCACCGACACGGACAGCATCAACCTCGTTCATCCGAACGCGAGCCTCGTCGGCACGAAGACGAGCGGCAACCGCACGCCGGGCGGCAGCACCGATACGGAAGCGTACAAGCAAGGGCTCGCCGCCCATCACGTCGCGCTCGTCGACGTGCTGATCCGGCGCGCGCAGGACGCGCCGCTCGAAGCGAAGCTGCAGGGCGTGGTCTCGATTCCCGAATGGGGCTGGTGGATCGGCACCGGCTTCTTTTATGACGACATCAACGCCACCTTCTGGAAACTCGCGACGACGCTGCTCGTCATCTCGCTGGCGATCTTCGCTGCAGTCGGCGCGCTAGCGTTCGTCATGGCACGCAGCGTGCGCCACGCGCTCGGCGGCGAGCCCGCCGACGCTGCCGCATTCGCCGCACAGATTGCGGAGGGCAATCTCGACGCCGAAGTGAAGCTCGCGTTCGCCGACCGTTCGAGCCTGCTGTTCGCGTTGAGCCAGATGAAGACGAAGCTGCGCACGCTCGTCGCCGAGATCCAGCAGTCGAGCGAATCGATCGCCGCCGGATCGGGCGAGATCGCGCAGGGCAATACGGACCTGTCGCAGCGCACTGAGGAGCAGGCTGCCGCGCTGCAGGAAACGGCCGCCAGCATGGAGCAGCTTACCTCGACGGTCAAACAGAACGCCGAAAGCGCGCGGCAGGCCAGCCACCTCGCGGAGCTCGCTTCGCAAGCGACCGGCCGTGGCGGCGAAGCGGTCGAGCAGGTCGTCAGCGCGATGCGCACCATCGCGGACGAGTCGCGGCGCATCGGCGACATCATCGGCGTGATCGAAGGCATCGCGTTCCAGACCAACATCCTCGCGTTGAATGCCGCAGTGGAAGCCGCGCGGGCCGGCGAGGAAGGCCGCGGGTTCGCGGTGGTCGCGGGCGAAGTGCGCGCGCTGGCGCAGCGCAGCGCGACGGCGGCAAGGGACATCAAGGAGCTCGTCGGTTCGTCGGTATCGAAGGTCGATGACGGCACCGGTCAGGTCGCCATCGCGGGCGAGCGGATGCGCGAGATCGTGCAATCCATCAGCCGCGTCAGCGAGATCATGGTCGAAATCGCGGCGGCCTCCGCCGAGCAGAGCACCGGCATCGAGCAGGTCAACCGGGCGGTGGCCGAAATGGACGACGTGACGCAGCAGAACGCCGCGCTCGTCGAACAGGCCGCGGCGGCGGCCGCCTCGCTCGATGAACAGGCCGAGCGCCTGCGCGACACCGTCAAGGTGTTCCGCGTCGCGGCCTGACAGCACGTTACGTCGCCAGAACGATGACGAGTTTGGTTAAGTAGCCGGCCGGATTCTCGAGATAGCAAGGAGCGTCGAACAGAAACATGGAGCAGCGGAACGCGATTCCTGTTTCCGGCCCACATTGATTCACTCTGCCATTAGCGATATCCTTAATTCGTTCGTGGTCGTCGAATGCTGCTCAACCCGGAGGCAACCGTTTCGTGAAGCGAGCGTGGGCTTTCTCTTGCATCCTCGCCTTGAACGCGATCCTCGGCGGATGCGGCAAGGACGGATCGCAAAACGCTGCTCAGGAATCGGGCGCATCGGCGAGCCAGGCGCCCGTTCAACTCGGGCAGTCCGCGAGCGGCACGGCCGCCGCATCGGGCGCACAGGAGCGGAGCGCGCCGGCCGCCGTCACTAAGGCGCAGTTGCCGGGAGAAGCAACCGAAACACTGCGTCTGATCAAAGCGGGCGGCCCGTTCCCTTTTGGCGAGGACGGTGTCTTGTTCCGCAACAGCGCGGCATTGCTGCCGCAGCATCCGCGCGGCTACTACCATGCATACACAGTGCGCACGCCCGGCTCGGCGGATCGCGGGCAGCGACGGATCGTATGTGGTGGACCGCGCAGGCAGATCAGCGACTGCTATTACACCGACGATTACTATGCCAGCTTCAAACGCATCGCAGAATAACTTGAGCCAATGATAAAAGCCACGGGCTCCTACCAGGGAGACGCCGTGGTGTGTTGTGTTTTCAGAGACTGTGCCGCGATGACATCAGTGGCCGAGGTAACGGGGCTGCTTCTTCACACTCGTATTCGATCGACCCGCGACAGACCGTGTCTTCCTCGGCGTGGGGGCTTGCGACAAGAAGGTGCACCGAAGCTTGAACTGATGGTTCAGCCAGCTATCCAGTATTAGCGCCGATCGCGGCGAATCGGTTATAGCCGCTCCGGCGACATCGTAGGCAAGAGGCCGTGCCATCTTACGTTTCTGCTTCTGGGAAGACCGAAATGCGTCAGTCGCTTCCGGCTTACGTCAATCGCACGCCAGATGCGCTATCCACGTCCTATAGTTGTTCGACGCGCTTCAAAGAGGAACGAGAGGCGACAGCGCCTGAAACCTCCATGCAGCGGGGTGTTTTGACGTGGCGCCCGCAATTTGCGCGCGCCGGTGAGGCCATTCCAGCGATGCGGTACCGGCGTCTTGGCTCGCCATCAAGACGTTGGCCTCACGATGAGGGAGGGAAACCAAATGGCAGCTTCCCGCTTTGTTATGTACATGGCGCATGTTCTCTCTCGTCGGATATATGCGGTTGCACTGGCCGCTGGACTAGGCATGACCCTGCACGGTTGCGGCGGTAATGACACGCTCTCATCGAGCGAGCCTGCGTTTGCCACCGCAGCTCGCCCCCAGATCAATACATTGCTCGCAGACACGATGACATCGGGCGCCGTCGTGTATGTGCAATCGCCAAACGGCGACTGGCTCGAATCGTTCGGAACGGCAGTGAGAGGCACGAATACACCGATTCCGACGACCGCTCACTTTCGGGTCGGCAGCGTGACGAAGACCTGGACTGGCACGGTGATCCTGCAACTCGTGCAGGAAGGAAAGCTGGGGCTGAGCGACCCCGTCAGCAAGTACATTGCGAACGTGCCTAACGGCGACAAGATCACGATCGAGCAGTTGCTGGCGATGCGCAGTGGCCTCTACAACTACTCAACCAGCCTCGCGTTCAATCAGACTCTCGACGCGGAGCCGAACAAGGTGTGGACCGTCGGAGAACTGCTCGACATCGGGTTCAGCCAGCCGGTGTATTTCGCGCCCGGTGCCGATTTTCGCTATTCGAACACGAACACGGTGTTGCTTGGACTCATCATTGAGCAGCTAACCGGCATGAGCGCCGCGGACGCAATGAAGGCGCGTCTTTTTGCGCCGCTCGGTTTGACCGATACGCTTCTTCCGCCGCAGGACGATACATCGCTGACCGCTCCGGCGCCGCATGGCTATCAGTGGGGAACCAATGCGGAGACGGCCGACAGCGAGGCGTTATCCCCTGAACGTCAGGCGGCCGCGAAGAACGGGACGCTGCAACCCACCGATGTAACGTCCGTGAGCACATCCTGGGCCTGGACCGCCGGCTCAGGCATTTCGACCGTGACGCAACTGGCGGCATACGTACAGCGGATGGTGGGCGGCGGCTACCTGAACGCCGATCTCCAGGCACAACGGCTCGCGAGCTGCAAGTCGGTCCAGCCGTCGGACCCGATGGCCGCCAGTTACTGCCTCGGCCTTGCCAAGTTCGGCACGTTTTACGGCCACACCGGCGAGATACCAGGATTCAATACGTTCATGGGCTACGATCCGGCGACGAAAACGACGATCGTCACGTGGGCAACGACGGCTGCGGCGCCCGATGGCCGCGCGCCCGCGAACGTCATCGCGCAAATCCTTATGGGAGAACTCAGCAAGGCATCAGAGGTACCGAGCGAGGGACGGCCCTAGCTGTTCCGAGGGCCCGCACCAGGGCATCGCAAGAGGAAAGTGACATGACCCTGTTCGGCCCGTGTTGGCGTCGTCGCCGCTTTCGCGTGGCACGAAGATGCGCTTTCTGTACAACGAGCGCTTGATCGCGGCCGTCGGCTCAGCGAGCCGCCGTCAGAGACAGAGCGTGCTCGCGGGGCCACGGCACCTCGTGCCGCGGCCGCCCCGCGGGGACGCCATCACCGCTCAGGTTTGGCGGACTGCCCGGCACAAAGCCGGGACTCACTCACCCATTACGGGCGCTTCGCTTGAAGAAAGAAGAGCAGTTATCCGACTTGCTTGTCGGCACTGTCATGCCCTTGACGACCAGGTTTCCTGTTCACTTTCGCTAGACGTGCCTCCCTCGAAGTTTGCCAACGCTTCCTCGCCCCTGCGAGTACCGAACTCGCCTGGTCGATTACGCGTCGAAACGGTAACGAATGGTTCTTGACGGACTGAGTCATCGCATTTCCCTGAATGCCTTGTATGCGACGCATCGTCGTTTTGCGCGACCACGATAAGTCGCACAACCGGCGTCGCATTGCCTTTAACGAGATCGAATTTAGTAACGGCGGAATGGAGAGTCAATAAACCCGCCGAAATATATGGCGCCGCCCCACATAAACGCGCTTTTATGTCACTGCAGCGGCGGGACCGCGCCGAACTTTTCCGCGAGCATCCTCTCGTAGACGCCGAAGTGCAAGTCGACCTCTTCCTGCGCTACGGTCTGCACAAAGATATTGACCTTATCGGGCGGCAGTCCCATGACCGTTGCCACGGCAGCTTCGAGTTGTGGTGCGCAAATCCGGTCTTCGGGTAACGTCGAGCCGACAGTGATGTCATAGATCTTCTCTTCACGCAGGACGATGTCAACAATGCGCGCTCGAGCGCTCATATTGTTGTCGACGGCAAGCCGCGTCACTTCGGCGAGCTGGTGCATGACTTCAGTCGGAAAGCCCTTAACCGAGCGGAGTCTAATGCGGTGTTTGCCATGCGTGCGCCAATCTGTATCGAATTCCACGATGTCCTCCCAGTCACTACAGGTGCGCGAATGGTATGGGCGAGGCGGCTGTTTTCAAGTCCCCGAACTGAGCGCAATAGGCTCTTGAAAAGCATCGTTAGATTCCTATATTAGGCCTTGTCAAGGCAGCAGCTCGCAATCGCGCGCGCTGCGTATTTCAACTTGTTTTTTCCGCGGCAGTGGGGCGGCTCGGCTGAAGCGCGTATGCAGCTTCCCCTTTCCGCCGCGAGAGGAGAGCGAAAATGAGTGATGCTTTCATTGGACCCGACCTCTTCAGTGAACTGGACCGGCTGCAACAGCAGATGTCCAGTTTGTTCGGCGGGCTCCCTACGAGTCTACGTTCGACACGCGTCGGCACTTTCCCGCAGATCAACATCGGGTCGACTGAGGATACGGTCGAAATCGTGGCGTTCGCCCCTGGTCTGGACACGGGCAAGCTGGACGTGTCGGTCGACAAGGGCTTGCTTACCATTGCAGGAGAAAGAACGACGGGCCATGAGCAATTGCCCGAGGGCGCTCGGCAATACGCGCAAGAGCGTTTCAACGGCACTTTCCGTCGGGTGATCGAGCTGCCTCAGCAGGCGGACCCCGACAAAGTGCAGGCCCGGTACGTCGACGGGTGCATTCTGATTTCGGTCGGGAAGCGTGAGACTTCCAAGCCACGTTCGATCACTGTGCAATGAGGTGACATCATGAGTGACAACACGCAAATCGCCGAACGCGACCAGGGCGCTGTGACTCGTCAGGAGGGCACTGAGGCACGTCGCCGGGCTACATTGACGCCGAGCGTCGACATCATTGAAGATGTTCACAAGGTTACGCTTTGGGCCGACTTGCCCGGCGTTTCCAGAGACAAGCTCGAGGTCAAGGTCCATGACGGCAGCCTGACCATCGACGCCGAATCGGTAGTCCCGGTGCCAGCGAACCTGCAGCTTGTGCACACCGAAGTTCGCGCGCCTTACTTCTCTCGCACCTTTACGGTAAGCGAGGATTTCGACACTTCCAAAGTCGAGGCGTCGTTGAAAGACGGTGTGCTGACACTAACCATACCGCGTCGGGAAGAAGCCAAGCCACGGCGCATTGAGGTTTCAGTTGGCTAATCGCATGAGGAGCAGCGAGGACGCGCGCCTCGCTGCTCCAGGCGAGAACTCAGTGGCGGTTACCACCGCGGTCTTGCACATCTCGCCCGGATAGCGTCCGTACATCTGAACCGACCGAACGTGGCCGCCAAATAAGTCGACTGACAATCCGCAGGTGCGTCTTATCGCGAAAAGCTCAGGTCCAGGGCCTTCATCAGTTCCGCGAGGCTATACGGCTTGCGCAACGCCTGCCAGGGAAACCCCTGCGCCATGTCTGAGAGAACCACATCTCCAGAAGCGAAGATGATGCGCGTTTTTCCATATGCCTCGATTACCCGCCGGGCTAGTTCGGTACCCGGCATATCGGGAAGGCGAAGATCCGTCAGCAGAACATCGAAAGAGCCATCGTTTAAAGCGCGAAGCGCTTCCGTCGCGTTCGCCGCTCGGACGACTTGATAACCGAGCACTGAAAGGAGCTCGCTAACCGCTTCGCGGGACGGGTCGTCGTCTTCGACCACAAGCACGCGCTTGGCCGATCTATCCGGCGCGCTCGTCGCTTGCGGCTGGTTGGCGTCCGGGGACATTGGGAGCGCCGGCCCATCAAAGCCGAGCACGCGGCGAATTTTGAACGCGAGCTCCTCACGGCTGTACGGCTTGCTGAGCAACTGCACGCCTGGATCGAGCCGTCCGCCATGGACGATCGCGTTCTGTGTGTAGCCGGACGTGAAGAGGACGTGGATATGCGGTTGAATCTGTACGGCCCGGCGGGCCATCTCGGGACTCTTGAGCGAGCCGGGCATGACGACGTCCGTAAAGAGAAGATCGATGTGGACGCCGCTGCTCAACACAGCGAGCGCCTGTTCGGCGTTATCCGCCTTGAGCACGCTATAACCGAGCTCGGCCAGCATCTCGATCACGGTCGCTTGCACCTTCTTGTCGTCCTCGACGACGAGCACGGTCTCACTGCCTCCCGTCATTGGAGAGTTCCATCGAGGCGCCGGTTCATACGCATCCGCCAAGGATCGCGGCAGGTAAATGCGCACCGTGGTGCCGTGTCCCACTTCGCTGTAGATTCGAATATGACCGCCGCTCTGTTTCACGAAACCGTAGGCCATGCTCAGCCCAAGTCCAGTCCCTTCGCCTTCGGCTTTGGTCGTAAAGAACGGTTCGAACGCTCGTTCGATGACTTCGGGGGACATGCCGGTCCCGGTATCCGTCACGCCGAGCATCACATACTGGCCGGGTGGTACGTCCGATAGCGAGCGCACGTAACTGTCATCGAGCATGGCGTTGGCGATTTCCAACGTGAGCTTTCCGCCATCGGGCATGGCATCTCGCGCGTTGATGGCCAGGTTCAGGACGACGTTTTCCAGTTGATGGGTATCGACGAATGCGTTCCACAAACCGCCTGAGACGACCGTCTCAACCTTGACGGTCTCGCCAAGCGCGCGACGCAGCAACTCGTCCATGTCACGGACCATGGCGGCGAGATTTACAGCGACGGGTTGAAGCGCTTGCCGCCGGCCGAAGGCGAGCAACTGAGCGGAGAGCTTGGCGCCGCGCTCCACCGCGTCGATGGCGTTGGACACGCGCTCCATCATCCACTCGTCCCGCGGACACCGGCTTTGGAGCAATTCCAGGTTGCCTCGGAGAACCTGCAGGACATTATTGAAATCGTGCGCCACGCCGCCGGTCAGCTTGCCAATCGCCTCCATCTTCTGAGATCGAAAGAGTTCAGCTCGGGTCTGTTCGAGAAGTTGCTCTGCCTCGCGCTTTTCGGTGACATCGCGGGTAATTTTGGCGAAGCCAATGAGCTCCCCCGATTCGTCGCGTATCGCATCGACGATGACATGCGCCCAAAAGCGGGTGCCGTCGCGCCGCACGCGCCATCCCTCGGATTCGAAGCGTCCCGCGTGCGCGGCCGTATCCAATGCACGTTCGGGCAGTCCGGCCGCGGCATCTTCCGGCGTGTAGAAGCGAGAAAAGTGCGACCCTATGATTTCTTCAGCGGTATAGCCCTTGATGCGTCGGGCACCGTTGTTCCAGTTCGTCACACGGCCTTGAGGCGAAAGCATGAAGATCGAATAGTCTGTCACGCCTTCGACGAGTAGACGAAACCGGCGCTCGCTCTCGATCACGGCGTCATGAGCCTTTCGCTTATCGCTTTCGTCCCTGACGACCTTCACGAAGCCTCGGGGGAGGCCGTCGCTTCCTGGAAGCGCGCTCGTAACGACGCTCGCCCAGAAGACTGAGCCGTCCTTGCGCTTTCGCCACCCTTCAGTTACGTAGCTGCCCCGCTTGCTCGCTTCATCCAGCTCGATTTCGAGGGTATGGCGATCCGGCTCACCGTCCGAAAAGAAGACGCGGTAGTGACGACCCACGATTTCGTCGGGGGCATATCCGTAGATGGCCGTCCCTCCGGCGTTCCAGCTCGACACGAATCCAGCCGGGGTTAGGGAAAAAATGGCGAGATCGGCTGTGGAGTCGCTCCAGGCCTTTGCCCACTCGGCGGAGAGTCCGCTGTCCTTTTTTTCGCTGCTCGGCATGGGAAATCATCCGTTTGGTCCGCACGCAAACCGATATTGGAGCGTTTATCCGCGATTATGCTGACTTTTAATTCTAGCGGCATTACGCGTTACCGTCGGCGGTCTGTTGCTGCGGTTGCGAACGAAACCTTGCAGGCGCATCGGCGATCGAAGGTGCGACGAATTTTGCTAGCGGATGACGAGCCGGCTCTCGTCGACGCCTCGGTGCAATTCTGCGAGACGCTCGTCGTGCCCGTTCCCGCTAGATGATGGGTTTGCCTCCCGTCACGGCGATGGTCGCGCCCGAGATGTAACTGGCCTCGTCCGATGCGAGCATCACGTATGCGGCGGCGAGTTCGGCGGGCTGGCCGGGCCGCTTCATCGGCGTTTGCTTGCCGAAGTTCTCCACGCTCGATGGCGGCATCGTCGATGGAATCAGCGGCGTCCAGATCGGCCCGGGCGCCACGCAGTTGGCGCGAATGCCGCGCTCGGCCAGCAGCTGCGCGAGCCCGCCCGTGAAGTTCTGGATCGCGCCTTTGGTGCTCGCGTAAGCGATCAGGCCGGGATTCGGCGCGTCGGCGTTGACGGACGTCGTGTTGACGATCGCGCTGCCGGGCTTCATGTGAGCGAGCGCCGCCTTGGTGATGCGAAACATCGCCCCGATGTTGGTCGAGTAGGTCTTGTCCCATTCGTCGTCGCTGATATCCTCCAGCTTGTCGTAGGTCATCTGATAGGCCGCGTTGTTCACGAGCACGTCGATGCGTCCGAACGTTTCCGCCGTCTTCGCGACGAGCTGCCTGCAATGCTCACGGTCCGTGATGTCGCCGGGCAGGAGCAGCGCCCGTCTTCCGGCCAGCTCGACCCAGCGCGCGGTTTCCTCGGCGTCGCCGTGCTCGTCGAAATAGGCGATGGCGACGTCCGCGCCTTCACGCGCATAGGCGATCGCCACCGCGCGCCCGATGCCGCTGTCCGCGCCCGTGATGAGCGCGATCTTGCCCGCGAGCCTGCCGCTGCCCTTGTAGCTCGATTCGCCGTGATCCGGCGGCGGGTCCATCGGGCCGGTGTGCCCGGGACGATTGCCCTGCTGTTGCGGCGGCAGAGGAGGGCGAGGGTAATCGGTATCGGTCATGACGTTCTCCCTGTATGAGATTCATTCAGGCCGCGGTCTTGAGCACGACCTTGGTCCAGCCTTCCTTGCGCTCGTCGAAGTTCCTGTAGCCTTCGGGCGCCTGTTCCAGCGGCAATTCGTGCGAGATGATCCGGGATGGCTTTACCTTGTCCGCCGCGATCAGGTCGCGCAGCTTGCGGTTGTAGGCCTTCACGTTGGCCTGGCCGGTCGCCATGTGCTGCCCTTTCATCCAGAACGTGCCGAAGTCGAACGCGAGCTGTCCCTTCTTCATCAGCTCGTCCGGTGAGCCGGGATCTTCCGCGACGAACACGCCCACCACGCCGATCCCGCCGGTGGCGCGCACCGACTTCACCAGATTGTTCATCGTGAGGTTCGGCACCTCGTGGCCCTGACACGTGCACTGATAGCCCACGCATTCGCAGCCGCGATCCGCGCCTTCGCCGCCCGTCAGTTCGAGCACGCGATCGACGGCGCCGCCGTCGCTGTCGTCGACCGGTATCGCGCCGAGCTTTTCCGCGAGCCTCAAGCGATCGGGGTGCGAGTCGACGACCATCACTTTCGATGCGCCCTTCAGGTCGGCCGCGATCGTCGCCATCAGACCGACGGGGCCGGCGCCGTAGATCACGACGCTGTCGCCGGCCTCGACGCCCGCGAGGACGGCAGCGTGATAGCCGGTCGGAAAGATGTCGGACAGCATCACGTAGTCGTTCTCCTTCTCCTGCGCGTCGGGCGGCAGCAAAAGGCAGTTGAAGTCGCCGAAAGGCACGCGCAAATACTCGGCCTGGCCGCCGCTATAGGGTCCCATTCCCGCGAAGCCGTAGGCCGCGCCCGCCATGCCCGGGTTGGCCGTCAGACAGAAGCCGGTGAGTCCCTTCTCGCAGTTCTTGCAGAATCCGCAGCCGATGTTGAAGGGCAGGCAGACGCGATCGCCGACCTTGACATGCACGACCGCCGGGCCGACTTCCACGACCACGCCGAGATTTTCATGACCGAGAATGCGGCCGGTTTCCATGTTGGTGCGACCTTCGTACATGTGCAGATCGGAGCCGCAGATGTTTGTCGTGGTGATCTTGACGAGTACGTCAGTAGGCTGTTCGATGCGCGCGTCGGGCATGTCCTTCACGACGACATTGCGCGGTCCTTCGTAGACGAGTGCTTTCATTCATGGCTCCAGTGCTGGTCGAAAAAAGAGGACCGCTTGCGCGGCCATGCAATCAAATTCAGCATTGGATGTTCCCGAAATCACGTCGACGGGCGGCTCGCTGAATCGAGTCCATGCGCGCCGGGTTCGTCATCGATCTGGCGTGGGCATTGCTGAACAACCCGGACTCGGACTCGCGCGACCCGTATCGCCTCGCAAAGGAAAGGGCCAGATGAATCGCATTCTCCGATCCGGAATGATCCCCGCGCTCGCATGCGCATGTACGACTGGCGCCACGAACGCATGCGCGCGGCACAACGGCGCGCCACCCGGCAATATTTCATCGGATGGCGGTGCTTCCGGAAAGTCCGCGGGCTTGGCCGGCGGCGCGGACGCCGCGGGACAATCCGGAACCGACCCCGCGAAGCGCGAGGACTGGAACGCGTGACGCCGCACGCCTCGTCCGACAGGGAGCGCGCGCGCCTGCGCGGCCGCATCGTGGCCGATCTGTGGCGCGCCGTGTGGGCCTGGCGCCATCAGACGGCGGCAGCGGTCGTGCTGATGATCGGCGCGCGGCTCGCGGTCGTTTCGGTGCCGCTGATGCTCAAGCGCGTCATCGACGAGTTCAGTCACCCCGCATCGACCGTCGTATTCCCCGTCTTTCTGGTGCTCGCCTACGTGCTGCTGCGCTATCTCGGCGACGTGCTCAACGAAGCGCGCGATGTCGTGTTCAGCATCGTCACGCAGCGCACGGTGGCGTCGTTCACCGAGCGAACGTTCGAGCATCTGCACGCGCTCGGCGCGCGTTTTCATGCGCAGCGCGAAACCGGAGCGGTGGTGCGCGACGTGCAGAAAGGCGCGGACGGCATCGGCTTCCTGCTGGGCACGGCGTTCTTCACCATCGTGCCGGTGATGATCGAAATCGGCACGATCGTTGCCGTGATGGTGAGCAATTATTCGCTCGAATTCATGGCGATCATCGCCGTGACCTTCGTGCTGTATTCCGTTCACACCTTCGTTTTCACGCGCTATCGCATGCGCTTCCAGCGCACGGTCAACCAGCTCGAGGCGCAGTCCGACAGCCGTCTCGTCGACAGCCTGCTCAACTACGAAACCGTGAAGTTCTTCGCGAGCGAGAGCACGGAAACGCGGCGTCTGTCGGGCGTGCTCGAGGAATGGGTTCATGCGCGGGTCGCCAATCAACGCGCGCTCACGCTGCTGCACGTGGGGCAGAGCACCATCATCGCGCTCGGCGTCGCGGCGGTGATGCTGCGCGCGGCGCAGCTCGTCGTGGCGGGCGCCATGAGCGTCGGCGATCTCGTGCTCGTCAACGCGTACATCGTGCAGGTGTGCAATCCGCTGAACACGCTCGGCTTCGTGTTCCGCGAAACCAATGATGCGGTCGTGAACGTCGAGCGCATGTTCGATATCCTGCTCGCGCGCGGCCGGGTTCGCGAGGACGTGGATGAGGCGCACGCGAAGCCGCTCGTCGTGAGCGCGGGCGAGATCGAATTCGATCATGTGGCGTTCGGCTACGATCCGGCGCGGCAGATTCTGCGCGACGTCGATTTTCGCGCGCACCCGGGCAGGAAGCTCGCGGTCGTCGGCGGTAGCGGATCGGGCAAATCCACGCTCGTGAAGCTGCTGTTCCGGCTCTACGAACCGACCGCGGGCGCGATCCGCATCGACGGACAGGACATCGCGCAAGTCACGCAGAGCAGCCTGCGCGCGACGATCGGCATCGTGCCGCAGGACACCGTGCTCTTCAACGACACGATCGCCTACAACATCGGCTACGGCCGCCGCGACGCCACGCGCGCGGATATCGTGCAGGCGGCGCGCGCGGCGCAGCTGGACGGCTTCATCGAACGCCTGCCCGATCACTACGACACGCGCGTCGGCGAGCGCGGCGTGCGGCTCTCGGGGGGCGAGCGTCAGCGCATCGCGATCGCGCGCGCGATTCTCAAGAACCCGCGCATCATCGTGTTCGACGAGGCGACTTCCGCGCTCGATACGCGCTCGGAGCGCGCGATCCAGACGGAGCTCGACAGGCTCGCGCGCGGACGCACGTCGATCGTCATCGCGCATCGTCTCTCGACCGTCGTGAATGCCGACTGGATTCTCGTGATGGAGCACGGCCGCATCGTCGAGCAGGGACAGCATGACGAGTTGCTCTCGCGCGATGGCGTGTACGCGCGCATGTGGTCGCTGCAATGGCAACAAGGCGAGCTGGAGCATGCGCAGCGCAAGGTGTCCGCGCAGGCGGTCGGGCTCGATGCGCTCGTCGCGGGCGTGGTCGATGCGCTGCACGAAGAGATTGCCGCGCGAGGCGTGAATCTCTATACGGTCATCACCGAGCCTGGTTTGCGCGTGAGCGGCGACGCGAGCGTGCTGCAGCAGATCGTAGCCGAGCTGTGCCGCGTGCAGATCGGCGCGGCGGCGCGCGGCGAGCGAGTCGAACTGCGGGTTTTCCGCGAGGGCAATCACGCAAGCCTCACCGTGATGGGGCAGCGCGCGAGTCCCGCCGAACTGTCGCCGCGCCAGATGCGCCGGCTCGAAGCCGCGTTGAACGAGACGGGCGGCGGTTTCGCTGCGCGCTACATCGACAGGCATGTCGCCTACGTGGCGACGATGCCCCTGCGCCCCGTGCTCGACGACCCTGCGTTTGCCGCGGCCGCTCCCGCCGATGCGCTCATGGGAGTCACGGTCATGGTGCTCGACGATCAGGAAGATGCCCGTGACGCGCTCGAGGCGGTGCTCGAATCGGTGGGCGCGCATGTGGTGCCGTGCGCCTCGGGCGACGAAGCCCTCGAGCGCCTGCGCGGCCTGTCCACGGCGCAATGGCCCGACGTGCTCCTGTGCGATATCGTGCTCGGCGGCGAGCAGGACGGCTACGAGGTCTTGCGGCTCATCCGCGAGGAGGAGGCGAGCCGCGGAGTATCGCTCGGCGAACGCATGCCGGCGATCGCCCTGACGGGGCACGCGCAGGCCGAAGCGCGCTTGCGCGCGCAGGCCGCGGGTTTTCAGGCGCACCTGACGAAGCCGGTGCCCGCGCCCAGGCTCATTGCGGCCATCGCCGGCGTGACCGCGCGCACGCCTTAGGCGCTGTAAGCGGCGCGTGACTCGGCGGCTTCGAGGACGCGGCGGAAATGCTGCGCCGTGCGCCGCAGTCCCTCGTCGAGCGGCGTCGTGGGCGTCCAGCCGAGCGCATCGCGCGCGAGCGCGATATCGGGCCGACGATGCCACGGATCGTCGAGCGGCAAGGGCTTGAAGACGATCTCCGAAGACGAACCCGTCAGCGCGACGATGCGCCGCGCGATATCGAGCATCGAAAGTTCGTGCGGGTTGCCCAGATTCACGGGCCCGGTGAGCTCATCGGGCGTGTTCATGAGGCGGATGAAGGCGTCCACCATGTCGTCGACATAGCAGAACGAGCGGGTCTGCATGCCTTCGCCATAGACGGTGATCGGCTGTCCGGAAAGCGCCTGCATCATGAAGTTGGAGATCACGCGGCCATCGGATGGATGCATGCGCGGTCCATAGGTATTGAAGATGCGCGCGATCTTGATCGAGAGGCCGTGCTGCCGGCGGTAGTCCATGAAGAGCGTTTCGGCGCAACGCTTGCCTTCGTCGTAGCAGGAGCGCGGACCGATCGGATTCACGTTGCCCCAATACGCTTCCTGTTGCGGATGCACGTGCGCGTCGCCATACACTTCGCTCGTCGATGCCTGGAAGATCCTCGCGCGAACGCGCTTTGCGAGCCCCAGCATGTTGATCGCGCCATGCACGCTCGTTTTCGTCGTCTGCACGGGATCATGCTGGTAATGAATCGGCGATGCCGGACACGCGAGGTTATAGATCTCGTCGACCTCCACATAGAGCGGAAAGGTGACGTCGTGACGCATCAGCTCGAAGTTCGGGCTGTCGAGCAGATGCGCGATGTTGTCCTTCGTGCCCGTGTAGAAGTTGTCGACGCACAGCACGTCGTGGCCTTGCGCGAGCAGGCGCTCGCATAGATGCGAGCCCAGAAAGCCCGCGCCTCCCGTCACCAGAATCCGCTTTCTGAAGGTCTCTTTCATTTCGCCATGTTCCCTTGATGTCGAGTGCTAGCTGCACACGTAGCGCAATGTCTCGTCCCAGTCGCGGGCGAAGCGTGCAATGTGAAATCGTTCCAGCGCGGTTCGCCGCGCGCCTTCGCCGAGTCGCCGCGCTTCGGCGGGATCGCGCAGCAGGTGCTGCATCGCATCGACGAGCGCCCGGATATCCGTATGGATATAGCCGCTCTCGCCATTGCGAATCACGGTGGCGAGCTCGGTCGTGGCCAGCCCGACAATCGGCATGCCGATCGTCATCGCCTCGACGACGGCCAGTCCCAGGCTCGTCCAGCGGATCGGATTGAAGAAGAAGCGATAACGCGCGCTGAACGCCGCGAGCTCCAGATTGCCGACTTCGCCGATGCCGCCCGCCGACTGCGCATCCATGCCGACGAGATCGAGCGGCACGCGGGCGGCCGCCTGCGCATAGACGTCGCTGCCGAGCCGCCTGCCGCGCTGGCGCAGATGATTGATCACCGCGATGCCGCGCTCCAGTTCGCCGCTGTAGTGCACCCCATCGGGCACCAGCACGCCGTGCTCGATGACGCGCGTGGGCGTCTCGCCGCTGTCCCACATCAGCCGGTTGAAGTGCGTGACGTGCACGAGCAGCGTGTTGCGCTCCCGTACCCAGTGCGGCTGCTCGAACGGATTCTCCTGCGGTGGATCGTGCTCGATGTAGACACGCGGCAAGCGCCGCTGCGCATCGGTGAGGAGAGCGAGGCGGTCGTCGTCCCATTGATGTCTGTGCTGGAATAGCACGACATCGAACGATCGGGACGGCACTTCGCTTGCCGGCACTTCACGCACGTTGCCGCCGAACGGCAGCGCGCCGGCCGTGCCCGCGTAACCGGGCGGATAGCCAGGACGGGTAACGAGATAGAAGTCGTGCGGTGCCTGGCTCAGGTAGTACAGGTAGTTACCGTGGATATGCCACGTGAGCACGCGCAGGCGGCGGGAGCTAGTCGCGGGCATGAAGAAGCGTCTCCTCTCGGACGGTCGATCGAAGCTGCGCGAACGCCGCGTCGAGTACGGCCTGCACGCTTATGTTGAGCGCGCATTCGTGCCCATGAGGGCATGTGCGGAACGCGCAAGGGCGGCACGCCGGCCAATCCGCCAGCACGCGATGTCGCGCGTGATCGAGCGGCGCCCAGCGGCGCGTATCGCTGCCCGATGCGATCACGACGCTCGGCGTGCGCATCGCGGCCGCGACGTGCGAGAGTCCGGTGTCGTTGCAGACGATGAGCCTCGCTTTCGCGACGAGCGCGGCGAGCGCGCCGAGGGAGGTGCGCCCGGCGAGGTCGATGGCATGCGCGCCCGCATCGCCCGTCACGCGGACGGTCAGTGGCGCCTCGCTCGCGCTTCCCGTGACGGCGACTCGACAGCCTGCGTTCGATAGCGCGCGGGCCACTTCGCCGAAGCGTTCAACGGGCCATCGACGTGAAGGCAATTGCGCGCCAGGATGAACGAGAACGAGTTTGTCGAGATCTATCGCGTAGGTGTCGACGAGCGCATCGTATTCGCGTTTGTCGGTATCGGTTAGCGGAATCTCGAGATCGAGCGCATGCGCATCGATGCCGAGGCGTTGCATCAATGCGGTGTAGCGCGCGGGCTCGGGCAGTTCATCGGGCCACGGTATGAAAACCCCTTCGCGCGTGGCTTCATCGAGTTCGAGAAAGCCTGCGTTCAGACGCGCGCCCATGCCTTCCACGATGTCGTTCGCCACGCCGCCGCTTCCATGCAGCTGGATCGCGAGATCGAAGCGGCGCTCGCGCAGCGCGCGCAGGAATGCGGGCAGATGCGCATCGGTTTCCTCCTGTTCGGGGAAGCCGACCGCGCCCGGAAACACGATCAGTTCATCGAGCAGAGGCGCGTATCGGTTCACAAAGCTCGTGGCCCACGGCAAGCCGACCAGCGCGATATGCGCATGCGGATATGCATGGCGCAGCGCGCGCAATGCGGGCACCGCGCACAACATGTCGCCCAGTTGCAGCGCGCGAAAGATGACGATGTTTTCGATCGGTCCGGCGCTCATAGAAACAACACCCTGAATTTGAGCGCGCCGCGAATGCGCCAGTAGATCGACAGGTATGGGATGACCGCCGAAGTCCACAGCATCTCGGCGATATGTGCGGGCGTGTGAGCCGCGGTCTCGAGCCGCTTCAAGGTGAACCGGATCGTCATCATCGCCCACGCGAGCATGGCAAGCAACGCCGCTTCCGGCGCGCCCGCCACGAGCGATAATAGTGCGGCGATGAGCGCCGCGAACATTGCGTAGTAGAGAAGCGGCGGCCCGCGCCGGATGCGCGCGCGGAACAACTCGGGGTGCTTCTTGTAGAGCAAGGCATCGAACTGGCTCTTCTTCTGCTGTGAAATGCTTACGCCCCAGCGTGCGGGGCGAACGGGATGCAGCACCATTGCATCGTCAGCGCGCGCGATGACGAGTCCCGCCCGCATCAGCGTGAATTGCAGATCCGAATCCTCGCGCCAGGCCGCCGTGAAGCGCGCGTCGAATCCGCCCGTGCGTTCGAGCGCCGCGCGCGTGGCGAAGGCGTTCGCGGTGGCGAATTCCGCGGCCACGAGCCCGGCGGCATCGAGTTCGTAGTCGGTCGGGCGCTTCGGCAGCGGCACGACGATGCGCCCCGAGACCGCGTCCGCGCCCGCGTCGATCGCGCGCATGCCGTTGGCGAGCCAGCGAGGATCGGGGATGGTGTCGTCGTCGGTAAAGGCGATGCTTCTTGCGAGCGACGCGCGCCAGCCCGCGTTGCGCGCGCCCGCCGGGCCTTGGGTCGCCGTCACGGGCACGTAGCGGATCCGCGGCCCGTGTTCCGCGTGCTGTCGCGCCAGGCGCAGCACGCAGGCCCGGGTCGCTTCGTCGGGACCGTCGTCGCACACGATGATCTCGTAGCGCGCCGGATCGTACGCTTGCGCGGCGAGCGCGAGCACGCAGCGTTCGAGCATCGCGGGACGGCGATACGTCGGCACGACCACCGACACGTCCGGGATGAAATCCCCGCGCGGCAAGGTTGGCGCATTCGTCGCGCTCGTCTCGCCGTTTTCGAAAAGGCCGGTGTATGTGCTCATGTTCCAGCCTCCGGCTTTTCGACGAGGAACGAGCCGATCACGAGCGCATCGAGCGGCGAGGTCCAGAACGATTCGAGCGCATCGCGCGGCGTGTTCACCATCGGTTCGCCGCGCGTGTTGAACGACGTGTTGACGAGCACCGGCACACCCGTGCGTTCCCTGAACGCCGCGATCAGGTCGTAATAGAGCGGATGTTGCGCGCGATTGACCGTTTGCACGCGCGCCGTGCCGTCGATGTGCGTGACCGCCGGTATGCGCGCCTTCATCTCCGGACGCACATCGAAGACGAACAGCATGAAGGGCGCGATGCGCGCGTCGACGAACCAGTCGGCCGCATGCTCTTCCATCACCACAGGCGCGACCGGGCGGAAATCCTCGCGATCCTTGATCTCGTTCAGGCGCGCCTGCATCGACGCATCGATCGGCGATGCCAGGATCGAGCGCGCGCCGAGCGCGCGCGGCCCGAACTCGGTGCGCCCCTGATACCAGCCGATCACGCGGTTCCGCACGAGCAGATCGGCGGTTTCGCCCGCGATGTCCTGAAGCCTGCGATAAGGCGCGTGCGTCCATTTCAGGAGCGCTTCGATCTCTTCGTCACCGAATGCGGGGCCGAGATACGCGTGATCCATGCGCCACTTGCGGCTGCGATCGCCAGCTTTTTCCCGCTCGCAATAGTCCGTCCACAGCGCGGCGCCGAGCGCGGTGCCGGCATCGCCCGCGGCAGGTTGCGCCCACACTTCCTCGAACGGCCCCCGATCGCGCAGGCGTGCGTTCATCACGCAGTTGAGCGCGACGCCGCCCGCCATCGCGAGATTCGACAGACCGGTACGTTCGTGAAGCCACCTCGCGAGCTCCAGCGCGGTCTCTTCGAGCACGACCTGCAATGAATGGGCGATATCGAAATGACGTTGCGTCAGCGGGCCGCCACGTTCGCGCGCGGGACCGAAACGTTCGACGAGGCGCGGCGCATCCACGGTATAGCTGCCGTCGTGTCGATACCTCACGACCTGCCGAAAATGATCGACGTAAGCGGGCTTGCCGAACGAAGCAAGCGCCATCACCTTGTACTCATCCGACGAATGCAGAAAGCCGAGATAGCCGGTCACGGCTTCATAAAGCAAGCCTAGGGAATGTGGCAGCTCCACTTGTTTGAGCCGCTGATACTCGCCGTTCACGAATTGCCCGAGGCTCGTCGTGACGCCTTCGCCGCGTCCGTCCATGGTGAGCACGGCTGTGTCCTCGAACGGCGCGGCGAGAAACGCGCTTGCTTCGTGACAAAGGTGATGATCGACGTTGTGCCATGCGAAGCGCGGGGCGCGTCCGCCGCTCGCGAAACGCCGCTTCAGATGATGCGGCGCGCCGTCGAGCAATTGCCCCTTGGCGTTGACGATATAGCTCAGAAACAAGGGGTCCCAAGGCGATTCCGAAGGGTTACTGCTGGCCTGCGCAGAAGGGATCAGCGGCAACGCGATGCTCGCCTTCATGTCCTTCGGCATGCCGGAGAAAAGCTGCGGATCGTACGAATACGCGATGTGATCGACGTCGGCCAACTCGATGCGCGCTTCCTTCAGGCAATAGTCGATGGCATCGAAGGGAAGCTGCCACGTCGAGAACGGCACGGGGCGCTTCGCGTGCTTGACGTGCGTGAAGCGCTCGTCCTCGGCCGCGGCGATGACCATGCCGTCCTGTACGAGCGCCGCTGCGCTGTCGTGATAAACCGCATTGATTCCCAATGTGTACATGGCTAGAAGGTTCGTGTTGGCTTGTTGACAGGCGATGGGTTTTCTTCGATCAGCTCGAGCGCTGCCGCCACGACCTCGTCGACACTGACGCCGACGAGGCACGCATGATGTCCTTCCGGACACACGCTGCGATAGCACCAGCGGCACGGCACGTCGCGATAGAGCACGCGATGCGGCGTCTGCCACGGCATGTGCTGCGGATTCGTGAGCGCATAGAGATCGACGACGGGCGTGCCGAGCGCCGATGCGAGATGCACCGGTCCGCTGTTGTTCGAAACGAGCACGCGAGCGTGCTGTATCAACGCGGCGAGTTCACCGAGTTCGAGCGCGCCCGACAGATCGGTCGCATGACGGTTTGCGCCGCATGCTTCGCGGCATAAAGGACGCTCGCCGCGCGAGCCGGTGACGAGAATCGGCCATTGCAGTTGCCCGCTTAATCGCGCGATCACTTCCGCAAACCGCGCGACCGAATATCGGCGCGATTCGGCGCTCGCACCCGGATGCACGACGATGAACGGCGCGTGCGGATCGACATCGCTCGCGTGCAGCTTTTGCTCAAGCGACGCGGCGTCTTCGGGGCGCACGTTGAAGCGCATGTGTGTATCCGCCGTGCACGCGCCGATTCGAGCAACGAGTTCGAGCTGACGTTCGACTTCATGCCGCGTGCCGTGCTGCGGCTCGGTTTCCTGCGCCCAGTCGGTGAGAAGGCCGTAAGGGTTTTCGCGGCAATGCGCGAGGCGCAGTGGAATGCCGGCGAGATGACACAGCATCGCGGCGGGCAGCGGGTTCTGGCTGTACACGCTGAAGATCACGGCCGCATCGAATTGAGCGGCGTTGAGGCGTGCGCGCATCGCGAGATCCGCGAGGGGGTCGACGGGCGCATCCTGCTTGACCCACGGCGCGTCGTATTCGATCACGTCGTCGATCGCATCGATGAAGGGCGCTGCCGCCTTGCCCGCGCGCGATGCGAGCAAGGTCAGATGCCGTCCCGGCTGCGCCGTGCGCAGCGCGTGCAGCGCGGGCGTGGTCATCAACACATCGCCGAGATTGTCGAGACGGACGCAAAGGATGCGCTTCACGTCCGGGCCCCAGTCGCGCGCCTGATTCGCCGCGCTCTTGCGCGCATGCGCCTCGATGACCGGGGGCAACGTCGACGGAATCACCGGATCGCGCTTCATGCCGGACACTCCGCGTTGACGATGGCTATCGCAGCCTCGTGCATGTCCTTCACGACGATATCGGGCTCGCGTCCCGCGCCGCGCAGCCATTCGGTCTCGTTGCCGCTATCGATGAGCACGCTGCGGCAGCCCGCGCGATGACCGGCTTCGACGTCGTCGAGTATGTCGCCGATGAACCAGCTTCGCGAGAGATCGATATGATGCTCGCGCGCCGCGCGCAGCAGCAGTCCGGGCGCGGGCTTCCGGCATGCGCAGGTTCGTGTGTATTCAGGCACGACGCCTTGCGGGTGATGCGGGCACCAGTAGACATCCTCGAATAGAGCGCCCGCTTCCGCGGCGAGTTCATGCAGACGCGTCTCGACTCGATCGAGCGCGTGCCATTCGAACTTGCCCAGCGCGACTCCGCTCTGGTTGCTGACGACGAAAAGCGGCACGTCGCGCGATGCGAACAGGCGCAGCGCTTCGAACGCCCCGGGTGCGAGGCGCATCATGTGCGGATCGACATTCCAGGGCACATCGTCGAGCAGGGTGCCGTCCTTGTCGATGAAGACGGCGGCGCGTGGCGTCTTCATCATCGCGATCCTCCGCCCATCGCGACGCGTGCGTCCTGCGCTTCCTCTCCGCTCACGCGCGCGTAGACCTCCGCGAGCGCTTGCGCGACGCTCGACCACGTAAACATCGCGTTGGCGCGCGCGAGGCCCGCCTCGCCCATGCGGCGCGCGAGCATCGGATCGCGTTTGAGCGCGGCGATTGCATGCGCGAGCGCGGCCGGAGCTTTCGGCGGGACGAGCAGACCGGTTTCACCATGTGCGACCGAATAGCGGATGCCGCCCACGTCCGCGCCGATGACCGGCCTGCCGCACGCCATCGCCTCCAGCGGCGTGATGCCGAACGGCTCGTACCACGGCGTCGTCACGAACACATCGGCGGCGTTATAGAAGTGCTTCAGCTCGGCGCGTCCATGACGGCCGGCGAAATGCACATGCGTCTCGACGCCGAATTCGCGCGCGATGCCGCGCAGACGGACGATCTCCGGCGTCGCGATCTCGTTGGCCTCGTCGGAATTGCCGCCGACCACATAGAGTTCGGCACTTTCGCCATGCTCGGACTGGCACACGCTGAGCGCACGCACGACATTGTCGACGCCCTTGCGCGGCACCATGCGCCCGAGCTGCAGCACGATGAAACGGTCCTGCGGCCAGCCGAGCCGTTCTCTTGCTGCCGCCTTCTCGAGCGGGTGAAACTCCGCACGGTCGAAACCGCAAGGAACGAGATCGATGCGCGCGGGATCGGCGGCGTAGAGGTGGATCAGGTCGTTCTCGTCCTGCGGGCATTCGGCGATCACCGAGTCGGAACGCTTCACGAGCTCGTCCTCGATCTCGAAGCGCGCATCCGGAAAGCCGTCGGATTCGCCCTGATGCAGGCGTCTCACGCGGCCGAGCGCGTGAAACGTCGTGACGAGCGGCAGGCCGAGCACATCCTTGATGTGCAAGCCGACGAGGCCCGACATGAAGAAGTTCGCATGCACGATCGCATACGGCTGTGCTTCCTTCCGCATGAAGTCAATCATGAAGCTGGCGAACGCGCCCATGTACGGTAGAAGCTGCTCCTTGGGCAACTGCACAGGCGGCCCTGCCGGCACGTTTATCACGCGGAGATTCTCGAAGCGAGAGACGAGCGGCAATAAGGAACGATCGCGGCGCGTGAAGACGTCGACATCATGACCGATGCGAACGAGCTGGCGCGCGACATTCGCCACATAAATGTTCTGTCCGCCACTGTCCACGCCGCCTGCGATCGCCAGGGGCGAAGCATGTTCACTGATCAAAGCGATTTTCACGGGAGCCCCCTGTCATACGATCCCCATCGGCGCGTGCGAGGTGCACAATCGCGTGGATCAGTCGCCAGGTTTCAGCATTCGACGTGCCACTCGTGGCGTTGGTCGGAAGAACTACGAAACGATTTGCGGTTCGTCGTGGAGCGGACCAAATATCGTTTGGTTCGATGCACGGACGCGCGCGTTTTTACGCATCGCGTGTAGAACGGAAAGACGCCGATGCGTCTGCCTTCTTCGCGCGGCGCTCATCGTCTTCACGGACGATGCGGCGCATGTCCTGAACGTGCGGCGGGATCACGCGGCGCCTGACCATGGCCCACGCGATGCCACCAGCGAGCGCGGGCAGATCGCGCTTGAGCGAGTGTTCTGCGCGCATCACCGTCAGGGCTTCACGCGTGGCGTGCAGCGCTTCGATGAGAGGCAGGCGCATCCATGCGACCCACGCGGCGTTGCGCGCGAGGAGCCTGCGCCGTCGTGCGCTGTCGCGCAGCGGAGAAGGATGATGATGTAGAACGAGCTCATCCATGTAGACGATTTCGTATCCCGCGGACAGGACGTCGAGCGAGACGAGCGTCTCTTCTCCGCCAATGTGGAACCTGGGCTCGTAGCCGCCGACCTGCCGGAAGACGTTCGTGCGGAATACGCAGGCGCCCGCCATGTAGCCGACGAGAGAAGGGCCCGGCAATCCGTGGGTCGCAAGCGGGCTTTCGCGCATGCGCTCGCACGTCTCATCCACCGCGCCGTGTTCGCCGACGACGACGCGCGCGTTCAGCACTGCGACGCGCGGCGCGGCATCGAGTATCTCGACCGCGCGCGAAAGGGAGCCGGCGCTCCACCAGGTGTCGTCGTCGCAGAACGCGACATACTCCGTCGCGACGCGCGCGACGCCTAGATTGCGTCCTGACGCGCCGAGATTGCCCGGTGCGACGATGAGCTCGACGAAGGGAAAGCTTGCCGCGATGCGTTCGGCGGTTGCGTCGGTGGAAGCATTATCGACCGCAATGATCCGCGCGCGGTCCGGCAACGCGGCAAGTCTTGCGAGCGTCTCAAGAACCTGATCGGCACGGTTGTAAGTGAGCACGATCAGCGTGAGCCGTGCGTGGCACGAATCGGCAAACATTGCCCGTTCATCCATTTCGATCGGTCGTTCGAAGGCGCCAGAAGCGTTCTGGGGAGAGGACGTCGTCATAGCCATGCGGGCCGAAGGCTTTGAGCTGACTCGCATAGCATTGCACGGCGCGTTGCTTCGTTGCGCGACACGCAAGCGCTTCGGCATCGATCGGATCGGGGAGCGGTGTGGCTTCGATATCGCTGTTTGCGAGTTCGGCGAGCCGCATTTGCACGAGGCCGTTCATGCGCCGGTACAGACAGTCCTCGTACGCAATGCACGCAATGGATGTGTCGGAAAGGCTCGCCTCGCGCGCGGCCGCATGGGTGAGATGGTGATCCGAATGGAAAAGGCCGAGGGGAATGAACAGCGTGTCGCAGGTGCATTCGCGGATCACGTTGCGAATGGCTGCTGCGATTTCCCTCGCCGTGTTCGTCCTGCCTTGCGCATATTGCGAGTCGAGGAAGCCGAGATGCGCGGCACGAGCGCCGAGTATCTCCAGCGCGGCCACGTCCTCGGCCCGGCGCGCGCGCATGGCCTGATGCGCGTTCGCGAAGCCGCACTGCGTGTCCCAGTCCGTGACGAGCGCCGCGCGTGGCGCGCCCGTGAATACCGTGCACACGACTGCGCCCGGCGACGCCGCGAGCATGGCACCGCAGCTGAATACGGCATCGTCGAGATGAGGCGAAATCACGATCGTTCTGCGGGAGAACCGGGGCATGGTCGGCAGGTCCTGGCAAGTCGGTTTGCAGCCTTCGCAATGGACGTGCCTCAGTGCTTTTCGCTTTTGACTGACGATATGGGGCATGCGCTTCACATTGCGTCGTGACGCGCGAAGTTGCATGGCCGGCCGGGAAGGTGGTCAGGCGCGCGCGGGCGCACCTATTGCTGAAGCGCTGAAGTGGGCTCACTGAGTGTGCTCACTGAGAGCCGGACAGTTACTCCACGAGGAGCGTGAAATGAAAGCGGTGGTGTTTCATGCAATAGGCGAAATCTCGCTCGACAACGTACCGGACCCTCGCATCGAGCACGATCAGGATGCCATCGTGCGCCTTACGACGAGTGCAATCTGCGGGACCGATCTGCACATGGTGCGCGGCACGCTGCCGGGCATGGTGCCGGGCACGATACTGGGCCATGAGGGCGTCGGCGTGATCGAGCAGGTCGGCCGCGGCGTGCGCAACCTGAAGGCGGGCGACCGCGTGCTGATTCCGTCGACCATTTCCTGCGGCTGC
Source organism: Caballeronia ptereochthonis (assembly GCF_001545075.1). Lineage (GTDB taxonomy): Bacteria > Pseudomonadota > Gammaproteobacteria > Burkholderiales > Burkholderiaceae > Caballeronia > Caballeronia ptereochthonis. Next base: position 33,522 of record NZ_FCOB02000007.1, read on the forward strand.
TGTTCGTACTGCCGCGTGGGTTATACGGCGCAATGCGATCGCGCCAATCCGAACGGCGCGGCGGCGGGTACGGCGTTCTTCGGCGGGCCGAAGGCGACAGGCCCGATCAACGGGCTGCAGGCCGAGTACGCGCGCACGCCGCTCGCGCACGCAAGCCTCATCCGGCTGCCCGAAACCATCGACGACGAGCGCGCGATCCTGATGTCCGACATCTTCCCGACCGGCTTTTTCGGCGCGCAACTCGCCGAAGTGCGCCGGGGCGACACGGTTGCCGTGTTCGGCGCGGGGCCGGTGGGCCAGTTCGCGGTCGCCAGCGCGTTCATGCTCGGCGCGGGACGCGTGATCGCGGTCGATCGGCTCGTCGACCGCCTCGGCATGGCACGGGCGCAGGGCGCCGAAGCGGTCAACTTCGACGAGGAAGACCCCGTCGAGGCGATTCTCGCGCTGACGGGCGGAATCGGCGTGGATCGCGTGATCGACGCAGTGGGCGTCGATGCCGTTCGTCCGCAGGCCGGCCCGGCCGCGTCGCGGGACGGCGCGAAGCAGGGCGAGGCGGAAAGCCGCGCGGTGACGGGCGAGCGCAACGAATACGACGGCCACTGGATTCCCGGCGATGCGCCCACGCAGGCGCTCGACTGGGGCGTGGCCGCGCTGGCGAAAGCCGGCACGCTGGGCGTGATCGGCGTGTATCCGCCGAACGATCGCTTCTTTCCGCTCGGGGCCGCGATGAACAAGAACCTCACGATCAAGATGGGTAACTGCCATCATCGCGCGGTGACGCCCGCGCTCATCGAGCGCGTGAGCAACGGCTCGTTCGATCCGCTGCGCGTGCTCTCGACGCGCGAGCCGCTGATGAACGTGATCGATGCCTACAAGGCCTTCGACGAGAGGCAGCCGGGATGGATCAAAGTTGCGCTCGATCCCGCCGAGTGAGACCGGCGCATGTGGACCGGCGCACGGTTGCGCTCGCCGCGGCCGGTGCTGGCGCATGCGCGCTCGCCGCATGGGCGGCGATCGAATGGACGCGCCTGAAGCGCACGCCCGCGCTGAGCGACGCGAGCGCGCACGCGGGCATCACGGTGCGCTATACGCGGGCAGGGCCGTATCGCATGTTCTCGCGTCATGCGTCGTGCTCGGGCGGCCATGCGCAGCGGCTGCCCGTCGTGCTCGTGCATGGCCTCGTGATCTCGAGCCGCTACATGGAGCCGCTCGCGCTCGCGCTGCATGACGACTTCGACGTGCACGCGCCCGATCTGCCCGGCTTCGGCGAAAGCGCGCTGCGTGGACGTGCGCTCCCGGTGGCAGGGTGGGCGGCATGTCCGAGGGAATCACGGCGCGGCAGGCGCGCAGGCTCGATGTCGAAGGGGGCAGCGAATGGCTCGCGGGACTTGGCGCGCGCTGCTCGGGCGGGCGAAGCGCGAAGGGCGTTTTCTCGGCGTCGATGCGCGGCGCTATCCGCGCGACTTCGCGACCTTCGTTCGCTTCGGCCGCGCGCTCGCGCAACTCGGGCCGCGCTATGATCTTCCGCCGCCGATGCCGCTCGCGTTCTTCGAGTCCGCGTTGCGCGAGCACGGCGCGAAGCATGGCATCGTCGCGCACGACTGCAGCGCGTGAAGGGCGTGATCGGCGTCATCGAAGAAGCCGACGCGCGCATCGTCCGCCGGCAGGAAGCCACGCAGCGAAAGCAGCAGCGGGCTCGGGTCGCGTTTCCATGCGTCGCGCACTGGATGCCACGGTTGATCGCGAGCCGCGCCATCATCTTTCTCAGCCACATCCTCCGGCTTGGGCTTGCACTCGCCGGCGAAATGCATCGAGCATTTCAGCGGCCGGCCTTGACATGCGGCTCGCCGCTCGCCGGATGGCTTTCGCCATCGAGCCGCGCCACTTCCGAGCGCGCGTCGATCGAACGATCGGGCCGAATCTTCAGCGTCATCACCGTACCGAGCAGCAGGAACAGTAGCGAGCCCGCGAACGGCAGGCTCCAGTTGCCAGTCGCATCGATCACCGCGCCGAAAACCACCGGGGAGATGATGGTCGCGAGCGCGGCGCCCGTGTTCAGCGTGCCGCTCGCCGTGCCCGCGTGTTGCGGCGCGACGTCCATCGGCACGGCCCAGATCGGTCCGATCGTCAGTTCCAGCATGAAGAACGCGCCCGACAGGCAAGTCGTCACGACGGTGAGATCGCGGCTCATCATCACGGGAATCATGAAGACGAACGCGCCGATCAGGCTGAGCGCGATCACGCCCTGACGCGCGAGCTTGAGGCTGCCGGTGCGCTTGAGCACGCGATCGCTCAGCAGGCCGCCGAGCACGTCGCCGACCACGCCCGCGAGAAACACGCCCGACGAGAAGATCGCGGATTCCTTCAGGTTCAGTCCATAGCCGTGCAGGAAGTACAGGGGCACCCAGCTAAAGAACAGCGTGTTGCTCCACACCTGGCAGAAGTACACGAAGATCGACGGCGACATGCGGCCCAGAATGCGCCGCCACGGCGTGGCCGTGCGCGTCTGCGATTGTCCGGCGATCTGCGCGGGCAAGAGTGCGAGCTCGGTGTCGTTGATGCCGCGATGCGCGCGCGGATCGTCGCGGTAGTACAGCACCCACACGACGATCCACGCCGCTGTCAGCACGCCGACGATGATGAACGACAGACGCCACGAATACAGCGTCGCGAGCAGCGCGACGAGGGCCGGCGCGACCGCATTGCCGAGCCGCGACGACGAGTGCGTGATGCCCTGCACGAAGCCGCGATCCTTGGTCTGAAACCAGTTGGCGATGGCGCGCGCCTGCGCGGGCAGCGCCGCGCCTTCGCCGATGCCCAAAAGCAGCCGCGCCGCGCACAATGACGCAAGCCCGCCGACCAGTCCCGTCGCGATGGTGGCGACGACCCAGATCGAGCCGCAGATCAGGAGCGTGCGGCGTGCGCCCATACGATCCGCGAGCCATCCGCCGATGATCTGGAAGATCGCATAGGTGTAACCGAATGCCGAGAATGCGATGCCGAGCGTAGTGTTGGATAGCCCGAGCTCCGCCTTGATCGGACCGGCTGCGGCTGCGAGATTGACGCGGTCCAGATACAGGATGAACGACATCGCGCACAGCAGCGCGAGCACCATGCGCTGGACGTGTGTGCGTGCGGGACGCATCGATTGCGAATTCATGTCTCCTCCGGGGATGAATGCCGTTGCGGCGCGATATGCGCCGTCGGTCTGCGTTCAGTTTTTTTATGCGGCTCGGACGGTCGCGGTCTGCTTCGAGCGCGCCATCCGGCAGGCGAGATCGAAGGCGTGCGCCATCGCGGTGGCGCTTGCCTTGCCCTTGCCAACGATGTCGTAGGCCGTGCCGTGCGCGGGCGTCGTCACCGGAATGGGCAGACCGCCTTCGACCGTCACGCCGACTTCGAAGCCGAGCAGCTTGGTCGCGATCTGCCCCTGGTCGTGATACATCGTGACGATGCCGTCGAGTTCGCCCGCGCCGGCGCGCAGGAAGATCGTGTCGGCGGGAAACGGCCCGGTCGATGCGAAGCCGCGCGACTGGGCGAGCGCCATGCCGGGCTGGATGATGTCGGCCTCTTCGCTGCCGTAGTTGCCGTGATCGCCATTATGCGGATTCAGCCCGCACACGCCGATGCGCGGCGCATCGTTGCCCGAGGCGCGCAGCGCGGCCGTGAGCATGCCGATGGCATCCGCCACCGCCTGCGGCGAAAGATGCGCGGAGACGTCCTTGAGCGGGATATGCGACGTCACGCGCGCGGTCCACAGCGGGTCGAGCACATTGAGTTCGCCGCACACGCCGCGATGCTCCAGGAGCCTGGCGAACCAGCGCATCTCGTCTTCTTCCTTCATGCCGCCGGCGCGCAGTGCGCTTTTGTTGAGCGGGCCGAAGCACACCGCATCGGCGCGGCCTTCCTGCACCATGCGCACCGCGAGACGCAGCGAATCGAGCATGAAGCGGCCGCTCGCCTCGCTGATCACACCGGGCGCGAACACGGCATCGCTGCCCGCCCAATCGGGAATATCGAGCCAGTCGGATGCTTGCGGAACGGGCACGCCTGCAGCAGCGGCGCCTCGCGCCAGCGCTGCATGATTGGAGATGAGCGTAATGTGCGCGCTGGCGTGCGTGGCCGGATCGGCCAGCAGATGCGCGATGATTTCGGCGCCGATACCGGCAGGGTCGCCGATGCTGAGTGCGATACGAACGGGTTGATCGGACATGAATTCTGAAAGCGATGGCGGTGGGAACAAGCCGCGCCTTGAGGCGAGGCGATTCCCTACGATAAGGACAATCGCCGCCGCTGGCCATCGCTCATTCGGCTATGCAGGTTTCGCGTTTTGCGAAACCGGCTGCGACAGCAGATCCAGTATGGAGAGGGTCGATGAGGCAATGTCGTCGGCGGGCAGATGGCAGAGCAGGAACTGCCGCGTGGGCCAGATGCCCTCGACGTTGTCGCCGTCCGCGATCGGCAGGATGCGGAAGCGCTTGCCCTTCGCCAGCGCGCATGCGACCCCGCGCGGCATCACGCCGATTCCGACGCCCGCCGCGACCATCGCCGTCATGCTGTCGAAACTGCCCACCCGGATGCGCATGTGCAACTGACGGTCTGCCCGATTCGCGAGCCGGACGAGCGCCGTGGAGATGGCCGAGCCTTCGGTCAGGCCGATCACGTCGCAGCCGAGAATGTCGTCGACGCTGACCTGCCTGCGCGCGGCGAGCGGATGACTGGGCGTTGCGAGCACGACGAGCCGGTCCTCGCGATACACGCGCGTCGGAAACGCCAGCCGCCCGAGTGAGGCTTCATAGATGCCGATATCGACGACGCCGCGCGTGAGCGCCTGCATCACGCCATGGCTGTTGAGTTCCTGCAGATCGATATCGATGCCGGGATGCGCCGCATGGCAGCGCTGGATATCGTCGGCGAGAAACTGTAGCACGGCCGATGTACATGCCGCGATCTTCACGATGCCGCGGTCGCCCTTGAGGAAGGCGGACGCATCGTCGGCCATGCGCGCGGCCGAGTGAATAATGCTGCGGGCGTGGGCGAGCAGCGCGCGGCCGGCGTCGGTGAGCGTCATACCGTGGGGCCGGCGTTCGAACAGCGCCACGCTGAACTGCGCTTCCAGCTCGCTGATGCGCCGCGATGCGGCGGCGGGCGCGAGCGCGAGCCGCTCTGCGGCCTTGGTGATCGCGCCCATTTCGGCGGTCGCCTCGAACAGGCGCAGAGTGGTGAGATCGAACCGTATTCGGTCGGCGCGGCGGTGCAATTGGATGGTAACCGGAAGGAAAGTGCTTCGATTCTAGCGCGTGCCTGCGATATGAGCTGAAAGTCCGGGTGCGGCCATAAAGGGACAACTGCGTCCCGAACGCGAATGTCGGCTGACTGTGCGAAACCGGTCCGTCACACTCATGTCAGTGGCACCCCATCAAAGGCTGCGGAGACGACCGTCGTTCGGGTGGAGGGGATCTCGGCTGAATCATGCAAAAATAGTCGGCATCTAAAATGCGGAGGACGGCCGTGGGCGTTAACTTCGACTTGAACGACTTGCAGGCCTTTCGCGCGGTGGTGGAACTGGGAAGCTTCCGAAAGGCCGCCGAGGCGGTGAGCATTTCCCAGCCGGCCTTGAGTCGTCGGATCGACAAGCTCGAGGAAGCGCTCGGCGTGCGTCTCTTCGAGCGCACCACGCGCAGCGTCACGCTTACCACCGTCGGTCGCGTGTTTGCCCCGAGCGCGGAACAACTGCTCGATGACCTTGACGTCGCGCTGCTCGGCATTCGCGATGTTTCATCGAGCCGCCTGGGTCATGTGACTATCGCCTGCGTGCCATCGGTGGCGTACTACTTTCTGCCGAGCGTCATCGCGAGCTATCATCGCCGCTTTCCACGCATCCGGGTCAAGCTCCTCGATTCGAGCGCGAACGAGGTGCTGGGCGCCGTCATCAGTGGCGAGGCTGATTTCGGTGTGAGCTTCATGGGCAGCCAGGAGTCCGAGATCGAGTTCAAAGTCCTGCTGCAGGAGCGGTTTGTTGCTGCCTGCCGCCGGGACCATCCCCTCGCACGCAAGAAGCGCGTGACCTGGAACGAGCTTTACGAGCACGATTACGTCTCGGTGGACAAGACTTCCGGCAACCGTCTGCTGCTCGACCAAGCCCTCTCGACCGTGGCGCCACGTGCGCCTAGCGTCTGCGAGACGCGACACGTGACGACCATGCTCGGGTTGATCGAAGCGGGGCTCGGCGTCGCCGCAGTGCCGTCGATGGCCATGCCCGGACATGACCATCCGATCCTCACGAGCGTGCCGCTCGTCGAACCGGTGGTCAAGCGACGCGTGGGAATCGTAAGACGGCGCGGACGGCCGCTCACACCGGCCGCACAGGAGTTCCACCGGACGATCATCGAGACGAAGCGCGCCAGCGTCCCAAGCAGTGATGCCGTGGGCAATAACGTAACGGCTTCAGTGAAGACAAGAAGGAAGACCGCATCGTGAGGTTGGCAAGACCGCTTCGTTTGCTCTATGTGCAAGTCCTGCTGGCCATGGTGCTCGGTATGACCCTCGGGCACTTCTGGCCGGCGACGGGCGCGCTGCTCAAGCCCCTCAGCGATGCGTTTGTCGGGCTCGTGCGGATGATGATCGCGCCGATCGTCTTTTGCACGATCGTCTCGGGTATCACGTCGCTTGCCAGCGGGAAGGCCATCGGACGCACGATCATCCAGGCCCTGGCGCTTTTCTATCTCCTGACGGCCGTCGCGCTCGTGCTCGGACTCGCCATCGCGTTCGTGCTGCGACCTGGCGCCGGCATGCACATCGACGTGCTTCATCTGGATTCAAGCATCCTCGCGCAATATGCGAAGCACGCGCAGGCGGGCGGGCTTGTGGCCTTCGGGTTGAGCGTGATCCCGGAGACGATGCTCGGCGCCTTCGAGAAGGGCGAGGTGCTGCCGGTGCTGCTGCTCTCGCTCCTCTTCGGCTTCTCGCTGAACTCTTATCCGCGAGCCGGCCGGCCCGTGCTGACGCTTATCGATGGCATCGCCCAGATACTCTTTCGCGTGCTCGCGATGATCATGCGGCTGGCTCCGCTCGGGGCGTTCGGCGCGATGGCTTTCACCGTGGGCCGCTTCGGCATCCGCTCGGTCGGCTCGCTCGGTATGCTGATGGTGTCCTTCTACGTCGCATGCGTGTTGTTCGTCGCGCTGATACTCGCGCCGCTCGCGCGCCTGCATGGTTTCGCGCTTTGGCGACTCTTGCGCTATATGCGTGAGGAACTGCTCATCGTTATCGCGACATCGTCGACGGAGCCGGTGCTGCCGCGTTTGATCGTGAAGCTGGAGGCGCTCGGTTGCGACAAGGGCGTCGTGGGGCTCGTGCTGCCCGCAGGCTATTCGTTCAATCTGGACGGCACCGCGATCTATTTGACGCTCGCTTCGATGTTCATCGCGCAGGCGTGCGATGTGCCGCTTTCCGCGCCGCAGATCGCGACGATGCTCGCCGTCATGTTGCTGACTTCCAAGGGTGCGGCCGGCGTGTCCGGCAGCGGGCTGGTCGCGCTCGTCGCTACGCTCACGGTGATTCCCGATCTGCCGGTTGCCGGGGTGGCGCTGCTGGTGGGCATCGACCGGTTCATGTCCGAGGCGCGCGCGCTGACGAGCGTCATTAGCAACGCTTGCGCAGTGATCTTCGTTTCGATGTGGGAAGGCGCGTGCGATCGCGCGCGTCTCGCACAGATGCTCAGGACGGCCGAGCCAGGCCGCCCGGACGTTGCAAATGACCCCGCGACGGATACCACGGGGTGACGGGAAGGCTAGCTGAGACAAGCCTTCCGATGGTTCTGCCTCAACGCGCGGAGACGGAATCGAGCCCGGTCGCTTTCACTTCGGCTTGCACATCGGGTGAAGCGAGATAGTCGAGGAGCGCCTTCGCTTCCTTCGGATGCTGCGCGCCGACGGGGATGCCGGCGGCGAAACGTGTGACGGACTGCAGAGACTCGGGAATCTTTCCGACGAACGTGGCACCCTGGACGGGCAGCAATTCGCTCACCTGCTGGAAGCCGATTTCGTAGTCACCGTTCGCCACCACCGACGCCACCGGAATCCGCGGGATCATCTTCGCCTTCGACATGACCTGTTCCTCGATGCCGAGCTTCTTGAACAACTCTCGCTCGATATAGACGCCGCTCGCGCTGTCCGAATAGGCGATCGATTTCGCATGCAGCAGGGTCTGCCTGAGACTTTCTGCCGAGCCGATGTCGGGCTTCGCCGCACCTTCGCGCACGACCATGCCGATGCGCGAATCGGCCAGCTCGACCCGCGATCCGGGGATGACCTTGCCTTGCTTGATCAGCTCGTCGAGGGCGTAGCCGACCATGATGACGACGTCCGCGGGCTCGCCGCGCTCGAGCCGGTTGGGGATCGCTTCGGGCGATTTGCCCATCGACGGCCCGAGCGCGGTGTCGAGCGTGTCGCCCGTCTGGGACGCGAATCTCGGGCCGAGCACCTTGTACGCGGCGGTGAAGCCGCCCGAGCTCATGACGTGCAGGTCGGCGGCCTGCACGTTCGCCGCAGCGGCCGAGTTTGCGACGAGCGCCGCCGCGCAAAGTTTCAGAAGCAGGTTTCTCATGGTCGTGTTCGTGCAGGGTTGCGTTGGGTGCGGGGGAAGCGCATCAGTGCGCCGGCGTCAGTGTTACTGCGCGTCGGCGATAGAGCGCGAACGTTGCCAGAAGCGCGCACGCTGCGGCGAGGCTCATCCAGTAGCCGGGTGCGGCCTTGTCGCCGGTCATATGAATGAGCGCCGTCGAGATCGCGGGCGTGAAGCCTCCGAACACGGCCGTAGCGAGGCTGTAGGCGAGCGAGAAGCCGGCGACGCGCACCTGCACCGGCATCACTTCCGTAAGCGCGACGACCATCGCGCCGTTATAGATGCCGTACATGAACGAGAGCCAAAGGAGCACGAGCAGCATGTTGACGAAGCTCGGCGCGTGAGCGAGCAGCGACAGCGCCGGGTATGCGGTCGCGATGGCGAGCACGGTCATGGCGACGAGGAGCGGCCGGCGGCCGATCCTGTCGGAGAGCGCCCCGCCGATCGGCAGCCACACGAAGTTCGACACGCCGACACACAGCGTCACGAGCAGACTGTCGGCGGTGCTCAGGTGCAGGACCGTCTTGCCGAAGGTCGGCGCGTAGACTGTGATGAGATAAAAGCTCGTGGTGGTCATCGCCACCAGCATCATGCCGGCGACGACGACGGCCCAGTTCTGGACCAGCGTGCTGAATACTTCCTTCATGGTCGGACGATGCTGGCGCGACTTGAACTCCTGCGTTTCCTCCAGATTGCGCCGCAGCATGAAGATGAACGGCACGATCATGCAGCCGACGAAGAACGGTACGCGCCAGCCCCACGCTGCGATGGCCGATGCGTCAAGCCATTGATTGAGCGCGAAGCCGAGGCCCGCGGCGACAACGATCGCCACCTGCTGGCTCGCGGACTGCCAGCTCGTGAAGAAGCCCTTGCGGCCGGGCGTGGCCATCTCGGCAAGATACACCGAGACGCCGCCCAGCTCGGCGCCCGCCGAGAAGCCCTGCAGCAGCCGTCCGAGCAGCACGAGAGCGGGCGCCAGAAGTCCGATCGTCGCATAGCCCGGTACGAACGCGATCAGGATAGTGCCGCTAGCCATGATGGAAAGCGTGACGATGAGGCCCTTGCGGCGGCCGACGTCGTCGATATAGGCGCCAAGCACGATCGCGCCCAGCGGCCGCATCAGGAAGCCGGCGCCGAAGACGGCGAACGTCAGCATCAACGAGGCGAACTCGCTCTGGGCGGGAAAGAAAACGTTGGCGATCTGCGTGGCGTAGAAACCAAACAGGAAGAAGTCGAACTGCTCCAGGAAATTCCCGGCCGTCACGCGGAAAACCGCAGCGGCCTTTGAACGTCCGGTCGAAAGGTTAGACGAGGGGTGCATCGAGGTGTCTCCTGAATTCTTGAAAAGACGCGGTGGTCCGGCCGATTGTGGTTTTGGCAATGTTCGCCCGGAGCCGGCAAAACGATAAGTGCAATTTTCAGAACGATTGATGTTCTATCATTATCAATCAAGGCCTGCCGCCACCGCCGCGCCTCGCAACGCGAGCACGCGACGGTGGCGGCCAGAAGCCTTTGTCATGCCACGAAGCGGCATTGGGAAGCGGCCGTGCGCGTGTCCATGTTGCGTCCGCGATTCAGGTGATCGTCGATTTCCGCCGCGCAGCCGAGCATGCGCGGATAGAGAAAGATCGTGAACGCGGCCGTTTCGAGATCCGCCTCGCTGAACTCCCCGCGCCTGAGCGGCTTCCACAGCATCTTGAGCAGCAGGGCGGCGATCACTGCGTCGACATTGACGCAATAGACGTTACGCGATACTCCGGCGTCGAAAAGCGCCTGAACGAGCGCGCGGTAGTACGCATGGAACGCGTTGTACTCGCCGCGGGCTGCATAGAGGTTCGCGATGAAGACTTCGCGCGGGTCATGATTCACCGGCTTGTCTTTGAAGACCGGATGGTTGACACCCGGAAGTTTGGCAATGTCGAGGCTGCCGATCTGCTTCTGGCGCGCCTTGTACTGTGCGTAGCGCTCGACAGAGCGGCGCGCGAGCGCTTCCAGGTCGACCGTATGGTGCACATCGGAAGGATCATCGAGACCGCTGTCGCGGAACGCCTCGTTGAGGAACGCGATGCCTTCGTAGCCGTTGCCGCCATGCGTATAACCGGTGTGGGTGAGGAACCCCGCCAGCGCCTTGTTCAACTGGACGCGCTCGGGACTCTCGGGGCCATCGGCGGATACCGCGCCCTTTGCGCCCTGCGCCGAAATTGCGCCCGGTCCGTTTGTCAGCAACAAGCCGACGAGCGTCTTGAAGGCGAAGAGATCATCGGCCGTGGGTTTGAGGTTGAGGAGCGCCGCGAAGGCGATCTCGGTCAAGGTGCGCTCGCCGAGCAGCTCTTCAGTGGCAAAGTCGCAAAAGCCGTTGGAACCGTGGCGCGACGCGTCCGCCGAGGCGCCGATCATCGTGCCGAAGAGCTTCATCCACCACGGCAGACTTTCCGCCGTCAGGCGCGAGATGCGCTTACGCATGAGCGGGCCCCAGGCGAGCGTCGTCGTGATGGCCGCGAGTACGGCTTCCGAACGCGGATGGCCCGGACCGCTCGCCAGCCACCGGATGATTGCCGAGCTCACACCGCGCGCGGCGAGCGCCGCGAGCAGCGCTTGCGCCTTCGGGTCGGGTTCATCGCAGAAGAGCGCTGCACTTCCGCTGGTATCGACGGCATCGGTGTCGAAAGTCTCGTCGAACGCGTCTGCGAGCCGCGCTGCCGCGAAACGGTCGATCATGAGCGCTGCCGCATCGCGCGCGGCGCGCTGACGATTCGGCCCAATGATCGCCGCCGCGGCCGCGAGCACGGCGTTGGGCGCGTTGCCCGCCTCGCGCGAGGCCTGCGCGGCGGCCAGTTCCGGCGTGCCGTGCAGGTTCACCGCCGCGCCCACCGCCACGTCGATGAGCTTCGCGTCGTTCGCTCCGCCGAATTCGTGCAACAGCGCGAGACAGACATTCGCTTCGAGCGAGTGCGTCGCCGCTTCGAGCATCGACACGCCGTGCAGGCTGCTCACCTGAGATTTCGCATCCATCTGCGAGGCGCCCGAAGCATCCTTCAAAGGCTGGCGTGGCGGGACCGCGCCTATATGGCTGTTCACCCGCGCCACCTGCTCGTTGTACGGCGCGACTGCTTCTACCACCGGCAGGGAAAGTTCATCGGGCAGTGCGAGACCCTGATTGGAGCCGAACCACGGCTTGAGCGCGAGGCTGCCTTCGGGCTCGAAGTCGGGCATCGTGGCGTTCTCCCGCATCACAGCCGTGAGCGCCGCTGGAATGTGCGCGATGTTCGTCACCACCGCACCCCTGGCCGAACAGCACGGATCGTCCGGCGTGAAGAGCCGATCGACTCCAAACTTCTCCATGAACCAGCGCTCTTTTGCGAGCGCATCGTCTGCGCCGCCCGCCATTGCACCCGCATGCCCCACCGCGCGAGTAAGACGGCTCTTCCAGCGGCCCACCACGCACGCGACCACGGGCTTCGTAAATGCGGCGTCGGCCTCGTAGTAGCCGCCCGGCTCGCAGTACAGCACGGCCGCCTTGCTGCGCGCGTCGTTGGCGAGCGCGAATGCGAATTCCGGCGCCGCATAGTGGATGTAGACGTCCTTGCCGCTGGAGACCACGGTCGACGTGCCCCAGCCGCTCATGCGCAGATATTGCGCGATGGTGGTGCTGAAGCCGCCCGAGTTGGAGAAGATCGCGATCGAGCCCTGCCGCAAGGTCGCGCCCGGATCGTCGCCGCCGAGCGCGCCGCCGATGCGCACGCGCTGCCATGAATCGGCGACGCCCAGTCCGTTTGCTCCAAAGATGTCGATGCCGGCCTGCTGACCCATCGCGCGAATTTCCCGCGCGTCGTGCACGGAGATCTTCTCCGTGATGATGAAGATCTTGCGCAGATCGGGATTCACGCGGATCAGCTCGGCCACGCCGTCGCGCGCGGCCGAAGGCGGCAAGTACACGACGCCGCAATTGAACCGGTGCCCGGCTGCGAGGCCTTCGCGCACGTTGTTGTAGACGGGGAGGTCGCCGGCGGCTGTCGCGAGCGTCTGTCCGCCCTTGCCAGGCGCCGTGCCGAACACGACGTTCGCGCCCGAAAAGGCATGGCTCACCGGCGTCACTTCCGACGATTCGCCGCCCAGAATGTTGAGCACGCATACACGGTCTTCGCGCGTGGCGATCTGTGCAAGCGACTGGATACCGACGAAATACCGGAAATGATTGTTTCCCTGCTTGACCATGTCGATCTCCTTATGCCACGTGCGTTTCTGGGTGCGCCTCGCGCGCGCCGATACGCGCTGCAATCTGCGCGCGTCCGCCCGATTGCATCCACGCATCGGCCGTGCGTGCGTACTGGATCACTTCGCTGATGTCGGAGTCGAACCCGAAAAGGCGATAGGGCAGGCCGAGCGAATCACAGGTGTCGCGCAGCGCGGACATGCCACGCACGAGGTTCGGGCCGCCGCGTCCGAGGACGACATAGAGCGGCGTCGGACCGTGCTCGCTGAAGTGCTCGCGCAGCGCATCGGCCATCGCGCGCAGTGTTTCGTAGATATCGGTGTTGTTGGACTTGCCGCCGATGATGAACAGTACGTTGGATTGCTTGAGCCAATGCCGGAAGCAGATGCGCGCCACTTCCTTCATCTTTTCATAGGGCGGATTGCCACCGAAATCCGACGAGATGATGGCTGCGTCGCCCAACATCTCCGTGACGAGCGAATTCGCCCCGCCGCCGAACGTGGGCGCGAGAATCGTTCCCTTGTCGTTGATCACGTAGACATCGCTTTGGCCCTGGTGGGTGCGTAGCTGATTGATCTCCTGCTCGAAGTCGGAGTAGTCCGCGGCGAACAGGTGAGGGGGCAGGCCGAGGCGCGAGAAGCGCGGATCGTCGCGGTCGAATCCACACTTGAAGTCGCAGGCCACCGGCATGAGGCGACCCTTCTTGTCCTCGCGCATGCGGATCGGATTCAATTCGAGCGTCGTCATGCCGAAGTCGTGAAAGAGCTCCCAAAGCTTCGGCAACTGCTGCACGAGCGGGGAAATGATCTCGCGCGGGGCACCGATCTCGCTCAGCGCATTGGCGACGACGAAGGCCTTCAGCCCGGTCAACGCATCGAAGGGTACCATTGCGACTTGCTTGGGATCGACCTCCTCGATGTCCATGCCGCCCATGTGGGAGAGCGTCATGGTGGGAGCGCGAAAGCGGGTTGAATCGGTGATCGAGAAGTAGACTTCATGTTTGGCCGGTACGCCGGCCTCGAACGTCACGCCGTTCGCCTTGGCCCTCACGTGTCCCACGACATGTTCGGCGAAGTAGAGTCGCTCTTTCTCTGCGAGCGCGGTCTTGAGGTCGGTTGCGCGGCCGAGCAGCCCGGCTTTGCCTTTCTTGCCCACGCCGCCCTTGAATACCGGCTTGATGAAGATCTGCTTGTGACGGTCGATCAGAGACTTGATTTCCTCTTCGCTCGCATCGGGGCCCAGCACTTCGCTGGCCGGAAATCCGACAAATTGCAGCAGGCGCGCGCCGTGCAGCATTCCAGTGATTTGCATGTAGAAGTCTCCTGAATTTCGTTGCGATATGAATGGAAAGCGGCTTTGGTTGTGAACCGTGCTGCGCGTTGCTCGCAGCGGGTGCGAGCGACGCCATTGCCATCGAGCGCGTGCTTGCGGCAGCAGGATTCGACGGCGACGTGTGTCGTGCGAAAGATGTGTCGGGTGCGCGGCCGGATGCGCTGATAGGAACGGCGTCACGCCCTCGTGGGCTCTTCTTTATGTGCTGTTCTATCGAATCGTTTGCTCGGGCTTCTGGTAACAGATAGTTGCGCAGGAAGGCCAAGAACAGAAGTGCGATTTTTGGAAGCATTGATGCATCGATGTTATCAATGCCAATATCGCGACCTGCTCGCGGGAGAGTCTTGATGAGACCGTCTCAGCGGCGCGCCCGAAAATGCCACAAAGGCGACGGAGGTGCGCTGCTCGGCCTGGTTTTTGCCGCGATGCGATGAAGGGTGATAGATACGAACCCTGGCAGCGCTCGTATCTTGACGAACGATCGGATGCTTTACCGGGAGTCGGCTTTGGAGCGCACCTGAGACACTCGAGGGAAAGTTCTGAACGGCGGTGATGGGTGTGCGCCGTGAAAAGGCGGCGTTTTCCAGCGGGTGCAAGCCCCGCCCGGCAACCGCTCCAGCCGGAAGCAACTTAGCAGTCGTGGAGGTAACGAAGTGGCTGAAGCCTCTGGTAATGCGTGTCATAAATAGGTGACAGCGCGAGTGTGCAGGCCGTAACGCGAGTGAACGCCGAGCAAACCTCGAAAAGGACGATGCGCAGGCCGACCCGACAACCCTATCGGGGAAGGCTGATACGACCGGGTGAATGAGCAGGCTGGACGCCCAGTCGCTGCGCCGGGGTAGTGGCGACAGCATGTACACAAGGAAAGCGTACGCAACACGGGAAGTCCCTCGGCGTGGTCAGGGATGACCAACCGGACGCCCGCGAGGGACAGGCCGGGCGTCTTGGGATGGCGGAGAGGCCCGTAGTACCGGTGATAAGCTCAGACGACGCCGGGGCGGGACTTATCCATCCATCCCCGCATCTTTACGGGTACTTCGGTCTCGTACGTCTGAGTGCACGTGGGGGCGTAGCCTGGCGTGTGTGAAGGCGTGATGTCTTGTCCGAGAGCCCAGTGCGGGAGATCTGCACGCTGGGTTCGATGAGCGGGATGTGGAAACGGGGTTACGGCGAGGTTATTGGGGCACCGCCAGACGAAAGAGGCGGCAACAGACACACCGAGCCTACCGCTACCGCGCCACATCTCGACTCTACCGAAAGTGCGCGTTCGCGGGCCGCAAGACTCACCATTCCCGATCACACCAAGGCGAGGTGCCGGATAGGCATGAACGAAGTAAGCGCGCCCGCCAAGGCACAGATTGATTCGACCGGTACTTGTCATTTCAGCGCTCCCGCGCCTTGATTGTTGATGCAAGGAGGCGATGGAGCAGCGCGAAGCGCACCTGTCCGTCGAGTTGCACACCGGTTGAGATCGACGGCGGGAGAGGCGTCAGCGGGCGGAAGCGGAGCGGCCGCGTATGCGTACGGACGCTTTACGCCGGGCTGAACTTTTCAAAGTCCCCGGTGTAGCGCTTGGCGATCGGACGCGCGTATTCCCCATGCTTTGCGGCGCGCAGCTTCAATGCAACGAGCGCTTCACACCATTTCAACGCAGCGGTCACGCCGTCGACAACCGGTACGCCCAGCGCGTCCTGCAACTGCGCGCACAAGTCGGCCATGCCTGCGCAGCCGAGCACGATCGCTTCGCTGCCATCCTCGTCGAGCGCGCGCCGGCATTCGTCCAGAATCGTCGCGCGGGCGGCGAAGCCCGGCACTTCGAGTTCGAGCACGGCAAGCTCCGTCGCGCGCACGTTACGGCAGAAGCGTTCCATGCCGTAGCGCTGGGCCAGATGCCAAACCAGCCCGCGTGTGCGCCCAAGCGTCGTCACGACCGAGAAGCCCGGCGCGAGCACGCTGGCCGCGTGCATCGCCGCTTCCGCAATGCCGATGACGGGCCCGCGCGCCAGCTCGCGCGC
The DNA here is from genome assembly GCF_001545075.1 of Caballeronia ptereochthonis. GTDB lineage: Bacteria > Pseudomonadota > Gammaproteobacteria > Burkholderiales > Burkholderiaceae > Caballeronia > Caballeronia ptereochthonis. The sequence goes on from NZ_FCOB02000007.1 coordinate 49,707, forward strand.
CGCGAAGAGGCCCGGATCCCCGAAGCAGGCAATCACGTAGGCATCGACGCCTTGGCGTTCGCCGCGCTCGACTTCCATCAGTAGGCCGGGCGTGGCGAGGGCGTCGTCGTAATGGCCTTCGATCGAGCGCGGCCCCATCGGCGGACTGACCGCGATTACTTCGGTGCCGGGTGCGGCCACGGCGCGCGCACAACGCGCTATCGCGTCGGTCATGCCTTGCGTGGTGTTGGGATTGATGATCTTGATGCGCATGGCGTCTTTTTCGTCTCCTCGTTGTCAGGCGTCGCCGAGCAGTCGGGCGAGCGCCAGCGCGACGGTCTTGGTCGCGAGCCGCATGTCGTTGAGCCTCACATGTTCATCCGCGCGATGCCCGTTCGCCTCCAGCAGCGTGCGCGGCCCCGCGCCATAGATGACGGTCGGCACGCCCGCCTCGCAATAGAGACGCGCATCCGTGTAGAGCGGTACGCCTTCGGCCGGAATATAGCTGCCGGTGATCTCGCGCGCTGCGGCCTGCAGCGCGCGCGTGAGCATGTCGGCGCCGGGAAGCGAGCGCATCGGCACGGTTGCCAGCACTTCGCGAATCTCGACGCCAATGCCCGGACGATCGCACACGGCGTCGTGCACGACGGCCTCGATGCGCTCGCGCGCCCGCGTCGCGTCTTCTTCCGGCACGACGCGCCGGTCGAGCCGCAGCGTCACGCGGTCCGGCACGACGTTCGTGTTGATGCCACCTTCTATCAGCCCGACGACGAGCGTCGGATGTTCGATACCGGGCGTCGCCGAGCGGATCGCCTGAAGTTCGCACCGATGCCCATACAGCGCCTGGAGCACGCCGGTGGCGGCTTCGAGCGCGTCGTGGCCCGAGTCCGGGCGCGCGGCGTGGGCCGACTTGCCGCTCACCGTTACTTCGAGGTGCAGGCATCCGTTGTGGGCGACCGTTACCGCGTAACTGAAGCCCGCGCAGATCGCATAGTCGGGCGCGACGATGCCTTCTTCCAGCAGCCACGCCGGCCCGAGCAGCCCGCCGGTCTCCTCGTCGTAAGTGAGATGCAGCTCGACCGTTCCGCCGATGCGAGCGCCGCTGTCGATGAGCGCCTTCAGCGCGAAAGCGTACGTGGCGAAGTCCGATTTCGATACCGCCGCGCCCCGGCCGTATAACGCATCACCGCGGATTTCGGCGCCGTACGGGTCGGCGGACCAGCCTTCGCCGGGCGGCACGACATCGCCGTGGGCATTCAGCGCGATGACCGGGCCATCGCCAAAACGATGCCTCACCACGAGATTCGTCACGCTTTTCATGCCCGCCGCTTCGACGCGCGCCTGCGGAACGGGATGCCGCTCCACGCGAAAGCCGAAGCCTTCGAGCAGCGCGGCCGTCATGGCCGCATGCGGCGCGCAGTTGCCCGGCGGGTTGTCGGAAGGCTCGCGTACGAGCGATGAAAGAAATTGCACTTGCGCGTCGAAACGCGCATCGACCAGATCGAGAAGGGCCTGCACGTCGCATTCCCCTTCAGACACGCGAGGACGGCGCATAGAACGGCTCCGGTGGCGCAACGCGTTCGCCCGTCAGATAGCCGTCATAAAACGCCTTCACATGCGGGAACACCGCCCGTCCAAGCTCGCGCCGCGCGATTTCATCCTCCGTGCGCGGTTTCGACAACGCGCGGGCAATGTCTTCGAGCACCGCATCGCGATCCACGCGCGTGAAGCGACCATCGCGATACACCACTTCGCCGCCGATCATCACGGCATCGACGGCGTTGGTCTTCGCGCGCATCATCAGCGCGTCGAGCATCGGCACATCGTCGTCCTGATACGGCCACGTCGCCGTCTTCCAGTTCATCAGCACGAGGTCCGCGAGCCGGCCTTCTTCCAGACGCCCGATGCGTGCGCCAAACGGCGTCGTGCGCGCACCGTCTTCGCTCGCCATCCTGAGAATCTGCGGGCACGTGGGAACGTCGTCGTCCATGCCGGGCGTCCGGTGGACGTTGAGCGCGAGTCGCATTTCCTGGAGCATGTCGCGGTCCTCATTGATGCCGGCTTCGTCGAGTCCCATGCCGACGGTCACGCCGTGCCGCGCGAACGCGTTGAGCGGCGCAACGCCGCTGCGCAGCCGCAGGTTCGAGCTGCAGTTATGGCAGATGCAGGTGCCCGTATGCGCAATGGTCTCGATGTCCGCCTCGGTCAGCCACACGCCATGGCCAAGCGTAAGCGACGGCCCGAGCAACCCGAGATCCGCGAGATGACCGACCGCGGTCTTGCCCGAGCGACGGCGCGCATATTCCTTCTGATAGGCGGTTTCGACGAGATGCATGTGCATCGGCACGCCGTGCGCGTCCGACTTTTCCTTTAGCGCGAGTAGCGTGTCGTCGCTGCACCAGTGCAGATTCGCCGGCGCAAGCTGGATGGCGGTCAGCGCGTGGCCTTCGTTTTCACGTGTGAGCGTGTCGAAAAGTTGCAGGTAATCGGACAGCGGAATGCGGAAGCGCCGCAGGTGCGCGCGCAGCTTTTCGCCGATGTCGGGCGGCAGGCGATCCGCGAAGTCGTCGTCGGCTTCGTAGACGAGCAGGTTCTGATCGCGCACCGCGAAGCTGTACGACGCGCGCATGCCGAGATCGCGATACGCGTCGAGCACGCGCGATGCAGCGCGATGCACGGCGTCGAGCGGGCCGGGTCGCCAGCCGTGAATGTGCTGAACTGTCGTGATCCCCGACGCGATCATTTCGAACGCCGAATACAGGGTGTCGAGATACAGATCGATCTCGCGCGCGCCCATGCGGCCCGCGAACCAGAGTTCGAGCGCGTAGTCGGGCGAGCCGAGCTGCACGGGCGTGAGGCCGACATGATGATGGCTGTTGACGAAGCCCGGCATCAGCACGGTATCCGGCGAACCGAGCCGCAAGGCGTGCCGATACTTCTGCTCCATTGCATCGCGCGGGCCGATTTCGACGATCACACCGTCGCGCTGATAGAGCGCCGCATCGCGCAGAATCTCCGCCTTATGGCGGTCGGCCGCGCCGTTGACTATCCAGCCTGCCACGATCAGTGTTTCGGACATTATGGTCTTTGCTCTCTCGATATGATGGTGGTGATCAGAACGATGGCGTGCCATACAGATCGGTACGCCGATGCAAGAAGTAGGGAAGCCGCTCACGGGTGCGCGCAATCTCCGCATGACTCAGCGATGCCGACACGACGCCCGCGCCCGCCGCGCCGGAACGCCGCGCGAGGACCGCGCCGTCGGCGGCGATGACGCACGACTCGCCGAAATTGTCGATCCGCGCGTCATCGAGAAATTCATCGCCGGCCTTGTTCGCGCACAGCACGGCGAGGCCGTTCTCGCGCGCGTGAGTCCGCATCTCGCCGACGAAAAAGTCCATGTCGTCGCCGCCGCTGCCCGCCACCGGCACGATCACGAGGTCGGCGCCGGTTGCGCGCAGCGCCCGCCAGCATTCGGGAAAGCGGCGGTCGTAGCAGACCAGCACGCCGATGCGCCATGCGCCCACGCGCACCACGTGCAGCGCGGAGCCGGGCGTGAAGTGCGCGGGTTCGTCGAAGCCGGGCGGCGGTTCGCCGCCGACTGGCAGATGCAGCTTGCGCGCGATGGCGCCGCCGTCATCGCGCAGCGGCGCGCCGTTCGCGTCGAAGCCGAGCACGGCGTTGTGAAAGCAGCCGCTGGCGGGATCGTGTTCGTAGAACGGCACGACGAGCGCGGCGCCGCATTCCTTCGCGAGCGCCGCCCACCGATCGGCGAACGCGCCGTGCGCGGGTTGCGCCCACCCGCGATACCGTCCCGCCGGTGAGCCGGCGAAGTACGGCACGGTCACGAGTTCCGGCAACGCGATCAGACGCGCGCCGGCGTCGGCCGCGCGCCGCACTGCATCGAAGGCAAGGGCTTCGTTGCGGGCGAGATCGGTCGTGGATGGCGGCGACTGGATCGCCGCGACGCGGAGCACATCGCCCGAATCATCGATCATGACTTGATGCGCTCCTGTTCGGCGAACGCGCGGTCGACTTCGTCGCGCAGCAAGTCGGTGAGCTGGTCGGCGAGCGCGTGGAACCGTGGGTTGCGGGAATCGCGCGGGCGTGGCAGATCGACCGGAATGATGGTCTTGATGCGCCCCGGCCGCGCCGTGAATACGACGATGCGATCGGCGAGCGCAATGGCTTCGTCGATGTGATGCGTGACGAAGATCATCGACACGCCAGCCTGCCGCCAGACCTGGATCAGAAAGTGCTGCATGCGTGCGCGCGTCTGCACATCGAGCGCGGCGAAGGGTTCGTCGAGCAGCAGGATCTCCGGCTTCAGCGCGAGCGCGCGCGCCACCGCGACGCGCTGGCGCATGCCGCCGGACAACTGATCCGGCCGCTTGTCGATGGCTTCCGACAATCCGACGCGCTCCAGAATCTCCTCCGCGACGCGGCGACGGCGCTCCTTCGGCGCGTGCTGCATCTTGAGCCCGAAGGTGACGTTCTCGCCGACGGTCAGCCACGGAAACAGCGACGCTTCCTGAAACACGAGCCCGCGATCCGTGCCCGGCGCGTTCACTTCCGCGCCGCCGCAGACGATGCGGCCCTGAGTTGCCTGCTCCAGCCCGGCGATCAGAAAAAGCAGCGTGCTCTTGCCGCATCCGCTCGGACCGAGAAACACGACGAACTCGCCGCGCGCAACTTCCAGCTCGATGTCGCGCAACGCGACGAACGGCTCACCCTGCGTCGGCCATATCTTCCCCACGGCACTGCACGTGACGAGCGCCGGCTGCGCGCGCGCTTCAACTGCGATGTTGGCTTGATCGCTCATGTCATTTCCTCAGTCCGCTTTCCGGCACCCAGAACAGCACCTTGCGCTGGACGATGCGCAGCAGATAGTCGAACGCGAATCCCAGCACGCCGATCAGCGTCATCGTGAAGAATGAAAGGCTTGCGTTGAATGTATTGCGCGAGAGCATGACGACCTGGCCGAGCCCGCTGCCGACGCCGGTCGCTTCCGCGATCAGCACGACCATCCACGCGCCGAACAGGTTCATACGCAACACCATGAAGAGCGAAGGCAGGATGGCCGGCAGGATCACGTGCCGGAAGGTTTGCGCGCGCGTTGCGCCCATCACCGCAGCGACGTTCAGATGCGTCCGGCTCACGCTGTCGATCTGTCCGATGGTCGAGACGGTCATCACGAAGAAGAGCGAGATGAAGACCATGAACACCGCGGGCCCGTTGCCGATGCCGAACACGAAGATCGCGACCGGCAACCAGGCGATCGGGGAAATCGGCGCGAGCAGCGTGATGGTCGGCAGCGTGAGGTTGCCAAACAGCCGGAAATAGCGGATCGCGACGCCCATCGCCACGGCGCAGACGAAGCCGAGCGTGAGGCCGGCAAGCACGCGCAGCGTCGTCGCGACAATGGTCATGGCAAGCGCGCCGAATGCCGTTCCGCTCGACTGCTCGCCGATCACGTCGCTCGGCAGGAAGTACTGCGCCTGCGAGCCGAAGTTGCGCAGAAAGATATGCGGCGGCGGCAGTAGCAACGGATCGGCCCAATGGAGCGCCCACGCGGCTTCCCAGACGCCGATGAAGCACGCGAGCGACGCAATGCCCCATAACAGCGGCACGAGCCGGGCGGCCAGACACGACGCACGGCCGGCAGCGGCGCGGTCAGCCGCCTTCTTTTCGCCGCTGCGCCTGAGCACGGAGGTAGCGATTCCCATGGGGCTGCTCATGCGGACTTGCGCTGCAACTGGCCGTACAGGTCCGCGTTTTCCTTGATGACTTCGGTGAGCGGTCCCCAGTCGAACATCTCCTTGCCCGGCAGCTTCTTGATATAGCGCAGCTCCTTCAGGTTCTGGGCGCGCCCGAGGATGAACGCCTCGTTGGCGCGCTGGTCGATCATCGGCGGCTGCTTGGTTGCGGCGTCGAGCGTGGCGTCATAGCTCGTCTTGAAGTACTTGCCGACCGTGTCCTTCACCGCCGCCGCGCGGTCCTGCTCTTCCTGATGCTGCGCGACCATCATTGCCTTGATGAGCGCCTTCACCGCGTCGCGGTTATCGTGCAGCAGTTTTTCGCGCACTGCGAGCACGCAATCCGAATAGTTCGCGCCGTAGACATCGACGCCGTTCGACAGCATCACCGAGCCGGGGCGCGACTTGAGCGCCTGCGTCGCGTACGGCTCGATGTGACACATCGCGTCGATATTGCCGGCGATGAACGCTTGCGCCAGTTCCGGCGACGTGCCGAAGTAGCGCACCTTGACGTCCTTGAAGCTCAGACCCGCCTTCTTCAGATAGTCGTACGGCAGCATTTCGAGCGTGTCCGCCTGAAAGGTGCCGATGGTCTTGCCGCGCAACTGCTCCGCCGATGTGATGCCGGGCTGCGCCGCGATCACGCAGCCCTGCACGCCGGAACCGGCGACCACCTTGATCGGCGCGCCGGCGTCGTAGAGCGTCATGAAGTTGGTGTAGGGCACGACGCTCACGTCGACCACGCCCGCGCCGAACAACGCCGCGATATCCGCGTTAGTCGGCGTCGTGACGAAATCCAGCGCGACGCCCTGGGCCAGATTGCGCTCCTTCACGAGGAAGAACGGGCAGTTGCAGAGGCCCGTGCCGTGCGTCGCCTTGAGCGTGACCGAGCCGGCCGCCGCGGCGTCGGTCAGCCATGCGCCGCCGAGCATCGCACCGCCGGCAAGGCAGGCGCCGCGTGCGAGAAAGTCGCGTCGGCCGTGGCCGAGCGCGCTCAGGTGCAGGGATGCCGCGTTTCCATCGATGAATTTCCTGAACATCGTGTGAGTCCCCGTCAGAAGGAAAGAAGGCGTTTCATTGGCTCGACGCCGCATGGCGGTGATCAAGCAGTTCGTCGAGCAGATCGAATGCGAAGATGTCCGCGAGACGCGAGGTCATGCGCATGCGCCCGAGCGCTTCGAGCGCCGGCGCGCGCGCGAGCACGCTTTGGGCGAACGGGCGAATGTCGACGGCGGGCGGCTGCCTGGCGATGCCGGCCATCAGTTCGTCGTGCGAGAACGCCGGCCAGCGATGCGCGCTCGCACGGGCCGCGGCCCGTGGATCGCGCTGGATGAGCGCCTGCGCGTCGAGCATGCAGGTGAGCACCTCGCGCACGACATCCGGCCGCTTGGCAAGAAAGCTCGCTCGCGCGACGAGTACGGTGTCCGGATATTCGCCGTGCCAGGCTTCGAGGCCGTCGCACAGCACGTCGAAGCCCTGCGCCTGAAGTCGCGAGATCCACGGTTCCACGACGGTCAGCGCGGCGATGCGGCCCGTGCGCAGATCGCTGACGGCGTCGCCGAGCGTAGGGAAGCGAACGCACTCGACCTCGTCCATGCCGACGCCGTGAATGTGCAGCGCATCGAAGAGAAGGGCCTCCATCGGGTCGTCGGCGAAGGTACCGACGCGCTGCCCGCGCAAGCGGCTCACGTCCAGGCCGGCTTGCCCGACGAGCGCCATGCCGAGCTTGCCGCTGCCGCCGACGATGCGCAGCGGATCGGGCAGCGCGTGATCGACGAGCGCCTGCGTGAAGCCCGTGGTGCCGATCGACGCCGCGCCGGTTCTCAGCAGTGCCGCCGTCGACTTGAATTCGGCGAGTTCCGGTGCTTCCGCCTGGATGCCGCGCGCCGCGAAGATGCCCGCGTCGATCGCGACGAAGAGCGGGAGATTGGAGAGCGCACTGCCGTGCGCCAGCAACAACGTTCGCATCGTATTCCCGGTGGAGTGGGTCGGTAAGTCGTCGTGCAGCGCCGCGGAGCAATCGCCCGACTCTTTTAGCGAGGACCGTGCCACTTTTTGCATACACACAAACGTGCGTTTATGGACGCCTGTGTTTACTGGGTTGCCGACTTCTCGATACAACAATTTGCGATTTTGTATACGACTTATGTCGGGTCGCCCGCATACCCCAAGCACCAGTCAAGGGTATCGATGCACCATGATCGGCGCTGTCGGCACCATGGAGGGGAGGGCGACATCTGTGGCAAATGGGCGGCAGGCAAACGGAACGGCTACATACAATCCTTATGGAATTCGTATGCAATCTGCGGGACAATTGGAGCAGAACGTCGTCGCACAACAAGGAAAGCCGTCATGCCAATAGCAAGGAAGCGCGGATCATCGAGCGAAGGGGAGCTGAAAGGCTCGTTCGACGGCGCACAGCGCGGCCCTATCTACGAACGTTTGATGAACGCCATCGCTGAGCACCGTCTCCACCCGGGGACCAAGCTCGCCGAGGACCGGCTCGCCGCCATTTTCGGTGTGAGCCGTACGGTTGTGCGCGCAGTTCTCCAACAGCTCTCGCATGAACTGGTGGTCACGATCGTGCCGAACCGCGGCGCATTCATCGCCAGTCCGACCGTCGAGGAAGCACGCGAGTTGTTCGAGGCAAGGCGTCAGATAGAATTGCCAATCGTGGAGAAAGTGTGCCGCTCCGCCACGAAAAAGGACATTGCCCTGCTAAGAGCCCATGTGGCGCGTGAACAGGAAGCGCGCAAGCGCGACGATCGTCGCACCGCCGTGCGCCTGTCGGGCGAATTCCATGTGCTGCTGGCGCACTTGGGCGGCAACCGCTTCATCGAGCGCACGATGCGCGGCCTGCAAATGCTGACCTGTCTGACGATACTGCTGTACGACGCGCCGACCTCCCAGGCATGTCCGCACGACGAACACGGGTGCCTCATCGACGCGATCGAGGACGGCAGCGTCAAGCTCGCGCAAAAGCTGATGGTCGAACATCTGGCGCATATCGAGGCCAGCCTGCGACTTCATGCTCCGGAAGAAGAAGAGGACGATCTCGAAGCCATTCTGCTGCGCGGCGCGTCCTCATAACGAAATCGTGTTGGCGAGGCGGACGATGAAGTCCGCGCATGCGTCGAGCTGATCGAGCGCGACGGATTCATCCGCCTTGTGGGCGTCGTCGATGGAACCCGGACCGCAGATTACCGTCGGCACGCCTGCCCGCGCGAACAGTCCGGCTTCGGTGCCATAGGCGACCTTGCGTACAGCGGTGTCGTCGCAGAGCGCGCGTACGAGTCGCGTGATGGCGGCCTCCTCGTCGACATCCAGCGCGACCGTTGTGCCGATTTTCTCGAAGTCGATACGCGCCCCGGCCGCCACCGCACGCATCTGCGGTTCCAGCCGTTCTCGCGCGAAACGGGCGACGAGCTCGTAAAGATGCTCGGGGTCGTCGCCCGGCAAATTGCGATACTCGAACTGAAATTCGCACTGCCCGGGGACCGTGTTCAGCGCATTGCCGCCCGAGATCAGTCCCGTCTGCGCGGTGGCGTACGGTACGGCAAAGGCGTCATCGAATGGGCCGTCGCGGCGCAAGGTGTCGGCGATTTCGCGGATGCGGCAGATGAGCTGCGCCGCGTATTCGATCGCGTTGACGCCGTGCGGCGCTAGCGATGAATGCGCTGCATGGCCCCGCACGCAGCATCGATAACCGTTGTTGCCCTTGTGCGCCACGACGGGGCGCATGTCCGTCGGCTCCCCGACCACACACCCGCGCGGACGAATGCCGCGTTCCGCGAGTTCGGCGAGCAGCAGCGGCAAGCCGAGACAACCCACTTCCTCATCGAACGAAAACGCCAGGTGAAGCGGCTCGCGCAGCGGTCGCCGTGAAAGCAGCGGCACAAGGCCAAGCGCGACGCCAATAAATCCCTTCATGTCGCACGCGCCTCGCCCGTACAACCTTCCTGCGCGAACCACCGGATCGAACGGATCCAAGGACCATGCCTGACCCGCGACGGGCACGACGTCGGTGTGGCCCGAAAGCAGCACGCCGTTCGCGGTATCGCCATTTGCAGCGGGTAGCGTCGCAAAGAGGTTCGCCTTCGCGCCAGCCGCATCGCCGACCACGATCACATGTTCGACGCCGTGGTCCTTCAACCACATGCGCACGAAATCGATCAGCGCGAGATTGGATCGGCTGCTGGTGGTATCACAGCGAATCAGCGCGCGGATCAGATCGATATCGGCGCGCGCATTGGGGATCAGCGGGTTGAGACGCATCGTTGATTTTCCACATGAGGGCGAACCGGGAAGCAAGCACGATCGGTGCCACAGTGCCTATCAGGAGAAGCGAAGGGCAGCCTAAGTGACTCTGTAATCGCGGTTTATCTTGCGTTTGCGTTCGTGAACGGCTTTGCTTATCGGGAGCGCCGCGCGGGAGGAGCTTTAGCAGTGCTCGTACGGGAAGTACTGCCTCAATAGCCCATTTGTATTCTCGTTCGAACCGCGCTGCCAGGGATGTTGCGGGTCGTAGAAATAGACGGCAATGTCAGTCGCAACAGTAAAAAGCTTGTGGCTGGCCGGGCACTGTCAACTTGCCAACCTAGTGCTGCCCGACCGGACCGAAGGTCGATAAGAAAGCCTGGGTGCGCTTCGGGTCGCGAAAGCCTCGCATGCGCCGCTCGCGCTCCCGCGTGGGCTGATGACTGTTCTCCGCACGGTGGTGTTGGCTTTCGATGCTGGATAGCTGCGCAATTGATCTGTGACGAGGGGATTCTCGTCGAATAGCGCCGTCCTCGTCTCCGAGCTGATCTGCGGGAGTGTCACGCCTTCCGCTAAGAGATTCTGAATTGAGAGCAAAGAAATCGTGAATGTACTTTAAGTATCGCGCTCGCATAAGCTTGGTGTCCATGAGGTCATCAGGACGGGAGGCAAACGATGACCAAGTTCGACAAAAGGCGGCGTAATCCCGGATGCAAAAAAGCGTTACGCCGCTGGCGGGCTCAGATGCATGCCATATCGCCTTCAAAGCTCATGGCCACGCGAGCGAACATGTTGGCGAAGCCAATATTAAGAATCGGAATGAACCGGGTTCTGGATCTGGCGAATGACTTGATGAATCAGAAAGCGGATTAGCAGGTTTCTAAAAAAAAATCTTTAGTGAAGCAACGCGGGGTTCGCATACCTGCAGCGAGTCGTCTTCGACTCCCTTTCGGTGAAAGGTCGCCGTTCCGTCTTCGATCGGTATTTCAGCAGCCCGCTGGTGCGTAGATATACAAACGAGATGTGCAAACGAAAGGGCGACGTACGGTATCGGATTACCGCAAGATCCCCCAACGGAGACGACTATGAGCAGTGTTATCGAGCCAGCTGGCCGCACGGGCAACGCGCCGTTCTTTTCGAAGGCGGCGACCGTCGCCCAGCCGGGCTTCTCCCGCTGGATGGTGCCGCCAGCTGCATTCGCCGTGCACCTGTGCATCGGCCAGGCCTATGCATTCTCCGTGTTCAACGGACCGCTCACGAAAGTCATCGGCATCACGAAGTCCGCACCGGACGACTGGACGCTGACCACGCTCGGCTGGATCTTCTCGCTCGCGATCGCGTTCCTCGGTCTGTCGGCGGCATTCGCGGGCAAGTGGCTCGAGAAAGTCGGCCCGCGCCGCACGATGTTTACGGCCGCGTGCTGCTTCGGAGGCGGCCTCATCGTGTCGGCGATCGGCGTGTGGACCCACCAAATCGTATTGCTGTATCTGGGCTACGGCGTAATCGGCGGGATCGGACTGGGGCTCGGCTACGTGTCGCCTGTCTCGACGCTTATCCGCTGGTTCCCGGACCGCCGTGGCATGGCAACAGGCATGGCGATCATGGGTTTCGGCGGCGGTGCGATGATCGCCGCGCCGTTGTCGGTCGCGCTGATGAACCACTTCAAGAGCGCAACGAGTGTGGGCGTGTCCGAAACTTTCGTCGTGCTCGGCGTTGCGTACTTCATTTCGATGTCGATCGGCGCGCTTGCTATTCGCGTGCCGCCGGCCGGCTGGGCGCCCGCCCGCTGGACGCCGCCTGCGACCGCGACGCAGAAGATGATCACGCGTAATCACGTGCACATTGATCAGGCGTTGAAGACGCCGCAGTTCTATCTGATCTGGCTCGTGTTGTTCCTGAACGTGACGGCCGGGATCGGGATTATCGGCCAGGCTTCGGTGATGATCCAGGAGAGCTTCAAGGACACCGTCACGGCCGCGGCAGCCGCTGGTTTCGTCGGGCTGCTTTCGCTGTTCAACATGGGCGGCCGCTTCCTATGGGCCTCGGCATCGGACTTCGTGGGCCGAAAGAACACGTACTTCATCTTCTTCGCACTGGGTGCCGTGCTGTACTACTTCGTGCCGACTTTCGCGGCGACGGGCAATATCGCGCTGTTCGTGCTGTGCTTTTGCCTGATCCTGTCGATGTACGGCGGCGGCTTCTCGACCGTGCCCGCGTACCTTGCCGACATGTTCGGCACGGCTTACGTCGGCGGCATTCACGGACGTCTGCTGACGGCGTGGGCGGCGGCGGGTGTCGCGGGTCCCGTGCTCGTCAACTACCTTCGCGCGTACCAGATCGCGCATGGCGTCGCGAAGGCGGACGCGTACACGATGACCGTACACGTCATGGTGGTGGTGCTCCTGATCGGTTTCGTCTGCAACCTGCTGGTGAAGCGCGTGCATGACAAGCATCACATGACGGAAGCGCAACTCGCGGCCGGCAACTAACTCCGTAACGACACGAAGGAGAATCGCAATGTCGACGCAAACCGCTCATCCAACCAACAAGATGTTACTGGCCGTGTTCTGGCTGTATGCACTGATTCCTCTGACATGGGGTGTCGCCAATACGCTGGTGCAGGCGTTGAAGCTCTTTCATTGAACGCGGCGTCGCTCCAGAGGCTGCGCATACGCCACTGAGACAGGACTAGATTCATCGGTGGCAAAGTCATGCGGAACATTCGTGACGGACGCAACCAGGACGCTCAGGTGAATCTCGTCTTTATCACCGCGTGACTTCGTTCGCTCGAACCGGGCGAACTCACGGTCGACGGCTCGATCAATCTCCGCGCCCCGCAGCAGTATCGTCGATCCCGCGGGACGCCGCGTCTGCAGCGCCCGATGCGGAGTCGCCGAGGCTACAGGGCGCTCGCGTCATACGTGGCCGAACTCCTGCCTCAGGAATTCCTCCGCGTGCTCGAGCATGAAGTAACGAAACGCTTCAGCGGGCGGCGACAACACCTTCGAGAGCAAATTCGCCATATGCCAGCGGCGCAACACCGGGGCGCCTTCCACGTCGATGATCGCGATGCGCTCGTTACTCAATTCGAGACCGAGCGTATGCAGGGACAAGAGGCTGATCCCCATGTTGGCCATCACGGCCTGCTTGATCGTCTCGTTGCCTGACATTTCCATCGTGATATGGGGAGTAAGGCCGTGCCGCTTCCAGTACTCCTCCAGCACCGCGCGCGTGCCGGAACCGGGTTCTCGCACGATGAAGTTATAGCCGGCCAGCGCCTCTGCGGGCACATGCCCAAGTCGCACGAGGGGATGATCCGGAGCCGCGACGAATACGTGCGGATGCACCGCGAAAGGTTCCGCCCGCGTGGCCATCTCCCTCGATGGGCGTCCCATCACGGCCAGATCCACTTCGTTGCGCTGCAATTGCTCCACCAGCGTCTGACGGTTGCCGACGGACAGGCTCACCTCCACACCGGGGTGGTCTTGGCAAAAACGCCCGAGTAGCGGAGGCACGAAATATTGCGCCGTGCTGACCATTCCGATGACGAGCCGACCCGTCTCGACTCTCTTGAAGTGAGCCACCATGTCCTCGGCATCCTTAAGCGTCGCGAGGACCTTTCGCGCGTAGACCAGGAAATATTCGCCGGTAATGGTCAACGAAACGTTCCTGCCCTCGCGGTCGAAAAGCGGCAGCCCGATCTGCGTCTCCAGCTCGCGGATCTGCATGGTTACCGCTGGGGGCGTCAGGCTCAGCATGTCGGCTGCGCGCGAAAAACTCAAATGATGCGCGACAGCGACGAAGACGCGAATTTGCCGGAGTGTCACGCCTTTCATTAAGAAATCCTTAATCGAGAGACATCAATTCTTGAATATACATTAATTATCGTGCCGCATAAGCTTGGTGTTCATGTGGTCGGTCAACCAAACAGGAGACACTACGATGACCAAGTCAGTCGAAAGCACGGTGATGCCCGATGCCAAGCGTTACGCCGCCGGCGTGCTCAAGTATCGGCAGATGGGGTACTGGAACCCGGATTACCAACCCAAGGAAACCGACATCATCGCGTTGTTCCGCATCACGCCTCAGCCTGGCGTGGACCCGGAAGAAGCGGCTGCGGCCGTGGCGGGTGAGTCTTCGACCGCGACCTGGACGGTCGTGTGGACCGATCGCCTGACCGCGTGCGACATGTATCGGGCCAAGGCCTACCGCGTCGAGCCGGTGCCCAACAATCCCGAGCAGTATTTCTGCTGGATCGCCTACGATCTGTCGCTGTTCGAGGAAGGGTCGATCGCCAACCTGACCGCCTCTATCATCGGCAATGTGTTCAGCTTCAAGCCGCTGAAGGCGGCCCGTCTCGAAGACATGCACTTTCCGGTGGCCTACGTCAAAACCTTCACGGGCCCGCCGACCGGCATCATCGTCGAGCGCGAGCGGCTCGACAAATACGGCCGCCCGCTGCTGGGCGCCACCACCAAGCCGAAGCTCGGCCTGTCGGGACGCAACTACGGCCGCGTCGTGTATGAGGGGCTCAAAGGCGGCCTGGATTTCATGAAGGATGACGAGAACATCAACTCGCAACCTTTCATGCATTGGCGCGACCGTTTCCTTTTCGTGATGGATGCCGTCAACAAGGCATCGGCTGCAACGGGCGAAGTCAAGGGCAGCTACCTCAATATCACTGCCGGCACCATGGAAGAGATATACCGGCGCGCCGAGCTTGCCAAGGAACTGGGCTCGGTGATCGTCATGATCGACCTGGTCGTCGGCTGGCCCTGCATCCAGTCGCTGAGTCAATGGTGCCGGCAGAACGACATGATTCTGCACCTGCACCGCGCAGGTCACGGCACTTATACCCGCCAGAAAAACCACGGAGTGTCGTTCCGCGTCATCGCCAAGTGGCTGCGTCTCGCCGGTGTGGACCACATGCATACCGGCACCGCAGTGGGCAAGCTGGAAGGCGATCCGCTTACCGTGCAGGGTTACTACCACGTCTGCCGCGATGCGGTGACGAAGCAAGATCTGTCGCGTGGTCTCTTCTTCGATCAGGACTGGGCGTCGCTGCGCAAGGTGATGCCGGTCGCGTCGGGCGGCATTCACGCGGGCCAGATGCACCAGTTGATCGACCTGTTTGGCGACGACGTCGTGCTGCAGTTCGGTGGCGGAACCATCGGTCACCCGCAAGGCATTCAAGCGGGGGCGACCGCCAACCGCGTGGCGCTCGAGGCGATGGTGCTGGCCCGCAACGAAGGGCGCGACATCAAGAACGAAGGACTGGAGATCCTGCGCGAAGCGGCCAAATGGTGCTCGCCGCTGCAAGCCGCGCTCGACACCTGGGGTGACATCACCTTCAATTACACGCCGACTGACACGTCGGACTTCGTACCCACCGCGTCGGTGGCGTGACACCGCGACCGAGACTTCCCCAACGCTGAATTGCCGCAAGAGAGGACACCATGCGCATTACACAAGGCACCTTTTCCTACCTGCCGGACCTCACGGACGAGCAGATCACCAGGCAGCTCGAATACTGCCTGGACAAAGGCTGGGCGGTCGGCATCGAATACACCGACGATCCTCATCCGCGCAATACGTACTGGGAGATGTTCGGCTTGCCGATGTTCGATCTCCGCGATGCGGCCGGTCTCCTGCTGGAGATCAACAACGCCCGCAAGACGTTTCCCAACCAGTACATCCGCGTCACGGCCTTCGACTCGACGCACACGATCGAATCGGTGGTGCTGTCCTTCATCGTCAACCGGCCGGCTCACGAACCGGGTTTTCGGCTGGTGCGGCAGGAAGACGAAAGCCGCCGGATCCGCTACTCGATCGAGAGCTATGCGGTTCTGTTCCACCCCGAGGGCGAGCGCTACTAAACGAAGGAGAGCCGTATGTCCGCGCCTGGAACCATGGAGACATTGCCGCCGGCCACGCTGTCCAGCTCGCTGGCGACATCCGGCATCGCCGAATTGCTGACGCAGCTCGATCGCGAGTTGATCGGGCTGGCGCCGGTCAAATCCCGCATCCGGGACATCGCCGCGCTGCTGCTGGTCGACAAGCTGCGGTCGGCGCGCGGTTTCAGCGCGTGCACGCCCAGCCTGCACATGTGTTTTAGCGGCAATCCCGGGACCGGCAAGACCACCGTTGCAATGCGCATGGCGGCGATCCTGCACCGGTTGGGTTATGTGCGCAAGGGACATCTGGTGTCCGTCACGCGCGACGATCTGGTCGGGCAGTACATCGGACATACCGCACCGAAGACCAAGGAAATCCTCAAGAAGGCGATGGGAGGGGTGCTGTTCATCGACGAGGCGTATTACCTCTATCGTCCGGAAAACGAGCGCGACTATGGCCAGGAAGCCATCGAGATACTGCTGCAGGTGATGGAGAACAACCGCGAGGACCTGGTCGTGATACTGGCCGGCTACAAGGACCGCATGGACCGGTTCTTCGAGTCCAACCCCGGCATGTCGTCCCGCATCGCGCATCACATCGATTTTCCCGACTACAACGTTCAGGAGTTGCTACAGATTGCCGACTTGATGCTCGAGTCGATGCAATACCACTTCGATGAAGAGAGCCGGGTCGTATTTGCCCAGTACCTCGAACGCCGCATGACATTGCCGCATTTCGCCAACGCCCGAAGCGTGCGCAATGCCCTCGATCGGGCCCGGCTGCGGCATGCGTCGCGGTTGCTGAACGATGCGGACACGGTGGCGGACGACGCCGCGCTGACCACCATCACGGCGGCAGATCTGCTCGCCAGTCGCGTGTTCCAAGAGGCAAAAGACAAGGAGTAAGACGTGCAAGCATTGATATTCGACGTCGACGGCACGCTGGCCGATACCGAAGCGGCGCATCGCGAAGCGTTCAACGCGGCCTTTGCCGAGGTTGGCCTGGATTGGTACTGGGACGAGGGGTTGTACGCGCGCCTGCTGAATGTAGCCGGCGGCAAGGAGCGCCTGTTGCACTACTGGCGCACCATCGACCCGGAGGAAGCCCGTGGCCGCGAAGTGAAGGAAACCATCGACGCGGTGCATGCCATCAAGACGCGTCACTATGCCGCGCGTGTCGACGGCGGTGGATTGCCGTTGCGCCCCGGTATCCACCGGTTGATCGCCGAGGCCGAGGCCGCGGGTGTGCCCATCGCCATCGCGACCACCACCACGCCGGCCAATCTCGATGCGTTGCTGTGCGCGCCATTGGGTACGGACTGGCACAAGCGCTTCGCGTCGATTGGCGATGCCGCCACGGCGCCGGTGAAGAAACCGGCGCCGGACGTCTATCACGCCGTGCTGCAGCAACTCGGTCTGCAAGGTGCCGATTGCCTGGCCGTGGAAGACTCGTGCAACGGCTTGCGTGCGGCGACGGCTGCGGGAATTCCGACCGTCGTCACGACGACGCCCTACACGGAGATGCATTGGTTCGATGAAGCGCTCGTCGTCCTGCCCCATCTCGGCGATCCGGAGCAGCCATTGCCCCGGCTTGTGCCGGGCATGGGCCGACGCTGGGTGGATCTTGCCGCACTTCATCACTGGCACGACGGCGTGCTTGCAAGGGAGAACTGAGATGAGCACCGCACAGATCCGGCTTGCCCCGTCCATCCTGTCGGCCGATTTTTCCCGGTTGGGCGATGAGGTGCGCGCCATCGAAGCGGCTGGCGCCGATCTCGTTCATTTCGACGTGATGGATAACCATTACGTACCGAACCTGACCATCGGCCCCTTGGTTTGCGAGGCGATCCGGCCGCACGTGTCCATTCCCATCGATGTGCACCTGATGGTCGAACCGGTCGACGCGCTGATTCCGATGTTCGCCAAGGCCGGCGCGAATTTCATCACCTTCCATCCCGAGGCGAGCCGCCATATCGACCGCACGCTGTCGCTGATCCGCGATCACGGTTGCAAGGCGGGACTCGTGTTCAACCCCGCGACGCCTCTGGACTATCTGAACTACACCCTCGACAAGATCGAAATGGTGCTGCTGATGAGTGTGAATCCCGGTTTCGGCGGGCAGCATTTCATCGCCGGCACGCTCGACAAGCTGCGCGAGGCCCGCGCCCGCATCGAGCGTCACCGGGAGGACGGCGGCCAGCCCGTCTCGCTGGAGGTCGACGGCGGCGTGAAGGTCGAGAACATTGCGGAGATCGCGCGCGCCGGCGCCGATACCTTCGTTGCCGGCAGCGCGGTTTTCGGGGCTGCCGACGCGGACGGCGGCTACCGGACGATCATGCAACGCCTGCGCGCACAAGCTGCAGCGGCGCGCTGACTTCCAGATGATTAAAAGACGATGGGAGACACATCATGCCTTTGACCCCGAAGTTCACCCTGACGCAGTTCCTCATTGAAGAACGCCGGCGCCATCCCGAGGCCACAGGCGATTTCAATAGCGTCATCCTCAATGTCGCGATGGCTTGCAAGCATATTGCGCGCGCCGTGGCGTTCGGCGCGCTGGGCGGCGTGTACGGCAATGCCGGTGGCGCCGTCAATGTGCAGGGCGAGCAGCAAAAGACGCTCGATGTACTGAGTAACGACGCCTTTCTGCGCATCAATGAATGGGGTGGACAGCTTGCCGGCATGGCGTCGGAGGAACTGGAGAAGCCCTATGAAATTCCAGCGCAGTTTCCACGCGGCAAATATCTGCTGGCGTTCGATCCGCTCGATGGCTCATCGAACATCGACGTGAACGTGTCGGTCGGCAGCATTTTTTCCGTGCTGCGCGCGCCGGAACGGCTCCATGAGGGCGAAGAAATGGACTTTCTCCAGCCAGGCTGCACCCAGGTCGCCGCCGGCTATGCCATCTATGGCCCGACCACCATGCTGGTGCTGACGGTTGGCAACGGCGTCAACGGTTTTACCCTGGATCCGAACCTGTATGAGTTCGTCCTCACGCATCCCGACATGCGTGTGCCCGAGGATACGCAGGAATTCGCCATCAACGCGTCCAACAGCCGTTTCTGGGAAGCGCCCATCAAGCGCTATGTGGACGAGTGCCTGGCCGGCACGGGCGGGCCGCGCGGCAAGGACTTCAATATGCGATGGATCGCGTCGATGGTTGCCGAAGCGCATCGCATCCTGATGCGCGGAGGCGTCTTCATGTACCCGCGCGACACCAAGGATCCCAGCAGGGCAGGGCGGTTGCGCCTGCTCTATGAAGCGAACCCGATCGGGTTCGTCATGGAGCAGGCCGGCGGGCGCGCCAGCACCGGGCGGCAGCCGGTCCTCTCGGTCCAGCCCAGTTCGCTGCACCAGCGCGTCGGCCTGGTGTTCGGCTCGAAAAACGAAGTCGAGCGCATCGAGCGCTATCACCTCGAACCGCGCCGGGACGATTTTTCGTATCCGCTGTTTAACGAGCGCGGCTTGTTCCGCGCACCTCTCTGAGTTCACGGTCATGTCAGAGCGCCATCCCATTATCGCCATTACCGGTTCTTCGGGCGCCGGTACCACGTCCGTCACGCGGACCTTCGAAAACATCTTCCGCCGCGAAGGCGTGAAGTCGGTGGTGATCGAAGGCGACAGCTTCCATCGCTACGACCGCCAGCAAATGAAGACCATGCTTGCCGAGGCGGAAAAGACCGGCAATATGAACTTCAGTCATTTCGGCCCGGAGACCAATCTGTTCGACGAGCTCGAAAATCTGTTCCGCAGTTACGGCGAGTCCGGTACCGGCACGCATCGTCGCTATCTGCACAGCACCGAGGAGGCTGAACCGTACAAGCAAGAGCCCGGCACGTTCACCGAGTGGCAAGCGTTGCCGGAAGGGACCGATCTGCTGTTCTACGAAGGATTGCACGGCGGCGTGGTGACCGACAAGGTCAATGTGGCTCGGCATCCCGATCTGCTGATCGGGGTCGTGCCCGTGATCAACCTGGAGTGGATCCAGAAACTGTGGCGCGACAAGAAGCAGCGCGGTTACTCGACCGAAGCGGTAACCGACATCATCCTGCGCCGCATGCCGGACTATGTGAATTACATTTGCCCGCAGTTCTCCCGCACGCACGTCAACTTCCAGCGCGTGCCGTGCGTCGATACCTCGAACCCGTTCATCGCGCGGGAAATCCCGTCGCCGGACGAAAGCATGGTGGTGATCCGTTTCGCCAATCCGAAGGGCATCGACTGCCAGTATCTGCTGAGCATGGTGCACGGCTCCTTCATGTCGCGGGCCAACACCATCGTGGTACCCGGCGGGAAGATGGAACTGGCCATGCAACTGATTTTCACCCCCTTCGTGCTGCGCATGATGGAGCGCCGCAAGCTCGCGCTGGGCGCCATTTAAGGAGAGCCGCGATGAATGCTCCAGAACATCAACGGATGAAATCGCAATGCGCCAATGCCTTGCGTTTTCTGGCGGCCGACGCCGTCGAGAAGGCCAGGTCGGGACACCCGGGCGCGCCGATGGGCATGGCGGAAATCGCCGAGGTGGTGTGGCGGCGGCACTTGCGCCACAACCCGGCCAATCCGAAGTGGATCGACCGTGACCGCTTCGTGCTGTCCAACGGTCATGCATCGATGCTGCTGTACGCGTTGCTGCATTTGAGTGGTTACGATCTTCCGATCGCCGAGCTGCAGCGGTTTCGCCAGCTCCATGCCCGCACGCCGGGCCATCCGGAGGTGGGCGTCACGCCCGGCGTGGAGACGACCACCGGCCCTCTCGGACAAGGTCTTGGCAATGCGGTGGGGATGGCGCTCGCCGAAAGGCTGCTGGCCGCCACCTTCAACCGCGATGGTCACACGATCATCGACCACGCGACCTATGTGTTTCTCGGCGATGGCTGCCTGATGGAAGGCATCAGCCACGAAGCAGCATCGCTGGCCGGCAAGCTCGCGCTCGGCAAACTGATTTGCCTCTATGACGACAACGGCATTTCCATCGATGGCGACACGTCCGGCTGGTTTGCCGACGATACGGTCCAGCGCTTTCTCGCGTACGGCTGGCACGTAGCGACCGTGGATGGCCACGACGCCGTGGCCATCGACCGGGCCGTGACTGAAGCCAAGTCAAGTGAAAAGCCGTCGCTGATCTGTTGCCGCACCGTGATCGGAAAGGGCGCGCCGAACAAGGCGGGAGGACACGACGTGCACGGCGCGCCGCTGGGGGCGCAGGAGGTCGCCGGCATGCGCGACGCGCTGGGCTGGGTGGCTGCGCCGTTCGACGTGCCGGCCGATATTGCCGACGCGTGGAATGCGCGCGAGCGCGGCGCGCTGGCAGAGGACGACTGGACTCGACGCTTTGCCCGCTATAGCGCCGCGTACCCCGAGCTGGCCGCCGAACTGCTGCGCCGCTGCGAAGGGACGCTGCCGCCCGACTACGACGACGGCTTGATGTCCGCCGTGAATGACCGGTCGTCGGCGCTGCATCAGAAGATGGCGACCCGCAAGGCATCGCAACTGGCGCTCGAGCAGCTCGTCGGCGTGTTACCGGAATTATTCGGCGGCTCGGCTGACCTGAGCGGTTCGAACCTGACCAACGTCAAGGCATCGACCTGGGTCAATCACCACGGCACGGGCAACTATCTGAGCTACGGCGTGCGCGAGTTCGGCATGGCTGCGGTGATGAACGGGATCGCACTGCATGGCGGGTTCATCCCTTATGGAGGCACCTTCCTGACGTTCTCCGACTATTCGCGCAATGCGATTCGCATGGGCGCACTGATGAAGCTGCGCGTCATTCATGTGCTGACGCACGATTCCATCGGGCTGGGCGAAGATGGCCCGACGCACCAGCCGGTCGAGCACGCGTCGAGCCTGCGGCTGATTCCCGGCAATCGGGTCTGGCGTCCCTGCGATGGCGTGGAAACCGCGATCGCATGGCTGGCGGCCGTGCAGCGAACGGACGGGCCGAGCTGCCTCGTGCTGTCCCGACAGGCGCTGACGCCGATGGAACGCAGTGCCGAACAGATCGAGGACATCAAGCGCGGCGGTTACGTGCTGGGCGACGCGGCCGCGGTCGATGTCGTGCTGATTGCGACCGGTTCCGAAGTGGAGATCGCCGGGCGGGCGGCACAGACGCTCGCCGAACGAGGCATTG
The DNA here is from genome assembly GCF_001545075.1 of Caballeronia ptereochthonis. Taxonomy (GTDB): domain Bacteria; phylum Pseudomonadota; class Gammaproteobacteria; order Burkholderiales; family Burkholderiaceae; genus Caballeronia; species Caballeronia ptereochthonis. The sequence continues at coordinate 71,726 of NZ_FCOB02000007.1, forward strand.
GCGCGCGCGTGGTGTCGATGCCCTGTGTCGAGCTGTTTTTCGCGCAGGACGCTGGCTATCGTGACGCCGTCCTGCCGCCCGGCGTGCCGCGCGTCAGCGTGGAAGCCGGCGTGACGTGGTACTGGCGTGGTGTGGTCGGGGAGCGTGGGGCGTCCGTCGGCATCGACAGCTTCGGCGAATCCGCGCCGGCAGAAGCGCTTTACGAACACTTCGGGCTGACCTCGACTCGCGTTGCGGAAGCGGCCCTGTCGCTGATCGGGAAGCAACAGTGATGGAAAGCAGCCAGGCAACTTGCCGGACCGTGCTCATCGATCTGGACGGCACGTTGGTGGATAGCGCACCGGACATCGTCGCCGCGGCTAACCAGATGCTGGCCGATCTGCACACTGTGCCGCTGCCGTTCGACACCGTCGCCGGTTTCATCGGCAAGGGCGTGCCGAATCTGGTGCGGCGCTCGCTCGAAGCCGGCGGTCTCCACGCGACAGCCGATGCGGCGCAGGCCGAAGCGCTGTTCCACCGGCATTACGCGCGGATCAACGGGAGTCTGAGCCGTGTATTTCCCGGCGTGATCGCCGGTCTGGACGCATTGCGCGCGCAAGGGTACCGGTTGGGCTGCGTGACCAACAAGCCGGAATCGCTTGCCGCGCCGCTGCTTGCGATGACAGGACTCGCGGCCTACCTCGAAGTAGTGATAGGCGGCGACACCATTGCGCAGATGAAACCCGATCCCGAGCCGGTGCGGCATGCCTGCCGCCTGCTCGGTGCCGACGTGGCCGGCAGTGTCCTGGTCGGCGATTCGCCGGTCGATGTTGCGACGGCGCGTGGGGCCGGCATACCGATCTATATCGTGCGTTATGGCTACGCGGGACCGGCTGGGGCAGAAGCGCTGGACTGCGACCATCTGCTGGATTCACTGGAAGATCTGCCGGATATTTTGGCACCGGGCAGGCGAGTATCGGCCGCCTGAGGCCGACAACAATCGAACGGAGACAAGACCCGTGAGTATCAAGGTAGCAATCAATGGTTATGGCCGTATCGGCCGCAATGTCCTGCGTGCCCATTACGAAGACGGCAAACGGCATGACATCGAGATCGTGGCGATAAACGATCTCGGCAACGCCGGCACGAATGCCCATCTGACGCAGTACGACACCGCCCACGGAAAATTTCCGGGCACGGTCAGCGTCGATGGAGACTGTCTCGTGGTCAACGGCGACAGGATCCGGGTGCTGGCGGTGCGCAATCCCGCCGAGTTGCCTTGGGGCGAACTCGGTGTCGATGTGGTGATGGAGTGCACCGGACTGTTCACGACCAAGGAAAAGGCGTCGGCTCATCTGATGGCGGGCGCCAAACGGGTGATGATCTCGGCGCCCGGCGGCAAGGATGTCGACGCCACCGTCGTTTACGGTGTCAATCAGCAGGTACTCCGCGCCGACGACAAGGTCATTTCCAACGCGTCGTGCACCACGAACTGCCTGGCGCCGCTGGTCAAGCCGTTACACGAAAAGCTGGGTGTCGTGACCGGTCTGATGACGACCATCCATTCGTACACCAACGATCAGGTCTTGACCGACGTCTATCACGAGGATTTGCGACGCGCCCGCTCGGCCACCATGAGCATGATTCCGACCAAGACCGGTGCGGCCGCGGCTGTCGGCCTGGTACTGCCGGAACTGAGCGGCAAACTGGACGGTTTCGCGATTCGCGTGCCGACGCTCAATGTATCGCTGGTGGATCTGTCGTTTATTGCTCAACGGGACACCACGGTGGACGAAGTCAATGCGATCCTGAAGGACGCGTCCGATGGTTCGATGAAAGGCATCCTCGAATACAACACGGCGCCGCTGGTCTCCGCCGACTTCAACCACAACCCGGCGTCGTCGATCTTCGATGCGACGCTGACCAAGGTGTCGGGCCGGCTGGTGAAGGTATCGAGCTGGTACGACAACGAATGGGGCTTCTCCAACCGCATGCTGGATACGGCCGTCGCGTTTGCGAACGCGAGCTAGGAGACCGTCATGTCATCTGTCGTTACGCTTGCCGATCTTGCCGCCGAGGATAAGCTGGCGGGGAAGCGCGTCTTTATCCGCGCCGATCTGAACGTGCCGCAGGACGAGGCGGGCAACATCACGGAAGATACGCGCATTCGCGCGTCGGTGCCTGCCATCGAGCTCTGCCTGAACGCCGGCGCGGCGGTGATGGTGACCTCCCATCTGGGGCGGCCGGTGGAAGGTGAACTCAAGTCACGCGATTCCCTGACGCCGGTCGCGCAGCGCCTCTCGGAGCTGCTTGGCCGCGAAGTGGTGCTGGTGCAAGACTGGGTGGACGGCGTGACGGTGGAGCCGGGCCAGGTGGTGCTGCTGGAAAACTGTCGCGTCAATCCTGGTGAGAAAAAGAACAGCGACGCGCTGGCCCGGAAAATGGCCGGTTTGTGCGATATCTACGTGAACGATGCCTTCGGTACCGCGCACCGCGCTGAAGCCACCACTCACGGCATCGCCGGCTATGCGCCGGTTGCGTGCGCCGGCCCGCTCCTGGCTGCCGAGATCGCCGCGTTGAGCAAGGCGCTGAGCCAGCCGGCGCGCCCGCTGGTCGCCATCGTGGCGGGCTCGAAGGTCTCGACCAAGCTGACCATCCTGGAATCACTCGCGAATAAGGTCGACTATCTGATCGTCGGCGGCGGCATTGCCAATACCTTCATGTTGGCGGCCGGCCTCAAGATCGGCAAATCGTTGGTGGAGAAGGATCTGGTCGCCGATGCAAGGCGCGTCTGCGACGCGATGGCTCGGCGTGGCGCGTCCGTGCCGATTCCGGTGGACGTCGTATGCGCGAAAGCGTTCTCGGCCATCGCCGCAGCGGTCGTGAAAGACGTTGCCCACATCGAAGACGACGACATGATCCTCGATATTGGCCCGAAGACCGCCGCCATGCTGGTCGATCGCCTGAAAGGCGCCGGGACCATCGTGTGGAACGGCCCGGTCGGCGTGTTCGAGTTCGACCAGTTCGGCAACGGTACCCGAATGCTGGCCCACGCCATCGCCGAATCCCCGGCGTTCTCCATTGCCGGCGGCGGCGATACGCTGACTGCCATCGCCAAGTATGACGTTGCCGATCGCGTGAGCTACATCTCCACTGGCGGCGGCGCTTTCCTCGAATTCCTCGAGGGCAAGACGCTGCCCGCAGTCGACATACTCGAACAGCGTGCTGCCGCGGCACACGACCCGCTCCATCACTAATCTTGCTAGGAGTACCATCATGGCCATCATTTCATTGCGTCAGCTTCTGGATCATGCGGCGGAGTTCGGCTACGGCGTACCGGCGTTCAACGTCAACAATCTGGAACAGATCCAGGCCATCATGGAAGCCGCGCAGGAGACCGATAGTCCGGTCATCCTGCAGGCTTCCGCGGGTGCGCGCAAATATGCGGGCGAGGCCTATCTGCGCCACATGGTGCTGGCTGCCGTCGAAACGCACCCCGACATTCCGATCGTGATGCATCAGGATCATGGCGGCAGCCCGGCCGTATGTCAGGCGTCGATTCGCTCGGGCTTTACCAGCGTGATGATGGACGGCTCGCTGCGCGAGGACATGAAGACGCCGTCCGACTATGAGTACAACGTCGCCACGACGCGCCGCGTGTGCGAATTCGCACATGCGGTGGGTGTGTCGGTGGAGGGCGAACTGGGCTGTCTCGGTTCCCTGGAGACCGGCGCCGCCGGCGAGGAAGATGGCTCCGGTGCGGAAGGCACGCTGTCGCACGACATGCTGCTGACCGATCCGGCGCAGGCCAAGGACTTCGTCGAACAAACCGGCGTCGATGCACTCGCGATCGCGATCGGCACGAGCCACGGGGCATACAAATTCTCGCGCAAGCCAACCGGCGATATCCTGGCCATCGACCGCATCCGGGATATCCATCACGCAATTCCGAAGGTCCATCTCGTGATGCACGGCTCGAGTTCCGTACCTCAGGAATGGCTCGAGATCATTCGCCAGTACGGCGGCGACATCAAGGAAACCTACGGCGTACCGGTCGAGGAAATCCAGCGCGGCATTCAGAACGGCGTGCGCAAAGTGAATATCGATACCGATATCCGGCTGGCGATGATGGGTGCGACTCGCAAGTTGCTGGCCGAAGATCGCAGCGAATTCGACCCACGCAAGGCGTTGGCTGCGGCAAAGAAGGCGGCGAAAGGCATTGTCCGCCTGCGTAATGAGGCGTTCGGTTGTGCCGGACAGGCGTCGAAAATCAAGCCCATTCCGCTCGAGCGCATGGCGGGGACCTATCAGTAGCGCGCTTGCGGATACCGCGAGAAGGGGCACGCAGCAGGACCAGTCATTGGCGACCTGTACATGAAACGATGGAAATTTCGCGGCTCAAAGATTGCGGGGCACAGGTTAAAGGTCTTGGGTAAAGACCTTATGCCGAAGTAAAACGGCCGATCGCAGGATTGGCCGTTTTTGCTTGTCCGCCGCGCACCCGTAGCAACGAGATACCAACGTCCGCATTCAGGTCAGCCCGTAGGATTTCGCGCCTGTGCCGGCAAGTGCACCCCCGTGAACGATAAGATATTCCTCGCGAATAGGGGTTCGCTCGAAGTAACTCTGCAGAATTTCCAGCGTGCCAGCCGCATAGCGGGCCTGCGCGGAGAGCGATGTGCCGGAGATGTGTGGCGTCATCCCGTTGAACGGCATGGTTCGCCACGGATGCTCCGGTGGCGCCGGCTGGGGAAACCAGACATCGCCCGCATAACCCGCAATGTGGCCGGACTCGACCGCGCGCACAACGGCGTCACGGTCCACCAGTTTTGCGCGCGCCGTATTGATGAGGTACGCGCCGCGTTTCATTTTCGCAAACATCCTGTCGTTGAACATGCCTTCAGTCGACGGATAAAGCGGTATCTGAAGATTGACGAAATCCACTGCGCTCACGAGCGATTCGGCATCAGGGTGAAACGTCAGGCTTAGCTCCTGCTCGATTTCCGGACTCAGCCGGTGCCGTTGGGTGTAGTGCAGATGCAGCCCGAATGGCTTGAGTCTGCGCAGCACCGCGAGACCGATCCGGCCCGCGCCGATCGTGCCGAAATGCATGCCTTCAATGTCGTAGCTGCGCGACACACAGTCGGCGATCAACCAGCCCCCGGCGACGGAGACGTCGTGCGATGGCAGGTAATTGCGGACGAGCGACAACGCGACCATCACGACGTGTTCCGCCACGCTGACGCTGTTGGAGCCGGTCACCTCGGCGACGGTGATGTCGGCACGCGCGGCCGCTTCGAGATCGACATGATCGGAACCGATGCCGGCTGTCAACGCAAGCTTCAGCTTCTTCGCCCTGGCAATCCGCTCCTGGGTCAGATAGGCCGGCCAGAACGGTTGGGAGATGATGATCTCCGCATCGGAAAGATGCTTCTCGAATGTCGAATCCGGCCCGTCCTTGTCGCTCGTCACGATGAATTCGTGGCCGAGCCCTTCCAGATAGCTGCGCAGACCCAATTCGCCGGACACGCACCCGATGAGTTCACCCGGCCTGAAGCCAAGCGGACCCTTCGGAGTCGGGGTGCTCTGGCCATTGGCGTAGACGGTGATCGTCGGGATGCTGTCGCGCACGTAGTGCGGCGGATATCCGGTTACGGGATCGGGATAGAGGACACATAAAACTTTCGACATGATGGTTCTGCTCCTTTCTTGCCGTATGTCTGTTTCGTTTCGTCAGCGTCGTGTTGTCGGCATAACCAACAATATTCGCGAGTGCGGGCAACCTCGTCCTAGTATCTGTCTTCTTGCGGGAATGGGACGATAATATTGCTGGGCGGTCAGCCGGGAGTGGTGCAATGTCCGAAAGCTCGTCATCAATTGCGGGAACCGATTTCACTCAAGGCATTCCGGCAACGGATATCGCCGATGGCGGCATGGTGACAGGCCATGTCGGCGAAGAACCCGTGTTGCTCGTGCGTCGGGCCGGTGAGTTGTTCGCTATCGGCGCGACCTGTCCTCACTACGGCGCGCCACTGGCCGACGGCCTGCTGGTCGCAGATACGGTTCGATGTCCGTGGCATCATGCGTCGTTCAGTCTTCGTACAGGCCAGCTTCTGCGGCCCCCCGCTCAGGACGATCTGAAATGCTGGCGCGTGGAGCAGCGCGACGGCCGGGCTTTTGTATGCGAAGCGCTGCCTGCGGTACGGCCACCTGAATTGACGGCTGCACAGCTTCCCGGATCGGTGGTGATCATCGGCGGCGGTGCAGCCGGAAACGCGGCGGCCGAAACCTTGCGACGAGAAGGCTATCAGGGCCCCGTTACGTTGTTGAGCGCCGATAGCGCGCTGCCTTACGACCGGCCGAATCTGTCGAAGGACTATCTTGCCGGAACCGCGCAAGCCGCGTGGCTCCCTTTGCGGTCTCCCACGTTCTACACAGATCATCACATCGATGCGCGATGCAACATTCGCGCCGTCAAGCTCGACCCGGCGCAAAAGACCGTCATGCTTTCGGACGGCAGTCAGGTGACGTACGATGCATTGCTGCTTGCCACTGGCGCCGAACCGGTGCGCCTCACGGTGCCCGGTGCAAACCTGTCGCACGTGCGCGTGCTTCGCACGCTTGCCGACTGCGATGCCCTGATCGCGCGTCTCGGTACGGCACGCCAATGCGTCGTGGTCGGCGCGGGCTTCATCGGGCTCGAAGTCGCGGCTTCGTTGCGCACGCGCGGATTGCAGGTGCACGTCGTGACACCCGGCGCCCATCCCATGGAGCGCGTCCTTGGGGAAGCACTGGGCAAGATGATCAGAACGCTTCATGAGTCGAAGGGAGTCATTTTTCATCTCGGGGCCACGGTTACTGAAATCGAATCGGATCGCGTGAAACTGTCTACCGGCGAGGTGCTGGGCGCCGATCTGGTCGTGACCGGGATCGGCGTTCGCCCCGAAGTGAGTGTGGCGCAGGAGGCCGGCCTGATAGTCGACCACGGGGTGAGCGTCGATGAATTTCTGCAGACGAGTGCCCGAGGCGTCTATGCCGCGGGCGATATCGCACGCTGGCCGGACCCGAGAACGGGAGATCGCATCCGTGTCGAACACTGGGTCGTGGCAGAGCGGCAGGGTGTGGTTGCCGCGCGAAATATGCTCGGAGCAACGCAGCGCTTCACAGCTATCCCTTTCTTCTGGACCCAGCACTACGATACGGCGATCAACTACGTGGGTCACGCGGAGCATTGGGATCGCGTCGACATAGAAGGCGACCCAGGCGCACATGACTGTACGGTAACCTACTGGTACAAGAATAGGCGGCTCGCGGTAGCCACTGTCGGGCGGGACCTGGATAGTCTGCGAGCAGAGGTTGCGTTCGAGCAGGCCACTCCAGCGTGACCATGTCCGGCGACAGCGACCGGTGGGCAGTCGCACCTCGAACGAGCGCATCGTGAATCTTCCCGACCTTTTCGACGGCGTCGTTGATTCCGGCGCGGCATCTGCCGTTCACTCGCTGACGAGCCGGGCGCGTTACCACGCAAGCGGCTGGCGAAACACCTTGCCGCCATAGCCGAGCACCACGTTCTCTACCTCGAACGGCGCTGGCTCCTTGACTTCGAGGATCAGCGCGACGTTGCCGGGCAGGAGTTCGCTGGAGATGGATTTTGTCAGCCTGCGGTCGAGAACGTCTTCGACCGCACGCCCGGCGAGCCCCGCGCCCGCGCCGATGGTGAGGCCCGCGAGCACGCCGGCCGGACCGCCAAGCAGGCCGATCAGGCCACCCGTTACCGCGCCGATCACCGTGCCCCAGAACGACTGCGTGTATTTATGGAGTACGGTCAGCTGGCCCGCGGCGTCGTTCTGCACCATGACGCCGCTCTCGATCTTGAAGCCGACATTGTCCGTCTCGAAGTTCCTGAAGTCCCGCGCGGCTCTTTCCGCCACGTCCAGGTTCTTGAAGGTCGCGACGACCAGTTCTTGCGCCATTTGCCTGCTCCCGTTGCGAATGTCGGCATCCCCAAAAAATAGTGCGTTGGCGCAATCAACGCCAGATTTGAATCTCCGATTCCAGCTATCGGCCTGGCATCCGAGGATCAGCCAAGCTCCGTCGAATGCTTTCTGATTGTGTAGCGGCCTTTGTGGCGCTCATGGACAACCCGGATCTTTGCTTTGATCTCTTCACGGTGGCCGTCAGCGGTGCCGCGCGGGTTTGCCCCTAGATCGCGATAAACAAATGGAATTGCATTACGAGAAAATTTGATTGGATTTCCAACGGATGCGGCCCTATCGTGCGTCAGTCCGATGCGGCAATCCGCGCGCTCGCATCGAGAAAACGGCCTCGCCGATAAAACAAAATATCCAGGAGACTTACCCATGGAGCAATCCTCCGCGGTGCCGCGTGTGCCGGAGTCGGACGCCAGCGGCGCTCAGAACATCGCTTCAAACGACCGGGCTTCGCCAAGAGTGCGGCGAATCCAGCGTACCGCGCTGGCTCTCCTCCTCCTGAGCGGAGTCATCAATTACATCGATCGCGCAACCCTGTCCATCGCGAATCCGCTGATCCGGCAGGATCTTGGACTTTCGGTCGGGGAAATGGGCCTGCTGCTTTCCGCATTCCTATGGGCTTATGCGTTTGCGCAACTGCCAGCGGGCGCGTTGGTCGATCGCTTCGGCGCACGCGTCATGCTAACCGTCAGCCTCGCGACATGGTCGGTGGCGCAAGCGTTCGGCGGCGTCGTGAGCGGCTTCGGCCAGTTCTTCGCCGCTCGCATGGTGCTGGGAATCGGGGAGGCGCCGCAGTTTCCCACGAGCGCCAAAGTCGTTCGCGACTGGTTCGGCAAGAAGGAGCGTGGCGCTGCAACCGGCATCTGGAACAGTTCGTCGACGCTCGGCACCGCAATCTCGGCGCCTTTGCTGACGGTCGTAATGTTGACCGTGGGATGGCGATGGATGTTCGGCATCATGGGAATCGCCGGCCTCGTCGTGGCACTGTGTTTCTTTCTCGTGCATCGCGACCCGCGTCAGGTCGACTTGACGCAGCGGGAGCGCGCGTATCTGTCTGACGTCGATGGGGAAATCCAGAGTCGTCCGACATGGCGCGAGTGGCGCCGTCTGTTCGAGTTCGGCACCACGTGGGGCATGCTGCTGGGATTCTTCGGCACGATCTACGTCTTGTGGCTCTACAACGCGTGGTTACCGACGTATTTGCAAATGGAATTTCACCTGACCATCGCGAAGTCGGGGTGGGTGGCGGCGGTCCCCTATCTCTTCGGCGTGGTGGGGAGTCTTTCTGGCGGAAAGATTTGCGACGTTCTCGCTCGGCGAGGGGTCTCGGCGATCAACAGCCGGAAGTACCCGATGGCGGCCTCGCTTTTCGGTGTCGCCGTGTTCACGGTACTGACTGGCCTCACGCACAGCGCGACACTGGCAGTCGTATTCATCTCGATCTCGATGTTGCTCCTGTATGTGTCGAGCAGTGCGGCCTGGGCGATGGCATCCGTTGCTGCGCCTTCCAACTGCACCGCGTCGATCGGCGCCATGCAGAATTTCGGAGGCTACTTCGGCGGCGCGCTGGCACCGGTGATCACGGGCTTCATCGTGCAGCAGACACGCTCGTTCCAGCCCGCGCTCTTCGTCGGCGCGGGCGTTGCCGCCGTCGCGGTGATCGGCTATTGGTTGCTCGTGCGCGGCCCGATTCCGCCGGCCGCGCTTACCCACGACGTGTAACGGCAACACGGCGCCGCCGTGAGCGAGAGTCTGAGGCTCTCGCTCGGATCAGCCAGGTAGTGCACCAGGAAACCCAAGTTCATAGCGCTGCGCGCAGGCTTCAAGTGCCGGGGCGATCGTCGGGTGCAGAGCGACTCCGTCGCGAAGTTGCTCGTGCTTGAGGCTCAGTCCGCGATCGCCCGGCATCCGCACACCCGACGTTCCGGGGCGCGGCGGATTCTCTCGGCATGCATCGCCGAGCCAGTCCATCTGCCGCACAAACGCGGCGGGACCGCCAAAGGCCGCCGGATCGTATAACGACAGAAACACGGTGGCGCCCCATCCATCGGCGGGATCGGCCCGGCCGTGACCTGCGAGACCTCCCGTCAGCGCCTCGATCATCAACGCTAGCCCGAAGCCCTTATGTCCCCACGTCATGCCGCCGACCGGGAGGATCGATCCCGGAGGCTCAGCGGACAGCACGGCTGGATCGCGGCTGGGCTGTCCATCCGCATCGAGAAAACATGCCTCCTCGAAGAGTTCTCCCGCTTTATGCCGGCGCGCGGTCATGCCGTTCGTTACGGTCGATGAGGAGATATCGATCAGAAACGGCGTGCCCGAGGTCGGAATGCCCGCCGCGATCGGATTCGGCGTAAATACGGAGCGCGTGCCGCCATGAGGGGCCACGCTTTGCACCGCCGGGTCGGAACTGCTGAGCACGATCATGAACCCGTCGGCAGTGGCCTTCTCCAGATAACTGGCAAGACAGGCGATGTGATGACTGCGCCGAATCACCAACGTCGCGCTCCCATATTCCTTTGCCCTCGGCGCGAGTGTTTCGATGCCACTGAGAACCAGCCACGGGCCAGGAAGACGCCGGCCATCCCACAGAAGGCTGGCGCCCCGGTCTGAAACGACCTCAGGCTCGCCGGAGCACGTCATCGCGGCGTTTTCAATCTCACGGATATAAGCGGGCAGCAGCGCGAGCCCGTGCGTGTCGTGTCCCATCAAGTCGCCATCCACAAGCGTTCGGGCGACTGCCAGCGCTTTGACGCCCTCCATTCCGGCCCTGACCAGCAGACGCTGTGCGAAGCCTTGCAGTTCATCGGCGGAGTATCGGACTTGTGTATTCATCGTGATCGCGTCAGTAAGGGTGGTGGTTCGAAGCTGTCGGGCGAGTAAAGGCCCGATGCGCTTTGGATTGTCCATTGAGCTTTTGATAAGCGTCCAATCGAGAGTTGAGTAAAATCAATTCCATCTGGTTATGAGTCTCCGTGCGTTTACCCTATGTCGCAAGATTCGAGCAACTCCGCTATTCCAGTGCTGACGAAGCTGCGCTTCAGGCATCTCCAGTTGCTCGAACTGCTGGGACGTACGCGCAACCTCCGTATCGCGGCTGAGCAGATGCACATCACGCAGCCGGCCGCGACGAAGATCCTGAGCGATCTGGAGGCGATGTTCGGTGCGCCGCTGTTCGAACGGCTACCGCGCGAAATGCGGCCGACCGATCTCGGTACGCTCTCGGTCCGCTATGCCGGCACGGCGCTGTCCGGTCTGGGCAAGTTTTCGAACGAGTTCGCGACACTGAAGAATGGCGGCTATGGTCATCTTACGGTCGGCTTCATTCCGGCTTCCGCCGCACAACTCGTCACCGCGGCTATCAAGGAGATCCAGCGCAGACGCCCGAGACTCATCATCAAGCTGGTCGAGCAAAGTAGTGATCAGCTCGCGACATGGCTTGAGGAAAGGCGACTCGATGTGATGGTCGGGCGTCCGACAGAGCCACGACACGAAGCGCTTTTCCATGTGGTCGATCTATTGGCGGAGCCTGCGCGTACGGTCGTCGGGCAACATCATCCGTTGCTCAAGCGGCGGCGCATGGAAATCACCGACCTGGGCCGGTGGCCATGGATCTTGTATCCGCAAGGTACCGCCATGCGGCAGCTATTTGAAGAGACGTTCGCGGCGGCTGGGATGATCGCGCCGGTGGGCATCGTGGAAACGCCCTCGATCTTCTCGACGCTGGAGTTGCTGCAGGCCACCGACATGATCTCCCTTCAACCACAGGCAGCGATGGACAAGTACGTCAAGCATGGCCTTCTAGGCTACCTGGACGTGCCAATACGGCGGACAATGTCGAATTACAGCGTCATTACGCGAAAAGACGAAGCTACCTCGCAAGCGATGAACGAATTTGTTGCCATCCTTTTGGCAATCGCCGCGCAATGCTAGGTAGTCGACATGACAGTCGTGAGAGGGCGTCTCCCAGTTCCGTAACCACAAGGGCAGCGGCCGCATTCTCTTTATGTGCTCGGTTCTCCGCCTATTACGGTCTCGTCATCTGGCTGCCGGGTATCCGGCGAAGCACTTCGGCTTGCCGCTCGCGAAGGCGGCGACGTCGACCGCTGCATCGATTCTCGGCGTACTTTGCAGGCGTCCGATTTTTCGGGCAGTTCGCGGACTGCATCGGCCGAAAGCACACATTCTTCATGTTCAGATGGGCGCGTTCACCAAGCAGCGTCCACTGTGCCTCCCGCGCCCGCCCTCCGGCGAACGGCCGGCTTGGTCGGCGGTCGTTGAAACGTCGCTCCACGATTGTCTCAATGGCCGGCCGAGCGGCTGTCTTTCCGATCCTAATGCGGTGACACGACACCTATCCTCGGTTTCCTGACTGCGGACTTGCTGTGCTGGAGTCGACCACCGCCTGTGCTTCCGACGTGCACGTGCGAAGTCCGTGTCTGCCTCATGCTCCTGCTACTGGACAGGGCTCGAAGGTTGGGAGCGAAGCTGTACCGCGACCTGTTCGAGGATAGGCGGGATCATGAGCAGAGCTTCGATTGGGTCTGCGATGCTGTAGCCACCGTCACCGACAGTCCCAACGGTTACCAGAGCCGCGCAAGTGGCGCCGTTGCCTCCTTCACGCGTGGCGCAAGATCGCTGAACTGGCCTGGCGAGCCCGGTGCGTGCGCCATCACTTTGACTGTTTGATAAAAATATTCGCAAAAACAATGAGTTATGGTCGTTTTTCAGAACTGGGCGTGAGGACGGGCAGCGCGCCATGAATGCGGTAAGTTGCAGCTCGGTGGGCAAAATGCCTATAATTGAGGGGCGTTTTGCCAAGCGGAGGAATCATGGGAACGATTGCATTTACGCCGACTGGGGCCGGCAACGCGCGACGGGCGGAATATGCACTGCTCGGAGAGCTGCTGGATGCGCGCGTCCGGGATGACACCGATCTCGCCGGATTGGCGCGCGAGCGCGTGGACATCGACGTGATCGACCGACTCGCCGCGCGAGGACTGAAAGCCGACGAATTAGTCTTCATCATTCCGCGGCGCACGTTGACGCATCGTCGGCAGCAACACGAACGCCTTTCGACGGAAGAGTCGGATCGCGCAATTCGTTTGGCCAGGATCGTTGCGCAGGCGAACGCCGCGTTTGGCAGCAACGAAAAGGCCCTGAGTTGGTTGCGCAATCCGCAAAAGCGCTTCGATGGCCGCACCGCCCTTGAAATGGCCGCAACCGAGCACGGGGCGCGCCTTGTCGAGGACGCACTGGTACAGATTGACGAGGGATACTTCGCCTGATGGTTCTGTGGAGGATCAGCAACTACGCCGACTTGAAAGGCATAGGGGGGCTGCGTGCGCCCGGTCGTTGGCACTTTGCCGGACGGCCAGTAGTCTATCTGGCCGAACATCCGGCCGGCGCACTGCTCGAGACGCTTGTTCATCAAGAAATTCGATCCACCGCGGATCTTCCCGAAACGTATCGCCTCCTGCGCGTTGCGGTCAGTGATCAGGTGGCGATTGCCGAACTGGGCGAGGCCGTCTTACCGGAGAACTGGAGAGAGGACACGTCGTACACACAGTCCGCCGGGAGCGAATGGCTTGAAGGTGGATCAACGGCATTGCTCAAAGTCCCCAGCGCAGTGATGCCTTTCGCATACAACTACATTCTCAATCCGGCGCATGCCGATATGGCCGATATCAAGATTGAGATGGTGATCGACGTGCGGCACGATCCGCGCATATTGCGCTTACTGACGCGTCCGTGAGCGGGCTTCGGTGTGACGGTCGTGACGGCACTAGCGAACAATGGACAGGCGATGAAAATATCCGTCGAACAAGCCAAGGCCATCTATCGAGAAGCGATCGACCCAGTCGCACGCGATGGCGAATCAACGAGCTGGTGGAATGAGGTTGCGGGCGAGGTCGAGCGGGTCGCCTGTGCGAGAACTGAGCGAGATGCCGCATATGGCATGCGATCATGAGCTCCCCGATCCCAATCTGAGTCTAATGACCACGTTTCCAACCCTGACAACTTCGCGGCTGTCATTGCGGGAGCTTTTGCCCTGCGACGCACCTTCGCTGTTTGCTGTGCATGGCGACGCGGAAGGCATGCGCTGGTACGGTACCGATCCAATGACCGATTAGGGGAGGCCGACAAGCTGATTCAGGTGTTTGCTGACTGGTGGCGCAGTGGCTCTGCCGTGCGCTGGGCCGTCGAGAGACTTTCGGACGGCCTTTTCCTAGGTACGTGCGGTCTCTTCCGATGGAATCGAAATTGGCGAAGCTGCGTCGTCGGCTATGAGTTGGCTCCGTTTGCGCGTGGCAATGGATACATGAACGAAGCGCTTTCTGCCGCAATCGATTACGGTTTCGACACGATGCAGCTAAACCGCGTCGAAGCCCAGGTTCACCCTCAAAACGCACCCTTTATACAAACGCTGGAGACGCTGGGCTTTCTCTGTGAAGGGTACCAGCGTCAGGCCGGGTACTGGCGTGGCACCTATCACGATCTCCTGCAGTTCGCGTTGTTACGTTCTGAATTCCGACGTCGTATCTAACGAACTGGTCAAAGGCCGCACTTGCCGAAGTTCGCGGACGTCACATGGGCTTGGAACTGCGATTTTCAGTAACCGTCCAGAAGCGGTCACTCCTGAATGCTGTATCGAATGGCCGCTTAGGGTCTACAACAACCGACCGCATCTCACGAGAGTCTGTAACGACAGACCCTCCCGGGCCGTTCTATGATACCGACCTCGACCTCAATTGCGTTACGGAGTTGACCACAAAAGCCACCAGTACATTGAGAATGAGCGCCACGAATCGCACGTTGATGTCCTTGAAGAGCGGCGGCAGGGACGGCAGCATCGTCGCCAGATTGCTATGTGTGAGTGCGCATTCCACGCAAATCGAGCGGCCGTTCCACGGCAAAGCGAGCAGGCATTCCACGCGAAGCCGAGCGGAGATTCCACAGCAAGGCGAGCGCTGCGGACGAGGCTGTAGCCCATCAGCAGCAGCGAAATCAGCACGCCACCGCCATTCAATGCGAAGGACGCGGGGGAGCGCTATGGCATCAATGCGATTTGCACATCCATGCGCGTGGTACCGCGCTGAACGACCAGTAGGACGGTTTCGATTCATGGATGCGCTTCTCAAGGTTGCAGAAATAGCGAATCCACCGCTGCGCGCTCTGGACATAATCGCTTCCAGCTTTCGCGAAGTGGGAATTCGTTGTCGGAAGATTGAATTCTTAATTTTACATAATGAAACTTATCAACATATTTCAAGTGTCAAAGCCAGATACAAATGTCGCGTTTTGCCATCGATTTTCCCGTGACAGAATCCGAGGTAACCAACTACATCGAATCGATCACATCGAGCAACGCGCGCTTGATCGCATTGCTCGCTCCGGACCAGGCAATCCCGATTCCCGCCTTATGATCGCGCAGCGCGAGCGGTCGAGCCACGACCTTCGGCGGCAACGCCATCGCCGCGGCCTCGGGAATCACGCCGATGCCGAGACCCGCCGAAACCAGCGCGAGCATCGTCGAGAACTCGCCGAGCTCCTGCGCAATGTTCAGATCCGCGCCCTCGCGCTTCAACGCCACCAGCATGCCGTCGTGGAAACCCGGCGCGTATCGCCGCGCGAGCACGAAAGCAGGAAAACCCCGGAGATCAGGCGGATGGATCACCGGCCGCGTGGCGAGCGCGTGATCGTCGGGAAGCGCGACGACGAACGGTTCCTCGAGCACCACGCGGATCTCCAGGCCGCTGCCGCTCACGGGCAGGCGGATCAGTCCGAAATCCAGCTGATTGTCCTGGAGCGCGGCAATCTGATCCGGCGTCGGCATATCCTTCAGTTCGAGCGTGATGAGCGGATAGCGCGCATGCATCGCGCGAATCAGCGCCGGCAGCAGCTTCGGCAGCACCGACGACACGAACGCAATGCGCAACGTGCCGATTTCGCCTCGCGCCGACAGCCGCGCGGTCTGCTCGGCTCGCGCCGCCTGATGCAGCGTCGCGCGTGCTTCGGGCAGGAAAAGCCTGCCGGTTGCGCTCAGCGTGACCTTGTGACGGTCGCGCTCGAACAGCCGCACATCGAGCTCCTCTTCGAGCGCCTTGATCTGCATGCTCAGCGCCGGCTGCACGATGCACAGGCGCTGTGCCGCCCGGCCGAAGTGCAGTTCCTCGGCGAGCGCGACAAACGCGCGAAGATGCTTGAGTTCCATGAAATCTCCCGACCCGCAGGCGCACAAGCCCCGTAATCACAATTCATGATAACAGCGTCATCAAAGACTATTGGCGCGACCGGCGTTATTCGGGTGAACTAGGCGCATTCGGAGACAAACCGCATCCGCAGCGGGATGCGTCGCTAAAAATGGACGAGACACTGACACTCTTCAGCCTTCAGGGAAAGCGCGCCCTCATCACCGGCTCCGGGCGCGGCATCGGGCTGGCGCTGGCGCGTGGCCTCGCGGGCGCCGGCGCGGCAATCATCATCAATGATCGCAATGAGCGCAAGGCAGCCGCTGTCGCGGCCGGCCTGCGCGACGAAGGCTTCGACGTCGGCATCGCGGTATTCGACGTGACCGACCGCGAGCAGGTCATCGCCGCCATCGGACGGATCGAGAAGGACATCGGCGCAATCGACATTCTCGTCAACAACGCGGGCATCCAGCGCCGCGCGCCGCTCGAAAGCTTCGACGAGCGCGACTGGAACGATCTGCTGCGCGTCAATCTCGACGGCGTCTTCCAGGTTTCGCAAGCCGTCGCGCGGCACATGCTGGCGCGCGGGCGCGGCAAGATCATCAACATCGGTTCGGTGCAGAGCGAACTGGCGCGTCCGGGCATCGCGCCCTACGCGGCGACCAAAGGCGCCATCCGCATGCTCACCAAGGGCATGTGCGCGGAATGGGCGCGGCGCGGCATTCAGACCAATGCGATCGCGCCCGGCTACTTCGAGACCGATCTCAATCGCGCGCTCGTCGACGATCCGGCCTTCTCGGAGTGGCTCTGCAAGCGCACGCCGGCGGGCCGCTGGGGCCGCGTCGAGGAACTGTGCGGCGCGGCGGTGTTTCTCGCGTCGCCGGCGTCGGACTTCGTGAACGGACAGACGCTTTTCGTAGACGGCGGATTGACCAGCGTGGTCTGAGCCTAAAGGAGACAAACGACATGCGTATATCACTGGCAAGCCGAAGCCGCCGCGTCCGCGCCCTCGCCGGCCTGACGATTGCCGTCGCGGCATGCGCGTCGCACGCGGCCGACTGGATCGTGTCGGGCAACGACGGCAAGTATCAGCGCGTCGAAGGCCGCGACACGTACCCGGACGATCCCCGGCCGGACACGTTGACGCTCCTCGACGCAAGCCATTTCCCCCCGCAGGTCAAGGTCCAGGTGGAAGTCGAGAACGGCATCCAGGGGCCGCCGCAGGCGGTCGCCATCACGCCCGATGCGAGCGTCGCGCTCGTCGGTGCGCCCACGCGCTACGACCATGCGGCGAAAAAGCTGCTGATGGATTCGTTCGTGCAGGTGGTCGACCTGCAGGCAACGCCGCCCGCCGTGACCCGGCTCGATATCGGCAGCCATCCGCAGGGCATCGCCATCGACAGGAGCGGCCGCCTCGCGCTCGTCGCGTGTGTCGACGGCAGCGTGGCGGTGCTCGGCATCGACGGAAAGCGCGTGACGCTCGTGGACACGCTGAAGATCGCGCAGAAGCGGCTCGCCGGTGTGAGCTTCACGCACGACGGCGCGCATGCGCTCGTCGCCTTGCGCGACGAACAGGGCGTCGCCGTGCTCGACATCGCCGATGGCCGCGTGACCGATAGCGGCGTGCGTCTTTCCAGCGGCGTCGCGCCCTACACGATCGACGTGTCGAGCGACGGCAAGTGGGCCGTCGTGAGCGATGTCGGGCTGGCCGGCCTGCCCTCCTACACGGGCAAGCTCGCGGGCGATGCCGACGCGGTGACGCTCATCGACGTCTCGCGCGCGCCGTTCCGCGCGGTTCAGCACGTGACGGTGCCGTCGCTGCCCGAGGGCGTGGCGATCTCGCCCGACGGCAAATGGATCGGCGTGCAGGCAATGGATGGCTCCAACCTGACGCCCGACAACCCCGGACGCCACGCGCGCGGCAAGGTGCTGCTGTTCGCGATTCGCGACGGTCAGGCCGTGAAGGTTGCGGAAGCGCCGGGCGGCGAGGCGGCGCAGGGCATCGTATTCACCGCGGACAGCAAGACCCTGATCGTCCAGTTCAACGTCGAGAAAGAGCTTGCGTTCTATGCCGTGAACGGCGGTCATCTGCGCGATACCGGGCAACGCATCGCGCTGACAGGCGGACCCTCGTCGCTGCGCACGACGCCGCGCTGACGCCCCGACCAATCAAGCAAAGAGTAACAGGAGAGAAGCATGCGTACGCCCAGCGCCGCACGCAGGAAGGTGGTCGTCTTTCGAAAACTGCCGGACGATCTGCTCGAACGCATCCAGGCGAAGCACGACGTGACCGTCGCCGACCCGAGACGCGCCGATGAACTGCCGCGCTTTCGCGATGCCCTCGGCGACGCCGATGGCCTGATCGGCTCGAGCTTCAGACTCGGCGCGGACGAACTCGCACGCGCCCCGCGACTGAAGGTGATTTCGAGCATTTCGGTCGGCGTCGACAACTACGACCTCGCGCATCTCAAACAACGCGACATCACACTCTGCCACACGCCCGGCGTGCTGACCGAGACGACCGCCGACACGGTGTTCGCGCTGATCATCGCGGCCTCGCGCCGCCTCGTCGAGTTGTCAAACCACGTGCGCGAAGGCCGCTGGACGCGCAACATCGGCGAAGACCTCTTCGGCTGGGACGTGCACGGCAAGACGCTCGGCGTGCTCGGCTTCGGGCGCATCGGCCAGGCGGTGGCACGGCGCGCCGCGCTCGGCTTCGGCATGCCGGTGCTCTTTCACGATCCGTTCGACGTGCCCGTTCCCCCGATGCTCGCCGGGCACGCGGAGCGCGTAGCGTTCGACGACGTGCTTGAACGCGCGGACATCGTCGCGCTGACGCTGCCGCTCTCGGACGACACGCGCGGCCTGATGGACGCGCAGGCGTTCGCGACGATGCAGCCCGGCGCGATCTTCGTGAACGGCTCGCGCGGCGCGATCGTGCGCGAGGACGCGCTGCTTGCCGCGCTCGATAGCGGCCACCTGCGCGCCGCCGGACTCGATGTGTTCGCCGTCGAGCCGCTCGCGCAGGATTCACCGCTGCGCACGCATCCGAAAGTCACGCAGCTTCCGCACATCGGATCGGCGACGCATGAAACACGGCGCGCGATGGACGAACTCGCGACCGACAACCTGCTGCGCGTGCTCGATGGCGAAGCGCCCATCGCCGCGTTCGATCTCTCGAAGCACTGACCCGACGATGTCGACCATGCCCCATTCGATTCCCTCCCTGTGCGGCTCGCTCGCCGGCCAGCCGTTCACCTTCAACGTCAAGGTGCACAACGCGGCCTATCGGGCGCTCGGCGTGGACTACACGTTCGTCAGCTTCGGCGTGGAGGACGCAGCCGGCGCGATAGCCGCGATGCGCACGCTCGGCATCCGCGGACTGAACGTGACGATGCCGCACAAGCAAGCCGTAATTCCCCACCTCGACGCGCTCGACGAAACCGCCCGCGAGATCGGCGCGGTCAATACCATCGACAACCGCGACGGGCGTCTCACCGGCTACAACACGGACTGCGTCGGTGCGGTGCGCGCGCTCGAAGAGGCGACTCCGCTCGACGGCCGGCGCGTCGCCCTGCTCGGCGCGGGCGGCGCGGCTCGCGCGATCGCCTGGGGTGTGCGGCGCGCTGGCGCCCGGGTCACCGTGTTCAACCGCACCGCGTCGCGCGGGCAGAAGCTCGCGCACGACTTTGGCCTCGACTTCGGCGGCAATCCCGGCGACTTCGATCCGCATGCGTTCGATGTCGTCGTGAACGCGACCGCCGCCGGCTTCCGCGCGCCGGAGGTCAATCCGTTGCGCGCCGGGCAGCTTGCCCCGCATCTCGTCGTGATGGACGCGGCCTTCATCCCGGTTCGCACGAAACTGATCCGCGATGCCGAGGCGCTCGGCTGCCGGGTGGTCGATGGAACGCGGATGCTGCTGCATCAGTTCTGCGGACAGATCGAACTGTATACAGGCAAACCGGCCCCGCTCGAGGTGATGAGCGCAGCCTTGCTCGACGAGATCGCGCGAGTCGGCTAGGCCGGCGCGGCTCTGTCTCGACGAAGCAGAGCGTGGCCAGTGCGATCCGGCACCTCGCTACAAGACGGGGGCGGTTCATCGCGTTGAATCTGGCTGGAGCGGCGCACGCGCCGCCATACAGAACGGGCCGTTGGGATCACAAGGTGATCGAAACGGCATCCACATTGGAAGAGACATCATGAAACACCAGCAAACCATCGCGGCCGCTCCGAGCGCGGCCCGCGTCGACACCGACGCCGACGCCCGCAAGCAGGACGTTACGACCGCGGACCTGTACCGTGCCGCGTGGGCCGCCTCGCTTGGCAGCGCGCTCGAATACTACGACTTTGCGCTGTACAACCTCGCGTCGGCGCTGATCTTCGGACCACTGTTCTTCCCGTCGAGCGATCCGAGCATCGGCCTGATCGCGAGCTTCGGCGCGTACTTCCTCGGCTTCGCGATCCGGCCCGTGGGCGGCATCGTCTTCGGGACGCTCGGCGACCGCTATGGACGCAAGTTCGTCCTGATGGCGACGATCCTGCTGATGGGCGTCGCGAGCACGCTCATCGGCTTGTTGCCCACCTACGCGAGCGCCGGCATCTGGGCGCCGATTCTGCTCGTCGGCTGCCGCCTGCTACAGGGACTGGGCGCCGGCGCGGAACAGGCCGGCGCCGCGGTGCTGATGGCCGAGTACGCGCCGGCCAGGCGGCGCGGATACTTCGCGGCCTTGCCGTTCATGGGCGTGCTGCTCGGAACGGTGATGGCGGCCGCGATCTACTTCGCGCTGGTGCGCGTCGAAGACGTTTCGCAGAGCTGGCTGTGGCGCGTGCCGTTCCTCCTGAGCGTCGTGATCATCGCGGTGGCGATCTGGATCCGGCTGAAGCTCAAGGAGTCGCCGTCGTTCGCCAAGCTCGAGGCGCGCCATCAAGTCAACGACAGTCCGCTGAAACACCTCCTCAAGCATTCGAAGCCGACGCTCCTCAAGGTCATCGGCATGCGGATGGCGGAGAACGGCGGTTCGTCGATCTATCAGTCACTCGCCATCAGCTATATCGCCACGGCAACCGGTCTCAAAGGACCGATCGGCCCGGTCGCGCTGCTGCTGGCGGGCGCGTCGGGAGCCGTCGTCATTCCGCTGACCGGCATGCTGAGCGACCGGTTCGGACGCATTCCCGTCTATCGCGCGTTCGCGTTGTATCAACTGCTGCTCGCCTATCCGACCTGGTGGGTGCTGAGCCTCGGCAACGCGACGGCCAGCGTTGCGATGTTGTGCGTCGCCCTGGCCGGTGTCTGGGGCATGTTCGCGACGCAAGGCGCGCTGCTTCCCGAACTCTTTGGCGCACAGCATCGATACGCCGGCGTCGCGGTGGGGCGCGAAGTGTCGGCAGTCATCGCGGGCGGGGTGGCGCCGCTCATCGGCGCGTCGATCATTGCCTGGGCGACCGCGCACTGGGGCGGCAGCCAGGGCACCATCCTCGCGTGGATTCCGCTCGCCACCTACGTCGCCCTTCTGAGCGCGATCGGTGTGGTGACGACGTACTACACGCCGGAAACGCGCGGCCGTGACCTCGATGACTTGCGCGACGCCGCGGAAGTCACGGCGGTGGCGGCCGATCGGCCAGGGGCGTGACGCCAGTCCGCGTCGTCTGCCGGTCCCGGCGCAGTGACGGCTGTTATCGTCGTAATCGTAGATGTGACAATGAGGAAAACGCCATGGCGCATAAAGCCTTCGAGAACTTGCAGCAACTCTTTCCCTCCGCCGGCGACATCCCCGAAGACGCCCGGCTGGGCGCGCCGATCCATCAGCGCGTATCGCTCGTCGACGGCGCATTGAAGTCGTGGGACGGCGCCTGCAAGACGGTGCTGTCGCCGGTTTGCGTTCGGCAGGGTTCGGGGGAGCCCGAGCAGGTCGCGATCGGCAGCTATCCGGTGATGGGCGAAGCCGAAAGCGACGCCGCACTCGATGCCGCCGTGCGCGCCTACGATCACGGCCGCGGCGAATGGCCGACGATGACGGTCGGCCAGCGCATCGCGTGCATGCAGGACTTCATCCGTCGCATGGTGGCCGAGCGTCATCAGATCGTGAATCTGATCATGTGGGAAATCGGCAAGAGTCTCGCCGATTCGCAAAAGGAGTTCGACCGCACCGTCAGCTATATGCGGGACACCATCGCGGCCCTGAAGGAGCAGGACAACAGCAACTCGCGCTTTACGATCGCCGAAGGGACGATCGGCCAGATCCGGCGCACGCCGCTCGGCGTCGTACTGTGCATGGGGCCTTACAACTATCCGCTGAACGAGACGTTCGCGACGCTGATTCCCGCGCTGCTGATGGGCAACACGGTCGTGTTCAAGCCGCCGCAATACGGCACGCTGCTCTTCTACCCGCTGCTCGACGCCTTCCGCGCCGCCTTCCCGAGAGGCGTGATCAACACGATCTACGCGCCGGGCGCGGTGGTCGTGCCGCACATGCTCGCGTCGGGGAAGATCGACGTGCTTGCGCTGATCGGTTCCAGCAAGGTCGCGGATCACCTGAAGAAGCAGCACCCGAAGTCGCACCGGCTGCGCGCGATTCTCGGCCTCGACGCGAAGAACGCCGCCATCGTTCTTCCGGATGCCGACATCGATCTCGCGGTGAAGGAGTGTCTGCTCGGCGCGCTGTCGTTCAACGGCCAGCGCTGCACGGCGCTCAAGATGCTGATGGTGCATCGCTCGATCGTCGATACGTTTATCGAACGCTTTACCGACGCTCTCGCGAAGCTCAAGGTCGGCATGCCGTGGGAGCCGGGCGTGTCGATCACGCCGCTGCCGGGCATGCATCGCACGGCCTACCTGACCGAGGCTATCGAGGACGCGAAGGCGAAAGGGGCGCGCGTCGTCAACGAAGGCGGCGGCGTATTCTGCAAGACGCTCTTCTATCCGGCGGTCGTGTATCCGGTCGAGGAAGGGATGACGCTGTATCGCGAGGAGCAGTTCGGGCCGATCATTCCAATCACGCCGTTCGACGACATCGCGACGCCGCTGGAGTATGTGATTACCTCCGACCATGGACAGCAGGTCAGCATTTTCGGGACCGATCCGGCGCAGATCGGCGCGCTCATCGATCCGCTCGTGAATCAGGTGTGCCGCGTGAACCTGAACTGCCAGTGTCAGCGCGGACCCGACGTGTTCCCCTTCGCCGGGCGCAAGGATTCGGCCGAAGGTACGCTCTCCGTCACCGATGCGCTGCGCGCGTTTTCGATCCGCTCGATGGTCGCCGCCAGGCAGACGGACGAGAGCCGCGCGCTACTCGATGCGATCGTCACCGATCACAAGTCGAAGTTCGTCAACACGAGGTTTATTTTCTAAGGCTCAACGAGTTGAAAGAACCGCCGCCCAGATCGAGAGAGCGCAGTGGCCCGGCCGAACAAGTCGTTCCAAAGCATGCGGCAGCGCCTATTTGAGCCTGGCGATGCTTCTCGCCGGGTCACGTTCCCGAAGCGCGCCTGCGTCGATCCGTGGGCGCTCGTGAACCGCGGCTCCGATACTCGACTCCCTTACAACGAGTTCCGGCTCCGCGAAGTACTGCACCGGCGGTTTTGCATCGCCGTCCGTTTCATCGAGCCTTGCAAGCAGCGTCCGGCTCGCCATCGTGCCCAGCGTGTCCGCCCCCGCTGACAATGTCGTCAACGGAGGGTTGGTGTGTTCAGCGGCAACGACGTTGTCACATCCGACGACAGCCAGCGCCTTGCCTGCACGCTTGCCCATCCGGTCGAGTTCGTGCAGCACGCCGAATGCAACCTGATCGTTATAGCAAACGACGGCCGTCGGCCGCGGCTTCATGTCGAAGATGGCGCGCACTGCATTCCGGCCCCCGGTCGGCGTCAGCTCCACATCGATGATCCACTCATCGCTGACGGGCAGTCCGTGCTTGTTCATGGCGGACAAGTAGCCCTGCCGGCGCTGGTTGGCCACGGTGTAGCCTTTTCTGTTTCCGGCAAACGCGATCCGCGTGTGACCCTGCCCGATCAGATGCTCGGTCGCCAGCTCGAAGCCGTGCGCGTTATCGACACCGACCGTATCGACATCCGCGCCCATCGGACGCATGACGAGCACGAGCGGTATGCCCCACGACCGGATCTCGACGGGCATATCGTCCGGCGTGCCCAGCGCGGGCGACATGATGAGCCCGGCGATGTTCTGCTCGCGCATCGAGCGCAGCACGCGCGTTTGCGTCTCGACGCTTTCCGCCGTATGCGCCATCAGCGTCGTAAAGCCCGACTGCGCGAGTACCCGCTCGATCGCCACCAGCAGCTCGACGAAGAACGGATTCGTCAGGTCGTTGATCACCATGCCGATCGTCGTGCTGCGTCGCCCACGCAGATTGGCGGCGCCACGGTTGTACACGTAGCCCAGCGCCCTCGCCGCTTCGCGCACCTTCTCGGCCGTCTCCGCCTTGATGCGCGGACTCTCCTGCAAGACGAGCGACACCGTCGACTTCGATACGCCGGCCGCGGCGGCGATGTCCTGAATGGTCGGACCAGATTTCATATTGCTTTGCACAATTGGAACGTTCCAAAAAGTGTTTGACAGCATGATTTGAGTCTACTACAGTTTGTTGGAACGATCCAACGCTTGAGAATTGGAACGTTCCAATGGAGAGAGACATGACGGCAAACATTCGCTGGGCGCTGATCGGCGCCAGCACCATCGCCGACGAATGGATGGTCGACGCCATCCGGTCGCAAGCTGACGGCGAAATCGCCACGGTCGTCAGTGGCAGCGCGCAGCGTGCGCACGATTTCGCGAAAAAGCACGCCATAGCGGCGCACTCGACGGATCTCGACGCCGTGCTCGCGGACCCGTCCATCTCGGCTGTCTATATCAGCAGCACCAACGAAAAGCATCTGCCGCAGGCTCTTGCGGCAGCGAAGGCCGGCAAGCACGTGCTCTGCGAAAAGCCCCTCGCGCTGACCGGGAGCGAGGCCGCGCAAATGATCGAAACGTGCGCGTCGCACAAGGTCCGGCTCGGCACGAATCACCATCTGCGCTGCGCGGCGACCCACCGCAAGATGCGTGATCTCATTCGCGCGGGCGCCGTCGGCAAGCCCCTCTTCGTGCGCATCTTTCATGCGGTCTCGCTGCCGCCGCATCTGCGCGGCTGGCGTATCGAGCGGCCCGATGCGGGCGGCGGAGTCATTCTCGACATCTCCGTTCACGACATCGACACGCTGCGCTTCCTGCTCGACGACGAACCGGTCGAAGTCAGCGCGATGACCTCGTCGGGAACGATGTCCGCCGCGGGCCTCGCCGATGGCGTGATGGCCATCGTGCGATTCAAGCGCGGCGTGCTCGCGCAGCTTCACGATGCGTTCACGGTGCCCTATGCGCCCACGGGACTCGAAGTTCACGGCACGTCCGGCTCGCTGTTCGCAAGGGACGTGATGACGCAACGTCCGATCGGCGAGATCACGCTGCGTACCGCAGACGGCACGCAAGACATCGAAGTCCGGCACCGCGACCTGTATTGCACCTCCGTCGCGCAATTTCATCGCTCCATTACCGACGGACAGAACCCGGCCGCGACGGGTATCGACGGCTATCGCTCGCTCGTCGCCGCGCTGTCCCTCGTGCAGTCCGCCGAAGCGGGCGGACACGTGACGGTGCCGTCCCGCTTCGCTGAATAAAAGTTCAAGGAGATTTGCCGTGCGTTCCAGCAAGGTTGTTTCATTGGCTCACGCAGCGAGCCTGATCGGCGATGACGACATCGTCACCGTGAGCTCGTCGAGCGGTCTCGGCTGCCCCGACGCGATGCTCGCCGCGATCGGCGCGCGCTTCGACGCCGAAGGTCATCCCCGCAATCTGACGATGCTGCATCCCATCGCTGCCGGCGACATGTACGGCATCAAGGGCATCGATCACATCGCGAAGAAAGGGCTGATTCAGACGGTCATCGCGGGCTCGTTCCCGAGCGGGCCGTCGAGCCTGCCGATGCCCGATATCTGGCATCTCGTCACCGACAACGCGATCCGCGCATATAACCTGCCGAGCGGCGTGCTGTTCGACATGCATCGCGAAGTCGCGGCGAAGCGCCCCGGCGTGCTGACCAAGGTGGGGCTCGATACCTATGTCGACCCCGACCGCCAGGGCGGCGCGATGAACGCGCAGGCAGCCGAGCACCCGATCGTCGAGAAGGTCACGTTCGCGGGCGACGAATGGCTGTACTACAGGAACTTCGTGCCGCGCGTCGCCATCGTGCGCGCGACCACCGCCGATGAACGCGGCAACCTGTCGTTCGAACATGAAGGCGCCCTGCTCGGCGGACGCGATCAGGCGCTTGCCGCGCACAACAACGGCGGCATCGTGATCGCGCAAGTGAAGCGTGTGGTCAAGGCGGGCTCCCTGCATACGCAACAGGTCCACATCCCGTGCAATCTCGTCGATTACGTGGTGGTCGATCCCGAACAGAAGCAGACGACGCAGATCGAATACGACCCGGAAATCAGCGGTGAAGTGAAGCTGCCGGACAGCGCGTTCGCGTTCGCCGAATGGAACGCCGACAAGGTCATCGCGCGCCGGGCCGCAATGGAGCTTGCCCAAGACGATGCGGTGAATCTGGGCTTCGGCATCTCCGCGAATGTGCCGCGCATTCTGCTCGAAGAGGGCTATCGCGACGATGTGACGTGGGTGATCGAACAGGGCGCGGTGGGCGGCGTGCCGCTGCTGGGTTTTGCGTTCGGCTGCTCGGGCAATGCCGACGCGATCATGCCGTCGCCGTCGCAATTCGTGTACTTCCAGGGCGGCGGCTTCGACGTATCGCTGCTGTCGTTCCTGCAAGTGGACCGCTTCGGCAATGTGAACGTGTCGAAGCTGCCGAGCAAGCCTTATCTCACCGCCGGCTGCGGCGGCTTCATCGACATCACGACGCATGCGAAGCGGATCGTCTTCAGCGGCTATTTCACGGCGGGCGCGAAGATCGAAGTGGGCGACGGGCGTCTCAGGATCGTCAAGGAAGGCAAGAAGAAGTTCATCGCCGATGTCGATCATGTGACCTTCAGCGGCCGCATCGGACGGCGGCGCAATCAGGAAGCGCTGTACGTCACCGAGCGTTGCGTGATCCGCCTCAGCGATACCGGTCTCGAAGTGATCGAGATCGCGCCCGGCGTCGATCTGCAAAAGGACGTGCTCGATCAATGCGACATCGAGCTCGCCGTCTCCCCTGCCCTGAAGACGATGGATGCGTCGATCTTTACGGACGCGCCGTTCGGCCTCCGTCTGAAGGAGGCCCGTCATGGCTGATTCGCCGCTCATCCACATCGAGACGAAGAAGGCCGTCGCGATCGTCACGCTCGATCGCCCGGACAAGCTCAATGCGCTGACGCCGGAGATGCTCGAACAACTCGAAGCCGCCGCGTCACAAATCGAAGCGGATGCAGGCGTGCGCGCAGTCGTGCTGACGGGCGCGGGCGAACGCGCCTTCTGCGTCGGCGCGGATATCAACCAGTGGTCCGCGCTCGCGCCGCTCGACATGTGGCGCGTGTGGGTCACGCGCGGCCATCGCATCTTCGACCGCTGGGCTGCGTTACGCGTGCCTGTCGTCGCGGCGATCAACGGCCCGGCGTTCGGCGGCGGCCTCGAACTGGCCGCGGTTGCCGATGTGCGCGTCGCGGACCCCGCCGCCACCTTCGCGCTTCCCGAAGCCAGCATCGCGACCTGCCCGGGCTGGTCGGGCACGCAGCGGCTGGTTTCGCTGATCGGCCCGAGCCACGTGAAGTCGCTCGCGCTCACGGGCAGGCGCATCGACGCGCAACGCGCGTACGGCATCGGACTGATCGATGAAATCTCCACGCCGAAAGCGTCACTCGCAGCCGCTGTCGCCATCGCTGAAAAGATCGCGACGCTCGCACCGGTCTCCGTGCAGTTGACGAAACAACTGATCAACGCCGCTTCGGGATTCGGGGCTGGCGCAACCCTGGAAGCCATGGCAGGCGCGCTGTCCGCAACGACGCACGACGCGCGCGAAGGCATGGCGAGCTTCCGCGAACGGCGCCCGGCGCAATACGAGGGTCAATGACATGACGTACAAGACTGCAATTCCCGCTGCAACCGCGCTTCTGACACGCGATAACGCAACGGATCATGAGGCCTTCAACGGCCGCATGTACATCAACGGCATGTGGGTCGAGTCCGCCGACGAGCGGCGCTTCGAGCGCCGCAGCCCCGCGCACGGGCACGTCGTCAGCACGTTCCCGGAAGCCACGGCCGCTGATGTCGAACAGGCCATCGAGGCTGCCGACTTCGCCTTTCGGAACGGCCAGTGGCCGAAGCTCAAGGGCGCGGAGCGCGCGCGGATTCTGCTCGCCACAGCCGCTGGCATCGAGGCCCGCGTCGAGAAGATGTCGCTGCTCGAATCGCTCGAAACGGGCAAGCCGCTTGCTCAGGCGCGCGGCGAAGTGTCGGGCTGCGTCGATCTCTGGCAGTACGCGGCGAGCCTCGCGCGCACGACCAGCGGCGACGCCTACGACACGCTCGGCGAAGACATGCTCGGCATCGTGCTGCGTCAGCCGATCGGCGTGGTCGGCCTCATCACGCCCTGGAATTTCCCGCTGTGGATTCTCTCGCAGAAGCTGCCGTTCGCGCTCGCCGCGGGCTGTACCTGCGTGGTCAAGCCAAGCGAACTGACGTCGAGCACGACCGTCATGCTGATGGAGATTCTCGAGGAAGCCGGCGTGCCTGCTGGCGTCGTCAATGTGGTGACGGGGAAAGGCCCGTCCGTCGGCCAGCCGCTCGCGGAGCACGACGCCATCGACATGCTGTCGTTCACGGGCTCGACCCGCGTCGGCAGCCTGCTCGGCGGACTCGCGTCGAAGAAGCTGAAGAAGGTCGCGCTCGAACTCGGCGGCAAGAACCCGCAGATCGTTTTCCCCGATTGCGACTGGGACGCGATGATCGACGCCGTCGTGTTCGGCGTGTATTTCAACGCCGGCGAGTGCTGCAACAGCGGCAGCCGCGTGCTGGTGCACGAATCGATCGCGGAGCGATTTGCTCAGGCTGTTGTCGAGCGCGCACGGCAGGTGCCCGTTGGCGACCCGCTGCACCCCGATTGCAAGATCGGCGCGGTCGTCAGCGAGAACCAACTGGGCGAGATTCTCGGCAACATCGAGAAAGGCGTTGCCGCGGGGGCGCGGCTGCGTCTGGGCGGCAAGCGTTACGACGCGCAAGGCCTCTATCTCGAACCGACCATCATCAGCGACGTCAGGCCCGACATGAGCATCGCGCGCGATGAAATCTTCGGCCCCGTGCTCGCGATCATCCCCTTCTCCGATGCGCGGCAAGCAATCGAGATCGCCAACGACACGGCCTACGGACTGTCCGCCGCCGTCTGGAGCAACGACATCAACACGTGCTTGAGCGTCGCGCGCGGCGTCGACGCGGGAACCGTGTGGGTCAACACCTTTCTCGACGGCTATCCGGAACTGCCGTTCGGCGGTTTCAAGTCGAGCGGCGTCGGACGCGAGCTCGGCAAGCAGGCCGTCGAGGACTACACCGAAACGAAAACGATCCAGCTTCATATCGGGGAGCGCAGGAACTGGTGGTTGCCGCGCCCCGCGGCCTGATCACGAAGCGCCCCAAGCCACGTCACGGCATATCCGCCGTGCAGTCCACCAGAAAGCCCGTCAAGAGAGCGTTTCATCATGGAGACAGAGATGTTCAAGAAGCGTATTGCCGCAATCACAGTGGGTCTCGTTGCCTGCCACGCGATGTCCGCGATCGCCGCCGCCAGCAAGCAGGTGGAAGTCATGCACTGGTGGACTTCCGGCGGTGAAGCCAAGGCCCTCACCGTTCTCAAGGACGGCCTGAAAACCAAGGGCTACGCATGGAAGGACAGCCCTATCGCGGGCGGCGGCGGCGAGGCTGCGCGCACGGTGCTGAAGGCGCGCGTCGCATCGGGCAACCCGCCGGATGCGATCCAGATGCTCGGCTTCACGATCCCCGAGTATGCGCAGGAAGACTATCTGCAAAGCCTCGATGCCGTCGCATCGAAGGAAGGCTGGGACAAGCTCGTGCCCGCGCCGATCCAGAAGTTCTCAAAAGTCGACGGACACTGGGTTGCCGCGCCCGTCGACGTGCATCGCACCAACTGGATCTGGGCGAACAAGAAGATCTTCGACGAGCTGAAGCTCACGCCGCCAAGGACTTTCGATGAACTCGTCGCCGATGCCGACAAGATCCGCAAGGCCGGCTATATTCCGCTCGCACACGGCGGCCAGGCATGGCAGGAAGCGACCATCTTCGATAGCGCCGTGATGTCCGCGGGCGGCCCGAAGTTCTACCAGCAGGCGCTCGTCAAGCTCGACCCGGGCGCGCTCGGCTCGAAGACGATGGAAAAGGCCTTCGACCAGATGCGCGCGCTGCGCGGCATGGTCGATCCCAACTTCCCTGGCCGTGACTGGAACCTCGCCACGTCGATGGTGATCAGCGGCAAGGCTGCGATGCAGATCATGGGCGACTGGGCGAAGGGCGAGTTCGCATCGGCAGGCAAGCAGCCGAATACCGACTATCTGTGCTTCCAGTATCCGGGCACGGAAGGCGCGTTCATCTTCAACACGGATCAGTTCGCCACCTTCAAGAAGGGTGACGCCAGCCTGCCGGGTGAATACGCGTTCGCATCGACCATCATGGACCGTGGCGTGCAGGCCAAATTCAACCAGATCAAAGGCTCGATCCCCGCGCGGCTCGACGTGCCGCAGGACGGCTTCGACGAATGCGGCAAGAAGTCGATGAACGACATGCGCGCCGCGCTCAAGACCGATTCGATGGTCGGCAGCTTCGCGCACGGACACGCGATGCCGGATGGTCCGAAGAACGCGGTCTATGACGTCGTCACGCACTTCTTCAATTCGAACCAGTCGTCGGCGGACGCCGTGAAGGCGCTCGTCGCGGCCGTGAAGAACGCGCAGTAAGCCAACTGGCCCTCGTGCGGAGCGGCACAAGAACGCCGCTCTCCGCGAGGTCCGTCATCTCCGACGGTAGGTGTTGCCATGCTCTTGCACAATCGCGCCCAAGCGGCGCCCACGCTCGAAGATCTGAAGAACGGCTCGGGCCAGCGTCCGGCGAACAAGCGATCGACGCTGCGCAATCGCTTCGAAGCCATCCTGCCGAAGCTCGTCCTCAGCCCGACGTTGATCATCACGCTGATCTTCGTGTACGGATTCATCGTGTGGACCACGCTGCTTTCGTTCACGCGTTCACGCGCTTTCGCCAACTTCCACTGGGCCGGCCTCCTTCAATATGGCCGCGTGTGGGAACATCCGCGCTGGCATGTGGCGATCGGCAATCTCGGCATTTATGCGTCGCTTTACGTCGTGCTCTGCATGGCGATCGGCCTCGGCCTCGCGATCCTGCTGGATCAGCGCATTCGCGCCGAAGGCGGATTGCGCGCGCTCTTTCTCTATCCGATGGCGCTCTCGTTCATCGTCACCGGTACGGCGTGGAAATGGATCCTCAATCCCGGTCTCGGCCTGACCAAGCTGTTCCATGACTGGGGATGGACGAGCTTCCAGTTCGACTGGATCATCAACGACGACATGGCCATCTACACCGTCGTCATCGCCGCCGTGTGGCAGGCCTCGGGCTTCGTGATGGCGATGTTTCTCGCCGGTCTGCGCGGCATCGATCAGGAACAGGTCAAGGCTGCTTCCATCGACGGCGCGCGCATGCCGGCGATCTATCGCCGCATCATCATTCCGCAGCTGCGGCCCGTGTTCGTCTCCGCGTTCGTGATTCTCGTGCATCTGGCCGTCAAGAGCTATGAGCTCGTCATCGCGTTGACGGGCGCGGGTCCCGGCTACTCGACCGAGCTGCCGTCGACCTTCATGTACTCGTTCACGTTCACCCGCAACGAGCTCGGCATGGGCGCGGCGAGCGCGGTGATGATGCTGTGCACCGTGGCGGCCATCATGGTGCCCTATCTCTATTCCGAAATGCGACCGCGCCGCAAGAGCGCCGGCCACTGATTCCCCCTATAGCCTCTCAGGAGACAACGATGGCTACCAAGACATGGGACTCGCCACAGATGGTGGTGGGCAAGCACAACTACGTCTCGCGAATCGTCATCTATTCGCTGCTGGCGATCGCAGCCGTGGTCTATCTCGTGCCGCTGCTCGTGATGTTGCTGACTTCGTTCAAGCCGCTTCCCGAAGTGTATTCGGGCAACATCCTCGCGCTGCCGCATCAGTGGACGATTGCCGCGTGGGAGAAAGCATGGGGCACGGCCTGCGTGGGACTCGACTGCTCGGGCGTCAAGGGCTTCTTCTGGAATTCATTCCGGATGGTCTTCGCGGCGGTGGCGGTTTCCACGCTGCTCGGCGCACTGAACGGCTACGTGCTGACCAAGTGGCGCTTCAAGGGCGATAACCTGCTCTTCGGCCTGATCCTGTTCGGATGCTTCATCCCGTTCCAGATCGTGCTGATTCCAATGGCGTCGTTTCTCGGCAAGATCGGCCTCGCGCAATCGATCACCGGTCTCGTGTTCGTGCATGTGGTCTACGGCCTGTGCTTCACGACGCTCTACTTCCGCAACTATTACATCGCGTTTCCGGATGAGCTGGTGAAAGCCGCGATGATCGACGGTGCGCGCTTCTTTCGCATCTTCTTCCGCATCCTGCTTCCCAACTCGGTGCCGATCATCACGGTGACCGTGATCTGGCAGTTCACGAATATCTGGAACGACTTCCTGTTCGGCGCTTCGTTCACGACGGGCAGCTCCGCGCCGATCACCGTCGCGCTGAACAACATCGTGAATACGTCGACGGGCGTCAAGGAATACAACGTCCACATGGCGACGGCCATGATCGCCGCCCTGCCGACGCTGTTCGTCTATATCGTGGGTGGTCGTTATTTCGTTCGCGGTCTGATGGCCGGCTCGGTCAAGGGGTAAATCATGTCTTCTCTGCACGTATCCAAGGTTCGCAAGGCCTACGGCTCCACTGAAATCCTCAAGGAGATCGACATCGATGTCGACGACGGCGATTTCCTCGTCCTCGTCGGACCCTCGGGTTGCGGAAAGTCGACGCTGCTTTCGCTGATCGCGGGACTCGACACGCTCTCGGGCGGTGAAATCCGCATCGGCAACGACAAGGTCAACGACCTGCATCCGAGCGAGCGCGACATCGCGATGGTGTTCCAGAGCTACGCGCTGTATCCGAACATGACCGTCGGGCAGAACATCAGCTTCGGTCTGGAAATGCGCAAGATCTCGAAGGGCGAGCGCGAAAAGGCCGTGCAGGATGCCGCGCGCCTGCTGCAGATCGAACATCTGCTCGACCGCCGTCCGGGCCAGCTTTCGGGCGGTCAGCGTCAGCGCGTCGCGATGGGCCGCGCGCTCGTGCGTCATCCGAAGATCTTTCTGTTCGACGAGCCGCTGTCGAATCTGGATGCGAAACTGCGCGTCGATATGCGCACCGAGATCAAGAAACTGCATCAGCGCCTCGGCGCGACCATCGTCTATGTCACGCACGACCAGATCGAAGCGATGACGCTCGCAACGCGCATCGCCGTGATGAAAGGCGGCGTGCTGCAACAGCTCGGCACGCCCGCCGAGGTCTACAACACGCCGGCGAATACCTTCGTCGCGACCTTCATGGGCTCGCCGTCGATGAACCTGATTCCCGCGCGCATCGAGCGTGCGAACGGCTCGCTTCAGATTCACGTTGGCGAAGGCCATGGCGCAATCGCGCTCGATCTGCCGCCGCAAAGTGCGGCCGTCGATCGCTACATCGGCAAGAAGGTGATCGCTGGTCTGCGCCCCGAGGCGATCGGCGTCGAGAACGAGCGCGCCGCCGCGGCGCTGCGCACGGTGCCCGTGACGATCAACGTGCTCGAGCCGACAGGCCCCGACACGCTCGCCGTGCTCGATTTCGGCGGCATGGAAGTATCCGCGCGACTGGGCGCCGACATGCCGCATGCGTCGGGCGAGCGATGCGAGTTGCGCGTCGATCTGTCGAAGCTCGTGCTGTTCGATGCCGATACGGAACTCCGGATTTACTGAAGCGCGCAGCGCATTGAACGATGGTGCAGCCATGAACAAGTCAGAGGGTAAGTTTTCAAGCGCGCTGGTGACGGGCGCCCGGCGCGGTATCGGCAGATCGATCTGCGTGGCGCTGGCGCGGCGCGGCTTCGATATCGTGCTGACGGATGTCGTGCACGACGAAGACGCGGATACGACCTGTGCGCTGGTGCGCGACGAAGGCCAGGACGCACTGTTCATACGGAGCGATCTGAGCGATGTCGAGTCGCACGGGCGTGTCGTCGATGAAGCCGTGCGCTTCAAAGGCAGTATCGAATGTCTCGTGAACAACGCGGGCATCGGCTCGCCCAGCCGGGGCGATCTGCTGGACGTGTCGCCGCAGGCGTTCGATGCCGTGCTGGGTGTCAACCTGCGCGGCACGTTCTTCATGACGCAGGCCGTCGCGCGCCATATGGCCTCGGCGACGTCGGGCGTTGCGCGCTCGATCGTCACGGTGTCGTCCGTATCGGCGGAAATGGCCTCGCCCGAGCGCGCCGAATACTGCCTGTCTAAATCCGCACTGCCGATGATGACGCGGCTCTTCGCGCTGCGGCTCGCGAGCGCCAACGTCGGCGTATTCGAAGTGCGGCCCGGCATCATCCGCACGCCGATGACGGCCGGCGTCGCGCAGAAGTACGAAGCGCGTTTCCGCGAAGGCCTCGTGCCCGCGGGACGCTGGGGCGAAAGCGACGAAGTTGGCCAGGCCGTCGCGACACTCGCCGACGGCTCGCTGCCCTTCGCGACGGGCAGCGTCGTGAACGTGGATGGCGGCCTGTCCATCCCTGCCTTCTGAACCGACTGACATGAATACGACGACATACGACTATGTGATCGTGGGTGGCGGCTCGGCGGGGTGCGTGCTCGCCAACCGCCTGAGCGCCGATCCTTCGATCAGGGTGCTTCTGCTCGAAGCAGGCGGCTCCGATCGGCATCCGTTCTTTTCGATGCCGGCGGGCTTCGCGAAGATGACGCGCGGCATCGGTTCGTGGGGCTGGTTCACCGTGCCGCAAAAGCATCTCAACAATCGCGTGCTGCGCTTCACGCAAGCGAAGGTGATCGGCGGCGGCTCGTCCATCAACGCGCAGATCTACACACGTGGTGTCCCGGCAGACTACGACGACTGGGAACAGAAAGCCGGCGCCACGGGCTGGTCTTATCGCGATGTGCTGCCGTACTTCAGGAAGTCGGAGAACAACCAGCGCTTCG
The DNA here is from genome assembly GCF_001545075.1 of Caballeronia ptereochthonis. Classification (GTDB taxonomy): domain Bacteria; phylum Pseudomonadota; class Gammaproteobacteria; order Burkholderiales; family Burkholderiaceae; genus Caballeronia; species Caballeronia ptereochthonis. The sequence goes on from NZ_FCOB02000007.1 coordinate 107,141, forward strand.
CCAATGAGTATCACAGCTATGGCGGGCCGCTCGGCGTGTCGAACCCGATCAGTCCCTTGCCGATCTGCGAGGCATTTTTTCAGGCAGGACAGGAGCTGGGTATTCCGTTCAATCCCGACTTCAATGGCGCAAGCCAGGAAGGTCTGGGCTATTACCAGCTCACGCAGCTGAATGCGCGCCGCTCGTCCGCCGCTGCCGGCTTTATTCGCCCGGTCCTCGGGCGGCCCAACCTGACCGTGTGGATGCAGGCGCGCACGCTTCGCGTGATCGTCGAAGGCGGCCGCGCAACGGGCGTCGAATACGTGTCCGGCGACAGCCGCGACCCGAAGATCGTGCGTGCGGCGCGGGAAGTGATCGTAGCGTCGGGGGCGATCGGCTCACCGAAGCTGTTGATGCAGTCGGGCATCGGTCCCGCCGACCACCTCGAGTCCGTCGGCATCGAGCCGGTGCATCATCTTCGAGGCATCGGCTCGAATCTGCAGGACCATCTCGATCTGTTCGTCATCGCGGAATGCACGGGCGATCACACCTACGACAAGTACAACAAGCTGCACAACGCCGCGTGGGCCGGGCTGCAATATCTGTTGCTGAAGAAAGGGCCGGTCGCGTCGAGCCTCTTCGAAACGGGCGGCTTCTGGTATGCGGACGGCGACAGGCGCGACCGTTCGCCCGATATCCAGTTTCATCTCGGCCTCGGCTCCGGTATCGAGGCAGGCATGGCGAAGCTGAAGAACGCGGGTGTCACGCTGAACACAGCGTACCTTCGCCCGCGCTCGCGCGGCACGGTTCGGCTTTCGAGCAGGGACCCAGCCGCCCCGCCGTTGCTCGACCCCAACTACTGGGCCGATCCGCACGATCGCGACATGGCGATCAAAGGCTTGCGGCTCGCGCGCGACATCATGCGCGCGCCCGCGTTGAAGCGCTACGTGCAAAGCGAGATCCTGCCGGGCCCGGGCGCGAACACCGAGCAGGCGTTGTTCGACTACGCCTGCGCGAATGCGAAGACCGATCACCATCCCGTCGGGACGTGCCGCATGGGAGGGCCCGACGACCCGGACAGCGTCGTCACGCCGGACCTGCGTGTGATCGGGCTCGACGGCCTGCGCGTCGTCGACGCGTCCGTCATGCCTTATCTGCCCTCGTGCAACACCAATGCTCCGACGATCATGGTCGCCGAAAAAGCCGCCGACATGATCGTTCAATCCCAGACATCGAGAGGAATCCGTGAAGATCAATCTGCCGACCAAGGAAGGTTCAATCCAGCCGTACGCGATGCAGCAGCGCAGCGACCGGCGGCCGCCCCCTACCGCGCCGACGTTTGATCGCATCGCCTATGCGGCGGCGCATGTCGTCGTCGATCCTTCCCATGCCTATGAGCCCTGGAGCGATGCGCCGCGCGTCGACTGGGACGCCACACTCGAATTCCGCAGCTATCTGTACGGCCTCGGCTTCAAGGTGGCCGAGGCGATGGACACGGCGCAACGTGGCATGGGCATCGGCTGGACCACGGCAGCAGAGCTGATCCGCCGCAGTATCGCGCATGCGCGCGGCATCCCCGGCGCGGATCTCGCGTGCGGCGCGGGCACGGATCATCTCGATGGCGGCCGCACGCATACGCTTGCCGACATCATCGATGCGTACGCGGTGCAGTTCGAGGTGGTCGAATCGGCGGGTGGCCGGCCGATCATGATGGCGAGCCGCGCGCTCTGCGCCACGGCGCAGTCCGCCGACGACTATCAGCGCGTCTATGACGCCGTGATCTCCGCCTCGCGCAACAAGGTCGTGCTGCACTGGCTCGGCGATGCATTCGACGCATCGCTCGCGGGTTACTGGGGCAGCCGCGATGTATCGACTGCGATGACGACCGTCCTCGACATCATCGCGTGTCATCAAAACAAGATCGAAGGCATCAAGATTTCCCTTCTCAACGCGGACTACGAGCGCGAGCTCAGGTCGCGACTTCCCGAAGGCGTCTTGATGTTCACGGGCGACGATTACAACTACGGCGAACTCATTGCCGGAGACGGCACGGGACATTCGCATGCGTTGCTCGGCATCTTCGACCCGATCGCGCCCGTCGCATCGGCCGCGCTCACGAAGCTCGCTGAAGGCGATCTCGACGGCTATCGCCATTTGATCGACCCGACTGTCGCCCTGTCGCGCGAATTGTTCGCGGCGCCGACGCAGTACTACAAGGCGGGCGTCGTGTTTCTCGCATGGCTCAACGGTCACCAACGCCACTTCTCGATGGCGGGAGGCATGCAGTCGGCGCGATCAGCCGTGCATTACGCGGAGGTATTCAGGAAGGCCGACGTGGCGGGCGTTCTTGTCAGGCCCGAGTTGGCCCATCAGCGCATGAGTCAATTTCTCGCCTTGAATGCCGGTATCGACAACGGACTATGAAAACAACCCGGACTTCGGATTGGAGACCTGCGAAACGTCATCGGCGCGAGTGTCGCAGGCAGTGCGATGGAGTGGCGACATTCTTCGCGCCGGAAACGCACGGCATCAGCCTTCGCAGCCAGGACTGACGTCCGTTCAGGAGCGACACGCGCATGGCGTCATGAGCGCTGTCGCTCCTGATCCGGTTCACGCTCACCGAAGTCAAGAAGTCAGGGCAAGGGCGGCGACTGCATCGTCACGTGTCGGCCCGTTTTCGCCGCCTCTTCGAGCGCGAGTGCCGTGGCAAGGGACTGGTATCCGTCACGACCGCTGGCCGCGGGCGCTTCGCCCAGCATGATTGCCCGATGGAACTGGGCGACGCCGGTGGCGTACAAGTCCGCGTGAGAAATTTCGATGATCTCCTCGCCCCGCGCCGAGCGCAGCATGATCTCGCCGACCGGGCGCTGCGTCATCACGTCGCGTGCGAACAATGACCCTTCGGAGCCATGCACCTCGAGTCCCGTATGCGCGAACGGTACGGTGAATGCATCGTGGATCTGGGCGAGCATGCCATTGTCGAAGCGGATGATACCCATCACGCCATCCGCGAGGCCCATCTTGCCCAGGCTTCCCGACGAGGTCATTGCAGTCACTTCGACGGGCTCCGCGTCGAGCAGGAACCGCAACGTATCGGCGTCATGCACCGAAATGTCGAGCACGACGCCACCGCCGGCGTCTGGCCGCTCGATGCGCCAGCCACGCAGATGAGGCGGCAACGATACGGCATGAAAAACACGGGCGAACAGCGGTGTGCCGATAGCGCCGCCGCGAATCAGCTCGCGCAAGCGCCTGTGAGTCGCGGCGCAACGAAGATGATGGTTGGTGGCCAGGATCACCTGTTTTTCCGCGCACCTGTCGATCATTTCACGGGCATCGGCGGTAGACATCGCGAGCGGCTTTTCACACAGGACGTGCTTGCCCGCTGACGCGGCTTCGAGTACTTGCTGCAGGTGCTTTTCATTGGTGCTGCTGATGTAGACCGCATCGATCTCCGGGTCCGACAACACCTGTTTCAGGTCCGCGCTTGCAGTCGGAATGGCGTGCTTCTCCGCGAATCGCTGCGCGCGAGCGAGGTCACCACTGACGACTGCCTCGATGGCGCCGTCAGGCTGGGCGCGAATCGCGTTGATCATCCATTCCTCGGCAATCGTGCTCGCGCCGATCAAAGCCCACCGAATAGTTGCCATGCCTCTTCTCCCTTCAGTTTCGATTGATCACGACGTAGCAGCTCTCTGGTGGTCGGATCAGAGGCCGAACCCGAGCTGCCGCTTTCCGAGCGTCGTCAGACTGGCTTCGGTGCCACGCCCGACGAAATCGGTCTCGAAGTTGTCAGCAGGAAAGTCGGGCGGGCTCTCGCCGTCGAGGAATGCCGGCAGTTGCCTTTTGAGGTATTCGTCGTTCTTTGCGCAACCCGGCGCCGCCGCGATGTACATCACATTGCTGTATCCCTTGCCGCGATGCTCGTCCTCCACCGCATGAATCACATCGCTGTGCCAGAAGACGGTATCGCCGGCCTGCATCAGCGGAATGGATGAAAGCGCTTCGTGCAGCGGCGCGTGCCACGTCGGACTGATCGACAGCGCGCGGCCCGGCATCGCGCCGCACAGGTCATCGTCGGCGACGTCGTCCTGGAGCGCGCGCAGCAGTACATAGACCATTGCATTTGCAATCGGCACCAGCTGCAAGGTCCCGTCGCCCGGCCCCTGCGGCGTGAGCGCCGTCCATCCCTGGAAGGTGCGGAACATCGAACATACGGTCGGTGACGGAATCTCGCGCGCCTCGGGACGATACGCTGCGTCGAAGGCATCGTACCGGCGCCAGTCGCCGCTGAATACATGTCGATAGACGCGCCGGAAATTGTCGTCGAGCCATCGTTCGACAGATCCACCATCGCAATGCGGGGAAAGCCCGAGCGACGCGGAGCCAGGCGGCCGCCGGCGCAGGCGATCCGCATACACCGGAACCTGATCGGGATCGAAGTGAACCCGTCCTTCGCTTTGCCATTTCCACAGCCGGTTCAGAAACACGCGCGTCTGCGTGAGCTCCGGCGACTGGCGTGCCTCCACCTGCGGGCCGGACCAGTAGATGCCGTAAATCTGCGGCTTGCTCGATGCGAGGTTGCCGAAATACTTGTCCTCCGCCCGATGCGCGAGCTTCTCGTCCAGACGGTTGCCTTCGACGTAGCCGGCAATCGCTTCGTCCCATCCGGCTGCACGCTGGGGACCGAAGACGCCGCGCACGATACACGCGCCGCGATCCTTGATCGCCGCGATCGTCTCTTCGCTGACTCGTCGCGCGACGATGTCCGCATATCGAAGCTCCGGAATCACCGGCTCGCCGCGCCGACGGAGTTCTGCGATCGCTTCCACCTTGCGCCTGATTTCGGCCTCGACCTCCTGAAACACTTCCTTGTATCGGGGCAAACCTTCGCGAAGTTGCTTTTTCACTGCGCGGATTGCCGCCGGCAGGTCTTGTATATGCAGGGATTCCACAGCGTGTCTCCAGATGTTTTCGAGTGCCTACAGCTTAGACGCGAGCGCGCTGTCGTTGCGATACAATCGAGACAATCTCTTTGCACTTTCGGTCATGAAGCCCGCTTACGAGCACGTCACGATGGATGCCGGCTGTTCGATCCGGGTTTTCCATCGCAAGCTCCCCCGGATACCTTTCGAATGGCATCACCATCCGGAGTACGAGCTCACGCTCACGATGAACAGTCGTGGAAAGCGCTATATCGGGGACTCGATCGTCGACTATGAAGGCAACGATCTGGTGCTCGTTCCGCCGGATTTGCCGCATACGTGGGCGTCGAACAAGTCGATCGATTCAACTGCGCCGCAGGTGGCGATCGTGATCTGGTTCAGCGGGGACTGGGCGCGGCGTCTCGCGGACTGCTGCCCCGAGTACGAACCGCTTCGAAGACTTCTCCGCAGAGGTGCATCCGGGCTCGCCTTCACGCAGGAGGCCGGTGCGACTGTCAGTCAACGGCTCGCCGCGCTGCTGTCGCAATCGCCCAGGGAGCGCCTGGGCGCCGTGCTCGATGTCCTGTGCGAACTCGCGGAAACGGATGCGGCGCCGCTCGCCTCGCCCAGCGCATTCAACAAGGAACACGCAGGCCGACCTTCGGGCCACGAACCGGAACGGATCAATCGCGTCCTTGGGGTCATCGATGCCCGGTTCGCAGAGCGCCTGACGCTGCGTGAGCTCGCTGAAGCAGCGACGCTTTCCGAGCGAACATTGAATCGCTACTTCGTGCAGCATCTGGGCGAGAGCGTCGGCAAATATCTGAACCGCGTTCGCATCGGCCATGCATGCCGGATGCTCGCTGATACATCATGGCCGGTGTCCGTTATCGCTTCGCAATCGGGATTTCCAAACGTCGCCAACTTCAACAGGCAATTTCGCGCGGTGAAGGACACCACGCCGGCCGCTTACCGCAGGGAGTTTGCCGGGAGGAATCGGGAGCCACATGATCCCTCGTCCTTGGAATCCAGATCACCTTCGCTGGAGAAGCGCCGGTAGGTATCCTTCAGCCCTGCCCGCGCAAACGTGCATCTCGCGACGTCATTCAAGTCCTGTGGGACGGCCGCCTTTCGTTTTTCCCGACTAGCCTGATAGACGCCACCGACTGACCTGTTCCTTGTGGCAGGGCCCGGCGCTCCGATGACCTGAGGTTCGAGCTTGCGTTGCTCGCGGATTGCGCGGCAGCCATTGGTATCGATGGCCTAAGCGCACAGAAAACAGGAATGGAACTTGCCGGGATGAGCTTCATTCCTGATTCCTCCGGACAAGGCTCAAAGAAAGATGGTCGAGATCGAGGGAACGAAGGCGATCGCGATCAGCCCGAGAAGCAGCATGCCGAGGTAGATCCAGATCCGTCGGAGCCCGGCCTCCGGCGATACCTCGCCGATGATGCATGCGGCGTAATAGCAAAGACCGAACGGTGGCGCGAAGACCCCGAGACCCATCGCCAGCACCACGACCATCGCGTAGTGCACTTCGTTGATGCCGAGTTGATGCGCAACCGGAAACAGCAAAGGTCCGAACAACACGATAGCCGGGATGCCTTCGAGCACGCTGCCGAGCACGATGAACGCGACGATCGACACGAGCAGGAACCCGATCGCGCCGCCCGGAACCTTCGTCATCATCTCGGCGAGATCATGCGAGAAGCCGGACTGCGTCAGCGCCCAGCCCATCGCGCTCGCCGCGCCGACAATGAAAAGGATCGCGCCGGACAGCGCCGCGGTCTGGAGCAGCATCGGCAGGACCGACTTCCACGTCAGCCCGCCGCGATAGATGAGGAGCCCGATCAGGAGCGAGTACGCTATGCCGATCGTCGAGACCTCGGTCGCGGTCGCGATGCCTTCCACCACCGCGCTTCGGATCAGGAACGGGAGCAGGAGCGCCGGCAATGCAACGATGAACGTGCGCCGAACCTGCGACCACGGCGCGCGCACGGATCGCGGAATGCTCTCGTCCGTCCTCTCGTCGTGCCCCGCCCGCCACCAGGCGACGACGCCCAGTACGAGCGCCAGAACGATGGCAGGCATGATGCCGGCGGTGAAGAGCGCGGCGATCGAGATGCCCGTCACCGAAGCAATCGCGATCAGAACCAGTGACGGAGGAATCGTCTCACTCATTGCGCCCGAGGCGGCCAGCAGTGACACGAGCTCGCCGTCCGACATCCCGCGCTTGCGCATCTCGGGGAAGAGCACAGGCGCGACCGCCGCCATGTCGGCCGTCTTCGAGCCGGAAATGCCGGAAATCAGCAACATCGCGCCGAGCAACACGTAGGACATCCCTCCCCTGACGTGCCCCAGCAAAGCGGCGAGAAACGCCACCATCACGCGCGCCACGCCGGTGACATGCACCAGTTGCCCGAGCAGCACGAACATCGGCACGGCGAGCAGAATGAGCGTGCTCATGCCTTCGTCCATGCGCCCGACCACGACGCTCAGCGGCGTCGACGTGGTGGTCAGCAAATAGGCGCTCGTCGCGAGGGCGAAGGCGAAGGCAATCGGAACACCGGCCATCACGGCCGCACCAAGAACGCCGACGAAGAAGACCAGCAGCGCGCCCTGCCCCATCTCTGCAAGAGGCCCGGCGCCCGCGTAACAGCCGAGCGCGGCCAGCCCGACGAGCGCCATCACGCCGATGACGTCGCGCCAGTCATGCCGCATCAGGCGCAAACAGCAACTGATGAGGCCGGCGGCGCACCCGACCGGAATGGCCAGCGCCCTGACGGAGCCGGACCAACCGAGCGCGGGCGTTTCCGTGAACGCCTGGTCCTGCACATAGTCGAGCGCGGGGTGCAGCACCAGTGCGAGAAACGCCGCGCACGCGCCGACCGCCAGCGTGCCCGTCCACGCCTGCGCACGCGGCGACATCTTGGACACGAAGAACGTCAGCCGCATGTGGCAGGAGCGCTGCAAGGCGAGCGCGCTGCCCAGCATCGCGAGCCACAGGAACAGCACCGACGCGAGTTCGTCCGACCAGATGAGCGGACGATGGAAGACCGCACGCGCGACGATGCCGACGAAGAGGATCACGACTTCCGCGACGACCGTGGTCGCCGCGAGCCACTCCACCGCCCGGCGCAACCAGCGTTCGACGGCGCGCTCCGCCTGGGCGCCCCGCACGAAGGCCGCGCCATGAACTTCGAGCTCGTGCGCGGCGCTCATGATATTTTCCCCGTGACCGCCTCGAGCGCGATCCACGGGTCAGCGCCGAACTTGTCTTTCCACTGCGCGTAGAACCCGCCCTTCGCGAGCGCATCACGAAACGCCGCCCGGTCCGCCTGCACGAACGTCAGTCCCTTGGCGGACAGCTGAGTCTGCAGCGAGGCATTCATGCGTACGACGTCTTCGCGCTGCTCCATGCTCGCCCGGTCGAACTCGCGGCGCACGATGGCCTTCAGGTCGTCGGGCAGCGCCTTGAACGCGCGCGGATTGCCGAGCAGCCAGAACGGATCCCAGATGTGATTGGTCTGGGACACGTATTTCTGCACCTCGTATAGCTTGCCTGCCTCGATCGTGACGAGGCCGTTCTCCTGCCCGTCGACCAGATGTGTCTGCAGCGCCGTGTAGAGCTCGTTGAAATTGATCGACGTGGGATTCGCACCGAGCGTCTGAAACAGAGACGTGAACATGGGCGACACGGGAACGCGAATCCGGTATCCGCGCAGATCCTCGGGTGTCTTGATCGGCTTCGTAGCCGAGGTGATCTGCCTGAACCCGTTATCCGCCGCTTTCGATACGGAGACATAGCCGGTCTTGTCGATCTGCGCGCGGACCATCTTGCCGAGGTCGCCGTCGACGCCGCGCCAGACCTGGTCGTAGTCCGTGAACGCGAAGCCCAGGTTGGTGATGGCCGCGAGCGGAATGGTCGTCGACAGCACCGAACCCGCGATGTTCAGGAACTCGATGCCGCAGGAACGCACCTGTGACAAGAGATCGGTATCGGAACCCAGTTGCGATGCGGGAAAGAACCGGATCTCGAGCCGCCCATTGCTCGCCTCGCGGATCCGGTCGATCGCCTGCTTGAGTCGCGCATTGATCGGCTGATTGAGGGATTGCCCGGTCGCGAGCTTGTAGGTGAACTCCGCAGCGCGCGCAGGCCGGGTCCAGATCGACACCAGCGGAAGAGCGGCCGCAGCCTTCAACACCGCGCGTCGCGAGATGCGACGCGGCGAACTCGACGTGCTCATGATCCTGTCTCCTGTTTTAGTGAACATCCCGCGTCCCGCGCCCCTTTATGGATGAGGCGTCGAGGCACGTCGCGGCGGGCTGTATTCGATTCTTCTGGCCTCGCCGCCTGCCTTGCGTGAGCAAAATATAAGAGGCTTGTTGGTGAAGAACAATTCAATTATTTTGTGAGACGTTGTAGCCAATCTACAAGGTGACTCTTCATGTATCTGCCGTTGCGCGCCATCAGTGTCTTCCACGCTGCCGCAAGTTCGGGCAGCATCTCGCGGGCGGCCGCCGAGCTGAACGTCACGCCGTCCGCGGTCAGTCAGCAGATCCAGTCGCTCGAGACGCATCTGGGCACGGCGTTGATGACGAAGGTCGGACGGGGCGTCGGGTTGACTGAAGCGGGCGAGCGCTACTTCGCGATGATCTCCGAAGAGATCGACCGGATCGCCGAAGCGACTCAACGAATGCGAGGATTGCGCTCCGTCACGCTGCTCACGGTGCGCGCCACGCCCACCCTCTCGACGAAGTGGCTTCTGCCGCGGCTACGCTCGTTCCTGGACGGTCATCCAGATCTCGAAGTGCGGCTCAACGGAACCAACGAAGTGACCGACTTCGCTCAGGACGCGGTCGATATCGAGATCCGTCATGGAAGCGGGCAATGGCCGGGCGTGTACGTCGAAGCGTTGGCCGAGGAGACCTTCTTGCCGGTCTGTTCACCCGCTTACTGCGCAGCGGCCAGTCTCGATGCGGCGGACCTGCCGCGCCACCGTCTCATCCACTCCGTGAAGTCCCAGGTCCAGTGGCCATACTGGTTTTCGGCAGCGCAGACGCCACCGTTCGATCCGGGCCAGCGCGTCCTCTTCGACCGCAGCCACATGGCGATCGACGCCGCCGTCGACGGCATGGGTATCGCACTCGAAAGCACGTTGATGATGTGGCGCGAACTGCGTGACGGCACGCTCACGTGCCCGGTCAGGCAACCTCCGGACATCCGCCTGAAGACGCAATGGATCGTTTGCCCGTACGAGCATCTGCATAAAAAGAAGGTCACGCTGTTTCTCGACTGGCTGCGCGCGGAGCGTGCGGCCTGGGAAGCGGCGTCGGGCGCGTCCGCCGTGCACGGATCATGAAGCGTGACTTAAAGATCGGATCGGAAATGTTAATTGTTCTGGTGCAAGCGCCTGACTACACTTGCTCGCAAGAAAGACGCATCGCTGTTCGGCTTTCGAATCCGACCAAGAGGCGCGTTGCCGCACGCCGGTCATGCGGCCGTGACCCATGATCTCAACCACAAAGGATTGCAAATGAATCTCTCCAGTCTGCTCCAGGCACGCAATGCTTCCGGGCGTCCGGTTCGCATCGGCCTGATCGGCGCCGGCAAGTTCGGCTCGATGGTCCTGTCGCAAGCACGCCATATCGAAGGTCTGCATGTGGTGGGCGTCGCCGATCTGGACGTCGGAAAGGCGCGCGCCTCGCTCGCGCGAGTCGGCTGGCCCGAGGCGCAATACGGCGCGAAGACCCTTGCGGATGCGGTCAGGACCGGCGCGACGTGCGTGCTCGACGATGCCGCCGCCCTCGCCGACTGCGGCGAGATCGAATGCATCATAGAAGCAACCGGCCACCCGATCGCGGGTGTGCGGCATGCACTCGCCGCGATCGACGGCGGCAAGCATGTCGTCATGGTCAATGTGGAAGCGGACGCCATGTGTGGCCCGCTTCTGGCAGCACGGGCTCGTGAGCGCGGCCTTGTCTACAGCATGGCGTATGGCGACCAGCCCGCGATCATCTGTGAACTCGTGGACTGGGTCCGCTCCTGCGGCTTCGAACTCACCTCGGCCGGCAAGGGGATGAACTTCGAGCCGCGCTACCGCTATTCGACGCCGGACACGGTGTGGGGCTTCTTCGGCTGGTCCGAGGAGGAAGTCGCCAAGGGGGATTTCAATCCCAAGATGTACAACTCTTTCACCGACGGCACCAAAGCGGCGATTGAAATGGCGGCGGTCGCGAACGGCACCGGTCTCGACTGCCCGGACAACGGCCTCGCGTTTCCGCCGACCGGCCTGCACGATCTCGCGCGCGTGTTCCGGCCCGCGGCGGACGGCGGACGCCTCGCGCGCAGCGGCCTTGTCGACATCGCAGCGAGTCAGGAGCCGGACGGCCGCGAAGTGTTCAACAACATTCGGTATGGCGTATTCGTGACGTTCAAGGCACCGAACGAGTATGCGCGCGCCTGCTTCAAGCAGTACGGTCTGCTGGTCGATCCGTCGGGCTGGTATGGATCGATGTGGCGTCCGTTCCACATGATTGGTCTCGAGACCAGCGTGAGCGTGCTGTCCGCCGTGCTGCGCGGAGAGGCGACCGGGACATCCAGGGAATTCCGCGGCGACGCCGTCGCAACGGCCAAGCGGGATCTCAAGCCTGGAGAGATGCTCGATGGCGAGGGCGGCTATGCGGTGTGGGCCAACGCCATTCCCGCAGCGAAAAGCCTGGCGATCGGCGGCTTGCCTATCGGCCTTGCGCACAACGTGAAGCTCAAGCGCCCGGTCGCCAAGGACAGCATCGTGCGCTTCGAAGACGTGGAGCTCGAACGCGATCTCGACGTCGTCGCACTGCGCCGCGAAATGGAACAAAGCGCGCTCGGCCAGCAAGCCAAGGCGGCGTGAAGCGGACACCATGAAATCGAATGGAGAAGCCCGCATGAAGAGCCAGTCAGGGGTGTCGACGCCGTTTGTGGTTATCGCGGAATTCGAAGTGAAGCCCGAATGTCTTTCCGACTTTCTCGCGCTCGCCCGCGATGACGCCCAGCACTCTCTCGCCGACGAATCCGGCTGCCGCCAATTCGATATCGTCCGCGTCGAGGATACGACGCCGCGGGTCGTGTTCTATGAGGTGTACGACGATCGCGCGGCTTTCGATGCGCACTTGCAGACCCCGCACCTGAGTCGCTTTCGTGGGGGCTTTCCGGCGCTGATCGTCGCGGAACGCCCGGTACGCTTCGGCGCACGCGAGCATTCATGATGCGGACATCCCTCACCGTGGGCTTTCTTGGCACCGGCATCATGGGTTCGCCCATGGTTCGCCGGATCGCCGGAGCCGGATATCGCGTCGCCGCGTGGAACCGCACGCGCGACAAGGCGGCGCCGCTCGTCTCGGCGGGCGTCGGAATCGTCGATCAGGCGCGCGACGCCGTATGCGATGCCGACGTCGTGGTCTGCATGCTGAGTTCGGGGCCGGCGTGCGACAGCCTGCTGCTTGGCGAGCGCGGCATCATCGCGGCCATGCGTGCCGGAAGCGTGCTGATCGTGATGAGCTCGATTCCGGTCGACACCGCGCAACGCCACGCCCACGCTGCCGCGGCGCACGGCATCGGCTATCTCGACGCGCCCGTATCGGGGGGCGAACGGGGTGCGCAGGATGGGACCCTCGCGATCATGGCGGGCGGTGATGCCGACGTTTTCGAACGATCGCGCGCATTGCTGCAGACGATGGGTCGTCCAACTCGTATTGGCCCGGCTGGTACGGGCCAACTCGCGAAGCTCGTCAACCAGATGATGGTCGCGAGCACCATTGCCACCGTCGCGGAGGCGATGCTGCTGGCGGAGCAGGGAGGCGCCGACCCCGCCCAGGTGCGCGCGGCACTGCTCGGCGGCTTCGCGGACTCGACCATCCTTCGTCAGCATGCCGCCCGCATGATCACGCGCGACTTTACGCCCGGCGGACCGGCAAAGTATCAGGTCAAGGACACGAAGACCGCGCTCGCCTTTGCTCGAAACGTCGGGCTCAGTCTTCCGGTGCTGGGACTGGTAGACGACCTGTTCTCGGATATGGTCGAGCACGGCGATGGCGAACTCGACCATAGTGCGCTGATCCGTGAATTGCGCAGGCGCAATGGCTTGCCCGACTCGTGATCGGTCAACTGACAAGTCGATCGGCGTGTCGCTCATTCACGTGTCCGCGACAAGCGCGATTAGCGCTTTATGACTTCTTGTGTCTCGCCGAGCACGACCGCAGGACCGTGCTTCACGCGCTCTCTCCCCGCTTAGCCATTGAGGCTGTTTTCAAGCGCATTGAGCTTTTCCACGCGCCGGCGGAAATCCTCGTCGGTTGAGAATTCGGCACCGAGAAACGCGTCGATGAGATCCGTCGCGAGCCATGCACCGACGATCTGCGCGCCGAGGCACATGACGTTGACATCGTCGTGCTCGACCGACTGATGCGCGGAATGCACGTCATGGCACACCGCCGCGCGAATGCCCCTGATCTTGTTCGCTGCAATCGATGCACCGACTCCGGTGCCGCACACCATGATGCCGCGCTCGGCGCGCGCCGCCAGCACTTCGCTCGTCAGAAGCTGCGCGATGTCCGGAAAGTCGACGGGCGTATCGCTGAAGCCACCGACGTCGATCACTTCGTGTCCCAACGATCTGATATGGCCGATCACCGTGGACTTCAACGACCATCCCGCGTGATCCGAACCGATTACGATGCGCATTCCATGCTCCCTTTGTCTTGTTGAACGTCGCGGCGCGCCACGCGCACGCCTTGGTTGCTTCGATTCTGCTCAACGCATCTGAGGAGGCAGATCGTTGCCGTGGTACTTCTTGTAGATGGCGTTGAGCTTGCCGTTCTTCAGGTTCGCATCGATCCACTCGTTGAGTTTGGCGAGCAACTGCGTTTCGCCTTTTTTCACGCCGACCGCCAGATCGAATACATGCAACACGACTTTTTTCTCGAACGGCCGATCGGGCGTCTTCTTCGTGATCTGGTTGACGATGGTGAGGGACGTCGCGATCAGATCGCACTGGCCGCTCACCGCGGCGGTCACGTCGGTCGCGTCGTCGTCGTAGCGGGCAACCTGAAAGCCCTTGTCGCGCGAGATCTTCGTCAGCTCGACGTCCTGCGTCGTGCCGCGCGTGACGCAGACGGTGCGGCCCTTCAGATCGTCGATGCTCTTGACCGGCACGTCCTTGCGCCCGCCGATGACCGATTCGAGCACCGCGTAAGGCTTCGAGAAATCGATCACCTTGGCGCGCTCGGGTGTCACCGACAGTGTGGAGATCGCGATATCCGCCTTGCCGGTCTGCAGATTCGGAATGCGCGTCGCGCCAGTCGTCTGCACGAAATCGAGCTTGAGCCCCCAGTCCTTCGCGAGCAGTTGCGCGGTTTCCACGTCCGATCCGATCGGCTTCATGCTCGCGTCCATCATGCCCGAGGGCGGAATGGCGAGATCGGTCGCGACGCGGATCGATTTCGACTTCGCGATGTCGTCGAGGACATCCGCGTGCACGGCGCCGGCGGCCGCGCCCAGAACACAGGTCGTGATCGCGGCAAGGGTGAACTTCCTGCTTGTCATCATGATGATGCGGTCTCCTGGTTGATAAGGAATATAGTGGTATGAATGTGTTCAGACGCGCTCTAGAGATCGCAGTCGAGGAATTGCTGCAATTCGGCCGATCCCGGCGCGCGCATGATCTCCGGGCCGCCGCGTTCCCAGACGCGTCCCTGATGCATGAAAAGCACCTGATCCGCGACATTGCGCGCAAAGCCCATTTCGTGCGTCACCATGATCATCGTCATGCCGCCGGCCGCGAGGTCCTCGATGACGCGCAGCACTTCGCCGGTCAGTTGCGGATCGAGCGCCGAGGTGACTTCATCGAACAGCATGACCTTCGGCTGCATCGCGAGCGAACGCGCAATGGCAGCGCGTTGCTGCTGACCGCCCGAGAGCTGCTCGGGATAGTGATCGGCCTTGTCCGCAAGTCCCACGCGCTTGATGGCCTCGCGCGCCAGCTCGCGCGTCTCGCGCTTCGGCACGGATTTGGCCAGACGCGGCGCGAGCGCGATGTTCTGCTCGACCGTCAGATGCGGAAACAGGTTGTATTGCTGAAACACGATGCCGACATCCAGCCGCAGCGCCTTGAGCGAGACGTTCGGATCGTCCACGCGATGCCCGCACACCGTGATCTCGCCGCGATCGATCTCTTCGAGGCGATTGATGCAGCGCAGGGCCGTGCTCTTGCCGGAGCCGCTTCGTCCGATGATCACGGTCACCGTGCCGCGACCCACGTCGAAGCTCACGCCATTCAGCACCTGCGTGGCGCCAAAGCGCTTGTGCACGTCCTCGACCACGACGACCGGATCGGCGGCCTGCGGAAGGATTGCCGAAGCGCCGGCATCGTAAAGCTCGGCCCCCTTGACCGGCTGAGGAAATTCAGTCATGCGCGATTGGCCTCCAATTTCAGCGCCCGCGCGAATCCGGTGCGGCGTTCCAGCGAGCGGCTAAGACGCGAGATCGGGTAACACAAACAAAAATAGACCGCGGCGATGATCAGATAGACGATGAACGGCTGGAACAGCGAGTTATTGATGATCTGCCCGGACCGTGCGAGCTCGACGAAACCCACCACCGATGCGAGCGAGGTGTTCTTGATGATCTGCACCATGAAGCCGACCGTAGGCGGCGTGGCGATTCTGACGGCCTGCGGGAGAATGACCCGGAACATCCGCTGTGTGCGACCGAGCGCGAGACACTCCGCAGCTTCCCATTGCGGCTTCGGCACGGACTGGATCGCGCCGCGCCAGATCTCGCCGAGATACGCGCTGACATTGAGCGTGAGCGAAGCGCCCGCCGCGACGAGCGGTGAAATCGTTACGCCTAAAGTTGGCGATCCGAAATAGGTCACAAACATGACGACCAGAAGCGGCGTTCCCTGTATCAGCTGCACGTAGCCGGTTGCGGCCATCCGCACACCTTCGCGCGGCGAAATGCGCGCCAGCGCGACGAGAAAGCCCACCAGTCCGCCGCCGATCAACGCCACCAGCGAGAGCACGACCGTCCAGAGCGCTCCGTCGATCAGAAACTCGAGGTGAGTGGCGTTCAGATGTCCAGGCATTTCGATATCCGTTGTAGTGACCGTGCGTCAGAGCGGCGTGCCGAGCCTGCGGCGTCGCGGAAACAGCCAGGCGCCCAGTGCCCAGAAGCCGATTCGCATCAGCAGCGACAGCGCCACATAAGCCACCGCGACGACGAGATACGTCTCCAGCGGCCGATACGTCTCCGACTGAACGAAGTTCGCCACCGCGGTGAGCTCTTCCGTCGATATCTGCGAGCACACCGACGACGCGAGCATCATCAGCACGAACTGGCTCGTGAGCGCGGGATAGACGCGCTCCAGGCCCGGCAGCAGGATAACGTGGCAATAGACCTGCAGGCGCGACAGCCCGAGACATTCGGCCGCCTCGATCTGGCCGCGCTGGATCGAATCGAAGCCCGCGCGCATGATCTCGGCCGCGTACGCGCCCACGTTGATGACCAGCGCGAGGATCGCCACGGTGACCGCGGAAAGCCGCAATCCCATGCTCGAGAGACCGAAATAGACCAGGAAGATCTGCACGAGCAACGGCGTGTTGCGGATCGCTTCGACATAGCCGCCGCAGAGTGCGGCAAGCCAGCCGATCGAGCTGCGGCGGCCGATCGCACACAAGGTGCCGATGAGAAATCCCAGCATCGTCGCCGCGACCGCGAGGATCAGCGACAGGAACGCGCCTTCCATCAACTCGGGCCAGTGCTCGAGCACGACAGAGAAATCGAGGTTCGTCATGGCGATGAGAGCGAGGTGCGAAACAGGCGCTTAGCCGGCGCTCTGGCCCGTCATGCGGTCGTACACGCGGAACAACGCCTGATTGCCGTTGCGTCCCTCGCCGTGCGCGACCGCGTCGAGATATTGGTTCGTCACCAGCGCCGATGCCGGCAGCGGCACGTTGAGCGTGTGCGACTGCTCCTGCACGAGACGCAGATCCTTGAGCATCAGATCGATGCGAAAGCCCGCGGACGCGTCGCCGTCGATCATCGCGGGCCCGAGCTTGTCCATCATCCACGACGCCGCCGAGCCGCCCAGCAGCACCTCGCGCAATTGCTTGAGATCCACGCCCGCAGCGCGACCGAGTGCGAGCGCTTCGCAGATCGCCTGGATGTTGATGCCGCAGATGAGCTGGTTGCAGAGCTTCACGGTCTGGCCCGCCCCGCTCGCACCAACGTGCGTGATCGTGGTGCCCATCGCCTCGAAGAACGGCGACGCCATCTCGAACGCCTGCGCCGTGCCGCCGGCCATGATGGTCAGCGTGGCGTTCTTCGCGCCGATGGGACCGCCTGACACCGGCGCATCGACGTATTCGATGCCCTGCGCCGCGCACTGCGCATGCATGCGCCGTTCGGCTGCGGGCGCGATCGTGCTCATGTCGATGATCAGACGCCCCGCCGGCGGATGCGCGAGCAGCCCCTCCTCTCCGAGCACGACCGCTTCCACGTCGGGCGTGTTGGGCAGCATCGTGATGGCTGCGTCCGCGCCCTGCGCCGCGTCGGCGACACTGCTCGCCGCATGGGCGCCAAGCGCCGCGAGTTCGTCGACTGCTTCACGGCGCACGTCGAACACGCGCACGGCGATACCCGCCTTCATCAGATTCAGGGCCATCTCGCGCCCCATGGTACCCAGACCAATGAAACCCGCCGTGCGCGGCGCTGTGCTCTGTGACATCGAATCCCCTTTCTGATCTCTTTCAGGAATGGTGAAAGCGCTGGACCGCCCTGCGCTCAGGAAGACTTCCATTCGGTTGCGGCCTTGTGCCGGTACTCGTCGCCGATGCTGAAGTGCTCGCGCAGAATCCGGTCGGCCGCCTCTTCGTCGCGATCGACGATGGCCTGAAAAATCCGCCGATGATCCGCGATGACGCGCGACTTGATATCCGGATGCATCTGCACGGTCTCGCGGCGGTTGCGATGTGAATGCATCAGCAACGCGGCGACCGTGCTGTGCAGGTTCATCAGCGTCTTCGAGCCGCCCGCCTGCACCAGCGCCGCGTGGAATTCGAAATCCGCCTGGCTGCCCAGCTCGAGCTGGTCGACGGTGGCCTCGATCCGATCGATCGCGGCGCGCAGGCGCTCGAGGTCGGCGAGCGTCGCGCGGCGGCACGCGAGCCGGATGGACTGGCACTCGATCGCGACGCGCGCCTCCATCACGTCTTCGACGACGTCCTTCTCCTGCGCGAGTGCGAAGGCGAAGAACTCCCCGAGCGTGGACACGTCCGGGCGGCGCACGATGGTCCCGATGCGTTCGCGGATCTCGACGGCGCCGATCATCGACAGCGCCCGCAGCGCCTCGCGCACCACGGGACGGCTCACGCCGAGCTTCAACGCGAGATCGCGCTCGGGAATGAGCTTGTCGCCGGGCTGTATGGCACCTTCCAGCAGCAGGTCGCGGAGGAAGGAAAAGACCTTCTCGAAGCCCTTGCTGTCCTCCTCTTGCCGAACGATTTGCATGACATCTCTTGCGGTAAAACCGTGGTAAGACCAGAAGATAAAGGAAGGGATGATCGTTACCTATACGGGCTTTCCCGAAGCGCCGCATCGATCCACGTGGTCCGGGCCGGCGCTGATCAGGCCGTGCGTAGGCCGTGCGACGCACGCCTTCGGTTTTTACTTGCGGTGAAAGGCATTGATTCGAATGTCCGTTGCTCGCAAGGCCAGGTCGCCTCACCCGATCAACTCCTTGCGGGCCGGAACAACCGGAGAAACGGCGCAATGGTTAGCGCGGCGCCGTCCATCCTTTGTAGTTCCCGACGTTATCCCGCGTGACCAGCGTCGATGGCATCAGAGTCATCGCCTGGGCGGGCGGCTTGCCATTCATGATGTCGTAGCCGATCGTGACGGCTTGTTGGGCCATCGTGTAAGGATCCTGGCTCGACGAGGCCTGGATCAGCGAGTCGGGTGACTTCAGCGCGGTTTCGATTTCGGGAGCACCGTCCACGGACGTGATGAAGAGGTCTTTCCGGCGCAACTGTTTCGCGGCGAGGTCGCTTCCGAGCGCTTGCGGGTCGTTGATCGCGAATACGGCATCGATCCTCGGATAGCGGGTGAGATACCCCTGCATCGCATTCATGCCGCCTTCGCGAGAGGCCTTGCCGTCCTGATCGTCGGACAGCACCTTGATACCCGGATTCTTCGCCAGCACCGCCTTGCACGCACTGACACGATCCACGATGGATGACACCTGAGGCCCGTTCTCGATGATCACGTTGCCCTTGCCGTTGAGTTTCTTCACGATGTACTCACAGGCCAGCTGCCCGGCTTGCAGATTGTTGGTCTGGACCGTGGCGTTCGCGCCGGCCGAGGCCACGTCCACCGCCACTACCACGATGCCCGCGGCTCGCGCACGCATGACGGCAGGCTCGATCGCCTTCGGGTCGGCCGAATTCAGCAAGATCATGTCGACGTGTGCGGAGATGAAGTTGTCCATCTGCGTGAACTGCTTGTTCAGGTCGTATTCCGCCGACACCGAAGTCACTTTCGCGTCGGGGTTGATCTGCTTCGCGCGCGCTTCGGCGCCCTTCACCACCGTCACCAAATACGGGTTGCCGAGCGAACCCACGGTAATGCCGATCGACTTGAGCGGCTTGCCGTCGGCATGGGCTGTTGCCGTCGCCATCATCCCGAGCGCGAGCGCGGCGCTCGCGAGTACACCTTTCTTCTTGAACATGTTCTCCGTCTCCGAGGAGGTCCGTTTGCGCTTTCTGGCGACGAAGGGACCCGCTTCGCCGCCTGGCAAAGTTTCGATGTGAACTTGGGAGCCCGGCCTGTCGATCGTCAGGCCGGGCAATCAGGCATGCGCTCAGCGAGCGCCGATCTGCTGCTTCAATGCATCGAGCCACAGCGCGACGGCGACCGCTCCACCATCGGGTACGCCGACTGCCCGCGCGCCCAGATAGCTCGCGCGGCCCACGCGCGGCATCATATTGGCGGTGTCCTCTGCCCCCTTCCGAGCAGCGGAAACAGCGGCAACCCAAGCGTCTTGCGCAGACTTGCCGGCATTCAGCGCTTCCGCGAAGGTGTTCGCGGCGGGCAGCAAGGCATCGAGCATCGTGCGATCGCCGGCCTTTGCGCCGCCCAGATCGCTGATGGATTGCACCGCTTCCCTGAACGCCAGGGCCCAGTCCTTCGCGTCAGGTTCGACACTCGCGCTCAGATGGCGCGCTGCACGCATCAACGCGGTCGCGTAGAACGGGCCCGAGCTGCCCGCGATGGCCTTGCGCAACGCTGCGCTCAAGGCGGATAGCGCACGATCGGGCGCGCCGAGTGCGCCAGGCGGCACGTCGAGCATCGCCTGCCCCGCCCGTTTCATGCTCGCGCCCAAGTCACCATCTCCGGCGAGCGAATCGAGTTCGGTCAGCCTGGGCTCGTTCGCGATCAACGCATTTGCGACGGATTCCAGGGCCGGTCGGATGCGCTCCCCCCAACCCCTGGCGGATTCGCTTTCCGCATCGGCTTCCAGCGTGGGTGGCTCGGCGGTAACATCGATATGAATTGCGCGATTGACCGCGCCGCTGCCCGGCCATGCATGTGCTTGCGTCGGCGCATCCAGCAGGTCGAGCGTCGCGTCATCCACACGCAGAAGCGAGATCGAACAGCCCGGCATGTTCAATGCCGACAGCAACGTGCCCGCCCAGGCGCGCTCGATCCGCATGTCGCGGCGAGCGAGATTGTCATGTGCCGCGCGCAGCACGATATCCAGTTCCATTTGCGGCGTTGCACCCAGACCGTTCACGAGCAAAGCGACACGTTCGCCGCTCTTCAGATGCAGGTCGTCGACGATGTTGGAAACGAGCGTATCGGCGAGTTGATCCACGGGCATCGGCTTCGTTCGCTCGACGCCCTTTTCGCCGTGGATGCCGAGGCCGAGCTCGATCTCATCGTCGGCAAGCACGAAGCCGGATTTGTCGATGCCCGGCAGGGTGCAGCCGTCGAGCGCGACGCCCATCGTGCCAAGTCTGCCTGCGGCGTCACGCGCGATCGTCGCCACTTCGTCGAGCGCGAGTCCACGAGCCGCGGCGGCACCCGCAATCTTGTGAATCAGCACCGTCCCCGCGATGCCGCGACGCTGACTGCGTCCCGCTTGATGGCGCAGGGACACGTCGTCCGCAACGATCACGACTTCGACCGGAATGTTCTCCGAGCGGGCCAGTTCCGCGGCCAGCCCGAAGTTGAGGCGGTCGCCCGTATAGTTCTTGACGATGAGGAGTGCGCCACTCGGTCCCGCAGTCGCACGAATCGCCGCGAGCACCGCGTCGGTCGAGGGCGAGGTGAACACCTGCCCGCACACCGCCGCGCTCAACATGCCCGCGCCGACATATCCTCCGTGGGCGGGCTCATGGCCGCTCCCGCCACCGGAGATGACGGCGACGGTGCGGTCGGTGCTTTCATTCTGGTCGCGGCGCACGAGCACGTTCTCGTCACCGAGAATCGCGACGTTCGGCGCTTGCCGGGCAATCCCTTCGAGCATCTCGCGCACGACGTCCGCAGGGTTGTTGATGAGTTTTTTCATGACGAATTTCCGGAAGGCGTTATCGATGTCTCTCCGCTCATGCGATCAGGCGGCGCGAACGAGCGCGGCACGGCTTTCGGCCTCCTGTTCGGCGAGTACCGAACGCTCGCTTCCGGTATCGAACGCGTGCGGCGTGTCGGCCTTGTGCCTGAGGGTGATCGATCTGCCGACCTCCAGTCCTTCGCGACGTTCGAACTGCGCCATGACAACCGCGTCTCCGGTCGACACCTGGACCATGACCTGCGAGCCGAGCGGCTCGATCAGTTCGATGCGGCCGCGCACGAAACCGGCGCCGCCTTGCACGCTCTCCCCCTCATCGGCCGGGAAGAGATGCTCGGGCCGAATGCCTGCGATGACCTTGCCCTTGCCGGACTCCGCCAGCGCCCGGCTCACATGCTCGGACGTGCGCAACTCAAAGCCAGCGCCTTGCAATACCTGCCCGTTGCCTTGCACGCTCGCGTCGAGAAAATTCATCGACGGACTGCCGATGAAGCTCGCGACAAACTTGTTGACCGGTTCGTCATAAATTCGCTGCGGCGTATCGATCTGCTGTGCCACGCCATTCCTCATTACGATGACGCGATGGCCCATCGTCAAAGCTTCGAGCTGGTCGTGCGTGACGTAGAAGGTCGTCACTCTCAGGCGGCGGCAGAGCTTGATGATCTCGCCTCGCATGTCCACCCGCAGCTTGGCATCGAGGTTGGACAGCGGCTCGTCCATGATGAAAATGCGTGGCTCGCGCACGATCGCACGGCCGAGTGCGACGCGCTGACGCTGACCGCCCGAGAGCGCAGCCGGCTTGCGTTCCAGGTATGGCGTGAGTGCCAGCGATTCGGCGACCTGCCGAACGCGCTCGTCGATACGCGCCTTGGACCATTTGCGCACTTGCAGGCAGAACGCGATGTTGTCGTAGACGGTGAGGTGCGGATACAGCGCGTAATTTTGAAAGACCATCGCCACATCCCGCTCGGTGGGCGTCTGGTCCGTGACGTCGGCGCCATCGATGAGAATCGAACCGGAGGACACGTCTTCGAGTCCCGCGATCATGCGCATCGTCGTGGACTTGCCGCAGCCCGACGGGCCGACAATGACGATGAATTCACCGTCCACGGTCTTCAGGTTGAGCGAATCGACGGCATTGGCACCGGCAAAGGACTTCTTGAGATTGCGTAATTCGACGACTGCCACGGTTGTCTCCTTTAATCGATTAGGCGGGGTGCGGCCTTTTTTTCATGCACTAGGCGGCCCGCTGATGCCGAAGTTCCTCGACGAAGGCGCGGAACCGAATGAAGTTGCGTTCGTACAGGTCTTGCCATTCCGGATAGGGCTGAATGAATCTCACGTTTCGCTTCAACGGCGCGCGGTCAGCGCCAAGCGCGTCCTGAGCGATCAATGCGACACCGAGCGCCGTGAGCTCGTCCTCTTCGACCGCGGCCACGGGTTCGCCAAAGACGCTCGCCCGCAGACGCAACAGTGCGTCGGAGCGCGCCCAACCGCCGATCGAATAGATCGGATTTGCCGGGGCGCCCGCTGCGCGAATCGAGTCGCGCATGCAGCGTGCATAGAACGTCGCGGCGTCGACCGATGCCCGGAGCCGATCCGGCGCAGTCGATGGGCCCGGCCGCAACGCATGGTCGATCGCGGCAAGGACGTCCGTCATCGGCGCCGGTTCACCCGGTGCGACCTCGCCCGAAAGAAAAGCGCTCAAGCCGGACGCGCGAAACCTTTCGAGCGACGCGGCAAACTCGAATACGCCGAGACATGCCACGCCGGACTGGCCCAGGGCGGGGACGGAAAACGCCACGTACGGGTCCGCGCGCGGTGCCAGCGCTGCAACCTCGTCATACATGAGGTTGGCCGTGCCGAGCGAATCCACCAGTACGTGCGACCTGAGCCGACGCACGGCGGAGGCAGCGACCGGATGATCGTGGCCGCCGGCCACCAGCAGCGTATTGCCGTCCGCGGCGCCATGTGCGAGCAACGAGCCTGTTGCCACTGTTCCGACCGCTGTGCCGGCCGCAACGACGCGCGGTAGCGGCAAGGCACCGGATGCATCGAGCAGCGATGCGATCCACTTTCGGTCGAACACGTCGTAGCACGCGGTTCGTGCGGCCAGGGTCTCGGTCATGAACGGCGTCTGACTCCACCACGCGGCCGGAAAGTCCGTCAGCGCCAGCCAGAGGTGCGCCTTGCGGGCAACCTCGGGACGATGCTGTCGCAGCCACTTCCATTTCGCCGCCGTGCGAGAGAAGTCGATCGCGACGCCTGCGCGGACGCATTCGCCGACCTGCGCTCTCAGCTGCAGGGCTTCCCTCTCCGCGCGCCGGTCGAACCACGGAATGGCGAGATCGAGCGGACGCAGATCCGAGGCAACCGGCACGCCGTCCTCGCCCACGCCCGTCACGGCGATCGCCAGAAGCGGCGAGACCGCACCCGTCGCGCTCCAGCCTTCGATGATCATCGCCTCGAGCGTCGACACGAGGGCGAGCGCATCCGTCGCCGGACGGCCTTCATCGATCACGCGGGGCACCGCGAGAGCTTTCGTCCACACCGTGGTCGCGTCTTTGTCGACGAGCGTGACCTTGACGTTGGTCGAGCCAACGTCGATGCCGCAGACAAGTCCCTCTGGGTGATCAGGGCGATCAGGGCGATCAGGGCGATCGGTCGCAAGCGTCATGATCAATCGAACCGCAGCTGCGTTTTGACGGACGTGCCCGACGACATCCTTTGCACGGCCGTGGCGAACTCCCACACGGAAAACGTGTCGCCGATGATCTTGCCTGCGTTCCGTGCCACGTCATACATCAGGTCGACCGCGGCGGGAAACTGGTTCGCGAGAGAGTTCGAGCCGATGATGCGCAACTCGTGCTCATAGACCGTGAACGGATTGATGTCGACGGTGGCTTCGACATGGTGGACACCGACCTGCACCAGCACGCCGGTCTTGCGGATGTGTTTCAACGCTTGCCGCAACGCGGGCATCGCGCCGGCCGCCTCGAACACGACTTCGTATTTCTCGCCTTCGATCGCATCGGGCGTTGCAACCTTATGCGCGCCGACATCGCGTGCGATCTGATGCTTGCCGACATTCGGATCGACGACCGTCACTTCGGCCGCGCCGAGATGCTTTGCGATGATGGCAGTCAGTAGCCCCATCGTGCCCGCGCCGATCACCAGCACGCGCCTGTCTTTCACGCCCTGCGACGACTCGACCGCATGCAGCGCGCATGCGAGCGGCTCGATCAGGGCGGCTACGCCATGACCGATGTCCTCGCGCACGACATGCGCGTTCTTGCCTGGTACTGCGGCCTGCTCCGCCGCGGCACCCCCGCGGCCGACGCCGATGGGCGTGAGCGCATTGCACAGATGAGGTTTGCCTTCGCGACACCACTCGCACACGCCACACGAAACATTGGGATTCACCGCGACGAAGTCGCCCTCACGGATGCCCTTGACCTCGCGTCCCACCGCGAGCACGTGTCCGGCGAACTCGTGCCCCGGCGTGACGGGATAATTCGTGCCCGGAAAACCGTGCTGGCAGATATGCAGATCGGTCCCGCAGATGCCGCACGCGAGCGGCCGAACTACAATCTCGTCCGCTTTTGCTACCGGGTCCGGCACTTCCACGACGTCGATCGTGTGATTGCTTTGGATACGCACTGCGCGCATTTCATGACCTCGATGATATGTTTTATCGGACCGCGCCAAATGTGAGACCGCGTGTCAGGCTCTTTTGTGCGAGCCAGCCCGCCACTACGACAGGGATGTTGAGCAGCGTCGCCACCGCCGCGACCTGCGCCGTGTATAGCTCGCCGAAGCTCAGGAACTTCTGCAGGAACACAGGCAGCGTGCTCGATGTCGTCGTCAGGTTCACCGCGAGGAAGAACTCGTTCCACGCGAAGATGCCGCACAGGAGCGCCGTCGATGCAAGGCCCGGCATGATGAGGGGCACCACGACCAAGAGCAGTTCGCGGAAGAATCCCGCGCCGTCCACACGCACCGCATCGAACACTTCCACTGGAATTTCGTTCATGAACGAGCGGATCATCCAGATGGCGAGCGGCAGATTCATCGACGTGTAGACGATGATGAGTAGACCCGCCGTGTTGAGCAGGTTCAGGCTTTGCGCGACGAGGTAGATCGGCACGATGCCCGCTGCGATCGGCATCATCTTCGTCGAAATGAAGAAGAACAGCACATCACGCCATTTTTCGACGGGGCGCACGGCAAGTGCGTAGGCTGCGGGCACGGCAAGGCACACCACGATCGCGGTCGAGATGCCCGTCGCCAGCACGGAATGCAGCACGAACGCGCCAAAGTCGTTGTCGAAGATGCGGCGATAGTGATCGAAGGTCGGTGCGAAGAAGAGCTTCGGTGGCGAGCTCACGGCGTCCTGTTCTGTCTTGAAGCTCGTGAGCACCATCCACGCGATGGGCGCGAACATGGCTAGCGCGCCGACCCATGTCAGCACGCTCAGCACGACGTCGAAGGCCTGGTTGCGGTCCTTGCGGCTCATGCGCGGCCTCCCGTCTTGAAGATGCCCGCGACGACCTTGAGCATCGGCATCACTAGCGCAATGGCGATGACAAGCGTAATGACGCCATACGCCGATGCCTGTCCGAGATCGAATGCGCTGAACGCTTCGAGATAGACGTAATACGACAGATTGGTGGTTGCGTACGCGGGGCCGCCTGAAGTTAGCGTGGCGATCGCCGCAAAGTTTTCCAGCACATACATCGACGCGAGCAGCGCGGTCAGTTCGAAGAACGGGCGCAGATGCGGCAGCATCAGTCGTCTGAAGGTCATCCAGCGACCGGCGCCGTCGATGGATGCAGCCTCGGTCACTTCCACCGGGAAGGACTGCATGCCCGCAAGCAGAATCAGCAAGGCAAACGACGACCACTGCCATGCGGTCAGGAAGATGATCGAAAGGCGCGGATATTCGCTCACCCAGTTCACGCGCCCGAGCCCGAGCGCCGAGGTTGACCATCCGAGCAGGCCGAAAGTCGGATCGAAGAGGCCCGCTTTCCAGAACAGCGCCGCAGCAACCGGCATGACGAAGAACGGCGTGACCGCAAGCGTGCGCGCAACGGCGCGTCCGGGAAAACTGCGCGAAAGCCCGAGTGCGAGCAGCGTGCCGACGACGATCGCGCCCACCACGATGCTCACGGTCATGAATGCCGTATTGCCGATGGCCTTCAGGAACACGGGGTCGCTCACGGCATCGATGTAGTTCTTGAAGCCGACGAAACGCCGCGCACTCGTCGAGACGAGATTCCAGCGAAACAGGCTATAGAACGCCGTGATGAAAAATGGCGCCTGCGTCACGGCGATGACCACGAGCAATGCCGGCAGAAGCGGCGCCCTCAACTGCCAGACCTTCCGATGCATGCGCGCTCCGCGAGCCGCGAGCCGGGCGTCGTCAGCCGGCGCGGCGGTTGCTGTTGAATAAGGCATGAGCATTCTTTCCAGGTTGATGCGACCGGCAGCGCTGCCGCCGGCGTCGTACTGCTGCCTATCGATGCGCAACGTCATGCGCCGTGTCACTTGAGGTAACCCGCGTCCTCCATGATGTCCTTCGTCTTCTTCTCCGACGCGGCAATCGCCTGGTCTACCGACATCTGCCCGCTGATTGCGCCGGCGATCTGTTGGGAGGAAAAGTCGCCGATCTGCTCGAACTCAGGAATATCGACGTACTGCACCCCGGTGTACGGGACGGGTTTGACCGTCGGATGCAGCGGATCGGCCGCGTTGATGGACGCGAGCGTCAGGTCGCCGAATGCCTGGACGGCCTTCTTGTATTCAGGAATTTGATAGGTCGACGTGCGCGATCCCGGCGGCACCTGGCCCCAACCCGCTTTCTGGCCGGCCAGCTTGATGTATTCGGGGCTCGTGAGCCACGCGATGAGCTTCCACGCGGCATCGCGGTTGCGGCTGGTGCTCGGGATCGACAGGCCCCATGCCCAGAGCCATCCGGATGCTTTGGTCGCTTTCACGGGCGCCATCGCGAAGCCGATGTTCTCGCGCAGACCAGGCGCCGCCTGATCGAGCACCGGACCGGCAAACACGGTGTCGTCGTACCACATGGCCGCATGGCCTTGCGAAAAGAGTTGCAGGCATTCCTGCCAGCCGTCCTTGGCCGCGTCCGGCTGCCCATGCTCGCGCAGCAGGTTCACGTAGAACGTGATCGCCGCTTTCGACTCGGGTGAAGAAAGCGCCGGTTGCCATTTCTCGTCGAACCAGCGCCCGCCGTAAGTGTTGATTACCGTCGTCAGGGACGCGAGATTCTGACCCCAGCCCGGCACGCCGCGCAGGCAGATACCGGATACGCTCGCGCTCTTGTTGTCGAGCTTGGCCGCGAACTGCGCGATCTGATCCCATGTCGGGTTCGCCGGCATCGTCAGGCCCGCCTTGGCGAACAGGTCCTTGCGATAGAACATGAACGAGGATGAACCGTAGAACGGCGTGGCGTACAGATGGTCCTTGTACGACACCAGATTGCGGATCGGCTTGAGCAGGTCGCCCTGATTCCACGCGGTGTCGGCCTTCGCGTACGAATCGAGATCGACGATCCAGCCCTTCTGCGCCCACAGTGGTACTTCGTACGCGCCGATCATCACCACGTCGTACTGGCCGGACTTGGTCGCCACGTCCTTCAGGACAGCGGGACGCAACTGGTTCTCCGGTAGCGTCTGGAAACGGACCTTGATGTCCGGATACTTCTGCTCGAAGTTGCCGATCAGCTTCGCCGCAGTCTGCATTTGCGGGTTCGCGGCGAGCGCCACCGTCAACGTGGTTTCGCTGTACGCGAGGGTCGTGAAACCCAATCCCGCCGAGGCAACAAGACAGCTTTGCAGTGCGAGCGTGCGCAATCCGGCATGAAATGTCATTTAAGTCTCCTAACTTATTCTGTTGGTACGCCGGGATGTCCGGCGCGAAACGTTGGATTTCAGTCGTTGTTCAGTGCGGCCTGCGCGTCCACAGTTACCTTCACCACGTCACTGCGCAGCCATGACGTGTAGAAATCGAAGGGCTTGCCGTCGGCGCCCCATGACACCGAGGTCACGAGCAGAAGCGGCGAGCCAACGGGCACTTCAAGCAGCGTGGACAGATCCCGTGTCGCGGCCACGGCCTCGACGCCACGGCGGGCGCGAAACACTTCGTACCCGGCCGCCTTCAGTGTGCGGTTCAATGAGGCGCCTGAGGTCAGGACCTCGCTGGACCGGAGTACGCTCTCGATTTCGAGCAGCAGATAGTTCACCGAGTACAACGCGAGCTGGCCATCCAGTCGACGCACGCGCGCCAGCCTGAAGCCGCCGATACCGCTGTCGAGATCCAGCGCTTGCGCAACCGCATCAGGCAGGATGCATCGTTCGGCTTCGAGGACCTTGGTCTCCACTGAGCGATGTTGCTCCACTTCCGCTTCGAAGAACCCCTGTGCGACCTGCAGGGTCCAGCCCGATTGCGCCTGCTCCGCGACGAACGCGCCCCGGCGCGGGATCATCTTGACCTTCCCTTGGTCCGCCAGATGCCGAAGCGTCTCCCGCACGGTCGAGCGGGCGAGCTCATAGTCGCGGCACAGGTCGCTCTCGGACGGCAGCCGGTCGCCGGGCGCATAGTCGCCACGGTCGATCGCCTGCATCATCAGCTGCGAGAGCTGAAGGTAATAGGGAACCGGCGACGAGCGGTCGATTCCAGGCGCGAGTGAAGAGACTGCATTCATACCGATGTTCGCGATGTAGGTGTTGTACGTACAAGACGCACCGAGTATAGGCGGCGGGTCGAGCGAAGAAAAGAGCGGGTTCTCCCCTACTTTTGTACGTTCTGTCCGTGTGTATCATACGGTACGTATTGTACGTACAACACGTACAGAAGCACTTTCTTCAACCGGGTGTCTGCAACACGGGTCGCTGCACCCGCATTTCGTCAAGGGATGCTCTCTCATGTCTATGGATTACCGCCTTCGCCGTACGCTGCCCGGTGACCGTGTCGCCATCATCATGCCGGTGGATCACGGCCTGATTTTCGATCGCATCGAGGGGCTGGAAACCCCCTCGGCGCCCTTTGCCGCCTGGGGCAAGCAGGATGTCACCGGCTTTATGATGACGCCGGGTCAGGTCCGGCAATCCGCCAGGTTCTTCGCGGCCAATCCGCATCTCACGCGCGTGTTGACCATCGACACGTATTACGACTATCGGCAGCAGGATGGCGGCGGCTCCCACGGGCTGATCACGAGCGTTGAAGAAGCGGTCCGCATGGGCGTCGATGCGGTAAAGATGCTCTTCCCCTGGAACATGTCGCGCGCAGAGCAGGTCGCAATGTGCACGCGCGTCGGGCAGGTCGTGAACGAATGCAACCGCTGGGAGATCCCGCTCGTGCTCGAACCCGTGCTGATCGGTGCGCCGCGCACGGAAGCGGTCATCGAGCAGGAAGAGAAAGTGGCGCGCATTGCCTACGATCTGGGCGCGCACATCATCAAGATCGCGTTCCCGGGCGAGGAGCGCACCCGGCGCCTGGTGGATGAACTGAAAGTGCCCCTCGTGATCGCAGGCGGTCCCCTGTCAGGCGAACCGGGCGATACCGTGGATGCGGTCGCGCAGACGATCCGGGCGGGCGCGCGGGGCGTCATTGTCGGACGCAATATCTGGCAGCGGGAGCCAGGCGCGGGCAAGAAAGTGCTGGCTGACATCGCCAGGCTCACGCGCCAAGTGAAGTTCGACGACTGATCCTTCAGACATGCGGGCGCTCCCGGTTGGTGCGGGCGTCCGCATCGCTCACTTGTCCCCAAAGCGTCACAACACGCCGGGGAACGTCGCTGGAGGAAGCGGGTTCAATCTCGACGGCTGCTGTCGAAGGAAGGCAAACGGCCGCAGACCGCCAGCCCTTTCGGTCTTCGACAGCCAAAAGCGAGCGCCACCGATGACCGACCTCGCAGCCGCTCTCAACCATTGAAACGTAACGTCTCGATCACCAACGCCAAAGCCGGGGAAATCTGGCGTCGGTTGGCATAGTAAAGGTGATAGCCGGGATACTGCGGCCACCATTCCTGCAGCACGGGTATCAGTCGACCCGCCGCCACGTGGGGTTCGATCAGATCGAATGGTACGTAGGCAAGCCCCGTCGCGTCCAACGCGGCCTGCAGCATCAGGGACGTGCTGTTGAAGACCGTCTGACCGTCTACCCGCACGTTGAACCAATCACCATCCTTTTCGAAGTCCCACGCATAAAGACCTCCGTGGGTTGGCAGGCGCAGATTGATGCACTGATGATCCGTCAGATTACGTGGCGTTTTCGGAACCGGACGTCCCGCGAAATACTCCGGTGAACCGGCCACGGCCATTCGAAAGGCAGGGCCGATGCACACGGCGATCATGTCCTTGTCTACGCGATCGCCCACCCGTACACCGGCATCGAAGCGTTGCGCTGCGATGTCCGTGAACGCGTAGTCCACGCTGAATTCAAGATGGATGTCGGGATACTCGCGCAGCAGCGATCTCAACCGCGGCCAGAGCACGGTGACGATGGCGTGATCGTGGGCCGTAATGCGCACGGTGCCAGCGGGCTTGTCTCGCAGCAAGGCAAGAGACGCCAGTTCTGCCTCGATCTCATCGAGCCGAGGCGCCAACGTCCCGAGAAGCCGTGCTCCAGCCTCGGTGGTGGAAACGCTGCGTGTGGTGCGCGTGAGCAGCCGCACGCCCAGACGTGCCTCGAGCGCCAGCATGGCATGGCTCAACGCCGAGCGGGAAACGCCCAGCTGCGCAGCGGCTCGCGTGAAGCTGCGCTCACGCGCGACCGTGACGAAGGCCTGAAGGTCGTTCAAATTTTCCTTTCGCATTGGTGAGCTCGTTGCACCATCGTGTGCAGATTTTCCTATCTTCTCAAACAATAGGCGCGCTTGTACATTTTTGGATGAGCGGTCGACGCACGAACGACGGCATAAGACTCCGGACCCGAACCATCATCTTGCCTACGCCGGCGCGAATCCGAGGCTGCCGCGAATGTCTCGGAAAGATGCTGCACGAATGCGGTCGGGCCGTGCGCCGTCCGAACCTTTACCTGGAAAACTGAAGGAAGAGATCATGGAACTGAAGCGTGCTGGCTCCCAGCCGTCCGTCAAAGGCCCTGCCGAGTTCTTTACCGGGATCGTTCGCATCGATCCGTTGAATAATCCGCCGGCGCCGGCGCGTGTGTCATGCGCCAGCGTGACCTTCGAGCCTGGTGCACGGTCCGCATGGCATACCCATCCGCTCGGACAGACGCTGATCGTGACGGCAGGTTGCGGCTGGACACAGTGCGAAGGCGAAGACATCGTCGAGATCCGCGCGGGCGACGTCATCTGGTGTCCGCCCGGACACAAGCACTGGCACGGCGCGACGCCCACGACGTCGATGACGCATATCGCCGTTCAGGAAGCGCTCGACGGCAAGAACGTCGAGTGGCTCGAGCACGTCACCGATGAGCAGTACCTGGTCGGACCCAGAGACGGCCAGTGAGGTCCAGACGCGCTCGCGAACGAGGAAAACAGTCATGAACAAGACTCTCGATGTTGTCGCGGCATGCATCGCGATGCTGCCGGTCGTCATGGCCGGCGCAGCCCAGCCGGTGCCGGTCGAAGCGTCTCCGGCAGCGAGCCAGCAGCTCACACCCGCGGGCGCGCAGGCCTCTGCTGCGGGACCGGCCGGATACTTCACCGGTCGGGTGCGCGTAGACCCGTTATCGCCGGCCAACGACACCATCAATGTGTCGAGCGCCTACGTGACCTTCGAGCCCGGCGCCCGCTCGTCCTGGCACACGCATCCCAAGGGCCAGTTCCTGGTGGTGACCTCAGGCGTCGGCCTGACCCAGGAGTGGGGCCGACCCGTCGAGGTAATTCGTCCCGGCGACGTCGTATGGTGTCCGCCCGGCATCAAGCATTGGCACGGCGCGGCGGCGAACACGGCGATGACCCATCTGGCCATCACCGGCACCGTCGACGGCAAGAACGTGAACTGGATGGAGAAAGTCACCGATGCGCAATACGACGCCCGGCATGATGTCTCTTCACACGACTGATCAACCTCCGCCCCTTCGGCGTAGTCGATGGCTTCCAGCCTTGGCGCTCGGGATGGCGGTGGCGGCCGGGACGTCGCTCTGTCTCGCCCAAAGCGTGCCGGCTGCGGCACTA
The DNA here is from genome assembly GCF_001545075.1 of Caballeronia ptereochthonis. Lineage (GTDB taxonomy): Bacteria > Pseudomonadota > Gammaproteobacteria > Burkholderiales > Burkholderiaceae > Caballeronia > Caballeronia ptereochthonis. Next base: position 139,816 of record NZ_FCOB02000007.1, read on the forward strand.
GAGGGACATACGAAGATGGATAGCGAACAGACACTTACCGCGAAGCAGCAAGCGATTGCTCCAATCGCAGCCTTTGCGGCGACCGGTGACATGGCCCGTCTCGACAATGCGCTGAATCAGGGATTGGACGCTGGACTGAGCGTGAGCGAGGTCAAGGAGATGCTCGTGCAGCTCTACGCCTACGCCGGTTTTCCCCGCAGCCTGAATGCGCTCGGTCAGTTGATGAAGGTAATCGACGCGCGCCGGCACCGCGGGATCGAGGATGCGCCCGGTCGCGAGCCGGGCCGGCCCATCCCGACCGGCGAGGCGCTCCTTGCCGCCGGCACCGCCAATCAGACGAAGCTGGCAGGGACACCGGTGAAGGGACCGCTGTTCGACTTCGCGCCTGCCATCGATCGGTTCCTGAAGACGCATTTGTTCGGCGACATCTTCGAGCGCGACAACCTTGACTGGCAGAGCCGCGAGCTGGCTACCGTGGGAGCGCTGGCCGCGCTCGACGGCGTTGAGCCGCAACTGCAAGCGCACATTCGTATCAGTCTGAACGTGGGCCTGAGCGCGTCCCAGTTGCGTCAACTGGCGCAGGCGTTGCACGAACGCGGCGACCCCGCCGCGGCCGCGCGCGTGCAGGCTGCGCTCGGCAAACAACTGGCGACCGACAGCTAAGTCGTCGATCCGTAGCGGATCGTGGATGGACCGCCTCCGCGATCGCGGCGATATTCATATCTGCAGGCCCTTTGGCCGAGCGAATCATGCGCGTGTCGCCAGGCAAGGAAACGGTTCTCTCGCTGCTTCATATTTTCGGGCTTGAACATGTCATTTGAATCCACCGAACCGCGCTTGCCCGTCATCACCCAACAACGCACGTTGGGAACGGGCAGCAACCGCATGCAAGTCTCCGCACAGGGCTTTGGCGTGATGGGGATGAGTTACAACCGCGGCCGCCCCCCCGATCGGAACGCGATGATCGCCTTGCTTCGGCGGGCTGCGGAACGCGGCGTCACGCTGTTCGACACCGCGCAGATCTACGGACCGCTGGTCAACGAGGAATTAGCGGGCGAGGCGCTTTATCCCTACCGGAACAAAGTGAGCGTGACGACGAAGTTCGGGCATGGCATCGTCGACGGGAAGCATGTCGTCGGAAAGCTGGACAGTCGTCCCGCGACCATTCGCCGCGTCGCGGAGGAATCGCTCAAGCGCCTGCGGGTCGAGGCCATCGATCTCTTCTATCAGCATCGGCTCGATCCGGACGTGCCGATCGAAGACGTTGCGGGCGCCGTGAAAGACCTGATCCGGCAAGGCAAGGTGAAACGGTTTGGGCTCTGTGAAGTGGGTGTACAAACCATCCGCCGTGCCCACGCCGTGCAGCCGGTGACTGCCGTGCAAAGCGAATATCACTTGATGTGGAGAGAACCGGAATCGGACGTCTTTCCTGTGCTGGATGAACTCGGCATTGGATTTGTCCCCTACAGCCCGCTTAACCGTGGATTTCTCACAGGCGCAATCAACGAATACACGCGCTTCGATTCCGGCAATGACAATCGCAATACGTTGCCGCGTTTCACTCCGGAAGCAATACGGTCCAACCTGGCGCTCGTCGAGGTGCTTGACGCTTTCGGCAAGACTCGCGGCGCGACATCGGCGCAAGTGGCGTTGGCATGGCTGATGGCACAGAAGCCGTGGATCGTTCCCATTCCGGGCACCACCAAGCTGGCGCATCTGGACGAGAACCTTGGGGCGGCCGACTTGACGTTGACGCCCGACGAACGGCGCGAACTCGAAAGCGCCGTTGCGAAGATTCAAATCGTCGGTGATCGGTATCCGACTGAACAGCAACGACAGATCTCACGCTGACATCGCGGCGATTTCACGAAAGGCAACATCAGTGTCGACAGGACACTAAAAGGATCAACGGCCGGTCCAGCGCGACCAGCCGATTAGATATCGCTTGGAGAAGCATGGTGAATATTTCATTTGAAAATCAGGTGGCACTCGTTACCGGCGCGGCCTCGGGGTTGGGGCTTGCAACGGCGAAGGCCTTCGCGGCATCCGGCGCGTCCGTTGCGCTAGCGGACTGTGACGAAAGTGCCGTGCGCGATGCGGCCGAGGAATTGGCCGCTGAAGGCCATAGGACATTAGCCATCCGTTGCGACGTATCCGACGATGCGCAGGTCGAAGCAATGGTCGAACAGACTGTTCGCACCTTCGGCCGGCTCGACGCTGCATACAACAATGCGGGCGTTCAAAACGTTCTTGCTGAGACCGCGGACTCGCCGCGTGAGGATTACGACCGGGTCATGGCGATCAATCTGCGCGGTGTGTGGAGCTGCATGAAGTTCGAGCTGCAGCACATGCGCAGGCAACGAAGCGGCGCCATCGTCAACTGCTCATCGCTTGGCGGCCTGGTCGGAGGCGCTGAGCGCGGCACCTATCACGCGGCCAAGCATGGAGTCATCGGGCTCACGAAAAGTGCAGCACTCGAATATGCCGCGCGCGGCATTCGGATCAACGCGGTGTGTCCCGGACTGATCTGGACACCGATGGCAGACCAGATGGTCGCCTCGGGGCAGGGAGAGGCGCTCAACGCGATGCTGGCTAATATTCCGATGGGACGCCATGGACGCGCGGACGAAATCGCTGACGCTGTCTTGTGGCTTTGCAGCACGGCTGCAAGCTATGTGACTGGTCAGTCGATCTCGGTTGACGGCGGATTCATCATGCGTTGAGCGTCGGCGATAAATGGCGCTTCATGAGGAAGCAAGCACTCTCTCTCCATGCAGCGCCGCCCGGCGGGATTTCCGCACATCAGGACGACGGCCTCGTCCGCCGTGCCTTGCAACTGACGACGATAGCCGATTAGGCAGTGTTCGCCCTCGAAACATCGAACGGTCGTTCGCGAACGTCGCACGCTGCAGGAAGTGCGCGGCCCGGTCATTGACGCGGTCCGGTCGCCAAGCGGATGAAAATCGCAATCTTTACTGGATTTCCTCGTAACTTTGCCGTTATTGCGAATTGCGACCGGCGGTCCTTCTGCGCTGAGGAGGCGGCTATGGAGAGCGGGCTAAACGCATCGCCCGCCGGCGACATCGATAAGTAGTTTCTAACGGGGACAAGCGAAATGTTGCGAAGAACGATCTCGATCAAAGGCCGCATAGCAGTCGCTGTAGGCTTCCTGGCCGCGCTGCTGCTGATAACGGGCACGCTCGGCTTGATGGGGATGAGCCACACGAACACGGCGCTTCAAGAAACGGCGACCGGTCAAATGCCGAGCGCGACCAACGTGGCAAATGCCGAGATCTACGCGGCTCGAGCGCGTCTGGCGCTGGATCGGGCCGCACTGATGACCGACGCCGCCGAAGCCAAGCCAGTCCTGGATCGAGCCAGGATGCTCTACTCGACGTCCGAGTCGTGGTGGCAAAAATATCTCGCATTGGCTCGCGATGGCGATCAGGATCGACTCGCTCAGGATGTCAAACGGGCGCGCGAGGTGTATGCCAATGCACTCGCCCGATTCGCCGCCGTGATCGAGTCAGGTGACCGCCCGGCGTTCGTGGATCACGCCAACCAGCTTCAAGTCGCCTATAACAAGCTGTCGCAGGCGGATGACGCACTGGGCAAGTTCCAGGCAGAAAGCGCGGAGCACGGTCTCGCGGAGGCCCGTTCCAATTATCTGATCCTGCGTCTCGTCACAATCGTTGCGCTATGCGCGGGATTGTGTGCGGCGCTTGCCGCGTACCTTACGCTGCGCCGCGCCATCGGAGCGCCGCTGGCCGAGGCTTTGCAGCATTTTGAGGCGATTGCGGGCGGCGACTTGCGCCGCACGATCGTCTCAAGCTCCAGCGACGAAATGGGCCAACTCCTCCAGGGGGTCTCCCGTATGCAGCAGCGCTTGACTGAAACGGTACGGTCCGTACGAACCGGCTCAGAATCCATCGCCTCAGCCACCAAAGAGATTGCGGCGGGAAATAGCGACCTGTCCTCGCGCACCGAAGAACAGGCGTCGGCGCTGCAGGAGACGGCCTCAAGCATGGAGCAACTCACAGGAACCGTGCGCCACAATGCCGACAGCGCACGTCAAGCCTCGGCACTGGCATCCAGCGCGTCTGAAATAGCGAACAAAGGAAATGACGTCGTGACCCAAGTGGTGGGCACAATGGGGGAAATCAGCCGGAGTTCAACGCGCATCGCCGACATTATCTCCATCATCGAAGGCATCGCTTTCCAGACAAACATATTGGCGCTCAATGCTGCCGTCGAGGCAGCGCGCGCTGGCGAAGAAGGACGCGGATTTGCGGTCGTGGCGGGCGAGGTGCGCACACTTGCGCAACGCTCCTCCGCTGCAGCCAAGGAGATCAAGGAACTCATCGATTCCTCCGTGGCATGCGTGAATACCGGATCAACGCTCGTACACGAAGCCGGAAATACGATGAACGAGATCATCAGTGCGGTACAGCGCGTGACCGACATCATGGGCGAGATAGCCGCAGCTTCGGAGGAGCAAAGTGCAGGCATCGATCAGGTCGCGCGTGCCGTCACGCAAATGGACGAGGTTACTCAGCAAAACGCCGCGCTTGTCGAGCAGGCAGCGGCAGCAGCGCAGTCCCTCGACGATCAGGCAACGAAGCTCCAGCAGGCGGTTTCCGTTTTTTCGGTCGGCGCCGCAGAAAGGCATCATGCTTGAGCATTCGGTCGCAGCCGCCTGAAACGGCGCAGCTTGCCTCGCCAATCGCAGGAAGCGCTTGGGAATAGTTGCCGCCGCTGACAGCTGTTCCGCGCCGCATCGGGGCGCGGTCTATTGCGGCATCTCGAGATCCTTGATGACCGCGGCGAGAAAACGTGCCGCCTCGCCGCCGGTGACGACCCGATGATCGAAGGTCAGGCTGAGTGGCACGATCCGGTGCACCACGGGAACACCGTTCTGCGCCACGACCTGTTCATGAATGCGCCCGGCTCCGAGAATCGCAACCGTCGGCGGCACGACAATCGGTGCCGCATACTTGCCGGCGATCATGCCGAAGTTCGACAAGGTGATCGTGTTGTTGCGCAGTTCCTCGGGTGGAATCTTCCGCGCCCGGATGTCGGCGCGCATCCGGTCGAGCCCTGCGCGCAGGTCGGCGGCATCGCGGTGCACGATATCGCGCAACACCGGGACAAAAAGCCCCTCGGGCAGGTCGACGGCGATGCCGAGATCGATCTTCTCGAGCACATGGCGCCGTCCCGCGTGGCCGTCGAACCAGGCATTCAGCCCCGGCTCCGCCCGGCATCCGGCCGCGAGCGCACGGATCAGCCGGATCGTGACATCGGCATGCTCGGACCACGCCTCTATGTCGGCGTCGTCGATGACCGTCGCCGCCGCCACTTCGCTCTGCGCACGCGCCATGTTTTGCGCCATCGCGCGCCGCACGCCGCGCAGTACTTCGGGCGGCCCCAGTTCAGCGAGGGTCTTCGCCGCGCGTTGCACGTCCGCGGCCGTGATCACGCCTTCCGGCCCCGACGGCGTCACCATCGCCAGGTCGACGTCCAGCTTGCGCGCGAGCGCCCGCACCGCGGGAATCGCCTTGATCGAGACCGCACCGGCACCGCCGCCGAGGGCGGCCGGCGCTTCCTGCACCACTTGCCGGCCCACGTCCATGTGCCCGACCACGGTGCCTGCGTCCGCATCGCCGCCCTCGCCCTCGCCCTCGAACCCAACGAGCGGCGCGCCCAGATGCACGATCTCGCCCGGCTGACCAAAGAGCCTCGCGATGCGCCCGGAATAAGGCGACGGGATCTCGACGATGGCCTTGGCCGTCTCCACCGACAGAAGGGGCTGATCGGCGCGAACCTCGTCGCCCGCCTTGACATGCCACTCGACGATTTCCGCTTCCTGCAAGCCCTCGCCGAGATCCGGCAACTTGAAGACCTTCATGACGTCACGCCGCCTCCATTGCCTGCCTGACCGCGGCGACGATCCGTTGCGGGCCGGGCATGTATTGATTCTCGAGCCTGTACAGCGGGACCACCACGTCGTAACCGGTGACGCGCTGCACGGGCGCGAGCAGGGAATACAGGCCGTGCTCGGCGATGCAGGCGGCGATCTCCGCGCCTACCCCGCCGGTGCGCGAGCCTTCGTGTACGATCACGCACCGTCCGGTTTTCGCCACCGACTCAAGAATCGTGTTCATGTCGAGCGGCTTGAGCGTCGTCACGTCGATCACCTCGGCCATCACGCCTTCCGGCGCCAACTGGTCCGCGGCGGCCAGCACGTCCTGCAAGGCGCCTCCCCAGCCTACGAGGGTCACGTCCGACCCGTCGCGCAGCGGATAGCAGCAGTCGAGCGGCAATGCTTCGCCATTGTCCTCCACCGTCTGCCTGAACAGCCGGTACAGGCGGGTCGGCTCGAAGAAGATCACCGGGTCCGGGTCGCGAATCGCGGCGAGCAGCAAGCCATAGGCGCGCGCCGGCGACGACGGCGTCACGACGCGCAGGCCGGGCATATGCACGAACAATGCTTCGGGACTTTCGGAATGGTGTTCGGGTGCATGAATCCCCGCGCCGCATGGCGTGCGGATCACGAGCGGGCAGCCGAGGCGCCCTCGCGTGCGGTGCCGCAGACGGGCGGCATGGTTCAGGACGTGATCGATGGCCGGATAGATGAAGCCGCTGAACTGGATCTCCGCGACGGGTCTCAGGCCCATGGCCGCCATGCCGATGGCCGAGCCGACGATCGCCGTTTCGGCGAGCGGCGTGTCGACTACGCGCTCGGCGCCGAAGCGAGCCTGCAATCCGAGCGTCGCACGAAACACCCCGCCATTTGCGCCGATGTCCTCGCCGAGCAGCACGACCGCCGGATCATGCTCGAGCTCGTACGAAAGCGCCAGATTGATCGCCTCGACCATGTTGAGCTCAGCCATTGAGGTCTCCTGCCGGCGCGAAACGCCGTGCCGTCGCCAGTTGCTCCTGCATGGCCCGAGGCAATGCCGCGTAAAGATGGTCGAACATCGCCGATGTATCCGGCGCGGGCGTCGCGAGATATGCCTCTACGGCCCGCTCGACCTCCGCATGGCACGCCTTGCCCAGCGCTTCTTCCTGCTCCTTGTCCCACACCTTCATGCGCATCAGGTAGAGGCGCAACCGACGCAGCGGCTCGGATTCCCATCGCTGGCTCACAACCTCGGCATCGCGATAGCGTGACGCGTCATCGGCCGTGGTGTGGTCGCCCAGCCGGTAGCTGAGGGCTTCGATCAATGTCGGACCCTCGCCCCGCCGCGCCTTGGCGAGCGCCGCACCGGCAACCTCACGCACGGCAATCACATCGTTGCCATCGACCTGAAGACCGTCGATGCCGGCCGCGATCGCCTTCTGCGCGAGCGTTTGCGCGGCCGTCTGGCGGCTGCGCGGCACCGAAATCGCCCACTGATTGTCGTTGATGACGAGCACGAGCGGCGCCCGCCACACGCCGGCCATGTTCATCGCCTCGTAGAAGTCGCCCTTTGATGTGCCGCCGTCGCCGAAGATCGCCACCGCGACGCGCGGTTCGCGACGCAGCCGGAATGCGTAGGCCGCGCCCGCTGCATGGCAGACCTGCGTGGCGATCGGCACGCAGTTGGGAAAATCGTTGCGGGGTACGCTGAAATCGCTGCCGCGCTCGTCGCCACCCCAGTACAGCAGACTTTCCGTCATCGTGACGCCGCGCAGCAATTGCGCCGCGTGGTCGCGATAGGATGGAAACAGCACGTCGTCGGCTCGCATTGCGCTCGCCACTCCGACACCGATCGCCTCCTGACCGACCGACGACGCGAACGTGCCGAGCTGACCGGTACGTTGCAGCGCAACCGCCTTCGTGTCGAACGCCCGTGTCAGCACCATCCTTCGATAGAGCTCGATCAGCACGGCGGCGTCGCTCGCAAAGCCCGGTAGCGCCTGAACACACTCGCCATCGGGGCCGAGGAATTGGGTGTACCCGATGTTGAAGCTGGCAGCCGTGGTCATGACTCGCCTCCGCGTCCTTGCGGATATCGTAGTCCTTCCTGCATCGACGCGCTTATGCTCCGCGTGAATGCGACATCAGCGCCGGATATCCGACACGCGTCAGCCCGATTGCTTATCGCGACAGTTCCAGTTGGCATGTCCGAAACGATTCACCTAAAGTACAGATTAACCGGCTGCTTTTCGCATGTTCGCCATCCCCGCCTGGCGCGACGGCAGCTCCGGGAGGTGTGTCGTGTTGCGCCAGTGTCTTGCCCGTCTTCTGTTGCGCGTCGCGGTGCCGATCGCGATGCTCGCGGGCATTGCGTGCCTTGCATTTGCGGCGGCTCCAGCAGGCACGCTGTCAGCGACTGGCGAGCAACCCGCACCGAAAGCGGCCCTCGCGGCGAGTGCCGCCGAAACGTTGGATTTTCCCGCCATCGTCGAGCGCTACGGACCGGCCGTCGTGAATGTCAGGGCCGCCACGCCCGACGATCAGCCGCAAACGGCGACCCCCGACATCCTCGATGCCGACGATCCGCTCCTCGCCTTCTTCAAGAGCGTCGCGCCGCAATTTAAGGAACCGGCCAGTCCTCCGGGCGTCATCTTCGCCACGGGCTCCGGGTTCATCGTGAGCGCCGACGGTCTCATCCTCACGACCGCGCATGTCGTGAACCAGGCCGACGAAGTCAGCGTGACCCTGACCGACCGGCGTGAATTCAAGGCGAAGGTCCTTTCGATCGATGCCGCGAGCGACGTCGCGCTGCTGCGCATCGACGCGGCCGGGCTTCCCACCGTCAGGCTCGGCGACTCCTCGAAGGTGCGGCCCGGCGAGCAGGTGTTGACGATCGGCTCGCCCGGACGCTTTCAGACGACGGTCACGGCGGGCATCGTCAACGCGACGTCGCCCGATATGCCGGACGGCAAACGCTTTGCCTTCTTCCAGACCGATGTCGCGACCCATCCGGACAATTCCGGCGGCCCGCTCTTCAATCGCGCCGGGGAGGTGATCGGCATCGACGTGCAGGTGTATGGCGGCTCGGAGCGTTTCCAGAGCCTGAGCTTCGCCATTCCGATCAACGCGGCGAAGGCGCGCATGCAGCCCGAAGGACCGCGCGAGGTATCGAAGGGCCGGCTCGGCATCGAGGTGCAGGACGTGGATCCCGGGCTGGCGGGCGCCTTCGGCTTGCCGCGGGCGGCGGGCGCGCTCGTGATTTCGGTCGCGCCCGGTTCGCCGGCGCTCGACGCGGGCCTCAAGCCGGGCGACGTCGTCGAGCAGGTCGGGGACAAACCGATCGATCATGCCGCGGATTTCGTCGAGCGGGATGCGGCGCTCGCGCCGGGCGAAAAAGTTGCGCTTCGGATCGTGCGCAACGCCAAACCGATGACGCTGACGATCAACCCTGGCGTGGACGCAAAGAGCGCGCATGCGCCGAAGAGCGAAGCGAGCACCGCGGATCGGCTCGGTCTTTCCGTGCATCCGCTGACCCTTGCCGAGCGCCGCACGAGCGATCTACCGCAAGGCCTGATGGTCGACGCCGCCTCCGGGGCGGCGGCGAAGGCGGGCATTCAGCCCGGCGACATCGTCCTGGGAGTGAACGATGCGCTCGTCGAATCGCAAGAGGAACTCGCCGCGTTGACTTCCAAGGCCGGCAAGAAGGCCGCCTTGCTGATTCAGCGCGACCGTGCGCGCAATTTTGTGTCCGTCGACTTGAAATGAACGATTGGGGCGCGGCGGGGTGTGTTGAACTTCATTGGAAGGGTTGGGTTTGCCGGATGCGAACACGATGACGAAACTTGCCGCTGCCTTGCTTCTCGCGGCCACAGCACTCGTGGTATTCGCCGGCACATCGATGATCGGCGACGCCGACTCGACCGCCTCAAGCACTCCGGCTCGCGCATACAGGTTGGCGCAAAGCTCGAATGCGAGGACATACGCCGATGTTCGAGTTCAACGATACTTATTATCGGCCAAAGTCCGATCATATCTTGCAGCGCAGGACGTCAACCAGACGTACTCTAGCAACATTGCGCGCTTGTGCCGGAAGCAAGCAGTCCTCGATCGCACGACAACGTTCGAGTCGCTTGAGAACTATGCAGATTCAAGGGAGTCCGCTTATGAAGGCAAACGACCCACGAGACATTGAGCAACTTGAGCCGCACGATGAAAATGATCTCTTGGACGAGGCACTCAAAGAAACCTTTCCCGCTAGTGATCCGATAGCCGTTCGGCCGGATCGCACGCGTTCCGACAAAACGCCGGCCGAAGCCAATACTCACCACGCGGGGGCCGTGCATATCGAACGCGTCGTGTCCTTGCGCCCATCCGACTACCGCTGTTAGCATCAAGGCGTCAGGGTTTCGCGTCGGCAGGCTTGAACAATTGCGATCGATGTCTATATTCGAATCTGTCTCCTCCACTTCTCCAGAGTGGTTTGCAGCCCGCCTAAAAGCGGGCTACTTTTTTTAGCGCTCCATCATTCGGGCCCCCGCACTATCCGAGCCCGTGACGATTGTCCTAGATGCCGGTTAGCGCCTCACGAGCAGCGACGGCACTCCGATAAACCTTGAAAGCGTCTTGCTGCTTGCCAGCTGCCAGGTCGAGCTCGGCCTTTGTCCTCGCCGACTCACACGCCGCTCTTGCAAGCGCATAGGCTTCCGCGCAATTCTGTTGAAGCTCTTGAACGTCGGCATCGCCCGAATTTTCCATGTCCGATCTCCCATTGATAGCAATCTCGCCTTCACAACGAGGGCGCCGCCGCTCCCGTTCGAGGATCAAGAAGCGGATGAGTCGTGCTCTATATAATCGACTCGGCCGAATCACCGGCGAGTAACAATTGCGGAAGTTGTGAGAATGACCACCCAGCCCCCGCACTTTCAAGTATCCAGACCATATCGAAGCGGTGTTCCGGCCACGCTGAAGGCACCTTGGGAGCATTGGGCAGCATTCCGATTAGAGACGGCAGGATTTTGTGCTCCCATGTAATCAGAACCACCCCCGCTTCAACGAGTACGTCCTTCATCAACGCTTCACCGTCATCCTTCAGGTAATTAGACGAATATTTGACGCGCGATGTTTCCTTGAGCAGCGCGACAAGAGGCGCAACCGTCTGCATTGACCGCTTGCTTTTGCTGCTGGGTCCGCTCCCCGCGGCGAAAACACAACTCGGTGTCAATTGTTCGCGTCGTCGCTCGTCCGTCGGCCGAAAAAATTGAGCCAACGCTCCGGCACGCTGCCAACCACGGACCGCGAGGCTCTCTTCGTCGGACTTCCCCATCTCGTCGATTCCAGCCCCTGTTGAAGCAGTAGGCTTTTCCGCGTGTCGAATGAACATGATTCGATGGGGTGCCATGTCGTCTCCGTGGACAGTCGATGCACAGGGCAATATGTAATATACGACCAGACTTTGTATTCGATGAAAGCTAGCGATACGGCGAATGAACTCGGAACAGAGGATGCACGCCGAACGCGAGTGTTGATTGTTGAAGGCTAGCACGTAATGCCCCCGCCGGCTCTATTGTCGCTGGGACTCTCGGGCTTTCGTGCCGACCTCAGCATGCTCGGCCGACGCGACCATGGACGGGAGTTGTTTCAATCCGCAAACAACAATCCAAAAATATTGGCCACCGAGTCGAAACTTAACGCCTGACACTATGACCAAGCTGTATATCAAGGCACCCTACCCGATTCCAGTCGCACAGCCAAACGTAGAGGCGCTCAACGACGCTCGAAGCCTCGGGAGGTCGACCAGGATGGCCTTTCCACGTAACCTCGCCACATGTTCAGCTTGCTGATGGTGCAGTCGAGCGTTCAAGCTTGAAAACGTGAGACGATCAAGGCAAAGCTTGTCCAGAGTGTTTTTTATCTGAACCGCTCATCTTGTCACGGGAGATCCTTGTGAGCCCAAAAACTACGCCGATCAGTGACGCCCAGCGGGCACTTGACACCGAGCCACAATCTATCGATGCCCCGATGTCAGCGGCGGCGGCATTCCTCGTCCTGGTGGTAAAAGATGACGACGAGTCAATCGCTAGTGCGCGCTCGGTGGTAGGCGGCATCGATGACCTGGTAAAAGATCTCAGGATCCGGGCCAACAGCGGATTGTTCACCTGTAACGTCGGGATCTCGCACCGCATTTGGGAATCGCTCACAGGCAAGCCGCTACCCAGCGAACTCAGACCATTTCGCGAGGTGCGAGGCGCCCAGCATATCGCAGTCGCTACCGCGGGTGATTTGTTGTATCACATTCGTGCTGAATCGATGGATCTGGTTATCGAGTTCGAGAAGCTCCTTCTTGAAGCCTTCGGCGATTCGGTGACCGCTGTTGATGACGTGGCCGGGTTTCGCTACTTTGACGGACGCGACTTGCTCGAATTCGTCGATGGAACTGCGAACCCGGACGGCCTCGACCTGCCGGCCGCGACGATTGTCGGCGATGAGGATCCCGATCATGCCGGCGGGAGCTATGTCGTCGTTCAGAAATACCTTCATGACCTCCCCGCCTGGAGAGCTCAAAAAGTGGAAGCTCAGGAGGCGATCATTGGACGCACAAAGTTCGACAATGTCGAGCTACCGGACGCCACAGAGGGCCAAAAATCTCACAAGACTCTTTGTACAATCCAGGACGCCGAAGGGGAGCATGACATCCTCCGCGACAATATGCCGTTCGCGGTTCCTGGTCTCGGGCAGTACGGTACCTACTTTATCGGTTACTCGCGTCACTTGTGGGTGATCGAAAAAATGATAGAGCGGATGTTTATTGGCGACCCTGCTCCGCTCCACGACCGCATTTTGGACTTCTCAAAGGCAGTTGCCGGGGTGACGTTCTTTGCTCCGAGCCGCAAGTTTCTAAGCAACCTAGCCGATTAAACGATCGTTTTACGAGTCCGTGTTGAGCTGCAGGAAGGGGGCACCGTCTACGGAATTTTTAGCTCGGTGCATACATGACGCAGCGGCGAATCGTCGACAAGTCTGGCATGCGGAGCAGACGCTCAGAAGATCGATCCGGATACTGATGCGGCGGTGGACATTGGCCGAATTTGACTGAGCACGACTACGTGCGCGACGTCTGCCTCAGCAGCGAGAATCGTTCGACTGTCTTTTCGCTCACCCACGACGATGACGCTCGATCGAAGTCGCGACAATGCGGCGCGGCGAGATGGAGTCTGAACGCGTCTTCATCGACGTATTTCTCGTAGAGGAAGAACACCGGACGGTCCTGTGCCTCGCAGACGTCGAACACGATGCAGCCGTCCTCTTCTTCCAGTGATGTCGCCGCATTCGCGAGGATCGCGTTCGGCGGGGCAAGCGGGTCGCTGGCAAGCATCCCGACGGTTCTGCTTTTTCGACTACCCATCAAGGACCTGGAGGGCTCGACGCTTGGCATCATCGGTGACGGCGCATTGGGAAAGGCGACCGCCGATATTGGAAGAGCATTGGGGCTGAAGGTGCTTTTCTCGGCCTTCAAGGGACGCGACGATATGGGAATGCTCTACACGCCATTCGAGCGCGTGCTCGAAGCGTCCGACATCATCACGCTACATTGTCCGCTCAACGAGCAGACCCGCGACCTCATCGGCGATGCGGAGTTCGCGAGGATGAGACAGCGCCCTCTTCTCATCAACATGGCGCGCGGTGGACTCGTGAACGAGGCGGCATTGGTTCGTGCCTTCAAGGGTGGCTTGATATCAGGCGCAGGATTCGATGTCGTCAGTCAGGAGCCGCTTCCAGAAGCCAATCCGTTGAACGAAATCCTGGATCATCCGGCGTTCATTCTCACACCCCACGTCGCGTGGGCAAGCGACGGCGCAATTCAAGCGTTCGCGAATCAACTCATGGACAATGTTGCTGCGTATGTCGCAGGGAAGCCGCAAAACACCGTTAATGCACCGCGCGGCAAAGGACTGGCTGTCTGAGCGTGGGAATGTTTCCTGCAGATTCAGCGTGGTTGCCTGAGATGGGACGGCCGGCGAGTGCGATGCCGGTCGATGACCGCCTCCGCGATTCGAATCGTCACGCGAAGGGCGGCCTGCCGGAAAAGAAGAACTCCAGACTCCGACACACTCGTTCGCTTTTCGCATCGCGTGACATATGCCCTGTCTCGACAGCAAACCGCGTGTAACATCGTTCGAATACCACCCATCGTGGTCGATTGATTGCGGTATTCCAATGCCGCGTGCTCCACCCGTACGAATGTGCACGTGCTACCGGGAGACGATGCGATGCGCGTACTGCTCGTCGATGATCACGAGCTCTTCAGAGCCGGTCTTGCACTGCTCATCAAAGAGCTGTTCCCGGATGCCGAACTCTTGCATGCGAGTACGTTGTCGCAAGGAGTCGATCTGGCGATGACCGAGCATCCGGATATCGTCTTTTTGGATCTCGAACTTCCTGACGGGCACGGTTGCGACGCGCTGGCCCAATTGAAAGACGCACGACCGTCCTTGCCCGTGGTCGTGATATCGGCTGACGAAAGCGTGGAGACCGTCGGTCGATGTCTCGAACTCCGCGCAATGGGCTACGTGCCGAAATCGTCTTCGCCCGAAGCACTCCATGCCGCGATCGTTGCCGTACTCTCAGGCGGCGTGTTCCTGCCCGCGGCGAGCATCGCCGGGCTGAGGCGCACGATCGACACCCACGAAGCGCAGCCACGCGAATCAGGAAAAGCGCAGCCGAACGGTAGCGTTGAACCTTGGGACGCTCCGGGCCTCGGGCTCACGCCCCGTGAGTACGAAACGCTCGCGTGGCTCGTACGCGGTCTTCCTTCCAAAGCCATCGCGTCGAAGATGGGGCTCGAAGATATCACCGTGCGCAAATACATCAGTCATCTGCTCGCGCACTTCAACCTGCGGCGCCGCACCGAGCTCATCGTGCTGCTGGCGGACAAGGGCATTACGCTCGGGACGGTGTCAGTCACGGATCCTTCGCGAGAGCGGGGTTCATCTTCCGCTGAGCGGCAACGAACCCGCTGATTTCCGCCAGCAAGTCCTCCGGTGCGGAGGACTTGCGCAATAGCACGAACGGCTGGGGAAAGTCGCGAAGGACGCGATCGGACAGTAGCTCACCGGTGATGAATGCAACGGGAATGACGCCCGCCCACGCGAAATGACGCCTGATGCGATCGGCAACCTCCGTGCCGGTGGCTCCGTCGCGCAGCCGGATATCGGTGACGATGAGATCCGGAATGCGGCTGTCATCGGCGAGGATGGTTTCGAATCCGGCCATCGACTCGGCGGCGAGCACGAGCGCGCCCGCGCTCGAGAAAAGACGCCGCAGGCCTTCGAGGACGGTCGGTTCGTCGTCGCACAGGAGCATGAACGTGCGGTTGAGATCGGGCGTGCAAACGTTGCCTCCCTGATCTTCCGCTCCGGCGGCCAAGGTCGATGTCGAAACGGTCGCGTAGAGCGAAAAGCGTGATCCGCGGCCTTCGACCGATGCGAAGCTCATGCCGTGTCCCGGCAGAATGCGGATCACCCGATGCACGATAGACAGCCCCAGTCCCAGCCCTTTCGAACGGTCGCGTCCCGGATTGTTGATCTGATAGTACTCGGCGAAAATAGCCTCGCGGTGGGCGGCGGCAATGCCGATTCCCGTATCCCATACGTCGACGCGCAGCCGTCCATCCAGTCGCACCCAGCCGAGCACGACGCCGCCCGACGACGTGTTCTTGATCGCGTTCGATACGAGATTGGATACGGCCCGCTTGAAGAGCGACCGGTCGGTCTCAATGAACGGCGGGGACCCTCGCCGCCCGGCGATTCTGAGATCGATTCCCCGCAACCGGGCCGTCTCTCGATATTGCTCGAAGACCTCGGTCAATAGATCATGCGTGTTGACTGGCGTGAGATGGGGAATATACGAACCCAGCTCGCTGTAGTCCTGAATGTCCTTGAACATGCCAAGGATGTCGGACGCGGTCTCCTGGATGACGTCGAGGTCGCGATCCACCGCGTGTCCGTCCCTGATCCTGGTCCGGGCGCTGCGGATGAAGAGGTTGATCGCGGCGAGAGGCTGCTGGATGTCGTGATACGCCGATGAAAAGAAACGCTCTTTCTCCTTGACGAGCTCCTGCATGCGTTTGTTCTGCTCGTTGACCACGCGCGACGCCGCTTCGACGCGCGCCTTGGCCGCGCGCAACGTGCGCCGGTACACGAATTCACGCCTCGCGGCACGTTCCAGCGGAATACTGACGAGCAAACCGACGATATACATCATCGGCACCATCGTGGCGTGCGCAATCACGGACTCCACGCGCACGTCGACGCTCTGGCCGCTAGGCTTGAAATAGAGCATGACCAGGTAACTGACGACGCATAGCCCGATCAGCCACGCCGCCGTGATCACTCGAAGCCGGAAGGCCATGAATATCATGAAAAGGGAGAACGTCAGGATCGGGTAAGCTTCCCGCCAGGCAAGGTCGCCCGGATAGATCTGCACCATTCTCAGGACCGCGAACCAGCAAGTGACCGTCCAGACACTCAGCAGCCCGACGGCCCAGCGCTCCTCCAATGCGCGCGGGGTCCACAACAGCACGGGCACCGTCATGCCGATCGTCCCGGCGATTCTCAGGAGAATGAGCTCGTTATGGTGCAGGTGGACCGGATCCAGCGCGTCGAGCCGCCAGAAGTCGCGAATGGAAAATGCGATCCACAGCGCGGTGAAGATTGCAATGGCGAGCCGCCGCTGTCCGGAGAAACGCCGCGCGTAGTCCATCCGGAACGCGCGTTCCTGAGCCGCAGATCTGAACCTGCGCACCCCGAGGCCTGACGATCTCATGACGATGCTCGATCAGGAAATTCGCCGTCCGCTGATACGGCAGCGTGCAACTCAAACAGAATAGCAGGACGCCATTCGAAGTCGAATACACAAATGTAGCAGTTTTGATGTGCCTGCCAGCTCCCGACCACCTACATCTTTCGCGCCTGGATCTGCAGCGCTCGCCTACCTACGTGGGTATCGACGGCGCTGCCTTCGACCGAGAATCCATATGACAGCGCCGGGAAACGAGAGTTGAGCTCTCTTCGTAATGGCCGATCATCTTGATACGCCCTCCTCTTCCGGACTTTCACCAGACGCGCCATGAATGGCGCAGGT
Source organism: Caballeronia ptereochthonis (assembly GCF_001545075.1). Taxonomy (GTDB): domain Bacteria; phylum Pseudomonadota; class Gammaproteobacteria; order Burkholderiales; family Burkholderiaceae; genus Caballeronia; species Caballeronia ptereochthonis. The sequence continues at coordinate 156,854 of NZ_FCOB02000007.1, forward strand.
TGCACGCGTCAGTGATTCAGGCGTACAAGGAGAGCGTTCGTGAAACTCAATCGATCTATTGCCACCAGTCTCGTGCTGGCGGCAGGCGTCACGGCAGGCACATGCCTGGCGCAGTCCTCAAACGATCAGCAGGAGACCATGACGGGTAGTGGTGCGGCACAAGTTTCAGCGGTGGCCGTTCCGTCGGCGGCACTGCCGACCACTGTCGCCGAGAAAACCCGCGCGCAGGTCATGCGTGAACTCGTCGAGTTTCAAAACAGCCCTCAGGCTGCACAAGTGGGCGAGCTTTACCGAGGAAGCTGACAGGAATGCGATGTGGCCGGCGAGTGCAGTCGCCCGCAAGACCGTTGCGTAAAGGAGGGCTCGTTGCGGCCGGCGGCCCTCCTTCGCTGGGCCGTTGGCCCATATCGCGCCAAAGCCTGACGCGGCCATGACGCGAGGGCCGTATCCGACCGTATCGAAGCCCAAGGTTTTTCCGCCCGGAGCTCGATGGCCAACTATCGGACCTTGCGCCCGAATCCCGCTCCCTGGCATTCACGAGGAGGTTGCCATGAAATCAATCCTTATCGCGGTCGTTGCAGCGTCGGCGCTTTCCCTATCCGTTGCCGCGCTCTCTCAGACGGATGCGACACCGACGCGTGCCCAGGTACGTGCCGAGCTACAGCAGCTCGAACAGGCCGGCTATGATCCGGCCAAAGGTGAGGATGCGAGTTATCCGAGCGACATCCAGGCGGCAGAGGCGCGGATATCGACCCACGGCTCAACCGCGTATGGCGGCGTGGCGTCCAGCTCTTCGACGTCCGGCTCTCGTGCCGTCGTTCGCCCCGCCTCTGCCGAAGACATGAAGCAGCTCTATTTTGGAGGTCAATAGCAGCTTCCGTTTCTTCCCTCTTTGGGGTAAGACGACGCGACCTCGGCTTGCTCAAGCCTGGATCGGCTCGAGCGCCGAAGATTGGTCAGTCTTCGGCGAACGTCGGACGCCAGAGGACTGGTCGACGCCTCCGGCGCGCCATATATCCCACCGGTCATTTGCCATTCTGCTGGGTTTGTCGATTGTCCTCGAACGCATGCGCCCGCTCGCGCCAGCGACCGGCCCAGGTCGACCCCTTGCGGACACTCAACACTAACGACTCCCGCCGAACGCGAACAGATGCGATGATAGGGTCGGCCAAAGGCACTGGCGAGATGTCGCAAGCGACTCCCCGACCATTCGCCGCTCACTCCGCCGAACGGTGATAGCGCGCCACGTAGCGCGCCTGGCCGATGATCTTTCCGTGCATCTGATAGGCGACGAGCGCCGGACTGGAATCCGCTTTGACATCAAGGCTGGAAACCGCCAGTGCCGAAACCGTCACGATATATCGATGGGATTCGCCTTGCGGCGGGCACGGTCCGCCATAAGCCGAGGCACCAAAATCGGTCAGCGTCTCGATGGCACCTATTGGCAGCACTCGGGCATTGCCCGACGCGCCTTTCTCGATCGAGGTTTGCGACGGCGGAATGTTTGCCACTTGCCAGTGCGTCCAGCCCAGACCGCCCGTGGGCGCATCGGGGTCGTGGATGGTGATGACGATGCTCTTCGTGCCGGTCGGAATATGCGACCACGAAATGCGCGGAGACACGTTTTCGCCGTGGCAGCCAAATCGACCGTACACTTGTTCGTTTCCGAACTGACCGCGATTCAGCCCATCGACTTTGACAGTGAAAGAGTTTGCAACCGCGACGGCTGGTACAGTTGCAAGCAAAGCCGTGCAGAAGGCTGGCAGGAGACCGTTGAGTTTCATATCGAGTCCGTTGTGTAGAACTAGTAGAAGAAATGTGCTCATTAACTTTCATTGGCTGAACGTTATGAGCAGGCACCCGCGGAAATGCCGGCACCTTGCGGGTTTCAATCAACCACAGTAGTCCAAGAAGACCGGCGCGCAACGAAAAGCGTCGCCGTCCAATGCCATTCGGCCGGCAGAGAGGAATGGCAGGTGTGCAGCCGCAAGCAACTCATCGGTATCAGCCACGTTCCGCAAGAGATCGACCCGAACGCGTACAGCCTCATCAGCGTCGTGTTCGAAGCCGTTATGCCAGTTCGGACTCGAAGCCAACGGGGAACACGGCGTCGCCGGCCGGCGTCAGTCGATCGCCGTCGTGGCGACCACGAAGATGCTGTGTCCAGGGCTACGGCCGCCAGTGATGCAGACACCCATCGAAGCCACCTCGCACTGCTCCTCGAATAGCTGGAGTCGGCTTTCGTAGGCACACTGAAGTCGAGCCAATCAGTAGTCCCACTGTACCGGCACAAAACGGAAGCCCTTACCGGTCTTTGCAATGTGACCGATGGACGGAAACGCGACATGCGCTGCGGCCAGGAGCGCGCGGGTTTCAGCGGCTTCGTTGAACAGCGCGATACGCACGTTCACAGCCGCTTCAGGATCGTGCTCGAAGCCATTTTGCCAATCGGGATTGTCGAAGTTGACTTCGAAAATCGCGTCGCCTACGAACGTCAGCTTCTCCCCGTTTGATGCGACATCCACTACGCAATGCCCCGGCGTATGACCACCGGTTACGCGCGCCGACACGCCCGCTGCGACTTCCACGGTCTGCTCGAACTGCACGATGTTTTCGCTGTAGAGTTTCACGAACTTTGCAGCAGCCTCGCGGAGCGCGGGAGGAACCGTTTCTGGCATCACCGTCTTGCTGAAGTCTGGATTTTTCCAGAACTCCACTTCTGCGGCTGACACGTGAATGCGCACGTCCGGACGCAGCCTGGCCTTGACACCATCGACGTTCAGCCCGCCGACGTGATCCATGTGCATATGCGTGACCACGATATCGGTGATCGCAGCCAGGTCGATGCCAGCTGACTCCAGGCGCATGACCGACTGACCGGCGCGCGAGAAGTATTCGAAACCGTCGCCTACGCCAGAGTCGATCAGGACTAGGCGTTCGCCGCTGCGCACGAGCGCGATATTCAACGCCCAATCGAACATATCGCGTTGCAGGAAACGACCATCGAACCAATCGTTGCGGTCTGCTTCGCTCACGTTGGTGGACATGGTGGAAGTCGGCAGCGGCAGGACGCCATCGCTGATCAACGCCACGTCGACGTCACCCACGCGCACGGCGTAGCGGGAAGGCACGAGTTCGACCGAACCTTCTTTGCCGAGATTGGCGATAACGGGCTGCACGTTGCGGATTGTTTGGCTCATCTTCGATAGTCCTGGAAATTAAGTGGAGTAAGCCGCACTGCGCGGCGTGTTTTCACGAGCACGACCACGAATGCCGCGCGCTTCGTTTTGCTCGCATTTCGACCGAGCGTGTGACGGATTGTAGGTAGAGGTGGCGAAGGCCAGTAGCATCACGAATGAGTACACCGTGTTGTCTGGGTGGCGACAATAGACGACGGACAGGCGGTGAGTGGCGGCTCGATCCGGCGATTGCGCAACAGCCGACGAAGCCGCTCGGAGTTGAAGCCGCGGTCGGCGGCGATCACGCGCAGGCATTGCAGTGCAGTGGATGGCCGCGCAATCCGCGAATCGGTGGAGTCGCGTTGATCGGCGGCACTGATTGCCTGACGTCCTTGACGTTCGTCTATATGGGGATCGTGGCGAGCGAGATGCCGTTGGCGCCGGTCACGGTGTGGTGAAGCTGACCTCCATGGGCATGGAAGACACCTGCCAGGAAAGAAGCCATGCCCGGGAAAAGCGCGGCGCTCCGCTCAGTTATAAAGAAAGCACGCCACAGTTTTCTCGACGGCTGTTAGCGCCGAGTGAGCAAAGATCTCATGAACCCGCATGCGGCATGAGCGACTGTTTTCAAGCCAAGTTCCACCGTTCGAAACGCGAAGCCGATTGTCGGCTTCTGGCCGAACTGAGCCGGCTGCACGCCCTACCGCACCCTAAGGCTCCCATCCTGAAGGAAGCGACCCACGCGACCCCCAGCGAACCTCCCCGCCCTCACCGTTGCTCGATCCAGGTCTCCATCGCGGACAGAGTTCAGACTTGAGCGAACAAAGCGTCAGCCGTCGACCCACATCAGCCCACCGAACTCGCGGGACATCAACGGCGCCTTCCCGTGGACTTCAGACATCCGCCGCGCAGCGCGCGACAACGCAATATGCGCAGCGAGTCTCGAAGCCACTACACCCGATCCTCGCCACGCCAACGATTCGACGCGGCGATCCGCCCGCTTCGACTTATCACAATGCGGGCGGCAGGAGCTTCCGGTCTATGAAAGACTGGAGCGCGTTGCAAAATGCGTCCCGAGTGTCGACGGCCGCATTGAATCCCGCTTTGCGAAGCTTGATGGTGCTGACGAAAGCAACCGGGCCGGCCGGTGCGCCGTATGCAAACGCAAAGTCCGCATGCTGATCGCCCTGTCCGACGAACGCATGGAGATCGCCACTCGCAAGGCCGTACTTCTCGACGACCTTCGCCCACACGTCGGCATTGTCGCGAATGTACTGCGCAATACTGACAGGCTCATCCGCTCCGACGTTCACGCCCAGCGTCTTCGCCATCGCGGGCCAAACGCTGCGCCATTCGAAGACATCTCCGTTGGTGACGTTGAAGATCTCGTTCGCCGCCTGCGGGGATTGCGCCGCCCAAACCATCACCTGGCCGACGAGGTCGGCGTCGGCCATTTCCCACACGAACGATGGGCCGCCCGGAAAGCTGAATGCTTCGCCCTTTTCGCGGCGGATCGCTGCATAGACGCCAATGGCCGGTAGCACGTTGAGCGCGCCGGCCGTCTTCCCGGTGACAAGTTGCGGGCGCAGCACGGTGTAGGCGAAGCCGAACTTTTCACCTGCGTCGCGGACGTAATCCTGTTGATCGAAGAAGAAGTTCGCGTGATTGTCACGGGGGTCGCTCTCGCGTGCAGGGATAGCGATAGGGTGAAGGTGGACGCCGTACGCCTTCGTCCCCTGCAGAATGGACACGTGCTTGAGTGTCGACTTCCCTGAAACGAGGGGCTCAATGACATTGCTCAGCATCGCATTGTTGATTTCGATCTGCCTTGCGTTCGACCAGCCGCTCACCAGATCTTCGGCGTTCTCGTAGATTGCTGCGTATGCAACATGCGTGATGCCGTCGAGCGCGGACAGCGCTTCACGGGCAGCCTTTTCGTTGCGCAAGTCCACCGGGATAAATTCGAAGTCACGGCCGCTCGGCAGTTCCGGCTTGCGCCTGGAAATGCCAACAACATCCCAACCTGCAGAGAGGAAGCCCTCGATAGCGGCTACGCCAATGAGCCCGCTTGAGCCCGCCACCAGAACCTTATTGCTCGCGTTCATTCAATTTCTCCGATTCCATCGTTTCTATACCGGCTCAAAGCTTGCGCACCGCATATCGCGCGACAGGTTTGAGCGACCTTCCGACGTCCGGTCGGTTGAATGAAATTTAGTCTCGAGCAGAAGCTGGCAGTAGTAGGCGTCGCGGAATTCCGGTTATTCCGTCGAGTAATGGGTTGGGCCGATACGGCTCGCAATTACGCCCGAGCGAGAGCCTCTTCGACGAACTCAACGAAAGCGCGCGCTCTCGCCGTCACCAGCCGCCCTGACGGGAAGACGGCCCACAGATCGAGCGCGGGCAAAGTCCAGTCAGTCAACACGGCCTTGACCTTGCCGGAGGCCAGTTCGGGGGAAAACATCCAGCGCGATGCAACGGCGAGCCCCATTCCGCCGAGGACCGCCGTCCGTATTCCTTCGGCCGCACTCACGCGAAGGCGTCCTGACACCGTCACGTCCTCTTCGTCGCCGTTCCTGCTGAACGTCCACGATTCACCGCCGCCGCGCTGGGAATAAACGATTGCCTGATGCTGGCTCAGCTCGGCGGGCGTCGTGGGCACGCCGGCACGCGCGAAATACCCGGGCGTGCCGATGACGAGCCGCGGGCTCCGGCCGATGCGCCGCGCCGTCATGTTGGAATCGGCCAGCGATCCCATCCGCAACGCCACGTCCAGGCCCTCTTCGAGCAGATCGATGTTGCGATCGTCGAGCCTCAGGTCGATTTCCAGCTGCGGATGCCGGCTCATGAGGGCATCCAGCGCCGGCAGCACGTGAAGACACGCGAACGTCACCGCTGCGCTCACGCGCAGCATGCCAGACAGGCTATCGGACGCGTCACGAACGATCTGTTCGGCCTCGTCGGCCTCCATGATCGCGAGCTTCGCATGCTCGTAGAAACGCTGGCCGGCGTCCGTCATCGTCAGACCTCGCGTCGAGCGCAAGATGAGCCGCGCACCCAGGCGCTCTTCGAGTTGCGCGACGGCTTTCGAAATGGCGGGCTGCCCGACATTCATCCGCTTTGCCGCTGCCGAAAACGATCCCGCCTCGGCGACGCTCACAAAAATTTCCATGGCAGCCAGTCGATCCATACTGCGCGTCTCCCGCATTATTCGAGGTCACTGTGCGGCCGCCGACATGCGCGACGACGATTCAGTCGCCGAAAAACTCCATCGCCTGCCCGTTCAAGCGAGGATGATCGACGACCACGCCGAGGCAGCGCCCGCTTTCATAGTCGAATGCGATGACGCCATCCTGCGCGGTGCAATACAGCTGGCCGTCCGGTCCGAACCGCAATCCGCGCGGACGGCGAAATGGCACGTCGCCCGCAGGAGCGAGGACGCGCACCAGCGCGCCGCTCCTTGCGTCGTATTCTCTAACAGATGTCGCTGCTGTGGGTGAGCCGAACGGAAACTCGCTCGACGCCAGCACGTTGCCCCCTGGCGCGATAGCGAGATCCAGCGGACTCATTGTGTCGTCGGCGGCGAACGTGCTATTCCTGAGTGCGCCGCTGAACCTGAACTGCAGAATCGCATTTCCGCCACGCCCATCCGGTCCGACGCCCGATGCGAGAAACAACGTGCCATCCCCGGCGAACGCGAAGCCGCGCGGAAACGGGACGATGCCGCGCTGCAGTATGGGCGTGCCGATACCTTCGAGATCGGGTGGGAATGCGGCGATGGTCCTTTCTGTCCGCAATCCGACGTAGTAGCGGCCGTCCGGTCCGAAGTTGCCGCCGCCGGCGTTCAGGCCCGGGATATGGCCCGTGTCGTATTGAATGTCGCCCCGCGCATCGAGCGCGAGAATGCGGTCGTCGCCGCTGTTGACATAGAGCAGTTGTTGGTTCGCGTGCACGCGAAGTCCACGCGGATCGACGATACGCAAGTCGTTGCTGAAAACGCCTTGCGCCGTCCCGTCCATCGAGAAGGCCAGTAGCTGGCCGTATCCATCGCCATTCGCGCTGCTGGCACTCGTCACCAGTATCTTCATGTCGCCGCTCCTTTGCCCACTGGCCGCCATAACTGCCGCTCAGCGCGCGACGAACATGGCGCGTCGCCGGCGGACATTCGGCCCTGTACCGTTACACGACCCGACGCGCCGATCATGCCTACATGTTCCGCTTCGCAACAGGCGCGCGTCAGGCATAACTGCCATTCCACCGAGGCATGACGATCCGGTCGCGGATCACGAGATGCCCGCACGGAATAACAGTTATCGCCGGCAGCTCTCTTCTGCACTGCTGCTGCGGCGACCATGATTCGCTCATCTTCAACGCTCCCCAGGGGGATGAACGAATGAACAAGCTCTTCAGTCGTACCCATGTCGGACCTTTCGAACTCAATCACCGTGTCGTTCTCGCCCCGCTCACGCGGATGCGTACCGAGGAAGGCAATGTTCGCGGCGACCTGATGGTCGACTACTACGCGCAGCGCGCTTCCGAAGGCGGCCTGCTGATTACCGACGCAACCGCCGTCTCGCCGCTTGGCATCGCGTATGTCGACGCGCCGGGGATCTACACGCTGGCGCAGGTGAAAGGCTGGAAACGCGTGATCGATGCAGTGCATGCAAAGGGCGCACGCATCTTCCTGCAGATGTGGCACGCCGGACGCCAGGCGCATCCGGCCAACACGGGCGGCGTCACGCCTGTTGCCCCGTCCGCGTTGCGCTCGCTCGAACACGCAGCCATTCGCGATGTGGACGGCAACATCATCGAAGCCGAACTGGTCGTGCCGCGTGCGCTCGAACTGAACGAAATCGCGGGCATCGTCGAGCAGTTCCGCCGCGGCGCCGCGCTTGCGAAGGAAGCAGGCTTCGACGGTATCGAGTTGCACGGCGCAAACGGGTATCTCTTCGAGCAGTTCCTGCTCGATGGCACGAACCATCGCACCGACGCATATGGCGGTCCGATCGAAAACCGGGCGCGATTCCTGTTCGAAACGCTCGATGCCGTCGTCTCCATGTGGGGCTCCGGCCGCGTCGCTCTTCGCCTGTCGCCAAGCGGCACATACGGCACGATGTCCGACAGCAACCCGCATGCCACGTTCGGCTATGTCGCAGAGCGTCTGAACAGCTATGACCTCGCCTGGCTGCATGTAATCGAGCCGCGCATTCGCGGCATCGTCGATCAGGAAACGAGCGAGTTGGACGTGACATCAAAGGACATGCGGCGCATCTACAAAGGCACGATTATCGCCGCCGGTGGTTTCACGGGCGAAAGCGCCGAACAGATCGTCGCCGACGGGCATGCGGACCTCGTCGCATTCGGACGCATGTTCATTTCGAATCCCGACCTGCCCGAGCGTCTGCGCACCGGCAAACCGCTCACCCGCTACGACCGCTCGACGTTCTACGGCGGCGATGCACGCGGTTACACGGACTATGCCTTTCATTCCGGGGCGACAGCCGCGTAGTGACGTTCCATGAGACGCAGGCCAAAACAGGTGGAAGCACCGTTTTGGCCGACTCAACCATGCATGAAACACACACGAAACACCGTGTTATTCCATTCCGGAAGGACAGCACCATGAATCGACTTGAAAACAAGACCGCCATTATCACGGGCGGTAGCAGCGGCATCGGTCTCGCTACCGCGCAGCGGTTTGTCGACGAGGGCGCTTACGTGTTCATCGTCGGCCGGCGGCAATCGGAACTCGACAAAGCCGTGCAGCAGATTGGCCGCAACGTGACGGCCGTGCAGGCCGACGTGACGAAGCTCGATGACCTCGATCGCCTCTTTGCGCTCGTCAAGGAGCGGCGCGGCAAGATCGACGCACTTTTCGCCAATTCAGGTTCGATCGAACACCGGACACTCGATGAGATCACGCCCGAGCACTACGACGCCACGTTCGACGTCAACGTACGCGGACTCATTTTTACCGTGCAAAAGGCGCTGCCGCTAATGGTCGAGGGGAGCAGCATCATCCTCACCAGCTCGATTGCAGGCATCAAAGGCCTGCACGCTCACGGCACCTACAGCGCAGCGAAGGCCGCCGTTCGATCGCTGGCGCGGACATGGACCGTCGAGTTCAAGGGCCGAGGCATCCGTGTCAATGCGATAAGTCCGGGCGCCATCGACACACCGATCATCGACAGTCAGGTTTCTTCCGCGGCCGAAGCAGACGAACTGCGGGCGAAGTACGCCGCCGCGACACCGCTGGGCCGCATCGGCCGTCCCGAGGAAATCGCGTCGGCCGTGTTGTTCCTCGCGTCCGACGACAGCAGCTTCGTCGCCGGCACTGATCTGTTCGTCGACGGCGGCATCGCACAGGTATAAGCCGCCAGTCCCATCTCTCGATGTCCGCCAACTGCGTCTCCGGATATTGCGCGGCACGGATTGCGTCGAAGTCCACCTGCGGGGATGGCGGATAGCCAGGGCGGCACGGGCCTCCACAGGTCTTGAGAACCGGGATAGTCCGCGGCGCTGAGGTCGCGGGTCCATTCCCGCGAGGAATGACAGTTATCGACACAGCCTGTCTTCTTATCACGCGCATTGCGCCTCATTATCTGCTCACCGTCAACCAACGAGGAGCAGATGATGACTTTCTTCGAATCCTTCACGATCGACACCGCACCTGCAGAGTCGAAGCCCATCCTTGAAGAAGCGAAGCGTACCTTCGGTTTTGTACCGAACCTCCAGGCGCACATGGCCGAATCACCGGAACTGCTCGCCGGCTATACGGCGCTGTGGGATCTCTTTGCGAAAAGCACACTCACGCCTCACGAGCAGCAGGTCGTCTATCTGACGTCGAACTTCGAAAACGACTGCCACTACTGCATGGCGGGCCACAGCACGCTCGCGAAGATGATCAAGATGGAGCCTGCAGTGATCGCCGCGCTTCGCGCCGGTACGGCGTTGCCGGACGCGAAGCTGGAAGCGCTCCATCGCTTCACGACGATCGTCGTGCGCGAACGTGGATTCGTTCCGGAGGCGGAAGTGGACATCTTCCTTGCAGCCGGTTATACGCGCCGCAATGTGCTCGAGGTGGTTCTCGGTGTCGCGACCAAGGTCATGAGCAACTACACGAATCACATCGTCCATACGCCGTATGATGCCTTCATGAAGGGCAACGAGTGGACGAAGCCCGAGCACGTGTCTGGTAAGCAATCTGCCGCGTGATTCGTCCAGCCTTCAACAGTCGATGAAGACGTGTCATGTCGCTGCGGGAAAACTCGATACCTTGAAGGCCGGGTTCAGTGCGGGCACGTTCCCGGCAGCGCAGGGCGGGAAATCCATCCGGTCATGGAGCGTGCGACTGGGCTTGGCACCGTAGCCGGAACTCCTGCTGTCGGATGTCGCCGCGTTCATGACCGGACAAACGCTGTACGTGGATGGTGGCGCATCAATCGGCAAGGTCGGTTCCAAATGAGTTCCGATGCAATATCGAGAACGCTTTGCAACCAACTACGCTAAAGCCGTTCGATCAGGAAATTTTCGAGGGAGGACAACACCTCGTTCTGGGCATCCTCAGGCAGCAGATGTCCACCGGGCAGTCCGCCACCCGTCACATGGATCGATCGTCAAACCGGCACATTCAGTGGCGACTTCTTCTTGCGAAGGCCTGCACGCAGGCTGTTGCATTCCGGCATACCAGGTGGTGAGGCGACGGCAACGAGCGCGGGCAGAACGGCCTTTCCCGGTTGAGTTGCAGACGTTCAGATGCCGCTAGCCGCGGCGGGATGAACGGCGCTTCATGGCGGGTCAAGACGCTCAACGTTGTGGATCAACGATGCTTGCCTGAAAACCGGTCGAACCTCTTGGGGTGCGATACCGTAAGCACGCCGGAAAGCCCGCGTAAAGTCCGAGGCGCTGTTGAAGCCGACCGAGTAACCAATCTCCTGGATGGGGATCTTGGGGAACCGGACGAGATCGTCTACCGCGGCGCGCAGGCGAAGGTGGCGGATGTAGGCTGCCAGCCCACCCTCGTGCTGGAACAGCCGATAGACCGTCGGCCGCGACAGTGCGAGGGATTCGAGCACGCGCTCCGGAGAAAGGTCGAAGTCGGTCAGATTGGCCTGGACGAAACGGCGCGCTGCGTCGAACGCAATGGCGCGCGCAATAGCGCGTTTGCTCCCCCTCAGACCCGCCTGCTCTCCAAACGCGTCCGCAATCAGTTGGACGATATCGCCGAGCCGGCGATGGGCGTCGTCAAAGGACATGCGGCGAATGTTCGCGGAAAATTCCGTTACACGCTGCCTGATGAGTTGCACGGCCGGCTCGTGCGGCGCGAGCACGCGCCCGTGTAACGCGCCGGGATCCGGGAACACCTCTCTCAGCGACGTACCGGGCACGAAGAGCGTCACGTGCCGGCACGCACGCCGTATCACATGCAAAGGCTGATCGAAGTCGACCGCGAGGACGCCGACCTCGACGGGCGTGTCTTGCCGCTTCGCCGGGCGTGCAAGGAGAGTCTCGGAATCGCCTCCGATCACAATATGAAAGGCGATGGCCCGCGCATTGTCTTGCGAGATCCGGGAAATCGTCCGCTCGAGTGTCAGCTCATCCGTATAGCTATCGCCGAAGAGGAATTCGCCGAACTCATACCAGTCAATCGCGCCGCGAAAGGGCCGCTCCATCTGCGCACTCGACAGCGCCACATCCATGATCGGGCCTATGCGCTCGCGCCATGCCAGCAGTTGCTGGCGCGCGGGCAGATCGTTCACGTCGAAATGGACACGAACGATCTGCCTGCGGGACTCCGGGCTTGCACCGGGATAGCTTTCAGTATGCGACACGAGAACCACCTTGCGAAGATTGGTCGAGTCGATGAAAACAGTTTTCTCGGCAACGAGACGGCAACGCAAAGCTGCCAGCAATTCAGGTGGAAAGCGTTAAAGCCCGTCCCGCATAACCGAAAAAGCCGGCGACACCGCGTTTCTGGATTACGACACAAGGCGCGAGAACTTGAACGCGCTCTCGCCTTGAGGGGCCAAGCTGGCAGGCAGCGCCGCGTTCGCGTCCACGCGAATCGCGATTTGAGCGACCGTGGCGCCGAGAAATGAGACGCACGGTAAAGCGTGTCGAACAATGCGAATTATTGTCGTACGGAACAAAGCAGACGGCTTTTCCGCTGTATACGGAACATGGCCTAGGGCATCGCGTTTCCGGAAGGTGCGAGACGTACGATCAGAGACAGACATGAGCGCAAAAAAACACCCTGCTCCGACGGGCGGGGCGCTGCTGCCGGCCAGCCTGGCCGACGCACAGATCGACCACTTCGAACGCATTGTCCGGCACATTACGCGCGCGGACGCGGGGGCCGCTTATCGTGGGCTCGATCATGAGTATTCAAAAAAACGCCTTCGAAAACTGGTGGAAACGCATGACCTTGTAGCCGTTCAGCGGCGACGGGTCCTGCTGCTCCTCGACCTGCTCGAGCGGCACGCATTGGTCAGCACGCGCGGCCGCACGGCAGCGTGATGCGGCCAGTCGCATGGGTTCGATGCGCCGGTTTGATTTCGGCATTTGTTTATGACCGGTTTCGAAGTGTGTCGCCAACTGGATGTGGCGCCGTTTGAATGCCCATGCAAGGGTGCTGACCAACGAAGAAGTAACGCTTTTCCTGACATCCATCACGAAACCGGCAAGAGGCTTGCACCCCCGCTTTAGCGTCAAGCCAGGCTTCAGTCAAGGAGATCGGCACCTGTCGTAAGGACAATCTTTCCAAAGTGTGTGCCGGAATCGATCAACTCATGAGCGCTGCGAGCATCGGCCAGTGTAAAGGTCTTGTAGACAACAGGCTTGATCCTGCCGCTCTCGATGTGCGGCCACACCTGCCGCTCGAGTTCATTGATGATGGTCGCCTTGTCCGCGGATGTGCGTGATCGCAATGTCGAGCCCATATGCGTCAGACGTTTCGTCATCAACGGCAAGACGTCGAGATCCTTCGCCGGCCCCTTGATCACGCCCACCTGGAGGATCCGTCCGTCCATGGCTGCGGCGTCATAGTTTCTAGCCACGTAGTCGCCGGCAATGATGTCGAGGATCACGTCGACGCCCCTTCCATCGGTAAACCGCTTCGTTTCGGCGACGAAATCTTCCTCGCGATAATCTATCGCGAGGTCTGCGCCTAGCGCCAGGCTGGCCTCCCAATGCGCCTGCGAGCCAACTGTCGTGATGATTTTCGCAGCGCCGAATGCCTTCGCCAGCATGGTCGCCGTGGTACCGATACCTGATGCGCCGCCATGGATCAACACCGATTCGCCGGCAACCAGCTTGCCGCGCTGGAACAGGTTCAGCCATACCGTCATGAACGTTTCGGGCATGGCCCCCGCTTCCACCAATGTCAGGCCTTTGGGGATATGCATCGTGTTGCAGGCGTGCGCGACTGCATATTCTGCGTAGCCACCGCCGGGAATCAATGCACACACCAGTTCGCCGATCCGGAACAGGGACACGTCGGCGCCAACGGCAACCACTTGACCTGCCACTTCCAGCCCCGGAATGTCCGAAGCGCCGGGGGGTGGATCATACAGTCCTTTGCGCTGGAAAACGTCTGGGCCATTCACGGCGGCCGCGTGGATGCGGATCAGAACCTGATCGGCGGCCGGCGTCGGCACCGGGCGCGTGGTCGGCACCAGGACCTCAGGACCGCCGGGTTGTTTGATCTCAATGGCCATCATGGACGACGGCACACGATAAGTTGAAGCAGACATGGATACCACTCCTTCTATGGATGAGGCTCGATTGATTCGGGCGAGTCATTGAACGAGGAACTCTTGCGTTCAGTATAGGAATCGACATCGATGAATAAGTGCAGCATTATTCGCGTGGTGGGATGCAAATTTGCATCAGGAGGGCGGCACGATGAACTGGGACGACGCGCGCGTGTTTCTCGCCGTGCAGCGCGAAAAAACGCTCCGTGGCGCGGCCAGAACGCTCAATCTCGATCAGGCGACGGTCGGCAGACGGATTGCGGCACTCGAGCACGCCCTACGTGCAACGCTCTTCCTGCGCACCTCCGAGGGTTACGCGTTGACCGCCGCAGGCGAGGCCGCGCTGAGATCGGCGGAGAAAATGGAACACTCCGCGCACGAACTCGTCAGGCGAACTCAAGGCACGGATACACGGCTTGCAGGGGACGTCAGAGTCACCAGCACCGACTCGATCGCGCTCGAATTCCTGCTTCCCGCCATCGAACGCCTGCATGCTGCGCATCCCGACGTGCGCGTCCTGCTGGACACCTCGACGCGCATGCTGAATCTGGCGAAGCGCGAAGCGGATATCGCGGTCCGGTCAGTCAGGCCGGATAATCCCGATCTGGTCGCGAGGCGCCTGGCTCGCTGGCCCATGGCGCTCTTTGCGTCGAATGCTTATCTCGAGCAACACGGCAAGCCCGCCGCCGGCTCCGCATTCGGGGGCCATGATCTCGTCGTCTATCAGGCAAGCGGGACCGGTGATCGATCACCGACTCTTGCGGGCGAACCGATACACGCGGGGCGCATCGTATCGACCTTCAATTCCAGCCTCATGCTGCGTACCGCGGTGAAGGCGGGCCTCGGCATTGGTGAGCTTCCGATACATCTGGCTGAACACGACGGCCTCGTGCAGATATGGCCGGAACCCGCGCGTGGGGCGGTCTACGAAATCTGGCTCGTCACGCATCAAGACCTTCGCCATACCGCGCGCATCGCGGCAATGATCGATAGCATCGTCTCCACGTTCGAGGACCCCACGACTCGCACAAAATAGTCGCGCACGATTTAGCTGCGGCCGCTGCGTGTCGCGTGACGAATAGTTCCAGGCACGTGCCACCGGAACCGGGCATGTTGTTACCATCGAGGCCACCTCGCGCGGCAGCAGGTAGCGCACCGCGAGACGGAGCTTTCAAACCCTCGATCCTATTGGTCCTCAATGTGTCACGAACCAGACCGCCGAGGATGAGATCGGGCGGTACGTCCTTTCAGCCAGCGATTACAGGCTTATTTCACATTGCCTTTGCGACAGATCATCGATTCGTGAACGTCAGTCATATACGCGGAAGGCGGCTATAGCATGGCAATCATTGATCCATCGGGGGCATCACAGATGTGAATGCCGGTGCATTCAAAAAATAAACTTCATCAATACGTCCAGTCTCGCTACGCTGACTCAATCTTCTTCACTGCACGGCTCACCGCATAAAACGGTGGGTCGATTCCAGATTTATTTTTGTCGACAAGAATAAATCAAGCGACTATCATGGAAACGACCGGATATGGAAAGCCGAGATCGTCAAAAATGAGGAGACATGCTGATGATCAAGATTGAAAAGCTCACCGCCTGCATTGGCGCTGAACTGTCGGGCGTCAACCTGGGCGACGCATCGCGCGATGCGTCCTTGTTTGCGGAGATCAAGGCGCTGTTGATGCAGCACCGCGTGCTCTTTTTTCGCGACCAGAACATTTCTCGCGAGGAACATGTCGCGTTCGCGCGCAAGTTCGGCGATCTGGAAGATCATCCGGTCGCAGGAAGCGATCCGGAACATCCGGGGCTCGTGCGGATTTATCGATCCGATGCGAAAAACCCCTACGAAAACAACTTTCACACCGACGGGCTGTGGCGGCCGGAGCCTTCCATGGGCGCGGTGCTTCGCTGCATCGAGTGCCCCGAAACGGGCGGCGACACGATCTGGGTCAATATGGTCGAGGCCTATAAGCAACTGCCGGAAGACATCAAGCGTCGCATCGCGGGTCTTCGAGCAAAAAGCAGCATCGAACATTCGTTCGGTGCGGCGATGGATCCCGACGAACGCCGCAAGCTCGCTGCGCAAAATCCCGACGTGGAGCATCCCGTCGTGCGCACGCATCCGGAAACCGGCGAAAAGGTCTTGTACGTGAGCAGCTTCACGACGCACTTCGTCAACTTCCATACGCCGGACAACGTCCGTTATGGACTCGACAAGACGCCGGGCGCCAGCCTCCTGCTCAACTATCTGCAAAGCCAGGCGCTGATTCCCGAATATCAGGTACGTTTCAGATGGAAACCCAATAGCATCGCCGTCTGGGACAATCGCTCCACGCAGCACTACGCGGTCATGGACTACTGGCCTGCTCCGCGCAAGATGGAGCGCGCGGGCATCATCGGTGACCGGCCTTATTGAAGCATCGCGGCGCGCTGCTTCCCGAATAGCAGCACGGCCAGCGTATCCGGTTCATCTATCGGATAACGCTGGCCGTGTCTTTTCTACTTCGCTCGCGGCTTCAGGCGGTCTTGCGCAGGAAACCCTGATTGCCACCGTTGCGATTCGGCGCGAAGCCATTGGCCTGCAAAGACTCCTCCACCGTATCGTAGAAGACCCCAATACGCGAGATCTCGCGTGCCTGCTGCGCCGTCGCGATCTCGCGTCCGAATTCCCGCGAGATGCGTACCAGTTGCTCGATCTGCCTGACGGTACTCATCTTCTCGGTGCGCGACTGATTCCAAAGGCAGTCCTCGGTGCCGCAGCGGACATGCAGACCCGTGGAAATGCCCCACATGTTCACGGGCAGCACGTTGCGCACGTTGCTTTCCACCGTGACCACCGCGCCATCGGGAACGGCACGGATGAAGTTGGCGAGGCTGTAGACGTTCGGCGTATCCATGCCGCCGGCTATCGCGACCCAGTTCATCACCAGCGGGCCTTTGTAGAAGCCACGTCGCATCAGGCGCTCGACCGACTCGAAACTGTTGAGGTTGTAGCACTGGAAGGCGCTCTGAATACCCTTGGCCGTCAGACGCCGAACATGCTCCTCGACCCATCCGGGCTGCGCGGGAACGGTCATCTCCTTGTAGGCATTGAACAGTGCGGGCTGCTCGCGCGACGTGCCTTTGAAGTCCGCGTCTTCGGCCTGATCCGTGACGTTCATCTGCGAAGTATTCACCGTCACTGTCACCTGATCCGGCTTCGGTTCGAGTTCGGCCAGCATGTGGCGCGTATCGTCCGACAGCCATTTGGCGGCCTGCCCTTCGTCTTCGGGCGCGAACGAAATGGAACCACCGACCTGGATGATCATATCCGGCACTGCCTTGCGCACGCCCGCAATCAATTGATTGAACATCGACAGGCGCTTGCTGCCCTTGCCATCCAGCTCGCGCACGTGCAGATGCAGCACCGTCGCGCCTGCGTTGTAGCAGTCCACGGCTTTCTGAATCTGGTCTTCCATCGTGACCGGAATGTCTTCGGGGAAGTCACCGGGCAGCCATCCGGGCGCATACGGCGCGGCCGTGATAATCAGCGGTTGCTGGTTCTCGGGAAAGAGATGACCGTCGAGAAAATTCATGTTGATTTCCAGGTGAGAGGCAGATTTCCTTGCGGCAGGTAGACAGCGCGCGAAGGCGATGATTGTGTCCGCTGTCGCGAGCGGACGCGGACAATGCGGTACAGCGCGTGACGCTACCGCGACTTGGCGAGTTCGCTGATGAATGTCTCGGCCAGCGGCCATTCGCCAAAACCCGACGCCGGATTCAGATGACCGACATCGCCGAGTTCGACGAAGCGGCTTCCCCACGCGCGAGCAAATTCGCGAGCGCGCGCAAGACGCGTCAAAGGGTCATTACTGCTGGCCGCGACGATGCTCGGAAATGGCAAGGCGCTACGCGGAATCGGTAACCATCCGTGCTGGTTCAGTGCGTCGATCGTCGGATAGCCGGGCGGCATCGGCGTTTCGAGATCCGCCGGCGCCGCAAGCAGTGCACCGTGAATCGCACGCGAGGCATAGCGGCTCGCCCAATGCGCGAGCATCATCACGCCCGCACTGTGCGCAACGACGACGACCGGACCTTCGATCGAACCCAGTGCGCGCTCGATCGCATCGACGCGTGCAGCGCAACTGAGCTTGTCATGCTCGAGCGGCGCGACGCTTTGCACGCGCGGCAGCTTCTGCGCGAGCAGAGTCTGCCAATGGTCGGCCACGTGTTCACGCAAGCCCGGAATAATGAGCACTGTCGCGGATGTAATGTTTGAATTGGACATGTTTCGGTGATTGGAGGGTGAAAGCGAAAACCGCACAGCGTCTTTCATGCACGCGCGGATCTCATGTAGTCGATTCGGATAACCATTTTTTTTCGAAGTTTGAAATCAGCGGGTTTTCGACGCTTGACAATGCATGACACGGGGTTATCCTCTAACGACAACCTCTCGCCTCCTTCCGATGTCCTCACTCGTTCGCGCCGCATGCCTCACTCATTACAGTGAGGTCGCTCGTGCGTCAGCACTCGATCCCGTGCGTATGCTTCTCGATGCGGGACTCGATCCTTCCGTGCTCGACAATCCGGATCTCAAGATTCCTGTGGAGCGTGGCGGGCAATTGCTGCAGGCTTCCGCCGCCGTGTCGGGAAACGAAAGTTTCGGGCTGTGCATGGCCGAGTCGCGCCGGCTGTCCAATCTCGGCGCTGTGGGGCTGCTCATTCGGGATCAGGCCACGCTTCGCGATTCGCTCGGCATACTGATGCGCTATCAGCCCGTGCTCAACGATGCGCTATCGCTGACTATCGAGGAATGCGGCGGGCTCGTCATCATTCGCGAGGCGGTCAGGGCCGGCAACGCGCATCAGTCCACGCGCCAGAGAATCGAACTGGCGCTCGGCGTCATGGTGAGTCTCATTCGTCAGCTCATCCGCCCCGACTGGCGCCCGCGGCAGGTCTGCTTAGAGCACGCGGCGCCACGCGAGCTCAGTACGCATCTGCGATTCTTCGGCCCTTGTGTCGAGTTCGATCGTGATTTCAACGGCATCGTCTGCGCAAAGACCGATCTCGATGCGCGCAATCCTTCAGCCGACATCGCCATGACGCGCTATGCGCAACAACTGCTCGACGCATCGCTCGTCACGCAACACGCGACGACACTCGAGGCCGTGCAGCGAGCCATCCTGCAACTCTTGCCCAGCGGCCGTTGCAGCATCGAACAGGTCGCCGAACACATGGGCATGGTCTGTCGAACCGTGCAGCGCCGTCTCGCCGAAGAGGGACATAGCTTCTCGTCCATCCTCAACGAGGTTCGCAAGGAGCTCACGACAAGACATGTCATCGAAGGCGATCGCCCCCTGATCGACGTCGCGGCCCTGTTCGGCTTTTCTTCGCCGAGCGCCTTTTCGCGCTGGTATCACGCACAATTCGGTTGCAGCCCCAGGGAAAGCCGCGCACGGCGCGACGCCATGCATCGGCAGACGACGCAAGACTCGCGTCGTCTGCCGGAGCACCGGCTCGTCACGCGATCCGGGTAGACCCTGCACGGATCGCGCCCGTCTTCGTCGTCACGGCACGAGCACCGTGGAGCCCACCGTCTTGCGCGATTCGAGCGCGCGATGCGCGTCGGCGGCTTCATCGAGCGCGAACATCTGTCCGGGCTCGCTTTTGATTTTCCCGGCCAGCACGAGATCGAAAAGCTCGCGAGCCATCGACAGCATGTGTGAGCGCGGCGTCGCGTAATGCACCATCGCAGGCCGCGTCACCCAGAGCGATCCCTTGCGAGCCAGTACGCGCGTGTCGATCTGCACGGGACCGGACGATGTACCGTTGCTCACCAACGTTCCGCGCACCTGCAAGCTGTCCAGCGACGCGTCGAGCGTGTCCTTGCCCACCGAGTCGAAAACCACTTCGACGCCCTTGCCATTAGTGAGCTCACGCACGCGTTCGGCGATGTTTTCCCGCGAAGTCACGATGGTGTGCGTGCAGCCATTCGCCTTTGCCACTTCGGCCTTCGCATCGGAGCTGACCGTGCCGATCATCGTGACGCCCAACGCGCGCGCCCACTGGCATGCGATAAGACCGACGCCGCCCGCCGCAGCGTGATACAGGATGGTCTCGTGGCCCTTGAGCGGATACACCTGACGAAACAGGTACTGCGCGGTCATGCCCTTCATGATCAGCGTCGCGGCCGTTTTGTCGCTGATGCCATCGGGCAAGGGAATGAGCACATCCGCGGGCATCACTCGGACGTCCGAGTAGGCGCCCTGCGGACCCAGCAGATAGCCGACGCGGTCGCCTACCTTGATGTCATCGACGCCTTCGCCGATGGCTTCGACCACCCCTACGGCATCGGAGCCGAGGCCATTGGGCAACGCCAGCGGATACTGCCCCGTGCGAAAATAGATGTCGATGAAATTGACCGCCACGAATGTATGACGCACACGCGCCTCGCCAGGGCCGGGTTCGCCGACCGCAACGGTTTCGAGACGGAGGACCTCGGGGCCACCGATTTCATCAAAGCGAATCGCTTTTGCCATGTTCAACTTTCCTTGGTGAAGGATCGACTATTCGCGCGGCTCATTGCGCCGCGCTTTCGGGACATCGCGAGATCATGTCGGCATCGCATCAGAACATCTGGCGAATCCCGACTTCAAAGCCCATCTGATTCGAGCCGCCGAACGGAGCGGCGGGAACGGCGGTGCCCGCCGATACCGAGTAAATCGCGCCTTTTCCATGATTTTTCATATACCCCGCGACGCCATACACAGATGTGCGCTTGCTCAGGAAGTAGTTCGCCCTGACCATGCCGAGCGTGCCATCGGCGTCGTCGGCGGCATTGCCGATATGCGAAAGCTGGGCGTCGAACTGCCATGCGCCATAGAGAACGGATGCGCCGAGATATTCGACATCCGTCTTGACCGAGCGCACGTCGCCGTGCAGAAGACGATGTATCCAGCCCATGCCCAGGCGCACCAGTCCGACGGTGAGATGACCATTCACCTGATAGCGGCGGTCGGTATCGCCGGAGTTGGTGAACGCGACACCGGGCGCGCCGGGCACGACCGTATCCGGCGCGGAACCTTGCCCGCCTCTCAGCTCCTCGAAGGACGTCGCGACGCCCCAGTTGCTCGCGTCGTACTTGATCATGGCGGACAAGCCGCGGCAGGCCACGAAGTCGCCTGCAACCTGACCGCCGCAATTGCCGGCCGTCGATGTATCCCGGCCGAACGAATATGTTGCGCCGACGGTGAATCCATAGAACGTGCCCATATAGGCGACGGCGTTATCGAATCGGTCGGCCAGCAACGCGCTATCGAGCGAACCCAGACTGCCGATGCCGGCGGGACCGACGATGTTCGCATCGGTCATCGCCCATGTCTGCATGCTGTACTGACGCCCGAAGGTAAGCTGTCCCCAGCCGTTCTTCAGGCCGACATAGGCCTGACGCCCGAATAGGCGGCCGGCCTGCTGCAGCGCGCCGTTCGAGAGGGAGAAGCCATTTTCCAGCGTGAAAATCGCTTTCAGTCCTCCGCCCAGATCTTCCGATCCCTTCAGGCCCCATCGCGAAGGCAAGTCTCCGCCGCCGATCACCGGCATGCGCGCAACCGATCCGCCGCTCGGGGTCGCGTGCGTCAGGTATTCGACGCCTGTATCGACGATTCCGTATAGCGTGACCGAACTTTGTGCGAATGCGGGCGCACACGCCAATGGTGTCATCAAAGAAATCGCAAGTCGTACTTTCCTCATTTCGTCTCCGCGTTGTTTATTCTGCATACCGAATCTTTGATCATGCGGCCGGTCTACTGTCCGATCACGGTTTCCACGCATGACGTCGGCGGCATCAAGAATCGACGAGCGAAAACATGCAGCATCGCGCTGGACTCAGTTTAACAGCTAGACATATTCATGTCGACATAAATTACTGAAAACTCGTGGATTCGCAGCCGCTCGAACACCGTGCCGATACGCTGCGCCCCGCCGACGCACATGTAGTTGATCACCTATGGGTCGACACCCGAACGGCCCTTTCTCGCCCAACAGGGAACCGCCTGATCGTTTGAAATCCGCGTTGCCACCGAATGAAGCGATCGTCCGAGCCAGTCTAGATTTGTCCCGGACCGTCGACTTGACGAATCGAGCCACAGACTTGGCATTTGCTGACACTCCGGGTAAACGCCGAAGCGCCGCCGGCTGTCATGCCCCCGATGCCAAACCGTGACGCGATCAGTCAAGCGCCCGAATCGTGTCGTCAAGACAATCAAGCCCGTAACGAATTCACCGACGCGCGAGCAGTCCGCATCGTTCGATGCATCCCCGACGCGTCGCGACCTCATGAATTAAAGGAAAGCGCAACCATGCGAATCAAACCGCTTACATGCTCGATCGGTGCGGAACTCACGAATGTGAATGTTGCGGACGTCGTCCGAAGCGAATCATTGTTCGCCGAGATCAAGGCGCTGCTGCTGAAACATCGCGTGCTGTTCTTTCGCGACCAGGACATATCGCGTGCCGACCATGTCGCCTTTGCCCGCTGTTTCGGCGATCTCGAAGATCATCCCGTCGCCAACACGGTGCCGGGATATCCCGGTCTGATCGAGATCTACAAGAGCGAGAAGCGCGATCACTTCGAGAACACCTATCACAGCGATGCCTCGTGGCGCGCGAATCCGCCCAGGGCCGCCGTATTGCGCTGCATCTCGTGTCCCGATGTCGGCGGCGACACCATCTGGGTGAACATGGTTGAGGCGTACAACAGCCTGCCGGAAGAGATCAAGACGAAGATCGCGGGCCTGCGCGCCAAGCATGGCATCGAGCATTCCTTCGGCGCGATTCTCGCGACCGAGGAGCGCGAAGAACTGATCAGAAAGAACCCGCTGGTGGATCATCCGGTGGTCCGGACGCATCCGGAGACAAGTGAAAAGGTCTTGTACGTGGGACCGTTCTCGACTCACTTCATCAACTATCACAGCCCGGAGAACGTGCGCTTCGGACAGGACAAGACGCCGGGCGCGAGCCTGCTTCTCAACTATCTGATCAGTCAGGCGGCCATTCCGGAGTATCAGGTCCGCTTCCGCTGGGAACCTAATAGTCTGGCGATCTGGGACAACGTGGCGACCCAGCACTACGCGGTGAGCGACTACTGGCCGGCGCCGCGTCGCATGGAACGCGCGACCGTTCGCGGAGACCGGCCGTTCTGAGCGCACATGGCGCGCGCTGACATCGGATGCAAAGTCTTTGTCACGGGTTGCAAAGCGGCCCGCCGAACAGAGCTTAGAGTCGAAGGGGCCGAGTGATGGCTCGCACCGTAACAGGTTCCGCGCGAAACAAGATAGTCCAGGAGACAAGCAAGCATGCACGTGATTTCCGATGCGCCCTCTGCCAGCCATCACGACGGCTACGTCACAGGCCCGCACCAGGCGTGGTTTGCCTTCGTGATGACCTTCGCGCTCATGTTGTTCGACTTCATCGATCGACAGGTGATCGTTTCGCTCTTCCCTCACATCAGGAGCGAATGGGGTCTCAGCGACAAGCAACTAGGCTCGCTCGTGTCGATCGTCTCGATCGTCGTGGCGGCAGGCGGCATTCCCGTCGCACTCATTGCCGACCGGAAGGGGCGCGTGAAAAGCATCATCGTGATGGCGATCGCGTGGAGCCTTGCGACGATATCGTGCATGTTCACCGGCAACTACGGCCAGTTGTTCGCCGCACGCGCGGTCGTCGGGCTTGGAGAAACCGGCTACGGCTCGGTCGGCGCGGCCCTCATCTCGACGTTGTTTCCGCGGCGACTGCGAAGCGCGGCGCTCGGAGCGTTCTTCGCGGCGCCGTCGCTGGGCTCGGTGCTGGGCGTGTTCCTCGGCGGCATCATTGCGGCGCATTGGGGCTGGAAGGCCGCGTTCGGCGTCGTGGGTGTGCCCGGACTCGTGCTGGCGCTCGTCTATCTGCGCGTGCGCGACTACGACTCCGTGCCGCTGACATCGGGTACGAGCCGCGCCCCGCAGCGTCTGGGTGAAACGCTCAGCCATATCTTCGGCACGCTGGCGCGCACGCCTACCTTGCTGTTCGTCTGCGCGGGCGCGGCGGCGCAACTGGTCACGGTGTCCGCCATCTGGTCATGGCTACCGAGCTATCTTAACCGTTATCACGCCATGGATGCCGAGGCCGCGTCCAGAGCGGCAGCGGCGGTCGTCCTGATCGGCGCGCTGAGTTGCACGTTCTGGGGCATCGCGGTGGGACGCGTGGCGCAACGCAAGCCGCGCAACAAACTGCCCGCGTTGTCGGTGCTTTGCGTGACGACATCCGCCATCTTCATTACGGCCTTCGGCGGACACTACACCGGCGATGTGCAATTCAGATGGATCGTCGTGGGCGCATTCTTCATGAACTGCACGGTCGGTGTGGTGGCCGGCGTCGCGATGGACGTCATTCATCCCGGCATGCGCTCGACGGGCGCCGCGGTGCTGTCTCTGTTCCAGAACATGTTCGGGCTGGCCGTCGGTCCGTTTCTGGCGGGCATCCTGTCCGATCGCTGGGGTCTGCAGCATGCACTGACTCTCACGCCGCTGTTCAGTCTGCTGGCCGCCGTGTTCTTCGCCATCGCCATGCGCAGCTATGACCAGGACGTCGCGCGTATCGCCGCGGTCGAGCGGGACGTGGCGCCCGCCGTCGCCGAAGATCGCGTGCCTGAACCGCAAACCGAGTGACGGTGGCGCGCGCTTTTCGAGCCGACGAACCACGCAAGTCCCGTTTCCTCCTTCACATCATCAGGAACCTCGATGTCGAATCATATTGCTTCGCTGCCGCTCGCCGGCGTGCGCGTTCTCGACCTTTCCCGCGTGCTCGCAGGCCCGTGGTGCGGCATGGTGCTCGGCGATCTCGGCGCGGAGGTGATCAAGGTGGAGCATCCGCAACGCGGCGACGACACACGCGACTGGGGCTTGCGTGCCGGTTCATCGGGGACGTCCTATTTCAACAGCGCGAATCGCAACAAGCGCTCGGTCACCATCGACCTGCAAACCAGCGAAGGACAGGACATCGCGCGAGCGCTCGCACGGCAGTGCGACGTCGTCGTGCAGAACTTCAAGCAGGGCGGCGCCGACAAATTCGGACTCGGGTATGCGCAACTGAAACGGGAAAATGAGTCGCTCATCTACTGCTCGATCTCGGGCTACGATCCGACCGGAACGGAAGCTGATGGCGTTGAATGGCGAGGCCAGCCAGGCGCCGCTCAAATTCGGCGTCGCCGCCGTCGATCTGTTCACGGGCATGTACGCAGCACAGGCAGTGCTCGCGGCATTGTTCGAACGCCAGAGCACGGGACGCGGCCGGCACATCGAAATGGCGCTGTTCGATTGCGGCCTCATGATCACGTCGTATTACGGACTCGAAGCGCTGATGACGGGCAAAGACCCCTTGCGCTACGGCAATGCGCATCCGTCGATCGTGCCGTATGGCGTCTTCGAGGCGCAGGACGGAGCGCTCGTCATTACTGTCGGCAACAACGCGCAGTTCGTTCGCTTCTGCCGCGATGTCATCGATCGACCCGACCTCGCCGAGGACGACCGTTTCCGCACGAACATCGCCCGGGCACAAAACCGGTCGACGTTATTGCCGGAGATCGATCGCGAACTTTCGCGGCACAAACGCGCCGTTTTGCTGGAGCGACTGAAGAACGCGAGCATTCCGTGCGGCGAAGTGCTCGGTCTGCACGAGGCGTTGTCGTCGGAACGGGCGACGGGTTCCGGTCTCGTCACGAACGTGCCGCATCCGGAAACCGGCGAGATGCAGGTGCTCGCGCCGCCGTATCGTTTCGACGGAACGCGTCCGCCTGTGCGGCGCGCGCCGCCGCCACTCGGCGAAGGCACGCGTGACGTGCTTCGGTCGCTGCTCGCAATGAGCGACGAGCAGATCACGCAACTCGAAGCGGATGGAATCGTGTGACCTTTATATGATTGCATTGCCGCGCGGGACGTCGCAGCGCGTCAGTGTGCTTCGTTCACGTCGTCACGCGCGACGTCTGCAAAGTAGTCCGATCGCCATCGTGTGGGCGGCTTGCCAAACTCACCGCTGAACCATCGCGAGAACGCGCTGACTTCGGAGAAGCCCACGAGATTCGCGATGTCCGACACAGTATGGTGGCGATTGCCGAGATATCGCATCGCCAGTTCGCCGCGCACTTCGTTGACGAGCGCGGAGAAGCTTTGTCCCGCCTGCTCCAGTTGCCGCTGCAGCGTGCGGGGCGCAAAGCCGAGGCGCTGTCCGACGCGTTCGATGGCGCCCTGCCCTTGCGGCAACAGGATATGGATCGCGCGCCGCACCTCGTCCGTTATCGATGCGGGCCGCGATGGCAGCCGCAAATCGAGCAGCTCTTTCGCGTAACGCGCGAGCGCGGCATCGCCGAGCGGATTGGGCCGATCCAGTTCCTCGCGCGTGAGCGCGATGGCGTCGAACTCGGAATCGAATTCGACATTCGGCCCCAGAAACGGCCGATGAAACCGCATGCTCTCGGGCGCGGCATGCGCGAAATACACGCCACGCGCCTTCCACTGCGCGCCGAGAATGCCGCGGATCAGATTGAACACCGCGCCGACAGTCAGCTCCACGATGTCGCGCCCGGGATCGGGCCGCCCGGTGACCAGCACCACATGCACGAGCGACACTTCGCCAAAGTCCGCCACGCGGATCGAAACCGAATCGCTCAGCATGTGACGATACCGCTCGACTTCCGCGAGCACATGGCGCAAAGTCGGCTGATGCTGGAGATAGAGACTCACCGCGCCGAAGTCCGACAGCCGCCACGCTTCGCCGATGCGCACGCCGAGCGATCGAAGCTCCGTCGATCGCACCGACTCCTGGAACACGCTCGCGAGCCCGGCCTCCGGAATGCGCAAATCAGGCGCGCTCAGACATACCGGGTCCAACCCGGCTTCACGCACCTTGCAGATGGGATCGATGCCGACGGCACGGGCGATATCGGAATACTTGATCAGCGATGCGCTGCGAACGAAAATGGCCATTTAAAGATTGTCGAATTCAGCCGGTAAAACTATAGGATAGACGCTGCGGCGTCTGCACGGAATAACCACTATGGCTTTCGGCGAGCCGCCGCGCCTGCCCGGTTCGTGTCGGTTATATTTTTGTCGACATTACATACAGTGCGTCCTAGAATCAGGATGTTAAAGACCGCCCCGGCTCGTCATGGCTCGACATAAAACGCAAAATCTTCCCGACCTCTCCGCGCTTCTGACGCCGAAAAATCCGTTGATGCTGGCCGTCGAGCGCGCCGTGCTGCGCGGGCAGGATTCGGCTTATGCGTCTACGCCGATAGCCGAGCAGATCGCGGCGCGCCTCGCCGGGGTCATCACGCTCGATCTGCTCAAGTCGGGACAACGCCTGCTCGAAAAGGACATCAGCGAGGTGCTTCACGTGAGCCGCGCCCCGGTTCGGGAGGCGCTGCGCATCCTGGAACGGGATCGTCTGGTCGAATTTCAGGCGAGACGAGGTGCAATCGTCACCGCGCCTGACGAAAGCGAGCTTCGTGACATCTTCCGCGTGCGCAGCGTGCTCTATCTGACGATGCTGGAACAGGTCGCCAACGAGAGCCCGGCCGAACTGGAAGCGCTCATGTCCGAGCGGTTGCCGAGGCTCGTCAAGGCGGCCGATGAATCTCCGGACGCGTATGCAGTGGAAAGCTTCCTGCTGAACTTTGCGACTGTCGATCTGTGCCGCAACCGGCTGCTGGTGGATATTCTGCAATCGATTTCGCTGCGAACGCTGCGTTATCTGAGGCTGAGCATGGTGGCAGATCCGCAGTCCATTCGCACTTCGCTCAAACGCTGGCGCGCGTTGCACAAGGCAATCGTCGGCCACGACAATGAAACGCTGCTTTCGCTGGCTGCACAGCGCCTCGACGAAGCACGGGATGCCGCGGTTCAGGCGATTGCGCCAGTATCGACGACGCGCCGCGCCGCGAAGTCGCCGAAGCAGAGGACGCCGGTAGCCTCGCTCGACTGAGCCCTTCCTGCATCGCTTCGTGATTGCGGATAGAGCGAAACGTCCTCTGCATCCGCAGCGCATTGACGATTGCGCATGCGGACGTCGTGCCGCACCTGCTTGCCCTTCTTTCTCTTCTCTTCACGTCCGCCAAAGCAGTTCCGACTCCGCCGACTGTCGGCTCTCCCATGCTTGCGGTTCATGTTCAACACTCGACATGCATGAGGTCTAACCCCTACTTGGTTAATGTCGACATGAATTAGGGGCGATGATAGTCTTCAATCGTGGTGAAGAAGTTCGTCAATCACGAGAGGAGACGCCAGTGAATCTATCAACGACCAACGAAATGCCTGCCTCAACCGCTGCAACTCGCGATTCTTCCCGCACTTATGCGTGGGTGGTTTTCGCCTTGATGTTCTGCCTTTTGCTTTCCGACTACATGTCGAGGCAGGCACTAAATGCCTTCTTTCCGATTCTGAAAGTCCAGTGGCAGATGTCCGACACGCACCTGGGCTCGATCAGCAGCGTCGTGCCGCTCACGGTCGGTATTCTGACGCTGCCGTTCTCCATCTTCGCCGACCGCTGGGGGCGGGTGAAAAGCATCGCACTGATGGTCGCGCTATGGAGCGTCGCCACATTGGGATGCGCAATTGCAAGCAACTATGAAGAGATGCTCGTCGCGCGCTTCTTCGTGGGCGTCGGCGAGGCGGCCTATGGCAGCGTCGGAATCGCGATAATCGTGAACATCTTCCCGAAGCACATGCGCTCCGGC
This sequence comes from Caballeronia ptereochthonis, assembly GCF_001545075.1. GTDB lineage: Bacteria > Pseudomonadota > Gammaproteobacteria > Burkholderiales > Burkholderiaceae > Caballeronia > Caballeronia ptereochthonis. The sequence goes on from NZ_FCOB02000007.1 coordinate 185,534, forward strand.
ATTGCCGGCGGCTTCACTTCGGCGGCCGCGTTCGGATCGGTGCTCGGCGTCTCCCTTTCGGGCATCGTCGCGACCCACTTCGGCTGGCGCTGGTCCATGGGTGTCATGGCGATCTTCGGGTTCGTGCTGCTCATCGTCTACTGTTGCGTCGTGACGGAGAAAAGGCTCGAACGCGCGCATCTGGAAGACGTCGCGCCGGTCACATACGGATCCGCCAAGCTGACATTGCGCGCACTCATCGCAGGCATCTTCCCGAGCCGATCGGTGTTCTGCGCATACCTCGGATGCGCGCTTCAAGTATTCATCCAGGGAACGCTCTTCGTGTGGCTGCCCAGCTATCTGAATCGTTACTGGGGCATGTCGGTCAGTCAGGCGGCGTTGACGGCGGCAGGCCTCGTGCTGGTCAGCGGTGTGGGGCAACTCATGTGCGGCGTGATCACGGACCGGATCAGCGGAGGTTCTTCCCTCAAGCGATGGAACATGGCGATCGCCTATTGCCTCGCGCTCGGTGCGCTGCTGACGATCGCGTTCCAGGTGCCGCAGGGCACATTGCAACTCGTCCTGCTCGCTTTTGCCGTGTTCTTTCTTGCAAGCTCGTTTGGCACATGCAGCCCGATCATTGCCAACGCAACGTCATCGGCCATTCACGGCTCGGTGTTTGCGACGCTCACGCTCTTCAATAACATCCTGGGTCTTGCAGCCGGCCCATTCCTGACCGGCGCGGCTGCCGATGCAGTCGGCCTCAAGGTCGCCTTGCATTGCCTTCCGCTTCTGGCAGTGCTTCCGTTCATCATGTTTATCGTTGGCAGGCGGTTCAGCTTGGCGGAAACGTCGCGTTCAAGACTTGAGCAAGCGATGCTGTCACGAAATGGCAAGTCTCAGGCGTCCGATGTATAGCGGGAACTCGCTCCTCACCAGATGATTGAATCTGCACTCCAGACAATCGGAAACCAACCCTTCGGGGCGTTTTTCATTGAACGCTCTCGCCTTCAAAACTTTTGATATACAGCCATCACCATGAATTTCCTTGACGGTCACCTTTACCCCGAGAATCAGCAGCCCCTGATCATCACAGCCGCTCCCTACGCGCCGGGCTGGATTCCCTCAGACTTCCCGGAAGACATCCCTGTCACGATGGAGGATCAGATTCAGAAGGCGGTCGATTGCTATGAAGCCGGCGCCACCGTGCTACATCTGCATGTGCGCGAACCCGACGGCCGGGGCAGCAAGCGGCTGTCCATGTTCAACGAGCTGATTGCCGGAGTGCGCGCCCGCGTACCTGAAATGGTCATTCAGGTCGGCGGCTCCATTAGCTTCGCTCCCGAATCGGAGGGCGAGGCGGCTAAATGGCTGAGCGACGACACACGACACATGCTGGCCAAGCTCGATCCGAAGCCCGACCAGGTGACCGTGACCGTCAACACCACGCAAATGAACGTGACGGAACATGCCGGTCTGGATGACTTCAAAGGCGTTTCGCGAGGATTTCCGCACCTGTACGAGACCTACAAGGACATGATCGTCCCATCGAATCCGAGTTGGGTCGAAGAGCACATCCGACGCCTGACGGCAGCCGGAATCCAGAGCGAGTTTCAGTGCTACAACATCAATAGCTTCGAAACCATCGAGCGGATGATTCGCCGCGGCATCTACAAGGGTCCGCTGGTGATGAACTGGGTGGCTATCAGCGGCGGGATGGATCAGGCAAACATCTACAACCTGGCCAACTTCCTGCGGGCCGCACCGGACGGCGCAGTGATAACGGTGGAAAGTTCGGTTCTGAACGTATTGCCGGTGAATATGATAGGGATCGCCCTGGGCCTGCATGTGCGATGCGGCATCGAAGACGTTCTCTGGAATCAGACGCGCACGGGCAAGATGAGCTCCGTCGAACAGATCAAGCAACTGGTGCGCATCGCCGGCGAATTCGGCCGTCCAATCGCGACGGCAAAGCAGGCAAGAGAGATCATGCAGATCGGCGTTTTTTACGAGACCGCGGACGAGACGCTTCAGGCCAACGGCTTCGCGCCCAATCGGAATGGCGGCAATCAAGGTTTTCTGAGGAAGCCGGTCTGAGAAGCGCTTGCCTCGATATCCGATTCCGAGCGGCTCCGGATGACCGTGTGTGATCGGCTCCGGACCGCGAAGGCGAAGTAAAGCGTCTCATAGCCTTGACTTCAAAACGCACCGGGCATTTAACGAAAACGTCCCGACGCGTCACTCTCTCGCCCGATTACCTATTCGATCCGCCTCGCCGACGCGATCTCCTCGGTCACTGCAAGGAACCTCGCCACATCGCCCGGTCCGTGACAATGCAACGGAGAGATACGCACGGCACCGTCGAGATTGAACGATTTCAGCATGCGGCCGGAGTAGAGGCTCGTGGCGATGCGTTCATACACCATCACTCCACGCTCTTCATACGCGCGCACGGCGGCGGTCGGGTCCAGACCATCGAAGCCTATGCCCGCGATCAGGTCACGGCACGTCGATCGTCGTGGTCCCAGAACACCTGCCCGCAGTCGGTGGCTCGCAGACCGCGCTGCCCTTCGACGCCATCGAGCATCGACAAAAGTAGCGCGCGCTCGTGTTCCTCGATACGCTGCATGCCCTGCACGAAGAGCTCGCGCCGGTCTTGGGCGTCGCTGAATTGCGCGCCGATCAACGCGACGTAATCCACGATTGCGCTCACCAGGGCGAACTGCGCCGGCGCGGGACTGCCGAGTTCCCAGACACCCTTCTTCTTCGCATCGAGCCGATGATGAAAAGATCCGGCTTGCGGGCACGCGCCTGCTCGACGATGGCCGCGATATCCAGCTTCGCGCCCGAAATATTCGAGACATACATCACGCTCAGCAGCGCCGTGTCGTCATCGATCAGCGAGACGATCGCATCGACATCGACGCCGCCCGTCCGCGCGTTGCTCGGCGCGACGCGCAACGCGCGGACGCCTTGCCCGTGCGTCGCAGTACAGCTTCATCGCATCGAAGGACGATGGATGTTCGAGAATAGTCGTGACGGCGTTCGTGCCAGGAACGTTTTCCATTACCGCGCGCACCATCTCGAACATCGCGGCCGACGCCGTCAGTGAAAGATAGACGCTGCCATCTCGCGCGTTGAGGATGCGGGGAATATCTTCCTCGCCGCGCGTCTGAATGTCCTGCAAATACAGCGCGCGTTCGTGCATGCGCTCGGGACAGTCCGGCAGTGCATCGATGCGAGCGAACGCATCCAACGCCGCTCTGAGCCTGAACGATCCGCCGGCGTTGTCGAAGAAAAGACGCGCACGTCCGTCGACATCGTGATCGATGTAATGAAAGCGGCCCTGGATCTGCTCCATGAGCGATTCGGAAAACAACTGCCCCTGGCGACTGCTCATCTCACTTGCTCCTCGTTCCAAGATTTCCCTGTCTGTCTTCACCGATGCTCAAGCGTCCAGCGATGCGACATAAGCTTTGCCCTTCTCCGCGTCGTACTGACCTTCCCATCTGGCGATGACGAGTGGTGCAAGCGCATTGCCGACCACGTTCGGCGCAGTGCGTCCCATATCCATGATGCGATGGACGCCCGCGATGAACGCGAGCCCTTCGAACGGCAGACCCGCGCTCGCGAGCGTCGTCAGCAGAATGACGAACATGAAGCCGGGCACACCCGCCGCGCCCTCGGACGTGACGACCATCGTCAGCACGAGCACGATCTGCTCTTGCAGTCCGAGATGCACGCCATAGAGTTGCGCGACGAACAGCGTGCCGATGCCGAGGTAGATCGAAGCGCCGTCGAGATTGAACGTGTAGCCCGTTGGCACCACGAAGGTCGTGATGCTTTACGGCACGCCGAAATCCTCCATTTTGTTCATCAGTTGCGGGAGCACCGTCGCCGAACTGCACGCCGAAAACGCGATGATGAGCTCATCCTTGATGACCCGGAGCAGCGTGAAGATATTGAAACCGAAAAGCCGCGCGGTCACACCGAGCACGAACACCGCAAACAGGATGATCGCGAGATACTGTAACTCACCACACTAGATGCGCGATACCGTATTCGGTGCTGATCTGAAAGTATTCGTTATGCACGGGTAGCTTCCCAAGAATTCAGTTATTGGTCTGTCTGTCGCATCTCATCAAAGCAGCATGGCACATAGCGCCAGACCGGCGCCGTAGGTCCCAAGTGCTCCGACGAACCGGAACGGATTGGGTTTGGCCATCGTGGGCCACGCGATAAGTCCAATGACGAGCAGACAACGGCACGCGGTTGAAGCGACGATCAGCGACTCGGCTACGATTGAAGGCGATCGCGCGCCAAGGTAGAGAAACAGCACCGCGAGGAATGGCGCATATTCGGCTGTGTTGGCATGAGCCCGAACGAGCTTGTGTAGTCGGTTCGTGGGGTCCGACTCGCAGCCAAAGTTGGTACCTTCGTGAAAACGTATCACTGAGATGGACAACCCGAGGCCGAAAAGTAGCAGCCCAAGAATCATCACGCATATGAGGGCAACAATGTTCATTTTAACGAGCCTCCTTGAAAGAAAATCAACGAACATCGGTTGGCAGGTAGCATTGCATGTGGTCGCCCCAGTACGATGATTACGTGACTTCCACACCTAAGGTTGCCTGGACGAGACTGACCTCGCCTAAATAAACGCTTTCACCCAACTCGCATTCGCGGCAGGCGCTGCCGAGCGCATGTCGGATTTCGACACGATAGGTGCCGCTTCCTTTAGCCAGACCGCCGAAACGGAAATCACCGAAGCGGTCCGAGACGGTTTCAGCCAGCTTCTGATCGCCGAGATACAGAGCGACCTTGGCATCCGTTACGCACTCGATCAAGTCGCCTATACGGGCGCTGATGCTCGCGCCGATGAAGCAGCTTTCCCAACGCTCCAGCCCGCTGTACCACACACGCGGCTTTGTGCCCAATTTCGGCCGCAATACTTGGAGCCCTTCGCGTCGGGCCTTCTCGGCCATCGTTGCATCATCGACCTTGACCGTCTCGAACACCTCGGTGGGGCAGGACTGCTGGCACCGTGGCTGGGGCCAGCCCTGGTCAAGCAGATGGGCGTCAAAAATCCACGTCTGCGGCAGTTGCAGTTCTTCGTTCCAGACGATCGCCTGGTACGGGCACGATTTCACGATGTCCCTGCGGCCCCGCGCTTTCTCCGGGTCGATGATGACGATGCCGTCGGCGCGCTTCCGAATGGCGTCGCCGGCCACCCGCATGCACGGCGCCTCGTCGCAGTGATTGCACATCACCGGCAGGTAGGTCGTTTCGACCATGTGTGAATCGCCTTGCACGCGTCGCAGAATGCGGATTGCGCTTTCCGCACTGGCCGCGGCGGGCGCGGAGTAACCGGGATAATCATTACCGACATGCTCATCGCGCGCGGCGATGACGCAGTTTTGGCAATTCTCGCATTGCCCGACATTGATAACCAGATTCCACTTGCTCATGGTGTGCTCCTCACGCCGCGCGGCCGAGCATGAACGCATCGGCGCCTGTCCACTTTTCAACCTGCACAAGGCAGGAATTCGGGCTCATGCTGCTCGTGCCCGCCGTTTGAGGCCGATCGGGCGTCAAGATGTTCATGCAACCCCCGATTTCGACGCGTTCTCCGTCTATCTCGATCATCTGGAATTCAGCGCTCGCCTCGTATGACTTGACCACACCGGCGGCGACCAGCGGCGACACGTCGGCCGCACAGATCACCACGCCCCGGTCGTTGTAGACCTTCACGAGATCGCGGTGCGCAATGCCCCGAGCCGTCGCGTCGGCGGGACTGAGCCGCAGCAGCCAGAAGCGATGCCCGCCAATCAACGCGCGATGATCTTCGACGCTGTTGACCGATGAGTTCTTGCCATCGCAATGGGTATGAAAACTGTAGCGGCTGTGCGTCGCGACCAGTTGCAGCGGATAGCGCAGAGCCAACTCCGAGCGCAGCCCTTCCCAAGAGGGGATGTACAGGTTCACCGGTGGTCGCTCGGGATTGTCCGCGGTGTGCCGCTTCAGCAACTCAGGCACGAACTCGAACTTGCCGCTAGGCGTCTGCAGACCCATGCCGAACTGTTCGGCGTACTGGGACGGCATCGGATGCGGCTCCGGCAAGTCCTTGCGCCGCCCCTCTGCAAACCAGCGCATGTCCACGGGTTGGCGCAGTTCGGGCTTTTCGGGTGGCACGACGAAGTAGCCTTTGCGGCAGAACTCGCGCCACGCAATGTGATCTGGCAGATCAGACGAGTCGAACACTCGTTTGACCCAGTCGAGCTCGCCACCTCCCTCTGTGAACACGCCCCCAAGGCCGAGACGAGTCAGGATCGCGGTGAAGATATCGTAATCGGAGCGAGACTCGCCCAGTGGCTCGATGCATTTGTGCTGTAGCGTCACCATGCGATGATTGACGGTACTAAAACCATGATGCGCGTAGCCACCGGAATTGGACCATTCGCCAATGTCCCAACGCTCCAGCGACGTGCACGCGGGTAGGATGATGTCGGCGAACTGCGCCTCGCCCTCCATCCAGATCGACTGATTGACCACGAACTCGATGCTCGGGTGCCGGTAGGCCTCGGCCCAGCGCCCCGACTTGGTGACCGTGCTGAAAGCAGACCCGCCATAGCGATAGATCATGCGGATCGGCGAATAGCCCGGCATCGGATAGCTGAAGGGCGCGAACTGGGCCTCCTGAGACATGCCGTCCCAGAGATAGCCCGTCGCATGGCCGTTGATGATCGCATCGGGCAGTTGCTGGCGCGGGACCATCTGCTTCACAGGATTCATAGTCAGGATATGCGGCATGCGCTGATAGTTGTTGACCGCATTTGCGGTCCACGCGAGATCGCCCGACATACCACCGTCCGCGTAGCCTGGAAAGTAGAAATGCAGATCGTGCGGCACACCGATCTCGAGACAGCCGAAATTCACACCCGGCTTACCCCAGCCCTGCATCGCCATCATCATGACCATGCATCGCGCCCATTGGGCTCCCGTTGCGCCCCGCCCCGCGCCACCGAATCCTGCGCCTGTCATCCCAACGGCGAGATAAACCTTCTTGTTTCCCCACAGGCGCGCAAGCGCACGAACGTCCTTCGCCGGAACGCCGGTTTCGAGCTCCTGCCATTCGGGTGTTTTTGGCGCGCCATCAGACTCGCCCAGAAGATAGGCCCGCCATTCCTCGAACCCTGTCGTCCGGCTGGCGACGTAATCCTTGTCGTACAGACCCTCCGTCACCCACACATTCATGATGGCGGTGGCGAGCGCCGCATCGGTTTGCGGCCGAACTGGAATCCATCGCCCGCCAAGTAACTGCGCCGTCGGATTGCAGTGGGGATCGATATGGACGAACTCAATTCCAAGTTCCTTGGCCCACAGACGCCGCGGCGTACCTTCAAACCCGGCATAGGCGCCGTTGGTACTTTCCGGATCGCAGGACCAGAAAACGATCATTTCCGCCTCTTTCAGACAATCCTCGATGCCGCCGTAGCCCGAGGGCACACCCACGCGCATGGAGTTGCCGAAATGATGCATCGCGCCCCAGTACCACCCTTCCCAGCTGTCGGGATTCGCGGCGACGCGGGTAAAACCAATCAGGTTGGCAAAACGGGTGAGCGCGCTGAGGTAGTAGCCGATATTGCCCCATTGGTGGTGGGACGACATGGGAAAGGTAATGGAACCAGGGCCGTGGACGCGCTTTTGCCGGTTAATTTCTTTCGCGACAATGTCCAGCGCCTCGTCCCAGCTGATCGGCACATAGCCGGACATGCCACGGTTCTGGGGGTTACGCTCGCCATCGGAGTCGAAGTCGATCCGCCTCATCGGATGAAGAATCCGCTTGTCCGAGTAGACGAGCGACTTGATCGCCAACGCGTGGGGCGCAACGAGACCGCGCCGCGGCGGGCTGAAACGGCGTCCGCGCGCCTCGATCTCCCAGCTCGGAGCATCGTTGCCATCCAGATCGATCGGCGTTACGCGAACGATGCGGCCCTCCTTCACGTAGACGAACAAAGGCCCGCCGTTCGTGCAGGTCGTATAACGATGCGTGCCATCGCGCATGCGCATGCCCATCGGCAGACCGATGGTTTGCATCATGCTCAGTGTTTGCATGAGCCAAACCAGCAGCTCGTCGTCGCCCTCGGTGACCACCTTGAAATTTTTCGCCGCATGAATGATCTCGGCTCGGTCGGGGCGTGGGGACAGGAATTTCAGCGCGGTGGCAACATCCTTGAAGGCCATGCGAACATCGGGTGTCCGATGCCCGTGCTTGAGCGAGCAAACGCGCCCGTTCTTGAACTGAATGAGACGACCGATGCTGTGATCCATGAGGCCGATCCATGCAATGAGATCCCGTTCCTTCAATCGATCGCGATAGGCGGGAAAGCGGCGTGCCGTCAAGTCGAGCACCTTGGGCAGCGCAAACAGAATGGTTTTGAGGACTTGTCGTTTCATCGTTCGACCCGGAATGACGGATTGTCCGAGGGAAAGGACATACACGCATAACTGACCGCTACTATCACGCGCTCGAGCCCATCGGTCGAGCGCGCGGTTGTGTCGGGGTGTGGGCGATCGGCGTGGCTAGAAAGGACGCTTTCGAGCTCTTTGTTGTGCATGGAAACCTCTTGATTGGTTGCACGTCTGCCGCCTTGCCGGGCGGCTGAGAACGCCTGCTAAAAGGTGTAGGCGACGTTCAGGAAAACGTTGACGGGATTCATCCGGATCGTCGAAGTCGAAACGACGTGCGTACCATTTGCCGTCGTTCCGTCCAGCGTGAGGTGGGTCTTTAATGGGAGGTAACCGACAGCAGCTCCGACAGACCAATGCTTCGTGAGTGCGTAATACGCGCCGATCTCGAATACCGGGTTCCACGATGAGCTGAGCGACGCGTGCGCCGTCCCGCCAGGGCCAAGGTTGTCGGTGACGAACTGAGCGTTCGTCGTGCGAACCTGGGTGTACCACGTATAGTTCACGCCCAACCCAACAAACGGACGGAACTTCGATTGCGCCTCAAAAAGGTGGTATCGGAAGACGATAGCGGGTGGCATCGGTCGCGTCGACCCGAGGGTGCCATACTTTGCGAGCGTGCCGTCACCCACGAGATTTACTGTCAGTGGAAGGCCGATGAGTGTGGCGACGCCGAAGTTGTCGGTGATGTAATACTCGGTGTTGACTCCCACCGTATCGGTGGACGTCGCGTGCGCCCCGGAACCAGGTACTTGCCGGTTCACGGTCATACCACCCACGCTTTCAACGGTGAGCGGCGTTGCATTTCCCTGTGGCGCGACGTGAAGCCATCCTGTTGCGAGGGTAAAGCTTCCAGCCGTCTGAGAACTTGCTGTATCAGCAAGCGCAGCCGAGCCGATACAGATCGCTGTCCCCGCCGAGCGAATCATCGTCCTGCAGTTCATCAAGTGTCTTCTCCTGTCTCGTTGGCTGAAGGTCTTCTATGGGGCACCCAACCGACCCGATCATTTGCCGCCTCAGATCGGCCCGCTGGGTTGAATCCAAATCCGCGTACCCATTCAGCATTTAGATAGTTATACTAATTTTTTAGCGATGAATTTTTTCGCTATCGCTGCGCTCTCAATCCTCCGTGCCGGGTACTACGCAAATTGAAAAGGTCAGTGACGCATCCTGCCGCCCATCGCAGGTTCCTGTGCGCGTGGCGGCGTTCGCTCGGCATATCAGTGAACCCGCATCGCCAAGCGATCAGCCTCCGGGGGAAATACCCACCACGATCCGTCGCAATGCCGGAAGAAAAACAATCCCATCGGCCCTTTGGGTGAAAGTAGCTCAATGTGCACGCAAGGCGCTCGATTCGACTGTGCGCGCCCCACTCGCGTCACCCGCAACGGCGTCTGCGAAACAGGTCCAAACCATTTTTCAACGAGTGAATGCAACGTCCTACCTGATGCGAGACTCATCTTCTTCCCAACCGAAAACCAATGCGGCTGCGATCCGGTAACAATGGCAGTTCAACGGCGATCCGAGCGCAAGGTCGGGTGCCTGCGCGTGTTTCAGCACGCACGCCGACGTCCGTACTCGCGTCACGTCGAGACGCGGGGCGTCTCGGTCGCCGTAGGGCGATTGCCGTTGCCTTGCGATGTTGTCGCGACAGTAATCGAGAATGTGAAAGGAAACCGCCCTAACACGGAACTCGCCAATCCTTCGAGTTCCGCATTCGGTACTTCTGCGTGAACGGCAAGTCCCCGCGAAAGGTCTTCGGATATGGCGACGGTGGCCTCTACGCCAGCTTCCGCGAGTGCAAACTGCAGGGCGTCGGCCGTTTCTTTTCGTTTCAGCGCTGGTTTGAAAATCTTGCCAACACCCGTCAGGGGCATCACGTCGACGACCCTAATTCCCTTCGGGAGCGAGGCACGCTCACTGATCTCGTCACGCAGAAACTCGGCCAATTCCGCTTCGCTTGCGCTTACGCCGGTCTTAAGCTGAACATAAGCGACCGGTAACTCCCCCGCATGGATATCGGGGCGGCCCACGGCAGCGGCAATCTGGACTGCGGGATGGCGATGAAGTGCTTCCTCGATTGCCGCGGGATCGATGTTGTGTCCACCCCGGATGATCAGCTCCTTCTTGCGGCCGGTGAGCCAGAAATACCCGTCGGCATCGCAGCGCCCCAGATCGCCGGTATTGAGCCACCGCGCGCCGTCACCCAGTTCCAGCCAGATGCCACGGTTGTGCTCGGGCCTCGCATACCCAGCGAATACGTTCGGGCCGGAGATAACCAACTGGCCCACCTCGTCCACCACGCAGTCCCGTACATATCGGCCGGTTTCGTCGACCAGCACGGCCTTCATCGCTTGGCCGGGCAGCCGAAGACCGATCGAACCAACCCTGCGCTCACCCAGCGGTGGATTAACGCTGCTCACGCAGGTGCCCTCCGTGAGACCGTAGCCCTCGAGGATCCTTACCCCGGTGCGTTGCTGGAAGGTGCGCAGCAATTCAACCGGCATTGGCGCCGCGCCACACAAGCCATATTCGAGCGAGCTGATATCGCGCTCGTCGACGGGACTATCGAGCAGAGCGCCGAAGAGCGTCGGCACGCCGCTGAAGAAGTTGATGCGGTAGTGTTCGACGATTTCCCAGAAGCGCTTGACCACCCCCTCGCCCCGATACCCTTGCGGTGTGCCGACGACAACGTGGGCGCCACGCGAGAATGCCAACAGGCCCGTGACCGTCACGGCGTTGACGTGAAAGAGTGGCAAGCCGCAAAACATCGTTTTTCCGGGACCGATGCTTTCGCCGAGGAATTGACCTGCGTTCCACGCGTTGGCCACCTCGTTGCCATGCCGACGCATCGCAATCTTCGGCAGTCCCGTGGTGCCGCCTGTGCAGAAAAAAGATGAAAGATCGTCGAGGCTCGGTCGGCGCGAGTCGCTCAAGATCGCGCCGGATTCACCTGCGATTGCGTCGCCGAAGTCGTGAATGCGTATCCTCAATGGAACAGCATTTTGAATACCGTTCGCGCCCTGCAGCTTCGCGCACTCGGCGCTTTGTAACGTCCGAACAGCGGGCCGCTTTTGGCTCGAAATCCGGTCGGCCAGATCGACGAGTACCAGATCGCGCAAGGCCGGGATCTTGTGCAAGACCGCTTGCACCTTCTGCCATAGGTCGGTTCCGGGAAACGGCGCGAGCGTGACCAGCACGCGGGCGCCCGAGGCATTGAGCAGTTCGCCGATGGCCTCCCCCTCAAGCAGCGGATTGATCGCGCAGACGATTCCGACCGCTTCGCCTCCCCAGATCACGAAGTGGGTTTCGGGCAGGTTCGGCAAAACATAGGCGACGACCATGTCCCGATGCACACCCAGTCGAGAAAGCAGGTTGGCGGTACGCGTGATCTCGCGCACCAGTTCGCCGTAGGTCCAACAATCCGAGTTCGCATAGTCGTCGGCTGTTGCGAAGAATGTGAGCGCAGGTGCCGATGGGTTGATCGCGGCGCCCCGGCAGATCATCTCGAAGGTACTGGACGGTAAGTCCGCCCGTTGCGCTTGAGTTTCAATCGCCAGGACATCGTCTAGGGTCGCGACGCCTTTCATGCTGCCTCTTCAATGACGACGTTATGTTGAACGCCCAGATTGATCGAGCGGTCGTAGCTCGCGATAAATGCCTCCACGACATCGCCCACCTGGAGATACTGCTGCCTCTCTTCCTGCATCTTCAGGAACATTCGCCATTTTTCTGCGTCCGGCAATTGCGCCGCCGCGCGTTGTTTCTCGGGTGTGGGAATGGTCAACGCGCAACCGGACGGCGTGCCCGTGGCGAGCAGGTCCCCGGTGTGCAGATCGTGAACCCCCGAAAGCTCCGTCAAGGTCTCGGCGGGGCCATACACGAGGCCAGCGGTGGTGTCGTTCTGGCGCACCGTGCCGTTCACCGTCAGCGTCAGCACGAGCTCTTTCAACTTCGGAATATCTTGTTTCTCGAGCAAGCAAAGATAAGGACCGACGGGACCAAACGTCCGATAGCTCTTGCCCTTGTAGAACTGCATCTGCGGAATCTGTATATCGCGCGCGGAGTAATCGTTGACGATGACGGCGCCAGCAATGTAGTCGTGCAAGTTCTGGTCGGTGACCGTTTCGCGGGACGTGATGTTGCGCTTGAGTACGAGACCGAGCTCGATCTCGTAGTCTAAAAAGCGAACTTCTTTGGGTTTCACGACGTCCGAGTTCGCAGGGACGATGCAGCTCGGCGCCTTCGTGAAAATCATGTTGAATTTCTTCACGTCAGGGTCCAAGCCCGACTCGATCATATGTTGGCGGTAGTTCGCGCCTTGGCAGATGAACTGCTGATTGGCGGTCACGGGCGACAACCACTGTACGTCCGATTCGCGAATCGACGGAGCGCCAAGTACCAACAGCCGCTCGACAGGATTCGCCTCGATGAACGCTGCGGTCGATTCAAATTCGCCGGGAATCGGGGTGATCGCACCGTCAGCCACCACCCCCCACTGGGCGCGGCCTTGGTGCAGGAAATGCAGAACGTGAAGTGCCATTTGTCGATCCTCCGGATGCTTTGGATGTGGTTTGGTTCAGGCGAAAATTTTCGCCAGCGTCCGCAGCTTGCTGAGCGTCAAGTCGGGGCTGCGGCGCAGGTTCCTGACAAGCGCCGCAATGCTCGCGAGCGTCATCTTGGGCTTCGTGAAACTGCGCGGCATCGCCGGCCCCCACTGCGCCATCGCCTCGCGGCTGACCGCATGGATGCCAGTTGGGAGCACCGAGGTGAACAGATCGCCGTCGCAGTAATGCTCGTGCTTGTCGCCCCACGAGTCCTGCCAGTAGTCAAAAATCTGGCTGCCTAGAATATGTCGGCCGATCCCCCATGCGTGGGTCCACCCGCGATCGCGTAATACGCGCTGACCCATGCCGACTGCGTCTGCGTCAACGAGTTCGTAGGCGCTGTGGCTATAAGCCGCGTCAAAGCCCTGCGCAAGCGCGAGCGTGTGATGATCGGCCGGCTGATCGCCGAGATCGAGGCGCATGAATGCCACGGCCGGCGAGCCGTCAGGCAGTACCTGCACGTCGCTCGGAATGAAACCGAAATGGCGCGTGTACCACCCACAGGTTTCCTGAAAGTCCGCGAGTTCGAGCACGACGTGCCCGAGCCGGATGATCTCGGGGGCGCGCTGCGGCGGCCGCTGCGTACCGTTGATGCGCACAGTGGCATCAACCGAATTGAATGGCAACGGCAGCCGATGCGGCACCTCGGTCGCGGGTGTCTGGCCCCAAACTGCATCGACCCGAAAACCGGAAGGATCCGTCAGTCGCACCACGTAGCCTCCGCCCGGTAGAACAGACTGCTCTACCTCCGACGCGCCCGGCAGCCTCGCGAGGGTGTTGAGCTCCGCTCTGCTTCCGACCTGCAAGCCAAAGCCGACGAAGCGTGCTTTCGGCGCCTTGCGCACGACGTAACAAAAATGCGTGGCGCCCGTACCGCGCAAAAGCAGCAGCGCCTCGCTCCGGGAAACGGTTTGCAGCCCAAAGTCGTTCAAAAAATGCTCGGCATGCTCGAGGTCTGGCCGGTCGAATAGCAGATAACCCAATGCAGTCGCTTTGGTCGTTGGATAGGGATGACGAGAGGGCTGGGCAGTAGTCAGTTTCATGGCGAAATGTACTCAGGCGGTCGGATCAGCTGATGCGGCTTGGAGCGCTGGTGCGATGGCACGATGATTCAGACGCAGAAAAGTCTCACGGCCATCGGGGATGGAAGTCGCGACGCGACTCTGAAGATCGAGGACAGTCGCATGGAGGCGCCGGACGCCTTTCACGGCCCCACCGCGCGAAGAAAAGGTCGCTCGCTGGCTCCGCCGCCTGGCAACCTGACGACACGCGATCGATAGGCGGTACGGACGCGCGGTCGCGCGGGCGAATGTGCGGGCGCCGGCCGCTCACGGCGGCCCTATGTCGGGTTGCTGTCTCCACAGTCACTCCAGTGTTTTAGTTAGACCGGCCGCTGAGTGCCGTTGATGACATTAAACTCATCGATGATCGTTTTGTCAATATAGAGGTTTGAATCTATACTGCGAACATGACCAGACTTGGGATCATCATGACAAACGCGACAAATCGCCGGCCGACCAAACGTTCCAGCGCTTCTGCGCCCGTCTCTCCGCCCTCCGTTGCGGAAGAGCGGGAACCGCGCGGCGCGCGCCGCAAACGCGAGACGCGCGCCCGTCTGCTTGACGCCGCCCTCAGATTGATGGCCGAAAAGGGGATGGAAGGCGTAGCGATCAACGAGATCACGGAGGCCGCCGACGTGGGCTTTGGCTCCTTCTACAACCACTTTGAGTCGAAGGAGGCGATCTACGCGACGCTTGTGGACAACGTGTTTGAAGAATTCGCGAACATGCTTGATCGCCTCGCGGGCGGCATTACCGACCCCGCAGAAGTGATCGCGGTCTCCGTTCGCCACACGATCCTACGCGCGGGGCGCGATCCCGTTTGGGGACGCTTTCTGATACGTGAAGGATTTTCGGCGCGCGCGATGAGTCGCGGTTTGGGCCAGCGGCTGCTGCGCGACATCGGCAACGGCAT
The DNA here is from genome assembly GCF_001545075.1 of Caballeronia ptereochthonis. Classification (GTDB taxonomy): domain Bacteria; phylum Pseudomonadota; class Gammaproteobacteria; order Burkholderiales; family Burkholderiaceae; genus Caballeronia; species Caballeronia ptereochthonis. The sequence goes on from NZ_FCOB02000007.1 coordinate 200,563, forward strand.
TGCTGCGAAGCGGTTCGTCGTTGCCGACCCGTTTATCGGATTTCTGGCAGTGGGCGGCACGGTCCTCTGTGTCATCGCGGCGGAGTTGAATTTTGTTGCACCGGGGGCGAGCGCGGCCGGCGTGTTAAAGGAACTGGGCTTCAGCGGAGAGCGTCTGCCAGAGCGCACGGCCGCCATGCTGCTGCAGACGCTTGGATTAAAGCGCCCGGAGGCGGAAAAGATTGCAGCCCGTCCCCTGCCCCTGGTCGAGGAGGCCGTCGAGGAAGGCTGATTGGGAAGCAGCGGCGACTATCAGAAGCGGTTCATCTCGGACCGCCGATGCCATCACCGCTCCGTTTGCACGACGGCGGCCCGTGGGAACTTTATCAGGAAACCTGAACGGCCGGCCGGGGCATCGGCTCCCTGCCTCCCGTCCGACGGCGTTCCGCCCGGGTGCCTCGGCTCATTGGCCGGCCAGAGAGAGAAGGCTTGCTTTCAGCCTTCGATCCTGGGTGCCGGGCGAGTCCGGGTGCAACGTCAGAAGCTCGCGAAGCGATGCAGATACGCGCCCGATCAGACGCGGCGTCGACGGCAGGAACGGGCACGCATGCAGCAGGTAGCGCAGCGACGTGACTTCCCGTCGCTCGCACCATCGGTCAAACAGGACCACACAGACGTTATCAAGCTGTTTGCGCAAGCACGATGGGTCAACGCCGCTCACATCGCTCTCCGCGGACCGGACCGCATAAGCCCTGGTGGCCAATTTTTCTGCCGGAAGCTTTCGGTGGGGCCCGCCGCGCTGGCTACGGGGCGACCGAAACTCACTCCACAAAGCGTGGAAGCGCCCCGTCTGCTGCGGTGCGCGCGCCGTCTGCGACATGCGTGCAAGACACCGTCGGTTTTCCTGCATGGCCCGACGCCCCAGCCGGCCTCAACCGGCTGTGCCTTTCGCTTGCAGCAAGCGCGCGTACCATCATGGCTATTTGCGTGGCGATGATGCCTATCGCATGGCGATGGCCATCGACGATCGCCTGATATCCGCCAGACACCGGTTCGCTCACTACGCTGCGGCAGATCAATGTTTCGATGTCCGGTGACCTGCGGACATTCCATACGGCGTCAACCAGCATGTGGGAATCAGGCCAGGACTCGAAGCGCTGAACATCGACGGCGACCTGATAGTCGGAAACATCCTCATCACGGACGACCGCCTTTGCCCCGGACGAGCCGGGCGCGCCGGCCCGTTGGCTCACGCCAGCAATCAACGCATAGCGAATCTCGTCTTGAAGGGACGACGCCCAGCGATCATCCTCCAGCACCTTGACCTGGGACGGGTTGACCTGTACCACGAGTTGGCTTCTCGCGACCGCGACCGGCACCTTCACCGGACGCACGTCAATGGGAAATGACGGGCTTGCTGTACCGTTCGCAATCGCCGGCTGCGGTGCAGTGCCAAGCGTATAGAAGCGGGTGGGCGGCGAAGTGCACGCCGTCAGCGTTGCCAGACCAATGGCGCCGATCGCGCGCACCACCGTGCGCACCGCGCGGGATCGGATCGACCTCATGGCTTGTCTCCTTGCTTGCCGAATAGCAACGCCTGCGGATGACGCTCCAGGTAGTCGGCGAGCGTATTGAGAGACTGCAGGGTACGCGTCAGTTCCTGCATCGCGTCTTGAATGTCCGATTGCATGGGCGCGGTTTGCAGCAGCGTCGATTCGGCGGTGCCGAACGTCTTCTGGGCGGCGGCGAGCGCGTCGCGGGCTTGCGGTACGACCTCTGTGTCCATATGCCCGAACAGCCTGTTCGCGTTTTCCAATGCACCATTGAGGTTGGCGCCGATCCGGTCGAACGGCACCTGGTTCAGTTTTCTCGCGATATCCGCGACCTGCACCTGGAGTTCGTCAAGCGTGTTCGGCACCGTCGGCAACTCGATCGGGTTGCCGTGCACATCAACGCTCGCACGAGCGGCTTTGGGGAACATGTCGAGCGCGACGTACAACTGACCTGTCAGCAGGTTGCCGATCCGCAGTTGCCCGCGCAACCCTTCGACCACCAGGTGCTGCAGCAACTCGTGCCCACCGGGCGTGTCCGGTGCCGGCAGCACCTCGCTGGAGCGCCGGCTGAGCCGGTCAGCTTGGCTATGCGAAGCGGCACCAGCACATAGAGCAAGGCGAGCAGTTCGATCAGCGGAACAAGCGTAGATGAGCAGAACACCATGACCGCGACAATGCGCATGTTGCCCGACCATAGCGACCGCACGGCGCCAAGCAACGTCGCCTCAGACATCATGCCGTTCGCATGCAGCTCGATCACAGGAAAACTCTGCGCGATGCAAAACATGATCAGCGCAGCAAGCGTCACAGCGCACATCCAGTCAAGCGGCAGGCCAGCACCAGGGAGCGCTGCCAGGCGCGCACCGCACCGTGAGCAGGCTGGGCGGCACCCAGTAACACTCGAAGGCTTCCGAAATAGCAGATCGCATTCGTGGCAGGCAATCAGTCTCTGATATTCCATACGGGAGAAGTAGAAATTGGACGCCGTCACACGGGCGCATCACCTTTTCTACGCAGCAGCGTCTATCGATGGTTTAAATCGGCGATCACCCGGTACAGGCGGGAGCAAGTCCTGAACGGCGAGAGTGACCGGATCAGCCAGGCCACCCCCGCAGCCTTCAGGAAGGCCCGATCATCGTGTGGACGCGGCCGTCTGCTGAGTCGCAGGTAGTTCGCCCATCGCCTGGAATAATGCAGCCGTATCGCTCATGCGCTGACCCGCTGCGCGCGTAGCGCTGATCTGCGCGTTGAGATACCGCGACTCGCTCGCGCGTGTTGCCGCAGAAGGCAGTGAGCCCATGCTGTGACGCGACGTGGTATCGTCGAATGCAGCACGCGCGGCGTCTGCGGCCACTTCCGTCGACGCGAGCGTCTGGGCGTCGTTATCCAGCGCGGCGAGGGAATTCGCCACATCCTGGAACGCAGAGAGCACCGTCGACTTGTAGTGCAGCACGGCGGCGTCATAGGCATCAATCGACGCGCGGCGCTGCGCGATCAGTGCGCCGCCATGGAAGATTGGCTGTGACAGACTGGCGCCAATCGCCCATAGGCCGCCCGCGCCTGAGAGCACCGCTGGCCAACTAAACCCGCCGCGGCCCATGGAGCCGGTGAGTGACAGGCTTGGAAAGAGCTGTGCTGTCGCCGCGCCCACATCGGCGGCGGCGGCCTTGACGGCGGCGTCGGCTGCCTGGATGTCGGGGCGTGAGCGCAACAGGTCCGACGGCACGGCGACAGGCACGTGCTCGGGCAGCGACAGACTGCCGAGGTCCGGCACGCGTGGGGCATTGTCCGGCGTGCGGCCCATCAGCACCGCCAGCGCATGGATGGCGGATGCGCGTTGTTGACGCAGTGCCGGCAGCGTCGCCGCGATCGAAGCCGCATCCTGTTTTGAAGCGAGCGCCTGTGCACGCGAGACGGAGCCCAGCGCATAGCGCTGCTGGTCCTCGTTTGCCGCATCGTCGGATACCGCGACGAGCCGTTCGGTGAGCGCGATCTGCCGATCGAGCGACGCCATATTGATCGCGCTGGCGACGATGTTCGCCGCAAGGGCGCGCCGCGACGCCTCCAACTCGAACGCCTGTGCATCCACACGGGCAGCGCTTGCCGAATTCATGTAACGCGTCTGCCCGAACAGGTCGAACGTGTAATGCGCGAGCAGCTGTCCGGCGAAGAAGTTGTACTGCACCTGCTCAGGGCCGAGCCCCGGCACGACGGGTGAACGCGCGCGCTCGACCTGGACAGCGCCGTCAATGGACGGCAGCGTGGAAGCACCGACCTGGACCCGCAGTTCCTCTTGCGCCGCCGCCAGCGTGCGCTGCGTGGCCGCCAGCGTCGGGCTGTTGCGCAAGCCTTCTTCAACTAGAGTATCGAGCGCCTCAGAGCGGTAAAGCCGCCACCATTGCGGAACCGGGGTCGTGCCCACGTCGAATGCCTGCGCAACGCCGCCCGCGGCGACCGTCTTCGACGGTTGCGCCTGCGCACCGTAATGCCCGGGCGATGGCATGGCTGGCGGCTTACCACTGGGCCCAAATGAGCACGCGGCCAAAGCGAGGGCCGCGGCCGCGGCTAGTACGGATGACTTGTAGGTAAAACTCATGATCAAACCTCCGAACGCTCGACGATGACCTGCTGTACGTCGCGTTCTTCACGACGCACCCTGAAGCAGGTCGCATAAAGCGCGGGCAGGAAGAACACCGTCAGCACCGTGGCGATGGTGATGCCTCCCATCAGCGCGGTCGCCATGGGTCCGAAGAAGCCCGAGCGAAGGAGCGGAATCAGTGCGAGCACGGCGGCGGCGGCCGTGAGCATGATCGGCCTGAAGCGCCGTACCGTTGCACCAAGAATGGCGTCGAAGCGCGCGTGTCCCGCCGCGATGTCCTGATCGATCTGGTCCACCAGAATCACGGAGTTGCGCATGATGATGCCGAACATCGCAATCACACCCAGCAGTGCGACAAACCCAAATGGTTTGCCAAACAGCAGTAGTGCAGCCACTACTCCGATGAGCCCCAGGGGCGCCGTCAGCACGACGATGAACGTCCGCGCGAAGTTCTTCAGTTGGATCATCAGCAGAAGCAGCACAGCGATGATCATCAGCGGCATTTCCGCGTTGATTGATGTCTGGCCCTTCCCGCTCTCTTCCACGGCACCGCCCACCTCGATCCGATATCCCACAGGCAGCTTTGAGCGCACAGCAGCGAGCGCCTGGTCGATACCGCGCGTCACGTCGATGCCCTGGGCGTCACCGCGCACGTCCGCCTGCACAGTAATAGTCGGCTGGCGATCGCGCTCCCAGATCACGCCGTACTCGAGCGTATTGCGCACATGGCCAAGTGAGCCGAGCGGCACGGGGCCATTCGGTGTCGGGATGGCCAGGCTTGTCAGCTTCGCAGGATCAACGCGCTCGCTCGTCGGCGCACGCAAATCGACGTTGATCAGCTTGTCGCGCTCGCGGAACTGCGTCACCGTGTAGCCCGACAGCGTCATGGCGAGGAAGCTGGACACATCCTCTGATGTGACGCCCAACTGGCGTGCCCGGTTCTGATCAATCTCGAACGCGATTGAACGTTCAGCCGGCTCGTCCCAGTCGAACTGGACATTGCGCGTGCGCGAGTCGGCACGGACCTTCTGCGCAACTGTTTCCGCGAGCGAGCGCACCGTCGCGATATCGTCGCCACTCACGCGGAACTTGATCGGGAAGCCCACGGGCGGGCCGTTTTCGAGGCGCGCGACCCGTGTGCGTACCCCAGAAAAGTCTGTTTCCAGCTTCGCGTCAAGCCAGTGCATCAGTTCGTCACGCGTCTCGACGTCTTTGGCGGTGATGACGAACTGCGCGAAGTTGGGTTGCTGAAGCTGCTGGTCAAGCGGGAGATAGAAGCGCGGCGCGCCCGTACCGACGAAGTCGACAAAATGGTCGATGCCAGGCTTGCCGTCGAGGACTTTCTCGAGGCGTTTCGATTCACGTAACGTCGCCTCGAACGAAGCGCCTTCGGGAAGCCTCAGGTCAACGAGCAGCTCAGGCCGTTCAGAGTTCGGGAAGAATTGCTGAGGTACCCGCGTGAACGCCGCCATCGCGAGCGCAAAGAGCACGGCCGTGACGCCCAAGACGACCCAGCGCCGGTCGATACACCACGTGACCCAGCCCGACAGGCGTCGATAGAAGCCCGTGTTGTAGATGGCATGCTCATCGTGGTGGCCGCCTCCCGCGTGGGCCTTGCGCTCGGGAAGCAGGTGGAAGCCCAGCAACGGCACCAGCACGACTGCCGCAAACCACGAAACGATGAGCGAAATGGCCGATACCTCGAAGATCGAGCGTGTGTACTCACCCGTGCTCGATTTCGCGAGCGCGATCGGCAGGAAGCCCGAGACCGTCACGAGGGTCCCCGTCAGCATCGGAAAGGCTGTGCTCGAATACGCAAACGCCGCCGCGCGCATGCGGCTCCAGCCCTGCTCCAGCTTCACGGCCATCATTTCGACGGCGATGATCGCGTCGTCGACGAGCAGGCCCAGCGCCAGCACGAGCGTGCCGAGCGAGACTTTGTCCAGCCCGATACCGAACAGATGCATGCACAGTGCTGTCACTGCCAGGACAATCGGAATCGTGACGACCACGACCATGCCCGTGCGCAGACCGAGCGAAACAAGGCTCACGACCAGCACGATAGCCACCGCTTCGCCGACCGAGCGCACGAACTCGTCCACCGAGTGCTTCACTGCATGCGGCATGCTTGAGACGGGCGACAGCTTCAGACCCGCGGGAAGCGTCGTCTGCAGCTCGGCCGCCTTTGCGTCGAGTGCCTTCCCAAGGTCGATCACATCACCACCCTTTTGCATCGTAATGCCAATGCCGAGCACCGCCTGACCGCCCACGCGCATCTGCGTGACGGGTGGATCGTCGTAGCCGCGTTTGATTGTCGCGATGTCGCCGAGGCGGAAGCTGCGTTTGTTGACGGTGATCAGCATGTCCGCGAGCGCCTGTTCATCCGTGAACGCGCCGCTCGGCCGCACGAACACACGGTCGTCCGCCGTCGTAATCGTGCCCACGGGTGCAACGGTGTTCTGCGCGTCCATGGCTTGGGCGAGTTGCTGCGGTGTGATCGACAGGCGGGTCAGCTGGGCATTCGAAATCTCGACAAAGATGTGCTGATCAGGATCGCCAAAGTAATCCACCTTCTCAACCCCAGGCACCCGCAGCAGCACCGTGCGCAGCTTGTCGGCATAGTCGTGCAGCTGCGCGGGTGTAAAGCCGTCGCCTTCGAGCGCGTAGACGTTTGTGTAAACGTCACCGAACTCATCATTGAAGAACGGACCGACCGCTCCTTTGGGTAAAGTCGCCCTGATGTCGCCCACCTTCTTGCGCACCTGATACCAGGTCTCGGGCACGTTCTTGACGGGCGCCGAATCCTTCATCGCGAAGAAGATCATCGACTCGCCGGGGCGCGAATAGCTCTTGATGTTGTCCACATAGGGCGCCGCCTGCAGCTGACGGCCGATGCGGTCCGTGATCTGTTCCTGAATTTCACGAGCGGTCGCGCCCGGCCAGTACGTCTTGATGACCATCGTCCGGAACGTGAACGGCGGATCTTCCGATTGGGCCAGCTGCGTATAACCGATCACACCAAATAGCGTCATCAGGCCAATCAGAAAGATCACCAGCTGCTGATGCCGCAGGGCCCAGGAAGACAGATTGAAACCGGTTCCGTCGGCGGCTGCATTATGCGAGGCATTCGCAGGCGCGCTGTCGCGCGCGTTTTCATGGTCGCGCGCGTTCATGTCGGGAAATCCTCTTGGTGAAGCGGGGGCACCACCTGCACGTGTTGCCCTGAGCTCACGGCATGCACGCCTTGCAGAATGACCCGGTCTCCGTCATGCAGGCCTGAACTCACCGAGACCGTGCGCTCGTCATAGCGCTCGATCGTGACCGTGCGCAGCTCGAGCGTATTGCTGCCTTGACGCACCACCCAGACGGCCGGTTTCTCGCCCTGATGAAAGAGCGCCGTCACCGGCAGTGTGTACGGCTCGCGCGTAACGCCATCGGCTGCCACGTCGAATGCGACATTTGCCGTCATGCCCAGCCGCACTTCCGGACTCGGCGCACTCAGCGTTAACTTCACCCGCCACGTGCGGCTTTCCTGATCGGCTGCGGGTGACACCTCACGCACCCGCGCTTCGAGCGTCTTGCCAGGCAGCGCGGGAAATGTGACGCGCGCCTGGGCGCCGACCGTCAACGAGTTCAGTGCTTTTTCGGGCGCGTCGCAGACGATGTCGACATCGCCCGTCCAGTCAACGTGGAAGACCGCCTGTGTGGCCTGCACATTCTGTCCGGTATCGGCATCCTCCGATGTGACCACACCGTCGTGGTCAGCTGTCAGCGTCGTGTAGCGCAGTTGATCGGTCGCGAGCGCCGTCTGGGCTCGCGCCGAATCGCGCTGCGCCAGAGCCGTCGCATACGCATCCTGCGTTTGCTCCAGCTGCGCGGCAGCGATCAGGTTCGCATGCGCCTGCGCCTCGTCACGGTCAAGCTGCTGCTTGGCGAAGCTGAGGCGATGCTCGGCGGCATCCAGCTGTGCCTTCGCATTCGCAAGGGTGTTGCGCAGATCGGTCGGGTCAAGTAACGCGACCGTCTGTCCTGCCTTGACCGAATCGCCGATGCGCACACGTCGCTCGATGATTTTGCCGCCCACACGAAACGAAAGAGGCGTGGAGTAACGGGCCTGTACCTGCGCAGGCAACGAGGCGCTCGCGATATTCCGATCACGGTGAACCGCAAGCGCGACAACCGGTTTGGCTTCCGTCACGACCGCTTCACGCGGGTGGCAGGCCGACAGAAGGATTGCGCTGCAGGCAGCGATCACAACGGGCAACCGGCATTCTGACCGGAACCAGGAGGGTAATAAGGTGCGCGTCCCTTTTAGCGCGACGGGTCCGGAATGTTTCACGATGTTCACAAAGGCAGGTGATAAGTCTAAGTAGTAGTGCCAACCGCGCTGACCAGGCCGGCCGTGGATTGCTAAAGCAATTCGTGCCAGCCGCGCGAAATCAAGAAAGCCGCTGATACGTCACCGGCTCTCTTGGCAACTCGAATTAAGCGAAGTCGCGCGCCTGGCGGGAATCCAATGCGGCATGCTGCGGAGCGGCATCCGATCCGCGCGTTTGCCGATGCCCGCGCGCTTTGAACGGCGTCCGTGAAGTGTGGTCTGGTATAGCGCCTCAAGCATGTTTGCGACGCGTCTCCACTTTCAGTCCTCCTGGCGCCGCTAGTCCGCCACATCCGCCGCGCTGGTGACATTAAACCCATTGCTGATATAATTGTCAACCATGACAAATAAATCTACAATCTTCCTAAACAGGAGGCCACATGCCCAACATGCCAATTCACCGTGCGCGTCGACGGCAGACAACCAAGGAGCCGGCTCAAAGCCCTGACGTAACCCAGGCAGCGTCGCCACGCCTTGCCAGACGCAAACGCGAAACCCGGATCCGCCTGCTCGACGCCACGTTCATATTGCTGGCGGAAAAAGGAATGGAAGGCGTCACGATCAACGACATCACCAATGCCGCCGACGTCGGATTCGGGTCTTTCTATAACCATTTCGACTCGAAGGAGGGAATCTTCGCCGCGCTCGTCGAATGGCTCTTTGAGGAATTCGCGACCGCGCTTGATCATCTGGCAAGCGGCTTGTCGGACCCAGCGGAAGTGATCGCCGTGTCCGTGCGTCATACGCTTTTGCACGCTTACCGCGAACCAATCTGGGGACAACTGCTGATGCGTGAAGCGCTCTCTGCACGCGCGCTGAGCATGGGTCTTGGCCAGCGGCTGCTGCGAGATGCGGAAAGAGGAATTTCGGAACGACGCTTTTTGGTTTCGGACGCGTTGATGTGCGTCATTTCCGTGACCGGGACCGTTCTTGCAGGAATAGCCGCTCAGCTTCGCTTCTCCGCGTCTTCGAGGAGGACACGTCGCCTGAAAACGATGGGGCGATCCCGCGAGGAAAAATTCGCGCAGAGTACGGCAGCGATCGTGCTGCAAGCGTTCGGCCTTGCACGCATGGAAGCGGAGAAGATCGCCCGGCGCCCCCTGCCGGCATCACACCGCGGGCCGACCGCGTGAGCGGAGACAACGCGAGCCGCAAGGCGTTCCGCTCAGGCTGGGCTCTTCCAATTTGACCCTTTTCACCGGGTCCGGTAAAGCTCGCTCGCCAGATAGCGACGTCGCAGTCCCTTCAGAGCAGAAGCAAACACGGCGCTGGCAGGCAGTGCAAGCAGAACGCCAAAGAAACCGAACAGCTCGCCAAAAGCCAATAACGAGAAGATGACGGCGAGGGGATGCAGGCCGATGCGCTCGCCGACGAGTCTGGGCGTAAGAACAACGCTTTCCAAGATCTGGCCGGCTCCGTACACGACGATCACTGCTCCGAGCCCATACCAGTTTCCGAATTGCAGAAACGCAGCCAGAAGCGCAAATGCTAGCGCGGTCGCGAATCCGATGTAGGGAATGAACACAGCGAGCGCCGTGAGAAGACCGACGGGCAACGCAATGTCCAATCCGACGATCTTGAGCGCGATAGGATAAAACAGCGCGAGTATTCCCACGACGAGCAGTTGCCCGCGCAGATACTGCGACATCATCTGATCGACCTGCCCAACGAAATCCCGCGTTTTTGCTAGCCAGCGTCGCGGCACGAAGCTCTCCAGGCGCTCGAACGCTTCATGCCGGTCGTAGAGCAGGTAAAAAAGCACCAGAGGCACGAGCACCACATTCCCGACCACGCTGATCATCAGACTACCGCTTGTGCGAACATATTGCCAAATCGAGAGGGCGACGCCGTGCTCGCTTCCTGACAAACGGGCTGTCAGTGCCTCGCGAAGATTCGCCAAATTGACCGAGTAGTCGATACCAAGGAAAGCCATCCGCGGTTTCAGCGTGGCATCGCCTTTTGCTAGCAGCGCGGGAAGCCTCTCCGTAAGCTCAGGTCCTTCCTTTTGAAGGACAGCGAACACCAACAGTGCGAACAATGTGATCAGCACCGCCAGTAGAGAAATCATGGCTAGCGCCGCGAGGCTTCTCGGCGTGCGATGGCGAACCAGCCACTCCACGCCCGGCTGCAAGATATACGCGATGATCGCACCGAGCAGGAAAGGAGTGAGAACCGGCCGAAGGGCCCACAACAAGACACAGGCCGATAAGGCTACGGTGCCCCAAAATAACGACTGACGATGGTAGGTACTCAAAGCTTCTCTCATCGGCTGCTAATGGTTGCGTTTGCTTCGCTCGGGAAAGGTCCAGCATGTATTGTTCCCTCGCATCACCGAGCGCGAACCATCACGAGATCGAACCTCAAAAAATTGCCATGGACGTGGGCGCCTGCCGGATCCGCTCGTGAACCGGCTCGGAATCATATAAGAGCGCTCGGGGTCAAGCAGCAACCCGCCTAGCGTAATGCCAGCCCGCGCGCGCGCTCTTCGCAGCGAGCAGGCGATCCAGCTCCAGTAACGCCTCGCCAAGCAGGTCAATGGCGCCGTTAGTGGTTGTTGCCGTGGCGGCCTTGCGAAGCGCTTCTTGTACAATCCGATGGGCATTGGCCGAATTTTCTTGACCAACCCTTGCGATGAACTGCTTTCTCATGACTAAGCCTATGTCTTAGGTTGATTGAACTCTTATATGCGAGTTGATTGCGAAAAGCTTGTGCTGTCCTGGTAGGAGATCTGCTGTACGAGCGCGCTACGGTTCTATCGGCTCGTTATCTAATATGCCGGCGCAGATCATAGCGTCGGCATTCACCATTCTTTGCTTCGCTTTTCGCGGCTTGTACACCGTCTCTCCAGCTTTGATTTGTCGACCGGTCACGACGCAGGTTCCTCGCCGCTGCGCTACCACCGTACGCCATATCTGATAGCCATGGCGGCCAAAACGCGCGTCGCCCCACGATACAATCAAGGTTTGCTCCGTCGGCTTGTCCAGGACCCTGACGGCGAGCGAATCGGTACCACCCTCCGTTCGCAAGGCGTAGCAACGATGTAACACAAGCTCCGCGAGACGGCTGGACAATGGATCTTCGAGCCTTGCGACGGTTACGCTCCACGCATCGGCAGCGCAATTCATAAACGTATTTCCTGGTGGAGGGCCGAGCGGTCAACACGCCCGTCCCTTTGCATGTGAATATCAATACCTCTTCGCTTACTCTTGCTGACTACGCATACAGTCACACAGTAGCTCAGTTGATCTTGTGCAGAACGCAGATCGAAGGCCGCAGAGCTTGTTAGACGTCAGCCGATACCGCCGAATACATGCGAGCTAGGAAAATTGCTCCGAAAAAGGGCTGTGGCAGTCCATCCAGTCATAGGAATCGGCACAGGGCGGCGACCATGCCCATTTGCACGCCGAAGCACGATGCGCCGCACCGATAGCAGGTCCTGGTGTTCGTCCTGGCATTGACACGTCCGTGTCGTCGTCGAAAACTGGTGTCCGTGCATCTATATCGTCACGCATCTCGCCTCCCATAGCATAGCCACATGTTCATGCGGCACAAAAAATTCTTTAATACGGAATACTAAACGCAATGTTCCAAATAGCTGGGCAGGTGGAACTATATGGGCAATAGCACTGATTTGATTGAGCCGTGCCAGGCTTTTCACCGGTCCGCATTGGACCGCGTAGCGGCCGCCAGTTCTGGGAAGGCCGTTTAGTCAGTTAATCTTGGCGCCGTATCGCTCGGGCTGAGCTCGATGAGCCACGATATAAGCTCGACAGCCACGGTGTGCAACTTTTCGTCACTCGTGATTTTTCCGTTCCCCAACTTGAAGAGTCTAATGCCATCGCAGATACTCGACATCCCGAGCGCCAGCGCTTCTGCCCTTCCGTGCGACAGTCTTGCTTGATCGGTCACCCATATGCTCCGAATGCAATCATCGGTAGCGGCTAATCTCTGGCGTCGCAACACATTGATGGAATCCCGATACGCGGCATCCCGCGATGCCAGCAGCGAGCCTTCCGCCCAAAGGCTGAACGAGTCATGCCCGAGTGAATCGATGAAGTAGGCAGTGGCACGCTGCTTCATCTCAACCGGCGTAGCTCCCTCCTTCAAGATCGCCTGGATCGCCGAATAGGTCCGCTCGCCCTCCCGTTGCAACAACTCGATCAGCACTTCGGCCTTGCTGTCAAAGTTGAAGTAGAACGCGCCACGGGTATATCCAGCCTCGTCCGATATATCGTCCACGCTCGTCGCAGCGAATCCTTTGCGGACGAACATTCTCTCGGCGGCATCAAGCAACCGTTCCCTCGTTTGCTTCTTACGCTGCGCACGTGTTAGGCGTTCCTGCTTCATGGCACCGATCTACAGGTTACACAGAACTTGCTGCTACCGCCTCCGGACTGCGCCTCTCAAACAAGGCTGCGGATCTCGTGGCTCCCTCATTCACCCTCCGTTACGAGACATTAGAGCGCAAACTGATATTAATGTCAATCATGGTTTATGAGTCATGTATGAGTCTTTGTAACACTACCCTTTTGTCCGCGCAGACAGACCCACCGGCAAGACTAGAATGATCGCCCGAGGCCGCAGGTCCGGCGCGGAGTGTAAAGCTCCCCGCCATTTTTAAGGAGCCTCTAGGCAGAATTGGTGGTGCGTCTGCGCTCAAGTTCATCGCGCCCGCGATGCCTGTCGTGCGACGCGCGGTCGTGCACGTCGTCACGCGAACGGTACGCACCACGGCGTGCCCTCAAGGTGCGCCCATGACGCGGGCAGCGGAAATCTGTTGGTGTCTCCTTGACCAAATCCGAACCGCCCATGGCCGCACAAGGGCGCTTCGACGCCTGGCTGTCCGTTGAAGGCGCTCCTATGGTCGCCGTTTCGCGATCGCGGCTGTGCAGTGACAGGCGTCTCCGATAGGCCGCTGGTGACGCCATCCAGGTCGTTACCGTTGCCATGTGCGTGACCTCACAGCTAAGCGCCGCTCAGCGCGGCCTCGGCTCGACAGGCGGATCGGCGCGCCAGCCGCCGCCGATTTTGAACCCACGCACGTTTCGACTTGTGGCTACACTCACAGTCTCGGCTTTCCCACCTCGATCGGGCCTCATGGACCTCAAGCAAATCCAGTATTTCATCGCCCTCTTCGAGGATGGCTCTGCCACGCGCGCGGCCAAGCGGCTCAATATCGTGCAGCCCGCGCTCAGCATGCAGATCTCGAAGCTCGAAGCCGAACTGCGACAGACGCTCTTCGAACGCGGCCCGCACGGCATGGCGCCGACCGATGCGGCGCGCCTTATGTATCGCCTGTACACGCCGATCATGCGCGACATCGAGCATGCGCGCGAGCAGTTGAGCCGACGCGACGTGATCGTCACAGGTCGCGTTTCGCTCGGAATGGTGGCGTCGGAAGCAGAAAGCGTCTTGCCGGAGTCGCTCGCGAGGTTTGACGCGCTCTTTCCGCAAGTCGAGGTATCGGTGGCCGACGGCTTCAGCGCACAGCTCATCGATGCAGTCGAGGCAGGCCGGCTCGATGCCGCGATCATCAACAAGCCGCGCGGTCGCCTCGCTCTCGATGTCGAGCCGTTGCTGGTCGAGGAAATGGTGCTCGTGACGAGTGCCCTACATGGCGTCGAGTTGCCGCAGGAGATCGATCTCGCAAATACGTCCGGGGTAGAACTCGTACTGCCAACGCGGCGCAACGGCCTGCGCGGCGCGCTCGACGCCGCGCTAATGGCCGCAGATATCGTCATCAAGCCGAAGTTCGAAATCGACCTGCTCAGCTCGATCGTGCAATTCGTCGAGCAGGGAAACATCGCGACGATCCTGCCGCGCGTGGTCGTGCAGCGCAAGGTGGATGAAGGCGTGCTGCGCGCTCACACGATCACATCGCCGCCGATCGTGCGGCACATCATCCAGGTCACGCATCCAAAGCGGCCGATCGGACCCGCCGCACAGGCGCTCATCACGATTATCACTGACGAGATAAAGCGCGTGACGATGGGTGTTTTGGGGAAACAAGGGGTTTAGCGGCCGCGTTCCAACGGTTCACGCGCACTACTCGGAACGTCGCTGCGCGTGCCAAAGAGCATGTCGCAGATCGGGAACGTGAGGTTGAAGTTCTGTGTCGCCATCACTTCGGGATCGTGGTGTGTGGCGTGCAGGCGCCGCACCGTGTTGACGAGCGGAACCCGGTCGAGGAACGGGCTGTCGGTGAAGTGCGAGAGCGTATGCAGGCCCTCGTACATCAGAAAGTACGCCGCCATCGTGAACAACGCGATGTAGCCTGCGTTGCGTGAGAATACGAACCCGATCATGAGCGCGAACGGCACGGCCGCCAGTACGAACGCAACCGGCGCGAACGGCGGAAACAGCAGCGCGCGCCAGTGACGGTGGCCCTTGTATTCAAGCGTCATATGCGTGAAGAACCGGTGATGGACTGCGCAATGGCGCTTGTAGATCATGCTGAAATACTTCGTCGGACGATGCAGCACGTAGCGGTGCGCCGCCCATTCCGCCCAGTTGCCGAACAGAAAGAGCGGAATGACCGCCAGCCATTCGGTGAGCGTCGGCGCATGAAGCTGCATCAGGCAATACACGATCACGCCGCCGGTGAAGAGCAATGTGAAGCCGAGGTGCATTTCGCCGCGATACCACCATGGCGTGGCATTGACATACTCGTCACGGAACTTGTAGGAACGCGCACGAACGTCTTCTTCGTATTTCATCGATGTCTCCGGATGTTGTGAAAGGCGTGCGCCCGTTGGCGTCCGCCGTTGTGCCAATGACTCAGGAGGGACTGCGCGCGGAACCGCCTTCGAGCTTGCCGAGCGTCTCGGGCACGGCGAATGCGCCCACGAGAAAGATCACGCTGATCGCGCCGACGAAGATGGCTAGCGTCATCGGCAACTGGCTCGCGTCTTTCGCTACCAGCGACACGGCCGTCGGCATCACTCCGCCGATCGCGAAGCCGATATTCCAGGAGAGGCCCGTGCCGGTCGCCCGGATCGAGGTCGGAAAGCGCTCGTTAAGGAAGATCAGGATCGGCGCATAGCCGGCGCTGCCGAGCGCGCTGAGAAGGACTGCATAGACGCCGACCATCATGATGCTGTCTGCGGTAGGCAGCAGCAGAAATAGCGCGGGCAACGCGACGAGCCGGATCAGCCCGATCCACACGAACGCACCCTTGCGGCCGATGAACGTACTGAGGTGCCCTGCCGCGATCGATGCGATCACGACCGCGATGCTGCAGATCATCAGGATCGCCGCGGCCGCACCGTTGGGTGCGTGGCTAACTACCTTCAGGAACGTCGGCAGGTAACCCGATGTCAGGTAGTAGCCGCTGCCGCCGCCGATCGTCAGGAGCAGGTTGACGAAAAGGATCTTGCGATAGTCGCGCGAGAACAGCGTCTTTAGCGGCGAGCGCACGACTTCGACGGGCGCGCTCTTGACCTGCGCGGTGGCCCTCGCAGCCTTTTCGGCGGCGAGCTTCTTCCACAGAGGCGACTCTTCAAGGCTGTTGAACACGAAGAGACCAAGCACCGAACTGATGATGCCGGTGAAGAACATGCAGCGCCAGCCCCACACGTCAAATGCATCGCCGGGGAAAAGCGCCGACATCGCGAGGAACGTTACTGAGGCGAGCAGCGCGCCGAGCCCCGCCCCCCCGCCGCCGATCAGTCCCGACACCGCGCCGCGATACTTCGGCGCGACGGATTCCGTTCCGATGGTGTGCGTGGAAGCAACCACGCCGCCGACAAACACGCCCTGGATGAGGCGCAGCAAGAGGAAGAGAATCGGCGCGAGCAGGCCGGCTTGAGCGACGGTCGGCAGCAGGCCGAAGGCGGCCGTCGACAGGCCGACACCGACCACCGCCATGATCATCGCGCCTTTACGGCCACGGCGATCGGCGTAAGAACCGAAGAGCGCGGAGCCGAGTGGGCGCATCAGCAGTGTCACGGCGAACGATGCATAGACGGCGGCGAGAGAAAGCATCGCGTGCTCGGAGGGGAAGAAAAGACGCCCCACCACTGGCGCGACATATAACAGCACGAACAGATCAAACAAATCCAGTGCCCAGCCGAGACACGAAGCTACCACTGCGCCCATCACCTGTCGCTGATCGACAGCGGGTGCGGCGGCGCCATTTTGCGCTGCTACGGACATTTCCATCTCCTTGAATTCACCGGGTCATCTCTCGATCGACCCCGTGTTGAAGGCACGTTGTTGTGGCGTGCTCTTATTGCCGTTAAAGAAACTCGTCAGTGCCCGGCGGCGAGCGTCGTCGTTGTCGATGCGCTGCCTGCGCGTCTCGTGACCATTGCGTCGGCGATCTTCTCGGCAATCATGATGGTCGGGATATTGGTATTCGCCGAAGGCAGTCGCGGCATCAGCGATGCATCAACCACTCGCAAGCCTCGCGTTCCGTGGACTCTGCCCTCGGTGTCGGTCACGGCGCTTCGCTCGTGCGCGTCGCCCATGCGGCACGTTCCGCTCGCATGCCATACGCCGAAGACGTTCGCGCGGATGAAATCCGCGAGCGCGCGCTCGTCGGCGAGTAGCTCGGAGATCCTGAGCCCCCGCGTGAAAAAGCGTTCGATCAGCAGGCGGCGGATCGGCGCGGGCGTATCGAGAAGCGTGCCGAGCATCGAAGTGAGCAGCGCGTTGCCCTCGCCAATACGACTTAGCGCCTTCACGCGCGGCGAAAATGCCGCAGGAAAGAAATCGCGCTGATCGTGTCCGAGGCCCGATGCCGCGACGATCTTCGCGAGCACCCGTACGCCAACCGCAAGCCGATCGAGGTCGCGTTGATCGTCGAGCAAATTGAGTTCGACACGCGGTGCGACCGCTGCATCGGATGAAACGAGTTGCACGCGGCCGCGCGAATACGGCCGATTGCACCAGAGAAAGAAGAGACCAAGCCGGTTGCCGAGCGAATGCCATGCAGCACGCGTCGCGCTCGACAGATACAGATCCGACGATTCGCCGCCATCAACGCCCGACGTGAAACGAGCCGCTGTCATGCTTGCGCGGCGCCGGGAAAGCGGCATACGAAAGCGCGGTTCGAGAAAATGGCAGAAGGTGAGCGACGGATGATCCTGCAGATTGCGCCCGACGCCGGGCAGGTCGACGAGGCATCCAATGCCAAGCTCGCCGAGCTCATGCTTCGAGCCGATGCCCGCTCGCATCAGCAACGCGGGCGACTGGAGCGCGCCCGCACAGATCACGACCTCATCGGCGTCCAGATGTACCCGCTCGCCGTTGGACGCCACCGCGACCACGCCCTGAGCGGCGGTCCCTTCCATCACGATTCGCTCGACACGCAGGTTCGGATACACAGTGAGATTGGGCCGCTTACGCGTCGCTTCGTCGAGGTACGCGACAGCGGTAGACACGCGCTTGTCGTCGATATTTGAGAACGCGCCGGGAAACAAGCCATCGCCGAACTCGGCATTCTGGTCTTGCAAGGTGGCAAAGCCGTTCGCGCGCAGACCATCGGCGAACGCGTGACAGAATGGGGGCCAGTCTTCCGGCATGATGCGGCGGATCGGCACTGGCCCATCGCTGCCGTGCAACTCGCCAGAGGGGAAATTCACATCCCGCTCGAGCTTGCGAAAATAGGGCAGCACGTCGTCCCATGCCCAGCCCGGCGCGCCGTTCGCGGCCCACTCGTCGTAGTCGCGCGGCAGGCCGCGATTCGCCGACTGCACGTTGATACTCGACCCGCCGCCCATCACACGGCCCTGCTCATACACGCGCGGCGCCGATGTCTTCGTCGCCTTCGCTTTCAGATCCGGCCAGATGTAGGTATCGCCGCAAAAGACGGGCATTGGATAGCTGTCGAGGATATGCGCGGGCACCGCGCCCGGGGGTGTATCCGCGCCCGCCTCGATCAACGCGACGCGCAGCGACGGTACCGCCGACAGCCGATGCGCGAGCACGCATCCCGCCGATCCGCCACCGATGATCACGTAGTCGAAACGATCCATTTGCCTGTCTCCTCGTCTTTTGCCGGCTTCTCAGGAACCGCGGAACACTGGCTTGCGCTTGCCATGGAACGCTTCGACGCCTTCACGGAAATCGTCCGAGGTCCGCAGACGGCTATAGCAATGCCCTTCGAGTTCGATCGCGATCGAGAGCGGCGTATCTTCGGAATCGTTGAGCAGCTTCTTCGCCGTGCGTTGCGCGAGCGGCGAGAACGTGCGCAACTCGTTGACGAGTGCATCGGTGGCGGCTTCCAGTTCCGCATCCGGCACGCACTCGACCGCGATGCCCCACTCGTACGCCTGCTTGCCCGGTATGCGGCGCGAGCGCATCACGATGTCCTTGGTCCTGCCGATGCCGACCATCTGCTGCAAGCGCGCCGATCCGCCCGAGCCCGGAATCTGCCCGAGCTTCTGTTCTGGCAGCGCATAGAATGTGGTCTCGGTCGCTATGCGGAAGTCGCACGCAAGTGACAACTCGAAGCCCACGCCGAAGCAGAAACCGCGATTGGCCGCGATCACCGGCTTCGAGCAGCGCGCGGGCGCGGCGATATTCCAGGCGAGCTTCGAGACATGCTCGGGCGAAGCTTCGAGAAAGCCCTTGATGTCGCCGCCGCTCGAAAAGTGCTCGCCCTTCGCCCGCACGACGATCACGCGCACGCGGTCGTCTTCATCGAGCGCCTCGAACGCGGCGCGCAACTGGTCGCGCGCGTGCATCGAGATCACGTTGAACGGCGGGCGATGCAGGATGATGTCGGCACGCTCGCGCCCGGCGTCTATCTCGATCGAGAAGCCGTCGAGGTCCTGCAACAGTGCCTGGCCGCGATGGATCAAATCGGTCATGTTGGTCTACTCCTTCGTGATTTCGGTGGGGTGTGCAGCGAATGCGGACGGACCGTCATCGCATTGATATTCGCCTGCGGAAAGCTTGCGGCGCAGGATCTTGCCGACCGGCGATTTCGGAATTTCGTCGACGAACACGTAGTCGCGCGGACGCTTGAAGTTGACGAGGTCCGACTCGCGGCACCATGCGTCGAGCGCGGCTGAATCGACGTAATCGCGGCGCTTGATGAATGCGACCACGCGCTGGCCCCAGCGCTCGTCCTTCACGCCCGCGACGGCCACTTCGTCGACCGACGGATGCAGCGAAAGTACCGATTCGATATCGACCGGCGAGATGTTCTCGCCGCCGCTGATGATCATGTCGTCGACTCGTCCGGAGACGTACAGGTCGCCGTCTTCGTCGAAGTAGCCGGTGTCGCCGGTGAAGTACCAGCCTTCGCGCAGCGACTTCGCGTTGGCATCGGGGCGGTTCCAGTAGCCTTCGAACGCTTCGTCGCCGAGCAGGTCCGCGATGATCTGACCTTCTCCGTTCACCGGCGCGAGATCGTCGGGCGACTTCGCGTCGAGCTTCACGACGCGAAGTCGCGTGTTGATGCCCGCGCGTCCCGCGCTGCCCGGCTTTTTCGTCGCGTCCTGGTCGATGCTGAACGTGTAGACCTCGGACGAGCCATAGTGGTTGACGAACAATTCCGGCTCGAACGCTGCCGAGAGGCGCTTGAGCAGGCCATCGCTCATCGGCGCGCCCGCGAAGCCGAGCTTCTTCACCGACGAGGTATCGATGTTCGCGAAGGCGCAATCGGCGAGCAGGTCGTGATAGAGCGTCGGCACGAGATACAGGCACGTGAGGCCGTGCTTCGCGATAGACTCGAGCGCGAGCCGCGCGTTCCAGCGCCGCACACAGACGAAGAGACCATCGACGAGCGCCATCGAGAGCAGCGAGCGCACTCCCATCGTGTGATAGAGCGGCATCACCCCGAGCGTGCGTTCGCCGTGTCGGTACAAGTTCTGCGCGACATGCGCGAGCGCGCCCGCGCGTTCGTGCCGGTGACGGCGCGGCACACCCTTCGCCTTGCCGGTCGTGCCCGATGTGTAGAGAATCAGCGAGATATCGTCTGCATTCGCGTCGGTGGTTTCGCCTGCATGCGCGCGTTCGACGAGCAGCGCGTCATAGGAGGTCGTGCGGCCTTGGGCATCATCAAGTCCGATGCGCGGCACGTTTTGCGCCGCGCTGCTTTGCACGACGGCATCCGCGCACACCGGTTCGTAGACGATCGCCTTCACGCCCGCATCAGTCACACAGTAGTCGAGTTCCTCGGGTTTGGCGCGCCAGTTGAGCGGCACGATCACGATGCCCGCGAACTGGCAGGCCCAGTGCAGCGTCGCCATCTCCCAGCGGTTCTGCAGCACGACGAGCAGCCGGTCGCCACGTGAGAGACCGAGTTTGCGCAAGCCATCGGCGACATTGAGGATGACGCGGTGCCACTGCGCGTAGGTGAATTGCATATCGCCATCGACGAGCGCGAGCGCATGCGGGCTGCGCTCGACGCTTTGCAGGAACGTGCGGCCGAGATCAAGCATGCTCGACCTCCCGGCCTTGTTCGCTGCGGACGCGACCATTGCGACATGCCGCAACGTCGAGCACAGCCTTGACGATCGGCGTGTAGCCCGTACACCGGCAGATATGGCCCGAGAGCATCTCGCGCACCTGCCCTTCACTCGGATCGGGCACGCGTTGCAGATAGTCCGCACACGACATCAAAATGCCCGCGGTGCAGAAGCCGCACTGCAGTGCGTGATGCCGCTGGAACGCCTGCTGCAAGTCGCCGAGCGTCTGATCGGGTGCAAGACCCTCGACCGTATCGACACGCCTTCCCTGTACTTGCACCGCGAGCATCAGGCACGAACGCGCCGCAACGCCGTCGATGTGCACCGTGCACGCGCCGCACACGCCGTGTTCGCAGCCGACATGCGTCCCGGTCGCGCCGAGTTCGTGCCGAAGGAAGTCCGACAGCAGTTCGCGCGGCTCGCAATGGCCGCTGCGTTCGCGGCCGTTGAGCGTCAGTGTGATGCGCTGCGCTTCGCCTTGCCGCAGGATGTTCGTCGATGTCTTGCTCACTTCGCCTCCTCAATCACTCGCCATCCGAGTTGCCGGACCAAATGCCGCCGATATTTCGCGCTGAGGTGGGCGTCGTCCTGCGCGCCCAGCTTCCAGCTCAAATCGTTCAATGCCCCGCGCAGGTCGTCGCCCGAGAGGCGCGGCCAGCTTTCGACCGTCGGCCGGTCCGCGACGCCGCCCACCGCGATGCGGATCGCGTCGTCCGTCACGACCGCCGCGCACGCGACCATCGCGAAGTCGCCGTGACGCGCGGAAAATTCAGTGAACGCGTAACGCTCGCCCGGCTTCTTCAGCGGAAAGCGCACGGACTCCACGAGTTCATCCGGTTCGCGCGCCGTCATCAACATGCCTTGAAAGAAGTCCTGCGCCGCGAGCACGCGCTTTTTCTTCTTCGAGCGCAGCATCACGTCGCCGCCGATCGCCGAAAGCACGAGCGGCAACTCCGCGCTCGGATCCGCATGCGCGATCGAACCGCATACGGTCCCGCGATTGCGGATCTGAAAGTGCGAGATATGTGGGAACGCCATCGCGAGCATCGGCACTTCGTCGGTGAGCGTGCTGCGCCATTCGACGCTGCCTTGCGTCGCCGCGGCGTTGACGACGAGATGCCCCGCCTGCTTGTCCACGCGTACGGCATCGAGTTCGGCGGTGCGCGAGATATCGACGAGCACCTTCGGCTGCGCGAGCCGCATATTGAGCACGGCCATCAGCGACTGGCCGCCCGCCAGCACGCGGGCGTCTTCGCCGTATTGCGCGAGCGCGTCGAGCGCGTCTTGCGCGGTCATCGCGCGCAGGTAATCGAACGGTGCAGGCTTCATGCGTGTCTCCTGAAACGTGCGTGGAGTCTTGCGATCCACGATCCGTGCGCTTGCACCGGCTTGCCCGCCGCCTGCCGTCCGAGCGATTCGAACAACTGCTTCAGCACGACCTTCGCCGCGCCTTCGAGCATGCGGCCGCCGACCGCCGCGACCTTGCCTGACACCTGCGCTTCGTAGTCGTACGTGAGCCGCGTGCCGCTGCCTTGCGGCGTCAGTTCGACGAGACCGCTGCCGCGCGCGCTGCCGAGCGGCGAGATCCCCGCGCCAGCGAGTCGCAGGCGGCGCGGCGCATCGATCTCCGACAAGCCGATACGCGCCTCGAAACGCGCCTTGATCATGCCGACGCCGACGGTCACGTCCGCGCGGTACTGGTTCGGCGCCGTCTCTTCGAGCGTGTGACAGCCGGGAATGACGTTGGCGAGTGCCTTCGGATCGAGCAGCACGGCGAACACAGCTTCGGGCGTCGCGGGCAAATCGACAGCGCCCTGCGCCGTCAGTGCGCGTCCGCCGCCTGGCGTCGCGGGCTTCGTGGCGGGCGCTTCGCGATATTCCGGCCGCGACGGTTCGGGATCGTCCATGCCGATCATCGCCATCACTCTGGGCGGCGTGAGCGGCAGGCGAATGTCTTCGACGCCGAGCGCATCCGCCACCGCATTCGCGATGCATGGCGGCGTGCTCATGTTGTTGCCTTCGCCGAGACCTTTCGCGCCAAGCGGCGTGAAAGGCGAAGGCGTCTCTAGATGCACGATCAGCGGATCGGGCACTTCGCAGGTTGTCGGCATCAGGTAGTCGGCGAGCGTGCCGGACTGGAAACTGCCGTCCGCGCCATAGCGGAACTCTTCCATCAACGCCGCGCCGAGACCTTGCGCGAACGCGCCGCGAATCTGGCCATCGGCGAGTGCGGGATTGAGGATCGTGCCGGCGTCGTGCACGGTCACATATCGGTCGATGCGCACGCGTCCCGTCGCGCGATCCACTTCGACGCCGCACATGTCGAACGCGAAGCCATACGCCGCCGATGTATTGATGCGGGCCCGTTCGTCAGGCGCATCCATGTGCGGCGGCGACCAGAACACGGTTTCGCGCAGGCCCGGCTCTTCGCCTTCAGGTAAGAGCGCGGGCGCCCAGTGCGGCGCATTGCTCGCGGCGCGCGCGAACGGCAGCGCGCGGTCTTCGGCGCCGTGCGGAAAGACGCGCGCGCCTTCGAAGCGCACGTCGCCGGGCGCGCAGTTGAACTGCTGCGCGAGCACGCGCGCGAGCTTGTCGCGCACGCGCGTCGCGGCGAGATGCACCGTGCCCGCCACCGCGCCCGCGAAGCGGCTCGAATAATTGCCCGCCGCGACGGACCAGGCGTCCTTGTGCGTATCGAATTCGACGTTCACGACGATGTCCTTCGGATCGAGCCCGAGCACGTCGGCGACGACTTGCGCGCACACTGTCATGTGGCCCTGGCCCGCGGGCGTCGATGCGATCGTCACCACCACGCCGCCGAGCAGGTCAACGCTGACGGTCGCGCTCGCGATCGCGCCATTCTTTGGTCCTGCTTTCTTGCGCGCGTCGGCGGGCATCACGGTCGTGATGTAGCCCATGTTCGAGACCGACGGCTCCACGATCGCCGCGAAGCCTATGCCATACAGCCGCCCTTCGCCGCGCGCGGCGTCGCGGCGCGCGACGAGTTCGCGGTATCCGCCATCGTCGATCGAACGGCGCAGCGCTTCCTGATAGTTGCCCGAATCGAGCAGTGCGCCCGCTGCCGCGCGATACGGGAACGCATCGGCGGGAACGAAGTTGCGGCGATACACGTCGAGCACATCGAGCTTCAGCTCGATGGCGATGCGCTGAATCAGCCGCTCCAGCGCGAAATACACCTGCGGTCCGCCGAAGCCGCGCACGAGGCCGGTTGGCGTCTTGTTTGTCAGCACGACCCGGTTGCGCACGAGGAGATTCGGGATGGCGTACGCACCCGTCAGACAGCCGTGCATCCGGTAGAACGTCGCGGGCTCGGGTGCGCGCACGTAGCCGCCGACGTCTTCCAACTGATCGTAGGACAGCGCGACGATGCGGCCATCCGCTTCCACGGCCGCTTCGATCGCCGAGACGCGCGCCGTCGCCGATGTCGCCGCGCTCAAATGCTCAAGCCGGTCCTCGACCCATTTCACCGGCGCGCCCGCCTTGCGCGATGCGAGGCACATCAGCACCACATACGGAAACACGGCCTGCTTCACGCCGAAGCTGCCGCCAGAATCGCGCGGGGCCTTATGACGCAGGCGATTGGCGGGCACGCTCAAAGCCATTGCCATGACGGCGTGCAGCGAAAATGGCCCCATGAAATTCGACGTGACGTCGTAGCCTTCATCGCCCGACAGATACTCGGCGATGACCACGCCGCACTCGATAGGCGCGCAGGTGTTGCGCGGATAATGCGCGACCAGCTTCACGCGATGCGGAGCCCGCTCGAAGGCCACTTCCGGCTCGCCGTAGCGGAAGTGCCGGTCGCTGATGACGTTGCTGCCGACGCGTTCGTGCAGCACCGGCGCGTCGTCCTTCGCGGCTTGTTCGATCGACGTCACGGGATCGAGCATCGCGTAGTCGACCCTGATGAGATCGAGCGCGTCTTCCGCGAGCGCACGCGATTCGGCCATCACGACCGCGACCGGCTCGCCGACGTAGCGCACGCGGTCCATCGCGAGCGCCCACTGTTCCATCGGCGATTTCACGCCGACGACGAACGGTCGCGACCACGGACGCAAATCGTCGCGCGTGAGAACGGCGCGCACGCCCGCGAGTTTCGATGCGGCTTCCGTATCGATCGACAGGATATCCGCGTGCGCGTGCGGCGAACGCAGAATCGCGGCGTGCAGCGTGCCCGGCTTTACAGCGATGTCGTCGCCATAGCGGCCACGGCCCGTCAGGATCGCCGGGTCTTCGAGGCGCTGCATCGGGCGTCCGATGTGACGCTGCGGCGCAGTCGCTTCGCGCGCCTGGTTGTCGGCGACGCGCGCGTCCATGTGGGCGAATGCGGTTTCGCGCTGATTCATGACGTTACTCCTCGCCTGCGGCGCGGCCGCCGAATTCATCGGCGAGGCCGCTCCAGCGGCGCGCGATCTCGCCGTGCTCGATGCCGAACAAATCCAGAATGCGGCCGACCGTGTGATCGACCACGTCTTCGATCGTCTTCGGATGCGCGTAGAACGCGGGCACCGGCGGCATAACGATCGCCCCCATCTCGGTGGCGAGGATCATGTTGCGCAGATGCGCGAGATTGAGCGGCGTTTCGCGCGCGACCAGCACGAGGCGGCGGCGCTCCTTGAGCATCACATCGGCGGCACGCGTAAGCAGGTTGTCCGCGAAGCCGTTCGCGACGCCCGCAAGCGTTTTCATCGAACATGGCGCGATCACCATGCCGTCGGTCAGAAAAGATCCGCTCGCCACGGCCGCGCCGATATCGCGCACGTTGTGCACGACATCGGCAACGGCTTCGAGATCGCCACGCGCGAGGCCGAGTTCCTGTGCGGCCGTCACCGCGCCCGACGCCGACACGATGAGATGCGTCTCGTGCGTGCCGAGCCGACGCAGCGCGGCGAGCAGGCGCACGCCGATCACCGCGCCGCTTGCGCCCGAAATGCCGACGACGATGCGCGACTTGTTTCGCTCAGTCATGGTCGCGGCCCAGGTAGGCTTCGAAAGCTGCGTTGTCGGCGGCGACAAGCGCGTCGAGGTCGACCGTCTCCTGCCCGGGAATGCGAACGCGCGTGAACACATGTTCCGGATAGACCACGGGGCGCGTCGCGTCGAGACCCATCTTCGCGCTCACGCCTTGCAGATGCGGCGGCGCGTCCGCCGGTTGGCCCACCGTCGTGGAGGGATCGAGCGGCGAACCCTGCGCCCCCTCGATCACGACGAGATCGCGATCGGCCTGAAAGCGCGTCGCGATCGCCCATTCGATTTCGGCGGGATCGTGCACGTCCACATCGGTATCGACGACGACGACCTGCTTGATGTCGTAATGCGCGCCGAACGCGCAGAGGATCACGTTCTTCGCTTCGCCTTCCCGCTTCTTTTCGAACTGCACCCAGAGGTGATAACGACACACGCCGCCGACCGACAGATGCACATCCGCGACACCCGGATGGCTGCGTCGCAGATGCGCGAGCAGCGTCGCTTCGCGGGGAATCGCGCCGAGTAACAGGTGCTCCATCTCGGCGGGCACGATCGTATGAAAGACCGGGTCGCGGCGATGCGTGAGTGCAGCCACCTCGATCACCTCGCGCGCTTCCTTCGCGCTGTAATACTTGGGGAACTCGCCGAACGGGCCTTCCGGCTCGCGCACGTTCGGCAGAATACGCCCTTCGATGACGATCTCGGCGAACGCCGGCACATGCACGGCGCTTGTCACGCATTTCACGACCGGCAGCGGCGCGCCATGCAGCGCCCCGGCGATCTCCAGTTCGTCGTGATCGATCGGCGTGATCGCCTGCGAGGCGAGCATCGTCAGCGGATCGACGCCGATCGCGACGGCCACGTCGAGCGCATCGCCCGCTTCCTCCGCGGCCTTCTGGAACGCGTACAGATGGCGCGGCAGGAGCAGGATCGCCATGCGGTCCGGGCCGTGCACCTGAATGCGGTTGATCGACACGTTCTGCACGCCGGTGCGCGGATTGCGCGCAATGACGAGCCCCGCCGTGATGTACGGGCCGTTGTCGTGTTCGCTGTGGGTGGGAATCGGCAGCAATGCGTGCAGGTCGATGCCGTTCGTATGAACGATCTCCTGACAGGGCGCGTCCGCTCGATCGACCACCCTCGATGCGATCGGCTGCGCGACCGCCGCCGAAAAGCGCGCGAGCAGGCCCGCTTCCTCGACGCCCAGCGCCTCCGCGATCCAGCCGCGCTTCGACATGAAGCCGGAGACGACCGGCACGCCCTTGCCGCCGGGATGCGTGAAGAAAGCGGCCTGCGTACCGTCGAGCCGTTTGGCGATTGCGGCGAGTTCGTGCTCGAGCGCAACCGGCCGTTCGATGGTCGCCAGGCGGCCGGTCTTCGCAAGATGCGCGAGCCAGTCGCGCAGCGTGAGCGCTGACGTCTCTGAGCGATTCGAGGCCCACGGAAGAGCAAAGGTGGAAAAGGTGCGGTGCGTCGCGGCGTCGCGAATATTCATCTGCGTCTCCATCGGTCCCTTGCGTTTTGGCGGCCGGAGCGCCGCGGCAACGGATGAAATGAAGCGTAGCGAGATCGCGATATAAGTTCTAATACTGTTTTTTGATGTTTTGAATCATTAATGTTGATATCAGCGTTAGCACCAATGACACCGGTCTTTCAAGTCGCTATCAATACACCGGTGGCGCCTCGGCGCACGGCCGAGCATTGCGGGAAATGGGCGGCAAGCCAAGAAGCGGACAGTGACTGATAAAGCGGTCGTATGTCATTAGTCTTATTGATGCCAATCCGAACGAGAAATGGACCTCAAGCAAATCCAGTACTTCATCGCGCTCTTCGAGGACGGATCGGTCACGCGCGCGGCCAAACGGCTGAACATCGTGCAGCCCGCACTCAGCATGCAGATTGCGAAGCTAGAAGACGAGTTGCACCAGCAATTGTTCGAGCGCGGCGCGCACGGCATGGCGCCGACCGCCGCCGGACGCCTGATGTATCGCCTCTTTCTGCCGATCATGCGCGACCTCGCCCACGCGCGGCAGCAGCTTCAGCAGCGCGACGAAGTGGTGACGGGGCATGTGAGCATCGGGCTCATCGCATCGGTGACGGAGAGCGTGCTTGCCGATTCGCTCTCGCGCTTTCATGCGCGTTATCCGCATGTCGAAGTGACGGTGGCAGACGGCTTCAGCGCGACCTTCATTGACTGGGTCGCGGGTGGCCAGCTCGATGCGGCCCTCATCAACAAGCCCCGCGCGCGCCTGTCGCTGGATTCGCAGACGCTGCTCGATGAAGAAATGGTGCTGGCGACGAGCGTCGAGCACGGCCCTGACCTGCCGCACACGATCGAGCTTGCGCAGTTGCCCGAACTCGAACTCGTGTTGCCGACCAAGCGCCACGGCCTGCGCGGCGTGCTCGATACCGTCGCACAGCACGAAGACGTGTTGCTTGCGCCGCGTTTCGAAATCGACGTGCTCAGCACGATCGTGAAGCTCGTGGAGAGCACTCGCTTTGCGACGATCCTGCCGCGCATCGCCGTTGGGCGGGCCGTGCAGCGTGGGACACTGCGGGCCTATCCGATTCTCGCGCCACGCATCGTGCGGCATATCGTGCGCGTGAGCCATCCGCGCAGGCCGTTGTCCGCTGCGGCCGAGGCGCTGATCGAGATCATCGCCGACGAACTGCATCGCGTGTCGAACGCATCCGGCACAAACGCCCCTCATATCTCCAAGGAAACTGCATGAAAGCACCACACTGGATAGCCGGCGCATGGGTCGGCGTTCCGTCGGCCGACAGTATCGACCCCGCTACCGGCGAAAGCATCGGCCAGTTCGCCGACGGCGGGGCGGCGGAAGCCGATGCGGCCATCGCCGCGGCACGGAACGTGTTCGACCGCACGACGTGGGCACAGGACGCGCGCCTGCGTCAGGACGTGCTGCTCGCATGGGCCGGCGCACTCGATGCGCAACGCGAGCCGCTTGCGACCCTGCTGACGCGCGAAAACGGCAAGGCGATAGCGCAATCGCGCGGCGAGATCGCAGCCGCAATTTCCGAAGTCCGATATTACGCGGGACTCGCTCGGCACATCGCGGGGCACGTGCTGGAATCAGAGCCGGGAACGATCTCGACAATGCTGCGTGAGGCCGCTGGCGTCGCGGCCATCTTTGTGCCCTGGAATGCGCCCGCGGTGTTGCTCGTGCGCTCGCTCGCGCCCGCTCTCGCCGCTGGCTGCACGGCAATCGTCAAATCCGCCGCACAGACGCCGCTAGTTATCGCAGCCATGCTGCGCTGCTTCGAGCAGACCGCGCTGCCGAAGGGCGCAGTGAACCTCGTCCACGAGATCGGCTATGCGGCAGGCGAACGGTTGGTCGAGTCGCATGACGTCGACATTGTGAGTTTCACCGGATCGACCGCGACGGGCAAGAAGATTATGGCCGCCGCCGCCGAAAGCATGAAGAAGCTCTCGCTGGAACTCGGCGGCAAGTCGTGCTGTGTCGTCTTCGAGGATGCGGACGTCGTCGCGATCGCGCCGCGTATCGCGCGCGCCGCGACGATCATCTCAGGTCAGCAATGCACTGCTGCGCGCCGGGTGCTCGTGCATGCCCGCCGAGCGGCCGAGATGCGCGAGCATCTGACGCGTGCGCTCGAAGCACTGAGAGTGGGTGAAGGCATCAATGAGGCAATGGACATCGGTCCGCTAATCGACGCGGCCACGCGCGACGCGGTCTATCAAACCATTGCCCGCGCCTGCGACGAAGCCGATCGCGTACTGCTTCGTGGCACGCGCTCAGGACACGCGTTCCTCTCGCCCACGCTCATCGAACACAGCGACCCGAAAGCATTCTTCTGCCAGGAGGAAATCTTCGGACCGTTCGTCACCCTGGAGACGTTTGACACTGAAGCGCAGGCAATCGACAGAGCCAACGACACCGTATTTGGCCTCTCCGCGAGCGTGTGGACCAACGACGGCGCCCGCGCGTTTCGCATCGCGCGCGCGCTGCGCAATGGCACGGTGTGGATCAACGATCACAACAAGCTCTTTGCCGAAGCGGAAACGGGTGGGTACCGGCAAAGCGGTCTCGGCCGCCTGCACGGCTACGATGCCCTCGCCGACTTCACGGAAATCAAGCACATCTGCATGCCGGCCGGCGTTGCGGAAGGTATCGCGCCGTTGCGGTGAATGGCAGCGAGGCGAGTCAATGGACAGCGTGGATCTCGAAGTCCTGAGAAGCAGCGCGCGATGGCTGACAGACGGGCATCGCGTGCTGCTGGTGACGGTGGTGAAGACATGGGGATCGTCGCCGCGTCCCGTAGGGGCGATGCTCGCCGTGCGCCGATGGGTATGTGGTCGGGTCGGTGTCGGGCGGATGCATCGAAGACGATCCGATCGATCGCGTGCGGCAGCGAGGCATCGAACAGGAAAGGCCGCAGGCGTTGAAGTACGGCGTCAGCGCGCAAGAGGCGCATCGCTTCGGCCTGCCTTGTGGCGGCACCATTCAGCTCGTGCTGGAGCCGTTGACGCTCGCGAGCGGTCTCGCCGAGCTACGTGCAGCGGTGGAGGCGGGCAGGCTCGTCGCGCGCACGCTCGACATGGCGACGGGCGCCGCGCGCCTTGAACCCGCGCAGGCGACGGACGGCGTCCTCTTCGACGGGACGACGCTGCTGACCATCCATGGGCCCCGTTACCGCGCTATCTGTGCAGCATCGCGGGGTTGGATTGCCAGGTCACGGTAAATCTCTCAGCCAACCAGGCTCGCGTGGGTGCGTTCCGCGCGCATCAATACGTCCCCAAAATTTCACTGCGGACCGATTACTCACCCTAGGAGCGGCCCGGAAATTTCTAACCCGGGGCGACACCGGCTGGGACGCGTTCCTGCGCGCCCACACACCGCTCATCGAAAATCTGGCAACCGCGATCATCTATGAGATCGGTGCCGAGACTGGCGCTGCCTGGGCGAACTGATCCAGATCGATGGCAGCGAGCATCGGTGGTTTGAAGACCGTGCGCCGAGTTGCACGCTGCTGGTATTCATCGACGACGCCACTGGACGCTTGATGACGCTGCATTTCACCGCGACCGAGTCGCTTTTCAGCTATTTCGAGGCGCTCTCGAAGTATCTGCTCGCGCACGGCAAGCCGGTGGCGTTTTACAGCGACAAGGCGGGTGTGTTCTACGTCAAGAACCGCTCGGGCACCGCCGGCAAAGGCGTGACGCAGTTCGGGCGCGCCTTGTACGAGCTCAACATCGACGCCTTCTGTGCCAACACCAGTCAGGCCAAGGGCCGGGTGGAGCGCGCCAATCTGACCTTTCAGGACCGGCTGGTCAAGGAGTTACGCCTGCGCGGGATCAGCAGGCGCGAGGCCGCCAATGCCTACGCGCCCTGCTTCATCGCCGAGTTCAATGAGCGCTTCGGCAAAGTGCCGCGCAGCGATCACGACGCACATCGGCCGCTGTGTGAGGACGATGATCTGCGGCAGATTCTGTCGTATCGCGTACCGCGCAAGGTCACCAACGCCCTGACCGTGCAATACGATCGCGTGATGTATCTGCTGGAGGACTCACCGGCCAGTCGTTCGTTGATCCACGAGTACATCGAAGTCATCGAGTATCCGGATGGCACTGTGGAAGTACAAGCCGATGGTGTCGCGTTGCCGTGCACGTCGTACGATCGCATCGCACGCATCGAGCAAGGTGCCGAGGTGGAGAACAAACGACTGGCGCACGCCTTGGAAGTGGCGCTGTGTGTACAGGCCAAGCGCGACGATCGTCGTGCGTCCGGTTCCCCCTCGCGCACGCATCGCGGCGAGGACGTGCGGGCGAAGCAAGCACTCGTCGGCCTGAAGAAACAACGCGCGCTCGATATTGCCGATATCAACGACGCGATTCTGCAAGTCAGTGCAAAAGCGATGAGGGAACGGGGGGCGGCTGCGCCGCCCCAACCCCGAAAACCTTGAGAACGAGCGATATGTCAGGTTAGGAAACACGACATTTCTATTTAGCTGACGCGCCGACATTTGTATCTGGCTTTGACATAATTTCGGTACTATTTATGTCAACTTGTCGACAGACTCGCTCACCGACTCGATATGCTGCGCGTGCACTGACGTAGCAAAATGATGCTCGGAAACGACGTGCTACGATAAACTTTAATCGCCAGGAGAAAAGCGAAGCGCGCGGGTTGCACTCCGCGGCAACAAGCACCCAGGCCGACAGGCAACCCGGCGCTCACCAGAAGCGCCGCAAATCTTCCGCGCACCGAACATCGTGCTACGCTCGGCGCGCTTTCAGCTCGATGACTACGCGATGGCTACCGAACCGTCAGATCGTTTTCCGGGCATCGGCGACGCCGAAGCACGCACGCCACGGCGTCGTGCGCGCGGCAGCCGCGAAATGCGCATGGACGATCGTGTCGTCATCGCGCACGGTTTGCCGGCACCGCTCTGGCAGGATCTCTATCACCGGGCACTCATGGTCCGCTGGCCAACGTTTTTCGCGTCACTTGCTCTGCTGTTTCTGCTGCTGAACACTTTGTTCGCGACGCTCTACATGCTCGGCGCGGCGCCAATCGCCAATCAGTTCCCGGAAGGCTTCGGCGGCGCATTCTTCTTCAGTGTCGAAACGCTCGCAACGGTCGGCTACGGTGACATGCATCCGCAAACCGTCTACGCACACTGGATTGCGACGCTCGAAATCTATGTCGGCATGTCCAGTATCGCGTTGGCCACAGGGCTGATCTTCGCGCGGTTTTCACGCCCGCACGCAAAGATCATTTTTGCTCGCTATGCGATCGTGCGACCTCTGGAAGGTCAGATGACGCTGATGGTGCGCGCCGCCAACGGCCGTCAGAACGTCATCGCCGAAGCACGCGCCAGGCTGCGCATCCTGCGGCAGGAAACGACCGTCGAGGGCTATACGCTGCGTAAGCTCTACGACCTGACTCTGGTGCGCGATCAGCATCCGGTCTTCAAACTGGGCTGGAGCCTGATGCACGTCATCGACGAGAGCAGTCCACTGTTCGGCGAAACCGCCGAAACACTCAAGGGCCGCGACACGACCCTGCTGCTGACGCTCGAAGGCGTCGACGAATCGACTTCCCAGACCATGCAGGCACGTCACCTGTGGACTTGCGATCAGATTTTCTGGCATTACCGCTTCGTGGACATCATGCGCGATGAAAACGGCGTGAGTCACATCGATTACTCGCATTTCGATGAGATCGTGCCCCTCGATTCGGCGCCGGTCGCGGTCACGGAGAAGACGCCGGCGCCTTGACGCCCTGCCCGCCTTCGACCTGCGGCTGCTGCGCAAGAGCGGAACAACGTCTGCGCTGCACGCGAGCGCCGCAAAGGTGGCTCCGTAGGTTCTCCTGGAACTGCCACATCGGGTCCATGTAGAAAAATGGCGCCCAGATCAACACATTCTCGATGCCGCCTTCGGGTCCGCGCCGATGCCTCGCCGCACCGTGGCAATGAATCATCCAGTAGTCGTGGCTCAACATGCAGCCCTTGGGAAAGCCCGTCGTTCCCGACGTGTACTGCAGGCTGAGCAGATCGTTGCGCGTGACGGGACTCACTGGCACGAACGCGGCGTCGCCGGTATCGACGAGCGCCTGCCAGCGCACAGGATGGCCGCTCTCGCCGACATCGATCACGCGCTCCCACGCGATCAATCTCGGTAGCGCGGGCGCGTCGCTGAGGCGCGGGAGATACTCCGCGTCGATCACGAGATACTGCGCATCGGAGTCTTCCAGCACGAAACGCATTTCGTCGTTCGTATAGGCGGTGTTGACTGGCACCATCACCGCGCCGATTCGGCCGAGCGCTATCCACGTCACAGGGAATTCCGGCGCGTTCTTCAGCATCAACGCGACGTGGCAGCCCTTGCGAATCCCTCGCCGCACAAGGGAATCCGCGAGCCTGGAGGCGACACTGTCGATTTGCCCATACGTCATGCTGATGCCGCGCTCGAACCATACGGCGGCGATTCTGTCGCCGTAAAGGGCGGCCTGCTCGCGTACGAACTCGCCGAGCGACTCGGGCAGCGCGAGCTGCTCCTGGCGCTTTCGACGGGCGAGTTCGTCCTCCACGGTCGGCGACTGTGTCTTCATGCTGTTCTCCGGAATCCAGGGCGGGCGTTCAGTCCTGCAGGATCATCTGGCAATCCTCGGGCGCCCAGTCGATGACGACCGGGGCACCGCGTGCGTGCACGGCGGGCCGCCGGCTGCCCTGCTGCTGCACGACGATCTGCATGTCGCCGGGCAGGCGCACGTGGTGACGCACGACACTGCCTAGCGTGATCGAATCTTTCAACGTGCCGAGATGACGCCGCCCTGCGGCAATGGCCATGTCGAGCGTGTAGTGTCGACCAGTTCGTGTCGCAACTGAAGGAAACCGCGGCCCGGATGGCTGCGCAGTAATCGAAACCGTTCCTGGGTCGCGGATCGACGGCGTCCAGCGTGCATCCCGGAGGTTCAGGCTTCTTCTCGTTGACCGGTCGGCCTTTCCGTACCCTCTCTGCCAATTAATGGCATTCGACGCCGCTCTAGACGCCTGCAGCGGCTCCGCGTCAATCCTGCAGTTGTCAAATGGAAAGCGACGCATTAGTCAGATGCCCTCAAGTTCGCCGACGCACAAATGGTCGGGCCCGTCCCGCGCGCGAACCCTCGGCGTCGAGGGCGCCGGGCGAATCGCCGCGATAGGCGAAGGCGTCCGGGAGTTCCGGCCAGGTCACCGCTCTGATCGAATCGCACTCGTCCGCACGCGCGAGCGTGGTGAGCGCGCCGATGCAGCCAACGACAAGTGGGCGAGCCGGACAACATGGAAATGAGCCACGTAGCACCTCAGTTGGAAAGAATGCACGTTCTTGTCTTGTCCGGTCATCTCGTGATCGGGAGGTACCTCCCGGTCTGCACTGGCGGGTTGAGGCCGCCCTATGTCCCTGAAGGATCCGGCGCCTCCCCCCGGGGTCCCGCCCGACGGCCCGCGATCATCTCCACCAGCCAGTTCACGACGAGCGCCGTATAGGCACGCTGGCTCGCGTCGTCGGACAGCCCATGATCCGCGCCCTCGATGACTCGGTACGTGAGCGAATGCGCTTTTAGACAGGCCTGTAGATAGCTGGCGATGACTGGGTGCGGCACGATCTCGTCATGCTCCGATTCGACCAGCAGCACGTCGCCGCCGAACCTGGCTGCGGCGCGCAACGCGCGATTGTGCGACGCCGGCACGATGCGCCGGCGATACGCGACAAGGTCATGCTCGACATGCAACGTGCGCTTCGGCGTATTCCAGCCTTCGTCAAGGTAGAGCGCGGGCACCCGTAGTCCAAGCCAGCGCACGGGGCGCAGTTCGGTCAAGATGGTGGCGAGGTAGCCTCCATAGCTGCTGCCGACGACAGCGATCGAATCGCGGTCAATTAGCGGATGGGCCGCGAGCAGATCGTAGGCGGCCAAGAGGTCCTGCAGATTGGTCTCGCGGGTAACTTTTTGCTGTTCGTCGAGCGTGCGCCCATGTCCCGTCAGATCGAAGGTCAGGCACACGCAGCCGAGCGACACCGCCTGCCGCGCACGCTCGAGATACTGTTCCTGATTGCCGCCCCAGCCATGCACGAAAAGAACGCCCGGCACGGTTGTCTTCGGTACGAGCAAGGTGCCGTCGAGGTGACCGTGCTCGACCTTGATCTGCACGCGATAGTGCTCCGCTGTCATCTGTCGCTGCTCCCTTGCAAGGTATCGTGATCCACGGTGTAGTACTTCGTTACGGCCCCGACCTGCTCGTCGACGCCTCGATAGACGATGCAGGCGTCATCGGGTATCTGCGCGTCGTCTCCGTAAAGTTCGCGAGTCGAGGCTCGTACGGCACAGGCGCGCGGGTTGGTCCGGAAGGCGCGCAATGCGCCGATCTCGGCGCCGGTTGCACCACCGATCCGCCACGACTGCTCAAGCACGCCGCAATGACGCGCGCCTAGCGCATCGATGCCCCACGCGACGTCATAGTTGCGCCGCGAAGCAAAGACACCGGCATAACCTTTTGGCACGGCAGCGTCGAAAGCCCGCGCCTTGACGATGGCCTCATGGATATCGCTCGTGACATCGAGTCGCCCAAGCATGTCGAAGCCGCCGCGTACGACGACCAGGTCCGTGCCACCATAGACGTGGTGGCCGTGATTGTTGACGGTGAGATGCTGGACACCGTAGTAGCTCGCCACCAGATCGTCGAGCGTGACCTGACCGACGCTTAGCGTTTCGATTGAATCGAGATCTCGTTCAACGACCACGCCTTCGGCTCTTAATGCCGTGTCGCCGAGCGCGGCGAGCGCCGCGTCCAATTCATCCATATCCGCGACCAGTGCCTGTCCCGCCCCGCCGATCCCATAGGGCCGCTTGATTCGCACGCGTCCCTCCTGCCAGAGCCTGCGCGCCGCATTCCGAGCGTCATCCCGCGAAAACGCCGAGTAGCCCGGCAGCGTCACCTTCACCGTGTTTTCGGCGAATTCACGCGACCAGCCAGTCGGTGCACCCTGCGCGTTATCGGGAAGGCGATGGGCAATTACCTTAGTCGCGACGAACGGAAACGGCACGACCCCACCGAAGAGGTCGCGCTCGGATCTCACACCGAGCGTGCGCGCCTGCGCGAGCGTCAGTGTGTCGTTGGGGATCAGGTAACGATGCGCAGGATACCCAGCGTTCGCGTCGAACTCGCCGGCAAGTCGGGTGCCCTTGAGTTCGGCGATTTGTCTGGCGAGTTCCCAGAGCGTGCCAATCTCATGACCCGCTTGAGCCGCCTTACGTCCTTCAGAATGGACGAGCACTACCGGTAGTGTTGACACCACCGTTCCGGACGGATGCGTCGATGGCTCCATGTTGCCCTCTCAAGCGCCGTGGCGCGGAAATCGGGGCTGTTCGCTGAGGCTGGCGTCAACGACCGATGACACCAATTGCTGTCAGCTAGCAAATTTGATGCCTTCGCCGACCCGACGGGCAGGCCGGTTGTCGGTATCTGGTTTCGTCTCGAACGGACGTAATCCCGTCGCGGACGTCAATGTATCTGCACGCTGTGCCAGACTTCGTTAGGACCGTCTCCGGATCGATCTCCAGGCCTTTTGTCCATTAAGCCGCGAAATAGAGGCTTCCCTTGGAAAGTCCATTGCGACCCATCATTAGCGGCGGGTACCACGGTCAATGCGCCTGGCATGCCCTTTCGTCCGAATACGTACAAGGTCATGCCTTGCTCGTCGACCAGCATGCCGTCTTTCACGTGCGGAGCGGCGGCCAAGACCGAAGTGGTGAAGAGGAATCCTCCAAGGATCGAGAGCGTTTTCATGGTCCAACCTCCTGAACTGACACAGGGAGAGCAAAGCCTGTCCGTTGCGGCTGAAGCCGGCAGCGATCAATCGGGCGTCGTAACGCGCGGCACCGGACGTCCGTCAAGGTTCTTCAGCGGAAAAAACGAATGGTGCGTCGCCGGGTCGATTGCGACCACATGCGCGTTTGGCCCAAGCGTGCCCTCGCCGATCTTCGCGATCTTCGAGTCTTTGACACTCAAGACTGAGACAACGCCCGCTTCTCCGGCCACATAGAGCCTGCCAAGCGCGGGATCGAACGCGAGGACGTCTGGTCTTTTCCAATGTCGAACGCCTGGACGACCCGCTGCGCTCTCATATCGAACACGAGCAGCTTGTCATTGCCCTGACAGGCGACAAAGGCCAGCCGATCCGGCGAATCGATCAACAGTCCGTGGTTCTGCTCGCCTCCCGGAAGTGCGTACCGTGCAACGATCCTGTCCACCGCGGGGTCGATTCCCGCCGTTGACGACATGGCGCAAGTGAGTTTCAGCTTCTGTTCAGGTCTCTTCAACGCCCGCACGCACGGTTGTCGTTGAATGAGGAGCCCGTGAATGAGGCACGCATCGAATAAACCTGAACGGCGAGAGCCAGTCGCCGCTAGCCAAATTAGAAGTGGGCAAGCAACGGCGCAGCGCGATCTCGTCCATAGCTTTTTCGCTTGTTGCTAGGCCGACCTCGCGCTTTCGTCGTGGTGCCCCGCATCGCTCAGATGCGCGAACGTGGCGGCTTGTCTCGTATGCCTGAACATGGCAGTGAATCTCGTCGCGACCTCCTCTCGCAGGGGCACGCGCCGCGCGAATCCAGTCTACTTCCGCTGTCGGACGACTCTATCGTCCGATTCACGCTGCGCGGGTATTCGCCATTGCACATTGAGCAGATGATCGCGCATGCGCGCGGCGGCGGTCATGCCGTCGCGCTCGGCCATCGCCTTCACGACCGCCTGATGCTGCTCCGCGAAATGGCGGCGCGTGGCTTCATCGGCGGTTTTTTCGCGCGCGTTCGGCTTCATCCGCATGCCGTTGACCACATCCATCAGCGCGATGATTGCGGGATTGCGCGTGGCCTGCGCGATGAGCAAGTGAAAGCGATGATCCCACTGCTGCCACTCGTCGTCGTCCTTCGCCGTAGCGTTGCGCCGCGCGCATTTCTCCAGTTCCGCGAGGTCGTCGGGACTCGCCTTGCGCGTGGCCAGCTCGACGAACGCCGGTTCGAGGACCAGCCGCATCTCCGCGATATCCGCCGGGC
The DNA here is from genome assembly GCF_001545075.1 of Caballeronia ptereochthonis. Lineage (GTDB taxonomy): Bacteria > Pseudomonadota > Gammaproteobacteria > Burkholderiales > Burkholderiaceae > Caballeronia > Caballeronia ptereochthonis. The sequence continues at coordinate 239,057 of NZ_FCOB02000007.1, forward strand.
TCGACCCCGCACGCAGGCTGCGTAGCGACGCCGAAAACTTCAACGGACGCGCGCCCAGATAAGTGCCGCGCCCGACCCCGCGCCACACACGCC
>NZ_FCOB02000016.1 GCF_001545075.1 Caballeronia ptereochthonis
CTTCGTGCTGACTTGCCAGTGTCATCCGGTGAGCGAGCGGGTGGTCGTGAGTTTCGACGAGCGCTGAGCGCCACGCAAAGTCAGCGTGCCGCACCCCGGCCCGAACGACATTCGATTCGCGTAGACTAAGGATCGCTCGTCCGAGCGGTCCTTAGTCTTTCTGGCATGCCGACACCATGAACACGATTCACGTCGCGAATGGCGACAGCGCGGCTCAATCCCTCACGGAAGCCCTGCGACGCGCGGAACGCGAAGATCGCGTCGTCACGCTGCGCGACGATCTCGCGGTCGGGCCGGTCAGGGACATCGACGATTCGCCGCTTGCCCGCGCCGCGTTCTGGCGCCAGGTGCTGAACAGCGCGATCGATTTCGAGGGCGAGCTCGAAGAACAGCTGACGCTGCTCGCCCGCCTCGCGCGCGGCGACGCGCAGATCGTCGCGTGGCACGGTCAGAGCGCGGCCGATCAGTTGACCTTGCGGCGCGTCGCCTATCATCTGCGAAACGCGCCCCAACGTCTGAACGAAGCGAAGCTGTCTCACGACGACCTGAAAATCGCGACGGACGACAAGGAATCCGCGCACCTCGGCCGCGCCGACCGCGCAACCGCCGTCGGGATGTTCTCCCCGAAGCAGCTGCTCGCGAAACTGCCCAGCGCCGCGCCGATTTCGGTCCTGCGCATCAGCCGGCTCGCGCTCGAGTGGCAGGAAGCGAAACACGTCAACGCCGAGACGCGCCGCCTGCGCGACAACATGCTCGTCGCCGGAACCTGGCTCGACGTCGATGAAGCGCTGCTCCATCTTGCCGGTCCCGAGTGGAAGCCTGCCCGCAAAATCGCCGGCGCGGCAATGGGACAGCGCTTCGATTTCATGCTCTCCGATTCCATCGCTTTCTGGCGCTGCCGCGAGCTCGTCACGGCGGGCCGGCTGAAAATCCGCGGCACGCCGTCCGAAATCGAGCAGGCCGAACTGCGCCGCTAAATCAAACCAATAAGAACGCATTCTTCGAACACATGGCCCGTACCAAAGCGCCCGATCACGAGACGCAACGCGAACAGATCCTGGAACTCGCCGCTGCGAAATTCGCCCAGACGAGCTATCCGAGCACGTCGATGGCCGATCTGGCCGCAGCCAGCGGCACGTCGAAAGCCCGCCTCTATCACTACTACGAGAGCAAGGAAGCGATCCTCTTCGATCTGCTCGATCGCTACACCAAGCGGCTCATGCTGATCATCGCGGAGGTCGAAGGCGCGAGCCAGCGGCGCGGACTCGGCGAGCGCGAGGCCTTCGCCGAGCTCGTGCGCGCATTTCTCGTCGAGTACGAAACGTCGCATAGCCGGCACGTCGCGCTGCTCAACGACGTGAAGTATCTGGAGGACGCGCAGCGCGAGATCATCCTCGATCGTCAGCGCGATATCGTGGCGGCGTTCGCTCGCCAGCTCGCGCGCGCTTATCCGAAGCGCGCCTCGAAGGACAACCAGACCGCGCTCACGATGATGGTCTTCGGCATGATCAACTGGACCTTTACCTGGCTCAAGCCCGGCGGCACGCTCGGCTATCGCGAATTCGCGGAACAGGCGGTCGACATGATCGAGCACGGGCTCGGCGGCGAATAGCAGAAATGTTGCGTCACAACAAAACGCCCGTTCGCGGGCGCGTTGCTTTTGCACACTAGACACAAGCCATTGATTTATATCGATTTAAATCGTTTTCAGCGGTTATTTAGAACGACTCCCCTAGGTCTTTTTAAGGGTTTTCCCGTACTCGTTTCTCCGGAATCCGCTAAAATTCGTTTTGCTTTGCAGCACGCTGCATGACGAATGAAGGAGGAACTGCCGTGGAACTGACCATCAACCGCACCGCCGAGCAGATCGTCGCGAACGATCAGTTGCTCAAAGACGCGCGTATGCCGGCTCTCGTCCGCGAACTGTCCTCTGCCGACCGCGAGCGTCTCCTTACGCACTTTCTCGCGCTCGACGAGGACGACCGTCTCCTGCGCTTCGGCCAACTCGTGCCGGATCACGTGATCGAGAACTACGTGCGCAACATCAACTTCTCGAACGACAAGGTGTTCGGCGTATTCGGAAATTCGCTGGAGCTCGTCGGCGTCGGCCATCTGGCCTATCTGCCCGCCGAGGGCGACAAGCGCACCGCCGAGTTCGGCGTGTCCGTGCTCGAAAGCGCGCGCGGCCGCGGCATCGGCACGAAGCTGTTCGAGCGTGCGGCCATGCGCAGCCGCAATACGCATGTGTCGGTGCTCTACATGCACTGCCTGTCCCGCAACTCGACGATGATGCACATCGCCAGGAAGTCGGGCATGAAGATCGAATACGCGTACGGCGAAGCGGACGCCTATCTTTCGCTCGCGCCGGCGGATCAGAGCAGCATCATGGCCGAAATGCTCCAGGAGCAAGCCGCCGTGTTCGACTACGCGATCAAGCGCCAGGCGCACCGCGCGTCGCAGGTTTTCCAGGCGTTCATGCCGACGGCCGACGCCGCGTAAGTATTCTCAGGACAGCGCGGGGTTGGCGCTGCGAGCGGGACCAGCACAACAAGGGCGGCTTCGACCGCCCTTTCTCATCTCCGCGCGATTCAGCGCAGCGGCAATACCGTCGTCTCCTTGATGCGCTCGAGCGAGAAGCTCGAGCGCACGTCGATCACCGAAGGGTGATGCAGCAGTTGATCCTGTACGAAGCGCGAGAAATCGTCCATGTCGCGCACCTGCACACGCAGCAGGAAGTCCATTTCACCGGTCATCGCGTCACAGGCGACGACTTCAGGCCACGAGCGCACCGCCTCGCGAAACAGGTCGCCGTGCGTCGGCGCTTTCGGCCTGCCCGCCGCAGCCTGCACGCCGCCGCGTTTTTCGAGACGCACGTTGACGTAGGCGAGCAAGCCGAGCCCGAGCTTTTTCGCATCGAGCAACGCGACGTAACCGCGAATCACGCCGATTTCCTCGAGCCGCCGAATGCGCCGCAGACACGGACTCGGCGACAAATTGACTCGATCCGCGATTTCCTGATTCGACAATCGCCCATTTTCCTGAAGAATCGCAAGGATCTTCAGGTCTATCGTGTCCAACTCGGTCTCAGCCATTTCATGGCTCCAAAGTGCATTGTATTGGCAGCATCGTGCGCAATAATATGAAGGCGCGATTTGTTTCGCAAGTTATTGCCGCGCCCGGCTGACTACACTGTCTCCACGTTGCGCACTCGCGCCGAACGCATATCAGGAGACACCGCATGACCGCATCGAACTGGGAAAATCCCGTCGGCACCGACGGCTTCGAATTCATCGAATACACCGCGCCGGACCCCGTCGCGCTCGGCAAGCTGTTCGAGCAGATGGGTTTCACCGCGATTGCGAAGCACCGTCACAAGAACGTGACGCTGTATCGCCAGGGCGAGATCAACTTCATCGTGAACGCCGAGCCGGATTCGTTCGCGCAGCGCTTTGCACGCCTGCACGGCCCGTCGATCTGCGCGATCGCATTCCGCGTCGCGGACGCCGCCCAGGCGTACAAGCGCGCGCTCGAACTCGGCGCCTGGGGCTTCGATCACAGGACCGGCCCGATGGAGCTGAACATCCCGGCGATCAAGGGCATCGGCGATTCGCTGATCTATTTCGTCGACCGCTGGCGCGGCAAGAACGGCGCGCAGCCGGGCAGCATCGGCGATATCAGCATCTATGACGTCGACTTCGAGCCGATTCCGGGGGCGGATCAAAACCCGGTCGGTCACGGGCTCACCTATATCGATCACCTGACGCACAACGTGCACCGCGGCCGCATGGTCGAGTGGGCGGAGTTCTACGAGCGGCTCTTCAACTTCCGCGAAGTCCGCTACTTCGATATCGAAGGCAAGGTGACGGCGGTGAAATCGAAGGCGATGACTTCGCCGTGCGGCAAGATCCGCATCCCGATCAACGAGGAAGGCTCGGAGAACGCGGGCCAGATCCAGGAATATCTCGACGCGTACCACGGCGAAGGGATTCAGCACATCGCGCTCGGCACGAGCGATATCTACAGGACGGTCGACGGCCTGCGCGGCGCGAACATCGCCCTGCTCGACACCATCGACACGTATTACGAACTCGTGGACCGCCGCGTGCCGAACCACGGCGAATCGGTCGCGGAGCTGAAGAAGCGCAAGATTCTGATCGACGGCACCAAGGACGAAATCCTGCTGCAGATCTTCACGGAGAACCAGATCGGCCCGATCTTCTTCGAGATCATCCAGCGCAAGGGCAATCAGGGCTTCGGGGAAGGCAATTTCAAGGCGCTGTTCGAATCGATCGAACTGGATCAGATGCGCCGCGGCGTGCTGAAGGACACTAGCGCGAGCTGAACGCTCAAAGACCGGGCGATAAAAAAGGGACATGGACCGCGAAGGTCCATGTCCCTTTGTCTATTCTGGCGGCCCATCCTGACGATATGGACCGCGATGACGGGATCAGCCCGCCGTCTCGTCGTCGCTGCTTTCCGACGCGCGGCGCTTTTCGGCGCCAGCCTGGACGGATTGAACGCGCGCTTGCGCGACCTGTGCAACCGACGACGCCCCGAATGGCGACGCATTATTCGCCCGGGCGCCGCTCACCGGCGCGCTGATGGCGAAAAAGGCCGCCGAAACCATGAGAAAGCTCTGGATGTGGCGTTGTTTCATCGTTATCTCCTTCTAACTACATGCGTACTACTGGCTTTCGGAATCTAATGTACGCGAAAAAACACAGCGCAGAAATTCCGGAAGAGCCATTTTAGACTGAGTTGAGCCGGAGGGTTCCCCGATCCGGTCGGTTTTACACGCTGTAACAAAGCCACCGCAATCCAGGTCAAACCGTCAAGAATTTGACGCAAAGCGCTGTTAAGTGAGGAATTTTTTAACGGGTTTATACCAGTGCCTCAAAGCGGGCCGCCCCGGCAAACTTGAAGTCCCGGCCTACGCGTTCACAAGACGCCGCGGTCCGAAACATGCTTTGGCGATCCCAAACTCGGGTGGAGGAAGACACATAATGAACGCCCCGCTAGACGCAGAACAAAGAGCTTCTCTAGAAGCCGCGTTGAAGTCCGTCACGCTAGACGACAAATACACGCTGGAACGCGGCCGCGCCTACATGAGCGGCATCCAGGCGCTGGTGCGCCTGCCGATGCTCCAGCAAGAGCGCGACAAGGCCGCCGGCCTCAATACCGCCGGATTCATCTCCGGCTATCGCGGTTCCCCCCTTGGCGGTCTCGACCAGTCGCTCTGGAAGGCGAAGACGCATCTCGCCGCGCATCAGGTCGTATTCCAGCCGGGCGTGAACGAAGATCTCGCCGCCACCGCCGTGTGGGGCTCGCAGCAAGTCAACCTGTACCCGAGCGCCAAATACGACGGCGTCTTCTCGATGTGGTACGGCAAGGGCCCGGGCGTCGACCGCTCCGGCGATGTCTTCAAGCACGGCAATTCCGCCGGATCGTCGCAGCACGGCGGCGTCCTCGTCCTCGCCGGCGACGATCACGCCGCGAAGTCATCGACGCTCGCGCACCAGTCGGAGCACATCTTCAAGGCGTGCGGCCTGCCGGTGCTGTTTCCGTCGAACGTGCAGGAATATCTCGACTTCGGCCTGCACGGCTGGGCGATGAGCCGCTACTCCGGCCTCTGGGTCGCGATGAAATGCGTGACCGACGTGGTGGAGTCGTCGGCGTCGGTCGATATCGATCCGCATCGCACGAAGATCGTGATTCCGACCGATTTCGTGATGCCCGAAGGCGGACTGAACATCCGCTGGCCCGATCCGCCGCTCGTGCAGGAAGCGCGTCTGCTCGACTACAAGTGGTACGCCGCGCTCGCCTATGTGCGCGCGAACAAGCTGGATCGCGTGGAAATCGATTCGCCGCATGCGCGCTTCGGCATCATGACCGGCGGCAAGGCGTATCTCGACGTGCGTCAGGCGCTGACCGATCTCGGTCTCGACGATGCGACGTGTTCGCAAATCGGCATCCGTCTCTATAAGGTCGGCTGCGTGTGGCCGCTCGAAGCGCAAGGCGCGCATGAGTTCGCGCGCGGGCTCGAGGAAATCCTCGTCGTCGAGGAAAAGCGCCAGATTCTCGAATACGCGATCAAGGAAGAGCTTTACAACTGGCCGGATGCGCAGCGTCCGCGCGTCTACGGCAAGTTCGACGAAAAGGACGGCGCGGGCGGCGAATGGTCCGTGCCGATGGGCAACTGGCTGCTGCCGGCGCACTATGAACTGTCACCGGCGATCATCGCGAAGGCGATCGCCACACGCCTCGAGAAATTCGACCTGCCCGCCGACGTGCGCGCGCGCATCGCGACGCGCATCGCCGTGATCGAGGCGAAGGAGAAGGCGCTCGCGCGGCCGCGCGTCGAAGCGGAGCGCAAGCCGTGGTTCTGCTCGGGCTGTCCGCACAACACGTCGACCAACGTGCCGGAAGGCTCGCGCGCGATGGCGGGCATCGGCTGCCACTACATGACGGTCTGGATGGACCGCAACACGAGCACGTTCAGCCAGATGGGCGGCGAAGGCGTCGCGTGGGTCGGCCAGTCGCCGTTCTCGAACGACAAGCACGTGTTCGCCAATCTCGGCGACGGCACGTACTTCCACTCCGGCCTGCTCGCGATCCGCGCGGCGATCGCGGCGAAGGTAAACATCACCTACAAGATTCTCTACAACGATGCGGTCGCGATGACGGGCGGCCAGCCCGTCGACGGCGTGCTGACCGTGCCGCAGATCACCCATCAGCTGGCGGCGGAAGGCGCGGCGAAGATCGTGATCGTCACGGATCAGCCGGAGAAATACGACGCGAACGTCGGTCTTGCGCCGGGCATCGAAGTGCATCATCGCGACGAACTGGACGACATTCAGCGCCAGTTGCGCGAGATTTCCGGCACGTCGATCCTGATCTACGACCAGACCTGCGCCACCGAGAAACGGCGCCGCAGGAAGCGCGGCGCGTATCCCGATCCGGCGAAGCGCGTCGTCATCAACGAGGCGGTCTGCGAAGGCTGCGGCGATTGCTCGGTGAAGTCGAACTGCCTGTCGGTCGAGCCGCTCGAAACCGAGTACGGCACGAAGCGCCAGATCAACCAGTCGACGTGCAACAAGGACTATTCATGCCTGAACGGCTTCTGCCCGAGCTTCGTCACGGTGGAAGGCGGTCAGTTGAAGAAGCCGAAGGCGACGGGCGCCGCCGGCGACGCGATGCCGCCCGTGCCCACGCCGGAGCTTCCGGAAATCGCGCGGCCGTATGGCGTGCTGGTGACGGGCGTCGGCGGAACGGGCGTCGTGACGATCGGTGCGCTGCTCGGCATGGCGGCGCATCTGGAGCAGAAAGGCGTCACGGTGCTCGACGTCACCGGTCTCGCGCAGAAAGGCGGCGCCGTGATGAGCCACGTGCAGATCGCAAACCGCCCGGCCGACATCCACGCGACGCGCATCGCGATGGGCGAGGCGGATCTCGTCATCGGCTGCGATGCCATCGTCACGGCGAGCAACGAGTGCGGCTCGCGGATGCAGCCGGATCACACGCGCGTCGTCGTGAACAGCGCGCAGACGCCGACTGCCGAGTTCATCAAGAACCCGAACTGGAGCTTCCCGGGCGCGAGCGCCGAAGCCGACATTCGCGCGGCGGCGGGTCAGCACGTCGCGCTCGTGGATGCGAACCGCTTCGCCGTCGCGCTGATGGGCGATGCGATCTATACGAATCCGTTCGTGCTCGGGTTTGCGTGGCAGAAGGGATGGGTGCCGCTGCGGCACGAGTCGCTCGTGCGTGCGATCGAGCTGAACGCGGTGCAGGTCGAAAAGAATCTGGCGGCGTTCGAATGGGGACGCCGCGCCGCGGACGATCTCGAAGCGGTGCGCCGGATCGCGGATGCTCAGCAGGGCGCGCAGGAGAGCCCGAGCAAGGTCATCGCGCTGCATACGCCGAAGGCGCTCGATACGCTCATCGACAAGCGCCTCGACTATCTCGCGAAGTATCAGAACGCAGCGTATGCCGCACGTTTTGGGCGGCTGGTCGCGGAAGTGCGCACGAAGGAAGCCGAGCTCGCCGGCGGCGACAGCCAGTATCCGCTCACCGAAGCCGTTGCGAAGAATCTGCACAAGCTGATGGCTTACAAGGATGAGTACGAGGTTGCGCGGCTCTATGCGGATCCGGCGTTCCTCGACAAGGTGAAGAGCAGTTTCGAAGGCGACTGGAAGATCAAGGTCCATCTCGCGCCGCCGAGTTTGTCGAAGAAGGATGCGCACGGGCATCTCGTCAAGAAGCAGTACGGTCCGTGGATGATGTCGGCGATGCGCGTGCTCGCCCGACTCAAGTTCCTGCGCGGCACGGCGCTCGATCCGTTCGGGCGCACGGAAGAACGCAAGATGGAACGCGCGCTGGTCGGCGAGTACGAAGCGCTGGTGAAGGAGCTGATCGCCGGATTGACGGCGCAGAAGCTGCCGCTTGCGATCGAACTCGCGAATCTGCCGGATTCCATGCGCGGGTACGGGCACGTCAAGGAGAACAACGTGAAGGCGGCGAAGATCAGGTGGGAGAAGCTGCTGGCGCGTTGGCGGACCAACGAGGGTGGAGAGAAGCGGCAGGTGGCTTGACGCGCGGCCTTCATCCGAGGCGGTTCGTGAAAACGCGAACCGCTTTTTTTTCGCCCATGAAAAACGGCGATCCAGTCACCCGGATCGCCGCTCATCGCAACATCGAAGCAGAAGACGTTACTTCGCCTTCGCCACGCTCGCATTCGCCGAAGCCACTGCCGTCATATTGATGATCCGCCGCACGGTCGCAGCCGGCGTCAGAATATGAACGGGCTTGGCAGCACCCAGCAGGAACGGCCCGACCGTCACGCCCTCGCCACTCACCATCTTGAGCAGGTTGTACGTGATGTTCGCCGCTTCCACGTTCGGCATGATCAGCAGATTCGCCTCGCCGTGCAGCGTCGTCCCCGGGAACGCCGCCTTGCGCACCGCCTCCGACAGCGCCGCATCGCCGTGCATCTCGCCATCCACCTCGAGATGCGGCGCGCGCTCCGCGATCAGCTTGCGCGCTTCAGCCATGCGCTTGCTCGACGCGCTCGGCACGCTGCCGAAGTTCGAGTTCGACACCAGCGCCACCTTCGGCTGAATGCCGAACCGCTCGATCTCGCGCGCCGCCAGAATCGTCATGTCGGCAAGCTGCTCGGGCGTCGGCGTCTCGTTGACGTACGTATCGCTGATGAACAGATTGCGCCCCTGCAGCATCAGCAAATTCATCGCCGCGAAGTTGTTCGCGCCTTCAGCCTTGCCGAGCACCTGTTCGACGAACTTCAGGTGATCCTGATATGTGTCGATGAGACCGCAGATCATGCCGTCCGCATCGCCGGTGTGGATCAGGATTGCGCCGATCAGCGTGTTGAACTTGCGCAGCGCGGCCTTCGCGCTTTCCGGCGTCACGCCCTGCCGCGCCGCGATTTCCTGATACGCCTGCCAGCTCTTCTGATAGCGCGGATCGTCCTCCGGGTTCACGACCTCGAAATCGACGCCCGGCTTCAGCTTCGAGCCCATCTTCTGCAGACGCATCTCGACCACGGCCGGACGGCCGATGATGATCGGCTTCGCGATCTTCTCCAGCAGCACGAACTGCGCGGCGCGCAGCACGCGCTCGTCCTCGCCTTCCGCGAACGCGATGCGCGCGGGCGCGGCCTTCGCCGCCGCGAACACCGGGCGCATCACCATGCCCGTGCGATACACCGTCGCGCCGAGCGTCTCGCGGTACGCGTCCATGTCCTTGATCGGACGGGTCGCGACGCCCGAATCCATCGCGGCTTGCGCCACCGCCGGCGCGATCTTGATGATCAGACGCGGATCGAAGGGCTTTGGAATCAGATATTCCGGACCGAATTCGAGCGAGTGACCTTCGTACGCCTTCGCGACTTCATCGCCCTGGTCGGTTTCTTCCGCCAGCTCGGCGATCGCGCGGACGCACGCGAGCTTCATCTCTTCCGTGATCGTCGTCGCGCCGACGTCGAGCGCGCCGCGGAAGATGAACGGGAAGCACAGCACGTTGTTGACCTGGTTCGGATAATCCGAACGGCCCGTCGCGACGATGCAATCCGGGCGCACCTTCTTCGCTTCTTCCGGGCGGATTTCCGGCTCCGGATTCGCGAGCGCGAGAATGAGCGGCTTGTCGGCCATCGTCGCGACCATTTCCGGCTTCAGCACGCCGGCGCTGGAGCAGCCGAGGAAGACGTCGCAGCCGTGCATCGCATCGCCGAGCGTGCGCGCGTCGGTCGTCGCCTGATAGCGCTCCTTCGACGCATCGAGATTGCCGCGGCCTTCGTAGATCACGCCCTTCGAGTCGACCACGAGCGTGTTCGACTTCTTCAAGCCCAGATGGACGAGCAGGTCCAGACACGCGATCGCCGCCGCGCCCGCGCCGGAGCAGACGAGCTTCACGTCTGCCAGCTTCTTGCCGACCACCTTCAGCCCGTTAAGAATCGCCGCCGACGCAATGATCGCCGTACCGTGCTGATCGTCATGGAAAACGGGAATCTTCATGCGCTCGCGCAGCTTCTTCTCGATGTAGAAGCATTCCGGGGCCTTGATGTCTTCGAGATTGATGCCGCCGAGCGTCGGCTCGAGCATCGCGATCGCATCGACGAGCTTGTCCGGATCGGTTTCGGCCAACTCGATGTCGAACACGTCGATGCCCGCGAACTTCTTGAACAGGCACCCCTTGCCTTCCATCACCGGCTTCGCCGCGAGCGGGCCGATGTTGCCGAGGCCCAGCACGGCCGTGCCGTTCGTCACGACGCCGACGAGGTTCGCGCGCGAGGTGTACTTCTGCGCGTCGAGCGGCTCGTCGTAGATCGCCATGCACGCGGCCGCGACGCCCGGCGAATACGCGAGCGAGAGGTCGAGCTGGTTCGAGAGGGGTTTGGTCGGCGTGACCGAAATCTTGCCGGGACGCGGATTCTGGTGATACGCGAGGGCGCTTTGCTTCAGTTGTTCGTCCATGATTGACCTGAGACGTTTGGGAATTATTTGAACAGGGTTCACACTGCCGTCGACCGTGCTGCAATGAATGCGGGAATGTGAATCGATGGACCAAGTTTCACGTGCTCGGCGCGTCGGATGGACGCAGCGTGCCGCTCGCAGGGGATGACGCGAGCGGACGGAGCTATTTTTTTGGGACGTCCAGTGTACACCCCGAGCCTGAAATGACGCGAAGCAGCATTGCGGCGCGCGCCGGGCGCCTTCGTCGGACAAACTCGCGCGACGTCACTCGAGTTCGGCGCCGCGCTTTTCGGGGATCAGGAAGAGCGTCGCGATGACATCGAGCAGATAAATCGACGCCAGAAACGCAAGCGCGACCGCGAACGAATAGCGCGCCGCCAGCGCGCCGACCGCCACCGGCCCGAGACCGCCCACCGCGCGCCCGATATTGAACAGCACGTTCTGCGCGGTCGCGCGCGCTTCGGTCGGGTAGAGCTCGGAGATGAGCGCGCCGTAGCCGCCGAGCATGCCGTTCACGAACACGCCCATCACCGCGCCGCCGATCAGCAGCGCCGCCGGGCTCGTCAGATTCGAGTAGACGAACACCATCGCGACGGCGCCGAGCTGATACGCCAGAAACGCCGGCTTGCGGCCGAAACGGTCCGCCGCCAGGCCGAACAGCCAGATGCCGAGCGCCATGCCGAGCACGGTGGCCGCAGTCCAGAGCCCGGACCTGGTGAGCGAATAGCCGAACGTCTTCGAGAGATAGCTCGGCAGCCAGATCATGAGCCCGTAGTAGCCGAAGTTCTGCACCGAGCACAGGATGATCACGCCGAGGCTCGCGCGCGCGGTGCGGGCGTCGTCGAAAAGGCGTCTGAGCGGCAGCTTGCGTGCGGCGGTGGAAGCGGCGGACGCGCGGCGCTCGACGAAGATCCCGGGCTCGGCCACGCGCCGCCGCACGAAGAACGAAACGACGGCGGGCAAAAGCCCCACCGCGAACATGCCGCGCCAGCCGATCACGGGAAGGAGCATCGGCGTGATCAGCGCGGCGGCGAGCACGCCCAACTGCCAGCCGATCCCCACATACGACGACACGCGCGCCCGCAGCCGCGCGGGCCACGCCTCCGCAACCAGCGCCATGCCGATGCCGAACTCGCCGCCAAGCCCGATTCCGGCGATGGTTCGGTAGATCAGCAGATCCGCATAGCCTTGTGAGAGTGCGCACAAGCCGGTGAAGATGGCGAAAACGAGGATGGTCCACGTCAGCATGCGCACGCGGCCGAAGTAGTCGGAGAGCATGCCGAACACGACGCCGCCCGCAACCGCCCCGGCGAGCGTCCACGTGACGAGTGCGCCGGATTGCGCGGGCGTCAGATGCAGGTCGGCTGCGATCGCCGGCAGCATGAAACCGAGGATGAGCAGGTCGAAGCCGTCCATCGCATAGCCGAGCGCGGACGCGACGAGCGCATGCAGTGCGTGACGGGAGGGAGCGGCGGCGGAATCGGCCGTGGGAGAGCGGGGAACGGATGTCATCGGGGAAAAGAAGAATATTCAGCAGCGCCGGGAGTTTACGTGCGAGCGTCGCGCCTTCACAACCTTGAAACAATCGTCGTGGGCGCCTGCTACCGCAGCCCTCGCCCCGGCACGCCGCCTCGGGTAAAATTGCGGGCTAGCTGTGCATGGGACTGTCCTGAGGCGCTGAAGCGCCAGGTCCCGTCGACACGCGCGCAGGAAACGCCAAAAAGCCGGTCACGAGACCGCTCGTTTCGCGTCGAATCATGCGCCAGGGCCCTCGCGGCCGCCTCCCGCTTCTTCAAGCGCCATATCAAGTCCAAGGATTCGCCCATGACAGGCTTCGATCGCCAGACGATCTCCGACACCACCGCCAAGATGCTGCTCGAAGTGCAGGCGGTGCACTTCAACGCGGAAAAACCGTACATCTTCACGTCCGGCTGGGCGAGCCCGGTATATATCGATTGCCGCAAGCTGATCTCCTACCCGCGCGTGCGCCGCGGCCTCATGGAAATGGCCGAGGCGACCATCCTGCGCGACGTCGGCTACGAGCAGATCGATGCGGTCGCGGGCGGCGAAACGGCGGGCATTCCGTTCGCCGCGTGGATCGCCGACCGCCTGATGGTGCCGATGCAGTACGTGCGCAAGAAGCCGAAGGGTTTCGGCCGCAACGCGCAGATCGAAGGTTTGCTGACCGAAGGCCAGCGCGTGCTGCTCGTCGAAGACCTGACGACGGACAGCCGCAGCAAGATCAACTTCATCAATGCGCTGCGCACCGCCGGCGCGACGGTGAACCACTGCTTCGTGCTGTTCCACTACAACATCTTCAAGGAGAGCGTGTCGGTGCTGAAAGACATCGACGTCGATCTGCATGCGCTCGCCACGTGGTGGGATGTGCTGCGCGTCGCGAAGGAACAGGGTTACTTCGAGACGAAGACGCTCGATGAAGTCGAGAAATTCCTGCACGCGCCGGCGGAATGGTCGGCCGCACACGGCGGCGCGACCGCTGCTCCGCAATAAGCATTACCGTTCGCGAAGCATTAACAGAAAAAAGCCGCTGATAAAAATCAGCGGCTTTTTTTATTTCAGCGAGCCGAAGCAACTATAGCGAATGCGGGTTCGAAACCGACGAATCGTCAGTATTTCCGTCGCCGGAATACGCGGAAAGATTCATTAACCCGTTGCTTTGCGCGTACTGAAATAGTTCGGAATCGCGTTCAATGCCGAGTTTTCGCATAGCCGTATTCTTTTGCGTGCTGATCGTCTTGATACTGCGCCGCAATTGACCCGCGATTTCCGTGATCGTCATGCCCGAGACGAACAGCCGCACCACTTCGAGCTCGCGCTTGGACAGGATCACGCTGCGCTGCTGCCCGTTCGCGCCGAGCCCCATGCTGTCGAGCGCCGCCTTGACCGACGGGCCGAGGTACTCCTGCCCGCGCATGACGTGCTGGATCGCCCAGCCGATATGATTCATGTCGTCGGCCTTGTTGATGATGGACATCACGCCCACCTCGCGCAAACGTTTGAGCAAGGCCGGATTCTCGAGCATGGTCAGCACGACGAGCTTGACGCGTGGAAACTGCCGCCCGATATAGCCGAGCAGCGGCATGCCGTCGCCATACGAGCCGCCGGGCATGGCGAGATCGGTGACGAGGACATCGCATGGTGTTTTCTGCAGGAGCTGGATGAGTTCGGTCGACTGGCGCGCCTGACCGACGACATCGACCTCGGGAAACTTGTTGAGCGCCTGGGTCGCGCCGAACAGAATCACGGGGTGGTCGTCTGCGATGATGACTTTTATTCGCTGGCTCATTTAATTCTCCTGCAATTCGGTCGATTAGATGCCGCGCGAATCTGCATCGAATTACTCATTTTTACATTCAATATCGTCGGAAGTCACTGCCGTCAAGGCGCCGCGCGCTTCCGTCCAAACCGATGTACGCACTCCGTGCTATCGGTTAATTCCCAAGGGTTCGGGGCTTTAAAGCTTTGTTGCAATGTTAAACTGCAACCTGTCACGAAGCGCATCCCTGAGACAAAAAACATCGTTGCAGTCAGCGAAACGCTGATATAACGCGACGATACCGACAGGAGTTCAGCCCATGCGCCTCACAGGCCGAAGCGGGAATTCGATTGGCCTTGTCGCATTTTCACTGTTCATCACCTGCGCGGCCGCGGTTCTCTCGAATTCGCGCGAGGCCGCGGCCGAACCCGCCTTCACCGTCTCGAGCGCGGACCTCGCGTCGGGCAAGACGATCGGGCGCGAACTGCTTTTCGACCAGTCCGAGTGCAAGGGCGGCAACCGTTCGCCGCAGATTTCATGGCATGGCGCGCCGGCGAACACCCGCAGCTTCGCCGTCACCATCTTCGATCCCGACGCGCCCGGGCGCGGATGGTGGCACTGGGCCGTCGCGGGCCTCCCTCCCGGCACGGATCGCCTGCCGAACAACGCGAGCGCCTCGGGCGTCCTGCGCAAGCTGGGCGCCGTCGAGGCGCGCAACGACTGGGACACCGACGGCTACGGCGGCCCGTGCCCGCCGCCCGGCAAGCCGCATCGCTACGTGGTGACGGTCTACGCGCTCAACAGCGACGATCTGCGCCTGCGTCAGGGCACGCCCGCGCTGATGTTCGAGCATGAAATCCGCACGATGAGCATCGCCAGCGCACAACTCACCTTCACTTACGGCCGTTAGCCTTCATGGCGAGAACCGTACGCTCGCGCCGGTAAGCCGGAAATCGTCTTTGCTAGACTGGCCGGAATCATCCGCCGGCCGCGTCCGATCACATGTTCGCGCCGAGCGCCACCGGCTCGCGAGCCCATCATCCGCGCTTCTGGCGCGCCGCGACGCGCGGAAAGACTCAAGGACATCATGTCGAATATCGTCATCGTTTATCACAGCGGCTATGGCCACACGAAAAAAGTCGCGGAAGCCGTGCGGGCCGGCGCGACCCAGGCCGGCGCCGACGTCAGACTGATCGCCGTCGGCGACCTGGACGACGCCGCCTGGGCCGAGCTGGACGCCGCGGACGCCATCGTCTTCGGCGCGCCGACGTACATGGGCGGGCCATCCGCCGACTTCAAGAAGTTCGCCGACGCGAGCTCGAAGCCCTGGTTCGCGCAGAAATGGAAGGACAAGATCGCCGCCGGTTTCACCAATTCCGCGGCCATGAACGGCGACAAGTTCCTGACCATCTCCTATTTGGTCACCCTGGCGATGCAGCACGGCATGATCTGGGTCGGCACCGGCATGATGCCGTCGAACACGAAGGCGGCCACGCGCAACGATCTGAACTTCGTCGGCGGCTTCACGGGCCTGCTCACGCAGTCGCCCGCCGACGCCTCGCCCGACGAAGCGCCGCCGCCCGGCGACCTCGAGACGGCGAAGGCATTCGGCGCGCGCATCGCCGCCGTAACGGCGCGCTGGACCGGCAGCCACGCAAGCGGCGAAAACGGCGGACATCAACCCGCCTCGGAATCGCCTTAAAATGTCGGTTTTGCGGCGAGCGCCCGCACGAACCAGCGAGATCGAGATGACCACGAAAGTATTTGTCGACGGACAGGAAGGCACCACCGGCCTGAAGATTTTCGAATATCTGTCGCAGCGCCGTGACATCGAGGTGTTGCGCATCGACGAAGCGAAGCGCAAGGACGTCGAGGAGCGCCGCCGGCTCATCAACGCGTCGGACGTGACGTTCCTGTGCCTGCCGGACGTCGCGTCGCGCGAGTCGGTTTCGCTCGTCGACCGCGACAACACGCGCACCGTGATGATCGACGCCAGCACCGCGTTTCGCACGCAGGACGACTGGGCATACGGCCTGCCCGAGCTCGCGCGCGCGCAGCGCGAGCGCCTGCGCACGGCGAAGCGCATCGCGGTGCCGGGCTGCCACGCGTCGGCATTCGTGCTCTCGGTGCAGCCGCTCGTCGCGGGCGGTCTCGTTTCCGCCGATTTCGACGCGCACGCCTACTCGATCACCGGCTACAGCGGCGGCGGCAAGAAGATGATCGCGGAGTACGAAGCGGGCGGAAACGAGAAGCTCATGAGCCCGCGTCCCTACGCGCTCGGCCTGACGCACAAGCATTTGCCGGAGATGGCGGTGCGCACGGGCCTGAAGCGCGCACCGGTCTTCACGCCGATCGTCGGCGCGTTTCTGAAGGGTCTCGCGGTCACGACCTACTTCTCGCCGGATCAGCTCGCGCGCCCCGCGAAGCCGCAGGACGTGCGCGACATGCTCGCCGAGTACTACAACAACGAGCCGTTCATCCGCGTGCTGCCGTTCGATGCCGAAAGCAACCTCGACGCCGGTTTCTTCGATGTACAGGCCTGCAACGAGACGAATCGCGTGGATATCTTCGTGTTCGGCAACGACGAGCGCTTCGTGACGGTCGCGCGCCTCGACAATCTCGGCAAGGGCGCGTCGGGCGCGGCGATCCAGTGTATGAATCTCGCCATCGGCGCGGACGAGGAGACGGGTCTCGCGCGCTGATCCCGCGCCGTCCAATAGCAGCATCAACGCAAAAGGCCGATCCGCTTCATCGCGGATCGGCCTTTTTTATCGATGTCGGTGCACTGCAGCATCGATGCGTACGGACGAAAAAAAGCCCGCCAATGCTGGCGGGCTGAATCCATATCAGTGGAGACATGGAGGAGACAGGAGTAAATATACCAAAAACTTTGGTGCATCGCAACATCACGTGTTGCGGCACGCTGACGCACGCCCGTTCGAAAACTCTCAGGGCTGCGTCATCGAGAGGATGAAGTGCAGCTGATCCGCCGAGATCGGCTTGACGAGATGCACGTCGAAACCGGCGTCCAGCGTCATTTCCCGATGCTGCGGCTGGCCCCAGCCGGTGAGCGCGACGAGCATCATCGCGTGGCCGTTCGGCAGGCGGCGCAGCTCCCGCGCCGCCGCGAGACCGTCCACGAGCGGCATGCCGAGATCGAGAATCACGACTTCCGGCTCGAACTGGGCCGCGACTTCCACCGCCTGCGCGCCGTTCGCCGCGAGCGCCACTTCGTGTCCCATGCCGTTCAGCAGGTACGCGAGGCCTGCGAGCGCATCGTCGTCGTCATCGGCTATGAGGATGCGCTTGCTCACGATGACCTCAGCGGGATCCGGAAACTTCGAGTTTCAGCTTGTTCGATCCCGCCTGCGCCGCCGTGATTCCGGTGCGCGCGCCGCGTGCGCCCATATAGAAGTGCTGGCGGGCGGGCGAGTTCTGGTCGTGCGTCGCGTCGGGCAGGCAAGACGCGATATCGGCCGCGACGCCTTGCAGCGCGTCGGCGCTGGAGCCGCCGTGCGGCGTCCAGGTGCAGCGATAGCTGGTCTGCGAGGCGGCGCAGGTCACGTCGTCTCCGCAGGGCAGCGCGACCGCGCGGCCCTCGGTCGCGGAGAGCGGCGAGAAGTTCGGCGCCGCGGCCACGATGTGCTTGAGCGCGTTGCACGGGCTGGGCGTGTCGTCGGCGCGGACGGGCGCGGAGATCGCCAGAACGCCGCAACAGAGCGGCAAGAGCGCGGCCCGGACGGCGCGTCGGCCAGTCAGATGCATGAGGCGTCTCCTTTTTGGCTGTTCTTGTCGGTTTCGTGGCGAATCGGACGGACGATCGTCACTATCCGCCCGTCGCTTGCGAATGTATGTTCGAAAGCGAATGAAGCACTGCAGACGCGAGCAAGTCGTGCGCCCGCTCATCCAGACATTTTGCGGTCAGTGGCGCACGAGCGCCATCATCGCGCCGAAGCCGACGAACACGCCGCCCGTCAGCCGGTTGAACGCCTGCGCGACGCTCGCGCTCTTCAGCCGGTCGCCGATGCGCGCGCCGAGGCCCGCGTACACCGCGTACCAGCTCACTTCGATGACGGCGAAGCTCGACACGAGCACCGCGAACTGCGGCAGCACGGGGCGGCTCGCGTCAATGAACTGCGGCAGGAGCGCCGCCGCGAAGAGAATCGCCTTCGGATTGCTGCCCGCGACGAGAAAGCCGTTGCGAAAGAGCGCGAGTCGCCTGGTCGATTGCGCGGCGCCGCTTTCATCGCGGACATCGACCGCACTCGCCTTTGCACGCCAGCTCTTCACGCCGAGCCAGACGAGATAGGCCGCGCCGAGCAGCCGCAGCGCATCGAAGAGGCGCGGCCACGCTTCGAGAAAAACGCCGAGCCCCGCCGCCGACACCGACAGCATGATGACGAGCGCCGTGAGACAGCCGGCCATCGTGGCCGTCGAGCGCTCGAGGCCGTGACGCGCGCCGTGCGTCATGACGAGCAGCATGTTGGGACCGGGAATCGCGGAGACGACGAAGACAGTGGCGACGAACAGCCACCAGACATGCAGATTCATTGCGGCGGGCGAGGAAGAAGGAAGGACCCGCATTATGCCGTCTGTGGGCATTGATCAAGGCAGAACGCCGCCTTCGCCGTACCACCGCAATGGAATCAGCGGAAATCAACGCCCCGCGCGACGCGCCGCCACTTGACCCAGCACGGCGAAATCCTTCTCGCCGTCGCCGTGGGCGAGCGCATCGACGAGGTTGTCGCGCACGACGCTCGCCACGGGCAGCGGCACGTTCGCGGCGTCGCCCGCGGCGATTGCGAGGCGCACGTCCTTCAGCCCGAGACGCGCCTTGAACAGCGCGGGCTCGTAGCGCCGCTCGGCGATCATCTTCCCGTAGCCCTGATACACCGGCCCCGGGAACAGCGAGTTGGTGATGACGTCGAGCAAGGTCTGCGCCTCGATGCCGTGGCCGCTCACGAGCGCCGCCGCCTCGCCGAACGACTCGATCGCCGAGGCCAGCATGAAATTCGCCGCGAGCTTGAGCACGTTCGCGTGCTGCGGTTCGCTGCCGACACGCCAGGTTTTCTGCCCGAGCGCATCGAGCACGGGCTGCACGCGGTCGATGGCATCGCTCGCGCCCGCCGCGAGGATATTGAGCTTGCCCGCAGCCGCGACGTCCGGCCGTCCGAGCACGGGCGCGGCGACATACGCGACGCCATGCTGCGCATGCAGCTCGGCCAGCTCGACGGCGAGCGCCGCCGAGATCGTCGCCATGTTGACGTGCACGAGGCCTTTCGGCGCGTGCTTGAGCAAACCGCCATCGATCAGCACGGAGCGCAGCGCGTGGTCGTCGGCGAGCATGGAGAACGCGGCGTCGCCGGCGAACGCCTGCTCGGCCGTATCGACCACGGTCGCGCCCTGATCGGCGAGCGCGCGTGTCTTGTCGCGCGAGCGGTTCCAGACGCGCACCGTGTGCCCCGCCTTCAGCGCGTTGCTCGCCATCGCGCTGCCCATCTCGCCCAATCCAATGAATCCGATATCCATGCTCGCTCCCTTGCGTTTGTCCGCTCGCCGCTCGCCCGGTGGCGGCGCGGCCCGAGCGGCCAGTTAAGCACATCGCAGGAAAGCGCGCAGAGGCGCGCGATGCGATACTGCCTGCATGGTCAAGGCGCGCTTTCACTTCCATCGCGAACTGAACGATTTCCTCGCTCGGCCCATGCGCGGGCACACGTTCGCGTGCGCGTGCGCGAAGACGTCGTCGACCAAGCACATGATCGAGGCGCTCGGCGTGCCGCATACGGAGGTCGGGCTGATCGTGAGGAACGGCCGCCCCGTCGGCTTCGATGCGCAGATCGAGCCGGACGATTTCATCGAGGTCTATCCCGTGCGCCACGCCCCCGAAGGCATGGCGAACGGAGCGCTGCTGCTGCGCCCGCCGCTTCATGCGGCCGACCTGCGCTTCATCGCGGACGCGCATCTCGGCGGGCTCGCGCAACTGCTGCGGCTGGCGGGCTTCGATACGCGCTACGACAACAACTTCCCCGACGACGAAATCGAGCAGCTCGCGCAGGACGAATCGCGCATCGTGCTCACGCGCGACCGGGAACTGCTCAAGCGCCGCAGCGTGCTGCGCGGCTGCTACGTGCGCGCGCTGCAGCCGGACGAACAATGGCGCGAAGTCGCCGACCGGCTCGATCTCGCGCCGCACCTGCGCCCGTTTCGCCTCTGCCTGATGTGCAATGCGCCGTTGCGTCCCGCCGGTCTGGGCGAGATCGACGGCCGCGTGCCCGAAGGCGTGCGCGAGCGGCATACGCGCTTCGTCACCTGCGACGTGTGTCATCGCGTGTTCTGGGAAGGCTCGCACTGGCGGCGCATGCGCGCGCGCATCGACGCGCTGGCGGAAACGAGCCGTTAGCGCGCGTCTCGCGTTCCGTACAATACGGCCCCTGGACACAACCTCGCCCCTGGAGCATCGCGTGAACAAATTCGAACTGGAACAGAACAAGGCGTTCAAACTCGCCAACGACCTCAAGCAAGGCAGCCGTGCGCGCGCGGGTGCCGCGGAAGCGCAGAAAATCGACCGGCGCGAGCAGCGCAAGCTCGATCAGGCGAAGGGACTCGTGCCTTTTGCCTGCAAGCTCGATGAAAAGCTCGTGAAGCAGTTGAAGGAGCGCGCCGAAGCGCACGAAGGCGGCATGACGGAAGTGGTGGCCGAGTTGCTGGTGAAGGCCGGGCTGGAGCGGTGAATCCTTCGCTCGCCCGGCGCTATTTGTCTGCGTAGTGTCCGCGGCAGCGAACGATGAGGCGCTGCGCCTCCGAAACCGCATAGGCGAATCGATTCTTCTCGTCGATCCGCCTTGCCGTACCGTCCGGCGGACTACGGCAGCGCTCGTTGATGAGACGAGTCAGTTTCTCGAAGTTCTTTGAGTCTGATCCGCGCCGGTGCGTCGTAGTCGCGCCCGACTTTCTCAACAATCCTTACCATTCCGCCGTCGCACCCGTAACAGCGCAACGAGAGGCGGATTATCCCGGCCAGCGCCGCGTACCTTCGAACGAGTCGTCCCTCAAACGCTGCCTTCCTTCTCGATCACGAGAATGCGCGCCTCTCCGACCGGTTCGGCGAAATGCTCGTCGCCGGCCTGCGCGTAGAAGATGTCGCCCGCGCGGAGTGTCAGCGTGCGCTCGCCCTCGCCGTCGCGCACATGCATGCGCACTTCGCCCTGCATCACGGCGAACACCTCCTCGCCGTCGTTCACGTGCCATTTGTACGGCTTGTCCGTCCAGTGCAGACGGCACGACGTGCCGTTCATCACGCAGATGTCGAGCGCGCCCCACGCGCGCCCGGCCGTGAATTTGCCGCTTTCGATCACTTTCATTTCGATGCCGCCTAACGGACGATGTCGCGCGCTTCGTCGACGTCCGCGTGACGCGTCGCCGGGATGCACGCCACCGCGATCAACGAGAGCGCGAGGCCGCCCATCACGTAGAAGGTGGGCGCGAGTTGCGATTCCGTGACGCGGATGAGCCACGTCACGATGAACGGCCCGAAGCCGCCGAAGATCATCACCGCGATGTTGTACGCGAGCGAGAGGCCCGTCGAGCGCACGTGCGCGGGGAAGAGCTCGGCGATGAGCGCGCCGAAAGGACCATAGTAGCCCGACAGCGCGATGGAAAGCAGGCTCTGCACGATGACGAGCCGCATCACGCTCGGCTCCGCCCCGAGCCACGCGAACAGCGGATAGATCGCGACGAGCGTGATGAGCAGCGACCACAGCGACAAGCCCTTGCGCCCGATGCGGTCCGACCACGCGCCCGCGACCGGCGAGAGCACCGTCAGCAGCAGATTGCCGACGATCAGCGCCGTGAACGACTGCCCGAGCGGCAGCTTCAGCTGCTTGACGGCAAAAGTCGGCAGATAGGCGATCAGCACATACACCGTCACCGTCAGCGCGATCACGGAACCGAGCCCGCACAGCACTTCGCGGCTATGGCTCTGGAACACTTCGCCGAGCGTCGCGCGGCGCGCGGTCTTCTGCGCGTGCAGGAACGCCTCGGTGTCGGCCATGTTGCGGCGGATGTAGAGGCCGATCGGGCCGATCACGAGGCCGAGGATGAACGGTACGCGCCAGCCCCAGGAATCGAGCGCTTCGGGCGAGAGGCCGCGCGAGATCGCGGAGCCGACGAGCGCGCCGAGCAGCAGAGACGCGGCCTGGCTCGCCATCTGGAAGCTGCCGTAGAGACCGCGTTTGGAAAACGGCGCGGCTTCGATCAGCAGCGCGGTCGAACTGCCGAATTCCCCGCCCGCCGAGAAGCCTTGAAGAAGACGCGCGAACACGATGATGAGCGGCGCGCCGATGCCGATCGCCGAGTACGGCGGCGCGATCGCGAGCAGGAAAATGCCGAGCGTCATCAGCGCGATGACCAGCGTGAGCGCCGCCTTGCGCCCCGCGCGGTCGGCGTAGAGACCGAGCACGATGCCGCCGACCGGCCGCATCACGAACGCGACGCCGAACGTCGCGGTGGTGAGGAGAATCGACGAGTAGTCGCTCTCGCTCGGAAAGAACAGACGCGCGATGACCACCGTCATGAAGCCGAACACGGTGAAGTCGTACCACTCCAGCGCGTTGCCGATGACCGCCGCCGTCACGGCGCGCGCGTTCAATGGTCTTCCTGTCATGCGATCCCCTGAGTTCATTGGGTTCGTGCCGAGGTCGGTAAGGTCAGGCGCCCCCGCCCCGCTGGTCTGGTCGTCCGCGTTTCGCCGATCGGAATCGCACGCGCGGCTCTTTTTGCCTTGGCGAGTGTAAAGACGGATTTTCTCCCGATCAAGCTAATTGCAAACGAAGAAAAGCGCGCCGGGCCTTGCAGCCGGGCGCGCTCGCCGGAAAATGCCTGTCGCGTTATGCCTTCTTCACGTAAGCACTGCACCAGCCCTTCGATGCGACCAGCTTGCTGCTGAACATCGGGCACGGCGCAAAGGCGTCCGTCGGCTTGCCCTGATAGAACTGGCAATTGCCGCAGTCCTGGCCGGCGGCGTACTTCGCGAACTTGGCCTTGTCGACCTTGCTCGCATCGGCCTTGTAGCCGAGGGCCTGCGCGGTGGGATCGGCTTCGTCGACCTTCGGCGCATCGGCGAAGGCGGTTCGGGCGCCGAGCGCGAACGTCGAGGCGACGCCCACGCTGGTAATGAGAAACGTGCGACGTGATGTCTTCATGGTGACTCACTCCATGTTGTATTGGGGGATTGCGCCGTTCTTGGCGACGGCGATATCCGAGCATAACAACCTGGAAGCAAATCGAAGAAGTCAAATGTTAGAGATAAGAGACGACGGAAAGTCGCATGTAAGCTAGCGCGCCATGTCCGCTACGCGTTCGGCGATCGCGAGCGACGCGGTGAGCCCCGGCGACTCGATGCCGAACAGATTCACGAGCCCCGGCACGCCGTGCGCCGACTTGCCCTGGATCATGAAGTCCGCCGCCGCCTGACCGGGACCGGAGAGCTTCGGCCGGATGCCCGCGTACGCGGGTTGCAGCGCGTCGTCGGGCAGGCCCGGCCAGTACGCGCGGATCGCGGAGTAGAAGGAATCGGCGCGACGCGGATCGACGTCGTAGTTGAGCGTCGGCACCCACTCGACGTCCGGGCCGAACTTCGCCTGCCCGCCGAGATCGATCGTCAGGTGCACGCCGAGGCCCGCTTCATTCGGCATCGGATAGATGAGCCGCTCGAATGGCGCGCGTCCGCTCACGCTGAAGTAGTTGCCCTTCGCGAAGTAGAGCGGCGGCACATGGCGATCGTCGAGGCCGCGAATCTTGCGCGCGATCTCATTGGCGTGCAGCCCCGCGCTGTTGATCAGATACGACGCCCGGAAGCGCGCGGGCGATTCGCCGCCGGTATCGACGATGAAGCAGCCCTCGCGCGCATCGATGGCCGCGACCGGCGTATGGAACACGATGTTCGCGCCATGATTCTCCGCGTCGCCCTGGAGCGCGAGCATGTACTGATGACTGTCGACGATGCCCGTCAGCGGCGAATACACCGCCTCGACGCACTGCAGTTGCGGCTCCATCTCCGCCGCCTGCGCGCCGCTGATGCGCTCGAGCCCCTCGACGCGGTTCTCGATGCCCTTCTGCTCCAGCGCCGCGAGCTGCGGCACCTGATTGCGCGCCGTGGCGACGAGCAGCTTGCCGCATTGCCGGTGCGGCACGCCGTAGGCCCTGCAGAACTCGTAGAGCATGTCGCGGCCGCGCACGCACAATTCCGCCTTCAGCGAGCCGCGCGGGTAATAGATGCCCGCGTGGATCACTTCGCTGTTGCGCGAGCTCGTGCCGATGCCGATGCCCTCGCCCGACTCCAGCACGACGACTTCGCGCCCGCGCATCGCCAGCGCCCTGGCGATCGCCAGCCCGACGACGCCCGCTCCGATCACTACACACTCGATCCGATCCATGTCTTTTTTCCGCCGCAGATTCATCCCAACTATTTTACGTTCGGGACTATTGCGTGATACACAACAAATGCATCTGGATTGCATCGTTTTCCGGTGCAATTCAAAAAAAGGCAGGAATCTGGCCGCCGGATGTCAAAAATGACAGGTTTTGGCGGCCTTTTTGGCAATTTCACGATCAGCGACTTTTCAGAAACCGATTGCTTTCCGGCGCGAATTGCGGTCGAGCTGGATGTCGCGCGCCTCGACGTGATGCCTTCCGTCGATGCGCGCGTTGCCGAACGCGTTGAGCATGGCGCGCCGCATGCCGCGCGGCGAGGCCTGCGTAAGCGCGTCGAGCGGCGCGTCGCCGAGCGTTCCGGGAAAGCGCGCCCCCCACGTGTGGGCGTTGCGGATTTCGGCGTAAATCGACTGCGCGATGCGGCGCGCACCCTCGCGGTCCGGCGCGGGAATCTCGTAGACGTTCATGCGGTTCACGAGCGGCTCGGGAATCGCGCGCGCGTCGTTGGCGGTCGCGATCCACACGACGTTGCCCGCGTTGATCGGCACCTCGGCGAATTCGTCGATGAAGGCCTGCGCCGTATCGTGCTCCAGCAGCGCGTAGAGCGCGCCGAGCGGGTCGTATTGCGCGTCGCCGGTGGCCTTGTCGATTTCGTCGACGGTGATGACGGGGTTTGCGTAGCTGCCGTTGACGAGCGCGTCGAAGACCTTGCCGGGCTTCGCGTTGCGCCATTGCGACGACGCGCCCGACAGAACCCAGCCCGCCGTGAGCGAGCTCATCGCGACGTAATGACAGGACGTGCCGAGCAGCCGCGCCAGTTGCTTGGCGAAATGCGTCTTGCCGATGCCCGGCTCGCCGAGCAGCAGCATCGGCATGAGTTCGAGGCGATCGTCCGTTTCGAGGCACAGTGCGATCTGCTTGCGGATGTCGGCGAGCGGCTCCTCGAAGTTCGGCAGCGTGGCCGCGAGATCGTCGATGGACGGCATGCGATTCGGCTTCACGCAGAAGCGCAGGTTGCCCACCTTGAGCATTTTTTCGTAGGTGGCGCGCAAGGCCTCGCTCGCGCCTTCGGACAGGTCGTTGAGCGCGGTTTCCACGTCGTCGAGACTGTAGACCTTGCTGAACGATGCCACCGCGAGCTCCTGTTTGACCACGGCTGTCGTCATGTCACACCCCGTCATTTTTTATGGTCGACAGGCTCAGTGTATCGACGCCAAAACGCCGGGCGAAGCGAGCAGTCGGGCCGGTGTGCTGCTAATCGGAACGCCCGTTTCCCCCGATGAAGCCGCGATCTGCGCGCGCTAGTATCATCGTCTGGATCGACGCGGCGGGCGGGTTCGAAACGTGCTTTGTCCTCTGCCGGGTTGAGTTGTGTTTCGGCCAGCCCCATATGCGTATTTCACGGGCGCGCTGAACCGGCTCCGTGCCGCCGTGTCAGAAAGAAGTCGCCGAGGAACGCCGATCCAGCGGCCGCCGCAAGGCGTGCCGCCATCCGAACAGTCCGCGCGCAGGAGTTGCTTTCAATGCAAACAACCTTACGCAATACATTCAGCACCGTTTTCCTGAGATCCGCGCTGATCGCGAGCGTCTGCCTTGCCGCGGCGATCGGCGCTCAAGCGCAGACCGCGCCGCCGCAGCCGGTGACCTGGGAGCTGCAGGTCGTGCGCGACGGCCAGCAGATCGACTCGTTCTCAGCCACGACCAACGTCGGCCAGGCGCGCACCGACACGCATCACGACAAGGTGCAGAACCGCGTCGGCTGTGCGGACCAGCCCGCGGGCAACATCGACCTGCAACGCACGCTCACGGTCTCGCCGACCCACGCGAGCGCCGACGACATCACGCTCGCCATCGATGCGCAGGAAACCCTGCAGGAAGAAAGCACGCGCGTCTCGCCTTCCGGCTGCAAGCTGCCGCCGGTGCCGCGCCAGGTGAGCGCTTCGCATCCCGGTCTCGTGCTCAAGCCGGGCGAATGGGCGCAATGGCAGATCGTCGACAGCAATCCGTCGCTCGCGTACCGGGTCCGCGCGAGCCTCGGTTCATCCCCGGCGGCGCAATGAGAACCGCGGTGACATAGACTCAAATGGCCGCCGCCCGAGACAAAGAACGCATGCGAAACCCAGAACATCTTCCGCCAGGCCCGTCCGCCTACTCGGCCACGCCGGATTTCACGGCGGTCAGCTGGAACCTCCACAAGGGCCGCTCGCCGCTCGGCCTGCGCGCCTGGAACGCGATGCAGCGGTGGGTCCAGACCACCAACGCGGACGTCTATTTCCTTCAGGAAGCGATGGCGCGGCGCCTGCCGCAGCCCTTGCTGGCAAGCGGCTTCGGCAATCCGCTCAGCGTGCCGCTCGACGATGTCTGGCATTGCCAGGCGACCGAGATCGCGACCGCCCTCGAATTGCAGATCGCGCTCGGGCCGAACGTATTCAAGCCGTCGTGGCGGCACGGCAATGCCATTCTGTCGCCGCATCCCCTCGATCTCTCCGGACGCTGGGACATCTCGGCGCATCGCTTCGAGCGCCGCGGGCTGCTGGTTGCGCGCGCCACCTTCGCCGGTCAGGCGATCACGCTGCTGTGCGCGCACCTCGCGTTGACGCGCCAGGCGCGGCTGCGCCAGATGAACTGGATCGCGCACTGGATCGCGAAGGAAGCGCCCGAAGGCCCGCTCGTCCTCGCGGGCGACTTCAACGACTGGCGCAACGACTCCGTGCCGCTGTTCAGCGAACTGGGCATGAGCGAAGTCGCGACGATGCTCGGCGAATCGGGGCGCACGTTCCCGGCGTTTTCGCCCGCCCTCGCGCTCGACAAGATGTTCGTGCGCGGGCTGAAACCGGTCGAGTGGATCGTGCCGACGCAGGACACCGCGTGGCTGTCCGATCACCTGCCGTATATGGCCCGGCTGCGGGTGGAGTAAAAACGCCTAGGCTCTCGGCCTGGCGAGCACCACTTCCAGATCGGCAATGCTGATGGGCTTCGTCAGATGATGATCGAAGCCCGCGTCGAGGGCGCTCTGACGGTCGGCGTCGCTGCCCCAGCCCGTCAACGCGAGCAGGAGGGCGTCCCTGGTCGCCTCGCGCTTTCTCATCTCGCGCGCGACGTCGAAGCCGCTCATGCCCGGCAGGCCGATGTCGAGCACGACCACATCGGGCTTGAAATCGTCGATCGACGCGAGCGCGCGCGGGCCGTCGTGCTCCGTGCGCACCTGATGCCCGAGCGCTTCGAGCAGCATCGACAGGGCAAGCGCAGCATCGACGCTGTCGTCGACGAGCAGGATGCGGTGGCACGGCGCCGCGCCGCCGCTTGCTTCGGCGGTGGTGTTCATGCGAGTCCCCATGAGTCGTCGCCGCGCTAAACCGGTCGTCCGACCGTCGTCGCGACTTTATTGAGATGATCCGCCGACTGTAGCACAGCGTCCGCGCGCAAAAAAATGGAGGAGCAATACGGCGCGCGACGGCTCTGCTATCGTGAACGCTTCACGCGCCGCCGTCCTTTACGCACCCCGTCATGTTCGATCTCTTCGACGACATCCCCAAGCCCGACATCGTGTGGCACCCGGACTGGCTCGGCACCGACGAAGGCTCCGACCTGATGGGCGCGCTGATCGAGGAAGTACGCTGGCAGCAGGACACGATGACGACGCCCGGCGGCCGTGTGCCGCTGCCGCGCCTGACCGCGTGGCAGGGCGAGCCGGACGCGGTCTACGTGTATTCGGGTATCCGCAACGTGCCGCAGCCGTGGACGCCGGCCGTCGCGCAACTGCGCGAGCGCGTCGAGCAAGCGTGCGCCGCGCGCTTCAACAGCGTGCTGCTCAACCGCTATCGCAGCGGCCTCGACAGCATGGGCTGGCACGCCGACAAGGAACGCGAGCTCGGCCCCGAGCCGGTGATCGCATCGGTGAGTCTCGGCACGACGCGCACCTTCGAGTTTCGTCACGCGCGCACCCACACGACGCACACGCTCGCGCTCACGCACGGCAGCCTGCTCGTGATGCGCGGGCGCACGCAGCTCGAATGGGTGCATCGCGTGCCGAAGGAGCCGGCAGCGCGCGGGGAGCGCATCAATCTCACTTTCCGCTGGGTCGATGCGTCGAAGCGCGTCGTGAAGCGCGCTTAGGTCCGCTTCGCGACGAAATCGATCTCCACGAGCGCATCGCGCGCAAGCCCCGTCACGCCGATGCAGGTGCGCGCCGGCAGCGGCTTCGGCAGGAAGTACGAGCGATACACCGCGTTCATCGCGTCGTAATCGCGCTTGAATTCGGTCAGGAAGATGCGCACGCTGACCACGTTGTCGAGCGTGAGGCCAAGCCCGGTCAGCACGAGAATCAGATTGTCCATCACGCGCCGCGTCTGGGCCGCGACGCCTTCGGGCAGCGGCGCGCTGTCGTCGTTCGGGTCGGTGGGCATCTGGCCGGTCAGGAACACCCAGCCGTCGGCTTCGGCCGCGTGCGAAAAAGGGCCCACCGGCGTCGGCGCGGCATCGACCATCGTGAATTTGGGCAGCTGGCTCACTTCGTCTCCTCGATTGCGTTTCGTATCGTCGGGAACCGGCACGTTAGCGCGCCAAAATTGCGCACGCGTGTTTCAGCCTCGCGACTGCCGCGACGATGCTTTTAGTGCGAAGATGGCGCGGCTTACAATCACATTCTTCCGCGCGATGCTCCCCTACCCCATTCTCGCCGACGCCGTCATGCGCATGCTGACCGCGATGCTGATCGGCTGCATCATCGGCATCGACCGCGATCTGCACGGCAAGCCGACCGGCATGAAGACGCTCGGGCTCGTGTCGCTCGGCGCGTGCATCGCGACGATGTGCGCGCAGGGCTTCTCCATGACGCTTTCCGACAACGCCGACGTGTCGCGCGTCGTGCAGGGCATCGTGACCGGCGTCGGCTTTCTCGGCGCAGGCGTGATCCTCCAGAATCCGCGCGAGAACCGCGTGCGCGGACTCACCACGGCGGCGTCCATCTGGGTGACGGCCGCCGTCGGCATCGTCTGCGGGTTGGGCGTGTGGAGCGTCGCGTTCATCGCCGTGATCCTGCTCATCGCGCTGCTGACGATCGGCCGCGTCGTCGAGAAGCGCCTGTTGCGGCGCTGGATGAACAAGCCGGAAAACGAACGTGAGAGGTACGGAGACGTCGAAGAGATTTGACGCCGGCGGCTCAACTCAACTCAACTCGACTCAGCTCAGCGCGTCGGCGGCGGGCGCCTTCACGCGATTGCGGCCCGCGACTTTCGCCGCGTAAAGCAGGCCGTCGGCGCGGGCCATCAGCGAGGCGAGCGATTCGCGCCCGTCCCACGCGGCGATGCCCGCGCTGAAGGTGTAATGCAGCACGCCGCCGGGCACACTGGAGGGCGTCGCCTCGACCGTCTTGCGCAGGCGCTCGACGAGCGCGGTCACATCATCGAGGCACCCGGCCGTGCAGAAGAGACAGAACTCCTCGCCGCCGATGCGACCGAACGCATCGTCCTCGCGGATGCGAGCACGCACGATCGACGCGAAATGGCGCAGCACTTCGTCGCCGGCCGCGTGGCCGTAACGGTCGTTCACGCTCTTGAAATGATCGACGTCGACGACCGCGACATACTCGCGCCGCCCGTCCTGCGCCGCGCGCGCGAGCCGTTCGGCGGCCGCCGCGAGCAGCGCCTTTCTCGATAACGCGCCGGTGAGATCGTCGAAGCGCGCGAGCCGCTCGAGCCGCTGCGCGAGACGATCGTGCGCCATGATCACGAGGCCGATGCACAGCGACGGCAGCACCAGAATGCCGAGCGCGAGGAACGTGATCTGCATCGGGCCAGGCTGCAGCAGCGCGGCCTGCGCGGGCGGCTTCACGACGTAGATCGCGCCGCGGATCGTGTGACCGAGCGCGCCGAGCGCCGCCGCGCCGACGACGAACAGATAGTTGTAGCGCGGCCGCTCCTTCGGGCGTGCGAGCAGCACGCGTCCCGCGATGGCGAGATCGCACGCGGCATGAAACGCGGAAACGATCACCACGCGCACGTGCGCATCGGGCACGACATAGGTGAAGTATGCGATACCCGCCAGCACGCCGAGCCACATCATCCAGCCCGTCCAGCGCCGCGTGCCGCTCGTGCGCACGTCGAAGAAGTCATTGCAGCCTTCGTAGACGAGCAGGATCGTCGCGGCCAGCAACTGATTCGCGACGACGATGCCGAGCCAAGCGGGCGCGACGTTCTGCAGCGCGAACAGCACGAGCGAAGCGATTGCGAGCACGTTCGCCCAGATCCAGCGCGGCACGCCGGCGATCGCGTGCGAGCGCAGCGAAATCAGCACCAGTATCGAGAGAATGCTCGACAGCGCGGTGACGACGAGAATGCTGACTGGACTGAACATCGCTGAAAGTGGATGGGATATCGCTCATGCCGAGGGACGGCGGCGCCGGATGCGCGACGCGGCGAGAAGATCCGGCGGCAGGATGCGCGACGAAAACAGCACGAGTACCCGGCATCGCTCACGCGTTTACGGCACGAACGTCCGAACCTTGAGCCGCTTCGGATGCGGCACGCGGTCGCTCCGGGCGGGCAAAACGTGACGCAAGCAAAAACGCGGCGCGGCCTCCCGGCCCGCCGCGTTCAGTTGCGGATCACGATGTGCGATCGGCATGGATCGCACATCGCCACTGCAGCTTACCAGCCGTGACGCTCGCGCCAGCGTTCTTCGCGATGCATCTCATGACGCCAGTGACGCTCGCGCCACTCATGGCGGCGCCATTCGCGCTCGCGCCAGTGGTCGTCGCCATCGCCGTATCCGTAGTAGCCGACCGGCACCGCGGGCTGCGCGTACACCGGCACGCCCACGCCCACCGCCACGTCGACGTGCGCATTGGCCGACGCCGACATTGCAAGCGCCGCAATCCCCGCAAGCCCGATAGCCGTTCCGAGAAGTTTCTTCTTCATGTCGCTTTCTCCTTGCACCGAGTGCTCCGTGAGTCAGATGCAGTCTAGAAGGCGATGTCTGATACAGGTGCAACGGGTCTGCCAGAAAGGTAACGCCAGGTAACGGTCAGGCAGCGCGCATGGGAGTCAGCGCACGCGCTTGCCGGATCCGTCGATCACGACTTCGCCGTCTTCCTTCGTGAACGGCCCTTTCTGCGGCTCGGGCAGGATATCGAGCACGAGCTCTGACGGACGGCACAACCGCGCACCCTTCGGCGTATCGACGAACGGCCGGTTGATGAGGATCGGATGCGCGAGCATCGCGTCGATGAGCTGATCGTCGGTCAGGCCCGGATCGTCGAGGCCGAGCTCGGCATACGGCGTGCCCTTTTCGCGCAGCGCCTCGCGCACCGAGAGACCCGCGCGCGCGATCAGCGCGACGAGCGTCTCGCGGCTCGGCGGTGCGATCAGATACTCGATCACGGTCGGCTCGATGCCCGCGTTGCGAATCAGCGCGAGCGTGTTGCGCGAGGTTCCGCACTTCGGGTTGTGGTAGATGGTGACGGTCATTGTCGCGATATCCTTGCGTTCGTGAGGAGGAGTGCAGCCTCGCATTCTAGAACCGTTGCGCGCATTCGATCTGCGGCGCATCGATGACATGCGCGCCAGCCTCGCGTCACGCGCACGACCGCCTGCGCTGCGAATGTTCAATTATCCTGTTCATTCCAGCATCCGCGGCCTATAACGAAATGTGCAGCGCGGCATGCGTTTTCTGCGGACCCGCGGGTCCCATTCGCCGGCAAGGGCACCGGCGCTCCGGCTGCATCGCATCGGCAGGAGGCCGTGCGTGAGTCGCATACGAACAAGTTCGGAATACCGGCCGCGGAACACGCAGCCAGACCGGGAACCGGCACCGATGTCGGTCCGCCCGGCGCGCCACGCATGACAAACGGAAGACACGTGGCACGCTCCGTGCGGATCAACGATCCGAATCAGCGAATAGCGTTGCGCGGTGTATACGCGGGCGCCGATCAAGGAGTCGACATGAAATCACGTATCGCCATGGCGGCGCTCGCCGCCTCGTTACTCGCCGCCGCGGGACTCGCCTCGGCCCAGCAAACCTACTACCGTACGGCCCAGGTGCCCGGACAGGCAACGGCCGATACCTGGACCGATCCCGGCGCGCCACAGCAAAGCGCCATGCAGGGCCAGCCAAACGACATGTCATATGGCGGCGCGCCGATGACGCGCGGTGAGGCCGGCTCGATGACGATGGACAGCTCCGCATCCAAGCCCTGCACGCGCGGGCCGCAATGCAACATCTTCTTCGGCAACTGAGCGCACGACGAAGCTTTCGCAACTGCGCTAGCATAGGTGCATGACACGGCGCATCCGTTCGCCCCGAACGGATGCGCCCTTCCCTTTTGCGACCCGGGATGACCGACATGCATCGCGACGAATTTCCCGCATCTTCTTCCAGCGCAGGCTTCAACGATGTCGTCACGGGCAGACGCGAGCCGCGCGCCGGCCGCGAGCAGGCGGACGATATCGCCCGATGACCACGCGAAAACAGACAGCCCGCACTGCGCGCATCCACGTCGGCATCGGTGGATGGACCTTCGAGCCGTGGCGCGGCACGTTCTATCCGGAAGACCTCGTGCAGAAGCGCGAACTCGAATACGCGAGCCGCGCGCTCACCTCCATCGAAGTGAACGGCACGTTCTACGGTGCGCAAAAGCCCGCCAGCTTCATCAAGTGGCGCGACGAGACGCCCGATGGCTTCGTGTTCTCGCTCAAGGCGCCGCGCTATGCGACCAATCGCCGGGTGCTCGCCGAGGCGGGCGATACGATCGAGCGCTTTTTCGCGAGCGGCGTGCTCGAGCTTAAGGACAAGCTCGGTCCGATCAACTGGCAATTCGCGCCGACCAAGAAGTTCGATCCCGAGGACTTCGAGCGCTTTCTCGAACTCTTGCCCGCGAAAGTCGAAGGACGTGAGATTCGCCATGCCGTCGAAGTCCGGCACGAGAGTTTCTGCGACCCCGCGTTCGTCGCGCTTGCGCGCAAGTATCGGGTCGCGGTGGTGATCGCGGGGGATTCGAAGTATCCGCAGATTGCGGACGTGACCGCGCCTTTCGTCTACGCGCGCATCATGGGCACGACCGAAAAGCACGCAAAGGGCTATTCGAAGGCGGCGCTCGATCGCTGGGCCGAGCGCGCGAAAGCATGGGCCGCGGGCGGCTCGCCGGACGACCTGCAGACGTTCGGCGAGCCCGCCGCGAAAGCCGTACCGCGCGACGTGTTTCTCTACGTCATCAGCGGTCACAAGGTGCTCAATCCCGCGGCGGGGATGGCTTTGATCGAGCGCCTGAACACGTAGAAGCGGCGCGCGCCGCTTCTACCCTGCAAGGCTCAACGCACGAGACACGGACGCTTGTTGTCGAACGTCCAGTTCGGGATCAGATATTGCATCGCGACGCCGTCGTCGCGGGCACCGAGGCCGTGCTGCAAATAGAGCGCGTGTGCCTTTTCCACTTCGTCCATGTCGAGCTCGACGCCCAGGCCAGGCTGCTCCGGCACCTTCACCTTGCCGCCCACGATCTGCAGCGGATCGCGCGTGAGACGCTGACCGTCCTGCCAGATCCAGTGCGTGTCGATCGCCGTGATCCTGCCCGGGGCGGCGGCCGCGACGTGCGTGAACATCGCGAGCGATACGTCAAAGTGATTGTTCGAGTGCGAGCCCCACGTGAGACCCCAGTCGTTGCACATCTGCGCGACGCGCACCGAGCCCTGCATCGTCCAGAAGTGCGGATCGGCGAGCGGGATGTCGACGGATTGCAGCTGGATCGCGTGCCCCATCTGGCGCCAGTCGGTCGCGATCATGTTGGTCGCGGTCGGCAGACCCGTTGCGCGGCGGAACTCGGCCATCACTTCGCGGCCCGAATAGCCGTTCTCCGCGCCGCAAGGATCCTCCGCGTAAGCGAGCACGTCGTGCTTGTCGCGGCACAGGCGGATGGCTTCCGCGAGCGACCACGCGCCGTTCGGATCGAGCGTCACGCGCGCTTCGGGGAAACGCTCCGCGAGCGCGGTGGCCGCTTCCATTTCCGCGTCGCCCGCGAGCACGCCTCCCTTCAGC
The DNA here is from genome assembly GCF_001545075.1 of Caballeronia ptereochthonis. Classification (GTDB taxonomy): domain Bacteria; phylum Pseudomonadota; class Gammaproteobacteria; order Burkholderiales; family Burkholderiaceae; genus Caballeronia; species Caballeronia ptereochthonis. The sequence goes on from NZ_FCOB02000016.1 coordinate 34,723, forward strand.
TTGAAGTCGTTGAAGCCGTAGCGCGCCTTCGCCGCTTCCGCAAGACGCACGACCGCTTCCGGCGTCAACGCGACTTCGGTGCGCAGCCGCTCCCAGTCGTCCTTGCCGTCCGCGCCCGACGCGTAGGGCAGATCCGTCTTCTTGCGATCGCCGACGTAGAACAGATAGCCGAGCATCTCCACTTCGTCGCGCTGCTGGCCTTCGCCGAGCAGGGCCGCGACGGGCACGCCCAGATGCTGGCCGAGCAGATCGAGCAGCGCGGCTTCGAGCGCGGTCACGGCGTGAATCGTCGTGCGCAGGTCGAAGGTCTGCAGGCCGCGGCCGCCCGAGTCGCGATCGGCGAACGCCGTGCGGACCTTGTTGAGCACGGCCTGCATGTTGCCGATCGATTGTCCGACGACGTAGGCACGCGCATCGTCGATGGTCTTGCGGATATTCTCGCCGCCCGGCACTTCGCCGACGCCCGTGTTGCCCGAGCTGTCCGTCAGGATCACGATGTTGCGCGTGAAGAACGGGCCGTGTGCGCCGGAGAGGTTCATGAGCATGCTGTCGCGGCCCGCGACCGGCACGACGCGCAATTCAGTGACTGTCGGAGTGGCGTTCGGTTTGACTGCGTTCGTGGACATGAGCGTGATCCTGTGAGTTGTGACGTATATGACGTGATTGACCGATGGCGAGAGCCGCGCGGCGTCAGTGCGCCCCGCGCTGCACCGCGTGCCCGCCCTGCGTGTGATCCGGGCGGCGATTGCGTGTGAGGAAAGCCGCGGCGGCCGCAATCAGCGAGGCGACGCCGAGGCCGTACAAGCCGCCGGACACCGAACCCGTATGTTGTTGAAGATAGCCGAAAGTCGCGGGCGCGAAGAAGCCGCCGAGGTTGCCGACCGAGTTGATGAGCGCGATCACGCCGGCCGCGACGCGCGCATCGAGATAGCCTTGCGGAATCGGCCAGAAGAGCGAGGCCGCCGCCTTGAAGCCGATCGCGGAGAAGCAGATCGCGACGAAGGAGAGCACCGCGTTGCCGGTCGTCGAGGCGAAGAGCCCGCAGGCCGCGATCACGAGCGCGGTGGCGAGCCACGCCTGCTGGAAGCGCCAGCGCGCCGAAAGCAGCGCGAAGCAATACATCGCGACCATCGCGATCAGCCAGGGCACCGCATTGAACAAGCCGACCTGGAAGTCGGAGAGGCCGCCCATCTTGCGGATGATCGTCGGCAGCCAGAAGGTCGCCGCGTAGATGGTGAGCTGGATCGCGAAATAGAGCAGGCAGAAGAGAACGATCTGCGGATCCTTCAGCAGCTTGATCGCGGGAACGTGACCGCCGCCGGCGGCTTCGCGCTCGGCTTGCTCGGTGGCGATCGCCTGTTGCAGCGCGCGCTGTTCGTCGGTGCTGAGCCAGTGCGCGTCGCCGATGCGCGATTTCAGGAGCATCCAGCTCGCGCCGCACAGCAGCACGGAGAAGCCGCCTTCGATCAGGAACATCCACTGCCAGCCGTGCAGGCCGAGACCGCGGATCGACAGCAGACTGCCGGTGATCGGGCCGGACAGCACCGATGCGAACGCCGAGCCGCCGAGGAAAATTGCGACCGCCTTGCCGCGCTCCTTCTGCGGCAGCCATTGCGTGAAGTAATAGACGACGCCCGGAAAGAAGCCCGCTTCCGCGATGCCGAGCAGAAAGCGCAGCACGTAGAACGAGGTGTCGTTCCAGACGAAAGCCATCGCCGCCGCGACGATGCCCCACGTGCCCATGATGCGCGTGAGCCACGCGCGGGCGCCGTACTTCTGCATCAGCACGTTCGACGGCACTTCGAAGAGCGCATAGCCGACGAAGAACAAGCCGCTGCCCAGACCATACGCCGCCGCGCCGATGCCGAGATCGGCCTGCATGTGCGAGTTCACGAAGCCGACGTTGACGCGATCGATGTAGTTCGCGATGAACATGATGAGGAACAAGGGCAGCACGTGGCGCTTGACCTTGGAGCTGGCCGACTCGAGGGCGTCGGCGGCGGGACTGGCGAAAGCGGTGTTCAACGGATGTCTCCTGAGCGCATCATGTGGTACGTTGTCTGATGACATTGTATGACGACTATCATTTGGCGCCAATCGCGCGTTTACCCTTTGTCGCCTGATGGCTTAGTAGCAAGGGAGCTTGGGAGATTCCAGGATGCAGGCCTGTTCAGACGCTGGATCGAACTAAGACGTCAGATGACTGTAGCTGGGATGGCGCGGTAGCCGAAAGCCACAAAGCCGGCTCTCGCCGGCTTTGTCGGTCCTGCCTCGCTGCCCTCGGAAGTCGGGCCTTCAACTGAATCCGCTTGAACGGCCCCGCGAGCAGGCCGTACGCGAGGATCGCCGCGATGCCGTGCGCGCCGACGAACCACAGCGCGCGGTCGAACGAGCCGGTGCTCGCCACCACATAGCCGATGATGACCGGCGTCACGATGCCCGCCGTGTTGCCGATGCCGTTGAAGACGCCGCCTGACAAGCCCGTCATCTCGCGCGGCGCGACGTCCGAAAGCACGGCCCAGCCGATCGCGGCGAGCCCCTTGCCGAAGAATGCGAGCGACATGATGACGACGATCGCCGTATTGGTCGACGCGAGCGGCGCGGCCATGATCGCGGTCGCCAGCAGCATGCCGATCATGAACGGGGTCTTGCGCGCGAGCGACACTGACGCGCCGCGTCGAATCAGGAAGTCCGACAGCAGTCCGCCGAGAATTCCGCCCGAGAATCCGCAGATGGCCGGCAGCGCGACGACGAAGCCCACGGTCATCACGTTCATGCCGCGTTCCTCGATCAGATGGATCGGGAACCAGGTGATGAAGATGTATGTGAGCGCCGTGATGGAGTACTGGCCGATGTAGATCGCCCACAGCATGCGGCTCGTGAAGAGCGTCGAGAGTTCGCGCCGCGTGAAGCGGCGACGCGTCGGCATCCGCTCGCGAAGCGCCGCGCGATCGCCGCGAAGGATCTCGGCGGCCGCGAGCGGCGTGCAAGCGGATTACGCGCAGTTCATCGACCAGACGCACACGATCGTCGCGCTGGTGCGCGCGGGCATCGGCGTGGCGAGCGTGCCGGCGTCGGCGCGCGAGCTGTGCTTCGAGGAAGTCGTGTTCCGGCCGCTGTGGACGCAGGACGCGCATGCGGACATCGACCTCGCGTGGAGCGAGGAGCGGACGAATCCGGCTGTGGAGAATGTGCGGCGCTTCGCGATCGAGAATTTCGCGCGCATCGCGAAGCGTCCTTCAAGGAAGACCTGAAACGAAGCTGCCGGCGCGAAGCCGGCAGCTTTCCGGAATGACGCGCGCGGCTTACTTCGCGCCCTGACCGATCTCGTGATTGGCCATGATCTCGAGCGCGCGCACCATGCCCGAGTGGTCCCACGCCTTGCCGCCGTGCGCCGTGCATGCATTGAAGAGCTGCTGGCACGTCGCCGTGGTCGGCAGCGCGACGCCGAGCGATTGCGCCGTCGCGAGCGCCAGGTTCAAATCCTTCTGATGCAGTTCGATGCGGAAGCCCGGATTGAACGTGCGCTTGGTCATGCGTTCACCGTGCACCTCCAGAATGCGCGAAGACGCGAAGCCGCCCATCAGCGCGGTGCGCACTTTCTCGGCATCGACGCCCGCCTTCGACGCAAGCAGGAGCGCTTCGCCCACCGCCTCGATGGTCGCCGCGACAATCACCTGATTGGCGACCTTGCACACTTGCCCCGCGCCGACTTCACCGATGAGCGAGATGTTCTTGCCCATCATCTCGAAGAGCGGCTTGACCTTGTCGAAGGTGGCCTGCGTGCCGCCGACCATGATCGTGAGCGAGCCCGCCTTCGCGCCGACTTCGCCGCCGGAGACGGGCGCGTCGAGATAGTCGGCGCCTTTCTCGCGCACCTTCGCCGCGAACTCGCGCGTCGCGATCGGCGAGATCGAACTCATGTCGACGACGATCTGCCCGGCCTTCAGCGTGCTCGCGACGCCGTTCTCGCCGAACAGCACTTTTTCGACGTCGGGCGTGTCCGGCACCATGAGGAAGATCACCTCTGCCTTCTCGGTGACGGCGGCGGCCGAATCGCACGCCGTGGCGCCCGCCTGCGTCAGTTCGGCGGGCACGCCGCTGCGCGTGTAGGCCGCGAGCTGCACGCCGTTCTTGAGAAGGTTGGCCGCCATGGGATTGCCCATGATGCCCAGTCCGACAAAGCCTGCCTTTTGCATGTATCGCTCCTTGCTTGATATCGATCCGTTTGAGAGTGGCGTGCGTGGTGCAGCAGCGTTCACTCCGGGATGAAGTGTTTCCTCATGGCCTGTGCCGCGTTCCTGAGCAGGCCGAGGTCGGCGCACACGGCGACGAACGTGCTGCCCATCGCGATATATCGCTCGGCGTCTTCCCGCACCGGCGCGAGGATGCCGCTCGGCTTGCCCGCCGCGTGCGCGCGCTCGAACACATGCGCGATGGCTGCCTGCACGTCGGGGTGACCCGGGTTGCCGAGGTGCCCGTACGCGGCGGCGAGATCGGACGGCCCGACGAACAGCGCATCGACGCCTTCGACCGCGACGATCTCGTCGATCGACTCGACCGCCGCGCGGCTCTCGATCTGCACCGCGACGCAGATATTGTCATTTGCGGCCTGGAAATAGTTCGCAACCGTTCCGTACCGGTTGCCGCGATGCCCGACCGACACGCCGCGGATGCCATGCGGAGGATAACGCGTCGCGGCGACGGCGCGCCGGGCGTCGGCGGCGCTGTCGACGAACGGGATCAGAAAATTGACGAAGCCCGCATCGAGCAGCTTCTTGATGGCGATGGCATCGTTCGCCTGCGGACGCACCACGGGCGCGCTGACGCTGTCCTTCAGCGCCATGAGCTGCGGGATGAGCGTAAGGGCGTCGTTCGGCGCGTGCTCGGCATCGAGCAGCATCCAGTCGAAGCCGACCACGCCGACGAGCTCGGTGACGATCGGGCTTGCAAGCGACATCCAGCATCCGATCAGCTTCTTGCGCTCGAGCAGCGACGTTCGGAACGCGTTGGGCAACGGTTGGTACGGTGACGATGACGGCATGATGCCTCCCTGTGACGACGGCGATCCGATTTGCAAAGCGGCACGTCCGAGAGCGCTTATGTCATCAGACGTCTTAACACAGAGTACAGGCAGATCAAGGTTTAAAGACAGGCGCGTTAACCCCTAGTCCGCTTGATTATCCGGGGTTTAAGTTGTTGTGCATCAACCTTTGTTTGTACGATGTCTTATATCATCGCGCGATGAGAGCACTGGGAGTCGCCGAATTGACGAAAGGACCTCTGGGCAGGATGATGCGTTGTCGGACATCCTCGGTCGCAACCGTGCGTGCCCTTCCGGGTGTACGCATCCCACGATGCCACGTCATGCGAAGACGTCCGACAACGAGCGAAAAACGCCGAGTTCCGAAACAACAACCAATCACGATCAGCAGCGAATCAACATGAGCAGTCTCACCGATAAAGTCGTCGCAACCTTGTTCGAGGATATCGAGCGCGGGGTTCTGCGTCCCGGCGACAAGATCCCGACCGAAGTCGCGCTGATGAAGCAGTTGTCGGTGAGCCGGTCGGTCGTGCGCGAAGCGGTGTCGCGTTTGCAGGCGGCCAATGTCGTCGAAACGCGCCATGGCGTCGGCACGTTCATCCGGGCGCCGGAGGAGCGCGAGTCGGTACGTCTGCCGGACGCCGATCTGTCGAGTCTGCTCGACATCATGGCGATCATCGAGTTTCGCATCGATCTGGAAGGCGCGGCGGCGGCGCTCGCCGCCGGACGGCGCACGGACGCGCATCTGAAGCAGATTTCAGCGGCGCTCAGGAAATTCGAGGAGCAACTGGCGAACGGCAGCACGGACGTGGTGCAACACGACGTCGAGTTTCACTTGCAGATCGCGCGCGCGAGCGGCAATCGCTATTTTTACGACGTGCTGAGCCAGATGGGGCGCGGTGTGAGTCCGCGCACGCGCCTGGGCAAGGCGGAGATCGAGGAGCTGGATCAGATCGAGCGATTGCGTCACGTGCTCAGCGAGCACAAGGCGATCTATCAGGCGATCGTGCGGCAGGATCCCGACGACGCGCGCGCCGCGATGCGCATGCATTTGAGCAATAGCCGGGAGCGGTTGAGGCAGGTGCATGGGGCGGCGTGAGGTCGAGCTACTTCGCGCCGCGCGGCTTGCGGTTCGGTGACTTGCCCGATCGCCACCTGTGTCTCGCCTTCGGTTCAATGAATGCGCGGAGAAGGCGCGCTCAATTTCCGGGCGATGCGGCCCGATTGCCTAAGTAAACAAAAGAGTTCGTATGTATACGTGGTAGTAGTTAACAAGCATCACGGATCTCCGTGGATAACCGGCGTTGCGCGTTTTGCATCAGGGACTTATCAGGAAAACAAGTCCGGTATATCGCGTCCGGTTTTGGCTTGAGCCTGGGACAACTTTTGAGACGCGTCGACAAGTGTCGAGTTGTTCAGAAAGCGCCAACAGTTAATGCCACGATGTGCCAACAAGGTTGTCCACAGGCGATCGGAGGATAGTCGTCACGATGTCGCCGGTTGTGACTCGTCGTCGCGCTCGGGCGGCACATTCACGCTGGTTACGTGCGACGACAGGAAGATCGGGCACGCCGGCAACGGAGATAAAAACGGAGATAAAAAAAGCGCCTCCGAAGAGGCGCTTCCAGACAAGAAGACACATCAACAATCCGCGTCGATCACTCCACCGTGACCGACTTCGCCAGATTCCGCGGCTTGTCGACATCCGTCCCGCGCGCACAAGCCGTGTGATACGCCAGCAACTGCAACGGCACGACGTGAAGAATCGGCGACAGCGCTCCGTAGTGCTCCGGCATGCGGATCACATGAATGCCGTCCTCGCTGACGATGCGCGTATCCGCATCCGCGAACACATACAGCTCGCCGCCGCGCGCGCGCACTTCCTGCATGTTCGACTTGAGCTTCTCCAGCAGCGCATCGTTCGGCGCGACGGTCACGACAGGCATCGCCTCCGTCACGAGCGCCAGCGGCCCGTGCTTCAGCTCGCCCGCCGGATACGCTTCCGCGTGGATGTACGAGATTTCCTTCAGCTTCAGCGCGCCCTCCAGCGCGATCGGATAATGCAGCCCGCGCCCGAGGAACAGCGCGTTCTCCTTGCGCGCGAACTCCTCCGACCACGCGATGATCTGCGGCTCCAGCGCCAGCACGCTGTTCAGCGCCGCCGGCAAGTGCCGCAGCTGCGCGAAGTACGCCGCCTCCTGCTTCGCATCGACATGACCGCGCATCTTCGCGAGCGTCACCGCGAGCACGAACAGGGCGGCGAGCTGCGTCGTGAACGCCTTCGTCGAGGCCACGCCGATCTCCGTGCCCGCATGCGTCAGGAACGCGAGCTCGGTCTGGCGCACCATCGCGCTCGTCGCGACGTTGCACACCGCCAGCGTGTGCTTGTGACCGAGCGATTGCGCGTGCTTCAACGCAGCGAGCGTATCGGCGGTTTCGCCGGACTGCGAGATGACGACGACCAGCGCCTTCGGATTCGGCACCGACTCGCGATAGCGATACTCGCTCGCGATCTCCACTTGCGTCGGAATCTTCGCGATCGATTCGAGCCAGTACTTCGCCGTCAGCCCCGAGTAGTAGCTCGTGCCGCACGCGAGAATCAGAATGCTGTCGATGTTCGCGAAGGCCTCGGCCGCGCCGGCGCCGAACAGGACCGGATCGAAATGATCGGCTTGCGGAATCGTGTCGGTGATCGCGCGCGGCTGCTCGAAGATTTCCTTCTGCATGAAGTGGCGATACGGCCCGAGTTCGACCGCGCCGCCGTAGGCCGTCACCACGCGCACTTCGCGCTCGGCGGGCAGGCCTTCGCGATCGACGATCTTCACGCCGTCGAGCCCGATCTCCACCACGTCGCCTTCTTCGAGGAACGCGAAGCGGTCGGTGCTGCCCGCGAGCGCAAGCGCGTCGGAGGCGAGGAAGTTCTCGCCCTCGCCCACGCCGACGACGAGCGGCGAGCCCTGGCGCGCGCCGACCACCGTATGCGGCTGATCCTTGTGCATCACGGCGATCGCATACGCGCCGTGCAGTTGCTTCACGGCGTCGCGCACGGTCTGGAACAGGTCGCCGCGATACATGCTGTGAATCAGGTGCGCGATGACTTCGGTATCCGTCTGCGACACGAACTCGTAGCCCTTGCCCTTGAGCATCTCGCGCAGCGACTCGTAGTTCTCGATGATGCCGTTGTGCACGAGCGCCACCGTGTCGCGCGAGAAAATGGGGTGCGCGTTGTCCGTGACGGGCGCGCCGTGCGTCGCCCAGCGCGTGTGCGCGATGCCCGTCGTGCCGCCGAGCTTCGACTCGCGCACTTGCGCATCGAGATCCGACACGCGCGCGACGCTGCGCGCGCGGCGCGGCTCGCCGTTGCTCAACACGGCCACGCCACACGAGTCGTAGCCGCGATACTCGAGGCGGCGCAGGCCTTCGACCAGCACCGAGACGATGTTACGTTGCGCTACCGCGCCGACAATTCCGCACATGGGCGTTCATCCTTTGAAACTTGTATTTGAAAGCGCGGCGCATGAGAGGCCGCGCGTCTGACTGAACGAGATCGACAGCCTTAAGACTTCTTCTTGACCGGGCGCACGTATCCCGCACGGCTCACCTGCACCTTGTCGTTGAGCACCAGCTCGCCTTCGCCCACATCCTTCCACACCGTCGTGCCCGCCGCGATCGTCACGCCGCGCCCGACGCGCACCGGCGCGACCAGCTGCGTATCGGAACCGATGAACACGTCGTCCTCGATCACCGTGCGATGCTTGTTCGCGCCGTCGTAATTGCAGGTGATCGTGCCCGCGCCGACATTCACGCGCGCGCCGATATCGGAATCGCCGATATAGGTGAGATGGTTCGCCTTGGAGCCGTGCCCGAGCACGGCGTTCTTCACCTCGACGAAGTTGCCGACGTGCGCTTCATCGCCGAGCGCAGCGCCCGGACGCAGCCGCGCGTACGGCCCGAGCACGACATTCGCCCCGGTCGTGGCCCCTTCGATGTGCGTGTACGCATCGACCCGCGTGCCCGCGCCGATGACGGCATCTCGAAGCACGCAGTTCGGCCCGATCGTCACGTTGTCGCCGATCGTCACGCGCCCTTCGAACACGCAGTTCACGTCGATCGATACATCCGCCCCGCATTCGAGCGTGCCGCGCACGTCGATGCGCGCCGGGTCCATCAGCGTCACGCCCGCGTCGAGCAGCGCGTTCGCCACGTTGCGCTGGTGGACGCGCTCCAGTTCCGCGAGCTGAATCTTGCTGTTCACGCCGAGTGTTTCCCATTCGGCATCCGGCTGCGCGGTGACGACCTCGACGCCCGCCTCGATCGCGCGCTCGACGACATCGGTCAGATAGAACTCGCCCTGCGCGTTGTCGTTCCTCAACGACGCGAGCCACGCTTCGAGCGTGCGCGTCGGCGTAATCACGATGCCGGTGTTGATTTCCGCGATGCGCCGCTCCTCCTCGCTCGCATCCTTCTGCTCGACGATCTTCCTCACCTTTCCGCCCGCGTCGCGCACGATGCGCCCGTAGCCGGCCGGATCGCTCACGGTCACCGTCAGCACGCCGTAGCGGTCGGCGCCCGCGGCATCGATCAGGCGCTGGAGCGTGCTCGCGCGCGTGAGCGGCACGTCGCCGTACAGCACGAGTGTCGGCACCGAGGGATCGAGAAGCGGCAAAGCCTGCTGCACCGCGTGTCCGGTGCCGAGCTGCTTGTCCTGGATGGCGAACTGGACGTCCGGCGCGCCGACGGCCTCGCGGACCTTCTCCGCGCCGTGTCCGACGACGACCACGAGACGCGTCGGCGACAGCGTGCGCGCCGTGTCGATGACGTGAGCGAGCAGCGGCTTGCCCGCCAGCGAATGGAGTACTTTCGGCAGGGCGGAGCGCATGCGCTTGCCCATGCCGGCAGCCAGTATCACGATGTTCATCGCACGAAGCCTTGCTGGGTATGACGAGCCGCCAATATATCATCCGGCTCTTTGACGCAGTGCGGCAAAACCCACGCTGCGCCTTGTTGGACAATGGTTACAGGTCGTCGAACTGCACAATTGAAATAGCGTTCGACGATGCCGACGGTTCGCTCGCACACGGTTCCTCGTCGAACGCGATGTCGCCTTGCGGGTCGGCTTCGCCCGTCGCGCGCAGGCCGGCGAACGGGAAGAGCCGGTGGTCCATCAAGTGCGACGGCACCACGTTTGACAGCGCGTTGAACATGTTGTCGACGCGCCCCGGGAAACGCTTTTCCCACTCGCGAATCAGCGCTTTCATCTCCGCGCGCTTCAGGTTCGGCTGGCTGCCGCACAGGTTGCACGGAATGATCGGGAACTCGCGCAATTCGGCGTACTTTTCCAGATCCGCTTCCTTGACGTAGGCGAGCGGACGGATCACGACGTTCTTGCCGTCGTCCGATTGCAGCTTGGGCGGCATGCCCTTCAGCTTGCCGCCGTAGAACATGTTGAGCAGCAGCGTCTGGAGAATGTCGTCGCGATGATGGCCGAGCGCGATCTTGGTCGCGCCGAGCTCGCCCGCCACGCGGTACAGGATGCCGCGGCGCAGGCGCGAGCACAGCGAGCACGTGGTCTTGCCTTCCGGCACCAGGCGCTTGACGATGCTGTACGTGTCCTGATTCTCGATGTGGAACGGAATATCGAGCTTCGCCAGATACTCCGGCAGCACGTGCTCCGGAAAGCCCGGCTGCTTCTGGTCGAGATTCACGGCGACGATCTCGAAGTCGATCGGCGCGCGCTCGTGCAGGCGCAGCAGGATGTCGAGCATCGCGTAACTGTCCTTGCCACCCGACAGGCACACCATCACCTTGTCGCCGTCCTCGATCATGTTGAAGTCGCCGATCGCCTGGCCGACCTGCCGCACGATCCGCTTGAAGAGCTTGTTGTTCTCGTACGCTTCCTTCTGCTGGCGCTTCGTCAGCGTCTCGCGCACGGGCTTCTGGTCCTCGAAGGTTTCTTCGCGCGCGTTCATGCTCGTTCCTCTTTGATGCGAAAGACTTCGACGCCCACCGCGTCGCAGTCGGGATAGACGTCGGGCTTTTCCGTCGACACGGCCACCGCACGCACGTGCGGATGCGCGAGCAAGGCGGCGGCGACGTCGTCGCACAGCGTTTCCTGCAGGTGGATATGGCCGCGCTTCACGCGCGCCGCGATGGTCGAGCGCATGAAGTCGTAATCGACCACTTCGGCCAGCTTGTCCGCGACGGGCGTCGACAGCGCGAGCGGCACGAACAGCTCGACATTGATCACGACGCGCTGCTCGCCGCGCTTCTCGAAGTCATGCACGCCAATGTTGATGCGCACTTCGTAGTTGCGCAGAAAAAGCCGCCGGCAATCGGTCAGCCGGGGATGCGAAAGTGCGGCAAGCATGGTTTCGTCCAAAAGTTATACGTGGCGCGCCAAGGCTTACGGCTGGCGCGTGCCGATCATGTACATCACGTCGCGCGGGCTCGGCACCAGATGCTGCCCGCCATCGACGACGAGCGTCGTGCCCGTCACGCCGTGCGCGTTCGCCAGGTAGCATGCGGCCTGGGCCACGTCCTCCACCGTCGATGCGCGGTTGAGCGGCGTCACGCGATGCGCCGACTCGAACGATGCGGGCGTCTGCCCGGTGGAAATCAGCGTCAGACCCGGCGCCAGGCCGACGACGCGCAGTTTCGGCCCGAGCGCCTGCGCCAGCGCGACGGTGGCGTTCTCGAGCGCCGCCTTCGTCAACGTGTACGACAGGTAATCCGGGTTCATGTTGTAGAGCTTCTGGTCGAGCACGTTGATGACGACGCCGCGCAGGTCGTCGCTCTCCGTGGCGGCATCCGGCACGATCTCGTGCAGCATCCGCGCGAGCGTGAGCGGCGCGGCGACGTTCACGGCGGTCATCTCCAGCAGCTTCGCGTAGCCGAAGTCGATGGCCGTGTCCTCGTCGAAGCGCGACGCGCAATTCACGACGCAGTTCAGCCCGCCGAACGCCTCGATGCACGCGGGAACCAGCCGCCCGACTTCCGCCTCGACGCCCAGATCCGCCTTCAGCGCGACCGCGCGCCGTCCGAGCGCCTCGATATCCGCAACGGTTTCGCGCGCCTCGCGCTCCGAGCCGCCGTAGTGCACGGCGACATCCCAGCCCTGGCGCGCGAACTCCAGCGCGACACCGCGCCCGATGCGCTTCGCCGCGCCCGTGACGAGCACGGCGCGGAAACGGGGGGCCGAACCGGAAGACGGCGAGTTGGCGAAAGAAAACGGCGTGGAGGCGCTCATTTACAATACGGGGATGAATCTGAATGCTCGACAATCCGATAGTTTACCTGCTCCGGGCGCCGACGCGCTCGCGCAGTCAGAAGCGCTTGCAGACCTGATCCGCGGACGCATCGCGGCGGCGGGCGGCTGGCTGCCTTTCGACCGTTATATGGATCTCGCGCTCTACGCGCCCGGGCTCGGCTATTACGGCGGCGGCGCAATGAAGTTCGGCCGCCGCGCCGAAGACGGCAGCGACTTCGTCACGGCGCCCGAATTGTCCCCGCTTTTCTCGACCACGCTCGCGCGTCCCGTCGCGCAGGCGCTCGCGCGGAGCGGCACGCGGCAACTGATGGAATTCGGCGCGGGCACCGGCAAGCTCGCCGCCGGCCTGCTGACCGCGCTCGCCGATCTCGACGTGCCGTTCGACAGCTACGCGATCGTCGATCTTTCGGGCGAGTTGCGCGAGCGCCAGCGCGAAACCATCGAGAAGCACGCGCCCGCGCTCGCCGCGAAGGTGAAATGGCTCGACGCGCTGCCCGACCGGTTCGAAGGCGTCGTGATCGGCAACGAGGTGCTCGATGCAATGCCCGTGCGCCTCGTCGTGCGCAAGCTGGGCGCGTGGCACGAGCGCGGCGTCGTGGCGCTGAACGATCGCTTCGCCTTCGACGACCGCCCGATCACGCCCGACGCGCAGATCGACCTGATCGACGCCGCCATCGACGAAGCCAATGACGAACCGTTCGCGGAATACATGACGGAAACGCACGAGGCCGCGCTCGCCTTTACGAAGACCGTCTGCGCGATGCTCACGCGCGGCGCGGCGTTCTTCATCGATTACGGCTTTCCGCGCCGGGAGTTCTATCACGCGCAGCGCGCGACCGGCACGATGATGTGTCACTACCGGCATCGCGCGCACACGGACCCGTTTTTGTATCCCGGTTTGCAGGACATCACGGCGCATGTGGAATTCACGGGCATCGCGGAAGCGGGCGTCGAAACCGGCGCCGATCTGCTCGGCTTCACGTCGCAGGCGCGTTTTCTGATGAACGCGGGTATCACCGATGTGCTCAACGACCTCGATCCCTCGGATGTCAGGCGCTTCCTGCCGGCCGCAAATGCCGTGCAGAAGCTGCTTTCCGAGGCGGAGATGGGCGAGCTTTTCAAGGTGATCGCGTTCTCGCGCGGCATTCCCGGCACGCTCGACGCGTTCGCCGCCGGCGATCGCTCTCACACGCTATGAGTGCGCGATCATGATCCGCTGGCTGCTGACCACCTTCATCGCGCTCGCGATCCTCTCCGGTTCGATGCCGTGGCTCAGGAAAATCGGCATCGGGCGGCTGCCGGGCGATTTCACGTTGCGGATCTTCGGGCGAGAGTACTCGTTTCCGTTCATGTCGACGCTGTTGCTGTCGATACTGCTCTCCTTCATCGCACGAGCGCTCTGACCGGCGCGTGCAAGACGGCATTTCGCCGGCTGCTTCCGGATTCGGATCAGGATTAGGCCACGCGTCGCCACCCGCATCGACAATCGGTCGTTTTGCCGGTCGACGGACACGTGAGCTGCCCCGCCGCGCTCGCTGTACCGCGCCTTCGAAACCCGAACGGGAGACGCGCATTGTCGGTATCCGAAAACGATCCATCCTTCGCGGATGAGAAATGTTCCGAAGCGGAAGACTGTTATCGGAACGGTCGATTCGATGAAGCACTGAACGCCGTCGACGCCGCGTTCCGGGCCGGTTTCGAGTCGGCCGCGCTGTGGAACGTGGCCGCCGCGTCGTTCATGGCGCTCCGGCGCGAAGCGGATGCGGAGCGCTGCCTGCGCCGCGCCATCGAGCTATATCCCGCGTCCTGCCAGGTTCACTCGAATCTGGGCGCGCTGCTCTCGGCTCAGTCGCGTTACGCGGAAGCCGAAGCCGAGTTTCAGGAAGCGCTCAGGATCGATCCCGCTCACGCCGAAGCCAGCAACAATCTCGGTGTCGCGCTGCAGGCGCAAGCTCGCTGGGCCGAGGCGGAAGCAGCCTACCGGCATGCGCTTCGCGTGAAGCCGGATTTCGCAAACGCCTCCTTGAACCTCGGCATTCTGTGTCGCGATCAGGGCCGTTTCGACGACGCGAAGGAGGCGTTCTGCCGCCTGCTCGCCGGACGGCCGGATCAGCACGATTCGGCGCGCATGAATCTGGGCATTCTCTATCGGGACAATGGCCGCCTTCCGGAAGCCGAGGCCGCCTTCAGACAGGTGTCGACCGATCATCCGGAACAGGTGTCGGCAAAGGCGGAACTCGCGCATCTCGCGCTCTGCGCCGGAAACTATGCCGAGGGCTGGGCGCTTTATGAGAACCGGTACGACAGCCGGCTGCGCGGACGCAACACCATCCCGCCTGACATCGCGCTGCCACAGTGGCGCGGCGAGTCGCTCGCGGGCAAGTCGGTGCTGGTGTTCCACGAGCAGGGCAACGGCGACACGATTCAATTCAGCCGATACTTTCCCGTTCTCAAACAGATGGGCGCCGCGCGCGTCACGTTCGCGTGCCCGGAGCGCTTGCATCGGCTGATGAGGACGGCGCGCGGTCTCGATGTGGTCATCGGCGACGAAACGCTGCCGGCCCCGAAGGGTTACGACTGCTGGACCTTCCTGATGAGCGTGCCGCTTCACGCGGGAACCACGCTCGAAAACATCCCGGACGCGCCCGGTGTGTTGTCCGTCGCCGAGGAGGATATGCACCGCTGGCGTCCACGCCTCGCGGGGCTGGAAGGCGTCAAAGTCGGACTCGTGTGGAAAGGCAGCGCCATTCATCCCAACGACCAGACGCGCTCGCTGCCCGGGCTCGCGGCGCTCGCGCCGCTGTGGACTTGCCCGTCCGTGAGCTTCGTGAGCCTGCAAAAGGGACAAGGCGAAGACGATGCGGCGCATCCGCCGCCCGGCCAGCCGCTCGTGCACGTCGGCTCCGAGCTGAGCGACTTCGCCGACAGCGCGGCCGTCATTGCTCAGCTCGATCTCATCGTGTGCGTGGACACGGCCATCGCGCATCTGGCGGGTGCGCTCGGCAAGCCTTGCTGGATGATGCTGCCCGCGATTCGCACCGACTGGCGATGGATGCGCGATCGTCCGACCACGCCCTGGTACCCGACGATGCGCCTCTTCCGGCAAGCCCGCCTGCACGACTGGACGACGCCCATCGAGGCGATGCGCGCCGCTCTGGCCGCCGGGTCGCGCCTTTAAGCCTGCGGAGCGTCGATGCCCGCGCCCTGCAATGACGCTTTCACCGCGGCGACACGCGCGTCGTGCACGGCTTCCTTGATCTTCGCAGGCTGGCTGGCGTACTGCTGAGCGACCGCGCCCGCATCCACGGAGCGCGCCGCGACGAGCGCCTCGCGCAAGCGCTCCGCCTGCGGATACGGCTGCTGGTCGAGCCCGAGCCTGCCGCGTGCATCGGCGAGACACGCCTGCAGCGCTTCGGCAAAACGCGCCGGCTTGCGCAGCGCATCCGCGCGCTCGAACAGCCGCACGAGCGCGGCCGCGCCCATTTCCATCACGCGATGGATATTGCCGTGCTCGCGCGCGACGAGCACCGCCAGATCGCGGCATTCGTTCGGCACGCGCAGGCGCTCGCACAACGGCCGCAGCAGATCGACGCTGCGTCCTTCATGTCCGATGTGACGGGGCAGCACGTCTTCGGGCGTCGTGGCCTTGCCGAGATCGTGCGTGAGCGCCGCGAAGCGCACCGGCAACGCGAATCCCTGCGACGCCGCGTAGTCGAGCACCATCATCACATGCACGCCGGTGTCCACTTCCGGGTGATAGTCGGCGCGCTGCGGCACGCCCCACAGCGCATCGACCTCGGGCAGGATGCGCACGAGCGCGCCGCAGCCGCGCAGCACCTCGAACATCCGCGACGGCTTCTTTTCCATCAGCCCGCGCGACACTTCCTGCCACACGCGCTCGGGCACGAGCGCATCGACTTCGCCGGCTTCGACTATCTTCTTCATCAAGTCGGCGGTTTCCTGCGCCACATCGAAATCGGCGAAGCGCGCCGCGAAACGCGCGAGCCGCAGAATCCGCACCGGATCCTCGATGAACGCATCGCCGACATGCCGGAAAAGCTTGTTCGCGAGATCGGCCTGGCCGCCGAACGGATCGATCACCGGGCCGGTCAGCTCGCCCGCCGGGTTCACCTCGCGCGCCATCGCGTTGATGGTGAGATCGCGCCGCGCGAGATCCTCCTCGAGCGTCACGTCCGGCGAATAGTAGAACTGGAAGCCGTGATAGCCCGCGGCCGTCTTGCGCTCGGTGCGCGCGAGCGCGTATTCCTCGTGCGTCTCGGGATGCAGGAACACCGGAAAGTCCTTCCCGACCGGACGATATCCCTGCGCCACCATCTGCTCGGGCGTCGCGCCGACCACCACGTAATCGCGATCCACCACCGGCACGCCGAGCAGTTCGTCGCGGATCGCGCCGCCCACCGCGTAGATGTTCATCGCGCTTCCTCGCGAGCGCCGTCGATCCACGCCGCGACCGCGGGCAGCTCGGTAATGCGCTTCGCATAGGCGCGCGACGTCTCGCTCAGTTCGGGCTCGTAGGAATTGAAGCGCATGACGACCGGCGCGAACATCGCGTCCGCAATGCCGAACTCGCCGAACAGGAACGGCCCGCCGGACTTCGCCAGGCACTCGGCCCAGATTGCCTCGATCCGCGCGATATTCGCAAGCGCGCCCGGCGTCGCGCCGGCGCCCGGCGCGTGCATCGTGATTTCCATCGGCATGTGCTGGCGCAGGTCCGCGAAGCCCGCGTGCATCTCCGCGCTGATGCTGCGGGCGCGCGCGCGGGCGGCGGCGTCGCGCGGCCACATCGCGTGCCCGGGATGCATTTCGGCAATCGTCTCGACGATCGCAAGCGATTCCCACACGGCCTCGCCCGCATCGGTGACGAGGCACGGCACCTTGCCGGACGGCGAGACTTCGAGAATCTTCGATTTCGTGTCGGGGTGGCTCAGGCGAATCAGCGTTTCCTCGAACGGGATGCCGAAATGCTTGAGCAGCACCCACGGACGCATCGACCAGGAAGAGTTGAACTTGTCACCGATAACGAGTTTCATGCAATCAAAGGTAAGAGGTTTAACGATGCGCGGTTGCGCGGAAAGCGTTGAAGCGCGAGCGCGACGAGTTGCCGGTGAGATACAGCGGCGCGATGGCCTCGATGCTCGCCGGCTCGTCGATGCCGAGTTCCGGAGCGAGCGGCCCGCTCGCGATGCTCGGCGTCTTCATCGAATCGAGATTGTCGCGCGAGAGGACGGGCACGCCGGGCGCCATTTCCATCGTCATCGCCTGCAGGCGGCCGAGGCTTTCGGGCAGCTTGACGATGCGCGAATGCTTGCCGATGGTCGCGCCCGCGAAGCGCACGAGCTCCGCGAGCGTGTAGACGCCCGGGCCCGCGAGTTCGTAGATCTGGCGGTTGGCGGCATCGAGATCGAGCACGTTGACGATCGCCTTCGCCACGTCGCCGACGAACACCGGCTGGAACTGCGCATCGGCGCAGGCGAGCGGAATCACGGGAAATATGCGCTCGAGGAACGCAAACTGGTTGAGCAGATTGTCCTCGGGGCCGAACACCACCGAGCTGCGGAAGAGGGTCCAGTCGAGACCGGATTCGCGGATGATCTTCTCGCCGTCGCCCTTCGAGCGCAGGTACATGCTCGGGCCTGCGGGATCGGCGCCGATCGCGCTCATGTGCAGCAGGCGCCGCACGCCCTTCGCCTCGCACGCCGCGGTGATCTTGCGCGGCAGCTCGACGTGCGCCTTCGCGAAGTCCGGTCCGTACGGTTCGTCGCGCCGCCCCTGCAGAACGCCGACGAGATTGATCACCGCGTCGCTCTGATCGATGAACGCGGCGAGCTGCACGGGATCGTGCACGTCGGTTTCGATGACGTCGATGGGCAGCAGCGTGAGATGCGCGGCGTTGGCGCGCCGCCGGGTCGCCAGGCGCACCTTCTTGCCGAGATCGACGAGCGCATTGACGAGATGGCTGCCGATGAAACCAGAACCGCCGATCAGCGCTACATGTTGGTGTCGCATATTCGCCCCTTGGGTCGCGGCTTGACGGATGCGGCTTCGGAACGGCGAGCCGAAAATGAGAACGCCCGCGCGTCCTGTCATTGGACGCGCGGGCGTGAGGGTTCGCGTCAAGACGCCGTCAGGGAGCGATGTAGCCCAGACGCGCCTTCAACGACTGCGGACGGCCCTCGAACAATGCGGCGTAATAGACGGTGTTCGACAGCACGTTCTTCACGTAATCGCGAGTCTCGGTGAACGGAATGGTTTCAGCAAAAACCGCGCCCTCCACGGGCGCGCGCAAATCCTGCCGCCACTGGCGCGGCCTGCCCGGACCGGCGTTGTAGCCGGCGGTGGCGAGCACGGGCGAGTTGTCGAATTGATTGTAGATCATCGACAGGTAATTCGTGCCGAGCAGGATATTGGTGTTGATGTCGTTCATCTGCGCGCGCGACACCGGGCCGAGACCGATCTTCTTCGCGACCAGTTGCGCGGTGCCGGGCATCAGCTGCATGAGGCCGCCCGCCCCGACTTCCGAGCGCGCGTTGATGATGAAGCGCGACTCCTGGCGGATCAGGCCGTACGCCCATTCGATATCGAGGCCGGTGCTCTGCGCATCGCGCTCGACGATGTCACGGAACGGCGACAGATAGCGCAACGTGAAGTCGTGCTCGGCCTTCGTCTTGTCGGCCGTGTTGACGGTGCGGTCGAACAGCTCGATGCGCTTCGCGTACTGCGCGGCGGCGAGCAGTTGTCGGTCGGTCATCGTGCGCAGCGGCCAGTTCCACTCGCGGTTGCCTTCGAGGCGCATGTTCAGCGCGTAGAAACGCTGCGAGAGCGCGAAGCCCGGCACCGACTGCATCTGCGCGATTTCCTCATCGGAGACGGTCGTGCGCGGCGGCACGGTGATTTTCTGGCCGAGTTCTTCCAGCGCGAGCTGGCCGTAGAAATTGTATTGGTCGGAAATCGTCTGGAATTCCTGATTCGCCGTGGCCGTGTCGCCGGCCTGCTTCACGGCGCGCGCGTGCCAGTAGACCCACGCGGGCTGGCTGCGCAGCGTGGGCGGCATCTGCTCGATGGACCAGCGCACCATGTTCCAGTCGCCGACGAGCAGCGCACTGCGCGTGCGCCATTCGTAGGCCGGATTCGACAATTGCGCATTCGCCGACAGGCGATACCAGTCCGCCGCCGGCGGCATGCGCTTGATCGCCGCCTGGTAGCCGATCGTGCCCCAGCCGGTCGCACGCTCGGTGGGCGTGAGGCTCGGCGCGACCGAGCTGAACGTGGCGGCGGCCATCGCCGGATCGTTGCGGGCCATGCGCGTGATGGCGAGCAGCGTCAGCTGGTGCGCGGGCGTGTTGGGCATCACGCCGCGCGCGATGTAGAGCGGCGGCTTGTTGACGGCGTCGTCGAGCAGCGAGTCCTTCGGCTTTTCCTTCCCGAGCGCCTCGACGATGTTCGCGCCCGTCGTCGTGTAGTTCTGCTCGTAGGCGAGGCGAATCTGCTGCCAGATGTCGTCGCTCGTGAACTGGCCCGACTCCGCGAGCGCGCCGATCAGGTCGACGCAGCCGTCGCCGTACCATTTGGGCTCGACGAGCAATGCGCGCGCGGCATCCGCGACATTCTCGCCGCGCGACAGGCGCGCTTCGAGCGCGTAGCACTTGACCTGCGTGTCGTCGTTGAGAACGAAACGGGAATACTGCTGCTCGAAGTTCTTCCAGTCGTGACGGCTGCCGAGCACGACGAGATAGTCGTTGCGCATGCGATCGGCGATCGCCTGGCCGTCGTAGCGCTGCAGGAACGAGAGCACCGGCGCGTCGGGCGCGTCGATGCGCGCGTGACCCTGCGAATCGAAGAGCTGCGGCTTGATCGTGAAGTATTCGAGATAGCTCGGCGCCGGGTAGTCTGGAATCTGCGCGGCGAGCGCGGCGGCCTTGCCGGCATCGTTCGTGCGCGCGGCATCGCGCAGCTGCATGAAGATGCGGTCGTCGGACGAAGGCGAGAAATCGGCGTCGGGACGAACGGCGGAAGCCGTTCCACAAGCGACGAGCGTCACCGCGGCAAGGGCTGTACCGACCGCGAGATATACTCGGTTGAGGCGTTTTGACATCTTTATTTCTGGAGCGCGAATGGTCTTGAACCGGGTCCTGAGATCGGAGGAAAGCATAGCACGCAACGTTTGCGTGGAACCCAAGAGCGAGCGGAAAAGCGAACCGAAAAGCGCCTTGCGCGCAACACTTCTCGAGCGCCGCGAGGCGCAGAGCGAGCAGCCCGGACAAGCCGCGAAGAACGAGGCGCTCGCCAAGCGTCTTCAGGAAGTGCTCGCGCGGCACTCGGCGACGTGCATCGGTTTTTGCTGGCCCGTCGCGGGCGAGTTCGACGCGCGCGACGCGATGGCGCACTGGCTCGCCGCCGGCACGACGCGCGAAGCCGCGCTGCCGGTCGTCGTCAAGCCGCATGCGCCGATGGTCTTCCACGCCTGGCGCGCCGACGCGCCGATGAAGGAAGGCCGCTACCGGATTCCGGTGCCCGCCGAAGAAAGAGTCGTGGTGCCGGACCTGCTGCTGATTCCGTGCGTCGGTTTCGATGCGGACCGTTATCGGCTGGGATACGGCGGCGGCTATTTCGATCGCACGCTCGCCGCGTGGCCGGACGCGAAACGGCCGGTGACCATCGGCATCGCGTACGAATCGGGCAAGTGCGGCGCGTTGCCGCGCGAGGCGCACGACATGCCGCTCGACGCGATCGTCACCGAAGCGGCGACTTACTAGAGCGAGGCGGCCGCGCGCGCGGCGGTGTCGTAGAGACCGGATGCATTGCGCATCAACTGCGCGGCCTCGCCAATCTGCTCGTTGGTGAGGCCGCTCTCGCGCAGCGTGGCGATGAGGCAGGCCTCGCGCACCTCGCGATACTTGCCGCACAGTTCGCGCCCCGCCGGGGTCGCGGAGAAGAACACTTCCTTGCCCGTCTTCTCGCTTTGCACGTAGCCGCGAGCGACGAGCTTCTTGAGTGCATACGTGGCGACGTGCGTGTCCTCGATGTTCAGCACGAAGCAGATGTCGGCGAGCTTCTTCTTGCGGTCGCGATGGCTCACGTGATGCAGCAGCGACACTTCCACCGCCGTCATGTCCTTCGCGCCCGCCGCGGACATGCAGCGCACCATCCAGCGATTGAACGCGTTGCCCGCCATGATGAGGCCGTACTCGAACTCCGACAGTTCCGCGCTGGTTTCGGAGACGAGATGCTCGGACGAGACAATCTTCGTGGGATGGCGCGGCATGGTATCGAACGGTGAGAAATGCGTTGAAGTTTATTGGCGCAACGTCTTTTTTGCGAGCAGACGGAGCGCGTCGGAGAAAACGTGAATTGATAATTTCTTGATAATTTATTGACAATGTACCATTCTGCGACGGCGCGAAGGTCGCTCGATCCAGCAATTTTCGCGCGCGCAAAGGCAATCAGAGGCATGACAAGACCACGCATTTATCCGCTGGGCGAAACCGCGCTCGTGTGCGAAGCCGCGCCGCCCGCCACGCTCGACTGCCAGCGCCGCATCTGGGCGCTGGCGGAGCACGCGCGCCTCATGCCGCATGTCGTCGAGGTGGTGCCGGGCATGAACAATCTGACGATCGTGTTCGATCCGCTGGTAGCGGATTACGAAACGCTCGCCACGCAGCTGGAAAGCGGCTGGGACACCGCGCAGGCAACCGGCGCGGAAGGCGCCGAGATCGAGATTCCGGTGCGCTACGGCGGCGCCGACGGCCCCGATCTCGTCGCGCTCGCGGAACATACGGGCCTGTCCGTCGACGAGGTCGTGAAGCGTCATACCGAGGCCGAATACATCGTGTTCTTTCTCGGCTTCCAGCCGGGGTTCGCGTATCTCGGCGGGCTCGATCCCGCGTTGCACATGCCGCGCCGCGCCGAGCCGCGGCTGGAGGTGCCGGCGGGATCGGTGGGCATCGGCGGAGCGCAGACGGGCATCTATCCCGCAACCTCGCCGGGCGGATGGCAGTTGCTCGGGCGCACCGAACTGAGGCTCTTCGATCCGGCCAGAAATCCGCCGACGCTCCTGCAGCCCGGCGACCGCGTGCGCTTCAGCGCGCTGGAGGTGCGAGCATGATCGACGTGATTCGCGCAGGCGTGCTGACTTCGGTGCAGGACCTGGGCCGCCACGGCTATCGCCATCTAGGTGTGAGCTCGGGTGGCGCGCTCGATGCGCTGTCGCTCGAAGTCGGCAATCGCATCGTCGGCAACAGGCCGGACGCGGCGGGCATTGAAGTGACCTTCGGGCCGACCGTGCTGCGCTTCAAGCAGGCGACGCGCATCGCCATCGCCGGGACGGATTTCGGCGCGACGCTCGACGACAAGCCGGTGTATTCATGGTGGAGCCTGCCGGTGCGCGCGGGCCAGGAGCTGACGCTGCGCGCGGCGAAGCGCGGCATGCGCTGTTATGTGTGCATCGCGGGCGGCATCGACGTATTGCCGATGCTCGGCTCGCGCTCAACCGATCTCGCCGCGTGTTTCGGCGGTCTCGGCGGACGCGCGCTGCGCGACGGCGACCGCCTGCCAGTTGGCGTGCCGCAGCCGCACAAGGGCATCGCGTTTTCGCCTGAGGAACCCGCGTTCGGCGTGAAGGCGCCCGCCTGGTGCAAGTTCGTGCTCGTCGACGAACCCGTGCGGCGCGGACGCCATTCGCCGGGCCTCGCGTGGGCGGCGCCGATCCGCGTGCTGCGCGGTCCCGAGTACGAAAGCTTCAGCGAACAGGGGCAGCGCGATTTCTGGAACGAGGAATGGACGATCACGCCCAACAGCAACCGCATGGGTTTTCGCCTCGCGGGCACGGCGCTCGAGCGCAGCCGGAAGATCGAGCTGCTGTCGCACGCGGTGCTGCCGGGCACGATCCAGGTGCCGCCGAACGGCCAGCCGATCGTCCTGATGGGCGATGCGCAGACGACGGGCGGCTACCCGAAGATCGGCGCGGTCATCAAGGCGGATTTGTGGAAGCTCGCGCAGGTGCGGCTGAACGGCGGCGTGCGCTTCATCGAAGCCTCGGTGGAAGAGGCGCGGCGTGCGCTCGCGGAGGAACGGCAGTACGTGGGTCAGGTGGAAACCGCGATCGCCATGCACGAGGAACGCATCGCGCGCGCCGGCTCCTGAATCGAAAGCCGCGCGACAGACGCGGCGCATCACATTCAACACTCAACGGAACGACCGCAAAAGACATCATGGAAATCGATCTCAATGCCGATCTCGGCGAAGGCTGCGGCTCCGACGAAGCGCTGCTCGATCTCGTGAGTTCCGCGAACATCGCGTGCGGCTGGCACGCGGGCGGCGCCACCGCGATGCGCGATTGCGTGCGCTGGGCCGTCGAGAAGGGCGTCGCCATCGGCGCGCATCCGAGCTTCAACGATCCGGAGAACTTCGGCCGCAAGGAAATGAACCTGCCGCCCGAGGAAATCTACGCGGGCGTGCTGTACCAACTGGGCGCGCTCTCGGCGATCGCGCAGGCGGAAGGCGGGCGCATCGCGCACGTGAAGCCGCACGGCGCGCTCTACAACCAGGCGGCGAAGAGCCCCGAAATCGCCGATGCGATCGTCTCCGCCGTGCACGACTTCGATCCGTCGCTGCTCGTCTTCGGGCTTGCGAACAGCGGACTCGTCGAAGCCGCGCGGCGCGCGGGGCTGACCGCGATCGAGGAAGTGTTCGCGGATCGCGGCTATCGCGCGGACGGCTCGCTCGTGCCGCGCAAGGAGCCGGGCGCATTGCTCGACGACGAAAACCTCGTGCTCGACCGCACGCTCGCGATGGTGCGCGAGCAGCGCGTGCAGGCCGTGTCCGGCGAATGGGTGCCGCTCAATGCGCAGACCATCTGTCTGCACGGCGACGGCGCGCATGCGCTGGCATTCGCGCGGCGCATCCGCGGTGCGCTCGCCGATGCGGGCATCGAAGTACGCGCCGCCCACGCCACCGCCTGACGCCGCAGTCGAAAGATAGAACGCCCCGCGAAACCGGGGCGTTTTAGCAAGCGGCCGTCGCAGGCGAAAAGAGCCGCATGTCGTAAAACCACGCGCCCGGTTCGAGGCGTGACGTTTGATTCGTTTGGAGAACTCATGGCAACCCCAGTCAATCTATGGCCGCTCATCGGCGTGGCCGTCATCATCGTGGGCTTCGTGCTGCGCTTCAATCCGATGCTGATCGTCGCGGCCGCGGCGATCATCACCGGCTTTGCGGCGCATTTTCCCGTCGAGCGAATCCTGACCGCGATCGGCAGCGGCTTTCTCAAGACGCGCAACATACCGCTCATCATCCTGCTGCCGCTCGCGGTGATCGGCCTGCTCGAGCGCCACGGCCTGCGCGAGCGCGCGCAGATGTGGATTTCGAGCATCAAGGCGGCGACGGCCGGACGTCTCCTGATCGTCTATCTGTTCGTGCGTGAAATCACGGCCGCGGTCGGCCTGACGGGCCTCGGCGGCCATCCGCAGATGGTGCGCCCGCTGCTCGCGCCGATGGCCGAAGGCGCCACCGAAGCGCGCTACGGCAAGCTGTCCGACGCGGTGCGCTACAAGCTGCGCGCTTACTCGGCGGCGACCGACAACGTCGGCCTGTTCTTCGGCGAGGACATCTTCGTCGCGTTCGGCGCGATCGTGCTGATGGTCACGTTCCTGAAGGAAGCGGGCATCGTCGTGGAGCCGATGCACGTCGCCGTGTGGGGCATTCCCACCGCGATCTGCGCGTTCCTGATCCACGGCTTCCGCCTGTGGCTGCTGGACCGCAGACTCGCGCGCGAGCTCGACGCGCTCACGCGCAACGTCGCGGGAGAGAAAGCATGACGTTCACGATCAACTATCTCTTCTATCTCGTCGGCATCGTGCTCGTGGTCGTCGCGGGCATGATCCTCACGGACAAGTCGCATCCGCGGCGGCTGTCCACGGGCGTTTTCTGGCTGATCTACGCGCTCATCTTCCTCGTCGGCGACTGGCTGCCGGTGACGGTGGTCGGCATGCTCGTCGTGGCGATGGCGCTGATCGCGGGCCTGGGCGGCGTCACCGGCGCGAAGCCGAAGATGCTCTCCGAGGAAACGCGCCGCCAGAGCGCCGTGCGGCTCGGCAACAAGCTCTTCGTGCCCGCGCTGACGATTCCGGTCGTGACCGTGATTGTCACGCTCGGCGCGAAGTATCTCGTGTTCGAAGGCACGCCGCTGATCGAGCTCAAGAACGTGACGCTGATCGGCTTCGGCATCGGCTGCGTGATCGCGCTCGCCATCGCGTGCGTGATGACGCGCGACACCGTCGGCCAGTCGATGCGCGAGACGCGGCGGCTCATCGACGCGCTCTCGTGGGCCGCCGTGCTGCCGCAGATGCTCGGCATGCTTGGTCTCGTGTTCTCGGATGCGGGCGTCGGCAAGGCGGTCGCGCACGTGACGACGGCTTACGTCAACATGGATTACCGGCTCGTCGCGGTGGCGGTGTACGTGGTCGGCATGGCGCTCTTCACGATGGTGATGGGCAACGGCTTCGCCGCGTTCCCGGTGATGACGGGCGGCGTCGGCGTTCCGATTCTCGTCGGCGTGTTCCACGGCAATCCCGCGACGATGGCCGCGATCGGCATGTTCTCCGGCTACTGCGGCACGCTGATGACGCCGATGGCCGCGAACTTCAACATCGTGCCCGCCGCCTTGCTGGAGTTGCCGGACAAGAACGCGGTGATCAAGGTGCAAGTGCCGACTGCGTTGACGCTCATGATCGTGAACATCTTTCTGTTGAACTGGCTGATGTTCATTTGAGCACATCCCGGCGCGCGTTCTCGCGATGAGTTCCGCACGCGCATCCCTTCCTGCAATGCGCATGTCGCGGACCGAATCCGCGCATGCGCGCCTCGCGCCGTGTCACGGCGGCCGCGACGATCCGTCTCCTCTCCCTCATCACAACACTGGTGTCTCAGCGCAGTTTGATTGAGACATTCGCTGCCGTTTCCCCGCCTTATTCGACGCACGATTTCCCTGCCTCACAGGATCGACTTCGCCGGTTTCGATGACACTCAAAGGTCATCATCTGACCCCGGCTAATTAAGACACCGCCTATGGCTGCTACATGCACCTATCGGGGAGACTCTCGCTCGTTCCGATCGGAGCTTGGACCGCATGGCTGCATTGACCGCACCGCGTGATCCCTTCATGTCGTATGGCGCCTGACGCGTCGCGCAAACCGCAAACGACGCTCCGATCGCGTGTTTCCTGAATTGACCGAGGACATCGGCTCTCCCTCCTGCGCTCATCGCGCGGACTTCGACAAGCCGGCCTCCGTCATCGATTCCCGTCATGCGTTTGCCGAGTTATTCCCATCTGCTCGCCTTGCCCGCTGGTCCCCACCTGCTGCTTCGCCTGCTCGAAACGATCGTCGTCGCGGCTTGCTCGATGGCCACTCAACGGCTCTGCGGCAATAGCACCGCCGCCGGCTACGACAGCGCGGTCGCTGCCTTCGCGATCGTCTTCGCGTGGAGCCTGCTGTCCGGTTCTTACCTCAGACGTCCGGCGCGCCGCCCATCCGCGTGGCGCGCGGTGTTCCTGCCGGCGCTCGGCTGGGTGCTCTGCGAAGCGGGCGCCGTCGGCATCGTGAAATGGATGAATCCCGAATACGCGCCTTCGATGGACCGGCTCGCATGCTTGGGCGCGCTGACGGCGGCGAGCGTTATCGTCTGCCGCGTCGTCGACCGCATCGCCGGCGCGCGGCGCCCCGGCCTCGCTTCCGTGGCCGTCGTCGGCTGTGGCGAACGGTGCGCGGCGTTCGTGCGCCGCATCACGGCGATGCGGGATCCGGCATGCAGCGTCCGCGCGCTCTTCGACGTGCACCCGCACTCCGGCGCGAAGGCGGCGGGCGTCCCGCTCTTTCACGACATCGAGACATTCGCCGCCCATGTGCGCACGCATCGCATCGACGAGTTGTGGCTCGCGCTGCCGCTCTCGGACGAAGAAACGCTGCTGCGCTTTCTCGACGTTTTCCGCGACGACCTGCTGAACATCCGCTTCCTGCCAGACGTGCGTCATGTCGCGCGCTTTCACGGCGAGCGTGTCGATCTCGATGGCGCGCTCGCAATCGATCTGGTCGCCGCGCCGCTCACCGCGCATGCCGTCAGCAAGGCGCTGTTCGACTTCGTGTTCGCCGCCTGCGCGGTGGTCGCGAGCGCGCCTCTGCTCATCGCGATCGCGCTCGCCGTCAAGCTGTCGTCGCCCGGGCCCGTGCTGTTCAGGCAGCGGCGCCAGGGTGCGAACGGCCAACCCTTCGAGATCTACAAGTTCCGCACGATGCACGTGCATGCGAACGACGACGGCACGCTCGTGCAGGCGACGCGCAACGATCCGCGCATCACGCGCATCGGTGCGTTCCTGCGCCGCACGAGCCTCGACGAGCTGCCGCAGTTCTTCAACGTGCTGCGCGGCGATATGTCGGTCGTCGGGCCGCGCCCGCATGCCATCGAGCACGACGCGCTCTATCAGCACCTCGTCGATGACTACGTGCACCGCTACCGCATCAAGCCAGGCATTACCGGCTGGGCGCAGATCAACGGACTGCGCGGCGAGACGGATTCCGTGGAGAAGATGCAGCGGCGCGTCGAACACGATCTCTATTACCTCAGCAACTGGTCGTTCGCGCTCGACATGCGCATCGTGCTCTTGACCATCGTGCGGGGCTTCGTTCATCGCAATGCGTACTGACCCGCAGGACCACACCATGAAGTACTCGATAAAGCACATGCGCCAGACGATGCGGCGCGCTTCGTTTCCCCGGGCGGCGTCGGCGCTCGCGCTCGCCGGCCTGCTCGGTGCGTGCGCGTCCGCGCCCGGCTTTCGTATGCCGGTCAGCCAGGGCGCGGCGGCGAATCAGGCCGACGGCCCGTACGTCGAAGCCACCGCGGCGACACCCGCGATTCCCATCACGGAGCTCGATCTCGGTCTCGTGAAGCGCCTCGCCGCGGAGCGCAGGAATCGACAGGACGACGAGGCGCAACGGCTCTTCGGCGCGCCGGACACCTACACGGTGGGCGCCGGCGACGTGCTGCAGATCGTCGTGTGGGATCACCCTGAATTCGCCGCGGCGCTCGGCGCGGCGCAGAACCAGGCATCGGCGAAACCGAGCGATCCCGCGTCCGGTTTCGTCGTCGATCAGAACGGCAATCTGCAGTTTCCCTATGCGGGCAAGCTCGCCGTCGCCGGCTTGCGCACCGACCAGATTCAGCAGCGGCTGACCGCCGCGCTTTCGACGTATCTCGTCAGGCCGCAAGTCACCGTGCGCATGGCGTCGTACCGCTCGCGCCAGGTGTACGTCGACGGCGAAGTCCACAACGCCGGCGCGCTCTCGCTGACCGACGTGCCGCTCAGCTTCTACGATGCGATCGCGCGCGCCGGCGGCTTCAGCGACAGCGCAGATCAGAGCGATGTCGTGCTGGTGCGCGCAGGCGCATCGCACCGCATCGACGTGCCGCAGCTGCTGGCGCAGGGGCTCAGCCCGTCGAGGCTGTATCTCAAGGCCGGCGATCTCCTGCGCGTCACGTCGCGCGACGAAAACGACGTCTACGTGATGGGCGAGGTGAACAAGCCGGGCTCGGCGCTGCCGCGCCGCGACGGCCGGCTCTCGCTCGCCGATGCGCTCGCGCAGGCCGGCAGCATCAACTCGAACACCGCCGACACCGCGCAGATGTTCGTGATCCGCTCGCGCGACGGCGCGCCGCGCGTGTTCCATCTCGACAGCCGCTCGCCGGTATCGATGCTCGTGGCGAAAGAATTCGAGCTGCAGCCTAAGGACATCGTCTATGTCGACGGCAGCGGTCTTGTGCGCTTCAACCGCGTGATCAGCCTGTTGATGCCGCTTATCAACGCGGGGCTCACCGCCGGAGTGATCGCGAAATGATCCGCTCTGTGCTGATGGTCTGCGAGGGCAACATCTGCCGCAGCCCGCTGGCGGCGGCGCTGCTCGCGCGGGCGATGCCGCAAGTCGAGGTGAAGTCGGCAGGGACACACGCGCTGGTGGGCGAGCCCGTGAACGCGGCCATCGCCGATCTCGCGGGTGCTCATGGCATCGCGCTCGACTCGCATGTCGCGAGGCAACTCGACGCAGGCCTCGCCCACGCCGCCGACCTGATCCTCACGATGACGCAAGCCCAGCGCGAATGGGTCGAGTCCGCCTGGCCATCGACGCGCGGCAAGGTGTTCCGCCTGTGCGATGAACAGGGCGCGGATGTCACCGATCCCTACAAGCGCCATCGCGCGATATTCGACCTGGCCTTCGCCCAGATGCGGCAGGGCATTTCGCAATGGACCCGCACGCTCGCGGAACAACGATGAACGATCTTTTCCTCCAACCTTCCCGGCACCCGGTCCCCGCAGCCGGTGACGACGAAATCCGCCTCTCGGAGATTTTCGCCGTGTTGCGCGAGAGCCGCGGGCTCATTGCGCTCGTCACCGCGTGCACGCTGGCGGCCGGCTCGTTGTATGCATTCCTCGGGACGCCGACCTATCGCGCCGACGTGCTCGTGCAGGTCGACGACGACAGCGGCTCGGGCACGCTCAACGACAAGCTGGGCGACCTCGCGGCGCTGTTCCAGAACAAGGCGAGCACGGACGCCGAAATCGAACTGATGCGTTCGCGCAGTGTGATCGGCGATGCCGTCACGCGACTGCATCTCGATATCGATGCGCGTCCGCACTACTTTCCGCTCGTCGGCGCGCCGTATGCGCGCTATACGGCCGGCGACGCGCTCGCGCGCGCGCCGCTCCGGCTCGGCGGTTACGCATGGGGCGGCGAGCGCATCGGCGTCTCTACCTTCGACGTGCCGGCACGGCAATACGACCAGGCCTTCACGCTGATCGCCGGCGACGGCGAGCGCTACGAATTGCGCTCGCCCGACGGCACGACGATTCTGCGCGGCCGCGTCGGCGAAACCGAAACCGCCCGCGGCAGCGCCGGCCCGATCAGGCTGACGGTGATGTCATTGCTCGCGCGCCCCGGCACGCGCTTCGATCTGAAGCGCGCGTCGACGCAGCAGACCGTCGCCGATCTGCAAAAGGATCTCAAGATCGCCGAGAAGACCAAGCAGTCGGGGATCATCGGCATGTCGCTCGACAGCGCGAATGCTGAACGCGTCACGACGACGGTCAATACCATCGCGACGCTCTACGTGCAGCGCAACGTCGACCGGAAGTCCGCGCAGGCGCAGCAGATGCTCGCGTTCCTCGGCGATCAGTTGCCGCAGCTGCGCGCCGACCTCGATCGGGCCGAAGCCCGCTACAACGCATTTCGCGCGCGCAACGGCGCGGTCGATCTGGAAGAGCAGAGCAAGCTGCTGCTGCAGTCGGTCGTCGATAACCGTTCGAAGATCGTCGAGCTGCAGCAGCAGCGCGCCGACCTCGTGCAGCGCTATACCGCGATGCATCCGTCGGTCACGGCGATCGATGCGCGCATCGGCGAATTGCAGCGCCAGTCCGGCGACTTCGAGAAGCAGATCGGCGCGCTGCCCTCGGTTCAGCAGGACGCCGTGCGCCTGCTGCGCGACGTGAAGGTCAGCAACGATCTCTACACGAATCTGCTCGACAGCACGCAGCAGTTGCGCGTGCTGAAGGCTGGACAGCTCGGCAACGTACGCACCGTGGACTACGCGGTGATTCCGGAGAAGCCGGTCGCGCCGAAGAAGGCGCTGACTATCGCGCTTTCCCTGGTGTTCGGATTCATGGCCGGCTGCGCGCTCGCGCTCGGGCGGCGCATGTTCAATCGCGGCCTCGAAACGCCCGCGGAAATCGAGCAGGCGATCGACCTGCCGGTCTACGCGATCATCTCGCACTCGGAACAGCAGGCGGCGCTTCAGCTTTCGCGCCGGCATGTGCCGACCAAGCCGCGCGTGCTTGCCGATCTGTCGCCGAACGATGTTGCCGTCGAAGGGCTGCGCAGTCTGCGCACCGCGCTGCAGTTCGGCGTCCTGGCGCCGCGCAACAACGTCATCATGGTGACCGGTCCTCGTCCCGGCATCGGCAAGTCTTTCGTGGCGGCGAACTTCGCGACCGTGCTCGCCGCGGGCGGCCAGCGCGTGCTGCTGATCGACGGCGACATGCGGCGCGGCGATCTCCACCGGATGTTCGCGCTGCCGCGCAAGCAAGGCTTCGCGGAGCTGCTCGCCGGCGTCGAGCCGGATGCCGTGATCCATCACGACGCGCTTGCGCAACTCGACGTAATCACCGGCGGCAGCGCGCCCAATCTGCCTGCGGAACTCCTGATGCGCGAGCGTTTCGCCCGCGTGCTCGACGACCTGCGCGCGCGTTACGACTTCGTGATCATCGACTCGCCGCCGGTCCTGGCGGTCACCGATTCCGCGCTGATCGGCAGGCACGCTGGCGCGACGCTGCTCGTCGCGCGTCACGGCAGCCATAGCGCCGCCGAACTCGTCCAGACCAGGCATCAGCTCGTCAGCGCGGGCGTCCAGGTGGATGGCGTGCTGCTCACGGATACGCCGCCGCGCGGCATGGCCTACGGCGCCTTCTCCCAATACGCGAATCGCGGCGAATGACCTGTCGCGCCACACGAATTTCCCACCAGCCTCGACCTCTGTGAAGAAACTGCTTTTTACGTTCGGCACCCGTCCCGAAGCGATCAAGATGGCGCCGCTCGTCAAGCGCCTGGCGCTCGACGCCGGCTTCGAATGCCGCGTGTGCGTGACGGGCCAGCATCGCGAGATGCTCGATCAGGTGCTCGCGCTTTTCGATATTTGCCCCGACTTCGATCTGAACATCATGAGGCGCGGGCAAGACCTCTATGACGTCACCGCCGCGATTCTCGCCGGCATGCGCGGCGTGCTCGCGACGTACCGTCCGGACATGGTTCTCGTGCACGGCGACACGACCACCACGATGGCGACGACACTGGCCGCGTTCTACCAGCGCATTGCCGTCGCGCATGTCGAAGCGGGCCTGCGCACCGGCAATCTCGCTTCGCCGTGGCCGGAGGAAGCGAATCGCAAGCTGACCGGGGCGCTCGCGTCGCTGCACTTCGCGCCGACCCTGCGCGCGCGCGACAACCTGCTTGCGGAAGGCGTGCGCGACGAGACCATCGTCGTGACCGGCAATACCGTCATCGATGCCTTGCTGCAGGTTCGCGAGCGCCTCGCGAACGATGTCGAGCTCTGCGCGCTCGCCGATCGCGCGCTGCCGTCGTTCGCGCCCGGCCGACGCCTCGTTTTGGTGACGGGCCATCGCCGCGAGAGTTTCGGCGGTGGCTTCGAGCGCATCTGCACGGCGCTCGCGCAGATCGCGCATGCGTCGCCCGACGTCGACATCGTCTATCCGGTCCATCTGAATCCGAACGTGCGCGAGCCCGTGAACCGTCTGCTGACCGGCATCGCCAACGTGCATCTCGTCGAGCCGCTCGACTATCTCCCGTTCGTCCGGTTGATGGATCGCGCGGACGTGATCCTGACCGACTCGGGCGGCATCCAGGAAGAAGCGCCGTCGCTGCACAAGCCGGTGCTCGTGATGCGCGACACCACGGAGCGTCAGGAAGCGGTGGACGCCGGCGTGGTGAAGCTCGTCGGCACCGACGCGCGCGCCATCGTCGACAGCGTCATGCACCTGCTGCGCGACGCCGATGCGTACGCGGCGATGAGCCGCGGCGCGAATCCCTACGGCGACGGTCGCGCATGCGACCGCATCGCCGCGGCCTTGCAGCGGTTCGAGCTTCCTCTCGCTCTGGCCGCCTGAACACCTTCGCAAAATAGAAGCACAGTCTATGGAATTCGAAACCATCTCCGTCATCGGCCTCGGCTATATCGGCTTGCCGACAGCGGCCGCATTCGCCGCGCGGCGCAAGAAAGTGATCGGCGTCGACGTGAATCAGCATGCCGTCGATACGATCAATCGCGGCGAGATTCATATCGTCGAGCCGGAGCTCGACATGCTGGTGCAGGCGGCGGTGACGCAAGGCCATCTCACCGCGACGACCGCGCCGCAGCCGGCCGATGCGTTCCTGATCGCGGTGCCGACGCCCTTCTCCGATGGCTACAAGCCGGATCTTTCCTACATCGAAGCCGCGAGCCGTGCCGTTGCGCCTGTGTTGAAAAAGGGCGATCTCGTCGTGCTGGAGTCGACGTCGCCTGTCGGCGCGACCGAGCAGATGGCTGCGTGGATGGCGGAGTTGCGTCCGGATCTCACTTTTCCGCAAGAGGCGGGCGAGGCCTCGGACATTCGCGTCGCGCATTGTCCCGAGCGGGTGTTGCCCGGCCATGTGATTCGCGAGCTGGTGGAGAACGATCGCGTGATCGGCGGAATGACGCGCCGCTGCGGCGAAGCGGCGCGCGAGTTGTATCAGATCTTCGTGCGCGGCGAATGCATTCTCACCAACGCGCGCACCGCCGAGATGTGCAAGCTGACCGAAAACGCGTCGCGCGACGTGGGCATCGCGTTCGCGAACGAGCTTTCGCTGATCTGCGACCGGCTCGACATCAACGTGTGGGAGTTGATCCGGCTTGCCAACCGTCATCCGCGCGTGAACATCCTGCAACCGGGGCCGGGGGTCGGCGGTCATTGCATCGCGGTGGACCCGTGGTTCATCGTCGACTCCGCGCCGGACGAGGCGCGGCTCATCCGCACGGCGCGCATCGTCAACGACTCCAAGCCGCATTGGGTGGTCGAGCGCGTGGAGCGCGCGGCGATGCGCTTCAAGGAGCCGGTGATTGCTTGTCTGGGGCTGGCGTTCAAGGCGGATATCGATGATCTGCGCGAGAGTCCGGCGGTGGAGATCGCGGCCGATCTGGCCAGGCGGCATCCGGGTTGCGTGCTTGCCATCGAGCCGAACATTCGCGAACTGCCGGCGCATCTGAGAGATGCGGTCGAACTCTGCGCGCTGAACGAAGCCTTGCTGCGCGCAGACGTGATCGTGATTCTGGTCGATCACGCGCCGTTCAAGAGCGTCGATCCGATTCGCTTGCAGACGAAGGTCGTGATCGATACGCGTGGGATGCTGGCGCGGGCATGATGCAATTCCGGCGGAAACAGGCTGAGGCGCGTGGCACCGCGGCGGGAGCAGGCGGGAACGCGCGCATCGGCCGCAACGTGACTGTGATGGTGCTGTCGTTCGTCGGCAATTACGCGGCGGCGTTCGCAACGTTTCCGTACCTGACGCGCGTGCTCGGACCGATGCATTTCGGCATGCTCGCTTACGCGATGGCGATCACGGCGTACGGCACGCTGCTCACCGAGTGGGGCATCAATCTGTCGGGGCCGCGAGCCGTCGTCGCCTGCCGCGACGATCCTTCTCTCCTCAACGCACTGCTTTGGTCGGTGTTGGGTGCGAAGACGCTGTTGTGTATCGCGGCAACGTTCATGCTCGTCGTGCTGCTGGGGTCCGGCATCGGCGCTGCCGCCGCGCGTCCGGTGTTGTGTCTGTCGTGGCTTGGCGTCATCTCGAGTGTCTGCACGCTGTACTGGCTGTTCCAGGGCCTCGAGCGATTCAAGCTCATCGGCTGGATGATTTTCGTCAACCGCGCCGTGACGCTGCCGCTCACGTTCTGGCTCGTGAAAAAACCGCAGGACGTCACGATCGCCGCTGCCATCCAGGCGGCCGGCCCGGTCATCGCCGCGGTGTTCTCAGTGTTTATCGCGATGCGCGAGGGCTTGCTGCGGCGGCCCGTGCTCAGCTGGCGCGCGATCATGACCCGCCTGACCGAAGGAGCGGACATGTTTGTCGCAACCGCATCCGTCACGCTGTTCGGCGCTGCGAACTCGATCATCCTTACCTCGTATTCGGGCTCCTATGCCGCGGGCATCTATGCCGGGGCTGACAAGATCCGCACAGTCTGCACGCTCGTGCCGGCGCAACTCGGCGCCGTGCTTTATCCGCGTATCGGACGCATGTTCGAGCGTCGGAAGCGCGAGGCCGCGCGTCTCACGGCGTATGGCGCGGGCTTGACGATGCTGATCTCTCTGCTGGGGGCGGCGATTTCGATCGCCTTCGCCGAATCGATCACGTCGATCGTGCTCGGCAAGCAGTTCGCCGGTGCGTCCGGCGTGCTGCGCGTGTTGGCGCTGTCGACCGTGTTCGGCAATCTCGCCTACTTCGTCGGGTTGCAGATCCTCGTGCCCTCAGGCGCCAGCAAGCTGCGATCGGCGACGATCTTCGCGACGGGCTGCATGAACGTAGCGCTCGCGCTGCTGCTGGTCCGGCGCTATGAAGCGATGGGCGCCGCGATGTCGTTTCTCGTCTGCGAGGCGCTGATACTCGCGATCTACGTGGCCCTCATCGTCAGAAGTCGGCGGCTGCGACGTTATCTGTCGCTTTGTTCGGTCGGCCGACGTCACGTCGCCGTCCACGAAGGAGCCGAAGCATGAAGGACGTCAGCAATATGCGGCCCATACGTGTTCTGCACGTCGGTCCGGGTTGGGGGCAGCGTGGCGGAATCGCCTCGGTGCTCGAGGAACTGAAAGCGTTCTCCGACGTGTTCCTCGCGCGTGGCGTCAGTGTGCGTTTCTGCGAGACGCACGGCTTCAGGCGCAGTAGCGGGATGCTTCGTTTCTTGGTGACCGATGTACCAAACTTCCTACGGCACCTGATCGGAGGCGTCGACATCGTGCATCTGCACGTGTCGGTCAAGGGCTCCTTCTACCGCAAGCTCTTGCTTTGCGCGATCGCCCTCCTGCTGCGCAAGCGCATCGTGTTTCATCTGCACGCGGGCAACTTCTCCACGTTCGTCTGCGAATCGAAGCGATTCGTCACCGATGTCGCGCGTGCGTTCCTGCGCGCGTCGAACGCGATGATCGGCGTTTCGCACGCAATTGCGGAGGAGCTGGTCGAACTCGGTGGCGACCGTGCGCGTCTTTTCGTCGTCGGCAACAGCGCCAGTCTGGCCGAGCGCGCGTTGGCCGAGGCCGGACCGTGCGACCCGGCGCGCGTCGAAGAGCCGCCGCACATCCTCTTCGCCGGACGTCTTGCCGAAACGAAAGGTATTGGTGATCTGCTCGAAGCCGTCGCGTTGCTCGTCGCTCGGGGCGTGGCCGTGAGGCTCATCGTCGCGGGGAGCGGCGATCTGAAACGCTGGGAAGACGAAGCGCATCGGCTATCGATTCGTGATCGGGTGGTGTTTCCCGGCTGGCTCGAAGGCGATGACAAGCTGGAGTGTTATCGAACCGCCCGAATCTTCTGCATGCCCAGTCACTACGAAGCATTCGGCATCGCCACGCTGGAGGCGATGTTCGCGGGACTGCCTGTTGTCGGGACGAGCGTAGGCGGCTTCCCCGATCTGGTCGAACAGGGACGCAGCGGCTTCCTCGTATCACCGTCGAATCCGTCCGAGCTTGCGCAGGCCTTGCGCACGCTTCTCGATGACGATGCGCTGGCCGCAGAGATGGGGCGACGTGGCCGGCAGCAGGCGTTTGAGCGTTTCTCGTGCAATTCGATCGTCGAACGCTATGTCGACGTATATCGGCGAACGATGAGGAGCAAGCCTTGAATCCATTCCGCCATCTCGTTGCTTTGCTCCGTTCGCGGCCGGTTCTGGTCGCGTGGAGACGCTGCACCGTTACGACTGCAATCTTGGGGAGCGGCGCTCTTTGCGCGCAGAACCAGCAAGTTCTCTATCAGACGAACTGGCAGGACGGCCTCGACCCGCATTTCGGCGTTCAAGCGAATTCCGGCGATATCGCCATCGTTGCCGATCCTGCGGGTGAGTACACGAAGGCGTTGCAGACGACGATCCGGCTCTCGGAGGACTTCTCGCACGTTGCAAACGGCGTACCGCGTGCCGAGTTGCTGTTTCCCTCACCGGTGCGGTTTGCGCAAAGTCAGACATATCGTGTCCGCTGGTCGACCATGTTGCCACCCGGGACGCAGTTCGACGCGCGCCAGTTCGTGATCATCACGCAGATCAATCAAGGGACTTGGCTCGGCGGGCCCACCTTGGCGCTTGCCCTGCAGGGCAAGCGATACGCGATCTCCCAGCGCGGTGGCGGGCGGCACGACACGGTCTCGGCGGGCAAGTGGTTGTGTTGCGCGGATGCCGACGTCGGCAAATGGGTTCATTGGGAACTCATCTACGGTCCGCAGGAAAGCGGCAAGAACGCGGTTACCGAGTTGCGCCGTGATGGAAAACAGGTCTTTCTCGCGCAAGACGTTCCCAACGCTTATCCCGGCGTTCAGAACGCCTATCTGAAAATCGGCCTGTACAAGCCCGACTGGCAAAAGGAAGCCACGGACGTTGCGCAGGTGTCGCTGCTGTATGGGCCGGTGACGGTATCACGCGAGTGATCCCCTCCAGGTTCGAAGTGAGAGTTGAGGAATCGAAGTGAATCGCATTGAGTTGTTTGGCTGTCCCGCGGATGTTTCGACGATGGACGAGACGGTCGAGTGGATTGGACGACGTATCGAGAAGCGCCAGTTCACGCAGCACGTCGTCGTGAATGTCGCGAAGCTGGTAAACGCGCAATCCGACCGGAAACTGGCGGAGTCGGTGCGTGCTTGCGACATCGTCAACATCGATGGAATGGGTGTCGTATGGGGCGCGCGGCTGCTGGGATTCGGAGTTCCCGAGCGCGTCGCCGGCGTCGATCTTTTCGCGCGCCTGCTGGCGCTTGCCGCGCAGCGCGGCTTGCCGATCTTCCTTCTCGGCGCGAAGCCGGAGATCGTCGAGGAGGTGGCACGGCGATCCACGGAAGCGAATCCCGGGCTGCGGATCGCAGGCTTTCACCACGGCTACTTTTGGGACGATGAGCGCGCGGTCGTCGAGCGGATTCGTGCGTCGGGCGCGAGGCTGCTGTTCGTCGCGATCACTTCGCCGAAGAAGGAGAACTTCATCAACCGCTGGCGCGACGAGCTGGGCGCCGATTTCGTGATGGGCGTCGGCGGAACGTTCGACGTGGTCGCGGGCAAGGTGAAGCGCGCGCCGCCGTGGATGCAGCGCGCCGGCCTTGAATGGCTTTACCGCGTCGTTCAGGAACCCCGGAGAATGTGGCGGCGATACCTCGTCACCAATTCGAAGTTCTCCCTGATGCTGGCAAAGGCCTGGGTCCTGCGCCGTTTCAGTCAGACGAAGCAAGCATCGTGAACGCGCTTCGTGTCGTTGCTGCTACCTTGCAGCCGAAAAAGCCGAAACGACTTGGTCCGGTAACGATCTTCACTGCAGCGTATCTTGTCTATAACCTGCTGGGCTTGTTGCGGGCGCCCTGGATGATCGCGAACGCATATGACAAGTCGCTCTGCTGGGACCTGTTCCTGATCGGGCTGGCAGGCCTCGCGGGTGGCGCGTGGCTCGGCAGGAGAATGCTCCGCGTGCGCCGGCGAGCGGCGCCGGCACGCGGCCGCACCTCGAAACAGCTATCGATGCTGTTTCTGTTGACGTTCTGCGGATGCATCGGCTTCGCGGTGATCGCCAATCACGGCATTCCGCTGCTACAGGGTGAAGATCGTTTCGGCAATTCCGCGCTGATATCGAATCTCGCGCCCTTTTACGGCTTCTGGGTGCTGGTGCGGTTGATCTCCGATGCGGAGCACGGCCGACGTCCTTCTCTTCTTCCGCCGCTCGTGTACGTGACGGGCGTGCTGATACTCGGCTATCGCTCGCCGGTTCTGGCGTTCGTTTTAACGTACACCTGCTATCTGGCGATATTCCGGCTGTCACGCCGCCGCGCTGTTTGGTGCGGGCTGGCGGTCGGCGTGGCGCTCGTGGTCTTTGCGGCGTCGCTCGCACTCTTTCGCGTGACGCAAAACTACGACGCAGCCCGATTCTTCGCCAACGTCGACGTCGCCTTCATTGCCGATCATCCTTATCTCCTGCCGGTGATACCCGCGCTCTCGATGTTCGATTTCAGCCAGAGCACGATCGCAGCGCTTGGCTCGGTACTTCACGAGCCGATGTATGGAGGCCTCTTTCTCAGCAACTTCGAAACGTTCTTGCCCGGCAAGCATTGGGGCGCACGCAACATCATCGGTGATCTGACCGGCGCCCGCTGGATCGCGGGGCGCCCGATGAGCATAACGCCGACGCTGCAAGGAGCGCTCTTCGTCGATTTCGGCCAAGCTGGAGTATTCGCAGGCTTCTTCCTGCTCGCGATCGCGATCCGCATGTGCCACGCCGCCGCAACATCGGGCGGAGCGTTGGCGCGATTCTGCTTCTGTTTCTTCTTCGCGATGACTTTGATGGCGATTCACGCCGGCTACTGGGACGTCAGCTTCGTTTTCGTCGGCATCTTCGTGCTGACGATCAAGGTGTTCGACCGGCTCAAGGCTTTCAGTCGGACACACGAATCACTTACCTGAACGTTACGACATGATCTACATCTTCCGTCTGTCCAGTTTGCTGCACCGCCTGCGCGTTCCGTTCTTGCCGTGGATATTGAAGGTGCTGAACCGCATCCTGTTCTCGGTCGCGCTGCCGCCGTCCGTCAAGGTAGGCCGCAACGTCACGTTTGGCTATCAGGGACTCGGCATCGTGGTGCATCGTCACGCGGTGCTCGGCAGCAATATCGTCATCGCGCCGAACGTGGTGATCGGCGGACGCGGGCGACCGGGCGCGCCGGTCATCGGGGACGACGTGCTCATCGGCGCGGGTGCCTGTGTGCTCGGGCCGATCGCGATCGGCAAGGGCGCGAGGATCGGCGCGAATGCCGTTGTGCTGACCGATGTGCCGCCGGGAGCCACGGTGGTCGGCGCACCGGCGCGGATGATCGAAGATTGAGGAACGCGGAGTGACTCACGCCGCCTCCACGACAAATCCCCTCTTCCTGAGCAGTTCGAGCACGCCCCTGGGTCCGCCGAGATGCAACGCCCCGATCGCCACAAACACCGGCTTGTCCGGCGAGGCCAGCTGCACCATCCGCTGCACGAACCGCCGGTTCCTGTCATACACCACGCGATTGTCGACCTGCGCCGCCAGCGCCTTCGACCGCGCGAGCTTGCTGCTCTTCGCGTCGTCCCAGGCCTTGAGCGCATCCGCATCGCCGATGCGCCATAGCCGATGCAACTCCTTCACGTCCGCGATATTCTCCGCGGGCGTCTGTGCCAGGTCCTGCCCGAGCATCTCGCGCTGTTGCGCGGACGTCAGCCGCGTGAACGTCGAGATCTGCTCGTTCAGGCTCTCCAGCCCGACGATCTTCCCCCGCGCCCGCAGATACACATTCTGCAACTGCGCCTCGGTGCCGTACTCGCTCTGAAACCCGGCCTTCAACGTGTCGTACGTTTCGATCAGCATCGACGCCAGCCACGGCCGCGTATGGCGCAACTCCTTCAGCGCCTCCGGATTGCCGCGCATGCGCGCCTCGACCTTCTTCCACATGGCGTCCGGCAGATAGTCGATCAGGCACTCGCTGCGGCACATGCCGTAGCGGTTCACGTCGTCCTGGGAAAGCAGCAGCTCGTCGGGTGAGATTTCGAGCGCCAATGTCGGCGATGCATCGAGCGCGGCGAGAATCGGTTGGCGAAACGGTTGCCCGGGCGGATAGTCGCTCGCGAAACCCACATGCAGCGTGCCCAGCACGTAGAGGGTCGTCGTGCCCTTCGTCGCAACGTAGAACGGCATGCGCGGCGGCTGCGCGCGCACCGGGCCGCTCGCGGTCGTGCCGTTCAAGCGGTCCGTGCGAGGCGCGGGAGCCGGCTTGGAAGCCGTGGCGGCCGTTCCCGCATCCCCCGCGGCTTGAGGCGTGCGCAATCCGACCACGGCGAAACTCGTCGTCGATACGGCCACGCCCGCCGTAAACAGCACGAACGACAGCACGAAGGCTGTCGCTTTGGCGAACGCCGCGCGGCAGAAACGCGGCTTGTCGTATGAATCCGGCACGACCGACATCTTAAAACATTCGTGTGTCGCGTCGTGCACCCGGCCCCGCGAATCAGGCCTCGTCGTCCCCGACTTCCTCGGCGCGATGGCACGAGACCTGACGCCCGTCCACGACGCGCAGCTTCGGCTCTTCCACGCGGCAACGTTCGATCGCATACGGGCAACGCTGATGGAACGTGCAACCCGAAGGCGGATCGAGCGGCGACGGCATTTCGCCCTGCAGCTTGATCTTGATGCGCCGGTCTTCCTCGAACAAGGCGGGCGTCGCGGACATCAGCGCGCGCGTGTACGGATGACGCGGCTTCGCGAAGATCGTCTGCTTGTCGCCCAGCTCGGCGATGCCGCCGAAGTACATCACCATCACGTCATCGGCGATATGCTCCACCACCGACAGGTTGTGCGAGATGAACACGTAGCTCGTGCCGAACCGCTCCTGAAGGTCCATGAACAGATTCAGGATCTGCGCCTGAATCGACACGTCGAGCGCGGACACAGGCTCATCGGCGACGACGATCTGCGGATCGAGAATCATCGCCCGCGCGATCGCCACACGCTGGCGCTGGCCGCCCGAGAACATGTGCGGATAGCGCGACGCATGCTCCGGCCGCAGGCCGACCGTGCGCATCATGTGCGCGATGCGCTCGGCGCGCTCGTTGGCGCTGAGCTTCGTGTTGATCGCGAGCGGCTCGCCGAGCGTCTGCTCGACCGTCTTGCGCGGATTCAGCGACGCGAACGGATTCTGGAACACCATCTGCACGCGCTGGCGCAAATGGGCGATCTTCTCCTTGCTCGCACCCGCGACGTCTTCTCCGTCGATCAGGAGACGCCCC
Source organism: Caballeronia ptereochthonis (assembly GCF_001545075.1). Classification (GTDB taxonomy): domain Bacteria; phylum Pseudomonadota; class Gammaproteobacteria; order Burkholderiales; family Burkholderiaceae; genus Caballeronia; species Caballeronia ptereochthonis. Next base: position 76,664 of record NZ_FCOB02000016.1, read on the forward strand.
GACGTGGGCGTTTCGATCATCGTCAACTGGCGCGCGAGCGTGGACTTGCCGCAGCCCGATTCGCCGACCACCGCGAGCGTGCGCCCGCGCTTCAATTCGAACGAGACACCGTTCAGCGCCTTCACCGTGCCCTGCTCGAACATGCTGCGCTTCACGGTGTAGTGACGCGCGAGGTTGTCGGCGGCGAGCACGATGTCCTGATTGATTGCCTTCGGTACCGCGTTCATCGCGCGCCTCCTTCCACCACGACATCGATATTCAGCGGCTTGATACAGCGCGCGCGCACCGCCGGATCGTTGCTGTCGAGCTGGAACAGATTCGGCCGCCCCTTCCAGCAATCCTCGACGGCATACTTGCAGCGCGGCGCGAAAAGACATCCGCTCGGACGATCGTCCTTGCCCGGCACCATGCCCGGCAGCGCGGCGAGACGCGCGGCGCCGCGGCTGTGCTCGGGAATCGCGGCGAGCAGCGCCTCCGTGTAGGGATGATGCGGCTCGCTGAAGATCGTCGGCACGCGGTTCGTCTCGATGATCTCGCCCGCATACATCACCGCGACGCGCTGCGCCACTTCCGACACCACGGCGAGATCGTGCGAAATCAGCACGAGCGCCATGCCGCGCTCCTTCTGCAGGCGCACGAGCAGCTCCATGATCTGCGCCTGGATCGTCACGTCGAGCGCGGTGGTCGGCTCGTCGGCGATCAGGAGCTTCGGATTGCATGCGACGGCCATCGCGATCATCACGCGCTGGTTCATGCCGCCCGACATCTGGTGCGGAAACGCGTTGATGCGGCTCTTCGCATCCGGAATGCCCACCTGATCGAGCAGCTCCAGCGCGCGCCTGTCGAGCGCGTCGCCGCGCAGGCCCTCGTGCAGCTTCAGCACCTCCTTGATCTGATAGCCGACGGTGTAGCTCGGGTTCAGGCTCGTCAGCGCGTCCTGAAACACCATTGCGATGTCCTTGCCGATGATCTTGCGGCGCTCGCGCGCCGAAGCGTTCAGCAAATCCTTGCCGTCGAAACTCACCTGGTCTGCCGTGACCTTGCCGGGCGCATCGATGAGGCCCATGAGCGCCATCATCGTGACGCTCTTGCCCGAGCCGGATTCGCCGACGACCCCGACGACCTCGCCCGGCTTCACCGAGAGATCGATGCGGTCGACCGCCTGCGTCCCGCCGAACGTGACCTGCAAATTGCGGATAGTCAGAAGATCGTTCATGTCATCCCATCCGTTTCAGTTTCGGATCGAGCGCGTCACGCAGCCCGTCCCCGAGCAGGTTGATGACGAGCACCGAGACCAGGATAGACAGACCCGGCATCGTCACGATCCACCAGGCGCTTTCGATGTAATCGCGCGCGGACGCCAGCATCGCACCCCACTCGGCCGCCGGCGGCTGCACGCCGAGACCGAGGAAGCCGAGCGCGGCGGCATCGAGAATCGCAGAGGAGAAGCCGAGCGTCGCCTGCACGATGAGCGGCGCAGCGCAGTTCGGCAGCACTTGCGAGAACATCAGGCGCACCACGCCCGCGCCCGCCACGCGCGATGCCGTCACGTATTCCTTCTGCAATTCGCCGAGCGCCGATGCGCGCGTCAGGCGCACATAGCCCGGCAGCGCGACGATCGCGATCGCGAGCATCGTGTTGACGAGGCCCGGCCCGATGATCGCGACGACGGCCACCGCGAGCAGCAGCGACGGCAACGCGAGCAGCACGTCCATCACGCGCATGATCGGCGTATCGAGCCAGTGGAAGAACGCGGCCATCAGGCCGAGCACGATGCCCGGAATCAGCGCGAGCATCACCGACACGAAGCCGATCCAGAACGACAGCCGCGCGCCGTACATCAGGCGCGAAAGGATGTCGCGGCCCGCCTCGTCGGTGCCGAGCAGGAACATGCGGTTGCCGCCTTCGAGCCACGCGGGCGGAATCTTCACGTAATCGCGGTATTGCTCGATCGGGCTGTGCGGCGCGATCAACGGAGCCGTCAGCGCGACGAGAATCAGCAGAACGACGATCACGCCCGCGGCGACGGCGCCGCGATTGCGCGAGAAGTTCGCCCAGAACTCGCGCGCCGCGACCATGCGGCCGGACGGCGGCGGCGTGATCGCCTGCGGCGGGAGATTGTTTTGAATGTCAGCCATCAAGTTACCTCACCTCGTATGGCGAATGCGCGGATTCAACACGCCGTAGAGCAGATCGACGACCAGGTTCACGACGATCACGAGCGTCGCGATCATCAGAATGCCGCCTTGCACGACCGGATAGTCGCGCCGCGAAATGGCGTCGATGAGCCACTTGCCGACGCCCGGCCACGAGAACAGCGTCTCCGTGAGCACCGCGCCCGCGAGCAGCGTGCCGACCTGCAAACCGATCACGGTGACCACGGGAATGAGCGCATTGCGCAGCGCATGCACGACCACGACACGCAACGGCGACAGCCCCTTCGCGCGCGCTGTACGGATGTAGTCCTCGCGCAGCACTTCGAGCATTGACGAGCGCGTCATGCGCGCGATCACCGCGAGCGGAATCGTGCCGAGCACGATGGTCGGCAGGATCAGATGGCTCACCGCGGACGTGAACGCGCCTTCATCCGTCGAGAACAGCGAATCGATCAGCATGAAGCCCGTGACGTGCGGAATGTCGTACTCCACCGCGATGCGGCCCGACACCGGCGTCCAGCCGAGCTTTGCGGAGAAGAACATGATGAGGATCAAGCCCCACCAGAAAATCGGCATGGAATAGCCGGTGAGCGCGGTGCCCATCACGCCGTGATCGACGACGGTGCCGCGCCGGAGCGCCGCCGCGACGCCCGCGGGCAAGCCGACGACGAGCGCGAAGATCATCGCGCAAATCGAGAGCTCGACGGTGGCCGGAAAGCGCGCTAGGAATTCGCCCATCACGCTGGTATTCGTGATGATCGACGTGCCGAGATCGCCTTTCAGCGCATTGCCGACGTAGTGGAGATATTGCAGCGGAAGCGGCTGGTCGAGGCCCAGGCGCTTCATGGCTTCGGCGTGCATGGCCGGATCCACGCCGCGCTCGCCCATCATCACTTCGATGGGGTCGCCCGGGATCAGGTGGATGAGCGCAAACGCAAGAATCGTAATGCCGATGAACGTCGGTATCACCATTCCTATGCGTCGCAAAACGAATCGGAACATGATCGCCCTTTGGTTCGTTCTTGGGAGGACAGAATGTGCATCCGGCGGCGAGATCTCGTGGACCGCGCCGCCGGAGCATTTCGAATAGTTATGGTTTAGTGCAAAAAGCGTTCCGCAGCAAAAAACTTACTGCATGCCGACGCCGTCGAAGCGTGCGTAGCCGAGCGGCTCGATCTTCATGTTGGTCACCTTCTTGCTGACGGGCTGATAGACCGTCGAGTGCGCGATCGGCGAGAACGGCAATTGCTGCGCGAAGATCTGCTGTGCGTCGGTGTAGGCCTTCGTGCGCGCGGCGACGTCGGTGGTCGAGCGGCCCTTCACGACGAGATCGTCGAACGGCTTGTAGCACCACTTCGAGAAGTTGCTGCCCTTGACGGCGTCGCAGCCGAGCAGCGTGCCGAGCCAGTTGTCGGGATCGCCGTTGTCGCCGGTCCAGCCGATCAGGAGCGCATCATGCTCGCCCGCGTGCGCGCGCTTCAGATACTCGCCCCACTCGTACGACACGATGTTCGCCTTCACGCCGATCTTCGCCCAGTCGGCCTGGATCATTTCCGCCATCAGGCGCGCGTTCGGGTTGTAGGCGCGTTGCACCGGCATCGCCCAGAGCGTGATCTCCAAGCCGTTCGGGTAGCCCGCCTTCGCGAGCAGCGCCTTCGCCTTGGCGGTGTCGTACGCCTGACTCTTCAGGTTCTTGTCGTAGGACCATTGCGTCGGCGGCATCGGTGCGGTGGCCGGCTGGCCCGCGCCCTGATACACGGAATCGATGATCGCCTTCTTGTTGATCGCCATGTCGAGCGCGCGGCGCACGTCGGTGTTGTCGAGGCCCTTCTTCGTCACGTTGTACGCGACATAGCCTTCGTTGAAGCCCGCCTGCGACGGCGTATCGACGTTCGACGCCGACTTCAGCGCCGCGATATCGCCCGGACGCGGATAGCTCATCACCTGGCATTCGTTGCTCTTCAGCTTCTGCACGCGCACGGCGGCATCCGGCGTGATCGAGAAGATCAGCTTGGAGATCTGCACCGCGTTCGGCTTCCAGTAATCGGGATTGCCGTCGAAGCGGATGGTCGCGTCCTTCGTGTAGCTGCGGAAGATGAACGGGCCCGTGCCGACCGGATACTGGTTGATGTCCGCGGCCTTGCCGTCCTTCAGCAGCTTGTCCGCGTACTCGGCGGAGAGGATCGACGCGTATTCCATCGCCATGTTCTGGATGAACGGCGCGCTCACTTCCTTCAGCGTGAACTTCACGGTGTACGGATCGACCTTCTCGATCTTCGAGATCAGCTTGTCCATGCCGAGGTCCGTGAAGTACGGGAACTGCACGTTGTACGCCTTGCGGAACGGCTGATTCGGGTCGAGCATGCGGTTGAACGTGAAGAGCACGTCGTCCGCGTTGAATTCGCGCGTCGGCTTGAAGAACGACGTCGTCTGGAACTTCACGCCGTGACGCAGATGGAACGTGTAGGTCAGACCATCCGGCGATACGTCCCACTTTTCCGCGAGGCCCGGCTCGACCTTCGTGCCGCCGCGCTCGAATTCGACGAGGCGGTTATAGACCGTGAAGGTGTTCGCGGTGAAATCGGTGCCGGTCGTGTACTGGGCCGGATCGAAGCCGGCCGGACTGCCTTCGGAGCAGTAAATCAGCGTCTTGTTCGGGATGGCGGCGTTCGCCGCATTCCCCGCGGTCGCAGCGAAAAGCGCTGCCGTGGCCACGGCGCCCGCGAGCGCCGATCTGCGGACGGCTCGCAACAGGCTGTTTTTCTTCATGTTTCCTCCAAGTCGATGCCGGCTTCTGGCCGGCGTGGCGCGAGTGTACTTGATCGCGCCGCCCCCGTTTTGCGGCGTGCATGCGCGAAGTCGGGCGCTACCCTAGCACGAACAAAAGTGACGCGCGTACTTGGTTTTCCCCACTAGAGTTTGTCGTCGATGGCACTTCGATAAGAGTAGGTTATCGGCCATGCGCGAAGGTAATGGACTGGAGGACGAAATATTGCGCGCGTGGGCGCGAGCCGGCGCAAAAAGGCGAAAATCACAAGGGAAGAGAAAAGAACCGCGCGGCGGACGCCGCGCGGGCGAAGCAGTGATGCGTTTTCAGACGCTCTTGAAGCCGAGGCGCTCGCAGATCGTCTTTGTGGCCCACGCGCCGTTGAGCGTGTAGAAATGCAGGCCGGGCGCGCCTTCGTCGATGAGGCGGCGGCACAGGCCCGTCACCACATCGACGCCGAAGGCGCGAATCGACTCGCGGTCGTCGCCGAAGCTTTCCAGTCGGCGCGCGATCCACTTCGGCACTTCGGCGCCGCACATGTCGGAGAAGCGCATCAGTTGCGAGAAGTTCGTGATCGGCATGATGCCCGGCACGATCGGCACGTCGACGCCGAGCTTGCGCGCTTCCTCGACGAACTCGAAGTACGCGTCCGCGTTGAAGAAGTACTGCGTGATCGCGGAATTCGCGCCCGCTTTCACCTTGCGCACGAAGTTTTCGAGATCGGCGCGCGGCGACTTCGATTGTGGATGGAACTCCGGATACGCGGCCACTTCGATGTTGAACCAGTCGCCGTGCTCCTGGCGGATGAACGCCACGAGCTCGGACGCATAGCGCAGCTCGCCGACTGCGCCCATGCCCGAAGGCAGATCGCCGCGCAGCGCGACGATATGGCGAATGCCGTGCTCGCGGTACTGCGAAAGAATCGCGCGCAGGTTCTCCCTCGACGAGCCGATGCACGACAGATGCGGTGCGGCCTCGAAGCCTTCCGCGGCCATTTCGAGCACCGTGTCGAGCGTGCCTTGCTGCGTGGAGCCGCCGGCGCCGAAGGTCACGGAGACGAACTTCGGCGAGAGTGTCGCCAGTTGCGCGCGCGTCGCGCGCAGTTTGTCCACGCCTTCCTGCGTCTTCGGCGGGAAAAACTCGAATGAGAGTTCGATCGGTTTCATGATGATGGTTGATCGAGCGGCGGCGAGGCCTGATCGACCCGACTCAGCCGAAGTTGCGGTTCCCGAAGATGAGCGCCGACAGCAGCCACGACACGATGCTGTAGAGAATCGAGCCGAAGAACGCCGACCAGAATCCCGACACTTCGAAGCCCTTCAGCAGCGACGAGCACAGCCAGAAGCACAGCGCGTTCACCACGAGGATGAACAGCCCGAGCGTGAGGATCGTCACCGGCAGCGTGAGGAGGATGAGGATCGGCCGGATCACCGCGTTGATGAGCCCGAGCACCACTGCGATGATGAGCGCCGTGCCGAAACTGCGGATGTGAATCGACGGCACGAGATAGGTGATGATCAGGAGCGCGAGCGCGTTGATCAGCCATGTCAGCAGCACGGTCATCTAAAGTTCTCCGGTTGATGCGTCAGGTCGCAAGCGCCGCACGGATGCGCGCACCCGTGCGGACGTACGCCGCCGCTTGCGATTAATAGCGGTAGTGGTTCGGCTTGAACGGGCCGTTCTTGTCGACGCCGATATAGCCGGCCTGCTCGTCCGACAGCACGGTCAGATCCGCGCCGATGCGGCCCAGGTGCAGGCGCGCGACCTTCTCGTCCAGATGCTTCGGCAGCACGTACACCTTGTTCTCGTACTTCTTGCCTTGCGTGAACAGTTCGATCTGCGCGAGCGTCTGGTTGGTGAACGAGTTCGACATCACGAACGACGGATGGCCCGTCGCGCAGCCGAGGTTCACGAGACGGCCTTCAGCCAGGATGATGATCTTCTTGCCGTCCGGGAAGACGATGTGATCGACCTGCGGCTTGATGTTGTCCCACGTGTACTGACGCGTCGACGCGATATCGATTTCCGAGTCGAAGTGGCCGATGTTGCAGACGATCGCGTTGTTGCGCATCGCCTTCATGTGGTCGTGGTTGATGACGTGGTAGTTGCCGGTCGCCGTCACGAAGATGTCGGCCTTGTCGGCGGCGTATTCCATCGTCACGACACGATAGCCTTCCATCGCCGCCTGCAGCGCGCAGATCGGATCGATTTCCGTGACCCACACCGTCGCGCCGAGCCCGCGCAGCGATTGCGCGCAGCCCTTGCCCACGTCGCCGTAGCCTGCGACGACCGCGATCTTGCCCGCGATCATCACGTCGGTCGCGCGCTTGATGCCGTCGACGAGCGACTCGCGGCAGCCGTACAGGTTGTCGAACTTCGACTTCGTGACCGAATCGTTCACGTTGATGGCCGGGAACGGCAGGCGGCCTTCCTTCTCCATCTGATACAGGCGATGCACGCCCGTGGTGGTTTCTTCCGTCACGCCCTGAATGTGCGCGAGGCGCGTGGAATACCACGTCGGATCGGCGTCGAGGTGGCGCGCGATCGACTTGTACAGCGCGACTTCTTCCTCGTTCGTCGGCTTGGCGATGACCGAGCGGTCTTTTTCGGCTTTCGAACCGAGAATGAGCAGCAGCGTGGCGTCGCCGCCGTCATCGAGAATCATGTTGGCGAACTCGCCGTTCGGCCATTCGAAGATGCGGTGCGAGAACTCCCAGTATTCGTCGAGCGATTCGCCCTTGAACGCGAACACCGGCGTGCCGCCCGCGGCGATGGCGGCGGCGGCGTGATCCTGCGTCGAGAAGATGTTGCACGATGCCCAGCGCACGTCGGCGCCCAGCGCGGTCAGCGTTTCGATCAGCACGCCGGTCTGGATGGTCATGTGCAGCGAGCCCGCGATGCGCGCGCCTTTCAGCGGCTGCTGCGCCTTGTACTCTTCGCGCGTCTGGATGAGACCGGGCATCTCCGTCTCGGCGATGTCGAGTTCCTTGCGGCCCCATGCGGCCAGCGACATGTCGGCGACGACGAAATCCTTGGAATTCTTGGAATCGAGAACTGCGGCGTTCATCACGCCCTCCTTTCTAAAAATGACTAGAAATGTTGACGTGAGCGCCGTTCGAATGCGGTGGCTCAAGGGGCATTTGACGTGCCTTCGAACCGTCCGGATTGAATGCTCCGAGCCTGGCAGCCGATGTCATGCTCGGCCGTCGCAACGCTCCTCGGAAGCGAACGCCGATTGTAGCAAAGTCTCGTCGGAGGAACCGGGATCGGGCGTGCGCCGATTCTATTTTTTGGCGGGGCCTGATGAGCCGTTTGACAGAGGCGTCAGAAAGGAATGACGGACAGCAGCGGCGCGAGCAACACCATCGCCACGCCCGCGATCATCATCGTGAGACTGGCGACGACGCCCTCTTCGTTCCCCAGTTCGCGCGCCTTCGCCGTGCCTACGCCGTGCGCCGCCGCGCCGAACAGCGCGCCGCGCGCGAGCCGCGTGCGCAGCGGCACGAGCGCGAGCACGATCTCGCCGAACAGCATGCCGCAGACACCCGTCGCGATCACGAAAAGCGCGGTGAGGTCCTTCGGCGCGTGGATCTTGTCGGAGACGGCGAGCGCGAACGGCGTGGAGACGGAGCGCGTCGCGAGGCTGCGCTGCAATTCCGGCGAAAGATGCAGCAGCTTCGCGAGCGCGAGCGAGCCGCCCACCGCCACCAGAATGCCGACCGTGACGCCGACGGTGAGCGAAATCCAGTGGCGCCTGATGAGCGCGCGATATTCGTAGATCGGCACCGCGAACGCGACGGTCGCCGGGCCGAGCAGCCACATGAGCCAGCGCGTGTCGGCGAAGTACACCGGGTACGGAATGCGCGCCATCACCACGATGACGGCGAGCACCACCGGCACGGCGAGCAGCGGCGTAAGCCACGGGCGCCTGAAGCGGGCGTACAAGTGCTTCGCCGCGAAATACAGCGCGACGGTCAGCACGAAGCAGCCCGCCGCGATGAGGCGCGCCGAGTCGTCCGCGAAGAGGGATGCGTAGAAGCGGTTCATGTCGGCTTACTCAGGCCCGGGCGTGCCGCGCCACGAGCGCGCGGCGCAACGCGAGACGACGCTCGAGACGCGCCGCCTGGTCGACTGCGAACGCGACCGCCACCATGACCATCAACGTTCCCGCGACGACCACGAGCGCGAGCCGCCAGCCGTCTTCCATGAAAAGACCGCCGTACTGAACCGCCGCGACCGCCGCCGGAATGAAGAACAGCAGCATGTCCGAAAGCAGCCAGTCCGCGCCCGCCTTCACCCAGCGGGGCGCGACGCCGCCGCAGAACAGCAGCGCGAGCAGAACCACGAGCCCGATCACGCCGCCCGGAACAGGCAGCGCCAGCTTGCGCGCGACGAAATCCGCCGCGACCCAGATGCCGGCGAGCGCGGCGGACTGGAGCGCGACGCGCAGGAAGCGGCCGAGCGCCGCGCGGGCGTTCGCGGTTTGCATTTTGGTCGTGAGGGCGGCGGACATGGCGGACTCTTCTACGGTTGAAGTCAAGAACTAGGGTTAACCTGTAGTCCGAGTATATGGGCGCACTTTGCATAATAAAAATGACTTAACCTTATTCAAATCATTCCAAACTGGAATTCCGGAGTCGAGAATGGAACTGCGCGCCTTGCGGTACTTCGTCGAGGTCGTGAAGCAGAAGAGCTTCACCGCCGCCGCCGAGCACATGTTCGTGACCCAGCCGACCATCAGCAAGATGGTGAAGGCGCTGGAGGACGAGGTCGGCTCGCCTCTGCTGTTGCGCGAAGGCCGTCAGATGGTGCTCACCGACGTCGGGCAGATCGTCTACCAGCGCGGCGTGGACGTGCTGGCGGCGCATGCGCGGCTGGAAGCCGAACTGAACGATCTCGGCACGTTCGGGCGGGGCACCCTCACGATCGGCATTCCGCCGATGGGCGGTGCGCTCTTCACACCGGCCATCGCCGCGTTCCGGCGCCGTTATCCGAAGGTCGAGCTCAAGCTGTTCGAACGCGGCTCGAAGGCGATCGAGGCCGCGCTCATCGACGGCGAGCTGGAACTGGGCGGCGTGCTGCAGCCCGTCGATAGCGAGGTGTTCGACGTCCTGCCCGTCAGCCGGCAGATTCTCTGGCTCGTCGCGCAGAAAGGCTCGCGCTGGGACGAGTCGCGCGAGGTCGCGCTCACGGATCTCGCCGCCGAGCCGTTCGTGTTCTACGGCGAGAGTCTCGCGCTGAACGACGTCGTGCTCAACGCGTGCCGCGAGGCGGGGTTCGCGCCGACGATCGTCGGCCGCAGCGGGCATTGGGATTTCATGGCGGCGCTGGTGCAGGCGGGCATCGGCATCGCGCTCCTGCCTGCGCCTTATTGCCGGCGCCTCGATGCCGACGCGTTCACCTGCCGTCCGGTGGTCGCGCCGGAGATTCACTGGGACATGGCGCTCGGCTGGCGGCGCAACGGCTATCTGTCGCATGCGGCGCGCGCGTGGATCGAAGTCGCGCGCGAAATGCTGCCCGCCAATCTCGATCAGGACTTCATGGCGGACGGCTTTCCGCGCGTGCGGCGCGGCGAGCCGAAATGAAAACGCGCCGGCCCGCGATGAGCGGGCCGGCGCGCTTCGTGGTTTGAGGGCGCTGCGCGGATCAGCTCAACGCCTTGAACTCGATGCGCCGATTTGCCGAACGGCCGGCGGCGGTCGCGTTGTCGGCAACCGGACTCGCGTCGCCGAAGCCCTCCGCCGTCAGCGTGTCCGCCGGCACGCCGTGCCGGATCAGATACGTGCGCACGGCTTGCGCGCGCTTCCGCGACAACCCGACGTTCAGCGCCGAAGCGCCCGTGTTGTCCGTATAGCCGCCGATCTGCAGCTTGATCGGCGTGCCGGCCGCATGGCAATCCTTCAGCGATTTCGCGGATTCCGCGAGGCTCGCGAGTGCGACGCGCGGCAGCGTGTTCGAGGCGAAGCCGAAGTTGACCCGAGCGAGCTTCAGCTTGTTCGCGATGTCGCCGGCCGCGCAGGCACCGGTGGTCTGCGTGCCGGATGCGGCTTGCGCGGCGGCCGCGCCGCTCGCGGTGATCGTCCAGCCATCGCCGAAGGAGGCCTTCAGCTTGTCCGCCCAGCCGAGCGTCGCATCGGCGGCGCGGCCGCTCAGTTCGACCTGCTCGCCCGCAATGCGCACCTGCGCGCCCGGCAGCGCCATGACCGGCAGCAGCTCATCGAGCTTGCCGATCCACGCGGCCGGCTTCGTGTCAGGATCGACCGTGATGTTCGCGTGGAACTTGTCGACGCCGAGCTTCGCGGCCAGCGCGTCGATCAGGCGCTGCCGCTCTGCCTCGCTGCTGACCGTGGCTGTCAGCGTAGGGACCCCGGACGTGTCGACGAGGAAGGACATCGCCGAATCAGTGGCGGGCGCAGCCACGGGCGCCGAAGCCTCGACCGAGGCCGAAACGGCCGTGTCGGCAACCGGGCCGGAAGCGGCCTCCGGCTTGGCGGCCGGAGCGGCTTCCTGCTCCGAAGTCCCGGACTGCGTCGTCGAGCAACCGCGGCCGAGCAGAGCGGCGAGCAGCGCGAGCGCGGCGGCGAGCGCGACCCACCACCATTTCTTCCGGCACGCGTTCTCTTTCTCCGCCGGTTGCTCGGCGGCAGGCGCCTCCGACTGCAGCGGGAATTCGGCGGCCTCCTGCGTCGCCGGATGCTCGAGATGCGCCGACACCGCCTTCAGCCGCGACGCGACACCCGCGAGAAACGCGCCGACCGGGCCGAGACCGAGCGCCCGGGCGAACGCGTCGGTCATGTTCGCGCGCACCACCGGCAACTGATGGCCGAGCAGCGCGGGAAGCTGGTCCGGGCGGCCGTTGTGCTGCGACAGGTGACGCTTGAGCACGCCGAGCATCGTCGCGCAGACCACGCCGGCAAGCGTGCGGGTAGCGCTCGCCGCGACGCCCGTGTATTCGGCGATGCGCTCGGCGAGCACGTTGAGGCTGTCGTGCGAGGCAACTGCTTGATCCAGCTTCGCGCCGTTCTCGACGAGCGTCCTGAAGCCTTCGTCCTGCACGACGAAATGTGGCAATTCTTCGGCGATCAGCGCATTCGTGGCGGGCGACATGACAGCCGCGAAGAGGTTGCGCGCGCCTTCGAGCGAAGACGCCTTGTTCATCATGGCGCCGATGAGCGCCGGCGCGCAGAGCGAGACCACGCGCTTGGCGGATTCCGGCGCGCAACCGATGCGCCCGGCGATATGCTGCAGAACGCTTTCGGTCAAAGCGCCTTGCACCAGCTGATTGAGGTTGATGCTCATTGAGGATGCTTCCTTGAAAAGCGAACTTGCGTCCGCCGAAATAGGCGGGGCGATTATAGGTTCGGGCTCCTGCGCGTCATCGGGGAGGAACGAACAATCGGATTAGTCTCAGGCAGTGGCGCTTTAGGACTGCGCATCGGAAATGCATGGGCGATTCCGAAAAGAACGACGCCTCTACCACCGAACCAACGCCCGGCCTATGATTCTTGAATTCGAGATGACGCCCGCAAGGCCTGAAGCGGCTGTTGCGCTCGCCCGACAGGGCGATGCCCGATCCGGCCCGGTTCGCGCCGCGCAAAAGGAGACCGACGATGCCCTCGTCTTCGCCCGCTCAATCCGACTCCGCCCGTCCCGCCGGTCGCCCGTTCGGGCAGACGCATGAAGTCACGAATCAGGCGGAGCCGCTGGTCGGCTACGACGCCTTCGCCTTCGATCACGCCCTGTCGGCGGCCGTCGAGCGCGAAGGCGCGCAATGGCATGCGGAGGCGCTCTCGCGCGACGGAATGGCGCTGACGCAGCCGGATGTCGTCGCGCTCGCGGATCTCGCCAACCGGCACGGACCGGAACTCGCGACGCACAGTCCGCGCGGCGAGCGCATCGATGCGCTGGAATTCCACCCGGCCTGGCATGAACTGCTGCGGCGTCTGCGGCACGAAGGCCTGCATGCGTTGCCGTTCGAACCGTCCGCGCGCGCCGGCGCGATGGCCGCGCGCTGCGCCGGCTACTATCTCCACGGACAGCTCGAATCGGGGTCGCTGTGCCCGATCACGATGACCTTCGCGAGCATTCCGGTGTTGCTCAACGAGCCGGACCTTTTCGCGCGGCTCGCCCGCCCGCTGCTTTCGCGCGAGCACGATCCGCGCGACATTCCGCTCGAAGCCGGCAAGCATTCGATGATGATCGGCATGGGCATGACGGAAAAGCAGGGCGGCTCGGACGTGCGCAGCAACCGCACGCGCGCGCACGCGCTCGGCGCGCCGGGACGCGGCGGCGCGTACCGGCTGATCGGTCACAAGTGGTTCTTCTCGGCGCCGCAATGCGATGCGCATCTCGTGCTCGCCCGCACGGAGGACGAAGGCGGCCTGTCGTGCTTCTTCGTGCCGCGCTTTCTGCCCGACGGCCGCAAGAATGCGGTCCAGATCCAGCGCCTGAAGGACAAGCTCGGCAACCGCTCGAACGCCAGCAGCGAAGTGGAGTTTCTCGACGCGTACGGCGTGATGATCGGCGAGGAAGGGCGCGGCGTGCCGACCATCATCGAGATGGCGAACTACACGCGGCTCGATTGCGTGGTCGGCAGCGCGGCGCTGATGCGCGCGGCGCTCGTGCAGGCGATTCACCACGCGCGCCGTCGCACGGCGTTCGGCGCGCATCTCGTCGATCAGCCGCTGATGCGCAACGTCCTCGCCGATCTCGCGCTCGAATCCGAGGCGGCGACGGTGCTGTTCATGCGGCTCGCGGGCGCTTTCGAGGAAAGCGCGACGTCCGGCGGCGCGTTGCAGGCGCGCGCATGGCGGCGCATCGTGACGCCCGCCGCGAAGTTCTGGGTGTGCAAGCGCGCGCTCGAATTCACCGGGGAGGCGATGGAAGTCTGGGGCGGCAACGGCTACGTCGAAACCGGGCCGATGGCGCGTTTCTACCGTGAGGCGCCGGTCAATTCGATCTGGGAGGGCTCGGGCAACGTGATGTGCCTCGACGTGCTGCGCGCCTTCGAGCGCGAACAGGACGCCGCGCACGCGCTTCTGGACGACTGGAAGACGACGGCGGGCGCGCATCCGGCGCTGGCGGGCGCGCTGTCGTCGCTGGTGGCGATGCTGACGGGCGATCCCGCCGGGCGCGAGGCGTCGGCGCGGCGCATCGCGCAGCAACTGGCGCTGTGCGCGCAAGGCGTGCTGATGGCGCAGCATGCGCCGCAGGCAGTGGCCGATGCCTTCATCGAAACGCGCCTGGGCGACGCGCGCGGCGAAACCGGACGCGTGTACGGCACGCTGCCCGCGCGCTTCGATCACGCGGCGATCGTCACGCGCGCGTTCTCCGCCTAGCCGGGATGGTCCAGGATGGTTGGCGCGCGCCGTCAGCGGATCGCGCGGCCCGTCTCGCGCATCGGCGCCTCGTTCTCCAGCCGATACACCCACGACAGCAATTCCGCCACCGCCTGATACAGCGCGGGCGGAATGTGCGCGTCGAGGTCGACCTGCATCAGCAGCGACACCATCTCCGGCGACTGGTGCACGTACAGCCCCGCTTCCTTCGCCCGCTGCACGATCATTTCCGCGACCATGCCGTAGCCCTTCGCGACGACGCGCGGCGTCGACTCGCGGTTGCCCGCTTCGTAGGCGAGCGCGGTCGCCTGTCTGCGCGTGTAGGGCGGGTTGCCGGCCGCGCTCATGATCCGCTCCCCTCGCCGGGCGCTGCGCGGAACAGGTGTTCGAGCGGCGAGCGCACCGGCTTGCTCGCCGCGGCGCGATCGTCGCCGGACATCGCCAGATCGGTCGCGCCGTCCGTCGAGCGCACGGAAAGCGACGTCAGCGCGAGCCCGGCCGCTTCGAGCTGGCGCGCGAACGCGGCGCCGTCGGCGGCGAGACGGCGCGCGCCCGAGTCGCTCGCCTTGATGCGCGCGACGAGCTTGTCGCCCGCCAGGACGAGTTCGGCGTCCACCGTGCCGAGCGCGGGCAGCGACAGCGTAATGCGCGTGCGCCAGGCGCGTTCGTCGGCGGCGTCGTCCGCCGGGCGCGGATCGTGCGGCTCGCGGGCGATTTCCCATTCGAAGCGCGTGCCCGGCCATGCCTCGCCCTGCCAGCGGAACTGCTGATTGTCGAGCACGTCGAGCTGCTGGCGCACGACGTTGATCGTCGCCGGGTGGATGCCCGCCGCGATCGAAGCCTGCAGCGCCGATTCCTGCTGGCCCGGCTGCGCGGCTGGCGCGCTCGCGCCGCTCGTACCGTTCGTGCCCTGTGAATTCGAGAGCACGGACGCCGGCGCATCGCGCACCGACGCGGCGAGCGCGGCCGCCTGCTGCGGCGTCTGCGGCGTCGCGATGGAGCGCGCGGGCGCGTGAAAATCGGGCAGGTCCGGTGCGAATTGCGGCGCGCGGGCGTCGTCGAGCCAGGCGTCGCCGGTCGCGGCGTTGTTTGCGGCGTCGTTTGCGAAATCGAGCGGCAGGGACAGCGCGCGCGCATCGACGCGCGCCTGTGGCTCGTTGCCGAGCGAGGCGGCGCTGCGCTGGCCGGCGAGCCATTGCATCAGATGCGATTCGTAGAAGAGCCCGCTATCGCCGACGGTCCTCGCCAGTTCGGCGGCGAGCGCGGCGGCGGGCAGCGGCGGCAGGTTCTGGCTCGCGGCGCGCGCCGCGGCCACCGCTGCGGCGTTGGAAGAGAATGCCGTATCGAAGAGGCCCGTCGTGAGCGCGGCGAAGGCGCTCGCGGGGCGCGGCGGCGTCGGCCAGAGCGGGGTATCGCCGGAAACGGGGAGCGTCGTGCCGCCCAGGCGCGAAATCACGTCGAGCGTGCGCGCGACGCTGGACAGCGCGGTCTGCGCCGATGCCGCCGGCGCGGCGGTGCCGGGCGGCGTGCCGGCGACCTGGGACATGTCCGCCTGCGCGGTCGTCTGCCCGACGCTCGCGCCGGTGACGCCGCTGCCGCCGACGCCGTTCGGCGCGCGAATCGCGGACAGAAGGAGCTCGGTGCGGCTGGCGAGCAGCGTTGCGATCGCGGTATCGAGTCCAGTCATGCCCACATCCTCATATGCGCTGCGGCCGGCCCCGGGCGAACGACGCGCGGGAGGTCCGGTTCCTGCGCGAACGAACGCCTAGCGCAGTCCGATCATCTTTTTCAGTACGCGCGCCGGACTGTTGACCGTGAAGAGCGCGGAAAGGCGCGCGAGGCTCGGCGACGTCAGATCGCGAATCGCCGCGTCGTCGGCGAGGATCTTCTTCACGAGGTCCAGCTTGCGCGCCCGGGCGCTGTCGTCGAGTTCCGAGCCGGAATCCACTTCCCTCAGCTTGTCGATCAAATCGCGGTAAGTGCCTTGCAACGCCTTCAATTCGCTCCATTCTCCGCCGCGTGCGGCAGCCAGCATCCGGCCCGAGACCGCCGCAATCGCTTCGTAGTGGGCGAAATATTCTTGTGTCGTTTTCATTCTTTTGAGGCAGTCGTCGCGGCTTTCCGTCAAACGGGCGCCGCGGTCATTTGAGCCACTTCCGGTCCAATGCCCACCCAGGCTTCCTCGAGCGTCGCAAGCAGACTGTCGACTTCCACGAGCATCGTCTCGTCCTGCTTCAGATTCGCTTCGAGCAGCCGGCGCGACATGTACGTATACAGCGCGTCCAGACGCCCGGCAATCTCGCCACCCGCTTCCTTGTTGAGCGCCTGCTGAAGACCGCTCTCGATGATGCTGATGGCCTTGCCGATCGCCATGCCGCGCGCGCCGATGTTGTTCTGCTGCATGTGCATCCGCGCCTGCGCGATCGCCTGGCGTGCGCCCTGGTAGAGCATCGTGATCAGCCGGTGCGGGCTCGCTCCCATCACCCCTGTCTGGACGCCCACGCGTGCATAGGCGTTGGCTCCGGCGTGTCCTGGGGAATACATCTCTCGCTTCTCCTTTTACGATGCCGCGGCGCGTGCCGCACTCGTCGTCCTGTGTCAATCCGGTGTCGGTCGGGCATGAAACCGGTGCAGACGAGCGGGCCGCTCGCCGAAGCGAGCGAACCATCGTTCGCCGTGCCGTTATCGAGGTTATCGGAGAAACGCGGCAAAGCTTTAGGACGCAAGGCTCGAGAGCCCGTAGAGGAGCCAGTGAAGGGGGCGAAGCCGGGCGAGCGGAACGTCAGACCGAGATCTGCATGACGTCGTTGTAGGCCGAGACGAGCTTGTTGCGCACCTGCAGGCCGAACTGCAGGCCGACGTTCGCCTTCTGCATGTCCACCATCACGTCGTTGAGCGATACGTTCGGCGCGCCGATCTCGAACGCGTGCGCCTCGTTGAGCGCCTTGGTCTGGTTGTCGCTGATCTTGTCGATCGACGATTTCAGCGCGTCGGCGAAACTGCCCACGCTGGCCGCGCCCGATTGCCCGCTTCCGCTGACGGCGCCCGACGCAACGGTCGGGCCGCTCGCCGCGCCGGTGCCGCCGGCGGCTTGCGATGCCATCGACTGAATCGCCGAGAGGGCGGCGGAAAGCGGATTGATCGGAAAGTTCATGTTGACTCCGGGTGACAGTAGGAAGCCGGCGGAACGCGTCCGAAGGCGGAACGGCCCGCGTCGCGCTCAGGCAGTGGCCTGGTGCTCGGTGCCGCATCTGTGGAGGTTGACCGAGTACGACAAAGCTTAGCAGCGGGCGGTCTTTCAAAGCGCGGGAAGAACGGGGGAAACCCCGCTCTATTCGCCGAATCGACTTGCAATCTTCTGCGGATAATCCCCATCGTGAAAAGTCCTCCACCGCCGCTTACATCAAAGCAGCAAGCGGCGCGAGGAGACACCAGGATTCGGAGCTTCGACGCCAAATGGAAACGCCCAACAACTCACTGATCACGCCCGATGCCAGAATGGGCCTGGCGGGCGCGCAACCGGGCGCAGCCGGCACAGCCGCGGGCCCGAGCCTCGCGGGCGGCGCGGGCGCCGACTTCGGCGGTTTCGCGCAGCGCGTGCCGATGTTCAACCAGTTCCGCTCGAATCCGCGCGTGCCGCTCATCGTGGCCGTCGCGATTCTGGTGATGGTGGTCGCGGGCCTCGTGATGTGGTCGCGCCAGCCGGACTACCGCGTGCTGTTCTCCAATCTCTCCGACCGGGACGGCGGCGCAATCGTTGCCGCGCTCCAGCAGGGCAACATTTCCTACAAGCTGTCGGACGGCGGCGGCGCGATCCTCGTGCCCGCCGAACAGGTTCACGAAACGCGCCTGCGTCTCGCGAGCCAGGGCCTGCCGAAGAGCGGCTCGGTCGGCTTCGAGCTGATGGACAACCAGAAGTTCGGCATCAGCCAGTTCGCCGAGCAGATCAACTACCAGCGCGCGCTGGAGGGCGAGCTGGAGCGCACCATCGGCTCGATCTCCTCGGTGAAGTCGGCGCGCGTGCATCTGGCGATTCCGAAACCGAGCGTCTTCGTGCGCGACAAGGAGCTGCCGACCGCTTCCGTGATGGTCAACCTGTATCCCGGCCGCGTGCTCGACGAAGGCCAGGTGGTCGCGATCGCGCACATGGTGGCGTCGGGCGTGGCGGACATGCCGGTGAAGAACGTCAACATCGTCGATCAGGACGGCAACCTGCTCACGACGCAAAGCGCCGCGAACGGCCTCGACGCGTCGCAACTGAAATATGTGCAGCAGATCGAGCACAACACGCAAAAACGCATCGACGCGATCCTCGCGCCGCTCTTCGGCGCCGGCAACGCCCGCTCGCAGGTGAGCGCCGACATCGACTTCTCGAAGCTCGAGCAGACCGCCGAAAGCTACGGCCCGAACGGCAACCCGCAGAACACGGCGATCCGCAGCCAGCAGTCGAGCGAATCGACCGAAACGACGGGCAGCGGCGCATCCGGCGTGCCGGGCGCGCTCTCGAACCAGCCGCCGCAGCCGGCTTCCGCTCCGGTCACGGCGCCCGCATCGGATGCGACCGGCGCGGCCGCCGCCTCGGCCAAAACCACGCCGCAGAACCAGCGCCGTGACACGACGACGAACTACGAAGTGGATCGCACCGTGCGCCACTACGAGCAGGCGACGGGCGGCATCAAGCGCCTGTCGGTGGCGGTGGTCGTGAATTACGAGAAGAAGGTGGACGCGAAGGGCAATGTCACGATGACGCCGCTCGCCGCCGACAAGCTCGCGCAGGTCCAGCAGCTCGTCAAGGACGCGATGGGCTTCGACGAAAAGCGCGGCGACTCGGTGAACGTCATGAACAGCGCGTTCTCCTCGGATCTGATCGTGACGCCCGAGGTGCCGTGGTGGCGCACGCCGCAGATGATCGCGTGGGGCATCCAGGCGGCGAAATACGTGGGCATCGGCATCGTCGCGCTGTTCCTGTACTTCAGCATGGTGAAGCCTGCGATGCGCCGCGCGTTCCCGCCGCCCGAGCCCGCCGCGCTCGCCGCGCCGGATGAACTCTCGCTGCTCGACGGCCCGTCGGCGGGCGACGAGAAGACGGACGACGAAGACAAGGATGCCGAGGTGAGTCTCCTCGGTCATGAAAGCAAGAAGGCCAAATTCGATCGCAATCTCGACTACGCGCGCATGGTGGCGCGTCAGGACGCGAGAATCGTTGCGACGGTCGTGAAGAACTGGGTGTCCGATGAACGCTGAAGGCCTGAACAAAGCCGCCCTCCTCCTGATGTCGATCGGTGAGGAGGAAGCCGCCGAGGTATTCAAGTATCTTGCCCCGCGCGAGGTGCAGAAGATCGGCGCGACCATGGCGGCGCTGAAAAACGTGACGCGCGAGCAGCTCGACCAGGTCCTGACCGAATTCGTCGACGAGGCGGAGAAGCACACGGCGCTCTCGCTCGATTCGAGCGAGTACATCCGCTCGGTGCTGACCAAGGCGCTCGGCGAGACCAAGGCCGGCGCGCTGATCGACCGCATTCTGCAGGGCAGCGACACGAGCGGCATCGAAGGCCTGAAGTGGATGGACTCGGGCGCGGTGGCGGAGCTCATCAAGAACGAGCATCCGCAGATCATCGCGACGATCCTCGTCCATCTGGACCGCGATCAGGCTTCGGAAATCGTCTCGCTGCTGAATGAGCGGCTGCGCAACGACGTGCTCCTGCGCATCGCGACGCTCGACGGCATCCAGCCCGCCGCGCTGCGCGAACTCGACGATGTGCTGACCACGCTCCTCTCCGGCAGCGACAACCTGAAGCGCGCGCCGATGGGCGGCATCCGCACGGCGGCGGAGATTCTCAACTTCATGTCGAGCAATCACGAGGAAGGCGTGCTCGCGAACGTGCGCGACTACGACGCGGAGCTCGCGCAGAAGATCATCGACCAGATGTTCGTGTTCGAGAACCTGCTCGATCTGGAAGACCGCGCGATCCAGCTGCTGCTGAAGGAAGTGGAATCGGAAACGCTCATCGTGTCGCTCAAGGGCGCGCAGCCCGCGCTGCGTCAGAAATTCCTGTCGAACATGTCGCAGCGCGCGGCCGAGTTGCTCGCCGAAGACCTCGACTCGCGCGGCCCGGTGCGCGTGTCGGAAGTCGAGCAGCAGCAGCGCAAGGTGTTGCAGATCGTGCGCAATCTGGCGGAAAACGGCCAGATCCAGCTCGGCGGCAAGGCGGAGGACGCGTATGTCTGACGCGGCCCGCACGCAGAAGGCCCCGCTTTCGGCGTATCAGCGCTGGGAGATGGCGTCGTTCGATCCAGTCACGGTGGACAACAGCGCGGCGGAACAGGCCGCGCTCGAAGCGCACCTGCGCCGCGTCGAGGAAGACGCGCACGCGCAGGGGCTCGCGAAGGGCCATGTCGCCGGACAGGCGCTCGGCTATCAGGCGGGTTTCGAGCAGGGCCAGGCGAAGGGTTTCGAGGAAGGCCGCAAGGAGGCGCTCGCGCAGGCCGCGCGTCTCGCCGAAATCGCCGATACCTTCAAGACCGCGCTGCAAGCCGCCGATGCGGTCATCGCGGAGGCGCTCGCCGAGCTCGCCGTCGATATCGCGCAGCAGGTCGTGCGCCAGCATCTCGCGCTCGATCCGACCGCGCTCGTCGCCGTGGCGCGCGAAGTCATCGCCGCGGAGCCCGAGTTGTCGGGCGCGCCCACGCTCGTCGTCAATCCGGCCGACATGCCGATCGTCGACGCGTATCTGAAAGACGAACTCGAAGGCGCGGGCTGGACCGTGCGTCCCGATCCGGTCGTCGAGCGCGGCGGCTGCAAGGCGCACGCCGCGACAGGCGAAATCGACTCGACCAACGTCTCGCGCTGGGAGCGCGTCGTGGCCGCGCTGGGGAGACACAAGCCGTGGTAAATCAACCCGCGACCTCGCACGCTCATCGCATCACGCAGGAGGGCTTGACCGCGCTCGAGCAGGAGCTCGCGCGCGCGTCGTTCGGTCCGCTCGCCGGCGATGGCGCCGCCGCGGACGAATCGCCCGACGCGCTCGCCGCGCGCACCATCGCCGAGCTGGCCGAGATCGCCGGCAATCCGCATATCGACACGTGGCGCGAGAAGCTCGACGCGCTCAAGACGCGCAGCGAGCTCGCCAAACCGCTGCGTTCGTGCGGGCGGCTCACGCGCGCGGCCGGTCTCGTGCTCGAAGCGGTCGGCCTGAAGATGGGCGTCGGCTCCGAATGCATGATCGAGCTGCCGCCGGGCAGCGCGATTCCGACTGCCGAAGCCGAAGTCGTCGGTTTCGCGGGCGACAAGCTCTTTCTGATGCCGACCACCGAAGTGGCCGGCCTTCTGCCCGGCGCGCGCGTCTATCCGCTCGAAAGTGCGCCGATCAACGATCCGATGGCGGGCGCCAAGCGCCTGCCCGTCGGCTGGGAAATGCTCGGCCGCGTGGTCGACGCGTCGGGCCGTCCGCTCGACGGCCTCGGCCCGCTCGGCGCGAAAGTCGATGCGCCGCTCTCCGCGCCGGTCATCAACCCGCTGAACCGCGAGCCGATTCACAGAGTGCTCGACGTCGGCGTGCGCGCGATCAACGCGCTCCTCACGGTCGGACGCGGCCAGCGCATGGGTCTCTTCGCCGGCTCGGGCGTCGGCAAATCGGTGCTGCTGGGCACAATGGCGCGCTACACGAGCGCGGAAGTGATCGTGATCGGGCTGATCGGCGAGCGCGGCCGCGAGGTGAAGGAATTCATCGAGCAGATTCTCGGCGAGGACGGCCTCGCGCGCTCGGTCGTCGTGGCGGCGCCGGCGGACGTCTCGCCCGTGCTGCGCATGCAGGCCGCCGCGTACACGACCTCGCTCGCCGAATATTTCCGCGATCAGGGCAAGCACGTGCTGATGCTGATGGATTCGCTGACGCGCTACGCGATGGCGCAGCGCGAAATCGCGCTCGCGATCGGCGAGCCGCCCGCGACCAAGGGCTATCCGCCGTCGGTGTTCGCGAAGCTGCCCGCGCTGGTCGAGCGCACCGGCAACGGTCCGGAGGGCGGCGGCTCGATCACCGCGTTCTACACCGTGCTCACCGAAGGCGATGACCAGCAGGACCCGATCGCCGATTCGGCGCGCGCGATCCTCGATGGCCACATCGTGCTGAACCGCTCGCTGGCGGAAGCGGGGCACTATCCCGCCATCGACATCGAGCAGTCGATCAGCCGCGCGATGACCGCGCTGATCGACGACAAGCACCTCGAGCGCGTGCGCCTGTTCAAGCAGATGCTCTCGCGCTATCAGCGCAACCGCGACCTGATCAACGTGGGCGCGTATTCGAGCGGCCGCGACGCGCTGCTCGACCGCGCGATCGCGCTGTATCCGCGCATGGAGTCGTTTTTGCAGCAGGGTTTTCGCGAGCAGGCGCCGTTCGAGCCGAGCATCGCGATGTTGAATCAGCTTTTCGACTAGTTTTCGACTAGTATCCAAAGCATTCGTCACACGAAAGCCAAAAGACCAAACGGGACCGCCACGCCATGTCCAAGAACCTGCCGATCAACACCCTCATCGAACTTGCCGAAGAGGAACTCGATGCCGCCACGAAGAAGCTCGGCAAGCTTCAGCAGGAGAGAAACGAGATCGAGACGCAGCTGAACTCGCTCGTGACCTACCGCGACGAGTACCACGCGCGGTTCACGGCATCGGCGCAGGAAGGCACCACGGCGCAGACGCTGCGCAATTTCCAGGCGTTCGTCGATACGCTCGATGCCGCGATCGCGCAGCAGCGCGCGGCGCTCGTCGCGGCCGATGCGCGCATCGAGGCGGCCAAGCCGGACTGGCGCCTGAAGAAGCAGAAGCTCGGCAGCTACGAAGTGCTGGCCGCGCGCGGCGAGGCGATGCTCGCCAAGAAGGCTGCGCGCGTCGAGCAGCGCGAAGCCGACGAGCACGCGGTCAAGGTGCTGCGCATGCGCGCCGAGCGTGCTTCTTCGTAAGCGTTCGGGCGCATTCCACTTACAGAATTCTCGAGGTCACGCATGTCCTCCGTTTCCCTCCTCGGCGCGCTGACGGGCGCCACGTCTTCGAGCAAGGCCGCCGCGCAGCGCGCGGCGAGCGCGGGCGCGTCCTTTGGCATGACGCTGCAGAGCATCACCGACAAGGCCAACGCGGACGCGCAGGCGGCCCAGGCGCTGGCGGATTCGGCACAGGCATCGGGCGACAAGTCGAGCGTGCATGACGCGCCGAAGCCCACGGACAGCGCGGCCCCGGGCAAGAGCGACGACGCGTCGGATGCGCATGCGGCAGCCAAGTCCGATCAAGCCGATTCGAGCGCGAAGACGGACGCGGCGAAAGACGCATCGAAGCCGGCGCCGCAATCGGCCAGGCAAGCCGACGCAACCGCCGCCACGGGGCAGGCGAAGGCGCGCGCGGACGCCGCGGACGCGAACGCGAACGCGAACGCGAACGCCGACGACGCCGACACGACGCTCGCGGAACTGACCGATGCGGCAGCCGCCGACCCGGCGAGCGCCTCGACGGATGACGCCAAATCGACGGCCGAAACGCACAAGAGCGGCGACGCCAGAACGGCGCAGAATGCGCTGCAGGCCGCGCTCGCGGCGATGAGCAATCCGCAGCCGAACGCGCTGCCGGCGAACGCGGCGGCGCTGGCGAACGGTTCGGCGGCGGCGGCGCGCGAGGGCGCGAGCGGCGAGGAGCAAGGCGGTCTTTTCGGCAAGGGCGGAAAGGGGGTTGGTCTGATCGGGCTGGCGAACAACGCGAACGTGGACGCGAAGACGGCGAACGCGGCTGCGCCGACCGACACCGCTGCGCTGGCGAGCGCGCAGGCTGTCGCGACGACGCCCACGGATGCCGCGACAGCGGCGTACAAGCAGGCCGCCGACGCCGCCGCGCACGCGGTGGCGCTGCAGGCGGCATCGGCAAGCTCGGCTGCGTCTGGGCCGCAGGGTGCGATGACGGCGGCGACCAGCGCGGCGATCGCGCCGCACGTGGGCGCATCGGGTTGGGACGATGCGTTCAGCCAGAAGGTCGTGTTCCTGTCGAAGGCGGATCAGCAGAGTGCTGAACTGACGCTGAATCCGAGGGATCTTGGGCCGTTGCAGGTGACGCTGCAGGTTTCGGAGAATCACGCGCACGCGCTTTTCGTTTCGCAGCATGCGCAGGTGCGGGAGGCGGTCGAGGCCGCCATGCCGAAGCTGCGCGAGGCGATGGAGGCGAACGGCATCAGTCTTGGCAGCGCTTCTGTCTCGGATGGGTCTGCTTTTGCGCAGCAGTCGCAGCAACAGAGTGGTGGCGAGCGCTCGGGGGCGGGGAAGTCCCGCAGCGCTGGCGGGATCGGAGGAGTGGATGATGTGGGCGCCGCCAGCGTAAGTGTGCCGGTCCGGCGGACCGTGGGGCTTGTTGATACGTTTGCTTGAGCTTTTTTTAGCTGTGCTCGTTCGCTTGGGCTTTCGGGGAATCCTGAATTCTTAGTGGTCTATTGGCGTTGCCCCTGTGCGGGGCGGCAGTCACTTTCTTTGCTGCTGCAAAGAAAGCAACCAAAGAAAGCAGCTTTGGCCCAGAGTGCTTGAGGCGAACGCGTCGTCATCGTTCGGCGTGGCCCAGCCCCTAACGAGTGCCCACATAGGCCTAACCGGACTTGGATCGCGGACCCACTGTGTCATCGCACCGTTTAGCTGGCTGGTGCAGCACCAGCTAGCTCCGGCCCGCTACGCGGCCGTCCGGTCAATCGGGTCTGCCCGTGCTTCTTGGCTTACGCCTCCATCTCTCCGCATATGCCTCCCGCTGGTTTCCCTTGCATGCCTTGCGGCAGCGCGCAGCGCTGTGCCGGAACGCTTCGGTGCTGAACCAGCGCCCTTGGATAGCTAGCTCGTCAGACCGTGCGCGAGCCAAGCCGCGTTAGTCCTTTGAGGGCGACACTTAGGGGCTGGGCCACTCCGAACCAATGACGACGAGTCCGCCCGGGCCCAAAGCTGCTTTCTTTGGTTGCTTTCTTTGCAGCAGCAAAGAAAGTGACTGCCGCCCCGCACAGGGGCAACACAAACAGACCACTAAGAAATCAGGATTCCCCGAAAGCGCAAGCAAGCGAACGAACAAAAAAACCCCAACCTCAAGCCCCCGAAGCACCACCAGAACAAGGCCCCGTAAGCAACGAACCCGAAGAGCCAGAAGAGCCAGAAGAAACCTTGGCGGTAGCCGCCACCTTCCTCCGCTGCCGATTCTCGAACCATCCCATGCCCAGCACGGCGAACGACCCGCCCGGCAGCAAAAACACGATCAGATACAACGCGAGTCTCCACGAATTCAGCTTCGGCGGGACGAAGTGACGGGAAGCGTTAACAATCGTGCTGCTGACATGGCCGAAACGTCGGCGGGCGGCGTGTGCAAAGCGGGTCATTGGGTTGGTCCTTCGAGCGTCGGACGAACGACGCGGCTGGCGATCAGAACATAGTCTCGGGCGGCGCATCAAGCGCGTAACTCGTTGCATAAAATAATATTGACTGTGCAACTACTTTTCAAGATACTGCTGATTGCTTTTTCGCGACTGTTGCCTTCGCGAAACGCGACGCAGTGTCGCAACCGTGTTTCATCCGCATGACCCACGTCGCATGAACAGCGAACCGCTCTACGATCCGGCCACGATTCAACTCGAAACGAGCCTCGGCTATTACCTCGCCAAGGCGCGCAACGTGCTCGTCGCGCGGACCGATCAGGCGCTCGAGCCGCTCGAACTGACGTCGCAGCAAATCGGCGTGATCCTGCTGCTCGCGTCGGGGCGGGCGCGCACGCCGCTGGAGTTGTCGCGCGAGATGTCCTACGACAGCGGCTCGATGACGCGCATGCTCGACCGGCTCGAAAAGAAGGGCTTCGTGAGCCGTACGAGAAGCGAGGTGGACCGGCGCATCGTCGAGTTGAACCTGACCGGGCGCGGGCGCGAGGCGGCCGAACGTCTTCCCGTGATCGGCGCGGCGGTGCTCAACGAGCAACTGCGTGGGTTCAGCCGCGCGGAGCTGGATCTGCTGATCGGCATGCTGGCGCGCATCATCGGCAATACGCCGATGGGCGAATGCGCCGCCTGCGGGCTGGACGAGGAGTAACGCAATCAATCCGACGAAACCGGCGTTTTGCGTCGATTTCACTGTCTGGGCAGAGAATGCTGCGACAATAAATAGTTTGCGCGTGATGCGAGTCTGAGGCACCGTTCGCGCGCCGGAGAACCGACGATGTCAACGACCGCGACAGGCACGCCACCCGCGCCGCCCGCTCCCACGCCGCTAACAGGCGGCATCCTCGCCCTGCTGACGATGGGCCTCGCGCTCGGCACCTTCATGGAAGTGCTCGACACGTCGATCGCGAACGTCGCCGTGCCGACCATCTCCGGCAGTCTCGGCGTGGCGACGAGCGAAGGCACGTGGGTGATCTCCTCGTATTCGGTCGCATCCGCGATCGCCGTGCCGCTGACCGGCTGGCTCGCGCGGCGCGTCGGCGAGGTCAAGCTGTTCACGATCTCCGTGCTGCTGTTCTCGGTCGCCTCGGCGCTGTGCGGCCTCGCGCACAACTTCGAATCGCTGATCGCGTTCCGGCTGCTGCAAGGCCTCGTCTCCGGCCCGATGGTGCCGCTCTCGCAAACCATCCTCATGCGCAGCTATCCGCCGGAAAAGCGCGGGCTCGCGCTCGGCCTCTGGGCGATGACGGTCATCGTCGCGCCGATCTTCGGCCCGGTGATGGGCGGCTACATCACCGACAACTACACGTGGCCGTGGATTTTCTATATCAACGTGCCGATCGGCGTGTTCTCGGCGGCGATCGCGTACTTCCTGCTGCGCGGCCACGAGACCAAGACGACGAAGCAGCGCATCGACGGCGTGGGCCTCGCGCTGCTCGTGATCGGCGTAGCGAGCCTGCAGATGATGCTCGACCTCGGCAAGGACCGCGACTGGTTCAACTCGAACTTCATCGTGACGCTCGCGATCGTCTCGGCGGTGTCGCTCGCGTTCATGTTCGCGTGGGAGCTGACCGAGAAGGAGCCGGTGATCGACCTCTCGCTCTTTCGCGACCGCAACTTCGCGATGGGCGTGCTCATCACGTCGCTCGGCTTTCTCGCGTTCTTCGGCTCCGTCGTGGTGCTGCCGCTGTGGCTGCAAACCGTGCTCGGCTACACGCCGTGGCTCGCGGGCCTGGCCACCGCGCCGGTCGGGCTGCTCGCGCTGGTGCTGTCGCCGATCATCGGGCAGAACATGCATCGGCTGAATCTGCGCGTCGTTGCCAGTTTCGCGTTCATCACGTTCGCGTTCGTCTCGCACTGGAACTCGACCTTCACGCTCGATACGCCCTTCCACGAAATCATCTATCCGCGTCTGATTCAAGGCATCGGCGTCGCGTGCTTCTTCGTGCCGATGACGACGATCACGCTCTCCAGCGTCTCCGACGAGCGGCTCGCCGGCGCGGCAGGTTTGTCGAACTTCCTGCGGACGCTGTCGGGCGCGATCGGAACGGCGGTCAGCACGACCTTCTGGGAGAACGACATGATCCGCCATCACGCGGTGCTCACCGAATCGATCACGCCCTATTCGGCGGGCACGACGGCCTATTCGAACCTGCTTTCGGGCGTCGGCCTGTCGGGGCAGGCCCTCACGGCGCAACTCGATCGCGTCGTGTCGGCGCAGGCGTACATGATGTCGACCAATGACTTCTTCCGCATTTCCTTCTATGCGTTTCTCGTGCTGGCCGTGATGGTCTGGCTGACGCGGCCGAAGAAAGGCGCGTCAGCCTCGATGGGACACTGACGTTCTTACTGAGGCGTGAGCGGCGTGGCCGACTGGCCAGGCTGGCTTTCGAGATTCAGCGGCACCGGCTGCGTGAGCGGGCTCACCTGCACGCCGCTCGGCGTGGGCGCGGCCTGCGGCGCGACGCCGGCCTGCGGTGTCGTCATCTGCCTGAGCGCCGGACCGTTGCGTATGAACTGCTTGAAGTCCGCGCCCGCCTGCCACGGATTCGGCTCGCAGCCGAGCGGGTTGTCGCAGTGCGCGGCGAAGCCGATCGTGGCCGTACCTTCGTTCGTAGGTGTCTTGGTGATCTGATACGCGAGCGCACGCTTGCCGCTCGACGGACCGGCGGTCATGATGATCGAATCGGTAATGGTCTGAATCCGGTATTCCGAATGATTCGTCACCCACACTTGCGCGCGCGCCCACCAGGCGTCGCATTCCGCCTTGCTCATGCAGGTGAGCGGCTGGGTGGCCTGCTCCATTGTCGTGCTGCTGACCTGGTCCTGCGCCGCGCAGCCGCCCAATAGCGCAAGCGACACGGCCCCCAGCGCGGCCGCGCCGAAGAACTTCTTTTTCATTGCTCCCCCGATCGTCGATAAGTCGGCAATATTTTGACCTGCCAAACCGGTTGATGTTGCGACGCGTTTCCCTCTGTTGCACAAACCGGTAAGCTTGCCAGCGCGCCAAGGCCCCGGTGAGGAAAAACCTGCCTGAGTCTGTGGAAGCGCCGCTCAGACGCTCGCGCGATTCAGCGTGTAGACCTGATATTCCGCGACGAACGCGTCGAACGACTCAGTGTCGTTGCGCTCGACCTCTGCCTGATCGACGAGCGATTTCGCTGCTAGTGCTTCCATCGCACGCTCTTCGTCGACGGACAGCGGCCGCGCGCGGAACCACTCCGCGTGCCGCGTGCTCAGTTCGAGCGCGAATTCGTCGAAGGACTGCTGCCTGTCGCGCATCGTCTGCAGCACGCGCGCGGAAGGCGTGAGCGACGCATCCGCGATGCGCGGACGCAGCGCCGCGAGCGTGCGCGTGTGGTCGTCGTTGCCGTTGAGCGCATCGAGCGTTTTCGCGACGGGCTCGATCGCATCGAACAGTGCTTCCGCCCACTCCCGCATCGGCACGCTCTTGCCGTCGCGTTGCAGCGTGAGGCCCGGCTTGCGCCCTTCCTTCGCCACCGCGCTGAAGTTGCCGTTCGCTTCGATGCTCGCGCGGGGCGGCAGCAGCGGGCTGTCCTCCAGCGCGCAATAGAGCAGATACGCATCGAGAAAGCGCGCGGTTTCGAGCGAGATGCCGGTCGGCTCGAACGGATCGATGTCTAGGCAGCGCACTTCGATGTACTGCACGCCGCGCTCGGACAACGCGTGCAGCGGACGCTCACCCGATTGCGTCACCCGCTTCGGGCGAATCGTCGAGTAGAACTCGTTTTCGATCTGCAGAACGTTGGTGTTGATCTGCACCCATTCGCCGTCGCGCTGCGTGCCGATGGCTTCGTACGGCGCATACGGCTGGCTCACGGCTTTCGCGAGCACGTCGAGATAGGCGTCGAGATTGTCGTAGCTCGGCAGCAGGTCCGCTTGCGCGGGATTATTCGTGTAGCCGAGATCGCTCATGCGCAGGCTGGTCGCGTGCGGCAGATAGAACGTGTCGGCATCGAACGTTTCGAGACGATGCGCCTTGCCTTCGACGAAGCGCCTGTTCAACGCAGGCGATGCGCCGAACAGATACATCAGCAGCCAGCTCGTGCGGCGGAAGTTGCGGATGAGCGCGAAGTAGCGTTCAGACTGGAAATCCCTGGCCGTCAGCGTGCTCGTGGGATCCAGCGCCTGCCACGCGCGCCACACATCTTCGTTCAGTGAATAGTTGTAGTGGATCCCGGCGATGCATTGCATCGTGCGGCCATAGCGCAGTGCGAGCCCGCGACGGTACACGTGCTTCAGCGTGCCGATATTCGACGTGCCGTAAAGCCCAAGCGGAATCTCGTCCTCGGGCGGCAGCGAATTGGGCATCGAGTTGTTCCACAGCAGCTCGTCGCCCATATGCGAATACGCGAAGCGATGCAGCACGTCGAGGCGATCGAGCGTGAGCGCTGCGTCGGTTTCGGCGGGCGTGATCAGTTCGACGAGCGCTTCAGAGTAGTCGGTCGTGATGAGCGGATGCGTGAGCGCCGATCCGAACGCGCGCGGATGCGGCGTCATCGCGAGCTTGCCTTGCGGTGTCACGCGCAGGCTTTCTTTCTCGATGCCGCGCAAGCCTTGACGCAACGCGTCGGCGTGCGGGCCGGACGCGAGCGCGGCAAGCCTGCGCTGAAAAGCGCCGGCCTGGGGGTGAGCGGAATTCTGGTTTGCCATTGAAGCAATCTGCGAGGAGCGCGAGCGATGTAGGCCCGAGTCGTATTTTTAGGGTAGCGGGCACTTTAACATCTCGGTGTCAGGCGTGCTTGGGCCCAGAACCAGCAAGGGTTTGCGGGTTTTTCAGAGCATTCGCGGGACGCTTTGCGGGTAGACGCCAAGCCGGTTGCGGACGGCTCGCGAGGAGAACGAAGCGCCGGGCGGCGCTTCAGTTCATAGGGAACGAGACAGGGCGCACACGCGTCATGGCTACGGCGAACGCCCCGTTCCTCACGCGACCTCGTTGGCCGCGTGGTGCGTGCGCTCCGTTTCGAGCAAGGCCTCCTTGCGCGGCTTGCCCCAGCGATAGCCCGCGATCGCGCCATCCTTGCCGATCACGCGATGGCACGGAATCGCGAGCGCCACCGGATTCGACGCACACGCATTCGCGACCGCCCGCACCGCCCGCGGCGAGCCGAGCGATTCGGCGATGTCGGTATAGCTGCGCGTCTGGCCGTACGGGATGCGCCGCAGCGCGTCCCAGACGCGGCGCTGGAACGCCGTCGCGCCGATGTCGAGCGGCAGGTCGAAGCGCTCGCGCGTGCCTTGCAGATACGCGCGGACCTGCGCGATGAACGGCGCCATTTTCGCGGCATCCTCCACGCGTTCGGCTTGCGCGAAGTCGGCGGCGAGCTGTTCGATTAGCGCGCCGGCATCGTCGCCGAAAGCGATCTTGCAGACGCCCTTGTCGGTTGCGGCGACGAGCACCGTGCCGAGCGGCGTGTCGGCGCTCGCATAGCGCACCGTCAACCCCGCGCCCTGGCGCTTGTACGCGGAAGGCGTCATGCCGAGCTCGGCGGGCACGGCTTCATACATCCGCGACGGCGAGCCGAAGCCGGCGTCGTGCGTGGCGCGCGTGACGTCGCGGCCACGCTGCAGGGCGTCGCGCAGCACGCCCGCGCGCTGCGCCGCCTGATACTGACGGGGCGAGATGCCGACGATCCGCGAAAAGAGCCGCTGCAAGTGGAACGGGCTGACGTGCACGGCGTCGCTCAGCTGCGCGAGCGTCATGCGTTGCTGAGGATCGGCGTCGAGCACCTTGCACGCGCGCTCGACGATCGCGAGTTCGCGCGGCAGGCTCGTCGGCCGGCAGCGTTTGCAGGGGCGGTATCCGGCTGCCTCGGCGGCATCGGTCGTCGGGAAGAATTCGACGTTTTCGCGACGCGGCGCGCGCGAGGCGCACGATGGCCGGCAAAACACGCCGGTCGTGCGCACGGCGAAGAAGAAGGCGCCGTCGGCGTGCTCGTCGCGCTCGACGACCGCCTGCCAGCGGCTTTCATCGGTAGTGAAAATGGGGTCTGGACGACGATTTGCTTCGGTTTTCATGACGACCTCGATGGCTCGTTGGTACGAAACCACTGTAGAGCCGTCCAGACGAGGTTACGCGCCGTTTCTTGCTGTGTCATCGGCAGGCAGATTCCGAAAAGTGACGCGCAGATACCACAGAATGACGCCATAGGGGTTTTTACTAAAATTTCTATTGCATCGCATCAAGTGGCTGTGTATGATTGGAACTGTCTCCTCCATGTCTCCTCCTGATATGGATTCAGCCCGCCAACCTAGGCGGGCTTTTTTTTGCCCCGCTTTTTTGTCCACGTTCACGCGCGGCAGACACAAAAAAACCGAGCCTCGCGGCCCGGTTTTTCGTTTCGACAGCGCGCGTCGACCAGAAGATCAAAGCACGTAGCGCGACAAGTCCTCGTCCTGTGCCACGTCGCCCAGCGCGCGATCCACATACGCCGCGTCGATCCGCACCGGCTGGCCCGTATGGTTGCCCGCCGCGAAGGACACTTCCTCCAGCAGCTTCTCGATCACCGTATAGAGCCGCCGCGCGCCGATGTTCTCGGTCTTCTCGTTGACCGAGTACGCGACTTCGGCCAGGCGACGGATGCCGTCTTCGCCGAAATCGAGCTCGACGCCTTCCGTCGCGAGCAGCGCCTTGTATTGCTTGACGAGGCTCGCGTCGGTCGCGTTCAGGATCGATTCGAAGTCCCCGACGGACAGCGAGTCGAGTTCGACGCGAATCGGAAAACGCCCTTGCAGCTCGGGAATCAGATCGCTCGGTTTGGCGAGATGGAACGCACCGCTCGCGATGAACAGGATGTGGTCGGTCTTGATCATCCCGTACTTCGTGTTGATGGTCGTGCCTTCGACGAGCGGCAGCAGATCGCGCTGCACGCCCGCGCGCGACACTTCGGCGCCGCCCGCCTCGCTGCGCGACGCAATCTTGTCGATCTCGTCCAGGAACACGATGCCGTTCTGCTCGACGTTCTGCACCGCCTTGCTCTTGACCTCCTCGTCGTTGAGCATCTTGCCGGCTTCCTCGTCCGTGAGGAGTTTCAGCGCTTCCTTCACCTTCACCTTGCGGCGCGTCTTCTTGCCGCCGCCGATGTTCGCGAACATCGAACGGATCTGCTCGGTCATGTCTTCCATGCCCGGCGGCCCCATGATGTCCATGCCGACCTGCGGCATTTCGATGTCCAGCTCGATGTCCTTGTCATCGAGCGAGCCTTCGCGCAGGCGCTTGCGGAAAGTCTGGCGCGTGACATTGTCGCCATCGGTGCCCGTCTCGGACGCGGCAAAGCCGACCGGACGCGCGCTCGGCAGCAGGATGTCGAGGATGCGGTCTTCCGCGCGGTCCTCGGCCTTGGTGCGCACCTTCTTCATCTCGGATTCGCGCGTCTGCTTGACCGAAATCTCGATCAGATCGCGCACGATGCTGTCGACGTCGCGGCCCACGTAGCCGACCTCGGTGAACTTGGTCGCCTCGATCTTGATGAACGGCGCGTCCGCGAGCTTGGCGAGACGTCGCGCGATCTCGGTCTTGCCGACGCCCGTCGGCCCGATCATCAGAATGTTCTTCGGCGTGATTTCCTGGCGCAGCGGCTCGGCGACCTGCTGGCGGCGCCAGCGGTTGCGCAGCGCGACGGCCACGGCCTTTTTCGCGCGCGTCTGGCCGATGATGTGCTTGTCGAGCTCGGAGACGATCTCGGAGGGAGTCATGGTGGTCATCGTGGTTTCCTTTTACTCGATCGTCTCGATGACGCGGTTGTGGTTGGTGTAGATGCACATGTCGCCGGCGATGCTGAGCGCCTTCTCGACGATCTCGCGCGGCGAGAGGCCGGTGTTCTCGACGAGCGCCTGCGCCGCGGCCTGAGCGTACGCGCCGCCCGAGCCGATCGCGCAGATGCCGTTTTCCGGATCGAGCACGTCGCCATTGCCGGTGATGACGAGCGTGGCATTCGCGTCGGCGGCGATCAGCATTGCTTCGAGGCGGCGCAGCATGCGGTCGGTGCGCCAGTCCTTCGCGAGCTCGACGGCGGCGCGCGTCAGATTGCCCTGATGTTTCTCGAGCTTCGCTTCGAAGCGATCGAGCAGCGAGAACGCGTCGGCGGTGCCGCCGGCGAAGCCGACCAGCACCTTGCCGCCATAGATGCGGCGCACCTTCTTCGCACCGCCTTTCATGACGATGTTGCCGAGCGTCACCTGACCATCACCGCCCAGCGCGACCTTGCCGTCGCGGCGCACGGAGACGATGGTCGTGCCGTGAAATTGTTCCATGTGCGTTCCTTAAGAAAACCAGAGGGACGCGGGGCGGGTTTCGTCGTTCGGAAGTCCGCCGCGCAATCAAGAATTCGAGGGAGTGCACGGCGCGGGGTTCCGCCCGGCCGTAGGCCTCGGGCGGACGGCGCCGCGCGCGCGCCTGGCCGCGGTCATGCTTTTACGGGGCGCGTCGGAATCATTTTAGGGCGACGGGAGATTTATCAAGACGCGCGGTGTCGATGCATCCGCGATTTACCCGGCTGAAAGCAAAAAGGCACACGTTCGACGTGTGCCTTTTTCCTGGTGCGGATGCTGGCTTGCAGCTTTTCGCGGCGGCGTCTTCCCCGTTGCGGGCGGTCCCGCGACGCACGCCCGCCGGCTGCGGAATCAGTCGCCGAAGAGCTTCTGGCGCAGTTCGCGGCGCTCCTGGGCCTCGAGCGAGAGCGTGGCCGTCGGACGCGCGAGCAGGCGCGGAATGCCGATCGGTTCGCCGGTTTCCTCGCACCAGCCGTATTCGCCGGACTCGATGCGCGCGAGCGACTGCTGCACCTTCTTCAGGAGCTTGCGTTCGCGATCACGCGTGCGCAGCTCCAGTGCATGCTCTTCCTCGATGGTCGCGCGATCCGCCGGGTCCGGCACGATCACCGTTTCCCGCAGATTTTCGGTCGTCTGGCCGGCATTCTTCAGAATGTCCGCTTGCAACTGCTCGAGCCGGTTCTTGAAGAAGGCGAGTTGATCCTCGTTCATGTAGTCCTTCTCGCTCATCTTCAGGATTTCGGCTTCGGTCAAGAGTTTCGTTGTCATCTGCTTGCTTCTTCAATGTAAGGCGATGTTCTCTCGCAACGCCCGCAACTGCGTTACCCGCATGCAGCGCGCCGTTACGCTCAAGGCTCGCGCGACAGGTCGATGCGGGGCCGAACTCCTCTGGAAACCGATATTGGATGATGCTCCGGACGGCCGGGCGCATTTGGCATGGCCCGGAATTTCCGGCCCCGGTGCTTTGTCTTGATTCGCCTTCCCCCGGCGAATCCAGGCATCGTCCCGACGGGACATCCTTTCTCCTCATCCGTTGGCCGAACGCCCGAAGACGCGCGTCCTACGGAACTGCCCTTCTCCAGTGGGGCTGTATTGTAACTGAACCGCAATTTCCGACGACAACCGAGGAAAACCCTGTCGATTAGTGCCGGAATTTCAAAAATATAACGCCTGGTCGTGCAAAAAGCGATGTCGGTGCGTGGTCGCGACTACACATCCGCGATGAAAGTCGGCCACGAAAAACGCCGCACGCGGGCTTCTCGCGGCGGCGTTTTTCTTTTCAAGCCCGATTTTGCCCGCCGCGAACCGCGGAACTCCAGCGAGATGCGTGCCGATTTACTTGACGAGGCACGCGTCGAGCCCGTCGGTGATCAGATCCTTCGGCAGCTCGATGCCGATGAACACCATCTTGCTGTTCTTCTTCTCGATCGGCATCCACTTGCCGGCAAGATCGCTGCCCATCATCTGATGCACGCCCTGGAACACGACCTTGCGATCGACGCCCTTCATGTACAGCACGCCCTTGTAGCGCAGCAGGCGTTCGCCATAGATCTGCAGAATGCCGCCGAGGAAGTCTTCGAGGCGGTTCGGATCGAACGGCTTGTCGCTGCGGTACACGAACGACTTGATCTTGTCGTCGTGATGCGCGTGATGGTGGTCGTGGTGATGCTCGTGATCGTGGCTATGATCGTGACCGCAGGTCGAGTGATCATGATCGTGGTCGTGATCATGGTCATGGTCGTGCTCGTCTTCAGCGAGGAAATCCGGATCGATTTCGAGCTTCGCGTTCAGGTTGAAGCCGCGCAGATCGAAGATTTCCTTGATGTCCGCGTCGCCGAAATTCACGACCTTGATCGCCGCGCGCGGATTCATGTGCAGCAGGCGATGCTTGAGCGCGTCGAGCGCGGCGGCATCGACGAGATCGGACTTGGTGATGAACAGCCGGTCCGCGAAACCGACCTGACGCTGCACGACTTCCTGCTGGTCGAGCTGCGCATTCGCGTGCTTCGCATCGACGAGCGTGATGATCGCATCGAGCAGGAATTCGTCGGCGACGGTGTTGTCCATGAAGAACGTCTGCGCGACCGGGCCCGGATTCGCGAGGCCGGTGGTCTCGATCACGACGCGGTCGAAATCCAGCGTGCCCGCCTTCTTGCGGTTGGCGAGATCTTCGAGCGCACGCGCCAGATCGCCGCGAATTGTGCAGCAGATGCAGCCGTTGCTCATCTGGATGATCTGCTCGTTCGTATCCTGCACGAGGATTTCGTTGTCGATGTTCTCTTCGCCGAACTCGTTTTCGATCACGGCGATCTTCATGCCGTGCTGCTCGTTCAGGATGCGCTTGAGCAGCGTGGTTTTGCCGCTGCCCAGAAAGCCGGTCAGGATGGTTACGGGAATCATGGTGTCGCCTGTGTCCTTGTCTGTGTTCGGTCGTCCGTGTTGCGGGATGCGCTGAATCGGCTATTGAAACATATTTGTCAAGCCGACGCTTCGGCAGCCCGGCGAGCGCTCGTTGCGGCTAGATCGGGGCGCTCAAGCGATTTGCAACAGTAGCCCTTTCAGGTATTCGCCTTCCGGGAACGCCGTCAGCAGCGGATGATCGACGCCCGCGCCCAGACGCTTCAGGATGCGCGCATCGACGCGCGCGTCCGCCGCCGCGCTCGCGACGATCTTCTGGAACAGGTCCGAATCGATCGCGCCGGAGCACGAGTAGGTGAACAGCAGGCCGCCCGGACGCAGCAATTTGAAGCCGCTCAGGTTGATGTCCTTGTACGCGCGCGCGGCACGATCGACGGTTTCCTTCGATGGCGCGAACTTCGGCGGATCGAGCACGATCAGGTCGAAGCGCTGGCCTTCGTCGTAGAGACGCCGGAGCGTCTTGAAGGCGTCTGCATCCAGCCATTCGGCTTTTTCGGCGTCGAAACCGTTTGCCTTGACGTTCTCACGTGCCAGCGCGAGCGCCTCGCCCGACGAATCCACCGACACGACGCGCGTCGCGCCGCCCTTGAGCGCGGCGAGCGAGAAGCCGCCCGTGTAGCAGAAGCAGTTCAGCACTTCGCGCCCTGCCGCGTTCTGTTGCACGAGCACGCGGTTGTCGCGCTGATCGACGTAGAAGCCCGTCTTGTGGCCGTTGCGCACGTCGACGTGGTACCGCACGCCGCATTCGTTCGTGATCAGCGTCTCGGGCGGCGCGTCGCCGGCGAGCACGCCGGTCGTCTGTTCGAGCCCTTCCTTCTGGCGGATCGAGACGTCCGAGCGCTCGAAGACGTTCGGGCAGCCCGTCGCGCCGATCAGCGCCTGCACGATCGCTTCCTTCCACGCTTCGACGCCGGTCGCCATGAACTGGCAGACGAGCTGCGCGTGCGCGCCTTCATCGGCGACGTAGTAATCGACGATCAGTCCCGGCAGGCCGTCCGCTTCGCCGAAGATGAGGCGCGTCGCGCCGGTGTCCTTCACCATCGCCTGCCGGTGCGCGACCGCGCGCTGCACGCGCCGCTTGAAGAACGCGTGATCGACCGGCTCGCTTTCGTCGAACGTCCAGACGCGTGCACGGATCTGCGATTGCGGGCTGTACGAGGCGCGCGCGAGAAAGCGTCCGTCGGCCGCGCGCACGGCGACGGTCGCGCCCGGCGCGGGATTCCCGTCGATGCGCGCAATGGCGTTCGCGTAAATCCACGGATGGCGGCGAACGAGCGATTTGTCCTTCGCCGGTTTGAGCGTGATGGTGTTCATTGCAATGCGGATGAAGCGCACGAGGCGCTGTCGAATTAGTCGCGCTTCTTCGCGCGCGGATGCGCCGAGTCGTAAACGCGGGCGAGATGCTGAAAATCGAGCGACGTATAGACCTGCGTGGCCGTGATGCTCGCGTGGCCGAGCAGTTCCTGCACCGCGCGCAGATCGCCGCTCGACTGCAGGACATGCGTCGCGAACGAATGGCGCAGCACGTGCGGATGCACGTTCGACGGAATGCCCGCTTGGAGCGCAAGGCGCTTCACGCGCTCGCGCACCACGCCGGGCGACATGCGGTTGCCGCGCACGGAGAGAAAAAGCGCATGCGGATCGAGCCTGACGAAGTCGCCGCGCACGTCGATCCACGCGCGCAGCGCTTCGATCGCCTTCCTGCCGACCGGCACGGAGCGGCGGCGATTACCCTTGCCGAGCACGGTCACTTCCTCGTGCACGAGATCGAGCCAGCCTGCGGACCTGTGCTCCCTGGTATCGACGAAATAGACGTCGAGCCCGACCAGCTCCGCGAGCCGCAGGCCCGAGGAGTAGAAGAGTTCGAGCATCGCGTGATCGCGCAGCGCTTCGGGCGAGCCGGATTGCGGCGCATCCATGAGCGCCATGGCATCGTCGACGGAAAGCGCCTTCGGCAGCGTTTTTTCGCGCTTGGGCGCGCGCACCGTCGCGACCGGATTCGCTGGCATCTCGACGCGCTCGGCGAGCCAGCGGTAGAACGCGCGCCACGCCGACAGCCGGTGCGCGATCGAACGCGACGACAGCCCCGCCGCGTGCGCCCGCACGACCGCGCCGCGAATATCGGCGGCGGTGAGCGTCTGCAACGGACGGTCCTTGGCAAGCGCGCGCAGCTCGCTCAGCTCATGTGTGTAGCCGCGCAGCGTGTGCTCCGACAGACGCCGTTCGTGCTCGAGCATCGCGAGATAGGTGGCGATGGCGTCGGCGCTGTCCATTTTCGATGTGGTCGCTCGTTGCTCAGTGCGGCAGCAGGCGCGAGAGCGCCGCGCTCGCGAGCGCGCCGATCTGCGTCAGGAAGTCGGTGGCCATGCCGTCGTGGAAGCGCCGCGGATCGGGCGAGCCCATCACGAGCAGGCCGAAGCTTGGCGCATCGGGGCCGGTTTGCGGATCGCGCAAGGCGATGAGCGCGACGGATTCAACCTGGCGTTCCGTGTCGGGGGGCCCTTCGCTCGGCGCGACCGTCGCCGTTGCCGAGTTCGCGGCGCCGAGCCACTGCGCGGCGGCGAAGCCCGAATTCGCGCCGCAGTACGGTGCGGTGAGGCTGTTCGCGAAAATGCGCACTTCCTCTCCCACCTGGCGCGCGAAGTCCGCCTGTCGATAAGCTTCGTCGATGTCCCACACGCGCAGCGCGGCGTGCGGCACGTCGAATACTTCGCACAAGCCTCTGCTGATGGTGGCGGGCAACGCGTACGGGTCGCGCTGGGAAATCACGCGCACGGTCCAGCGGCTGAACTTGGTCGAGATGCTGTCGTTTTCGTGGCCATAGCGCAGCAACTCGGCCAGACGCCGCTCGAGCTGCTTGTTCTTTTCGCGCAGCATTTCCATCTGGCGCTCCTGCAGCGACACGGCGGCCTTGCCGTGCGGATTCGAGAGCCGGATGGTGCCGAGCAGCTCCGCGTGCTCGACGAAGAAATCGGGGTTGTCGAGCAGGTAGTCGGCGACTTCGCGTGGATTCATGGTGATGTGTATGGCGTTAGACGATGCGGTCGAGCTCGATCTCGCCCTCGAAGACCGTCGCGGCGGGCCCGGCCATGAAGAGCGCGGAGGATCCGTCGCGCGCGCCGTCCCAGCTGATCGTGAGCGTGCCGCCGTGCGTCTCGACGCGCACGGGCGTGTCGAGCAGGCCGCGGCGGATGCCCGCGGCCACCGCCGCGCACGCGCCCGTGCCGCAGGCGAGCGTTTCGCCCGCGCCGCGCTCGTAGACGCGCAGCTTGACCGAATGGCGATCGACGATCTGCATGAAACCCGCGTTCACGCGCTTCGGAAAGCGCGCGTGGCGCTCGATCAGCGGGCCTTCCGTCAGCACGGGATACGTCTCGACGTCGTCGACGACCTGCACCGCGTGCGGATTGCCCATCGATACGACGGAAATCCAGCGCGTTTCACCGTTCACGTCGAGCGGCCAGAGCGTGTCGTTGCCTTGCCGGCGCCCTTCGAGGCCTTGCGCGTCGAACGGCACTTCCGGCGGATCGAAGACAGGCGTGCTCATGTCGACGACGACCTCGCCGTTCTCCTGCATCGTCAGCGTGATGATGCCGTTTTGCACCTGTACGCGTACGCTCGATGCGTCGGTCAGCCGACGATCGCGCACGAACTTCACGAAGCAGCGCGCGCCGTTGCCGCAATGCTCGACCTCGCCGCCATCGCAGTTGAAGATGCGGTACTTGAAGTCGACGCCGCCGATCGTGGGCCTTTCCACGAGCAGCAGCTGATCCGCGCCCACGCCGAAATGGCGGTTCGCGAGCGCGCGCACCTGCTCGGGGCTCAGATCGAGCGCCTGCGTGTAGCCGTCGAGCACGACGAAGTCGTTGCCCGCGCCTTGCATTTTCGTGAATTTGAGTTTCATGGCCGCTATTGTATGTGACCCGTCACGTCGCGTTTCGCGCCGCTCACGCCTCAATAAAAGCTCGGCTCGCCCGGAGGCCGCGTCTTGAAGCGCTTGTGCACCCAGTAATATTGCTCCGGCATGTGCGGAATCTGCTCTTCCAGGAACGCGTTCATGCGGCGCGCGTCGGCTTCGTCGTCGCCGGTCGGGTAGTTGTCCCAGGGCT
Source organism: Caballeronia ptereochthonis (assembly GCF_001545075.1). GTDB lineage: Bacteria > Pseudomonadota > Gammaproteobacteria > Burkholderiales > Burkholderiaceae > Caballeronia > Caballeronia ptereochthonis. Next base: position 117,170 of record NZ_FCOB02000016.1, read on the forward strand.
CGAAGATCTTGAGCCGATAGCCCTTGTAGTTCGGCAGCACCTCGCCGATGAACGGCACGACCTGCGCGCGGCCCGTCTTCGCGAGCCGGCCGACGGCGGTCAGCGTGCACGTCGGGATGCCGAAGAACGGCACGAACGTGGAGTTGCGCATGCCGTAATCCATGTCCGCGCCGAGCATCACGGGCTTGCGGTCGCGCAGCCAGCGCAGCACGATGCGCGCGCTGTCGGCGCGGCTCGCCATGTCCGCACCGAAGCGGGCGCGCTGGGTCTTCGCCAGTTCCTCGATCTGCGGATTCGAGAACGGCTGATACAGCGAGCCGCACTGCCGATGCAGCGAGTAATTGAGGAAGATCGAGCCCGCCTCGATGCCGACGAAGTGCAGGCCGAGAAACAGCGTGGGCGGCAGATCTGGATCGGTGAGATCGACGGCGCTGTCCACTTCGATCAGCTTTTCGAGCTTTTTCGCCGAGCCGAACCATTGCACGCTGCGCTCCACGTAGCTGCGGATCGCGTGCCGGAAGTGCTTCTGCGCGATGTCCTCGCGCTTCTCGTCGGACCACTCCGGGAAGCAGAGCTTCAGGTTTGTATGGACGATGCGCTTGCGGCGGCTCGGAATCTGATAGAGCAGCCAGCCGAGGCCGTCGCCGAAACGGGCGGTGATGCCGTAAGGGATGATCGCCAGGAACTTGAGGAACCCGATCGCGAGCGCCACGCCGATGCGCCCTAGCATGATGTGCTCCAGCGTACGGACTGTCGGCCGCTATGAACGGATGATTGGGATGGGGCGAATGGCGACAAGCGTTCGGCTCTGTGAAATCGAGGGAAACCGGTATAATAAAACCTTCGCCGAGTTAATGGACAACTTGCGGGGCGAAGCAGGCCGGAGTCTTCATGTGTTATATGAAGGCGCTGGCCTGGAAAATTGACATCCGCTAAAGCGTCGCCGCTTCAGACTCCGAACGAAGTCGGCTACGTGAATAACAACCGTACTCAACTGGAGTCTGAAGCGTGTCGAACGACTATCTCTTTACTTCCGAATCCGTTTCCGAAGGCCACCCGGACAAGGTCGCCGATCAAATCTCCGACGCCATCCTCGACGCCATCCTGTCGCAGGACAAGTATTCGCGCGTCGCGGCGGAAACGCTCTGCAACACCGGTCTGGTCGTCCTCGCGGGCGAAATCACGACCACGGCCAACGTCGATTACATCCAGGTTGCCCGCGACACCATCAAGCGCATCGGTTACGACAACACCGACTTCGGCATCGACTATCGCGGCTGCGCGGTGCTCGTCGCTTACGACAAGCAATCGCCGGATATCGCGCAAGGCGTGAACAAGGCGCATGACGACAATCTCGATCAGGGCGCCGGCGACCAGGGCCTCATGTTCGGCTATGCCTGCGACGAAACGCCCGAGCTGATGCCGCTGCCGATCCACCTTTCGCACCGTCTGGTCGAGCGCCAGGCGAACCTGCGCCGCGACGGCCGCCTGCCTTGGCTGCGCCCGGACGCGAAGTCGCAAGTCACCGTGCGCTACGTGGACGGCAAGGCGCATTCGATCGACACCGTCGTGCTCTCGACGCAGCACTCGCCGGACATCGACCTGCCGCAGCTGCGCGAAGCGGTGATCGAGGAAGTCATCAAGCCGACGCTGCCGAAGGAGCTCATCAAGGGCGACATCAAGTTCCTGGTGAACCCGACGGGGCGCTTCGTCATCGGCGGTCCGCAAGGGGACTGCGGCCTGACGGGCCGCAAGATCATCGTCGATACGTACGGCGGCGCGGCTCCTCACGGCGGCGGCGCGTTCTCCGGCAAGGATCCGTCGAAGGTGGACCGCTCGGCGGCTTACGCCGGCCGTTACGTCGCGAAGAACATCGTCGCCGCGGGTCTCGCATCGCGCGCGCTGATTCAGGTTTCGTACGCGATCGGCGTGGCGCGCCCGACATCGGTGATGGTCAACACGTTTGGCACGGGCCGCGTGTCGGACGCCGAGATCACGAAGCTCGTGCTCGAGCACTTCGATCTGCGTCCGAAGGGCATCATCCAGATGCTCGACCTGCTGCGCCCGATCTACGAAAAAACGGCGGCATACGGCCACTTCGGCCGCGAAGAGCCGGAATTTTCGTGGGAAGCCGCTGACAAGGCGCTCGCGCTCGCCGAAGCGGCCGGCACGGAACCGGTGGCGAGCGTCGCGTAACGCCATCGGCTGAACGGCAGGACGAAAACCGGCAGGCGTTGCGCTTGCCGGTTTTTTTATGCGCACGCGGCGCGTTTCTTGCGGTCCGGTTGGACAGCGAATCGGATTATCCGCGGAGCCGCCATGCCGTACGAAACGCTTCTTTCTCCCGTCACGATCGGCAATCTCGAACTGCCGAATCGCGTCGTGATGGCGCCGCTCGCACGCCGTCGCGCGTCGCAGCCGGGCAACGTGCCCACCGAAATGGACGCCCACTACTACGTGCAACGCGCGAGCGCCGGGCTGATCGTCACCGAACCCGCGCAAATCTCACCGCGAGGCCAGGGCGACCTGGCCACGCCGGGTACTCACTCGGACGCGCAGGAAGCAGGCTGGAAAAGCATCGCCGGCGCGGTGCACGCGCGACAGGGACGCATTGCGCTGCACTTGTGGCATGCGGGGCGCATGTCGCATCGGCGCTTGCAGGAGGATGGCGCGCCGCCCGTCGCGCCCTCCGCGATCCGTGCGCGCGGCGCGAAGGTGGTCGTGCAGGCGGACGACGGCACGCTCGATCTCGTCGATGCGGATGATCCTCGTCCTCTCGAAACGGATGAGATAGCTGGAATCGTGCTCCAGTACGTCGATGCTGCGCACCGCGCCGCTCGCGCGGGCTTCGACATGATCGAGATCGATGCCGCGAACGGCTATCTGCTGCATCAGTTCATGGCGACCGGCACGAACCGGCGCACCGATGAGTATGGCGGCAGCGTCGAAAACCGCGTACGGCTCGTTGTCGAGGTGATGGAAGCGGTATCAGGCGTGATCGGCGCGAATCGCGTCGGGATTCGCCTGTCGCCGGGGTTCACGGGCGCCGATATCGAGGACGACGAAGCACCGGAATCGTCACTGCGTCTGGCCGAAGAGCTGAAACGCATCGGCATCGTGTATGTGCAACTGGCCGAAGCCGACGACGACCTTCGCCGCGCCCTGCGCGATGCTTACGACGGCGCGATCATCGCGTCCGGCGACTGGACGGCTCGGGAAGCGAATGCGCGCATCGAACGCCGCGAAGCCGATGCCGCGGCATTCGGCCGCGCATTCGTCGCGAACCCTGATCTGGTGGAGCGTTTGAAGACCGGTACGCCGCTGGCCGAACCCGATCCGGTCACGTTCAACGGCGGCGAAAAGGGTGACACGGACTATCCGGCGCCGGATGAAGCGCAAGGAAACCGAAACGATTAGCGCGCACGTTCAACGCGCGGCGAACGCGTACCAGCCGGCGCTGCTGGTCGACAAACGGCGCGGACGGCGGCTCGTCAGCGCGGCGGCCTTCGGCTTGGGCGACGGCGCGCGCAACTGCGTCGGACGCCGCAACAGCGCCCGCAACGACACCCCGCGCGATGCCGTACGCGCGCGAAGGCTGAAGAAGAAACCGCGGAACCACGACCGGATGCCATCCACCGGATGCACGTGCTTCAACTGCTCGGCGAGCAACTGGGTGCGGGCGGAGTGATGGCGCAACGCGCGGATCATGCCGCGGCGGGCGGGACGTGCGGCGCGCGCGGCAGCACGAGTAAGGCCGATAGCGATTCGGTGGTTCATGTCAGCGGAAAGGTCGGTTGCGTGGAAGCAAACTCGACGATAGTCGTCTCAAAAATAGCGTTCAAGGAATTCGATTCAACTCGATTCGCCAAGTTGCACCAAATTGACGCGGCCAATGTACAAGACCTTTATTACCCGGGTAAGTCCGCGTTTTCCCTGCGTTTTTATGAAGCGGCTGCTGATGAATATGCAGCGATGCCAGCTCGCGCGGGCCTTTGCGCGGCGCCGGATTTACAATCCCCGTATTCGCCCCAATTCCGGATATAGCGTCGACGGCATGAATCCATTCGAAAGCCGCTGGGCGCACCAACTGAAATGTCTGATCAAAACTCGCTGAAATCGAAGAAAGAGCAGGTGCACGAGCTGCGCGAAACGGGCTTCGTCGTCGTGAAGGGGCTCGTCGCGAATGACCGTTGCGATGCCATGCGCGAGGTGGCGCGGCAACAACTCGCCGAAGCGGCCGCGCCGGTCGAGTTCGAAGCCGACCTGAAATATCCCGGCGCGCCCGATTCGAAAGACGCGCCCGGTGGCCATACCGTGCGCCGCCTGCTCGACGCCTACGCGCGGCATCCGCTGTTCGCGGAGTTCGCGACCTCGCCCGAAGTGCGCGGCTGGATGGAGCTCTATTTCGGCGAGACGCCGTACCTTTCGCGCGCGCATCACAACTGCACGATGACGAAGCACCCGGCGTACGGCAGCTTGACCGGCTGGCATCGCGACGTGCGCTATTGGGCGTTCGAGCGCGACGATCTGGTTTCCGCGTGGCTCGCGCTCGGCGACGAGACGGTCGATAACGGCGCGCTGTGGTTCGTGCCGGCATCGCACAAGCTGCCGTTCACGTCCGATCGCTTCGACGAGGCGAAATTCTTCCGCTCCGATCTGCCCGAGAACGCCGCGCTGATCCGCACGGCGGTGTCGCCCGAACTGGAGCCGGGCGACGTGGTGTTCTTTCATTGCAATACGCTGCACTCGGCGGGCAAGAATCTCACCGATCAGGTGAAGTTCTCGCTCGTCTTCACGTATCGCGGCGCGAGCAACGCGGCGCTGCCCGGCACGCGTTCGGCGTCGAAGCCCGAAGTGCCGCTGGTCTGACGTTTCGGCGTTTCAGCGTTTCGAGGGAATCGCCAGGCCGATCAGGCCCGCGAGCGTCGCGACGATCCCGCCCGCGATCAGCCAGATGGTCTTGTTCGTGGGCGAGCCCGTGAAGAAGCGTGCGACGTCGTTGGATAACGAATGAAACGACTGGCCGCCGAAATAGAGCAGCACAATGCCGCCAACCAGCAGCGCAACGGAAATCGCTCGGGTCATGAGGTGGTCTCGTTTCTGAAAGGCGCGTCAGGTTAGCTGGTCTGAACGGGCGCGTCCACTGGGGCCGCGGGCGCCGGCTCGCGCGTCAACGGCTGGATCTTGCGCAGCAGATCGGCCTGCACGGTCTGATGATCGCTCGCGCGTGTCCACGCGCCGAGATTGAACTTGACGCCGGTATCGGTGTAATCGGTCACCGCGACCCACGGCGCCGACGGCCCGTCCTGCACGATGCGCGGATCGTCGCTCATCAGCCTGCGCAATTCTCCGAGCACGTGTTCGACCTTCAGCCCGTGCTGCGCCTGAAAGTTGATGACGACGCGCCGGCGTTCGTTCGCGCTGTAGTTGGTCACCGGGTTCGCCCAGATCGTGCTGTTCGGCACGTACATGGCGATGCCGTCGGCCTTCGTGAGGCGCGTGGTGAAGAGTCCGATCTCGTTTACGGTGCCGGCCGTCGTGCCGATGCCTTCGATGTAGTCGCCGACGCGAAACGGCCGCAGCAGCAACAGCATCAAGCCGGCCGCGATGTTCTGCAGCGTGCCCTGCAGCGCGAGACCGATGGCGAGGCCGGCGGCGCCGAGCACGGTCAGGATGCTTGCCGCCGCGATGCCGAACTTGCCGAGCGCAGCCACGATGGCGACGACGCGGATCGCCCACATCGCGAGGCTGACGAGTATCGGCGTGAGCGTGGCGTCGACGTTGGTGCGGGCGAGCGTGCGACGCAGCGCGTTCGCGACCGCGTTCGAGATCCACCATCCAACGGCGACGATGATGATCGCAAGCAGGAGGTCGACGCCGTAAGTGACCGCGATGGCGGAAATGGTGTCGTAGGTGGGTCGCAGTCTGTCGATTGGGTCCATCGGTCAAGCTCCTTCATACGGAATCTGCATTGGTCCGGGTTCGTGCCCGATCGTTCCTTTGCCGGCTGTTCGGCCGGGTGCCGAATAGCGGGACGGCAGAGCGGCCCGTGCGCGCTCCGCCCGGATTGGCTTACCATTGACGCCCTTGGCAGGTGGCGTGCCCGTGTGCCCGCTGCCCTTCGGCCGCAATCCGTTCAATTCGCAATCCGCAGAGGAATTCCGTCATGGCCTACGAAGCAGCGTCCGAGCGATACACGCAGATGCAATACCGCACCTGCGGCAAGAGCGGTTTGAAATTGCCCGCGGTGTCGCTGGGCTTGTGGCACAACTTCGGCGACACGACGCCGATCTCCACGCAACGCGAGATCCTGCGCACCGCGTTCGATCTCGGCATCACTCATTTCGATCTCGCGAACAACTACGGCCCGCCGTACGGCAGCGCCGAGACGAATTTCGGGCGCATCTTCAAGGACGACTTCCGGCCGTATCGCGACGAGTTGCTGATTTCGTCGAAGGCCGGCTGGGACATGTGGCCCGGCCCGTACGGCCAGGGCGGCGGCTCGCGCAAGTACGTGCTCGCGAGCCTCGACCAGAGCCTGAAGCGCATGGGCCTCGATTACGTCGACATCTTCTACTCGCATCGTTTCGATGCCGACACGCCGCCAGAGGAAACCGCAGGCGCGCTCGCGACCGCCGTGCATTCCGGCAAGGCGCTCTACGTGGGGATTTCGTCGTACTCGGCGGCGAAAACGCGCGAAATGGCGAAGCTGCTGGCCGAGCACAAGGTGCCGCTGCTGATTCATCAGCCTTCGTACAACATGCTGAACCGCTGGATCGAAAAGGATCTGCTCGACACGCTCGACGATATCGGCGCGGGCAGCATCGCGTTCACGCCGCTCGCCCAGGGGCTTCTGACGAACAAGTATCTGAGCGGCGTGCCGCAGGACGCGCGCGTGAACAAGCCGGGCGGCGCCTCGCTCAAGCAGGAGCATTTGAGCGAGGCGAATCTCGCGCACGTGCGCAAGCTCAACGAACTCGCGCAGAAGCGCGGTCAGAGCCTCGCGCAGATGGCGCTCGCCTGGGCGTTGCGCGGCGGGCGCGTGACATCCGTGCTGATCGGCGCGAGCCGCGCGGAGCAGGTCGCGGAAAACGTCGGCGCGCTGAAGAACCTCGATTTCACGAAGGAAGAGCTCGCCGAAATCGATCAGCACGCGCAGGAGGGCGGCGTCAATCTGTGGGAGAAGCCGTCGACCGATCAGCGCATCTGACGCCCGGAGCGCGCGCAAGCCTTTCGGGAGAAAGGGTATTTCGGGATAGCGCGGGAACCATTGCTATCATGCTGGCTCGGCGGCTTTCGGCAGCGGCTTTTCGGCAGCAAGTGCGATCAGCGCCGGAATGCCGGCCGTAGCCAGCAATTTGCCAGCCGAAAGCGCCTTGTTTCCGCGCGCATGTTCGCCCACGAGGCCACGTGCGCGCCTTTGCCGCGACGGCGCCTGGCGCGGCGCCCGACGACACCGACCGGCTATCGGGTTAAAATACTCGATTGCGCCGGCTGTCTGGTTTTTCGCGCGACGTTCACGCAAGGCGCGGCGTGAATCGCTGCCTTCGCATCGAACGCGCGGCCATCCGTCACTATTCGATCGTCCTTTCGCGCAGCGCAGCGCCTTCGTAGCGCGCTCTCATCGCGGCGTCGGGCCCGGCGTGGCAGGGATTGCCCGCAAGTCAGCCGCGAGCGTCGGAGCGCCACCGTTTTCGCAAAGTTCAAGAAGCCATGAGCAACCTTAATTCTCAAACCGTTCTGAGCGTCCATCACTGGACCGACACGCTTTTCAGTTTCACCTGCACCCGCGACTCCTCGTTTCGCTTCGAGAACGGCCAGTTCACGATGGTGGGCCTCGAAGTCGATGGCAAGCCGCTCCTGCGCGCCTACAGCCTCGCGAGCGCGAACTACGAAGAGCATCTCGAATTTTTGAGCATCAAGGTTCCCGACGGCCCGCTCACCTCGCGCCTGCAGCACCTGAAGGTCGGCGATTCCGTGCTGATCGGCAAGAAGCCGACGGGCACGCTCGTCGCCGATAACCTGCTGCCCGGCAAGACGCTGTGGCTGCTGTCCACGGGCACGGGTCTCGCGCCGTTCATGTCGATTATCAAGGATCCGGACGTGTACGACCGCTACGAGAAGATCGTGCTGACGCACACCTGCCGTTTCGTCGATGAACTCGCGTACAAGGACTTCATCACGGAGCACCTGCCGGCGCACGAGCACATCGGCGAGATCGTCTCCGAGAAGCTCCTCTACTATCCGACCGTCACGCGCGAGGAGTTCGCGAACCGCGGCCGCATCACGGATCTGATCGAAACGAAGAAGCTGTTCGCGGATCTCTCGGTGGATCCGTTCTCGGTCGAGAACGACCGCGTGATGCTCTGCGGCAGCCCGCACATGCTGCGCGACACGCGCCAGTTGCTCGACGCAATGGGCTTCCAGGAAGGCAGCAATAATCATCCTGGCCACTATGTCGTGGAGAAGGCCTTCGTCGGCTGATTAGCAAGTCGCCGCATTCAGGAAAACCGGAGCTTCGTGTTCCGGTTTTTTTTCGTCCTCGACGGTGGCGCGGGGACGTCCGCTGTTACAAATTCGGCGCAACCGCCGGTTCGGCGTAGGTATTTTTCCTACGTATTGTGTGCGCCAAACTTGCCAAACGACATGAAGTTCGTCCATTGAAGCCTTGTCGGACACGGATCTATAATATTTTTGAGATATGATCCAGTCACGCTGAGACGACGAGCGCCACCGCGCAGTCCGTCTTCGATGTTACAGAGTGTAAATTTAGTTACGCCGCTCGTGGGTTCGCCGAGGACGTAGCTCCAGTTGCGCTCAAAGCGAGGATAGTAAATGAACCTGTCGGCCATGGCCCCGCTCGATGAGAGCCCGATTCGCCGCGCCCCGCTGCGCGGGGTTTCGTCGCCGGCGCCGGAATGTGCCGGTTCGTCTTTTGCCCTTCCTTCCTCCTCTCCTTATTCCGCGCTGATCGACGCCAAGCTGGAGGGCGATCGCCAGATCCAGCGCCTCACCGCCCGTGTCCAGGAACTGGCCGCCCTGCTCGCCGCCACCGAAGAGCGCGCGCGCCAGGCGCTTGCCCAGGATCTCCACGACGAAACCGGCGCCGCGCTCACCGTCGCCAATCTCGCGCTCGCGCGCGCGGAGCACTGGCTGCCCGCCGACGCGCCCGCCGCGCTCGGCGACGCGCTGCGTCAGGCGCGCGAAGCATTGGCGGATGTCAGCGAGACGAGTCATCGCATCGTCGAAGGGCTGCAAATGCCGACCTTCGATGCCGGCTTCGCATCCGTGCTCGACGGATGGATCGAGCGCTTTCGCGCGCGCACGGCGATTTCCGTCGATTTTTCCTGCCCGGCCGACGCACGGCTGGAACGTCTGTCGCACGACATGTCGCTCGCGCTCTTTCGCGTGACGCAGGAGGCGCTCGGCAACGTCGCGCGCCACGCGGGCGCGGCGAGGGCGAGCGTGAAAGTCGACGTCGACCGAAACGACGTGACGCTGACCGTCGAGGACGACGGCGTCGGCATCAGCGCGGCCGTGCGGCGCAAGGGCGGGCGCTTCGGTCTCTCCGGCATGCGCGCGCGCTGCGAGGCGCTCGGCGGCAGCTTGCGCGTGGTCGCGGCGAAGCCGGCCGGAACCAGCGTGCGTGCCCGCCTGCCATGGACGGCGGCGCGTCCCGGGCTGTTCGCGCTCAGCGTGGTCAACGCCTGAGGCCGCCCGCGATGCTCAGAATCCTGCTCGCCGACGATCACGCCATCGTGCGCCGCGGCGTCGCGCAACTGCTGCTGGAACGCGGCGTCGCAACCGAAGTATCGGAGGCCGAGACCGGCATGCAGGCGCTCGCGCTCGCCGCGCGCTGTCCGCTCGACGTCGTGATGCTCGATATCTCGCTGCCGGACGTCAACGGAATCGATCTGCTCAAGCGCATCAAGCGCGAGACGCCGCGCCTGCCGGTGCTGATGTTCTCGATGTATCGCGAGGATCAGTACGCGGTGCGCGCGCTGAAGGCGGGCGCGTCGGGCTATTTGTCGAAGACGGCGGACCCCGCGCTCATGATCGGCGCGATCCAGCAGGTCGCGGCGGGCCGCAAGTACGTGAGCCCGGAAATGGCCGAAGCGCTCGCGACCTACGTTTCGCTCGACACCGACCGCATGCCGCACGAGAAGCTCTCGGACCGCGAATATCAGACGCTGTGCATGCTGGCGTCCGGGAAACGGCTGACGGATATCGCGAACGCGCTATCGCTTTCCGTGAAAACGGTGAGCGTTTATCGCGCGCGGTTGTTGGAGAAGATGAAGCTGGCCAATAACGCAGAACTCACGTTCTACGTGATGAGCAACCGTCTCGTCGACATGAATCCGGCCATCGCTGGTTGAAGATTTATCGTGAATAAGATAAATCGCGGCTGAACTGTAAAAAATCACCACAGCAGCGCGCTACCTGCCCGATTTCTGGGCAATCTCCGAGTCTCCGATAAAATGGCGGGTTTTCCCGCAGCAAGGGCGCCCGCGCGCCAGAAGGAGACTCATCGCAATGTCGTTGTTCCGCAAGAAAAACATCGAGCACATGCTGGCCGGTGCGCACAGCACGTCGCTCAAGAAGACGCTCGGCGCCCTCGATCTGACCTTCCTCGGCATCGGCGCCATCATCGGCACGGGGATTTTCGTGCTCACGGGTACGGGCGCCGTGCAGGCCGGCCCGGCGCTCATGGTCTCGTTCATCGTCGCGGCGATCGCGTGCTGCTTCGCCGCCCTCGCCTACGCCGAGTTTTCATCGACGATTCCCGTCGCCGGCTCCATTTATACCTATTCGTACGCGACGCTCGGCGAGCTGGCCGCGTGGATCATCGGCTGGGATCTGATGCTCGAGTACGGGCTCGCGACGTCCGCCGTGTCGGTCGGCTGGTCGGGCTATCTGCAATCGCTGCTGTCGGGCTTCGGCATCTCGCTGCCGACCGCGCTCACGGCCGCGCCCGGCGCTCTGCCCGGTCATCTCACGTACTTCAACCTGCCCGCCTTTCTCGTGATGATGGCGATCACCTCGCTGCTCTCCGTCGGCGTGAAGGAGTCCACCCGCGTGAACAACATCATGGTCGCGATCAAGGTGACCGTCGTGCTGCTGGTGATCGCCGTGGGCGTGTTCCACGTCAAGCCGGCGAACTGGCAGCCGTTCATGCCGAATGGCTGGTCCGGCGTGTTCGGCGCCGCGGCCGTGATGTTCTTCGCGTTCATCGGCTTCGATTCGGTGTCGTCGGCGGCCGAGGAAGTGAAGAATCCGAAGCGTGATCTGCCGATCGGCATCATCTCGTCGCTCGCGGTGTGCGCCGTGCTGTACGTGGCGGTCGCGGCGGTCGTGACGGGCATCGTGCCGTCGGCGCAGTTCGCGAACAATCCGCATCCGGTTTCATTCGCGCTGCAGGTGGCCGGTCAGAACTGGGTGGCGGGCTTCATCGATCTCGGCGCGGTGCTCGGCATGCTCACGGTGATTCTCGTGATGAGCTACGGCCAGACGCGCATCATCTACGCGATGTCGCGCGACGGCCTCCTGCCCGCGCGGCTCTCGAAGGTGCATCCGCGCTTCTCGACGCCCTTCTTCACGACCTGGCTCGTGGGCATCTTCTTCGGGCTGGTCGGCGCGCTGGTGCCGCTCAACGTGCTCGCCGAGCTGATCAACATCGGCACCCTCGCTGCGTTCTCCATGGTCTCGATCGCCGTGCTGATCCTGCGCCGCACGCATCCGCAACTGCCGCGCGCGTTCCGCTGCCCGGGCGTGCCGGTCGTGCCGGTTCTGGCGGTCGCCTCGTGCCTCTTCCTGATGGCCAATCTTCAGGCGATGACGTGGATCGCGTTCGGCGTGTGGCTCGTGATCGGCCTCGCGATCTACTTCCTGTATTCGCGCCGAAACGCACTGCTTGGCCGGCCGGGCGCCGACGTCCCGCGCGCCAGGCCGACGAAGCGCGAAACCGTCGCGAACTGAGCGTTCCAACGACACCCGTTCCGCAGCAAAGCGCCGCCCGAGGGGCGGCGCTTCGCATTTGGGGGACGCGCGACACGCGCTGCGCCGCGAAATTGGGACGGGCGTTCGACGGATAGCGACGCCCGCGGATTTGTGTTTTACTCGTTGTCACAAGCACATAACACCAAATCCGGCTGAACGCTCACGGCGGCAGTAGGCAGGTGCGTGACGCGAAGCTGGTCCCATCCCCTAGGAGACAGTGAAATGGCGCTCAGCATCAGCCTGACGGTCAACGGAAAACCCGTGACCGCCACCGTCGAACCGCATCTTCTGCTCGTCCAGTTTCTCCGCGATCAACTGAGGCTCACCGGCACGCATGTCGGCTGCGATACCGCGCAGTGCGGCGCGTGCACCGTTCATCTCGATGGCCGCGCGATCAAGTCGTGCAACATGCTCGCCGCGCAGGCGGACGGCATGGCAGTGACCACCATCGAAGGCATGGCGAAAGACGGCCAGCTTCATCCGATGCAGGCGGCCTTCAGGGAATGCCACGGCTTGCAGTGCGGCTTCTGTACGCCGGGCATGGTGATGTGCGCGAGCGCGCTGGCCGCGCAATCGGCCAATCTCTCCGAGGAAGAAGTGCGCGAGCAGCTCGACGGCAATCTGTGCCGCTGTACCGGCTATCACAACATCGTGAAAGCGGTTCTGCAGGGCGCGCAAGCCATGAAAGCCGGCGCGTGACGTAATCCGCGCCGCGCAAACCCACATCTCCCAGATGAATCGCGCCTACACAGGAGACCGCGATGAATGCCCCTGAGCAATCAAAATTGATCGGCGCCGGCGTCAAGCGCAAGGAAGACTATCGCTTCCTGACGGGCGCGGGCCAGTACACGGACGACATCGTCCTGCCGCAGCAAAGCTATGGCGTGTTCGTGCGCTCGCCGCACGCGCACGCGAAGATCAAGAGCCTCGATATCGAAGCGGCGAAGGCGTCGCCGGGCGTGATCGGCATCTTCACCGGACGCGACATGGCGGGCGAGAACGTCGGCGGCCTGCCGTGCGGCTGGCTCATCCACAGCATCGACGGCTCGCCGATGCACGAACCGCCGCATCCCGTCATCGCGAATGACAAGGTGCTGCATGTGGGCGATCAGGTCGCGCTCGTCGTCGCGGAATCGGTGAAGGAGGCGAAGGACGCGGCCGAGCTCATCGAGGTCGATTACGACGTGCTGCCCGCCGTGGTGGACACGGCGAGCGCGTCGGACGCGGGCCAGCCGCTCGTGCATGACAGCGTGCCGAACAACGTCTGCTACAACTGGGGCCACGGCGACAAGGCCCGGACCGACGCGGCGTTCGCGCAGGCCGCGCACGTGACGACGCTCGACATCGTGAATCAGCGCCTCGTGCCGAATGCGATCGAGCCGCGCGCCGTGAATGCGAGCTATTCGAAGCACGACGAAAGCTATACGGTCTATGTCGCGAATCAGAATCCGCACGTCGAGCGACTGCTGATGGCGGCGTTCGTGCTGCAACTGCCGGAATCGAAGTTGCGCGTGATCGCGCCGGACGTGGGCGGCGGCTTCGGCTCGAAGATTTTCCTGTATCCGGAAGATGTCGCGCTGACGTGGGCATCGAAGAAGGTGGGGCGGCCGATCAAATGGACCGCCGAGCGCTCCGAAGCGTTTCTCTCCGACGCGCAGGGTCGGGACCACGTGACGAAAGCCGAACTCGCGCTCGACAAGGACGGCAAGTTCATCGGCATGCGCGTGCACACGACGGCGAACATGGGCGCGTATCTGTCGACGTTCGCCTCGTCGATTCCGACCGTGCTCTACGCGACGCTCCTCGCCGGCCAATACACGACGCCTGCGATCTACGCCGAAGTGAAAGCGGTGTTCACGAACACGGTGCCCGTCGATGCCTATCGCGGCGCGGGCCGCCCCGAAGCGACGTACGTCGTCGAGCGGCTGGTGGAAACCGCGGCGCGCGAGCTGAACATCGATCCGGTCGACTTGCGCCGTCGCAATTTCATCCGCGAATTTCCGTATGCGACGCCGGTCGGCCTCACCTACGACACCGGCGATTACGACGCCTGCCTCGATCGCGCGCTGGAACTCGCCGACGTGAAGGGCTTCGCCGCGCGCAGGGAAGAATCGAAGCAGAACGGCAAGCTGCGCGGGCTCGGCTATTCGTGCTACATCGAGGCGTGCGGGCTCGCACCGTCGAACGTCGCGGGCGCGCTGGGCGCGCGTGCGGGCTTGTTCGAAGCGGGCGAAGTGCGCGTGCATCCGACCGGCTCCGTCACCGTGTTTACCGGCTCGCACAGCCACGGCCAGGGACACGAAACGACCTTCGCGCAAGTCGTCGCGGACCGGCTCGGCGTCGCGATCGAGAACGTCGAGATCATTCACGGCGATACCGGACGCATTCCGTTCGGCATGGGCACGTACGGCTCGCGTTCGATCTCGGTCGGCGGCTCCGCGATCATGAAGGCGCTCGACAAGGTGGAAGCGAAGGCGAAGAAGATCGCCGCGCACCTGCTCGAAGCGGCGGCGGAGGACATCGAGTTCAAGAACGGCGTGTTCCGCGTCGCGGGCACGGATCGCACCAAGACCTTCGTCGACGTATCGCTCGCTGCCTACGTGCCGCACAACTTCCCGCTCGATCAGATGGAGCCGGGCCTCAACGAAAACGCGTTCTACGATCCGACCAACTTCACGTACCCGTCGGGCGCGTACGTGTGCGAGGTCGAGGTCGATCCGGACACGGGCGAGACGCGCATTCTGAAATTCACGGCGGTCGACGACTTCGGCAACGTGATCAATCCGATGATCGTCGAAGGGCAAGTGCATGGCGGGCTGGGGCAGGGCATCGGCCAGGCGATGCTGGAGCGCTGCGTCTACGACGACAGCACCGGCCAGCTGCTTTCCGGCTCGTTCATGGATTACGCGATGCCGCACGCCATCGATCTGCCCAGCTTCACCGTGGAAACGGCGAAGGGCACGCCGTGCACGCACAATCCGCTCGGCGTGAAGGGCTGCGGCGAGGCGGGCGCGATCGGCTCGCCGCCTGCCGTCATCAACGCGATTCTCGATGCGCTCGCGCCGCTCGGCGTGAAGGACTTGCAGATGCCCGCGACGCCGCATCGCGTATGGACCGCCATGCATAACGCCCAACACGCATAAGGAGACCGGCCATGTACTCATTCGACTATCAACGGCCGGGCGAAGCGAAGGCGGCGGTCGCGGCGCTTTCCGCCAACGGCGACGCCAAGTATCTCGCGGGTGGCCAGAGCCTCCTGCCGACGATGCGCCTGCGCCTCGCGCAGCCGTCCGCCCTCGTCGACGTGACGCGCATCGCCGCGATGAAAACCGTCACGCTCGATGGCGACAAGCTGACCATCGGCGGCGCGATGTGCCACGCGGATGTCGCGTCGAACCCGGACGTGAGGAAGGCGCTGCCGGGTCTCGCGGACCTCGCCGGCCGTATCGGCGACAGGCAGGTGCGCGAGCGCGGGACGATCGGCGGCTCGCTCGCCAACGACGATCCGGCGGCGTGCTATCCGTCTGCCGTGCTCGCGCTGAACGCGACGGTCGTGACGGACAGAAGGCGCATCGCAGCGGACGATTTCTTCATCGACATGTATCAGACCGCGCTCGAACCCGACGAACTGATCACCGCCGTCGAATTTCCGCTGGCCGAGCGTGCGGGCTACGAGAAGTTTCGCAATCCCGCGTCGCACTTCGCGCTCGTCGGCGTGTTCGTCGCGAAGTTCAAGGATGGCGTGCGCGTCGCCGTGACGGGTGCGGCGTCTTCGGTGTTTCGTCCGGCCGAGCTGGAAGCGGCGTTGTCGAAGGACTTTTCGGTCGCATCGGCGCGCAGCGTGACGATCCTGCCCGACGAGCTCAACGACGACATGCACGCCAGCGCGGACTATCGCGCGCATCTGATTCCGGTGCTCGCGGGCCGCGCGATCGAGCGCGCACTGTCGTTCCAGGCGTGATGCCGGGCGAGCCCGATTCCATCGACGACACGCTCGCGCGTCTGCGCGAGCATCGGTACTTTGCGAATCGCGAGCTCGCGACGGCGCTCTTTCTCGCGCTGAAAATGCAGCGGCCGCTGTTTCTCGAAGGCGAGCCGGGCGTGGGCAAGACCGAGCTCGCGAAGGCGGCGGCGGGCTTGTGCGGCACGACGCTCTTGCGCCTGCAATGCTACGAAGGGCTCGACACCGCGAGCGCGCTGTACGAGTGGGACTATCCGCGGCAGATCATGGCGCTGCGGCTCGCGGAAGCATCGGGCGAAACGCCGTCGAACGATTCGCTGTATCGCGGCGAGTTTCTGCTGAAGCGTCCGCTGCTGCAGGCGCTCCTGCCCGATCCGGAGAATCCCGACGCGCGCCGCGTCTTGCTGATCGACGAAATCGATCGCGCGGACGAGCCGTTCGAAGCGTTCCTGCTCGAACTGCTGTCGGACTTTCAGGTGTCGATTCCCGAATACGGCACCGTGCGCGCAGCCCAGCCGCCGCTCGTTGTGATGACGTCGAACCGCACGCGCGAAGTGCACGATGCGTTGAAGCGCCGCTGTCTCTACCAGTGGATCGGCTATCCGGAGCGCGATGTCGAACTGGCGATCGTCGCGGCGCGCGCGCCGGAAGCGGGTCAGACGTTGCAGACGCGCGCCGTGGCGTTCGTGCACGAACTGCGCACGATGGATCTGTTCAAGGCGCCGGGCGTCGCGGAAACGATCGACTGGTGCCGCGCGCTCGCGGCGCTGTCGGTTTCGGAGCTCGATCCGCAATCGGTGCAGGACACGCTCGGCGTGCTCCTCAAGTATCAGGACGATCTCGCGCGCATGGACGCCGATACGCTCGCGCGCTGTCTCTCCGCATCGGCTTGAGGCGTGACGATCATGGAGCCGTTCGCCCGCAACGTCGTGCATTTCGTGAGGCTTCTTCGAGGCGCGGGCCTCGGCATGTCGCCGGCGCATGCGGTCGATGCGCTCGACGCGCTGCGCTTCGTCGATCTGAACCGCCGCGATGATGTGCGCGCGACGCTCGCGTGCCTGCTCGTTCACGCGAGCGACGAGCGCGAGATCTTCGACGCGGCGTTCGATCTCTTCTGGCGAGATCCGGACTGGGAAGGCAAGCTGCGCGCGCTGCTCCTGCCGAAGGTGACGAACGGCATGCCGCCGCCGTTGCGCAACAACCGCCTCGCCGATGCGCTCGCCGCGCGTGCCGCTTGCGCGCGCGATCGACGCGAGCCGCCGTCCAAATCGAAGCCGGAAGAAGCGCATGCGCGCGTCACGTTCAGCTCGCAGGAACGCCTGAGTCATCGCGATTTCGATACGCTCAGCGCCGACGAATGGCGCAAGCTGCGGCATCAGATCCGCGCGCATCGGCTGCCGCTCGCGACCGAGCCGACGCGCAGGCTGAAGGCCGCGTCGCGCGGCACGCACGCGGACCTGAAGGCGAGCGCGCGTCACGCCGTGCGCTCGGGCGGCGACTGGACCGTGTGGAAATATCGCGCGGCGCTCGAGCGCAGGCCGCCGCTCGTCCTGCTGCTCGACATCTCCGGATCGATGAGCGCGTACTCGCGCGCCGTGCTCTATTTCTGCCACGCGCTCCTGCAATCGCGCGAGCGCCTGCAGGTATTTCTCTTCGGCACGCGCCTCACCAATGCGACGCGCGCCTTGCGGGAGCGCGATCCCGATGTCGCCATCGCGACGCTCGGGCAAAACGTGGCGGACTGGTCGGGCGGCACGCGCATCGGCGCGGCGCTTGCGGAGTTCAATCGACGCTGGGCGCGCCGCGTGCTTGGCGGCAGGGCGACGGTGCTGCTCGTCACCGATGGCCTCGATCATGAAGCCATCGACGTGCTCGATGCCGAGATGCAAAGGCTCAGGCGCTTCGCGCATCGGCTGGTATGGCTCAATCCGCTGTTGCGCTTCGCCGATTTCACGCCGCGCGCGCGAGGCGTGCGCGCGATCCTGCCGCATGTCGATGCGATGCTCGCGGCCCATAACCTCGACAGCCTCGGCGCTGTCGGTCGGGAACTGGCGGCGCTGTCGCGACGCAGCGCACCCCATACGCTCCTTGGAGACACGAGATGGAACTGACCGAAACACACACCTTGCCGGTGCCGCAGGCGCGCGCGTGGGAAGCGCTCAACGACACGTCGATCCTGAAGGTCTGCATCCCCGGCTGCGACAGCATCGAGGCGGACGGCGAGAACGCGTACAACGTCGGGATGACGGCGGCGGTAGGCCCCGTGAAGGCGCGCTTCAAGGGAAGAATGGAGCTTACGAATATTGACGCCCCGCATACTTACACGATCGTGTTC
Source organism: Caballeronia ptereochthonis (assembly GCF_001545075.1). GTDB lineage: Bacteria > Pseudomonadota > Gammaproteobacteria > Burkholderiales > Burkholderiaceae > Caballeronia > Caballeronia ptereochthonis. Next base: position 135,463 of record NZ_FCOB02000016.1, read on the forward strand.
GAAGGGCAGGGCGGCGCGGCCGGCTTCAGCAAGGGCAGCGCGACAGTGAACCTCGAGCCTGGAGACGAAGCGGACACGACGAAGCTCATCTACAGCGCGAACGCGCAGGTCGGCGGCAAGCTGGCGCAAATTGGCTCGCGGCTCATCGACGGCGCGGCGCGTAAGATTGCGGGAGAATTTTTCAAGCGATTCAGCGCGCAGTTGCAGGGCGGGCAGGAATCGCAGGATGCCGCCGCCGGCGATGAAAGCGGCGACGAAGTGCAGGAAAAGGGAAAGAAATCATGGACAGCGTGGATCTCGAAGTCCTGAAGAACAGCGCGCGGTGGCTCGAGGAAGGGCATCGCATTTTGCTCGTCACGGTGGTGAAGACGTGGGGCTCGTCGCCGCGTCCCGAGGGCGCGATGCTCGCCGTGCGCGGTGACGGACACGTCGTCGGCTCGGTATCGGGCGGATGCATCGAGGACGACCTCATCGACCGCGTGCGGCAGCGGGGCATCGAGCAGACGAAGCCCGAAGCGGTGAAATACGGCATCAGCGCGGAAGAGGCGCATCGCTTCGGCTTGCCGTGCGGCGGGACGATCCAGCTCGTGCTGGAGCCTCTGACGCGCGAGAGCGGCATCGCCGAGCTGTGCGCGGCGGTGGAAAGCGGCAGGCTCGTCGCGCGCACGCTCGACATGGCGACGGGCGAGGCGCGCCTCGAACCCGCGCGGGCGACCGATGGCGTGCTCTTCGACGAGAAGCAGCTCCTGACGATTCACGGCCCGCGCTATCGCATGCTCGTGATCGGCGCGGGGCAGCTGTCGCGGTATCTGTGCAGCATCGCGGTCGGGCTCGACTATCAGGTCACCGTCTGCGATCCGCGCGAGGAATACACGGAAGAGTGGGACGTGCCCGGCACGACGATCGTGCGCACCATGCCCGACGACACCGTCATGGACATGAAGCTCGACGAGCGTTGCGCGGTGATCGCGCTCACGCACGATCCCAAGCTCGACGATCTCGCGCTGATGGAAGCGTTGAAGACGCCGGCGTTTTACGTCGGCGCGCTCGGCTCGCGGCGCAATAACGCGGCGCGGCGCGAGCGTCTGAAGGAGTTCGATCTGAGCGATGCCGAGCTCGCGCGGCTGCATGGCCCGGTGGGCATCTATATCGGCAGCCGGACGCCGCCCGAGATCGCCGTGTCGATCCTCGCGGAAGTGACGGCGGCGAAGAACGGCGTGTCGCTGCCCGAATTGCTGCAGGTGGAGGGCGCGAAGGCAGCGCGCGAAATCGCGGGGAAGGGCGAAGTGTGCCGCGTTTGAGCGCGCTGACATTATCGCGAAGACCGGCCGCGCCGATGGGATCAGCCAGATGGCTAACGCCCAAAACGTCGGACTGCTGCCAGTTCCGTGAGCGAGGGAAGCTGTAAATTCGTGAATCCGACGGAAAACTGCGCTGGCGGAACTTTCTCCAGGTGATCGACAAGGCAAAGGTGGCGTGCGAGCGGTCCGGCCACCGCGTTCGGGACCATTTTGTTGAACTCGACAAAATGGTCCCCCTTGGACCCGGCGCGATGCGCTCTGTCGCCGATTACAGACTTTCCCGCTACGCGTGCTATCTGATCGTGCAGAACGGCGATCCTTCGAAAACCGTGATCGCCAACGGCCAGACGTACTTCGCCTTGCAGACGCGCCGCCAGGAGCTCGGCGACGAGAAGGCATTCGCGGGCATGTCGGAAGATCAGCGTCGCCTGATGCTGCGTGGGGAGCTTACGCATCACACCAAGGCGCTCGGTGCCGCCGCGCGCGTCGCAGGCGTGACGACGGCGATGGATTATGCGGTAGTTCAGGACCACGGCTACAGAGGGCTTTATGGCGGACTGAGCGCGAAGGACATTCATATCCGGAAGCGCCTGAAGAAGAGCCAGAAGATCCTGGACCATATGGGAAGCACGGAACTCGCGGCCAATCTGTTCCGCGCGACCCAGACGGAAGAAAAGCTGCGACGCGACGGCGTCGCCGGCAAGCAGCGAGCCAATCAGACTCATCTGGACGTAGGGACCAAGGTCCGCGAAACCATTCAGGAACTCGGCGGCACGATGCCGGAGGCCTTACCTACTCCGGAAACAAGCATTCAACAGCTCGAGCGCGCGCAGAGGAAGCTGCCGCAGTGATCTTTCTTCGATGCGTTCGCCCTCGGTTAAGGGGACGGCCTCATCGATCAAATCAACCCGCAAACAATCGCCGCGACGAGCGAAACGGCGACGATCACCACGCCCGCCGTCCGGCGCTTGTTGAGCTCGGTCCACAGCAGCACGCCCGTCAGCGAGAGCAGGATGATGCTGCCCGCGAACGTATCGATGAGCAGCACCCAGCCCACGCTCAGGCCTACGCCTTTGTGCAGGTTGGTCATCATCGCGAGGAAGGTGTTCTCGGTGCGCTTCACGGAGACGAAGTTGTTGCCCACCCAGTATTCCGCCATCACGCTGCCGCCCGGCGACGCCACCATGACCGACCATTGCTCCGGCTGCATCGTGCTTTTGTCGCCCCAGCCGACCGGATGCGCGGGCTCGCGACGCGTGCGGCCCAGATTGCCTTCGATCTTCAATTCCTTCTTGAGCCACATGCCCATGTCGCGCGGCGTCTTGAAACCTTCGGCCGGCAGCGGCATCTGCACCTGAGAAACCTGGGGTTCGCCGGTGGAAATGCGCAGCGGCGGCGCGCGGTGATTCAGCAGGAAGCCCGTCACGCCGAACAGCAAGCCGAGCAGCGCGCCCCACAAGCCGATCCAGCCATGCACCTTGCGCAGCCATTTCAGGAACGTCGAGCGGCGCGAGCGGTTCTTGCGCACGAATTGCTCGGCGTCGTCGATCAGGCGGCCGTGCGGCCGGTAGTGCGTCGAGCCGCTCGTCACGGGCGGCTGCGGATTGAGGGTGTCAGGCGCGTTCACGCGTCGCTCCAGGGATTCGGGATTGGCCAGGCAAAGCCACGACCCGATCGGCAAGACGCGGACTCAGGCGCGGCGATCGATGAGTGGCGAGCAAATGAGAATTGTTATCATTACACGCGCGAAATCGCTTTTCAATCTTTTGCGATTGCCTGACAGTGCGCTTTTGTGACGAAAAATTTCAAACTGGCCACAGCGGGCCTTCCTGCATCGCGCCAACCTGCTCGCGCAATTCGAGGATGCGGTCTTCCCAGTAGCGCTGCGTGTTGAACCAGGGAAAGGCGGCGGGAAACGCCGGATCGTTCCAGCGCCGCGCGAGCCAGGCCGAATAGTGAATCAGCCGCAGCGTGCGCAGTGCCTCGATGAGATGCAGTTCGCGCGGGTCGAACTCGCAGAAGTCTTCATATCCGGCGAGCAGATCGGTGAGCGCGCGCGATGCGTCCGCGCGGCCGGCGGGCAGCAGCAGCCACAGATCCTGGATCGCCGGACCCATGCGGCTGTCGTCGAAATCGACGAAATGCGGGCCGGCTTCGGTCCAGAGCACGTTGCTCGGATGGCAGTCGCCGTGCAGGCGCAAATGCCGCACGTCGCCCGCGCGGTCGAAGCATTGCGCGACGCCTTCGAGCGCCATCGACACGACGGTTTCGTAGGCCTCGCGCACATCGGCGGGAACGAAGCCGTGCGTCAGCAGATAGTCGCGCGGCTCGTAGCCGAACGTCTCGATATCGAGCGTCGGCCGCTCGCGATATGGCTCGATCGCGCCCACCGCGTGAATCCGCCCGATGAAACGTCCGAGCCATTCGAGCGTGTCACTGCGGTCGAGATCGGGGGCGCGGCCGCCGCGCCGCTCGAAGACGGAAAAGCGAAAGCCGTCGAATTCGTGCAGCGTCGTGCCTTCGAGCACGCGCGCCGGAACCGCCGGAATCTCGCGTGCGACGAGACTCGCGACGAATGCATGCTCTTCGAGAATCGCCGCATTCGACCAGCGTTTCGGCCGATAGAACTTGGCGACGACCGGCGCGCCGTCTTCGACGCCCACCTGATAGACGCGGTTCTCGTAACTGTTGAGCGGCAGCAGGCGGCCGTCGGTGCGCACGCCCGTGGGCATCAGCACGCGGTCGAGCGCATCGAGCACGCACTCGGGCGTGAGGCCGGCGAAGGGCGGCGCGTCGTCGCCGTCATGCGGCAAGGGCGCGCCCTGGGAATCGGGATGGTTCGGGTTCATCCCGGCATTGTGCCCCGCCTTGGCGCCGACGACATCAATGCATCAGCGTATCAACGCGGCACGCCGTCTCTCAATGGACGACCGTGTTCGCCGGGCGCACGATGTCGCCCGTATCAATCAGGTCTTCGAGAAAGAACGGCTCCGTATTGAGCAGCTTGGTCACGCCGGGCTCGCCCGCGTACCACGCGACCATCGCCATGTCACCGAGAATGCGCATCACGATGCCGCGCGCACCATGAGGCACGGCAATATGCACGGAGCGGACAATCGAACCGATTTGCATGATGAATTCCCCGTTTCAACGCCGGCTGAGGATAGTGCGCCGGTCATATATTTCACCAAGCACAGGCTTTTAACGGCTCGTGCACCAGACTTTTCGCCGCGTCATTGTTGCGGGACGCGCGACGCGCGCGGCTTTCATGAACGATTGTGCTCTAACTTTAGCGCATCGCGGCGCGCGGACGCGATGCCAATCGCCGCGTTATGTTACCGATCGCAGGCGATTGGCAACAATTATCCGGTGATCGTCGCCGAAAGCGACCCGTCGTATTGGGCAAAACCCTTATATCGGCGTATCGTTGAGGACTTTGTTGGCGGAGACTTAAAACGTGAACGCTTCACCGGCGCCGCAGCCCCCGAATTCCGAAGGCAACGCAGACCGGTCTGCCGACGCGGCTCCGTATCTCGAACGCGGTTCACGTGCGTACTGGCGCGCTTCGCTTGCCCTGCTGTTCGCCGGTTATGCAACCTTTTCGCTGCTGTATTGCGTGCAGCCGCTGCTTCCCGAGTTTACCAAGGCATTCGGCGTCAGTCCGGCGGTGAGCGCACTCACGGTGTCGGTGAGCACGGCGGCGCTGGCGGTCGCGATTTTCATCGCGGGATTCGTTTCCGAAAGCTGGAGCCGTCACCGGCTGATGACCCTCTCGTTGCTCGCGTCGTCATTGTTGACGGTCGTCGCGGCCATGTTGCCCGACTGGCACGCGCTGCTCGTCGTGCGCGCGCTCGAAGGCTTCGCGCTCGGCGGCGTGCCTGCGGTCGCGATGGCGTATCTCGCGGAGGAAGTGCATCCCGAAGGTCTCGGTCTCGCGATGGGCCTGTACGTCGGCGGGACGGCCATCGGCGGCATGGCGGGGCGCGTGATCAGCGGCATCCTCGCGGATCTGTTCGGCTGGCGCGTCGCGATCGGCGGAATCGGACTGCTGGGCCTGCTCGCCACGCTCGCGTTCCGTTCGCTTCTCCCGCCGTCGCGGCGCTTCAAGCCGCGGCGCGGCGTCGGGTTTGCCCATCATCGGCGCTCGCTTGCCGGGCACTTGCGGCATCGCGGCTTGCCGTTCCTCTTCCTGATCGGCTTCGTGCTGATGGGCAGTTTCGTCACGCTCTACAACTATGTCGGCTACCGGTTGCTGGGCGCGCCGTTTCAGCTGAATCAGACGGAAATCGGCGCGATTTTCACCGTGTATCTGACGGGCGTGGTCGCTTCGCCCTGGTCCGGCAAGATGGCCGACGCCTTCGGACGCGGCCGCGTGCTGATCACCAGCCTCTTGCTGATGATGCTCGGCATCGCGCTGACGTTGTCGTTGTCCTTGCCGGTGATCATCGCGGGCATTGCCTGCCTGACGTTCGGCTTCTTCGCAGGGCACTCGGTCGCGAGCGGCTGGGTCGGACGGCTCGCCGCGCAGGCGAAAGGGCAGGCCGCCGCGCTTTATCTGCTCGCGTATTACATCGGCTCGAGCCTGATCGGATCGTATGGCGGCCACTTCTGGACCGCGTTCGGATGGCCTGGCGTGGCCGGATTGATCGGCGTCCTGCTGCTCGTGGGCCTGGCGGGCGCGGCGTACCTGAACCGGCGCGAGCGCGCTGCGGCCGCTTGAATCGCCGAAAGCGGTTTGAAATAAGAGGAATCTAAGGGTTTTTACGTGGCCGTTTAAATAGTGCCGCGCGCAAGGCCTTATGGCGTAAGGCATTTACCGACGCAATCGTTTCCCGTCGCACGAAGATGGGCCGACGCTTCGCATGGAGCGGCCTATACTCGAATCGTCGAGGCGGATTTCATCGCGCGACGATCAAAGCTACAAGCTGGACGATGGGAGACGCACTATGACGTATTTCACGATCGGCGACTTCATCCTGATCATCCCGATGGCGCTGGCCGGCGCCCTGTTCCTCGGGGCCATTCCCTGCGCGACGCATTTCAAGAACAACGTGCTGCGCGTATTCGGCGCGCTGCTGGGTGTGCTGGCCGCCTTTCTGCTCGTCGAAGGGCTGCCTGCGCTGATATAGCGCCGTTCGGCCTGAGGCGCGGTTTCGACGATGCGCGTTCGCCGCGCATCGGCGCACGCACGATCTCCCGTCAAAGGCACGGCGCACCGTGCCTGCCTCTCTCTCCTTATTACAGATGCTCGCCGAGGAACGTCAGCGTGCGCCCGTGCGCGAGCCCTGACGCCTTCGCGTTGTACGAGGCGCGATCGCCGCAATTGAAGCCGTGATCGGCCTGCGGGTACACGTAGAGTTCCGCATCCTTGCGGCCCGCGAAACGTTGGCGCACGGCGTCCACGGCGTCGGCCGGAATGTGCGCGTCGAGTTCGCCGTAGTGGAATTGGATCGGCACCTTGATCTGATCGGCCTTGTCGAGCGCGTTCTGAATGCCGCCACCGTAGTAGGCCACCGCGAGATCCACCGATCCCTGCGCCGCCGCGAGATAGGCGAGCCGGCCGCCGAAGCAGTAGCCGATCGCCGCGACCTTGCCCGTCACTTCGGGCAGCGCACGCAGTGCCTTCGCCGCCGCGCCGACATCGGCGACCGCGGCATCCGCGTTGGTCTTTTGCAGCAGCTCCATCGCCTTCTCGCGATCCGCGCCTTCGTAGCCCAGCTCGACGCGCGGCTGCGTGCGCCAGAAGACATCGGGCGCGAGCGCGATATAGCCGTCGGCCGCGTACTGGTCCGCGACGCTGCGGATATGCCCGTTCACGCCGAAGATCTCCTGCAGGATGATCACGGCCGGCCCGGTGCCCGTCTTGGGCAGCGCGAGATAACCCTGGAAGCTGCCGCCATCGGTGGGAATGTCGATCCAGCGCGAAGTCACGGATACGGTCACGTCGAAGCTCCTTGTGCTTGTGGAAAGGTTGATCGAGCGAGTTTGCCAGCTTTCCCTTTCATACGCCCTGGACACTCGCGGCGCCCCTGGCACATCGTTTGACGCACGGACGGATTTTTAGAGGCGCTGGTCTAAACACAAGCTAAAAGCAGCTTTAAAAAACAGGCTAATAGATGACAGCAGGCAGAGACTATCGGCGCGCTTCCGTCAATCTTGAATGGCGGCCAAACCTTTGCGCGCCGATGTCGCGGAAACCCGCATGTACTGGGCATCTTCGCGCAGACGCCACCACAAACGGCGGCGTCTCACAACTGGCCGCTAATTGGTAGTGACACCAGTATCTTAAAAAACTTCCCTAAATTAATTTGACAACCCTACACTTGCGCGCAGTGCGGACGGCGGCTGTCACAAACGGCATGCCGGAAGGACTTGCCAAGTGCATGACGATGCATCCGGCGTGGTCGTCCACGGGACTGAGCGATCGTGATGAAAGACGGGGCACAGGGCGATTACGTTGTTTTTGGGACCGAAACTGGAGACTTACATGAACACCAAGCTTCACAAACTGTTGCCGATCAGCGCCGCAGCCGTGCTGTTCGCTACGTTGGCAACGTCCGCAGCAGCCGACCAGGTCGTCAAGATCGGTCACGTCGCTCCGCTGACCGGCGGCATTGCTCACCTGGGCAAGGACAACGAAAACGGCGCGCGGCTCGCAGTCGAAGAGATCAATGCGAAGGGTCTCACGATCGGCGGCGAGAAGATCACGCTGCAACTGGACCCGCAAGACGATGCCGCTGACCCGCGTACCGCCACGCAGGTCGCACAGAAGCTCGTCGACGACAAGGTCGTTGCGGTCGTCGGTCACCTGAACTCCGGCACGTCGATCCCGGCGTCGAAGATCTACAGCGATGCGGGCATCGTCCAGATTTCCCCGTCGGCAACGAATCCGACCTACACGCAGCAAGGCTTCAAGACGACGTACCGCGTCGTCGCGACCGATGCGCAGCAAGGCCCGGCGCTCGCCAACTATGCGGCCAAGCAACTGAAGGTGAAGAGCGTGGCCGTGGTCGACGACTCAACCGCTTACGGCCAGGGTCTCGCGAACGAGTTCGAGAAGACCGCCAAGTCGCTCGGCCTGAAGGTGATCTCGCACGACGCGACCAACGACAAGGCTGTCGATTTCCGCGCGATTCTGACCAAGATCAAGGGTGAGAATCCCGACGCCGTGATGTACGGCGGCATGGACGCCACCGGCGGCCCGTTCGCCAAGCAGGCGAAGCAGCTCGGCCTGCGCGCGAAGGTTCTCGCGGGCGACGGCGTCTGCACGGAAAAGCTGGCTGATCTCGCCGGCGACGCGACCGACAACGTCGTGTGCTCGGAAGCCGGCATGGCGCTCGAGAAGATGGAAGGCGGCGCGGCGTTCGCGGCGAAGTTCCAGAAGCGCTTCGGCCAGCCGATCCAGATCTACGCGCCGTTCACGTATGACGCGGTGTACATCATCGTCGACGCGATGAAGCGCGCGAACTCGGTCGATCCGGCCAAGATTCTCGCCGCGATGCCGAACACGGACTACAAGGGTGTGATCGGCCAGACGACCTTCGATTCGAAGGGCGACCTGAAGCACGGCGTGATCTCGCTGTACGACTACAAGAAGGGCAAGAAGACCCTGCTGGACGTCGTGAAGATGTAAGTGCCGCAGGACTTGGGTCCCGGGAAACGCGCGGATTCGCAGGATCCGCGCGTTTTTTCATATCTTCAGGCGCTTGAGAATCTTCGGCCCGATGAGCGTGATCACCGCGCAGCACGCCGCGACCACGCATAGCCCGATCGGCAGATTGCTGATTTGCGCGACGCCGCCGATCAGCACCGGCCCGAGCAGCAAGCCGAAATACGCGAGCCCCGCGACCTGCGCGAGACCTTCGGCCGCCGTCACGCCTTCGACTCGCGCCGCCGCCGCGAACAGCACCGGCATCATGTTCGCGAGACCGAGGCCCATCAACGTGAATCCGGTCATCGTGACGATGGTGTTCGGCAGCACGAGCGCCATCACCATGCCGATGAACGCGAGCCCGGCGCTGCCGAAAATCAGTTGCGGCGCGCCGAAGCGCGCGCGCACCGCGTCGCCGCCGAAGCGCCCCGCGGCCATGCCGCCGGAGAACGCCGCGTAAGCGGCGCTCGAGACCGAGGGCGAAGCCTCCACGACGTCGCGCATGTAGACGGTGGCCCAGTCGTACATCGCGCCTTCGGCGATCAGCGCAACGAGCGCCAGGCCGCCGAGCGCCCACAGCGCGCCCGAGCGCCAGCGGTTCGAGGACGACGCCTTTGCGTGTTCCTCGTGATGCGGCACGTGCGGCAGCACGGCGGGCATCGAAGCGAGCAGCACGAGCAGACTCAGGCCCGACGCCAGCGCGAGATGTGCGGCCGGTGCGAGCCCGTGCGCGAGCAGCGCGCCGCCCGCGGCCGCGCCCGCCATGCCGCCGATGCTGAACATGCCGTGCAGCGACGACATGATCGGCTGCCCCAGCGCCTGCTCGACCGCGCTCGCCTCGGCGTTCATCGCGACGTCGAGCGTCGCCATGCCGAAGCCGAACGCCGCGAGCACCACCAGCAGCAGCCAGAACCAGGGCGTCACGAGAATCAGCGAGCCGCAAATCATCATCGTGATGCCGCCCGCCATGCACGCCGTGCGCGTGCCGGCGCGCGCGATCCACGATCCGGTGGTGAGCATCGCGAAGATCGAGCCGCCCGCGACCGCGAGCAGCGCGAACGAGAGCATGCCCGGGCTCAGCGCGAACTTGTCGCGCACGGTCGGCACGTGCACGCCCCACGAGGCGTACATCATGCCCGCGATGAAGAAGACGGCCATCGTCGCGTGGCGCGCGCGGGCGCGGGTGGCGTGCGGAAGGCTGCGATGCAGCGCGAGCGTCGGATTGGACTCGCGGGCGGAAGCGGATGCGGTGGTCGAGTCGGACACAAAAAAGCCGTTCTGGAGAATTGCGCGAAACGAGAGGCAACCGGAGATGATGCCATCGCACGCGAAGGCTTTCGATTCTATCGAACGGCCAGGAGACACGCTCGATTGCGCTGCATTACCATCTTTCGACCAATTCGCAATCGCATGGGGTTCGGATGAATATTCCGTCGCAAGCGCCGCTACACCTGCTGCATCGCGTGCCGGAAGGCACGCTCGCCACGCATTCGCGCGAGCCGCGCGGCTTTCCGTATCCGACGGCGTTGCCGTTCGCGCTCACCGCGAACCACATGCCGATGCTGCTCATCAGCCATCTCGCCGAGCACACGCGCAATCTGCAGGCCGACCCGCGCGCCGGCTTTCTGGTTGCGCACGCGGCCCAAGGTGGCGTGCTGGAAGGACAACGCCTGACGATGCTTGGACGTTTCGCGCCCGTTTTGCCGGAAGCAAGCGGCGAACTCGCGCGGCGCTATTTGCGCTATCACCCGGAGGCCGGGCGTTATCTGGAACTCGGCGACTTCTGTTTCTGGGTGATGTCGCTCGAGCGAATGCGGTATATCGGCGGCTTTGGGGCGATGGGCTGGCTTGCCGGCGACGAACTCGATTCGCTGGCGCCGCTTTCGTACGAAGACGAAGCTTCCTTGTGCGAATATTTCGACGCTTATCCCGGACGCCCCGAGAATCTCCAATTATTGGGGATAGACCGGTATGGCTGCGATTTGCTGCTTGGAGGCACTCGCAATCGTTTTACATTCGATAAGCCGCGACTGACCACCGAGGAATTGAAGTCCGCGCTTATCGATTGTTTTGAGAGACAGAGCTGAGTTTTGCGCGTAGATAACGCTGTTGCGTCCCGAATTACATTACAGCACGACCGCAAAAGAGCGAGCGAAGTTGCCATTCCATGAAACCTTCCAATGCCAAAACCTGCCGTGCTTTCATTTTATGCCAACGCCAAGGTTCAATCTGCATGCAAGCAGCCTCTTTTAGCCCGGATCAACCGCTGCTCTCAATTTCGGAATATTCGGCAAATGTTACGAAGAAAGTCCCTAAACTTTTATTAAACGGCAATTCGCATATGCCGCGAAAATAAGATTTGTGTTAATCTGCGTGCCAGTCCGAGGCTATACTGATAACTGTAAGCGAGCGCGCCGATTCGCAAGTCAGCAAACCACTTAGGGAATTGCCATGCCTTCATACAAGGAACTCCTCGCACAGCGCGAGTCTCTCGAACGCCAGATTGAAGAAGCGAAGTCGCGTGAATACGCCGAAGTGCTTAATGAGATCAAGCAGAAAATGGCGGATTATGGCATCACGCTTCAGGAACTCGCAGGCGGCCGAGGTGCGAAGGCGTCGAAGGCATCGTCGCGCAGTCGCTCTGGCGTGGCGCCGAAATATCGCGACCCGGAAAGCGGCAGCACTTGGTCCGGCCGCGGAAAGCCGCCGAAGTGGATCGCCGGGCAAGATCGCGACAGTTTCCTGATCAGCAAGTAAGTTCAGAGTCGGATTTCGCATTCAAAGGCCGCGTCCGAGTGACGCGGCCTTTTCATTTGCGCCGCAGGCTTTTTCCGGTGTACGGCGTCATTCGGCCGGCGGGAAAGCGCGGCCCAATTAAATGTATGATTTGAAGGGCTTACTGCCGGCCTCCTCGAGACGGACACGCCTCGCGGGTGATAAAGTGCCTGCATAGTGGCCTGAGGCATATTACATGTCGCTTTCGACATCGCACGCTGCGGAAAAACAGGAGGTCGCGCGCCGAAGCACCTGGACGAGCATTGCGCTTAATAGCGGGCTTACTGCCGCGCAACTCGTCGTCGGCACTATTGGGCATTCTCAGGCACTCATTGCCGACGGCATTCATTCGCTGGCAGATATCGTGTCTGATTTTATCGTCTTGATTGCCAATCGACAGGCTGCCGCTGCGCCCGATGTGGACCATAACTACGGTCATAGCCGCTATGAAACCGTGGCGTCGTTATTCCTCGGTGGATTGTTGGTCGCGGTTGGCGTCGGAATGTTGTGGCGTGCCGGAACGCGGATCGTGAACCTTCAGGATATTCCGCCGGTGCACGCCGTCGCGCTCGCAGTCGCGATAATCGTCCTTGTTTCAAAGGAAGCGCTTTTTCGCTATATGCTTCGCGCCGCCGAACGCGTTCGTTCCGCCATGCTGGTCGCAAACGCCTGGCATGCCCGTTCCGATGCTGCCTCTTCACTCGTCGTCGCGCTCGGAATTATCGGCAGTCTGGCGGGATTTCGAATATTGGACCCGATCGCCGCAGCGCTCGTCGGATTTTTGATCGGCAAAATGGGGTGGACGTTCGCGTGGGATGCTTTACAGGATCTCTCCGATCGCGCGCTCGATCAATCGACCACGGAAGATTTGCGCGGCATTTTGCTGGGCACACCCGGTGTGCGCGAAGTTCATGAACTGCGCACGCGAAAAATGGGCGACCTGGCGATTGTCGATGCGCATATTCTCGTCGATCCGCTGATTTCGGTTTCGGAGGGACATTTCATCGCCGAATCGGCGCGCGCGCACGTGCTGGCCGATCCGCGCGTCATCGATGCGCTCATTCACGTCGATCCGGAAAGCGATGAGCTCAATCCGTTGCCGGGCAATTTTCCATTGCGTTCGACGGTAAGCGACGCCGTCCGCGCAGCGTTCGCGCAGCAGAGGATTCCCGTCGAGTCGCTGAACCTGCACTACCTGAGTGGCGGCTTCGATATCGACGTCGTGCTGCCGGCGTCGATCGCGCATGACGCGGCTTCCAGACTGAAAGCGATCGATTTCGCTGCGCTCAGGCGTCAGCTCGGCGCGCACGAAGTCCGCGTGACGCAGGCGCTCGATATCGCCGCGGCGACGTCCGGAAAGGCGGTCGGCACGCCGCGCTGAGGCCGCGCCTCAGAGCGGCAGTTGCGTGTCGAACTTGATTTCGCGGAGCACGACGCTGGTTCGCACCTGTGCCACGGCCGGTATCTTGAAGATGCGATCGTGCAGGAATGCGTCGTACGCCTTGATATCCGGTGCGACGATCTTGAGGATGTAGTCGGACTCGCCGGTGGTGCTGTAGCACTCGGTCACTTCCGGGCAAGTGGCGATTTCGCGTTCAAACTGCTCGACGCCGCCTTCCGTGTGCCGGGTCAGATGGATATGCGCGAGCGCGCACACGTGCAGGCCGAGCTTTTCCCGGTCGAGCAGCGCGGTATAGCGCTGAATGACGCCGGATTGCTCCATGTCCTTGATGCGTCGCCAGCACGGCGTGCTCGACAGGCCGACCTGATCCGAGATTTCCTGAACGGAGCGCCGTGCGTCCAGCTGCAGAAGACGCAAGATTTTTTGTGAGAATGTATCGAGAGTCAACTGCGCCTCCGTTCGGTCGCGATCTGACTCTAATGGTAGAGGCGCCGGAAAAGAAACGCAATGCAACGCGCCTGCACTGAGGTAGTTTCCCTAACTCACTGGCCTGCCTGCGCGTTTTTACCCTCCGTGTCGTCGTTCATGTCGGCCGACGTCCGCGAGGACGCGGCTTGGGACGCCCGCAGTTCCGCGAGCATGTTGCAGAAGAGCGCGCCTTGCTCGATCGCATCGTCGAGCGCGACGTGCGTGTGCGGCAGTTCGTCGAACCAGTGCTTCGGCAGGCGCGGCTTGATTGCCTTGCGGTACGGCAGACCCGTCATCGCGAACGCGAGCGTCTTGATGTCGAGCGCCGACCATGAAAACGGGCAGCGCTCGGCGAAGCGCATCATGTACCAGAACATATAGGTGAAGTCGAAGCCCGCCGGATAGGCGACGAACACCGGCTTGCCGGGCAGCGCTTCCACCCATTCGACATAGGCGGGCAGGGCGATTTCCGGTTTCTGCAGATCCTTGCGGCACGCGGCCCAGGCGTCCGGCTGCGTCTTCCACCAAGCGGCCTGGACCGGGTGCGGCGCCGCGCCCTCGAGCGTCTCGAGATTCGCGGAGAACGTGGCGATCAGCTGCTTGTCGGCCGTGAACGCCGCCGATGCGAAGCTCAGCATCGAATGCGGGCCGGGAATCGGGCCATCGGCTTCGACGTCCGTGCTGACGTAGATTTCGGGAATCGCGTTCACGCCGCCACCTCGTCACCGACGAACGGGTTGCTGCGCCGCTCGTCGCCGAATGTCGACGCGGGGCCGTGACCGGGAACGAACGTGACGTCTTCGCCGAGCGGCCAGAGCTTTTCCCGGATCGAGCGGATGAGGTCCGCGTGATTGCCGCGCGGAAAATCCGTCCGGCCGATCGAACCGGCGAACAGCACGTCGCCGACGAACGCCAGCTTGTGCTTGCGGCTGAAGAAAACCACATGGCCGGGCGTGTGGCCCGGGCAGAAATGGACTTCCATGGTTTCGTCGCCGAATTGCACGGAGTCGCCGTCGTCGAGCCAGCGCTCGGGCGTGAATGCCTGTGCGTCCGCAAAGCCGAATCGCTGGCTCTGGGCGGGCAACTGGTCGATCCAGAAAGCATCCTCCCGATGCGGACCTTCAATATTGATGCCGTAGTGGTCCGCGAGCGCCTTCGCGCCGCCGCAGTGATCGAGATGACCATGCGTCAGAAGAATCTTCTCGACGGTCACGCCCTGCCGTTCGACTTCCGCGATGATTCGCTCGATGTCGCCGCCGGGGTCGACGATCGCGGCGCGCTTCGTCGCCTCGCAGATCACGATGGAGCAGTTCTGCTGGAAGGGCGTCACGGGAACGAGAATGACTTTCATATGACTGTCGTCGATACAAGACGGCCTGTAAAAACGTTCATTGTACCGGTGCCGAAACATCCGCGACGCGGGCTGTTTCGGTCTTCAAAATGCGCCAAAACCCGGCAATTCTTACGCCCATAGCGAAAATCAATGACTGTTTGCGCAGTCTGACGAGCCGAACCCCGGTTTTTTTGTATAATGGCATCACTTGTGCATGGAGTTAACCATGCCGTCAATGGGCGAATGTCAGAACGCCAGTGCGTTTTTACAATCGCCATCAGTACGCTGTTGGGGGCCAAAAGCCTCGCAATTGCAACTCAAGCACCTCAGTAGGTGCACACGTCTTGTCCGGCCAGACGCCGCGCGTCTGTCAGTTGGCCCTTGCTGCCATCACGCCGGATGGGGCCTACGCCGCCGTTCCTGCGCTTGCACTTGGCCTTTTCAGCGCACGGATGTGATGCCACGTTCGATGGCGGCATGTGGGGTCTGGTCAGGCTGCCGGGGACAGGTTGCGCCAGACGTGAACAATAACCGGGCTTTGCGGCACGAGTACGCCGCATCCGAGCAGGGCTCGCCGTTCGCTTGACCGAACGGCGTTGTGCTTTGCGCGGGTCTTGCCTCGAGTGGCCTTGCGCGCGCCGACCAGCGCTGCGCGGCCGCTCATTTATCGTTGATACACGTCTATGAATGCTCGATTTATTCGACATGTGGGGAGCCTGCTGGCAGTTGGCGTGCTGGCGGGTTGCGCCGCGCCGGGTTCGGGCGATGTTGCATCCAATCCTCAGACCACAAACACTCTGAGCACGGGCGGTGCCCGCTCGACTGCGCCGCTCGCATTCGATTCGCACCTCTCCGCAGTCCCGGCCGAGAAGCCGAGCCAGGATCGGTCGCTCGCGAACGCCGAGCCGATCACGGCCGGTCCGGACGTCGGCAGCTTCGAACAGAAGGGCAAGGCCTCGTGGTACGGTCGCATGTTCCATGGCCGCAAGACCGCGAGCGGCGAGAAGTTCAACATGAACGCCATGACCGCGGCGCACCGCACGCTGCCGCTCGCGTCGTGGGTGCGCGTGACGAACGAGTCCAACCAGAAGACGGTGGTCGTGAAGATCAACGACCGCGGTCCTTACGTGCGCGGACGCGTGATCGACTTGTCGTACGCTGCCGCGGCGGCGCTCGGCATGCGCGGCGTCGGCACGCAGAAGGTGAAGATCGAGGGTCTGACGCAGCAGGAAGCGCGTTCGGCGCGCGAAGAGCAGGCTCAGTCTCTCGCCGACGACAACGTGAACTGATCGATCAGACTCGCTGCGGAAGTTTGCGAGCCATGACGGGCCGTCTTGCGACGGCCCGTTTTTCATTCCTCTTCGCTGTCACCGCGTTTCGCGAGCGCGAGCGCGCGCTCGTAAAGCGCGTTTCGCGACGCGCCCGTCAACGTCGCGGCGATGCGCGCCGCGCTCTTCACCGACAATTCCTCCAGCAGCGTCGAGAGCAGCCCATCGTGCGCGTCTTCCGCGTCCTGCGTTTCGGGCGCGCCTTCCACCACCAGGACGAATTCCCCGCGCTGACGATTCGCATCGGCCTCGAGCCACGCTGGCCCTTCGGCCAGGGTGCAGCGATGCAGGCTCTCATGTAACTTCGTCAATTCGCGGGCGATCAACAGTTGCCGCTCGCCGCCGAAAGCATCGGCGAGCGCGCGCGTCGTCTCGACGATGCGATGCGGCGCTTCGTAGAACACTAGCGCCATCGGATGACTCGCGAGCGTGCGCAGCTGCGTCGCGCGCTGCTTCGGTTTCGCGGGCAGAAAGCCGATGAAGGAAAAGCCGCGCACCCACGCGCCCGCCGCGCTCAGCGCCGTGGTGAGCGCGCTCGCGCCCGGCAGCGGAATGACGGGCAGCCCCGCTTCGCGCACGGCGTCGACGAGACGCGCGCCGGGATCGGAAATGCCGGGCGTGCCCGCGTCCGACACGCACGCGATGCGCTCGCCGTTCTTCAGATGCTCGATCACGCGCGCGGCGGCGCTGTTCTCGTTGTGCTCGTGCACCGCGATCGAAGGCTTCGAAATGCCATAGCGCGCGAGCAATTGCGCGGTGTTGCGCGTGTCCTCGGCGGCGATGCGGTCCACGAGCCCGAGCACATGGAGCGCGCGCACGGTGATGTCCGCGACGTTGCCGATCGGCGTGGCGACGACATACAGCGCGCCCGTCGGATAAGTCTGCCCGTCGGCGAGTTCGGAGAGCTGAAGCATGAGCGCGGGCGTCGAGGGAAAGGACGTCATTTTGCCACGCGTGAACCCGGTGGTCCTTCGACAACTTTTCTGGAGAAGTCGTGTCCAAAACGCTCGGCGACGCATTCGAGTCGCGCGCGCTCGAATTCCTGCAGCGGCAACGCCTGCGCCTCGTCGCGCGCAACGTGACGTGCCGGGGCGGCGAGATCGATCTCGTCATGATCGATGAACGCGGCGCGCTCGTATTCGTCGAAGTGCGGGCGAGAAGCAGCAGGCGGTTCGCGAATGCAGTGGCGAGCGTCGATGCGAGAAAGCGCGCGCGGCTCGTGCACGCCGCGCAGCATTTCCTCGCGACATGGCGTGGCGCGATGCCCGCGTGCCGCTTCGATGTCGTCGCGTTCGATGCCGGCCGCATCCATTGGCTGGCTGACGCTTTTCGCGCCGACGAGGCCTGAACCTGCGGTGCGCCGCGTGATGCTTGCGGTAAACTGCGCAACAACCTGCGCCCAGGCAATGATGCTTCGGGCGCTCAAGTCACGTGCCACACATCGCCGCACGCCGCGGCCGATAATCGAGAGTCGATGTCAGTCGAACGTATCCAACAGCATTTCCGCGACAACGCGGCGCTCACACTCGAAGCACTCGACACGCTGGCGGTCCCGATCGCGGCTGCCGTCGACACGCTGTTCGGCGCGCTCGCCAACGGCTCCAAGATTCTCGTTTGCGGCAACGGCGGATCCGCTGCCGATGCGCAACGCTTCGCCGCGCAATTGATCGGCCGCTTCGAGCGCGAGCGTCCCGGCTTGCCCGCCATTGCGCTTACGACCGACACGTCGATTCTCACGGCCATCGGCAACGACTACGCGTTCGAGCAGATCTTCTCGAATCAGGTGCGCGCGCTCGGCCAGGCGGGCGACGTGCTGCTTGCGCTCAGCACGTCGGGGAACTCCGTCAACGTGCTCGCGGCCGTTCAGGAAGCGCACGAGCGCGAAATGATCGTGATCGCGCTGACCGGCAATGGTGGCGGCGTGTTGTCCGAAGTGCTTGCCGAGACCGATATCCACATCTGCGTGCCTGCCGAGCGGACAGCGCGTATTCAGGAAGTCCATCTGCTGACCATTCACTGTCTGTGCGACGGCATCGATGCGATGCTGCTCGGCGACGATTGAAACTGAAAGGGGGAACGGAGTTGATGAACAAGACACGCGTCAAGGCGACGCTGGCCAACGCCACGCTGGTGGTGAGCATGTTGTCGGGAGTCGCATTGACGTTGCAGGGCTGCGCGCTCGCGGTCGTCGGCGCGGCTGCGGGCGGCACGTTGATCGCCACCGATCGCCGCACGCTCGGTGCGCAGACCGAAGACCGCGAGATTCAGGTGAAGGCGCTCTCGCGGATCAACGAAAACGTGCCCGATACGGCGCATGTCAACGTGACCGTCTTCAACCGGCGTGTGCTGCTGACCGGCGAAGTGCCTGATGAAGCGTCGAAGCAGAAGGCCGAGGCGGTCGTGCGCGACATCAACAACGTCGGCAGCATCGTGAACGAACTATCGGTTCAGGGCGCGAGCTCGATCTCGTCTCGCGCGAACGACTCGTATCTCGAAGGCCGCGTCAAGACCGCGATGGTCGGCGAGAAGGACTTGCGCGCGAACTACTACAAGGTCGTGTGCGAGCGAGGCGTCGTCTATCTGATGGGGCTCGTGACGCCGGACGAAGGCGCGCACGGCGCGGATGTCGCCGCGCGGGCGCCGGGTGTCGAGCAGGTCGTGAAGGTGTTCCAGTACATCAAGCCGGAAGAGGCGCGGGCGCTGGAAGCGGCAGCCGCATCCGATGCGAGCGCGGTGTCCACGGCGAGCGCGCCAGTTCCCGCCGAAGCGACGGTCGGTGCGGTCCCGGATTCGGGCGTGACTTCGCGTCCGCTGGATCAGCAGTCGCCCGCGCCGGTCAAGAACTCGGACGTGCATCCGGGTAATCCGAATCCGGCACCGGCGGCGAAATGACGATGTTGCGCGTGATGTCTGGCGCGGTGCTCGTCGCCGCGTCTTTCGGGGTGTTCGCTGCGGAGCAGCCCGTTTCTTCCGCCTCTTCCGCCGACGCAATGGCGGTTGCGCGCAGCAACGCGTGCATGGGATGTCACGCGATCGATCGCAAGCTCGTGGGGCCGTCGTTTCAGCAGGTCGCCGAGAAGTACAAGGGCGATGCCCAGGCGGGCGCCAAGCTCGAAAAGAAGGTGAAGAACGGCGGCGCTGGCGTCTGGGGCCCGATTCCGATGCCTTCGCATCCCAAGATGACCGACGCGGATATCAGGACCGTCGTCGCGTGGGTGCTGGCGGGCGCGCCGCAGAAGTAAGCTGACTCGTCGGAGGGCTTGCCTCTGGGCGCGGTGGCTGTGGTACAATTTTCATTCGTTGGGGGGGTAGCTCAGCTGGGAGAGCGTCGCGTTCGCAATGCGAAGGTCGGGAGTTCGATCCTCCTCCTCTCCACCAGAATTCAAAGGGCTTGGCTTAAACGCCAAGCCCTTTTTCATTCCCCTCCGCCTGTCCGCTTCCCCCTCACATTAAACTGATTCTCATATCCAACGTGAGAGGGGCGACATGCACTTCAGTATCCGCGAAATCGACCACGTCGTGATCCGCTGTGCCGATCTCGACAACATGGTGCATTTCTACCGCACCGTGCTCGGCTGTCCGGTCGAGAAGGAACAGCGCGACCTCGGTCTCGTGCAGATGCGCGCGGGCCGCTCGCTGATCGATCTGCTGGCCGTGGGCGCGAGGATCGACCGTCCGGAAAGCGGCCAGCCGGGCGCCGGCCGCAATATGGATCACTTGTGCGTGCGCGTCGAGCCGTTCGATCCGGATGCGTTGCGCGCGCATCTGGAAGAGCATGGCGCGCGCATCGGCGAAGAGGCGCGGCGTTATGGCGCCGAAGGCTTCGGTCCTTCGCTCTATCTGTTCGATCCCGAAGGCAACATGATCGAGCTCAAGGGGCCACCAGAAGCGTGAGCATCAGGCCGCGCCGCCCTTGAGCGCATTCCAGCGAATCGCAACGGGATCAATCTGCTCGCTGCCCAGCGACGCCTCGCCGTCCTGCACCATCAATTGCAGGCGCATCGTCCGCTCGGCGAGTTTGCCGAGCGCTTCGGCGACGCCATCCGCAAGCGACCAGACCGTCACGTTCTGCAGCCGCTCGACCTTGCCCTTCACGCCTTGCCACCAGATGTCCGCAGTCCTGCCTGAGTACGCGATGACGATCACGCGCTCCGAGCGGCCGCTCGCTTTCGAGATGCGGCGCTCGTCGGGCTGGCCCACTTCGATCCACGTCTGAATCTGTCCGGTGAGATCCTTTTGCCAGAGATCCGGCTCGTCGGTATCGGACAGACCCTTGCAGAACTCCAGGCGCTCGTCGGCAAAGAGGCCGAACGCGGCGACGCGCACCATCATCCGTTCGTCCGTCTCGGACGGATGACGCGCGATGGTCAGAGAATGATCGCCATAGTAGTGGCGGTCCATGTCGGCAATCTGGAGGTCTGCCTTGTAGATCGTGGATTTGAGAGCCATTCAGAGTCGGGGGCCGGTTCGTCGGCCGGCAAATTGGAGGTGAGCGGGATCGAAAGCCGATCGGTGCCACGCGCTCAGCCGCGCGCGACCGACATTGTGCGGCGAATTGACGAGAATTTGGAAGACAGCGAGGCGCGCGCGTGGACGATACGCCCGCCGCGCGGAAGAAAAAACACTGGTTGGAAAAGGCGCGGATTTATGCCGTCTATTAATTCGCGGCTAAATCGAAGCCTCGGCGCGATTCAAAAATCGCGCCGGATTGCAGAAGTGCGTCTACGTGGTGAGCCGGCTTATTGATCGATGAACCGGTCGGCAGTCCACATTCCCCGCGTATCGTTGTTGGCGGCATTGACGAATTCGACGTCATGCCCAACTACGCGCAGTACGCGAAAATGCGATTCGACCGGAGTCGAAATACATTCATAGCCTTCGAAATACTGCTGCATCTTCTGATGCTCGCCGGCTCTCGCGTGCTGGTCGGCCGAATCGAACTTGTCCTTGGACAAGCAGCCATACGAATTGGGCCGAAACGTGAATGTCTTCTGAGGCTGAATAACGCTATCTTGGGCTTGCGCTGCGGATACGACGGCGCACAAACCCATCATCGCGAAGAGAGCACTGGCGCGTTTCTTCATGTATATAGCCTCCAAACGAAAACCGTTTCGCAATTAGCTATGTATTTAAAAGCGGATGACCGCAAGAGTCATGCTAGTTGAGTGCGCTAAACTTGCAAGCATATGTTGTGTGCGGGCGCAACACGTCAGAATGTCACAGGGTTTTAAATCGACAATCTCCGTGCGTAAATCAAATGAAAATCTGCGAAATAGCGCTTTTAGAGAAATGAAAGCGTTTGATCAGTGCGGCTCGCCTGCGACAATCTGCCTCTTGGCGGCTTTTGGTGCGGCGCATTAGGAAGATGCGCGAAACCTACGCTTCTGGATCCGCACGCTGCGTCGTCAAGCTGGCTGAACGGCCTATTGCCACGCCAGCGCGTTCGTGGATAAATCGAAGCATCGAATCAAGGAGAACAAGAATGCCCCTTGCTCAATGGCTGCCGTTCGCGATCGCTTCGGCGATTCTCGTCGCGATTCCCGGGCCGACGGTGCTGCTCGTCGTGTCTTACGCGCTCGGCCACGGCCGCAAATACGCGCTCGCGACGACCGCCGGCGTCGCACTCGGCGATCTCACCGCGATGACCGCGTCGATGCTGGGCCTCGGCGTGCTGCTCGCGGCGTCCGCCGAACTGTTCATGGTCGTGAAGTGGGTCGGCGCGGCTTATCTCTTCTACCTCGGCATCAAGCTGTGGCGCGCGCCGGTGGTCGATGCGGACGCCGTGAAACCCACGGGAGAGCTGCGCGCGGGACGCATCATGGCGCACGCCTATGCCGTCACGACGCTCAATCCGAAGAGCCTCATTTTCTTCGTCGCGTTCGTTCCGCAATTCGTCGATCCGCATGCCGCGAGCGTGTCGCAGATCGCGATTCTCGAAGCGACCTTCATCGGCCTTGCTGCGGCCAATGCGTTCGCCTACGCGCTGCTGGCGTCCGGCGCGCGCAAGGCGATCCGCAAGCCTTCCGTGCAGCGCGCGGTCAATCGCACGGGCGGCGCGCTCCTGATGGGCGCGGGCGTCTTCGCGGCGGCATGGAAGAAAGCGGCATGAGTCAGCCCGAGGACTGGACCGCGAGCGCGCGGCGCGTGTATTTCGGCTTGCTGGACGACTGGAACCGGCAAGATGCGGCGGCAATGGCGGCGCGCTTCACGGAACGCGGCAGCCTGGTTGGCTTCGACGGGAGCCCGGTCGATGGGCGCGCGTGCATCGAAGCGCATCTTCAGCCGATCTTCGCGCAGCATCCGACGCCGCTTTTCGTCGCGAAGGTGCGCGAAGTGAGGCGCATGGCGAATGGGCAGACGCTGCTCGTGCGCGCGGTCGCGGGCATGTGGCCGCGCGGCGCGACGGAGCTCGATCCGCGCTTCAATGCGATTCAGACGATGGTGCTTTCGCTTTGCGACGGCGCATATCGGATCGAGATGTTCCAGAACACGCCGGCGGCGTTTCACGGGCGGCCGGAAGAGAGCGAGCAGCTCAGCGCGGAGTTGCGCGAGGTGGGCAAGCCGCAGGGCGCCTGATTTTATTTTCCGATGCAGAAGCGGCTGAAGATCACGCCCAGCAAGTCATCGGAAGTGAATTCTCCGGTGATCGAATTGAGATTGTCCTGCGCGAGCCGCAGTTCTTCCGCAAAGAGATCGAGCACCTGAGACTGTTGATCGGCATGCTCCGCGGCGAGCGCGAGATGATCGCGGGCCTCGCGCAACGCGATCAGATGCCGTTCGCGCGCGAGATACACGCTTTCCGCGCCCGCCTGCCAGCCGGCGATCTTGAGCAGTTCGTCGCGTAGCAGCGCGATTCCATCGCCGGTTTTCGCGGACAGATTCACCTCGCGCGCGTCGTCTTCACCGTCGCGCACCGCAGGCGGCACGCCCGCAAGGTCGGCCTTGTTCATCACGCGCACAATCGGCACGCCTTGCGGAAAGCGCGCGGCAATGACCTGATCCTCCGCCGTCGAACCGACGCGCGCATCGAGCAGATGCAGCACGACATCCGCTCGCTCGATCTCGCCCCACGTGCGCTCGATGCCGATGCGCTCCACTTCGTCCTGTGTCTCGCGCAAGCCCGCCGTATCGATGATATGCAGCGGAATGCCCTCGACCTGGATGGTTTGCGCAACCTTGTCGCGCGTGGTGCCGGCAATCGGCGTGACGATCGCGAGTTCCGCGCCCGCAAGCGCGTTCAGCAGCGACGACTTGCCGACGTTCGGCTGGCCCGCGAGCACGACCGACAGCCCTTCGCGCAAGAGCGCACCCTGACGCGCATCGGCAAGGACTGCATCCAGCCGTTGCCGGATGCGCGCGAGCTTGCCGCGCGCGTCCGCCGCTTCGAGAAAGTCGATCTCTTCCTCGGGAAAATCCAGCGTCGCCTCGACGAGCATGCGCAGATTGATCACGTCTTCGACGAGCGCGTGAATTTCCCGCGAAAACGCGCCGTCCAGGGAACGGCCGGCCGAGCGCGCGGCGGCTTCCGTGCTCGCTTCGATCAGATCGGCGACGGCTTCGGCCTGCGCGAGATCGAGCTTGTCGTTGAGAAAGGCGCGTCGGGTGAACTCGCCCGGCTCGGCGAGCCGCAGGCCGAAGTCGCGGCCCACTTCGATCGCGCGTTGCAGAACCAGCTGCAAGACGATCGGACCGCCGTGGCCCTGCAACTCCAGCACGTGTTCGCCCGTATAGGAGTGCGGCGCCGGGAAGTAGAGCGCGATGCCGCGATCGAGCGCTTCTCCCTTGACGTCGACGAACGGCACATAACTGGCGTGTCGCGGCGCGAGCGCCTGACCGCACAGCGCGTGCATGGCTTTCTGCGCGGCGGCTTCACCCGCTCGCCCAAACGACAGACGCACGACTCCGATTCCTCCGCGCCCGGGCGCGGTGGCGATTGCGACGATCGGATCGGTATCGTTGCTCAACATGACGGCGGTGCGGACAGGTGGTTTCGGAGTGCCGGCATTGTAGCGCGGCGGACAGTCCGCACCCTCCGGCGCTAGGTTTAGGAGGATTCTTGCGTTATCTTATTTAAGATACGCGATTGAATCGATTTTCGAGAAGATGTTTGCCCGGCGGACGAAGCGATGTCTCGACCCTACTGGCTATGGGCGCAAACAACGCTGCTAAAAGGCAGTTATATAAAACGCTCACATAAGATAAATGCATACAGGATTGGGCCAAATCTAGCGCAATTGGTTGACTTGTAAGCAGCGATTGCCTCGCACAATCCAGCCCATGCCTACACCACAAGAAAAGGCCGATTTCTCCGAGCGGCTCAAATTCTCGATGACCCGCGCACCCGAAAAGATGCGCGGCGCGACCGATCTCGCATTGCACTTCAACCTGCGCTACCAGGGGGAGCCGGTTTCGCCCCAGACGGCGCACAAGTGGCTCACCGCGCGTTCGATTCCAACCGTCGACAAGCTGAAGACGCTCGCCGAATGGTTCAAGGTCGATCAGCACTGGTTGCACTACGGGCCGCCGCCGAGCGGCAATCCGCAAGTAACGCCAAAGCCGCTCGCGCACGACGAGCAATATCCGGCATCGGAGGAAACGCTCGAACTGGCGACGAAGATCGAGGCGCTCTCGCCGCATCACCGGTACCTGCTCGAAGAACTGGTCGAGCAGTTTTATGGATCGATGAAGCGGTGAGCGCCGCGCCCTGACGCTTCCAGACGGCCGGCGAAAACGAAAACGCCCGGCAAGCCGGGCGTTTCCACGTTCAGATCAAGTCGGAAGAAGCCTCAGGCCGCTTTCTTCTTGCCCTGTCCCATCATCCGCGTGATGTAGTACTGCTGCGCGATCGACAGCACGTTGTTCACCACGTAGTACAGCACCAGACCGGCCGGGAAGAAGAAGAACATGACCGAGAACGCGATCGGCATGAACATCATCATCTTGGCCTGGACGGGGTCGGGCGGCGTCGGATTCAGCTTGGTCTGCACGAACATCGAGGCGGCCATCAGCACCGGCAGGATGAAGTACGGATCCTGTTGCGACAGATCGTGAATCCAGCCGATCCACGGCGCGCCGCGCATTTCCACCGACGACAGCAGCACCCAGTACAGCGAGATGAACACCGGAATCTGCACGACGACCGGCAGACAGCCGCCGAACGGATTGACCTTCTCGGTCTTGTACAGCTCCATGAGCGCGGCGTTCATCTTCTGCGGGTCGCTCTTGAAGCGCTCGCGGAGCTGCTGCATGCGCGGCGTGATTTCCTTCATGCGCGCCATCGACTTGTAGCTCGCCGCCGACAGCGGGAAGAACACGGCCTTGATGAGCAGCGTGAGCAGCACGATCGCCCAGCCCCAGTTGCCGACATAGCTGTGGATCTTCTCGAGCAGCCAGAAAAGCGGCTTGGCGATGATCGTCACCATGCCGTAGTCCTTCACCAGCTCCAGACCCGGCGCGATGCCTTCGAGCATGCGCTCTTCTTCCGGGCCGGCGAAAAGACGCGCATCGACATTCACGCTCTGTCCCGGCGCGATGGTCTGCACCGCCTGCGTGACGCCCACGCGATACAGGTCCGGATCGATCTTCTGCACGTAGATGTCGCGTTTCGCGCCTTGCTGCGGAATCCACGCGGACGCGAAGTAGTGCTGCACCATCGCGATCCAGCCGTTGTCGGCGGACGGCTCGAAGGTGGCCTTGTTCTTGTCGATGTCGGAGAAGTCGATCTTCTGGAAGTGCTTCTGATCCGTGTAGACCGCCGGCCCGATGAAGGTGTGCGAGAAGCGCGGCGTTTCGACCGGCGTGTTGTCGCGCACGAGCTCCATATAGAGCTTCGGCGAGACCGGCGCGGTGCCGACGTTCTCGATCTTCGTATCGACGTTGATCACGTAGCTGCCGCGCGTGAACGTGTAGGTCTTGATGACCTTCACGCCGCCCTTCACCGGCGATTCGAACGCGATCTTCAGCGTCTTCTCGTCGCCCGTGAGGGAGGTCTGGCCCGGCACCGGCGTGAAGATGTCGTTATGGTTCGGGAAGTCGCCGCCGAGCAGGCCCGTGCGCGCGAGGTACGTATGGTTCGCCGTGTGATCGAACAGCGTGATGTAGAGGTTCGGCTGCTTGCCATCGCCTTCCTTCATCAGCGAAAGCTTCGAGAGCGTGCCGCCGCGCGTGTCGATCTCACCGGAGTACACGTCCGTCGTGAACTTGACGAGCTGGGCTTGCGCCGTGGCGGGCGGCGTCGTCGCGCCGGGCGCGGCCGTGCCGGCCGGCGCGTTCGGCAGCTCGGACGGCTGCGCACCCGGCGTAGCCGTTCCCGGTGCGGGGTTGCTGGCGGTCTTGGCCGGTTGCGTCGCGCTCGGGAAGAACATCGACGGGCGCCCATGGTCGCGTTGCCAGTTGTCGAACAGCAAAACAACTGACACAAAGAAGATGACCCATAGGACGGTGCGTTTGATATCCATGCGTTGTCTCAGTGTCGATCGGAAAGCGCTTCAGCGCCGTTTAGTGTTGAAAGCTTGTCTCGCGGGGACTTGCCGGAGGACGCGGAATCCGGGCGCGAATCGGGCTTGTCGGGATCGCCGGCATGCCCGGGAGGCTGCGGCACGAGATCGACGCCGCCCGCCGAGAAAGGATGGCAGCGGCAGAGCCGCTTCACGGCGAGATACGTGCCATGCGCGGCGCCATGATACTGGATTGCTTCGCGCGCGTAGTCGGAACAGGAAGGATAAAAGCGGCACCGGTTGCCGAGCAGGGGGCTCAGAGCAACCTTGTAGAAGCGCAACAACGCGATGAGTGCCGTTTGCATAAGCTTCGCGCCGCACGCCCGGTTCGTCACGATGGACAAACCTGGCGCATCCTGCGCTTCATGACCCTGATGAACCGGTCGGGCCGGATGAATCGTCGACGGCGGGCGCATCAGGCGGCGCCGCCACGGGTTCGGCCGAGCGGCGCGCTGCTTCGCGCACGGCACGGTCGAGCAATGTTTCCAATTCGCTGCCGATGAGCGCCCTGAGCGGCGGGGAGCTCGCGCTCGGCATCGCCTTGCGGTCGATCTTCGTGTGCAGCCGCACGAGAATATCGAAACCGTTCAGCTGCTGACGGCGCAACCGGAACGCCTCCCGCGCAAGCCGCTTGATCAGGTTGCGCGTGACGGCGCGCGGCGCCTGCTTCTTGCCGATCACCAGCCCGAGCCGTGCTGCGTTCCCCGTCGGCTTGCCGTACAGCACGAAGTGCGGCGAGCGTCGCCAGGGGCGCAAACGAAAAACGGATGAGAACTCATCCGTTTTCAGCAGCCTTGCGGCCTTGGGGAACGCGGCCTGCGCCGGCAACTGAACGATGTCCTGTCTCCAGACTTCTGTGCGGCGCGTGAGCGACTCGTCGACGGGAAAGCCGCGAGCGGCTCGTTTAGCGAACCGTTCCGGCAGACTTAAACTGCCAGGCGCTTGCGGCCCTTCGCGCGGCGAGCGTTGATGACCTTGCGGCCGCCAGCGGTCTTCATGCGAACGCGGAAGCCATGGGTGCGCTTGCGGCGCGTCACGGAAGGTTGGTAAGTACGTTTCATGATGCTCTCACTTGAGTTGATTGACCGCGCGGGCTTGGCTCCAGTGTGGTCACTGCAAGCGCGATGGCCGGAGGTTCAGGAATTCTGTTTTCGCGGAACCCGCTATTTAAACCGTTTTCCTATTGACCGTCAATAGGTTAGCGAGAATAGACGCCGGAGCAGGGGCATTCCGGCGCGCTCCGACGCGCTGATGTGTCCCTGTGGATAACTCGCGCGACGCCCTCGTTTGGCGTTAGAATCTCGCCTTACTCCCAAATATCCGCCCGCTGCTTCGGCCCGCCATTCGCCCGCAAACCCTTGCGGCGTAAGCCTCCGGAGCACGCCTGCTCGGCTGTGCCGGGACTTGCCGATGAGCTTCGGCAAGCACGGCCGGCAGGTGCGCGGAGCAACCATAACGACCGCATTC
The DNA here is from genome assembly GCF_001545075.1 of Caballeronia ptereochthonis. Taxonomy (GTDB): domain Bacteria; phylum Pseudomonadota; class Gammaproteobacteria; order Burkholderiales; family Burkholderiaceae; genus Caballeronia; species Caballeronia ptereochthonis. The sequence continues at coordinate 163,684 of NZ_FCOB02000016.1, forward strand.
GATGAACGATTTCTGGGAACACTGTTCCGCACTGCTCGCGCGCGAACTTACGCCGCAGCAGTACGTCACGTGGATCAAGCCGCTGACCCCGGTCGACTTCGATGCCGACGCGAACACCCTGCGCATCGCCGCTCCCAACCGCTTCAAGCTCGACTGGGTGAAGAGCCAGTTTTCGGGCCGTATCGCCGATGTGGCGCGCGATTTCTTCAGCGCGTCCATCGACGTGCAATTCGTCCTCGATCCGAAGGCCACTGCGCGCAACGCCATCGGCGGCGGCCTGAATGCCGCGCCGCGCGCGAGCGCGCCTGCGGCGCCGCGTGCGCCGGCGCCGTCTGCGGCCGTGCCGCAAGCGCCATCGGTCGTGGCGCATGCCAACGCCACTGCCCACATCAACGCGCTTGCAGCCGAAGCGGCGCAGCAGGCACAAGCGACGCAGGAAGATCAGGCCGATCTTGACCTCCCGAGCCTCGACGCCAACGAAGCCGCCGCCGGCCGACGCACATGGCGTCCGGGCGGCGCTCCTTCGGCCGCCAGTGAAAACGATTCCGCGTACGAGCGATCGAAGCTGAACCCGGTGCTGACCTTCGACAACTTCGTCACCGGCAAGGCGAACCAGCTCGCGCGCGCCGCGGCGATCCAGGTCGCCGACAACCCCGGCGTCTCGTACAACCCGCTCTTTCTGTATGGCGGCGTGGGGCTCGGCAAGACCCACCTGATTCACGCCATCGGCAACCAGTTGCTGATGGACAAGGCCGGCGCGCGCATCCGCTACATCCATGCGGAGCAGTACGTGTCCGATGTCGTGAAGGCATATCAGCGCAAGGCCTTTGACGACTTCAAGCGCTATTACCATTCGCTCGACCTGCTGCTCATCGACGATATTCAGTTCTTCTCCGGCAAGTCGCGCACGCAGGAAGAGTTCTTCTACGCGTTCGAGGCGCTCGTCGCGAACAAGGCGCAGGTCATCATCACGAGCGATACCTATCCGAAGGAAATCTCCGGCATCGACGATCGCCTGATCTCGCGCTTCGACTCCGGTTTGACGGTGGCGATCGAGCCGCCCGAGCTCGAAATGCGCGTCGCGATTCTGATGCGCAAGGCGCTGTCCGAAGGCGTGAGCCTGTCGGAGGACGTGGCGTTCTTCGTCGCGAAGCATCTGCGCTCGAACGTGCGCGAGCTCGAAGGCGCGCTGCGCAAGATCCTCGCGTACTCGAAGTTCCACGGCCGCGACATCACGATCGAGCTGACCAAGGAAGCGCTGAAAGACCTGTTGACGGTGCAGAACCGCCAGATCTCGGTGGAGAACATCCAGAAGACGGTCGCCGACTTCTACAACATCAAGGTCGCCGACATGTATTCGAAAAAAAGGCCGGCTAACATTGCGCGCCCGCGCCAGATCGCGATGTATCTGGCGAAGGAGCTGACGCAGAAGAGCCTGCCCGAGATCGGCGAGCTTTTTGGCGGACGCGACCACACGACGGTGCTGCACGCGGTGCGCAAGATCGCGTCCGAGCGTGGCACCGACGCGCAGCTGAATCACGAGTTGCACGTGCTCGAACAGACGCTGAAGGGCTAAAGGATCGAGCGGCGCGGCGCGAAGAAGGTACGCGTCAGATATTGCGCGCGAAAGCCTGTTTTTTGACGAAAACGCCCCCATTTTTAGGGGGCGCCTCCGTTTTGAGGCACAATATAGGTTTAGCCGCTCAAGGCCTGGGCGGCTTGGCGTCAAGCTTTCGCGAGTGACCGGCGGGGGGCCGGCAACGCGGGTTACGAGGTTGTCCGTCGGCAATAAGGTGGCGAAACCGACGGACGAGCCGTCACATCAACGAAGGAACTCTATGCAACTGGTCAAGACTGAACGAGACAATCTTCTAAGGCCGCTGCAAACCGTGAGCGGTATCGTAGAACGCCGCCATACGTTGCCGATCCTCGCCAATCTGCTCATTACCAAGAACGGCGCCGATGTGTCGTTCCTCTCGACCGACCTCGAACTCCAGATCACGACCCGCGCCGATTTCGGCGTCGGCAGCGACCAGGTCGCCACCACGGTCGCCGCGCGCAAGCTGCTCGACATTCTGCGCGCGATGCCCTCCGGCGAAGTCGTGCTCGATCTTTCCGACAAGCGCCTGACCGTGCGTTCCGGCAAGAGCCGTTTCGCGCTGCAGACGCTCGCCGCCGACGAATTTCCCACCGTCAACCAGGCTACTGACTTCGGCGCGAGCCTTTCGGTTCCGCAGAAGACGTTCCGCCAGCTGCTCGGCATGGTGTATTTCTCGATGGCCCAGCAGGACATCCGCTACTACCTGAACGGCATGCTGCTCGTGGTGGACGGCGACCAGCTGATGGCGGTCGCGACCGACGGCCACCGCCTCGCGTTCTCGTCGATGAAGATCGAAGGCTCGTTCCCGCGCCAGGAAGTCATCATCCCGCGCAAGACGATTCTCGAGCTTCAGCGTCTGCTGGAAGACATCGACGATACGCTGAAGATCGACATCGCCGCGACGCAGGTGAAGTTCAGCTTCGGGCAGGTGGAGCTGGTGTCGAAGCTCGTCGAGGGCAAGTTCCCCGACTTCCAGCGCGTGATTCCGAAGTCGCACAAGAACACGTTCGAAATCGGCCGTGAAGAATTGCAACGCTCGCTGCAGCGCGCGGCCATTCTGACCTCCGACAAGTTCAAGGGCGTGCGCTGCCTCGTCGAGCCGGGCCAGCTCAAGATCATGTCGACCAACGCCGACCAGGAAGAGGCGCAGGAAGAACTGGAGATCGCTTATCAGGGCGACACCGTCGATATCGGATTCAACGTCACGTATCTGCTCGACGTGCTCGCGAATCTGAAGGTCGATACGCTCAATGTGAGCCTCGGCGACGCCAATTCCAGCGCGCTCATCACGATTCCCGACAACGAGGAATTCAAGTACGTGGTGATGCCGATGCGCATCTGACGCGCGCATTTACCGTGAACACTCCAAGGGGCGGCGCGCCCCTTTGGCGTTTTTAAGGTGTTTTGAAAAGTTCGAGCAGTAACCCAGGCAGTGACGCAGAACCGGAAAAAATCCATGACTGAAAACACAAATTCGCAACCCGACAACAGCTATGGCGCATCGTCCATTCAGATCCTCGAGGGTCTGGAGGCGGTGCGCAAGCGCCCGGGCATGTATATCGGCGATACGTCGGATGGCACCGGTTTGCATCACCTCGTTTTCGAAGTGCTGGACAACTCCATCGACGAAGCGCTTGCCGGTTATTGCGACGACATTCACGTCACGATTCACGCGGACAACTCGATTTCCGTGACCGATAACGGCCGCGGCGTGCCGACCGGCCTGAAGCGCGACGACAAGCACGACCCGAAGCGCAGCGCGGCGGAAATCGTGATGACCGAGCTGCACGCCGGCGGCAAGTTCGACCAGAACAGCTACAAGGTGTCGGGCGGCCTGCACGGCGTGGGCGTGTCGTGCGTGAACGCGCTGTCCGAATGGCTGCGCCTGACGGTGCGCCGCGACGGCAAGAAGCACTTCATGGAGTTCAGGCGCGGCGTCGTGCAGAACCGCGAGATCGTCGAGGAGGACGGCGTGCAGTATTCGCCGATGCCCGTAGTCGGCGACACGGAAAACCGCGGCACTGAAGTGCACTTCCTGGCGGACGCGACAATCTTCGGCAATGTCGAATTCCACTACGACATTCTCGCGAAGCGCATGCGCGAGCTTTCGTTCCTGAACAACGGCGTGCGCATTCGCCTGACCGACCAGCGCACCGGCAAGGAAGACGACTTCGCGTTCGCGGGCGGCGTGAAGGGCTTCGTCGAGTACATCAACAAGGCGAAGCAGGTGCTGCACCCGAACGTGTTCCACGCGACGGGCGAGCGCGAGAACGTGACCGTGGAAGTGGCGATGCAGTGGAACGACAGCTTCAACGAGAGCGTGCTGTGCTTCACGAACAACATTCCGCAGCGCGACGGCGGCACGCACCTGACGGGTTTGCGTGCGGCGATGACGCGCGTCATCAACAAGTACATCGTCGATAACGAGATCGCGAAGAAGGCGAAGGTCGAGACGACCGGCGACGACATGCGCGAAGGCTTGTCGTGCGTGCTGTCGGTGAAGGTGCCGGAGCCGAAGTTCAGTTCGCAGACGAAGGACAAGCTGGTGTCGTCCGAAGTGCGTGCGCCGGTCGAGGAGATCGTCGCGAAGGCGCTCGAGGATTATCTGCAGGAGACGCCGAACGACGCGAAGATCATCACGGGCAAGATCGTCGATGCGGCGCGTGCTCGCGATGCCGCGCGCAAGGCGCGCGAGATGACGCGTCGCAAGGGCGTGCTCGATGGCATCGGCCTGCCGGGCAAGCTCGCGGATTGCCAGGAGAAGGATCCGGCGAAGTCGGAGATTTATATCGTCGAGGGCGACTCGGCGGGCGGTTCGGCCAAGCAAGGGCGCGACCGCAAGTTCCAGGCGATTCTGCCGCTGCGCGGCAAGGTGCTGAACGTCGAAAAGGCGCGCTTCGACAAGCTGCTTTCTTCCGAGCAGATCGTCACGCTGGTGACGGCGCTTGGGTGCGGCATCGGCAAGGATGACTACAACCTCGACAAGCTGCGCTATCACCGCATCATCATCATGACCGACGCGGACGTGGACGGTGCGCACATTCGTACGCTGCTGCTGACGTTCTTCTATCGGCAGATGCCGGAGATCGTCGAGCGCGGGTATATCTATATCGCGCAGCCGCCGCTCTACAAGATCAAGGCGGGCAAGGACGAAAGGTATATGAAGGATGCGCACGAGCTCAATCAGCATATGTTGAAGCTCGCGTTGCAGGGTTCCGAATTGATACCGAGCGAAGGCGCAGATCCGATTTCCGGCGATGCGCTGGGTGAGCTTGCACGGGCGTACTTGTTGGCGCAGGCGGTGGTGGATCGTTTGAGCCGCATCTATGACGCGGCCTCGCTCGAAGCGGTGATGGATGGCGTGGTGATCGATCTGTCGTCACAGGAAGCGGCCGAGGCTTCGGCGAAGCGGCTCGAAGAGCGGCTGCGCGCCGATCCGCTCAAGCCCGAAGTGTCCGTCGAAGCGGCTTATGATCAAGTGCGCGAGTTGCGGTCGCTGCATATCAAGCGGCGTCATCACGGCAATGTGAAGGTTTACGTGTTCGATGAGGACCTTCAGTTGACCGCCGACTATAAGCAGCTCGTTTCGACTGCGGATACGTTCAAGGGGTTGATCGGAGAAGGTGCGCTGATCAGGCGCGGCGAGCGGTCGATGGCCGTGTCCAACTTCAAGAGCGCGATGAAGTGGCTTATCGCGGATGCGGAACGCAACGTCAGCAAGCAGCGCTATAAGGGCCTCGGGGAGATGAACCCCGAGCAGCTGTGGGAAACGACGATGGATCCGAACGTGCGGCGTCTCTTGCGCGTGCAGATCGAGGATGCGATTGCCGCCGATGGCATCTTCACCACGCTCATGGGGGATGATGTCGAACCGCGGAGGGCGTTTATCGAGAGTAATGCGTTGAGGGCGGGGAATATTGATGTTTGATCTCAAGTGTGCTGCAGGGAAACGGAATTGGCAGGATTAGTGCACGGTTAGCTGGACTCGAGAGCACGGAGTTGACTGGACTGCCTGGAAAACTCCGAATTCGAGGGAACACCCCGACCTACGTCAGACGGTGCCCTTGTGGGGCACCGTCCGCTCGTCGCGGCGCGGTCGGTCCTAGTACGCGCGCTGATGAATGACCGCTTCCAAGAATGCGACAGGCGATTGACGACCCTAAGCCGCCATTCTGCCTCATCTAACCAGAACGGCCGCTTCTGAGGGTACGACCGCCACTCGCGGGCAGAGTTAGTACCGACCGAGCACCCGCCATCTCGGTGCAGGCTCGTCGAAGGCGCTTCCCCGTCTGCAGGATGCTTCGGGGAACCGTTGGAATCGTCCACTGGCTCCAATCGAGGAGCTGCTCACCGACCGGGCCAGAAACTAGAACGTGTGTCGAACGCCGACCGCAAAGGTGTTGCCGGTGGGACGAGCGCTCAGCTTGTCGTAGGTGTAAATCGCGTAGATGTCTGTGCGCTTCGAGAGAAAGTGGTCATAGCCGAGAGACGCCGTATTGCGAAAGCCGTTGGTCGCAGGGGTCGGTCCCGACCGTTGCGTCCGCGCCCATTCGGCGAGCAGGAAATCGGCCGGTGTGAACGGGATGGAGAAACCCGCCTCGTACGTGTGGCTGCCTGTAGGCGTACTCACGTCACTTGTCATCGCCCACGCGCCATAAAGCGTCACGACCTTGAAGTCGTACGCTGCGCCCGCGAGGTAGGCGTACTGCGCGCCGACCGGCCCCGCTGCGGTGTACCGTACACGCTGGCCAGAGAGCACGGCCGTAAGCCCGTGACCTTGATAATTCAGGTGAACGCCGAGGTTACCGACGCCGGGCGACCCCGCAACGCCGCCGAGGCCATAGATCACCGTTGCGCCGAAACCTTTAAAGTCTGGCGTTGTGTACTTGGCGGTGTTGTTCCACACCGTATCGCCGATGATCGTGCCGCCGTAGTTGGTCACGAACGTCTGAAGGACGAGCGGCGAAAAGACCGTCGACGAACTGAACGGGTTGATGAGGGATTCGGCCGTATAGGTCGGATTTCTTTGGCGCCCGAACGTCAACTGACCGAAGTCGCCTTGAAAGCCCACGTACGCATTGCGTGAAAAGAACGGGTCTGTCGCATTGCGGCCCTGCGCGCCGTTTTGAGGCTGGAAGAAGCTCTCAAGAGCGAAGATGGCGCTAACGCCGCCCCCCAGATCTTCCTTGCCGCGGATTCCCCAGAACGAAGTGGTCAATCCGCCGCTGCCCATGAGTACCGTGGATTGCGGCGTGTCACTACGTTTGACACTGCCGACATAGGTGCCGACGATCCCATACAGTTGGACTTGGGAACCACTATCTGCGCGGGCGTTGACAGGGTTCAATGCGAGGCCGGAGCTTAGCATCGCTGCTACGCCAAGTGTGCCAGCAACGTTCCGCAATGAGGCGCGGGCCATGACCCGTTGTACCTTTTTCATTTCGGTTGTCTCCATTCATCTTGTTATATGCAGCTTCCACTGACATCCGATCAGGAGTACGAACGGACTGTCTGGGAGCGTTGTCGCTGTCTGCGAACCTGTCGCGCTGAAATTAAAGGTTGTGTTGCGAGCGAGGAGCCTCCTTCCCTTGGTTCAATGCCAGGAGAAGGAGCGACAAGGAATGCGAGCGGTTACGGGGAGATCTCTTCGAGCGCGCGATTGGTCGTCTCCACCATTCGCGAAGCCACGAAGAAGCCCACTGCGCTGACCACAGCGAACAGGATGAATACCGCAGCGATACCTTTCCCTGTTAATACGACGCCGACGATCGCGGGCGCGGCAGCAGAAGCGGCTCGCAGCCAGGACGTCGCGAGGCCCGTACCGATCGCGCGCATCCGGGTCGGATAGATTTCAGGGGTGTACAGGTACAGCAGTACAGTCGTGGTTGCCAGTACCGCGTAGGCCGACGATCCCAAGAACATCACGGACCACGCGCTGCCAGCGCCATGAATACCCAGTGCGGCGAGCAGAATGCCGCTGATGATGAAACAGGCCATTGCCCACCGCCGGCGCCCGACACGATCAATCAACAACGCGCAGGCAAGCACCCCACACGTGCTCAGGACGTTCGAGATGGACGCCATGTGAAGCGACTCTTGCAGCGGCAGATGGTAGACCGTCTTATAGAGGCTGGGCAGCCAGTTGTTGATGCCGTTCGCGACAAAGTAAGACGTCGCCCAGAGTAACCACACTATGATGGTGCGCCCACCGTAGAACGGCGAGAAGAGTTCCTTCCACGATCCCTTCTGCTTCGACTGCAGGCCGTTCAGGAGGCTCACCACGCGCTCGTCGACCTCGGCTTTCTGCGTCTGCGTGTCGAGGCTGCGCTTGGGCGTGCTGGCCTCCAGGCGCTCGATGATTTCTTCCGCCTTATCGAAGCGTCCCTTTGAGATAAGCCAGCGCGGCGATTCGGGGAGACGTGCAATCAGGAAGGCGACAATGATGCCCGGGATGCCACCCACGAGGAACATATACTCCCAACCGAACCGGGGGACGATGAACGCGCCCAACTGCGCGGCTGCAAGCAGACCCAGCGGGAAAATGAGTTCGTACAAAATAAAGAAACGTCCCCGGCCATGCGCTTGCGACAGCTCGTTGATATACGTGGCCGCGACGGGCACTTCTCCGCCCACGCCGATGCCTTGCAGAAAGCGCATCAAGAACAGCATGTGGAAGCTGCCGGTGAAGGCGCAGACGATGCTCATGGCTGACATCACACCCACCGTCACCGTCGCACTCGGTACGCGACCGATGCGCTCAGCAAGCCAGCCGAACACCAACGCACCTACTACCTGGCCGAGATAGCCGGCGGCGATCAGCACGCCAATCTGGCCGGGAGAAAGATGCCAGAGACCCACCAGAACCGGCAGGACGAAAGCAAGCGAAAGGGCGTCGAATGCGTCAAAAAGGGTCGCGCTGCCCATGACGATACGGGCTTTCGTGTGCCAGCGGCAGAACGGTACGTTCTCAATGCGGAACAGCAGATTCGCCGCACGCATTTGCTCGCTCGTGGTGCGGGTTGCGCTCTCGGATTGACCAACGCCGACGCTGTAGGCGGTCAAAGGGGTGTTCATGCTGTCTCCTGAAAAGCTGCATTTTATGGGCCCTCGGATTTCTTCTTGTTTTGAAGCGCCGGTCGCGTTTCTTTCTTGTTGTGTCGCGACGCTGGAGCCTGTTTGGTCGTTTCCCGATCCTGTTATGGGGCGACGCGCGAACCAAGTGTTCGTGCGTCGCCGTTACTGCTTAAAGCGGATAGCAAAGCGGGCGCAGCGCTTCGCTATCGTCATAACGGCTATGAATACGCCTCTTCCGCGTCAGTCGACGAGGCCTGCCGAGCGAAGTGCGTCGGCGATTTCAACGTCCGCGCCTTCCGCTAGCGGCAGCAGCGGCGAGCGCACGGTAGCGTGCTCGAGAATGCCGCGGGCTACGAGGCCGTGCTTGAGTGCCACGGTGCCTTCCATGTGCGAGCCACGGTGGTACACGTTGCGCGTGACGGGCAGCAGACGATCGTGGATCGCGCGCGCGGCCTGGTAGTCTTTCGCCTTGCCTGCTTTGATCAGCTCGATGAGCGGCTCGGGAGCCAGGCCGCCGTAACCGACGAGTGCCCCGTCAACGTCGAACATCGTGTGCAGCAGATATTCGTCGTGGCAGGTCAGGATTTGCAGTTCCGGACGCTCGCGACGGATGATGGGGATTTCAACGTCCCAGCGACGCATATTGCGCACGCCGTTTTTCATTGCAAACACGCCCGGTTGTGCGGCGATTTCCAACTGCGTTTCGAGGTTGTAGGTCGCCTTGGTGGCATCCGGGTACTGGAACAGGATCAGCGGCAGGCCGCTGCCTTCGTAGATGGCGCGATAGCGGTCTTGCGGTGCGCCCTTCTGGTAGCCGAAACGCAGCCAGCCGTGCGACGGATACACGAGACCCGCCGACGCGCCGGCTTCCACGGCCCGCTTCGCTTCGTCGACGGCGACCTGCGTACCTTCGAGCGTGATACCGGCGATGACCGGAATCTTGCCGTCGACGGACTTCACGAAGCTTTCGATGACTTGAGCCTGTTCTTTCTGCGTCATGAACGTGCCTTCGCCAGCGTGGCCGAGCACCGTCAGACCTTTAACGCCTTCGATGCTGCCGAGCCAAGAACCGAGTCTTTGAATTGCTGCATGGTCCACCGCGCCATCGCGGGTGAAGGGGGTAACGGGTGCCGGGACCAAACCGCGCAGATCGATCGCTTTCATGACGTCTCCAAATGTGAGCTTTTCGGCTCCTCTTTCCGCAGAGGAGAGCCCGCTGCTCGTTTCGCTTCAGGCTGAGGAACAACGGTGCATGCGTTGCAGTGTAGGGATGGAGGACCCATGCGAGAACTGCCTAGTCACACATTTCAGCTATACTGATTTGACATATCTGACTGGAGGCCGGAAGGTGGACTACGCGGCTTGGAAGCTATTTATCGACGCGGCAGAACTCGGTAGCTTGAGCAAGGCGGCCGTGGCGTACGGAACCAGCCAGCCGCATATCAGTCGCCAGATTGTTGAACTGGAGCAGTACTGCGGCGGCCGCTTGTTTCAGCGGACGGGGCGCGGCGTGATACTGACGGAACTGGGGGCGCGGATCGCCCCGCGCGTCAGGACGTGGCTGGCGAGCACGGAACAGTTGTCCAACGACATCCGCAGTACTGCGGGAGAACCGATTGGCGTAGTCAGGCTCGGGATCTTGCCTTCCACCGCTCATCCGCTGGTCAGCACGCTCTACCATCGCCTTCGAGAACGTTATCCTTTGGTGCAGTTACAAGTGCGCGAGGGTCAGGGGGCTTTGTTGGATACGTGGTTGGAAAACGGCAGTGTTGACCTCGCCATCCTTTTTAGAAATAACCCGACGCCGAAAGACGGTGACGAGTATTTGGTTGAGGCAGCGACCTACCTGGTCGGCGCGGAAGGCGATTCTCTGACCCAACACCCCACGATTGCTTTCTCGAAGCTTAACGGGATTCCCTTGGTTTTCTTCTGCCGCCCTAATAGCTGGCGCGACCGACTCGAACAAATTGCCGGTGAACACCAGGTCTCCCTGAATTTCGCGGCAGAAGCCGACTCGTTGGGTCTGCAGGGGCACATCGTGGCCGATGGCGGCATCTACGGGTTGCTCGGACCTTACGCGATTGCCAACCTTGAAAAGGAATGCCGGTTGCAGGCGTCAATGGTGGTTGAGCCGTCCGTGCCGCGCTTCATTGCGCTGGCCATGTCGCCTCACGGCGAACTGACGCTGGCGTGCCGCACGGTGAAGCAGCTCACCAAGGAGATCGCGCGGTCGCGCACCCTCTCCTCAGATCTTCAACTGGGCGTGTCTGCTGCCTTTCTGCGGTCCATCTAAGGGCTGTCGGCGCGCAGCATTGTGCTTTGCGCAATGTAGTATTGTCCGAATAAGGGAAAATACCTAGCTTATGGCGCATATACTTTGAGGCTTCTAGCAGTACTTCAGATGACCCGACGCCAAAAAGTAGGTATGTGATGAAACGAATTTTCGTGATGGTTGCCGTCGCTCTGCTCGCCTCTGCTCCAATTACTTCGTTCGCTCAAACCGATGCGCCACTTACGCGCGCACAAGTACGCGCCGAACTCGCCAATCTCGAACAAGCCGGCTACAACCCGCTGGCTGTTGATGTGGACTACCCGGTCAATCTGCAAAAGGCTGAAGCGCGATTGCAGGCTGAGCAAACGTCATCGCAGCGCCAGGCCGCGATTCAATCCGGCACACGGCAACACTAACGTTGACCGTTCGCTGGCCCAAGCGCTGGGCCGGCCGCGTCGTGTCGGTCCGCCGAATCCTGCCTGCGCCAGAAACAGGATCCCTCGCACGGGTTGCGAACCACAGCTTGAGCGACGCCTCCCGGAGGCGAACTGCCGTTCGAACGTCAAGGTGCCGATAACCGCGAGCGTCCCTTCCGGCCGGCCGCCGCCCAGCGCGGCCGGCCGAACCCGACCCTAAACCGCCCTTCGATCCGTACCCCATTTGCGACCGCTTTACGAGGGCCAGAAGCCATCGCTTCAATGGCCAGACAGGAGAGCGATGCGCAAAGCGACAATCAGCAAGCCCGCCACCCACGAGAGTCATGCAGACGCATGGATGGGGCAGCAAGCTCGCCTGGAACGCTTGTGCCCGTGTGGTATTTAGATCACCGCGCGAGTCTCAAATCAGAACTATTGGCGAAGGCGAGCATCGCGACCTTCTCGATCATTGAAGCGATGCATCGCGAATAAAAAACGCGAGAGCCTTCATTGTTCTGCGTTCCACTAGTGTGGTGAGTTACAAATTCATTGAATTATTTTCACCGGGTACTAGAGTGCTATGTGTGGCACTCGTAGTAGGAGACGGCGATGAGCGGACGGCCCAAACGAGAACTCGCGCTGAACGGATCGGAATTCGAGCAACTGAAGGCGCTCACGATGCGGCGCAAGACAGCGCAGGCGTTAGCGTTGCGAGCGCGCATCGTGCTGGCCTGTGCCGAAGGGATGGACAACAAGACGGTCGCGGCGAAACTGCAGCTTACACAGCAAACTGTCTCTAAATGGCGCGCGCGATTTGTCGCAGACCGTGTGGACGGACTGCTTGACGCGCCACGCCCCGGTGCACCCAGGGCAATCGACGACACACATGTCGATGCTGTTATTGCGAAGACGCTTGAGTCCGTGCCTGCCGGGGCGACGCACTGGAGCACGCGAACGATGGCCCGAGAGATGAAGCTCTCGCAGACGGCAGTGTCGCGGATCTGGCGTGCCTTCGGACTGCAACCGCATCGGCAGGAAACGTTCAAGCTCTCTAGCGATCCGTTATTCGTCGACAAGGTGCGCGATATTGTCGGCCTGTACCTGGATCCGCCGCTCAAGGCGATGGTGCTGTGCGTTGACGAGAAGAGCCAAATACAGGCATTGGACCGCACGCAGCCCATATTGCCGTTGGCCCCAGGCGTTCCCGAGCGACGCACTCACGACTACATGCGTCACGGTACGACCACGCTCTTTGCTGCGCTGGACATTGTCACTGGCGAAGTGATCGGCGAGGTGCACCGGCGTCATCGCAGCAACGAATTCCTGCGTTTCCTGCGCACCATCGAAGCCAGCGTGCCGCCCCACCTGGATGTGCATCTGGTGATGGACAATTACGGCACACATAAGACTCCCTCGATCAAGGCGTGGTTCGCTCGTCATCCCCGCTTCCAGGTTCACTTCACACCCACTTCGGCGTCATGGCTCAATCAGGTCGAACGCTGGTTCGCCACGC
>NZ_FCOB02000055.1 GCF_001545075.1 Caballeronia ptereochthonis
GGTGCGATCCAGCACCTGGCCGGCATGAAAGACTCGAAGGTGATCGTCGCGATCAACAAAGACCCCGAAGCGCCGATTTTCAGCGTTGCGGATTATGGTCTGGCTCAGGATCTGTTCGAAGCCGTTCCGGAGTTGACCGCGCTCATCTGAAGTACGTCTCGATGCGCAAGACTCGAATCGCGATCGTTGGTGCTGGACTGGCTGTTAGCCTCACGCGCTTGCACTAAACGATCTGCGCGACGAAGCGGAGGTAGTTGCCGTCGTCGGTCGTTCGCCAGAACGGCTCGAACGATTTGCCAACGCATACGGCTTTCCCGTTGGCGAGTCGTTCGACGCGGTATTGAAGGATCCACGTGTCGACGCTGTGCCGGTGCTCACTCCGCCGCACACGCATCTCGAACTCGTCGAACAGGCTGCTGCCGCACGCAAGCACGTGCCCCCTTTGACCGGTCGCGGAATGGGCCATAATATGCGCTTTAAGTAACTATCCGGTGCGTTACAAATCGGAGAACGCACGGATGACCAGTTCGTGGAAACAGACAAGGATGAATCCAGCAGAAAAGCCTAAATGCCCGCGCAGAGACCCGCTGCTTGAAATCGATCGCCATCAACCCGCCCATACCTCACTACTGACGCCATCTCGCGATCGCGCTAACCATCGACCGCGAAACCGGAGACACACATGACCAACCCAAAGAGCAACGAGCCGAAAGGCAGGCGCCAGTCGAAGAAAGCCGCCGCCAGCGGCTGGATCGGCTCGACGCTGGAGTACTACGACTTCTTCATCTACGCCACGGCGGCATCGCTGATCTTCCCGCAGATCTTTTTTCCGCAGGGCGACCCGAAGATCGCCATCGTCGCGTCGCTGGCGACCTACGGTGTCGGCTATGTGGCGCGTCCGATCGGCGCGCTCGTACTGGGCCACCTGGGCGACACCCACGGCCGCAAGTTCGTGCTGATCCTGTGCATGTTCATGATGGGCTTCTCGACCATGGCCGTCGGCCTGCTGCCGACCTATGGGCAGGTGGGCCTATGGGCGCCGGCAGGACTGGTCGCCATGCGGCTGATTCAGGGCTTCGCGGTGGCCGGGGAAATCGCGGGTGCAAGCTCGATGGTTCTCGAGCACGCCCCGTTCGGCCGGCGTGGCTTCTTCGCGAGCTTCACGCTGCAGGGTGTACAGGCCGGCCAGATTCTGGCTGCGGCGGTGTTCCTGCCGCTCGCGCACTACATACCGACGGACGCGTTCAATGCCTGGGGCTGGCGCATACCCTTCCTCTTGAGTTTCTTTATTATCGTCGCGGGTTATTACATTCGCCGCGATGTCGATGAGACACCGGCCTTTGTCGAAGAGGATGAGCATGGCGAGATTGCCAAGTCGCCGATCATCCAGGCTTTCACCGACAGCTGGGCCGATATGTTCCGCGTTGCCTGCATGTCATTGACGACCGTCATTCCCGTGGTGGCGACGATCTTCGGTGCGGCGTATGCGGTGCAGCCGGCCTACGGCATCGGCTTCCATGCGGACGTCTACCTGTGGATTCCGGTGCTCGGCAACATCCTGGCGGTGATCCTGATCCCCTATGTCGGCAATCTGTCGGACAAGGTCGGCCGCAAGCTTCCGACGGTCGTCGGTGCGCTCGGCTCCGGCCTGCTTTCGTTCGGCTATCTCTATAGCATCAGCATCCATAACGCGCCGCTGGCGATCGTCATGGCGCTGCTGATGTGGGGCCTCGCCTACCAGGGCTTCAACGCCATCTTTCCGAGTTTCTATCCGGAGCTGTTCCGCACCCGCAATCGGGTCACGGGGGTGGCGATCGGGCATAACACCGGAATCACCATCGCGGCGCTGCTGCCTGCGCTGTTTGTCGCCGTGGCACCCCCGGGGGGCTCGGTCAGCATTCCGTTCACGATCGGCGCCATCACTTTTGCGGCGACGATCATCGCGGCGGCCGCGGCGCTGACCGCACGGGAAACCTACCGGATCCACCTGAACGATCTGGGCAAGCCCGGTGTCGTGCCGGTCGAGCGGCGGGAATATCAGCGGATACGGGCGCAAATCCTGGTCGACGCGAGGCTGACCGAGGCGCGGCGGTCAATCGTGCCGCTCGGGAATTCAAAATCGGCAGAAGATTGATGCAGGACGGGTGGCTCGATCGGCGTCAGTCGGCCGGACTCACTCGTGCAATCCGCTGCGCATCGAGGAGACGTCGTTCGTCGTGACGGGGCGCGCATCGTTGCCCCATGACGCGCGTACGAAAGTGAGCACCTGCGCGATCTGCGCATCGGTCAGGCGGCCGGCGAATGACGGCATCGGCTGGCGCGGCGGACCGTGAATCGTCGCGGGACTGTTGCCGCCCTCGACGAGCAGCCGGATGAGCGACGTCGTGTCCTCGCCGATGACGGACGGATTGCCCGCGAGCGCTGGAAACGCATTGGGCACGCCTCGACCGTCGCCACGATGGCATTGCGCACAGAATCCCGCGTACACCGCCGCGCCCTGCTCGGGCGGAGTGTCGGGGGCCCGCGTCTTGAGACGTCCTTGCTGCGCGAGCGCCGGGTCGAACACGCCGTCCGCGGCGCCGGTGGCGGGCAGCGTCTTCAGATAGACCGCGATCGAGCGCAGGTCGTCGTCGGTCAGATATTGCAGGCTGTCCTCGACCGTTTCGACCATGCTGCCATACGCGACCATGCCCGCGCCATGTCCCGTCTTGAGGAATGCGGCGATGTCATCCTGCGCGATGCGTCCCAGGCCGGAGCCGGGATCGGCGCGCAGATTCGGCGCGAACCAGTTGTCGTTGACGCCGCCGGAAAGGAACGTCTTCGACGATTCGTCGTAGCCGCGCTCCTGATAGCCGATGCCGCGCGGGGTATGACACGAACCGCAGTGCCCGACGGACTGCACGAGATACGCACCGCGATTCCAGCTCGCATCGCGATCGGCGCGCGGCTCGAACCGCTCCTTGGGCGAGAAAACCGCCCGCCACACGCGCAATGCCCAGCGCTGATTGAACGGAAACGGCACCCTGGTTTCGGGCGGCCGGTGCCGCACGGGCGGCACGCCGTGCATCATGTAGGCATAGAGCGCGCGCATGTCGTCGTCGGTGATCTTCACGAAGGCGGGATACGGCATCGCGGGATACAGGCCCTTGCCGCCGGGCGCGACGCCCTCGCGCAGCGCTCTCGCGAAATCCTCATAGCTGTACGCGCCGATGCCGGTCTCCCGGTCCGGCGTGATATTGCTGCTGACGATGGTGCCGAACGGCGAAGTCATCTCGAGCCCGCCCGCAAACGGCGCGCCGTGGAGCGGCGCGGTATGGCAGCCCGCGCAATCCGCCGCTTTCGCGACGTACGCGCCGCGCGCGAGCAGTTCCGGCGACGCCGGCGCATCGGCCGCCATGAGGGCGCACGGCCACAGCAGCAGGACCGCAACGAAACGGGAAAGGGCGCGCGCCGTGTTCATCGTGATTGGTGATACAGATAGGCGGCGATGTCGCGCGCGTCGATCTCGTCGACGCCGAGATCGGGCATCGCGCTGCCGGGCTCGATACGTTGCGGGAAGCGGATCCACATCTGCAAATTCTCCGGCGAATTGGGCAGCTTGCCCGCGACGTAGGCGCGCTCGCCGATGTTCTGCAGCGCCGGTCCGACCGTGCCGTAAGCGCCCGGCACGCCGTCGATCCGGTGACAGGCGCCGCAGCCATGACGCAGGATCGCGTCGAGGCCGTGTTGCGGATTGCCGCCGGTGATGGCGTCGGACGAAGGCGGCTTCCCTTCGCACGCGGCCAGCGCGATGACGGCCAGAAGCGCGATCGCGACGTTGTGCATGCCTTCATCCCTCGCGCGCTACGCCGGACGCGACGGTCGGCGGGCGTCGCGCCAGCCAGCGCGCGCCGACGAGCAGCCCGCCGATCAGATACGCCAGACCGCCGGGAACCCACATCACGAGACCGCCGAGTTGCTGGTCCTGCAACGGATCGAAGCCGAGCGCGAGCGTCGTCTCGATGCATGACGGGTACCAGACGCCCGGCGCGAGCGTGAGCAGCGCGCCGAGCGCGCCGGTATGAACCATCGTCGTGAACAGCGACAGCATCGAGTGCGCGTTCGACGCGCCATGCGTGTCCGACGCGCGGCCGAACACCGTCCACCAGAAGAGCAGCGCGCTCGCGAGAAAACTTGCGTGCTGAAGCGTGTGGATGCCGGGACGGGCGAGCGCCGCTTCGAAGAAACGCGGCGCGTGCCAGCACCAGAGCGCGGCGGCGTGCAGCGTCCAGGCGACGGCGGGCAGCGTCAGCCAGCGCCACGGCCGCCTGATCCAGCGCGAGCGCGCCGCCGCGCCGATGCGCCTGCGGGCGGCGGCGGGAAACGCCCAGAGCCATACGGCGAGCGGCCGGCCGATCACGAGAAGCGGCGCGGCCACGAGCATGAAGAGTTCGTGCTGGAGCATGTGCGCGGAAAAAAGCCATTCGCTCAACGCATGCAGCGGCGATACGAGCGAGGCGACGAGCGTGAGCCAGCCGGCGCTGAAGGCAGCGAGGCGCGCGGCACGACCCGCGCGGCCTTGCGCGCTTCGCGTGCGCAGCCGCAGATAGCCCGCGAGATAGAGCATCAGGCTCACGCCCAGCACGATGACCACCCACGGCTCGAACGTCCAGGCGAGCGGCGTCGCATCGGCGGTGCGCGATCCCGATGCGACGGCATGCGCATGGGCATCGCCGCATGCGGCGAGGATGCACGGGAACGCGTATTTCAGCAGACGGGCAGTAGCCATTGCGGTATCGATATGGCGATCACGGACAGGACCGACAGCGCGCCCACGCCGGCCGCGACCGCCGCGACGAACCCGGCGCGCGCGGGCCGGTCCGCAGCGTCGGGCGTCTGCAGGGCGAGCGCGCGGCGCGTTTCGCGCCAGCGCTGCCACGCGAGCAGCGTCGCGAGCGCGCAGACGACGAAGCTCGCGCCGCTCACGCCGTCGAGCAGCGCGCGGCTTCCGAGGCGGCAGGCGGGCGCGATCAGCGCGTAGTTCACGCCGAGGCATCCAAGCACGATCGACGGAGCGCCGAGAAGCGCGAGCCAGGTTCTCATGTTCGAAGTCAGAATCGGGGCGCCCAGTAGATGACGCCGTAGATCGGCAGCCAGCTCAGCACGACGAAGTACCAGTACAACGCGTTCTCGCTGACATCGACGAGCCGCTTGCCCTCGAACGGCCCCGTGAAAAGCAGCACGGCGAGCACGGCGGTATCGACGGTGTCGGTAATGAGGTGAGTCGTATGCAGGCCGAGCAGCAACCAGACGACCGATCCGTATGCATTCGCGTACCAGCTCACGTTCAGGGAGGCGAATTCGAATCCGCGTATCACGAGAAACGCGACGGCCGAAACGAGGCAGACGGTGAGCCACAGCGCCGCCCTTGCGCGGTCGCCGCGTTCCGCCGCATTCTTGGCGAGCTGGTTGGGCCACAGGCTCACGAGCAGCACGAGCGTATTGAGCGTGCCCCATGAAAGGTCCGGCGCGTCGGCCGCCATCGGCCAGGCCGGGGCGCGCGTGCGCAAATAGAAGTACGTCATCACCGCGATGGCGAACACGGTGCCTTCGATCAGCATCAGGCCCATCGTGCTCCACCACATCACGCTGCGGTGACCGAAGGCGAAGGTCGGCAGCGTGCGTACGTCGAGCACCCGTTGCGCCGTGTCGTCCGGGTCGGGGCAAGGGTTCGCCGCGCGCGTATCCGCATTCATGGTCGTTGCTCCCGCGCGAGCGCAACGCGGTTCTCGCCGCGATTCGGCCAGAACCAGCCGATCACCGCGACCGCAACCGGCAGCGAGCCCCACACGACCGCCCACGGCGTATAGATCGAAGCGATGAAAAGGATCGTCGTCGCCACGGCGCTCGCGAACGGCCAGATGGAAGGCGTCGGGAACATCGGGCGATGATCGGGCTGTGCGTCGAGCACGCTCGTCACCAGCACCTCGCGCGCGTCGGCGGCGAGACCCGCGACGAAGGCCGGCTGCGCGGGCGGCTCCCACAGCGGGTCGCGGCCATGCACGACGGGAATCGCATCGAAGTTGTGCGGCGGAGGGGGAGAGGGCACGCTCCACTCGAGCGTGCCGGCGCCCCACGGATCGGCGCTCGCGCGCTCGCTGCCGCGCATGCTCTTCACGACATTGACGATGAAAAGCAGCACGCTCGCCGCGATCATGTAAGCGCCGATGGTCGCGGTCAGGTTCATGCCGTCCCAGCCGAGTCCGTGCGGGTAGGTCCAGACGCGCCGCGGCATGCCTTCGAGACCGAGCAGATGCATCGGAAAGAAGGTCACGTTGAAGCCGATGAAGAACAGCCAGAACTGCCACTTGCCGAGCCGCTCGCCGAGCATGCGGCCCGCGAACTTGGGGAACCAGTAGAAGAAGGCGCCGAAGAGCGGAAACACCGCGCCGCCGAGCAGCACGTAATGCAGATGCGCGACGACGAAGTAGGTATCGTGAACCTGCAGATCGAGCGGGACGGACGCGACCATGATGCCGGTCATGCCGCCCATCACGAGAATGAAGAAGAACGCGAGCACGAAAAGCAGGGGCGTGCGCAGGTTGAGCCGTCCGGTCCACAGCGTGCCGATCCAGCAGAAGATCTGGATGGCCGATGGAATCGCGATCATCAGGCTTGCGGCCGTGAAGAAGCTCTTGCCCAGCTCGGGAATGTTCGTCGCGAACATGTGATGCACCCACAGGCCGAACGAGAGAAACGCGGTGGCGATGAGCGCGAGCACCATCGCCGGATAGCCGAACACCGGGCGGCGCGCGAAGGTCGGAATGATCGACGAGATGAAGCCGAGCGGAGGAATGAAGATCAGATACACCTCGGGATGGCCGAAGAACCAGAAGAGGTGTTGCCACAGGAGCACGTCGCCGCCCTTGGCGGGGTTGTAGAAATGCGTGCCGACGAGCCGGTCGAGAATGAGCGCGGTGCTGCACAGCATGACCGCGGGCATCGCGAAGATCACCATGAACTGCGTGACGAGCGTTGCCCACACGAAAAGCGGCATGCGGTTGAGCGACATGCCGGGCGCGCGCAGCTTGAAGATCGTCGTGATGAGCACCACCGCTTCGAGCAGGCCGGAGAGCTCGGTGAAGGTGATCATCTGCGCCCAGATGTCGGCGCCCTTGTTGGGCGAAAAGTCGGGACCGGCGAGCGGCACGTAGCTGAACCACCCGGCGTTCGGCGCGGTGTTCACCGCGAGCGAGGCGAACAGCAGCACGCCGCCGAACAGGAACACCCAGTACGCATAGGCGTTCATGCGCGGAAACGCGATGCTGCGCGCGCCGATCATCAGCGGCACGAGGAACGCGGCGACCGCCTGCATGACCGGCACGGCGAAGAGGAACATCATCGTCGTGCCGTGCATCGTGAAGAGCTCGTTGTACAGGTTCGGGCCGATGAGGCGCTGGTCCGGCAGCGCGAGCTGCGTGCGCATGGCGAGCGCGAGCAGCCCGGCGAGCAGGAAGAACACGAACGTCGTCACGATGAAGCGGCGCGCGATGGTCTTGTGGTTGATCGCGCTCAGCATGCCGATGAAGCCGGGCGGATCGCGCCACGTCGCGGCAAGCGTCTCGCGCACGGCGGGCGACGCGTGCGGGCCATCGACGGGAGGCGCGGCATTCCGCTGGTCGCTCATTCGAGCGTCTCCATCCAGGTGAGCAGCGCCTGGAGATCGGCGGGCTGCAGGCGTGTGGGCGGCATGACCGTGCCGGGCTTGAGCGTGCGCGGATCGACGATCCATCCGGCGAGGTTGCCGCGATTATTGGCGAGCGTGCCGGCGGCGATGAATTGCCTGCTCGCGACATGCGTGAGATCGGGACCGACCGTGCCTTGCGCATCGGTTCCGCGCACGGCGTGACAGCGCGCGCAATCCCGGCTCATGAATACCTCGCGGCCGCGCGCGGCCATCTCGTCCGACGGAGCCGGAGCCGGCTGGCGCTGCCGTGCGGCCCACGCTTCATACCGCGCGGGCGGATCGGCGACGATCGAGAACGCCATCAGCGCATGTTCGTAGCCGCAGAATTCGGCGCACTGTCCGCGATACACGCCCGCCTTGTCCGCGCGGAATTCGATGGTCGCGTCGCGGCCCGGAATCATGTCTTTCTTTCCATGCAGATTCGGCACCCAGAACGTATGGATGACATCGGCGGCCTTCAGCGACACGACGACCGGGCGGCCCACCGGAACGTGCAGCTCGTTGGCGAGCGTGAAGCCGGGCGCGCCGCCGTCGGGCGAGTAGCGCGCCTGCCACCACCATTGATAGCCCGTCATTTCGATACGCAGCGCATTGTCTACGGGCAGGCGCGACAGCGCGCGGTCGGTAAGCACGTCCGCCAGAACCAGTCCGAAAAGCAGAAACGTGGACACGCCCGTCGCGGCAATCACCCAGAAGCGCACGCGCGTCTGCGGATTGCCGACGACAGAGACATCCGCGGGCGTCGCGCGGTTGGCGCGCGGGGCACGCACCATCGCGATCAGGCACGCCAGAAGAATCGCCGCGAAGACCGCGCAGCAGACGGCCAGCGTCAGATGCCACAGATCGAGTATGCGGCTGGCCTGAATGCCTGCGGGGCTCAATGCGCTTTGCATGTCGGTCTGCGAGTCTTCCGGTGTCGGGCGTGCAATGCGTGTCCGGAGTCGTCGCGAAGGGACGGAAACCGGACAGAGGCATGCAGGCATCAGCAATCCTCGTTCCGGACGAAGCGAGCCGGTTGCGATCGATCGGTCGTGCCGATGCGCGCCTTCGAGCTAGGCGCGGCGCCTCGCGCGGCGCGCCGCCGAGGGCCGCAGGCAATGCGCGACGGCGAGCGCCCCGAGCGACATCGCGGCGAGCGTCGCCAGCGGAAACGTGCCCGCCGTATTCGCCGCGATGGCCGCGGGCCGGTTTTGCGCGACGAGCTGCATCCGCCGTTTGGTCATGCGAGCGCCGAGCTCGCCGAGCTGCGAGCCGAGCGCGCGCTCGGCGGTCGGAAGCAGGACGGTTTCCTCGTCCGCAACGTGATGAATCACTTCCCGCATGAGCTGCATGAAGCGTGCGTCGAAGGCGGCATCGTGAGGGCCCATCGCCCGCAGCTTCGCGATGTCCGCTCTCATCCTGTCGTGCTCGGGCCTGGCTTTCAGGAGCGTCTCGTCCCCCGGCAGTGCGATGCCGAGCGCGGGATAGAAAATTTCCTCCTCCAGCTGCGCATGAATCTCCAACGCCGTGCAGGCCAGTCCGACGATGGCCCGCTTTCGCCACCACGGCGTGCCGGCGTGATAGCGGTGGAAAGCCGCCAACACGTGTGTGTGATCCATGCGGATCATCGTGGTGATCGAGGGCGAGCAAATAGGGATGTTCACTTTGACTCCTTCGCGCTGGGCGCCCTGCTCCAAAGCAATCGATATGCCCATTGCGCGTCGGGTGGCCGCCCGAGCGTCGAAGGCGGGCGCAGCGCCGTCCGGCGGACATCGGCCGAACGGACGACCCTATCGTCCGAGCCGGATCGCGCGCTATCTGCTATCGTCCGTGCCATGCCAACGATCATCACCGTTTCCAATCTGTCCAAGACCTACGGGTCGGGCTTCCGCGCGCTCCGGGACGTGAACCTGGAGATCCGGCGCGGCGAGATTTTCGCGCTGCTCGGCCCGAACGGCGCGGGCAAGACGACGCTCATCAGCACCATCTGCGGAATCGTGAATCCGAGCCAGGGCAAGGTCACCGTCGCCGGTCACGACATCGCCACGGATTACCGCGCCGCGCGCGCGATGATCGGCCTCGTGCCGCAGGAGCTCACCACCGACGCCTTCGAGACCGTCTGGGCAACCGTGTCGTTCAGCCGCGGGCTGTTCGGCCGGCCGAAGAACCCGGCGCACGTCGAAAAGGTGCTGAAGGCGCTCTCGCTCTGGAGCAAGAAGGACAACAAGATCATGACGCTCTCGGGCGGCATGAAGCGGCGCGTCCTGATCGCGAAGGCGCTCGCGCACGAGCCGGACATCCTTTTTCTCGACGAGCCCACCGCGGGCGTCGACGTCGAGTTGCGGCGCGACATGTGGGACCTCGTGCGCGAGCTGAAGTCGAACGGCGTGACCATCATCCTGACGACGCACTACATCGAGGAGGCGGAGGAGATGGCGGACCGCATCGGCGTCATCAACCGCGGCGAGATCGTGCTCGTCGAGGAGAAGCACGAGCTCATGCGCAAGCTCGGGCAGAAGAAGCTCACGCTGCAGCTCGAACATCCGCTCGGGGAAATTCCGGCGGCGCTCCAGCCCTACGGCCTTGCCCGCTCGGCGGATGGCGGCGAGCTCACCTACACCTACGATGCGCACGACGAGCCGGGTCGCATCATCGCGCTGTTGCGCCACGTCGACGAAGCCGGCGTGCGTTTCAAGGACCTGCAAACGACGCAAAGCTCGCTCGAAGACATCTTCGTGAGCCTCGTCAGGGAAGCCAAATGAATCTATACGCCGTTCGCGCGATCTACCGTTTCGAGATGGCGCGCGCCGGGCGCACGCTGATGCAGAGCATCGTGTCGCCGGTCATTTCCACGTCGCTTTACTTCGTCGTGTTCGGCGCGGCCATCGGCTCGCGCATTCCGCAAGTCGACGGAATCAGTTACGGCGCGTTCATCGTGCCGGGGCTCGTGATGCTGTCGCTCCTGACGCAGAGCATCGCCAACGCGTCCTTCGGCATCTACTTTCCGAAATTCACCGGAACCATCTACGAGCTGCTGTCCGCGCCGGTTTCGTACTTCGAGCTCGTTCTGAGCTATGTCGGCGCGGCCGCGACCAAGTCCGTCATCCTCGGATTGATCATTCTTCTGACCGCAAGGCTGTTCGTGCCGCTCAGAATCGATCATCCGGTCTGGATGATCGTGTTCCTGCTGCTCACGTCCGTGACGTTCAGCCTGCTCGGGTTCATCATCGGCATCTGGGCGGACGGCTTCGAGAAGCTGCAGATCATTCCGCTGCTGATTGTCACGCCGCTCACGTTTCTCGGCGGCAGCTTCTATTCGATCAACATCCTGCCGCCATTCTGGAAGACCGTCGCGTTGCTCAATCCGGTCGTCTATCTGATCAGCGGCTTTCGCTGGAGCTTTTACGGACTCGCGGATGTCCAAGTCGGCGTGAGTCTCGGCATGACGGTGGTATTCCTCGGCGTATTCATCGCGATCGTCGCGTGGATCTTCAAGACGGGATACCGGCTCAAATCGTAGCGCGGCGCGCCGGCGAGGCGACCGGACATGAGGGCGTTCATTCGATGAAAATCGTGACACGCACGAAGCGCAGTCTTTTCGGCATGATGGCGAGCGCATTCGTCGGCGGCGCGGCGCGTTCGGCTCCGGCGCGCTCATACGAAGTCGATCACAGCACCTCGGACTGGCGCCGCCGCCTTTCCCCCGAGCAATTCCGCGTGCTGCGGCGCGGCGGCACCGAGCCGCCGTTCTCGAGCCCGCTGCTCAACGAACGCCGCGGCGGCGTCTACCTGTGCGGCGGATGCGATCTCCCGCTGTTCTCGTCGGCGGCGAAGTTCGACAGCGGCACCGGCTGGCCGAGCTTCTGGAAGCCGCTCGACGGCGCCGTCGCGATGCACGCGGACGCCGCCGGCCACATGCGCAACGAAGTGCATTGCCGGCGCTGCGGCGGGCATCTCGGCCACGTCTTCGACGACGGCCCGAAGCCCACGGGCCTGCGCTACTGCATGAACGGTGCGGCGCTCGTCTTCCGCCCGGAAGACGACTGACGCGGCGCTGCCTCGATCAACCTTTCTCCGGACTTTCAATGAACGCACCCGAACTCCAGCTCGACGGCGCGAAAACCGCGCTCGTGCTGATCGATCTGCAAGCGGGCATCGCCGCCTTGCCGGTGCAGCCCCATGATGCCGCGAGCGTGCTCGCCAATGCGCGCGCGCTCGCCGACCGCTTCCGCGCGCTCGGCGCGCCGGTGGTGCTCGTCAAGGTCGCGTTTCCGAATGCGCCCGGCGGCCTGCGCCCGATCACCGACTCGGGACAGGCCCAGCAAGCACCGGAGCCGGAAGGCTGGAGCGAGCTGTGCGCCGAGCTCGGCGTGCAGCCGTCGGATATCGTCGTCACCAAGCGGCAGTGGGGCGCGTTCTACAACACGGACCTCGACGCGCATCTGCGGCGACGCGGCATCGACACGATCGTGCTGGGCGGCATCGCGACGGCGATCGGCGTGGACTCGACCGCGCGCGGCGCGCACGAGCGCGGCTATCAGCAGATCTTCGTCGAGGACGCGATGAGCGACCTGCACGCCGACGCGCACGAATCGACGTGCCGCTACATCTTTCCGCGCATCGGCCGGATCCGCTCGACGGAACAGGTGCTGGCGGCGCTGGCATAGCGGCGCGCGTCGCCTATGCTGTAGCGTACGGCCGATGTCGGCGGACGCGAACGAGGTGCGGTGATGGCGACCATTCCGAAAGTGGCGATCGCGTGTCAGGGCGGCGGAAGCCATGCGGCGTTCGCCGCGGGCGTGCTCGAGCAGCTGCTGAGCGGCGAGTTTTTCGGCCGCTTCGACCTGGTCGCGCTTTCCGGGACCTC
Source organism: Caballeronia ptereochthonis (assembly GCF_001545075.1). Classification (GTDB taxonomy): domain Bacteria; phylum Pseudomonadota; class Gammaproteobacteria; order Burkholderiales; family Burkholderiaceae; genus Caballeronia; species Caballeronia ptereochthonis. The sequence continues at coordinate 12,573 of NZ_FCOB02000055.1, forward strand.
CGGCGGCGCGATGTGCAGCGCGCTCGCGTGGGCGGGTCTGCTGCTCGGCGGCCCGGCGGATGCCGTGCGACGTCTTGCCGGCTTCTGGAAGGATCTGGAAGCGCGGCAGGGGCCGGATATCGTCGCCAATGCGCTCGGCACGTGGTACGCGCGCCTGCCGATCAACGCGGAGATCAGTCCGTATCTCTATCCGCCGATCGCGGAAGAGCGCCTGCGCGAGCTGCTCGGCAAGCATCTGCCGTTCGCATCGCTGCCGACCGAGCCCGAGCGGCGCGCGAAGCCCACGCTGTTCATCGGCGCAACCGATGTGCGCACCGGCGATCGCGTGATCTTTCCGGGCGAGACGCTGGATCAGGATCGACTGGTGGCATCGGCCGCGGTGCCGCCGCTTTATCGCGCGGTCGCCGCGGACGGCCGCATGTGCTGGGACGGGCTCTTCAGCAGCAATCCGCCGGTGCGCGAGTTCACCGACCTCGATCTCGCGTCGCGTCCCGACGAAATCTGGGTCGTGCAGATCAATCCGCAGTATCGCCGGGAATTGCCTGAGTCGATGAACGAGATCATTGACCGGCGCAACGAACTATCCGGCAATCTTTCGCTGGGGCAGGAGCTTTACTTCACGACGCGCGTGAACGAACTGCTGGCGATGGACCCGACGCTCGCGCAGCGCTACAAGCCGATCAAGATCCGCGTCGTGCAGATGCATCTCGACGCGAGGGATTATCCCGGGCCGCTCGACTACGCATCGAAGCTCGACCGCAATCCCGCGCTCATTCATGCGCTGATCCGCAAGGGGCGCGAGCGCGCGGCGTGGTTCTTCGATGAGCGCTCGGAATGGCCGCGCGAGGGCACGGTCCCGCATCGCAGCGTCTATGCGACGAGCCCGTCGGCCGTATCGAGCACGTCCTAGCCCTCGTGGCGCACTTCTATTCGGGTTGCGACCCGTAACGACAAATTTCGCAGTCCATCGTCATGCGTCAGCTCGAGGCAACCAGGCGAATCCGCGTGATCTCCGAAGGCGCGCCCAGCCGCTTCGGCGGTCCCCAGTAGCCGGTACCCCGGCTTGTGTAGACCCAGAGCCCCTTGAACTTCACGAGTCCGGCGACGAACGGCTGCTGCAGGCGCACGAAGCAATTCCAGGGCAGGAACTGGCCGCCGTGCGTGTGTCCCGAAAGCTGCAGCGTGAATCCCGCTTCGGCCGCGGCCGTGGCGCTGCGCGGCTGGTGCGCGAGCAGCACGCGCACGGCTGCATCGGCGGGTGCGCCGCTGATCGCTTTCGCCGGATCGCTGCGATGCGCGGGATCGAAGCTGCCCGCGCCGTAATCGGTCACGCCCGCGACCACGGCCTGCGCGCCGTCGTGGTTCAGCACCACGTGCTGGTTGAGCAGCACGTTCAATCCCAGGCGGCGGAATTCGGCGATCCACTTGTCGGCGCCCGAGTAGTACTCGTGATTGCCGGTGACGAGAAACGCGCCGTGCCGCGCGCTCAAGCCGGCAAGCGGACGCGTATGGTCGGCGAGATGCGGCACCGAGCCGTCGACGACGTCGCCCGTCACCGCGATCAGATCCGGCTTCAGCCCGTTTACGGCGGCGACGATGCGCTCCACGTAACCGCGCTTGATGGTCGGGCCGACATGGATGTCGCTGATCTGCACGATGGTGAAGCCGTCGAGCGCGGCGGGCAGATTCTCGATGGGCACGTCGACGCTCACGATCGGGGCGCGCCGCCGCGCGTTGTAGAAGCCGATCGCGGAGAACAGCACGGCGAGCGCCGGCACCGCGACCGCGCTGTATGCGACGAGCACCGGCGAGCCCACGGGCGCGCCGCGCAGCCAGTCGACGAGATGCACGAAGAACAGCATGACATCGCGAGCGAACGTCAGCAGCAGGAGCGAGGAGAAGAAGCCGAGCGCGGTCAGCCCGAGCCAGGCGAAGCGGTCGGCGAGCGGTTGCGCCTCGATCGAGCGCGCCGCCATGCCGAGCGGAATGAAGACGACCGAGGCCACCAGCAGCGCCGCCGCCAGCACCTTGAGCGGCAGGCCGACCGGCGCGTCCGGAATGAGCCGCACACCGACATAGATGTGAAACAGAATGCCGATGCCGATGAAGCGGATGAAGAAAGCCGAGCGTCGCATAGCGCCCCTGAGAGATCGATGAAGCGGCAAAGGCCGGCGGTGTGCGCCCGCGCCGGATATGGGACCGATTCTACCGGTTCGACGCCGCGCCCGCCTTTTGACGGCCCGCGCCGCCGGGGCGATGGCGAGTCGTAATATATCGTCCAGATGTTGGACGCGCATGCAGCTTACGCGGTATAAATGACGGCGCTTTGATCGCAGTGGCGGTGTTCAGGAAAGTTAAATAATTGGTACTGCAAATTTCAATCGAGGAACTAATCCCATGAACATGAAACGATGCGCCATTCTGGTTCTTTCCGTCTCGGCAATGGTCGCTTCAATGGACGCGGCGATCGCGCAGGAGCAGCCGCTGGCGAAGAGTGCTGAACAGGTCGTCAGCCAGGCACAGCCGATCCACGTTCAGGCGCAGATCGTGGGCATCGACCCGGCCAGCCGTTCGCTGACGATCCGCGGTCCGCGAGGCCTTTCGACGGTCCTGGTGAACAAGGAAGTCACGAACTTCGATCAGTTGCATGTCGGCGATCGCGTCGACGTCGATTACAAGAACGCGTTGCTCGTGAGCGCCGAGAAGGTGAAGGGCGGCGGGAAGGGCGAGCGCCAGCGCGTCGATACGACGACCTATCAGCCGACGTCGGGTCCGAAGGGCGTGACGGGCTTCGACGCGACGCGCCAGGTCGAGGTCATCGCGACGGTCGAAAGCATCAACACGAAGAAGCGCACGATCACGCTGCGCGGCCCGTGGCGCACCGAGACGTTCGATCTCACACCCGATATCGAGGCCGAGAAGCTGAAGAAGGGCGACACGATCCACGCGGTATTCGTGTCGGCGACGGCGGTTCAGGTGACGCCGGCCAGCTCGGCGAACTGAACGGCAATGCGCCTCACGTAGAAAAAAGCCTCGGCACGGAAGTGGCGAGGCTTTTTGCACGCGAGGCGCCGAGGCTCGGTCAGACTGCCATGCAGAGATACTTGATGACGACATAGTCGTCGATGCCGTAGTGCGATCCTTCGCGGCCGAGCCCGGACTGCTTCACGCCGCCGAACGGCGCGACTTCGTTCGAGATCAGGCCGGTGTTGATGCCGACCATGCCGTATTCGAGCGCCTCGGCCACGCGCCAGATGCGGCCGATGTCGCGGCTGTAGAAGTAGGCGGCGAGCCCGAACTCGGTGTCGTTGGCGAGGCGTACCACTTCCTCGTCCGACGAGAACTTGAAGATCGGCGCGAGCGGGCCGAAGGTTTCTTCCTTCGCCACTTTCATGTCGGGCGTGACGCCGGTCAGCACGGTCGGCTCGAAGAAGCCGTGTCCGAGCGCATGACGCTTGCCGCCCGACGCGACCGACGCGCCTTTGGCGAGCGCATCCTCGATATGCGATTCAACCTTTTTCACGGCAGCTTCGTTGATGAGCGGCCCGAGCGCCACGCCGCTTTCCGTGCCGCGTCCGACCTTGAGCCCGCCGACCGCGGCCGCCATTTTCTGCGCGAAGGCATCATAGACGCGCTCGTGCACGTAGAAGCGGTTGGTGCACACGCAGGTTTGTCCGCTGTTGCGGTACTTCGAGGCGATTGCGCCTTCGACGGCAGCGTCGATATCGGCGTCGTCGAAGACGATGAAGGGCGCGTTGCCGCCGAGTTCCAGCGTGACCTTCTTGACGGTCGGTGCGCTTTGCGCCATCAGCAGGCGGCCGACCGCGGTGGAGCCGGTGAAGGAGAGCTTGCGCACGATCGGGTTGCTCGTCATTTCGCCGCCGATCGCTTTCGGGTCGCCGGTCAGGATGCTGAGCACGCCCTTGGGCACGCCTGCGCGTTCGGCGAGGACGGCCATCGCGAATGCGGAGAACGGCGTTGCTTCGGCGGGTTTCACGACGATCGGGCAGCCGGCCGCGAGCGCCGGGCCGACCTTGCGCGTGATCATGGCGGCGGGGAAGTTCCACGGCGTGATGGCGGCGCAGACGCCGATCGGCTCCTTGGTTACGACGATGCGCTTGTCGGCCGCGGGTGTGGCGAGCGTGTCGCCGGCGACGCGCTTGCCTTCCTCCGCGAACCATTCGATGAATGACGCGGCGTAGGCGATTTCGCCTTTCGCCTCGGCGAGCGGCTTGCCTTGTTCGGTCGTGAGGATGAGGGCGAGATCGTCGGCGTTCGCCGTCATCAGGTCGAACCAGCGGCGCATGATGACCGCGCGTTCCTTGGCCGTCTTCTTGCGCCAGGCGGGCCAGGCGGCGTTGGCGGCCTCGATGGCGCGGCGCGTCTCGTTCGCGCCCATGTGGGGGACGCGGCCTAGCGATTCGCCGTTCGACGGGTCGATGACTTCGAAGGTCTTTCCATCATCGGCTTGGTGCCATTCACCGTCGAGGTACGCGTCGTGACGCAGCAGCGTCGGGTCCTTCAGTTGGTCCTTTAAGCTCATTTCTCTGCGTGTCCTTTTGCTTTGTGGTGTGTTTTGGGATTTTGCCTGGTTTCGGGGGAGGTGTTTCGCTTTGCTTGTTCTTTCATGGAATCCTGAGTTCTTAGTGGTCTATTAGCGTTGCCCCTGTGGGGGGCGGCAGTGCTAATAGACCACTAAGAACTCAGGATTCCACAGAAGCCCAAGCAACCAAAACAAAAGCAAAACAAAGCGAAACAAAGAAAACAAAGCGCGAGCGAGCCCCAAACCCCGCCTCGCGCAGCGAAAACCCAGAATCCCGTTACACCGCCGCCCCGACGGTTTCCGTCAACACATCTTCAAGAATCCCAAGCGCTTCCTCGAAAACCTCATCCTGAATGGTGAGCGGAAACAGGAACCGAACGACGTTCGAATAAACCCCACACACGAGCAGCAACAACCCGCGCTCCAGCGCGCGCGTCTGCACGAGCTTGGCGAAAGCCGCATCCGCGTCATGCGAGCCGGGCTTGCAGAACTCGACCGCGATCATCGCGCCCGGCCCGCGCACATCGGCGATCTGCGGCACATCAGCCTTGAGCGCCTCCAGCTTCGCCTTGAGCCTGTCGCCGAGCACCGTGCCGCGCTCGCAGAGCTTCTCGCCATCGATGATGTCGAGCACCGCATGCGCCGCCGCCACCGCGAGCGGATTGCCCGCATACGTGCCGCCCAGTCCGCCGGGCGCGGCCGCATCCATGATCTCCGCCCGCCCCACGACGCCCGACAGCGGCATGCCGCCCGCAAGCGACTTCGCAATCGTCATCAGATCCGGCACCACGCCGTAATGCTCCATCGCGAAAAGCTTGCCGGTGCGCGCAAAGCCGGTCTGCACTTCATCCGCAATGAGCAGAATACCGTGCTCGTCGCAAATCCTGCGCAGGCCGCGCACGAACTCCATCGGCGCCGGAACGAAACCGCCTTCGCCCTGGACCGGTTCGAAAATGATCGCGGCAACACGCTTCGCCTCGATATCCGCCTTGAACAGATGCTCGATCGCACGCAGCGAATCCTCCACCGACACGCCATGCAGCGGATTCGGGAAAGGCGCGTGAAAGACGTCCGACGGGAACGGCCCGAAGCCGATCTTGTACGGCGCGACCTTGCCGGTGAGCGCCATGCCCATCAGCGTGCGGCCGTGAAAGCCGCCCGTGAAGGCGATCACGCCCGGACGGCCCGTCGCGGCGCGCGCGATCTTCACCGCGTTCTCGACGGCTTCCGCGCCCGTCGTGAAGAACGCCGTCTTCTTCGCGTGCGAGCCCGGTGCGCGGGCGCTCACCTTCTCGGCGAGCGACACATACGACTCGTACGGCACGATCTGATACGCGGTGTGCGTGAAGCAGTCGAGCTGCGCGCGGATCGCCTCGACGATCTTCGGATGACGATGCCCCGTGTTGCACACCGCAATGCCCGCGGCGAAGTCGATGAAGCGACGGCCCTCGACGTCCCACAATTCCGCGTTCTCGGCGCGCGCTGCGTAAAAGTCGCACATCACGCCCACGCCGCGCGGGGTCGCGGCATTCTTGCGGGCTTGCAGATCGGCGTTCTTGAGGGTGCTCACGGGAAATCTCCTTCGCGCGAATAGCGCTTCAATGCTGGGTCTGATGAGGCCGCATCGGCCGGCTGAATTTAAAGACGACTATAGTAAGATTTGGCCCTCAAGTTCAGAGCCATTTCAATAAATCTATAGGAGCCAATTCGATGTCCAACCGCGCAAGCGTGCTGTCGGACTGGCTCGCGCAGCGCATCGACCGCTCGAACGGCCAGCCGATCTACCGGCAATTGCACCGGCTCCTGCAGCAGGCGATCCTCACGCGCGAGCTCGCCGCCGGCGCGAAGGTGCCGTCGTCGCGGCTGCTCGCGGCGGAGCTCGGCGTCGGGCGCAATACGGTGACGCAGGTGTACGAGCAGCTCGCGCTCGAAGGCTATGTTGCGTCGGCGACCGGGCGCGGCACCTTCGTCGCCGACAGCGCGCCCGACGAAATCCTCTTCGACGACGCGCCGCCCGAGGCCGCCGCGCCGCCGGACGCGCAATCGACGCTTTCGGCGCGGGGCGCGCGGCTGATTGCGGGCGCGGGCGTCTCGAAACGCCAGGGCGGCGCGTTCATGCCGGGCGTGCCGGACGTCTCGCGCTTTCCGTCGCGCGCGTGGAACCGCCTGCACGCGAAATACTGGCGCCGCCCGCTGCCCGATCTGCTGACCTACGCGCCCGGCGGCGGCCATCCGGGCCTGCGGCACGCGCTGGCGGATTATCTGCGCACGTCGCGCTCGGTGCGCTGTTCGCCGGAGCAGATCGTCGTGACGACCGGCATCCATCAGTCGATCGACCTCGCCGCGCGCCTGCTCGCCGACGCCGGCGACACGATCTGGACCGAAGACCCGTGCTACTGGGGCGTGCGCAGCGTATTGCAGGTGTCGGGCCTCGATCTGAAGGCGATTCCCGTCGACGCGGAAGGCATCGCGCCCGCGCCCGCCGATCTCGCCGCGCCGCCGAAGCTGATGCTCGTCACGCCGTCGCATCAATATCCGCTCGGCATGGTGATGAGCCTCGCGCGCCGCCGCATGCTGCTCGAATATGCGCGCCAGCATCGCTGCTGGATCGTCGAGGACGACTACGACAGCGAGTTCCGCTACGGCAGCCGCCCGCTCGCGTCGCTGCAGGGCATGGACACGGGCGGGCAGGTGATCTACGTCGGCAGCTTCGGCAAGACGCTCTTTCCGGGGCTGCGGATCGGCTATGTCGTCGTGCCGGAGGCGCTCGCGGAGAGCTTCGCGATGGCGAGCGCCGAGCTCTATCGCGAAGGGCAGTTGCTGCAGCAGGCGGTGCTCGCGGAGTTCATCGAGCAGGGGCACTTCACGTCGCACATCCGGCGCATGCGCGTGCTCTACCGCCAGCGCCGCGACGTGATGCTCGCGACCATCGCCGCGCGCTACGGCGACACGCTCGCCATCGCCGGCGGCGATGCCGGACTGCATCTCGTGCTGAAGCTGCCGAAGGAAGTGGACGATCGCGCGGTCGCGGCCGCGGCGCTCGCGGAGAACATCGTCGTGCGGCCGTTGTCGGGTTATTACGCGCATCGGCCGGATGCGGAATCCGGCTTGTTGATCGGCTATGCGTGCGTGCCGGACGAGGAAATCGCACCGGCGTTCGCCAGACTCGCGGACGTGATCGATCGCTTTCTGCACTGAACCGGTCGAAACTTCGCGCCTCGCTTTCGCCTGCGGAAAAAAATCTCGCGCGGAACTGGAAAGGCGCGCGGATGTGGAGGATCATGTGCGCCGTTTTCGTGTATCCGCATCGGGCGGCCCCGCAACCCGCGCCGCCCGGCTCAATTCAGCAAGGGTCTCTCCATGACGACTTCCTCCTCCGATCAACGCTTCACCGTCATCGCCGATCTCTCCGACGACGCGCCTTCGCTGCGCGAGATTCGCCACGACATCCACCGTCATCCGGAGCTGTCCTACGAGGAGACGCGCACCGCGGCGCTCGTCGCCGACCGTCTGGAAGAGTGGGGCTGGCGGGTGACGCGCGGCGTCGGCGGCACGGGCGTCGTCGGCACGCTGAAGGCGGGCGACGGCACGAGGAGCATCGGCCTGCGCGCCGACATGGACGCGCTGCCGATCGTCGAGCAGACCGGCAAGCCCTGGGCGAGCGAGGCGCACGGGAAGATGCACGCGTGCGGCCACGACGGCCACACGACCATGCTGCTCGGCGCCGCGCGGCATCTGGCGCGCACGCGGCGCTTCAACGGCACGGTGCACCTTTACTTCCAGCCCGCCGAGGAGCACGGCGTGCCGAGCGGCGCGCAGAAGATGATCGAGGAAGGCCTCTTCGAGCGTTTTCACTGCGATGCCGTGTTCGGCGTGCACAACCATCCCGGCGCGCAGCCCGGCACGTTCCTGTTCCGCAAGGGGCCGTTCATGGCGGCGGGCGATCAGGTGTCGATCGTGATCGAAGGCGTCGGCGGCCACGCGGCGCGCCCGCATCTTTCCGTCGATCCGGTCGTCGTGACCGCGAGCATCGTGATGGCGCTGCAGACGGTCGTCGCGCGCAACGTCGATCCGGCGCAGCCCGCCGTCGTCACGGTCGGATCGATGCACGCGGGCACGGTCAACAACGTCATCCCCAACCGCGCGACGCTCGAGCTTTCCGTGCGCTCTTTCAGCCCGCAAGTGCGCGAACTCCTCAAGCGCCGCATCAAGGAGCTGGTCGAATCGCAGGCCGCGAGCTACGGCGCGAAGGCGACGGTGAAATATCTGGAAGGCTATCCGGTCGTCGTGAATTCGGATGCGGAGACGGAGTTCGCAGCTCAGGTGGCGCGCGAACTGGTCGGCGAGGAGAACGTCGTCGCGCACGCGGATTTGCTGATGGGCAGCGAGGATTTCGCGTTCATGCTGCAGGAACGGCCGGGCACGTTCCTGCGTATCGGCAACGGCGCGGGCGAGGACGGCTGCATGGTCCACAACCCGCATTACGATTTCAACGACAGGAATCTGCCGGTCGGCGCGGCTTATTGGGCGCGTCTGGTCGAACGTTTTCTGGGGGAATGAGGCAAACGGCGCGGGAATTCCCACGCGCCATCGCACCGCTCAGGCCGGCAGCCTGAAACTCCCGATCGCCTCGCGCAGCACGTCCACCTGATCCTTCAGCGAATGCGCGGCGGCGGCCGCCTCTTCGACGAGCGCGGCGTTCTGCTGCGTCACCTGATCCATCTCGACCACCGCGCGGTTCACCTGCTCGATGCCCGCGCTCTGCTCGCTCGACGCGTGGCTGATCTCGTCGAGAATCTCGTTGACGCGGCGCACCGACTGCACGATCTCGGTCATCGTCGCGCCCGCGTTCGACACGAGCGACGCGCCTTGCTGCACCGTCTGCGTCGACGTCTCGATGAGCGCCTTGATCTCCTTCGCCGCCGTGGCCGAGCGCTGCGCGAGGCTGCGCACCTCGGCCGCGACGACCGCGAAGCCGCGTCCTTGTTCGCCCGCGCGCGCCGCTTCCACGGCCGCGTTGAGCGCGAGGATGTTGGTCTGGAACGCGATGCCGTCGATCACGCCGATGATGTCGCCGATCTGCTGCGAGCTTGCGGTGATGCGCGTCATCGTGTCGATCACGTCGTCGACGACGCCGCTGCCGCGCGTCGCGACATCCGCCGCCTGCTCCGCGAGACGCGCGGCCTGCGCGGCGCTTTCCGCGTTGCTCTTCACGTTGGCGGTCATCTGGTCCATGCTCGATGCGGTCTGCACGAGCGCGGCCGCCTGTTCCTCGGTGCGCTGCGACAGATCGGTGTTGCCCGCCGCGATTTCCGATGCGCCCACGTTGATGTTCTCGGTGCCGTTGCGCACGCGCGAAACGGTTTCGACGAGGCCGCGCTGCATCATGCCGAGCGCGTGCAAGAGGCTCGTGGTGTCGTTGGGATGCACGTCGACGGTGCTCGTCAGGTCGCCGCGCGCGATGCGGTGCGCCGCACCGACCGCGAGCTCCAGCTCGCCGCCGAGATTGCGCCTGATGCTGCGCAGGACGATCAGCATCGCGGCCGTCGCGATGCCGCCCAGCACCGCCGTGATCGCGAGCCAGCGCAGCGCGCTCGCCCAGAACGCGCTCTGCACGTCGTCCATGTACATGCCGGTGACGATGTACCAGTCCCACCGCGCGAAGCGTTGCGAGTAGGAGAGCTTGCCGACCGGCTTGTCGCTGCCCGGCTTCGGCCACAGATAGCTGACGAAGCCGCCGCCCGGCTGGTCGCCCGCCTTCACGATATCCACGAACAGGCGATTGCCCGCCGGATCCGTGTACGTCGAGAGATCCTGCCCGTTCATGCCGGACTTGATCGGATGCATCACCATCTTCGGATGCGAATCGTTGACGGAGAGATAGCCGTCCGTGCCGTAGCGAATCGCGCCGATCGCTTCGAGCGCGCGCTTTCTGGCTTCCTCTTCGGTGAGCGTCTTGTTTGCGGCGAGCGCCGCGTAATGCGCGGTGATCGCATGCGCCTCGTTGACGAGGGTTTTCAACTGCTCCTTGCGGTCGTCGATCATCGAGGCCCGGTTCTGCCACGCCCCGATGATTCCGATCGCGATCAAGCCGATCCACAGCACGGCGATCAGCGAGCCGAGCTTCCTGTTCAAGGTCATTCTGTTCATGTGTGCGCCCGTCGTTTCTTCGCGTGGTTCATTGCGACGGCGCATGCCGCCGCATGCCCGCTTTACGGCAGGCGCTGCGGCGAATGTAGGGCGGGGATACCCCTAAGCGAATTCGTCTGACTTGAGGCGTGGACGAAGCGTCAGAGCCGCCGGATCGGATCCTTGTCGGGCGGCGCGTCGGGATGCTGCGGCTCTTCCGGACGATGTCCCGGCGAAGGCGGCGTGAGCGGATCGGCTTCCGGATCGCGGTTCGGGTCCGCGACGGGATCCGGAACGGGATTGGTCTGCATGTCGAATTTCATGATGTTCCTCGAAGGGCGGTTCGGCGCGCGCACGGCCGCCTCAGGCGGACTCGTGCGCCGCCGGCATGTGCAGCGTGAACGGATGGCCCGGATGCGCGTCGCCCGTGCCTGACAGTGCGGCGCGGGCGCGCGCCGCGATCGCGTCGCTGCCGGTGTCGCGCGGATGCTCGTCGAGCACGATATGCGGTGTGCCGAGCGCGCGGGCAGCGGCGACGGGCGAGGACGCGGCGGCGTCGTCGGAGACGAGCAGGCGCGCATTGGCGATCAGCCGCGGCAGCGTGCGCGGCGTGACGGCGCCCGCGAGAAACAGCGCGGCCGTCTGCATCGCGCCCAGAACGCCCGCCGTGCGCTCGGGATCGGGCGCGTCGCCGACGATGGCGATCTGCCAGCCGTCGGCGGCGAGCTGGTCGGCGACGTCGGCGTAATGCTCGGCGGGCCAGGCGGGCGCGACGTGGTGGCTGCCCGGATGGATCAGCACGAGCCGCTCGCGCTCGATGCCGTGAAGCGCGGCGAGCTCGTCGTACTCGGGCTCGTCGTACTCGGCATCGGCCGGGGCGGGCGCGGCGTCCGCGGACAGGACGGCGCCCGGGGCGCTCGGCGTGTCGGGGATCAGCGCGGTGGCGAGGTTTTCGCTCAAAGGGGAAAGGGGATTGGCGCGCATCTTGGCTCCTGCAAGTGGCGTGGCCTCGTTTCGAAATTCCGCGATTCCGCGGCGACCGGGCACTTCCCAAGCACCCGCCATGCCCGGCGCGGATTCGCCGTGATTGCGCATGTCGCGCTTCTCGCGGGCGGCGGCGGCACGTACAGATTGCAACGGGAACCGTGACAGTTTGATCGTCGCGCGGGGCATCTGTTCAGATATTGAAGGAGCCGCGGCGGCGCTCGTCAAGGAGCGCGGTTTGGGTGCGGACGCAAAAAAACCGCCGCCTCGTCATCGCGAGGCGGCGGCTTTCGGTGTGGCGTGCGCCGTGAGCGCCGGGCGCTCAGGTTTCCGGATTGCCGTCTTCGGCGGGCAGGGCCTTCGGCGTGAAGGCTTCGGCGCGGCGGCGGATGCCATCGATTTCGCCGGTGGTGAAGGTGCGGTTGTCGGCGGCGAGCGCTTCCTGATACGACGCGCCTTCCGGCACGCGATGCAGCAGCGCGCGCAGTTCGCCTTGCGTCGTCTGCTCGACCGGCTCGTAGTCGTAGAGGCCGAGCGCCAGTTCGGCGCGCTCGTGCAGGATGAACAGGCACGACGCGAACACCGCGACCGCGAGCACTTCCTGCGCGCCGAAGCGGAATTCGTGCGGCACCGGCGAGAACGGCAGCCACGCGATGAGCGCCGCGCCCGCGAGCGCCAGCGCGATGGTGGCGTTGAGCAGCAACTGCAGGCGCGCGAGGATGCGCTCGCGTTCGGACTTCAGCTGACCGGACGATTTCGGCACGAGGGTGGCGAGGGACTGCTGACGGCGGAGTTCCTGAAGCGGGAGAGCGGCCATGGAGGTTGTGATCGGAGCCATCGATGAGCGCCAGGGCGGCGCGACACCGGTATAACGCGCGGCTTACAGGAAAGTTGACGGCGCTTTCGTCTTGTTTCGTCTGTTGCTTCCTGTTGCATTTGCTGCCCGGTCAGCGCGTGCGGTCCTTGACGGGCGTGCGGGTCGTCGCGGTGCCGTCCGCGATCTGCTGCGCGAAAACGAGCGCCTCGACGATCGTCCCGAAGACTTCCGTGCGCACTTTTTCGTCGGTCAGGCGCAGCAGATACGACGGGTGATAGGTCGGCACGACGATGCGTCCCTGGTGCTCGATGGTCTTGCCGAGATACTCGGAAAGCGCCGTGCGATGCCCCGTGAGCGCCTTCAGCGCGGTCGCACCGAGCGCGACGACCACTTTCGGCGCGATGCGCCTCAACTCCTCGTCGAGCCAGTAGCGGCAGGCTTCGCGCTCGCGCTGCGCGGGCGCGAGATGGGTGCGTTCGTCGCCGTGCGCTTCCCACTTGAAGTGCTTCACCGCGTTCGTCAGATAGAGCGATTCGCGCTCGAGCGCGGCCTCGGCCAACGCCTCGTCGAGGAGCTTGCCCGCCGGGCCGACGAACGGCTTGCCCTCGCGGTCTTCGTGATCGCCTGGCTGCTCGCCGACCAGCATCACCCGCGCATCGGCGGGACCGGCGCCCGGCACGGCCTGCGTCGCGTTGCGCCAGAGCGCGCAGCGCCTGCATGCGTCGAGCGACGGTGGCTCCGTGAGCATCGTGCCCTTGATCGGCTCCAGATCCGTGTTGATGGCCACTTCCATCTCGGGCGGCACGTTGCGCGGATGACGGTCGCGCCGCGAGTAAGGATCGGCGCGGGAGATCAGCGCGGGATCGGCGCACTCGTTCTGCGGGCTTTTCCAGTAGCGCACCGGCATGTGCGACGCCATTTCGGCGGCATTCGCCTGCGCCGGCGCGAAAGTGCTCTCGTAGTACGCGAGCCAGAGCGCTTCGATGGCGTCGCCGCTCACCGCCTCACCGCTCATCGCGGTTTCGCCGAAGTCCATCGGCTTCTCCTCCGGCTCGCTCGTGCGGTCGACGCGCAGGAGCGCGCCGTCCCAGAAGGCGGCGCCGTGGGGCGTGGCGATCATCCACGTGGCGCTGCCCATGCGCGTCGCGAAGTGCATGGCGGCGTGCTCCAGCAGATCGTGCACCGGCTCGAACCAGCTGATGAACTCGGGCGGCCCGAGCGATGCATCGCGATGCCGGAAGCGCAGCACCTTGCGCATCTCGCTTTCCTCGGCCTCGACCGTTTCGATCATCCGGTGGAGCCGGTGGCCATCCGCGTCTTGCGGCGACGCGACGGCGCGATCGCCCTGTGTCCAGCGCCACAGTGCCTTGTAGAGAAACGGCCAGCGGTCCGGCGCGCGATAGCACGCTGCCGTTTCCAGCATGGCGAGGAATTCGCGGGCGATCTTCACCGGTTTCTTCGCGTTCGGATCGACCGAGCCGGGCGGGGGCGGCTCGATGGTGCCGAACACCGTTGCCGAGGCATCCGATTCGCGCCACAACACCTCCTCCGGCCGTGCGCCCTCCATGAGGAGATCGCGCGCAGCGGTGCGCCAGGCGGCAAACGACGGATCAAGGATGATGCTTTTCATCGGCGAGCGGAATCAGAAAAGTACTGTATATCCATACAGTAATTCTAGCGATGCTAGCTGCTTTCCGGCAACTATTTGAGGATGATCGAGCCCTTTTACGGGAGGCGTTTCGGGGACGAAACATGGGAACGGCCATTGCTGAAATTGATCCGCCGCGGCAATCGATTGTCTTGTCGATTGCCTGCGGACGACATCATCAATACACGGAGCCGCCATGCTTGCCATTGTCATTCCTGCTCACAACGAAGCTGCGCATATCGGCGCGTGCGTGGCGGCTGCGCGTCGCGCGGCGGATCATCATCAGTTGCTTGGAGAAGCGGCGCGCGTGATCGTCGTTCTGGACAGCTGCACTGACGAGACGGGCGACATTGCGCGGGCGCTGGGCGCGGATGTGTTGTCCATCGAGGCGCGCAATGTGGGGATGGCGCGCGCGCATGGCGCCGAGCGGGCGCTGGCGCTGGGCGCGCGCTGGCTCGCCTTCACCGATGCCGATACCACTGTCGCGGAAGACTGGCTCGTGCGCCAGCTCGACTGCGGCGCCGATGCGGTGTGCGGCGTGATCGGCGTGCATGACTGGTCGCCGCATATCGGCGCGGTGCGCGAGCACTTCGGGCGCACCTATACGGATGCGGACGGGCATCGGCATATTCATGGTGCGAATCTGGGTGTGTCGGCGAAGGCTTATTTGCGGGCGGGTGGATTTCCTCCGTTTGAATCGAGCGAGGATGTGGCGCTGGTGGAGGCGCTGGTTGCGAGCGGCGCGCGGATCGAATGGAGTGCTTCACCGCGGGTGGTGACGAGTGCACGGACGGATTTTCGGGCCGCGAAGGGGTTTGGGGCGACGTTGCTTGAAGTGGGTAGGCGGTATCTTGGCTCCGAAAGCGTCGAGGATGAGGTTGTGGTTATTGCTGCTTGATGGGTTTTGTTTTTGTTTTGCTTGGGCTTTTCGTTCGATTGCTTCGGCTTTCGTGGAATCCTGAATTCTTAGTGGTCTATTAGCGTTGCCCCTGTGCGGGGCGGCAGTCACTTTCTTTGCTGCTGCAAAGAAAGCAACCAAAGAAAGCAGCTTTGGCCCGGAGTGCTTGAGGCAGACGCGTCGTCATGGTTCGGATTGGCCCAGCCCCTAAGTGTCGCCCTCAAAGGACTGAGGCGCCGTGGCTCGCGCAC
>NZ_FCOB02000006.1 GCF_001545075.1 Caballeronia ptereochthonis
CTTCGTGCTGACTTGCCAGTGTCATCCGGTGAGCGAGCGGGTGGTCGTGAGTTTCGACGAGCGCTGAGCGCCACGCATTTCCCGCGTCATGCGCATCGCAACGATGCGCGCGAAGCCGAAGCATTCAAACCAATCCATTCGCGAAGTCGTTAGCAATGCAAGCATTGCGCGACTTCGCCGCAATCAATCATTCTCCACATCGGGACTTGTCATGACAGCAGCCTTCATCTGCGATGCGATTCGTACGCCCATCGGCCGCTACGGTGGCGTCTTCAAGGACGTCCGCGCCGACGATCTCGGCGCCGTGCCGATCACCGCGCTCATGAAGCGCAACGCATCGGTGGACTGGTCGCAAGTCGATGACGTGCTCTACGGCTGCGCAAATCAGGCTGGCGAGGACAACCGCAACGTCGCACGCATGTCGAGCCTGCTGGCGGGCTTGCCCATCGACGTGCCCGGCTCGACGATCAACCGCCTGTGCGGCTCCGGCATGGACGCGGTCGGCAGCGCCGCGCGCGCCATCAAGGCGGGCGACGGCTCGCTCTATATCGCCGGCGGCGTCGAAAGCATGACGCGCGCGCCTTTCGTGATGAGCAAGGCGTCGAGCGCATTCTCGCGTTCCGCCGAGATCTTCGATACGACCATCGGCTGGCGCTTCATCAATCGCACGATGCGCGAGCGATACGGCGTCGACTCGATGCCCGAAACGGCGGAGAACGTCGCTGTCGATTTCGGCATCTCGCGCGACGCCCAGGACCGCTTCGCCCTGCGCAGCCAGCAGCGCGCGGCGCGTGCACAGGCAGACGGCACGCTCGCGCAGGAAATCGTCGCAGTGAACGTGCCGCAAAAGAAGGGCGAAACGATTTCGATCGATCGCGATGAACATCCGCGCGAAACCTCGCTCGAAGCGCTTGCGAAACTGAAGGGCGTCGTGCGTCCCGATGGCAGCGTGACGGCCGGCAATGCATCGGGCGTGAACGACGGCGCGTGCGCGCTCATCATCGCCAGCGAGGAGGCGGTCAGACGCAACGGCCTCACGCCGCGCGCGCGCATCATCGGCATGGCGACGGCAGGTGTCGAGCCGCGCATCATGGGCATCGGTCCCGCGCCGGCGACGCGGAAGCTTCTCGCGCGCACGGGCCTGACGCTCGATCAGTTCGACGTGATCGAGCTCAACGAAGCCTTCGCATCGCAGGGCATCGCGGTGCTGCGCCAGCTCGGACTCGCCGAGGACGATCCGCGCGTGAATCCGAACGGCGGCGCCATTGCGCTCGGGCATCCGCTCGGCGCATCGGGTGCGCGTCTCGTGACGACCGCGATGTACGAACTCGAGCGCCGCAACGGCCGCCTTGCGCTGTGCACGATGTGCATCGGTGTGGGCCAGGGCATTGCGATCGCGATCGAGCGCGTCTGAGGGCCACGAATCATGACGCAGCCTATTCAGACATCGGCGCTCGTCGGCGTGATCGGCGCCGGCGCGATGGGCGCGGGCATCGCGCAGGTCGCGGCGCTAGCGGGCCATACCGTGCTGCTCCACGACCTCGACGCCAAAGCACTCGACAAGGCGCGTACGGGCATCGCGGCGAACGTGCAGCGTTTGATCGACAAGAAGAAGCTCGATGCAATCGCGGGTCACGCCGCGATCGAACGCGTGCGGCCCGTCACGAATCTGGCGGACATGCGCACGGCATCGCTCGTCATCGAAGCCGTCGCCGAACGGCTCGACGTCAAGCGTGCGCTGTTCACGGAGCTCGAGAGCATCGTCGCGCCCGAATGCATTCTCGCGACCAACACGTCGTCCATTTCGATCACCGCTATTGCCGCGCCATTGAAGCATCCTTCGCGCGTGGTCGGCATGCACTTCTTCAACCCTGCGCCGCTGATGGCGCTCGTCGAAGTGGTCAGCGGGCTCGCCACGTCCGAAGCGGTTGCGCAAACGGTGTATGCGACATCGGCCGCATGGGGCAAGAAGCCGGTCTTTGCGAAGTCGACGCCGGGCTTCATCGTCAATCGCGTGGCGCGGCCGTTCTATGCGGAAGCCCTGCGCGTGCTCAACGAGCAGGGCGCCGACGCTGCTTCCATCGATGCGGTCATGCGCGACGCCGGCGGCTTCAGGATGGGTCCGTTCGAATTGATGGATCTGATCGGCCATGACGTGAACTTCGCCGTGACGCAATCGGTGTTCAACGCCTATTTCAATGATCCGCGATTCACGCCTTCGCTGATTCAGCAGGAGTTGGTGAACGCAGGCTTCCTCGGCCGCAAGACCGGCCGTGGCTTCTATGACTACGCCGCCGATGCCGCGAAGCCGGCAGCGCACATCGAGACGAACACGCGCCCGCCTTCGAGGATCGTGCTCGGTGAAAGCGCACCGCTCCATGAGGGGCTGCAATCCCGCATTGCGCAGAACATCGCGAGCGCGCGCCGCGGCGATCCGTCCGGCCTGATCGCGCAGATCGACGATGCCTACCTCTTCCTCACCGATGGCCGCACCGCGACCGAACGCGCGCATGCGCTCGGCATCGACAATGTCGTGCTCATCGATCTCGCGCTCGACTATGCGAATGCGCGCAGCGTGGCCATCACGCGCGCGCGTCAGTGCGCCGACGATGCGTACGCGGCCGCAGCCGGCGCGCTGACGAAGAGCGGGTACGCAGTGGTCCCGTTCAGGGATGTCGCGGGCATGGCCGTGATGTGCACGGTGGCGATGCTCGTCAACGAAGCGGCGGACGCGGTGAATCAGGGTGTCTGTACGAGCGCCGATCTCGATCTGGCGATGGAGAAGGGCGTGAACTATCCGCTCGGGCCGCTGGCCTGGGGCGAGCGCATCGGCATCGAGCGCATTCACGACGTGCTGCTCCATCTGGCGGCGCATTACGGCGAGGACCGTTATCGCGCATCGCCGCTCATTTCGGCCTTGCGTTACTCGGGCCAGCGCTTTCACTGAAGCGATTTCCGTCATCCATTTTTTGAGCCTTCATGCAGGAGACAACCGTGGTTCAATCCATTGCACAGCAAAGCGAACTGGAGCCGATCGAACGCGCGAGCCGGGACGAGCTTCAGGCGTTGCAACTCGAGCGCCTCAAATGGACGCTGCGTCACGCCTATGAAAACGTTCCGCACTATCGCCGCGCGTTCGACGCTGCCGGCGTGCATCCCGACGACCTGCGCGAACTCTCGGATCTCGCGCGCTTTCCGACCACGTCGAAAACCGATCTGCGCGACAACTATCCCTTCGGGCTGTTCGCGGTGCCGCGCGATCAGGTGGTGCGCGTGCACGCATCGAGCGGCACGACTGGCAAGCCGACGGTGGTCGGCTACACGGCGAAGGACATCGACACCTGGGCCAACGTCACCGCGCGCTCGATCCGCGCAGCGGGCGGCCGCAAGGGCGACACGCTGCACAACGCCTTCGGCTATGGCCTCTTCACGGGCGGCCTCGGCATTCACTACGGCGCGGAACGCCTGGGCTGCATGGTCGTGCCGATGTCGGGCGGCCAGACCGAAAAGCAGGTGCAATTGATCCGCGACTTCGAGCCGTCGATCATTCTCGTCACACCGTCGTACATGCTGAACCTGATCGACGAGATGACGCGTCAGGGCATGGACCCGGCGAAGACGTCCCTCAGGATCGGCATCTTCGGCGCGGAGCCGTGGAGCCAGGGTCTGCGCAGCGAGATCGAAACGCGCGCGGGCATTCAGGCGCTCGATATCTACGGGCTTTCGGAGATCATGGGTCCGGGCGTCGCATGCGAATGCATCGAGACGAAGGACGGTCCGACGATCTGGGAAGACCATTTCTATCCGGAGATCATCGATCCGGTGACGGGGGAAGTGCTTCCCGAAGGCAGCACGGGTGAACTCGTCTTCACGTCGCTCACGAAGGAGGCAATGCCGATGATCCGCTACCGCACGCGCGATCTCACTTCGCTCCTGCCGCCCAGCGCGCGCTCGATGCGCCGCCTCGCGAAGATCACGGGCCGCTCGGATGACATGCTCATCATTCGCGGCGTGAACGTGTTCCCGAGTCAGATCGAGGAGTTGGTTCTCGCGATTCCGCAATTGAGCGGCCAATATCAGTTGTGCGTGTCGCGCGAGGGCCACATGGATTCGCTGTCCGTTTCCGTGGAAGCGCGCGCGGAAATCTGCGCCGCCCTGACCGACGGCGAGCGCTCCGGACTCTCGCGGGAACTTCAGCACCGCGTCAAGACGATGGTCGGCGTCTCGACGCAAGTGCGCGTGCTCGATTCGGGTGAACTGCCGACGACCGCGACCGGCAAGGCGAAACGCGTGCTCGACCTGCGTCCCGCGGCGGCCTGAATCTCCCCTTCGTCAAGCGCCCCGCAATCCGCGGGGCGCAACTCGCTTCCCACCATTTGGAGCGCGCGTTCCATTTCCGGTGCGGCCTTGCATTCTTCAGCGGAATTTCTTCCGCATAAACCCTCGCAACCGTTTGCGCAAATTGTTTTGTAAGCTTCAGTTGTGTCATCGTAGCGGATGCATTCGTGCAGCAATCGAACAGTATTCGAATAACGAACACCAAACGGGGCAGGCGGGACTTCGATGTGGATTGTCAGACTCGCGCTCAAGCGCCCGTACACATTCATCGTTCTGTCGCTGCTTCTGCTGATCATCGGTCCGCTCGTCATCCTGCGCACGCCGACGGACATCTTTCCCAACATCGACATTCCGGTGGTGAGCGTCATCTGGTCGTACACGGGTTTGCCTCCGGACCAGATGGAGCGCCGCATCACGCTCAATTACGAGCGCGGCCTGTCGGTGGCGGTGAACGACATCGAGCACATCGAGTCGGAATCGCTGCCGGGCATCGCGGTGATCCGCATCTTCTTCCAGCCGAACGCGAACGTCGATGAAGCGATCGCCGAGATCACGGCGCTCTCGCAGACGCAATTGCGCTCGCTGCCGCCGGGCATCACGCCGCCGAACATCCTGCGTTTCAATGCGTCGACGGTGCCGATCCTGCGGCTCGCGCTGTCGTCGGCGGAACTCACCGAGCAGCAGCTCTACGACTTCGGCAACAGCTTCCTGAAGACGCAGCTCGCGACCGTGCAGGGCGCGTCGGTGCCGCTGCCGTATGGCGGCAAGCAGCGGCAGATCATGGTCGATATCGATTCGCGCAAGCTGCAGGCGAAGAACCTCGCGCCGACCGATGTCGTCAATGCGATCAGCGCGCAGAACCTGATCCTGCCGACGGGCACGGCCAAGATCGGCTCGACGGAATATTCGGTCGGCCTCAACGCGAGCCCGAACACGATCGAAGGGCTCAACGACATCCCGATCCGCACGGGTCCCGGGGGCACGATCTATATCAAGGACGTTGCGCATGTGCGCGACGGCTTTCAGCCGCAGACCAACATCGTGCGCGTGGACGGCACGCGTGCTTCGCTACTCACGATCAACAAGAGCGGCAATGCGTCGACGCTCGATATCGTCGCGCGCGTGAAGAACCTGTTGCCCACGTTGCGCGGCATGGTGCCCGAGTCGCTGAAGATCGAGCCGGTGGCGGATCAATCGCTCTTCGTCCGCGCATCGGTGTCGGGCGTATTGCGTGAAGCGGTGATCGCCGCGGGCCTGACCGCGCTCATGGTGCTGCTCTTTCTCGGCAGCTGGCGCGCGACGCTCATCATCGCGATCTCGATACCGCTCTCGATGCTCACGTCGATCGTCGCGCTCTCCGCGATCGGGCAGACCATCAACATCATGACGCTGGGCGGCCTGGCGCTTGCGGTCGGCATTCTGGTCGACGATGCGACCGTCGCCATCGAGAACATCAGCCAGAACCTGGAGCAGGGC
This sequence comes from Caballeronia ptereochthonis, assembly GCF_001545075.1. GTDB lineage: Bacteria > Pseudomonadota > Gammaproteobacteria > Burkholderiales > Burkholderiaceae > Caballeronia > Caballeronia ptereochthonis. The sequence continues at coordinate 5,815 of NZ_FCOB02000006.1, forward strand.
AAGGAGCTGGAGCACGCGATTCTCGACGGCGCGCAGCAGATCGCCGTGCCGACGCTCGTGTCGACGCTCTCCATCTGCATCGTGTTCATTCCGATGTTCCTCCTTACCGGCGTCGCGCACTATCTCTTCGTGCCGATGGCCGAGGCGGTGGTCTTCGCGATGCTCGCGTCGTACTTCTTCTCGCGTACGCTGATCCCGACGCTTGCGAAGTATCTGCTGCGTCATCACGAGCACATGGGCGGCGATGTCGAATCGATGAAAGGTTCGCGCAATCCGTTCGTGCGCATCCATCTCGCGTTCGAGCGTCATTTCGAGGCCGTGCGTAATCGCTATCGAGGTTTTCTTGAAACACAGCTCGCGCATCCGGGGCGCTTCGCGTCGTTGTTCCTGCTGTGCTGCCTGCTGTCGCTCGCGCTCGCGCCGTTCCTCGGACGCGACTTCTTTCCCTCGGTCGATTCGGGCGTGATCGCGCTGCACATGCGCACGAAAACCGGCACGCGCATCGAGGAGACGGCGGCCCTCACCGATCGTGTCGATGCGCGCATCAGGCAACTGATACCGCGCGGCGAGATTCGCTCGATCATCGACAACATGGGCTTGCCCGTGTCGGGCATCAATCTCTCGTACAACAACACGGGCACGATCAGTTCCGCAGACGCGGACGTGCTCATCAGCCTGAACGAGGATCATGCGCCGACGGAAGGCTATATCCACGCGTTGCGCAAGCGCCTGCCGCAAGAGTTTCCCGGCGTGACGTTCTCGTTCCTCCCGGCGGATATCGTCAGCCAGATTCTCAACTTCGGCGTGCCCGCGCCGCTCGATATCGCGATCACCGGGCGCGACGTGCGCGGCAATCGCGTGCTCGCGAATCGCGTGCTGGAGAAGATTCGCCGCGTGCCGGGGCTCGTCGATGCGCGCATCCAGCAGCCGTCCGATCTGCCTTCGATCAACGTGGAAGTCGATCGAACGAAGGCGCTGCAGGCGGGCTTCACGCAGCGCGATGTCGCGAACAATCTGCTCATCACGCTGTCAGGCAGCCAGCAGACGACGCCCACGTTCTGGCTCAATCCGGTGAACGGCGTGAGCTACAACGTCATCACGTCCGCGCCCCAGTACGACATGAACTCGCTGCAATCGGTCGCGAACATTCCGGTCACGTCGGCGAGCGGCAAGACCAATATCCTCGGCGCGCTCGCATCGCTCTCGCGCGGGGCGCGCGATGCGGTCGTCTATCACTACAACGCGCAGACCACCATCAACCTCTATGCGACCACCGAGCGGCGCGATCTGGGCGCGACGTCCGACGACGTGCAGCGCATCCTCGACGAAGCGCGCGGCGAGCTGCCCAAAGGCTCGTCGATCGAGATGCGCGGCCAGGTCGAGACGATGAACGGCTCGTTCTCGGGCTTGGCGTTCGGGCTGATTCTCGCGGTCGTGCTGGTGTACCTGCTGATCGTCGTGAATTTCCAGTCGTGGCTCGATCCGTTCATCATCATCACCGCATTGCCGGGCGCGCTCGCGGGCATCGTGTGGATGCTGTTCCTCACGCACACGACGCTGTCGATTCCCGCGTTGACGGGGGCGATCATGTGCATCGGCATCGCGACGGCGAACAGCATTCTCGTGGTGAGCTTCGCGCGCACGGCGCTCGCCGAGCACGGCGATGCGGTGCGCTCCGCGCTCGAAGCGGGCTATTCGCGTTTCCGCCCGGTGCTGATGACCGCGCTGGCGATGATGATCGGCATGGTGCCGATGGCGATCGGCCTGGGCGAAGGCGGCGAGCAGAACGCGCCGCTCGGCCGCGCGGTGATCGGCGGCCTCATGGTCGGCACGATCGCGACGCTGTTCTTCGTGCCGGTCGTGTTCTCGATCATCTATCGGCGCATGGAAGCGCGCGGCAAGGGTCCGGGCGCGATGGTCAACGAGGCGACGCACTAAAACAATCGATCAGCAGGCGGAGTCAGAATGGAAGAGCAGTTGTCCCAACGATCGGGCAGCACGAAGCGCGGGCGCCTGTGGCTCGTGATCGCGCTCGTGGTGGTCGTGGCGCTCGTCGCGCAAGGGATACTTTCACGGCGCGCGGCGCATGCGGAGCTCGAGCGCGATGCGAACGAGCACGGCGTGCAGACGGTCGAGGTGATCAAGCCGGCGCGCATGAAGGCATCGCAGGATCTGGTGCTCGCGGGCGATATCCGCGCGTTCTCCGATGCGCCCATCTTCGCGCGCACCAACGGTTATCTGAAGCGCTGGACCGTGGACATCGGCACGAAGGTGAAGAAGGGCCAGTTGCTCGCGGAGATCGATGCGCCCGAAATCAACGATCAACTGCGACAGGCGCGCGCCGATGCGCAGACCGCGCGCGCGAACTATCTGCTTGCGAAGACGACTGCCGAGCGCTGGGCGCTGATGCTGAAGAACAATTCGGTATCGCGCCAGGAAACGGATGAGAAAAACGGCGACATGCTCGCCAAGGAAGCCGCGTTGAATGCGGCGCAGGCGAACGTGTCGCGGCTCGAACAGCTCGTGTCGTTCCAGAAGATCTATGCGCCGTTCGACGGCGTCGTGACCGCGCGCAATACCGATGTCGGCCAACTGATCGACGCGGGCAGCGGCGCCGCCGGCCGCGAGCTCTTCCACATCCAGGATGCTTCGACGCTGCGGGTGTTCGTCGACGTGCCGCAGGCGTACGCGCGGATGGTCACGGTCGGTTTGCCCGCCGAGCTGCTGCTCAACGAGGAGCGCAATCGCAAGTTCGAAGGCGTCACGGTGCGCACGGCCGGCGCCGTCGATCCCGTCGCGCGCACGATGCGCGTCGAGGTCGATGTCAAGAACCCGACCGGCGAGCTGCTCGCGGGCGCGTATGCGCAGGTGCGCTTCCAGCTCACGAGCGCGAATCCTTCATACACGCTGCCCGGTAATGCACTTCTATTCCGGCCCGATGGCGTGCATGCGGCAAGCGTCGATGCGAACAATCGCGTGAAGCTTTTGCCGATCACGCTCGGCACGGACTACGGCACGCGGGTGTCCGTGGTTTCCGGTCTGAATGGCGATGAGCGCGTGATCGTCAATCCGCCGGACTCGATCATCGATGGCGCCGAGGTGCGCATCGGCCGTGCGGCGCCGAGTGGGGGCGCGAGTCAGGGCGCGCGCGGCGGAGCAGGGAAGGCAGAGGGAAGCGAGTCGTGATGATGCGTGCGCCTCTTTCCCGGCAAGCGAAGCGGGTTGCATTGCTAACTGCCGCGACGATGGCGACTTTGGCGACTTTGGCGACTTTGGCGACGATGGCGGGCTGCGCAGTCGGACCGGACTATGTGCGGCCCGAAGTGGCGCTGCCCGCTGCGTACAAGTCGCAGACGCCGCTCGATGCGCCTGCCCCTGCATCGGCACCGGCTTCGCAAGACTGGAAGCCCGCCCAACCCGCCGACGCGAAGCCGCGCTCGCCCTGGTGGGAAGTCTATGGCGATCCGCAACTGAACGCGCTCGAGGAACGCGTCGCGACGTCGAACCAGACCGTAGCCGCGGCCGCCGCGCGTTTTCGTGGCGCTCGCGCGGCGGTGGCGCAAGCGCGCTCGGCTTACTTCCCGACGATCACCGCGAACGCGGCATTCAATCAGTCGCGGATATCGTCGAACGTGTTGTACAAGTCGAGCGCGGGCGTCACCGTGCCCGACTATCTGATCGATGCGCAGATCTCCTGGGAGCCGGACCTGTGGGGCCGCATCTCGCGCGCGGTGGAAGGCGGGCGGGCCGAGGCACAGGCCAGCGCGGCGGACCTGCAAAGCGCCATTCTCTCGATGCAGGCGGAACTTGCGACCAGCTATTTCGATCTGCGCGGCACGGTGGAGGAAGAGCGGCTGCTGCAAGCGACGCTGCAGGCCTATGAGAAGGCGCTCGCACTCACGCGCGACCGCTTCGCGGGAGGCGTCGCCGCGGAATCGGACGTCGCGCAGGCGGAAGAGCAATTGCGCGCCACGCAGGCGCAACTAATCGATCTCGAGACCACGCGCACGAGCCTCGTCAACGCGATCGCGATTCTCGTCGGCGAGACGCCGTCGAACTTCACGCTCGATGCCGCGCCGCTCAACGAGGCGCATGCGCCGCATCCTTCGGCCGCGCTTGGCGCGTTGCCGCTCAGCGTGCCGTCCGCGTTGCTCGAGCGGCGGCCGGACATCGCGGCGGCTGAGCGGCGCGTCGCCGAGGCGAATGCGCGCGTTGGCGTGGCGACGGCGGCATTTTTCCCGAACCTGCTGCTGGCCGCGACAGGCGGCCTGGAAGCCACGCGTTTCAGTTCGTGGCTGGAGGCGCCGAGCCGCTTCTGGTCGCTCGGACCACAGCTCGCATTCACGGTGCTCGACTTCGGCGGCCGCGCCGCGGCCCGCGATGCCGCGCGCGCCGCCTACGACGAGAGCGTCGCCGATTACCGGCAAACCGTGCTGACGGCGTTCGGGCAGGTCGAGGACAACCTGAACGCGCTGGAAGTGCTGCGCCGCGAGAGCGAGGCGCAACGCGATGCGGTCGACGCCGCCCAGCGCGCGCTCGGCAAGGTGAGCAACCGCTACGAGAATGGCGCAATCACGTATCTGAGCGTGGTGGTGACGCAGGCGATCGTGCTTTCGGATCAGCGCACGGCGGTGCGCATCGAGCGCCGGCGGATGGCGGCGAGCGTCGCGCTCGTGAAGGCGCTCGGCGGGGGCTGGACCACGGTCGAACTGCCGAGTGCGGAAGAGGTTTCGCGGCGGGATTGAGCTTGCGTCTTGCATGCGTGATACCGGATGGGATAACGCATGCAAAAGACAAAATGCGAAGGCGGAGGAGCGGGCTTCGAAAAGACCCGGCTCATGAGGCACCAGGCGCCCGCCTTATGCAGACAAAAGGGCATGCAAAACGCCATCCCGCATAACGCATGCAGAATGCCGCATGAAAAGCACCAACGCCGGTCAACTTGCCATTGACCGGCGCGGTGTCATCACGTCATCCTGCACCTGCCGAAACCATCAACCATTACCCGTTCAAGCCTTGGGTTTCGGCCGGCAGATCATGAAGTACTGCGAGCTCATCCACCACGGCGCGATCGGCAGCGGGCTCAGATGCGTGGCATCGATCACGAAGCGCTCGCTCACGACGTCGCGCAACTGGCGGAAATCGAAACCCTTGTGCGTCGTGCGCGGATTCGCCGGCCGGCTCACTCGAATGCCGACCATCGCCTTGAACAGTTCGGAAGGCGAGTACTCGGACTTGAACGAGCGGCTGCGGATCATCCAGTTCGATACTTTCGGCCCGATCGCGAGGCCGTACATGATCGGCACCGAGATGACGAATGCGCCGTTCGGCTTCAGGATGCGCGCCGCGTCCGAGAGCAGCGCATCGAGCTCGTCATCATAGAGATGCTCGCAGACCTCGAACGCGGTCAGCACGTCCACGCTTTCCGATGCCACGGAATCGAGCGACTCCGCGTACTTCACTTCGTCGAACGCCGGCGCCATGAACCTGTCGTGGCCGATCAGCGTCACGTCGGGCCGCGCCCCGCCGAGCGTGTGCAGAAAGAGACCCGGTCCCGCGCCGAAGTCCACGACCGTGCCGCGGTTCGCGCACAGTTTGCTGACGAGATGGATTGCCATCGTCATGCGGGTGCGATGCGCGAAGCGTGCGAGCGGATTGCCGGAATTGACTGTTTGTTCTTCGTATGAAATTTCGCGCATCGAAAAGCTCCCCACGTTGTTATCAGCCTGATGGTTCGGTGGTGCGCAGCGTTATTCGTGTTCTTATCGGGCGATATTGCCGGGAGTGGAAAGCCTGCGCAATCGGCGCCGGTAGGCTTTACCCGCCGAACTTCTGCCGACTTCCGCCATGCCTTGCGCCGCGATTCAGGCATCGCGCGGACGCGCCCTGAAACGGCTCGAGACTACACGAAGAGGACCGCGCCGCATGCGATGAGCGCCACACTCCAGAGCCAATCGACGTTGATCCAGCCGCTGCGCAAAAAGCCGAGTCCGCCGCGTTCCTGGATGGACATCGCGAGCATCGAGATCGCGGCGATCACCGCGAGCATGGCGCCCGTATGCACCGTCAGCGCGAGCGCGCTCGCCTCGAAGGCGCCGTCCGACACCTTGCCGGTGCACAGCGGAAGCAGGGCGGGCACGAGCATGAGGCCCGCGCCATGCGCGCTCGACATCACGAAGGACCATAGCGCGAGCCCGGCGAGGCCGGTGCGCATGCCGACGGTCGGCCGTCCGCGATGTCCGCGCCAGGCGCGCCAGACGCCCCAGCCGATCAGCAGCGCGCCGCAAGCGCGCGCAAGGGCGTCGTGGCCGACGACCACGCCGAGCGCGAGCGCGCCGCCGAGCACGAGCGCGACCGACGCCGCGTGACCGAGCGCGATCGGCACGAGCGAGACGAGCGCGACGCGGCGGCTGCGCGCATAGAGGCCGAGCGCGACGGCGAAGAGCCATCCCATCGCGGGATTGAGGCCATGAAACGCGCCCAAGCCCGCGGCCGTGAGGAGCAGCGCGGGCGACGCGGCGTCCATGCGGGCGGCTCGCGGGTGTCAGGGAAAGCAGTACGAATCCGACGAGCAATCGCCGCCTTGCAGCCGGATCTGATGCGGCCGATGTCCCTTCGGCCAGTCGATGAAGAAGTCCTTGTCGACGGCAAGCCCGCCGTTCGGATCGGTGTCGAGCTTGACCATCCAGCCGTCGATGCCGTCGGGATAGAACTGCGCATCCACCGCGCCGTAGAGCGAATTCGTGAAGTAGACGCGGCGGCCGTCGCGGCTCACCTCGACCATCTGCGGGCCGCCGTTCAGCGCGCCATTCCTTGCGCCGGGATGCGTCGCGCGCGACACCACGCCGCCGATGCGCACCTGGCCGGTCAGCTTCGGCGCGAACGGGTCGGCGACATCGTATTGCAGCATGTCGCCCGTGCCCCAGCACGAGACGTAGAGAAAGCGGTCGTCCATCGAGAGGTCGATGTCGGAGACGAGCGGCGGCACCGCGCCGAAGCCCTTCAGCAGCGGGGGCAGCGCATCGGCATCGGCGGGCTCGGCGGGAATGTCGATGATCTTCTTCACCGCCCATTTGTCCTTGTCGCGATACCAGGTCCAGATCGACGAGGACAGGTCCTTCAGGCTGATCACGCAGTTGACGAAGCCATACGCCTTGGTCGGATCGTGCGCGGGACGCAGCTCGAACACGAGCTGATATTCGTCGCCGAAATCGATCTCCTGCACGTGCTTGCGTTTCGTGAAGTCCCAGAAGTGCAGTTTGCGCCCGTACTTCGCGCCGAGCAGGATCTCGGGCACGAGGCCGTTTTCGAAGGTGTCGGGCGTGCCCCATTCGCTCGTGACCATCGTGTCGTAGCCGAGATGCCACCAGCCGTCATAGGCGAGACGTTGCGGGCCGCGATCCACTTCCCATTGGCCGAGCGGATCGAAGCTCTGCTGATCGAGCATCAGCACGCCGCCGGGCGCCTTGCCTTCGGCATTGCCGAGCGCCGTGATGTAGATGCCGCCCGGCCCGCAATGTACGGTATGCGGGCGCGTATAGCCGGTTTTTTCGGCGAGCTCCTCCGGCTCGATCGTCTTCACGATGACGGGCTGCTTCGGATCGGGCTTCGTATCGAGGATATGAATGCGCGAGGAGCGCAGCCCCGGCACGACGAGATAGCGCCGCTCCACATGCGGATGCGGCGCATTCGGGCACAGGCACGACGAGCACGCGTTCCAGCCGAAGTGATGCAGCTCGTCGCCGGTATCGGGCATGGAAATCTCGCCGACGATCTTCGTGTAGCTGGCCGAATCGGGATCCACATCGACTACCGCGATCTTGTCCGGCGTCTTGCGCTCCGGATCGAATGTCGCGACGTACGCGAGCGTTTCGCGGGGTGCCTTCGCGGCGAGCCGCGGGGAAGGGTAGAAGCTCGGATCCGGTTTCCACGTGGCCATGTTGTATCTCCCGGTTGCGTGATCGTCGGCTGATTCGCTTGCAAAGCACTATAGGACACAAGGGCGCCGCATGCTTTCGATGGCTCCGGAGCGCTTCGATGGATTCGTGCTTTGCATTTGCGCGAGCCGGGTGAATCAGCGCCTAAAATATATGCATCGTCCCTTTACCGACAGGAGGTAGCGATGACCGAGCCGATGATCAGCCTGATGGCGGGAGTCATCCTGGTGTTGTGCATCGCGGTGGTTCTCGTGATGCACCACCGGCACCCGCATATCCACACTCCGAAGGCGCGCTGGCTGGACACGCATCCGCCGCGCGACTGGATGCACAGGCGCTGAACGTGCAGCGCAGCATGTGAAGTAAGCAGGGGACACATCCGGCGCCGGCATCGACCGGCGCATTTTTTTTTTGCGCGATGCCGCATTTTTTAGCGTCTTGGCCCTTTCATGGCTTCGGCTTCCATTGCCGCATGCCATTCCTCGCTGTTCTCGATCGGGTCCATGCCTTCGTCGATGAATGCCGATGCGCGCTCGGCCGCCGAGCGCGTTTCCTCGTCGGTTTCCTCGTCGACGACGCCGTCTTCGTCGACGGGCGGCTCCAGCATGTCCTGCAGCATCGCCTCCAGTTCGGGCGTGTCCCACGGCTCGCCGCGCTGCTTTTTCTTCTTGATGTAATGCCGCACTTCGGCATCCTGCTCGGGCGTCAGCGGAAGCCCGCGGAAGGTGCGGTTGGCGTCGAAGTCACTCATGTTCGCTCCTCTCGCGCATAGCCTGTCATGCGTTTTCAAGCGCCCTTAGTGTAACGCCGTTCCTCTGCACGAAAAACCGTGCGATTCAGCCGAGCGGCGGCAGCCGTCTCTCGATCGGCGTCGCCTTCACGAGGGCCGTGCTCGTCGCCGCGCGTTCCGTCACTTTGGAGAGGATGTCGTCGAGATGCTCGATCGAGCGCAGGTAGAGCCGGCACACGTAGCAGTCGTCGCCCGTCACCTTGACGCACTCGACGCACTCGGGAATGCGCCGGATCGCTTCCTCGACGAGATGCAACTGCCCGGGCAGCGGCTGCACGCGCACGATGGCCTGCAGCGTGTAGCCGAGCGCGCGCGGATCGATGTCCACGGTGAAGCCGCGAATCACGCCTTGCGTTTCCAGCCGCCGCACGCGCTCCGCGGTGCTCGGCGCGGACAGGCCGATGCGCTTGGCGAGCTCGCTGATCGCGATGCGCCCGTCGCTCGCGAGCACGGCGATGAGTTCGCGGTCGATTGCATCGATGTCCGCTTGCGGCGGGCTGCTTAAGTTCTTTGTCATGATGTCCTTCGATTCAAAGGTCGAACGACCGATACGCCTTATTTTAGGCATGGTTTTGCACAGAGCGCATCGCTAGACTTGAACGCATCGAAACTCTTCCTGCGTGGATCGAGATGAACACGGAAAGAATCAATGCGCGCTTCGCGGGCGCATCGCAGGTCAATGACTTGCGCCGCGGCGCGATCGAGATGTCGCTTGCGATGCTGATGTCGGGCACGATCGGCTGGCTCGTCGTGTCGTCGGGGCAGGCACCGTGGAACGTGGTGTTCTTTCGCTGTGTGTTCGGCGCAGCGACGCTCATCGCCGTGTGCGCGGCGCTGGGCTTTCTGAAGAGGCGCTATTTCTCGTGGCGCATGATCGGGCTCGTCCTGATCGGCAGCGTGGCGATCGTCGGCAACTGGCTGCTGCTGTTCGCCGCGTATTCGCGCGCATCGATCTCGATGGCGACGACGGTCTACAACACGCAGCCTTTCATGCTCGTCGCGCTCGGCGTGATCGTCCTGCGCGAGCGCGTGACGGCCTCGACGCTCGCGTGGCTGGGCATCGCGTTCGTCGGGCTCGTGATGGTGGTGCGCGTCGAGCCCGCCGTGCTCGCGCTGCCGGGACAGTATCTCGAAGGCATCGCGTATGCGCTCGGCGCGGCTTTCCTGTACGCGATATCGTCGATCGTCACGAAGCGCCTGAAAGGCACGCCGCCGCATCTGATCGCGATGCTGCACGTGCTGTTCGGCATCGTCATGCTCGCGCCGTTCGCGCGCTTCGATCAGGCGCCCGCGTCGCTCGCGGGCTGGACCGATCTCACCGTGCTCGGCATCGTGAACACGGGGCTCATGTACGTGCTGCTCTATGGCGCGATCCAGCGGCTGCCGACCGCGACTACCGGCGCGCTGTCGTTCATCTATCCGGTGGTGGCGATCGTCGTCGACTGGCTCGCGTTCGGGCAACGGCTCGCGTGGCTGCAAGTCGCCGGGGCCGTGCTCATCCTGCTGGCTGCGGCAGGGGTGAATCTGCAGTGGCGGATCGTGCCGCAACGGCTGCGCGCGAACGATTGACGCCAGCTCGTATAGAATGGCGCCCCTTTCCGACTACATCGAAATCCCGCGCCATGTGGTTCAAGAATCTCCAGCTTCATCGTCTTCCCGCGCACTGGTCCGTGACGCCCAATCAAATGCAGCAATGGCTCGAGCCGCTCGCGTTCAGCGCGGCGTCGAGCGTCGAGAACGAGCGGCGCGGCTGGGTCGCGCCGCGCGGTGACGATGCGCTCGTCTACACCGCGAACCGTCAGATGCTCATCGTTTATCGCGCGGAGAAGAAGCTCCTGCCCGCTTCGGTCGTCACGCAGTTCGTGAAGGAACGCGCGGCCGAACTCGAGGAGCAGCAAGGCTTCAAGCCGGGCCGCAAGCAGCTGCGCGAACTGAAGGAGCAAGTCGTCGACGAGCTGTTGCCGCGGGCCTTCAGCATTCGCCGCGACACGCGCGTATGGATCGATCCGGTCAACGGCTGGCTCGCAATCGATTCGTCGTCGGCGAACCTGTGCGACGACATCATCGGCCTGCTCGTGAAGTCGGTCACCGATCTGCCGCTCGCGAGCGTGCGCACGGCGCGCTCGCCGGTTTCCGCGATGACCGAGTGGCTGCTGTCGGGCGATGCTCCCGCGGGCTTCACGCTCGATCGCGACACCGAGCTGCGCTCGGCGGGCGAGGGCAACGCGACGGTCCGCTACGTCGGCCACGCGCTCGAAGCCGAGGACATGCGCCGTCATATCGAAGCGGGCAAGCAGTGCATGCGTCTCGCGATGACGTGGGACGACCGCGTGTCGTTCGTGCTCACGCCTTCGCTGAGCTTGAAGCGCGTGAGCCCGCTCGACGTCATCAAGGAAGCGGCCGACCCCACGGCGGCGAACGACGACGAGCGCTTCGAATCCGATTTCATCCTGATGACGGGCGAACTCGCGCGCATGCTCCCGGACCTGACCGAGGCGCTGGGCGGCGAAGAGGACTTGCGCGCGGCGGCGTAGCGAACGCGCTTCAGGCAGACGCCGACGCGAACGCGTAGCCGTTCTTGCCGTTGCGCTTGACGGTGTACATGGTGTCGTCGGCGGCGGCCACGAGCCGCCAGTAATCGTTGACGCGATCCGGGAAGCTCGCAATGCCGATGCTCGCGCGCACGAGCGAGAGTCCCATCTGCGCATCGGTTTCGCTGACGCTCGCGATGATCCGCTGCGCGATCGCGGCAAGCTCGCCGTCGCTCGAAAACTCGCACACGAGCAGCGCAAATTCGTCGCCGCCGATGCGCGCGACCATGTCGCCGCTGCGCACCGTCTGGCGGAAGCGCCGCGACACCGCGATCAGGAATTCATCGCCGATGCGGTGGCCGTGCGTGTCGTTCACGCGCTTGAAGCCGTCGAGATCGATATACAGCACCGCGATGCGCGCCGACCCGCGCCCGCTGCTCACGAGCGCGTTCGCCGCTTCCTCCAGCGCTGCGAAGAGCTTGCGGCGGTTGGGCAGGCCGGTCATGGGATCGTGCAGCGAGGCATGCTCGAACTCGTTCGAGATGCCCACGAGCTGCCGGTTGCGCTTCGCGTACATGCCGAGCGCCGTGATGAGCACGCCGAAGACGATTGCCGACAGCGCGATCAGCGTATGCGACACGCTCAGGATCCGCGCGCGCACGTCCGCGCTCGCGCGATCACGCTCGGTGTGCCAATAGGCGTAGGCGGAGTCGAGCGCGGAGCTCGCCTCGCCGAGCGCGGTGGCGGGCGAGAGCACGGCCATCGGCAAGGCGGGAGCCGCCATCGGGCTCGACGAAATCAGCGCGTGCAAAGCCGCGAGCCGCGCGGCCAGCTCGATGCGCGTTTCGCGATACGCGGCCCGATGCTGCGTATCGTCGGCGGGCATGCCCTGCAGGGAAATCGCCGCCGCACGGGCCGCATCGGCGCGTTCGACCGCCTCGAGCACGAGGCCGACGTACTCCTGCTGCAATTGCGCCGAGAAGATCGCGCGTACCTGAAACGCGAGGAAAAGCAGGCCGAGCAGGAGACACAGCAAGGCCGCGCCCGCGAGCGGCGCCGGGCCCGGCACGCGCACGCGTCCGAGCGCGCGCAGCACGCGGCTCGGGAGCGTCTCCTCAGGGGCGTGAATACTCCTCTCGCTGACGGTTCGGGACATTGTGTCGATAGCTCACTCGATGAAAGAACGCGCCCACGCGGGCAAACAGCCCGCCTTCGGGCTTGGCGCGCGCCACGCGCCTGCGTGCCTGCGCAGCCTGGTTGCCGCGGCTGGCGGCAGCCTGCTGCGTCGCCGAACCATTCGCGCGGTGTTGCGCGGCGGTCTGAGCGGGCGGGGCAGCTTGCGGTCCGTCGGCCGCTTGTGCCGCTTGTGCAGATTGTCCTGCTCGTGCCGAGGCAGCGGCCACGGTGGCGGTCGCGAGCGCGGATGCGTCGGAACCGTCGGACGAATCCGCAACCGTGCCTTCGTCGGTGGCGTCGGACGTGGGGGCGTTGTTCGCGAGCGACGCGGTGTCCAGCGGCGTCGGCCCGTCCGACGACGCATACGTGCCCGCGTAGACCGGCGCCGAAGTCGTGGGCGTCTCCACCACGCCCGCCGACTGCGTTCGCGCCGCGATGACGGGCTGGTCGATGCCCAGGGTCTTGCGCGCGCCCGCCATCGCCTCGGCGTACACGCGCTGGTCATGGTTGAACCACATGCTGTAGGCAACGGTGCCGAGCACGCCGATGCCGAGCGCGCTCGCCGACGCCATCCACAGTGCGAGACGCCCGAAGCGCAGTGGCGCGCGCGCGGGCGGGGGTTCGTCGTCGAAATCGAGCGCGGGTTGCGGCAGGTTGATGACGTTGGGATCATTCGCAGGGCCCGCATGGCCCGCGATGCTCTCATCGGGTGGTAGCTCAGCTTGGTGAGGCATGACAGCGCTCTCCAGAACGTATTCGTCAGACGGCGGACAGGCGCGCGGACATGGCGCGCGCTTGCCCAGGAAAGCCGGATGGCGCGGAAGGCAGGAATGCAGCGCATATGCGCGCATGCCATTCGCGCTGCTTCTCGTCGCGCGTCCCATCATATGAACGCATGAGCCGGTGAACGCGACGCGGCTTCGTCAGACGTAACAGCCGGATGCCAGTCCGGTACATGCCGGCTGGCTCTCTTTGCCGAAACAATGTAACTCCCACCTGATGCCGCCACAATTCGGGCGCCAATCAGGCGAGGAAGCTGGACGCGGATTTCCGCGCAACGGCCGGCGCGTCGGTTCTGGCGGCGCCCGACGGGCCGATGCGCGGTGAGTGCCGCATCGCGTGACATGATGGCGAAGCACGTCCGGAAATACCGTAGCATGCTTCGTTCCCGCCCCTATTTAAAGAATCACGCATGCGTCATTCTTCAGAGGAACCCGCTGCGCGTATGTGAGCTAGCGCACATACGAAACACACCGGGCGGGGGGCGGAGTCCGGGTTCACACGTTATCTGCCTTCGTGAACAGCGGCAGGAAAAAGTTCACATGGATTTTCGTTTTTTCGCCATCCGGGATGGAGCGCGTCAGCTCACGCGCCTCGACAGTACGACGAGCGCGATGCCGCCGAGTATCGCGACCGAACTGACGACGAGCCGCGCGGTGGGCGCCTCGCCGAGCAGCAGCACGCCGCCCGCCGCCGTGATGACGGGCACGCTCAGTTGCACGGTGGCCGCCGTCGCGGGCTTCAGGCCCTTGAGCGCCGAATACCAGATGACGTAGCCCATGCCTGACGTCAGCGCGCCGGAGGCGACTGCGTAACCGAAGCCCGCGGCATCGAGGCGTGCGTGCATGAACGCCAGCGCCGAGACCGCGATCGCGAAGGGCAGTGCGCGCAGAAAATTTCCCGCGGTGGCCGCGACCGGATCGGCGAGGCCGCGTCCGCGCAGCGAATACACGCCCCAGCCGATGCCCGCGGCGATCATCAGCGCCGACGAGAGCGGCTCGGGCGCGGCGAGCCCCGGCAGCACGAGCCACACGAGGCCGGTGAGCGCGAGCAGCAGGCCGAGCCACTGGGCAGGTGCGAGGCGCTCGCCGGTCGCGAGCGAGCAGCCGATCATCGTCGCCTGCACGGCGCCGAAGAGCAGCAGCGCGCCGGTTCCGGCCGCGAGCCGCAGGTACGCGTACGAGAACGTGACCGCGTACACGACCAGCGCGAGCGCCGACGTCCAGCTTCCGGCACGAGGCAGGCCGCTCCGGCGCTCGCCGCCGCGAGCGAGAAGAATCGCCTGGAGCACGAGCGCCGCCGCCGCGATGCGCACCAGCGTGAATGTGGCCGCGTCGATCTGCGTGCCCTTCAGCGCGAGACGGCAGAGCAGCGAGTTGCCGGCGAACGCGAGCATCGCGACGACGGTCAGCATGGCGACGCGCCCGTCGTGCGGGCGAGGCGCGGGCAAGGCGCCGGGAGTGAGCTTGGACATCGGCAGCGCGCTGAACGGGGCGCATCACTCTATCGCACGCGCGTCGCGAAGGCATGCTGCGCCGCTTCAATCCGTGGTGAACGGCTGCGGCGGCGCATTCCCGTCGATGCCGAAGCGCTCGAACTCGGAGATGACCTGCGCGCCGAAGAGCAGCAGCGTCGCGAGCGCTTCGAGGCTGAACAGTACGACGATCGAGGTCGTCAGCGAGCCGTAGACCACGCTGACTTGCGAGAGCGTCGCGAAGTACCACACGAGCACGTGGCGCGTGATTTCCCAGAGCACGGCGGCGGTCACGCTGCCGAGGAGCGCGAGCCGCACGGACGGCCGTCCGACCGGCATCACGAGATAGATGGACGTCAGCACGAAGATCTCGCCCGCGACGCCGAGCAGATAGAGCAGCAGCCGCGACACGCCCTTCAGCGACACGTCGATGCCGAGCAGATCGACGCTGCTGCTGCCCATTGCCTGCAACCCGTTCGACACGAACGTGACGATCAGCATGCCGACGCCGAGAAACAGGATGTAGCAGTAAGGCAGCAGCGCGGAGAGCAGAAAGTGCCGGCGGCGGATCGCGACGCGATGCACGAAGATCACCGACATCGCGTTTTCGAGCACGGTGAAGGCGAGCGAGCTGAAGAAAATCATCGTGACGAGCAGCAGCCAGCCGAGCACCGCGCGATGCGCGAGAAAGTTCGCGAGCTCGCGCACGATCGCGCGCGCCTGGCCCGGCACGAGCCATTCGAGCAGATGCGCGAGCGTATCGAGCAATTCCTGCTGTCCGACGAATTTCGACAGCACGATCACGATCAGGATCAGCAGCGGGACGATCGACAGAAGCGCGTAGTACGCCACCGCGCCCGCGAGCAGCATGCCCTGGTTCGCGCGAAAGGCCTTCAGCGTGCGCCGCGCGAAGCCGAGCGGATTGCGCGCGACACTGCGCACTTGCGGGCCCAGCACGGGGCCGAGAATCTTGGACATGGGACCTCCGCGGCGCGAACGCTGCCCATCCCGTATGGACGAGCAAATTCCGCACCAGTGTCCGCGCGCGGCACGGACGCTCCGGAGCCGGCGCGTCAGCCGGGGCGGCGGGCCTCGCTGCGCGCGGCGCCCAGCCGGGCGGCTTCCTCGAACGCGAGATCGAGAATGATATCGACTTCCTCTGCGGGCAGGTCCGCGGCATCGAGGTTGCGCAGGCGGCAGAAGAGCGCCAGCGCCTCGGCCGCGGCGGCGAAGGCGACGTTCATGTCGCGGGCGTTCAGGCGGTTTTTTCTCATGGTTCCCATATCGGCAGCGGCACGGCCGGACTTTAATGTGCGGCGCCGCAACGAACGACGCCGTTTCACCTTCCGTTTCCGATGGATTACTCTTGGTGCATGACGCGAGCCCCGCGCCGGCCAAGGAGGAAACCATGTCTGCTTCCCACGCCACCTCCGCCGCCGATTCCGCCGCGCTGGGCGCCGACGCCGAGATCGTCGACGCCGACGAGCGCCTCTACAATCACGACCTCGCCCCCGTGCCGCGCGCGCGGCGCACCTGGACCGGCTACAGCATCTTCGCGATGTGGATGTCGGACGTGCACAGCGTCGGCGGCTATACCTTCGCCGCGAGCCTCTTTCTGCTCGGCATCTCCGGCTGGCAGGTGCTGCTCGCGCTCACCATCGGCATTCTCGTCGTGTACGTGCTGATGAACTGGGTCGGCAAGCCGAGCCTCGTCCACGGCATTCCGTTTCCCGTCATGGCGCGGGTCTCCATGGGCGTGATGGGCGCGAACATCGCGGCGCTCATTCGCGGCGTGGTGGGCATCGTGTGGTATGGCGTGCAGACGTATTTCGCGTCGAAGGCCGTCGCCACGCTCCTGCTGCTGTTCGTGCCGTCCGTCATCACATGGCGCGATTCCAGCTTCCTCAGGCTCGACATGCTCGGCTGGGTGAGCTTTCTTTTCATGTGGCTCCTGCAGCTCATCATCTTCCAGCGCGGCATGGAGATCATCCGCAAGTTCATCGATTTCTGCGGGCCGGCCGTGTATGTCGTGATGTTCTTCCTGATGGGCTGGATTCTGTACCGCGCGGGGCTCTCAAGCCTCAATCTCACGCTGTCGGGCAAGGTGCTTTCCAGCGACGAGCAACTGCACGCGATGATCAACGCAACCCTGCTCGTCGTGAGCTATTTCGCCGCGCTGCTTCTGAACTTCGGCGACTTCTCGCGCTTCGCAAAGAGCGAGCGGCAGATGAAGATCGGCAATTTTCTCGGGCTGCCGTTCAACTTCGTCGCGTTTGCCATCATCACCGTGATCGTGACGGCGGGCAGCGAGAAGGTGTTCGGCACGATGATCATGGACCCGGTCGAGATCGTCTCGCGCATCGAGAACAAGTTCGCGGTGGCGATCGGCAGCATCACGTTCATCGTCGCGACGATGGGCATCAACATCGTCGCGAACTTCGTCTCGCCGGCCTACGACATCGCCAATCTCTTCCCGAAGCATGTGGACTTCAAGAAAGGCGGGCTCATCGCGTCGATCCTCGCGGTGATCGTATGTCCGTGGATCTTCGTCGACAGCCCGAAGGCGATCACCATCTTCGTGTCCGTGTTCGGCGCCGTGCTCGCGCCGATGTACGGCGTGATGATGTCCGACTACTACCTCGTCAAGCGCCAGCAGGTGAAGACCGCCGAGCTCTACACGATGCAGCCCGGCGGCCGCTTCTATTACGACGGCGGCTGGAACAAGATCGGGCTCGCGGCGCTCGTGGTGTCGGGGATCATCTCGGTCGGCTGGGAGCTCTCGACGCAGATGCTCAAGCTCCTGCCGGCCAACAATCTCGGCTGGCTGATCGGCGCGGCGGCCGGCGCCTTGCTCTACGTCGTGTTCATGCGCATGGCGAATCGCAGATGAAAGCCGCTCATTTCAGCCACTTGCGCACGTCCTGCTCCCATTCGGGCTGGCCGCAGTTCGGCGGATTCTCCGGGCCGAGCACGGTGATGTAGCCCTTGTCCTTCATGCATGCCTCGTAGGCGCGCACCTGTGTGCAGCGGCCCGCGCCGGCTTTCTTCGCGGCGGCCTTGCACGCGGACATGGCGTCGTCCATGCCGCTGAAATCGGCGTCGCCGTCGTTGAAGGAGGGCGGGTTCGCGCTCGCCGAGAATTCGACCGGAGTGGAACAGGCGGCAAGGGCGAGCGCGGCGGCGGGAAGAAGGCACGAGCGGAAGAGTCGATTCATCTGTTGAAGCTCCTTTTCTTGACCTCTTGTTGAAGGCGCGTGAGCCGCCGCCTATTATTCCTCGCGGTTATGGCGCGTGTCGTGTTCTTGCGCCGATTTGTCTCGAATGCGCACGCCGCCCCTGCACGACTTTCTCCCATCTGTCTGCGCCGGAGTTCGGCAAGATCATGGCCGTGCTGTTTCCCGCCGATGCGCTCGCGGATGCGTCGAAGTGCTTCGTCGGCGACATGTTCTGCCGCCGGGTCAGTCGCGCCGCGCTTGCATCGATGCCGTCTACAGATGCAGGCGCACCCAGTGCCACGCGAGCGGCCCGCAGATCACGCCCCATGCGATCGCGGCGATGACGAGCGCAACCGCGACCGCCGCGCTGCCGCAATCCTTGGCGCGTCCCGAGAGCTCGTGATGTTCGAGCGAGATGCGGTCGACGGCGGCCTCGATGCTCGAATTGATGAGCTCCGCGAGCAGAACCAGCAGGATCGAGCCCGCAAGCAGAACGTGCTCGGCAGCGCTCACCCGAACCAACGCGGCGATCGGCAGGAGGACGGCCGCGACGCACACTTCCTGACGAAACGCGCTTTCCTCGCGCCAGGTCGCAACGATGCCCGCCCATGAATGACGCAGCGCGAAGACCACGTGCAGGAGGCCGCGGTGCTTGCGGTCCGCGGCGTTCGAGGACGCCGGCGAAGACCGCGAGGTGGAGGACGTGGACCGGTTCATGAAAGTCATGTTACCGCTTCGGCGGCCGACGCTGACACGGACCGAATCGAAAACAGTCGCGCGCGGCGTTTTCCACGGCCTTCAGGGAGAAGGGCAATGAAGAGCGACAATGGTACGAACAATCGCGCCTCTCACGATGCGGCCCGCCCGATGAAATCACTTCGTATCGAACGCGCTCACACAGTCCCAGTCCTCGGGCAGTTCGACGCCGCGCAACGCATCGATGCGCTTGCGATAGAGCGCATACAGCTGCCGCTCGGGATACTGCGTGGCGAGCGCATCGAGCAGCGCCTGGGCCTCGTCCCACTCGCGCGCGCGATAGTGCGAGAGCGCCGCATGCCAGCGCGCGAGCTCGTCGGTGTTCTGGCGTGACGACTGCGGCTCGAACACCGCGATCGGCGCGGCGCGTCCCTTGACGCGCACCCGGTCGATCTCGCGGAACACCACATCCGGCGCTTGCTCGCGCGTCGCCTCGCCGACGATGATGTCGATATCGAAGCGCCGCGTGAGG
Organism: Caballeronia ptereochthonis; assembly: GCF_001545075.1. Lineage (GTDB taxonomy): Bacteria > Pseudomonadota > Gammaproteobacteria > Burkholderiales > Burkholderiaceae > Caballeronia > Caballeronia ptereochthonis. The sequence goes on from NZ_FCOB02000006.1 coordinate 24,946, forward strand.
CCTTCGAGGCGCGCGGCGACGTTCACCGCATCGCCCATCACCGTGTACGCCTTGCGCACGGAGGAGCCCATGTCGCCGACGGTCATCGGCCCGGTGTTGATGCCGATGCCGACCCACAAGGTCGGCCAGCCGTGCGCCGTGAGCGTACGGTTCAGCTCGACGAGCGCCGCGCGCATGCCGAGCGCGGCGGCGAGCGCATGGCGCGCATGATCCGGATCGTCGACGGGCGCGCCCCAGAAGCCCATGATCGCATCGCCGATGTACTTGTCGAGCGTGCCGCGATGCGCGCGGATCACCTTGGTCATCGTGCCGAGATACTCGTTCATCAGGCGCGCGAGCGCTTCCGGTTCGAGCGTTTCGGCGATCGCCGTGAAGCCGAGCACGTCGCAGAAGAGCACCGTCAGCTCCGCACGACGCCCCGCCATGCTGTAGTCCTCGGGATGACGGCTCATCTCCTCGACGAGCTCGGGCGGCACGTATTGCCCGAACAGGGCGGCGAAGTGGCGCTTGGCGCGCGCCTCGACGAAATAGCCGTACGACATGTTGAGCACGTAGAGCGCGAGCACCGCGAGCAGCAGCGAGGCCACGGGAATCGACCAGCCGGGCCGCGCGAAGGCGAGGAGGTCGGCTGCGACGATCGCGCCGAGCAGGATCGCGGTGAAAAGCGTCGCGCGGGCGGGGAGGCGCCACGGCCAGAGGAAGATCATCGCGAGACCGGCGAGCAGGAGCGCGAGCGCCTGCAGCGTCGCGGCGAAGGGCGGCTGGAAGCGGATCGCGTCATCGAGCATGCCGCTCACGAGGTTCGCGTTCACCTCGACGCCCGGATACACCTCGCCGACGGGCGCCGTGCGCTGATCCATGAGGCCCGGCGCGGTCGTGCCGACGAGCACGATCTTGCCCGCGAGCGCGCCCGCCGGGATGCGCCGCGCGAGAACATCGGCGATCGAGTAGTAGGGGAAGCTGCCGGCCACGCCGCGATAGGGAACGAGCGCCGCGCCGTTGGCATCGACGGGAATGACGCGCACGCCGCGCGGCGTCGCGAGCGCGAGGCCGGAGAGCGGTGCGGCCGGATCGGCCGGATCGTCGAACAGCGGCGTTATCGTGGCGTCGCCGTAGAGCGCGCGGATGACTTCGAGCGAAAGCGCGCCAAATACGCCGTCGCGGTAAGCGGTGACGAGCGGCACGCGGCGCACGGAGCCGTCGAAATCGATCACTGGATTGAAGCAGCCCGCGCGCCGCGCGGCCTTTTGCAGCGCCGGCAGGTTGCCGCCGTAGCTCGTCCAGTCGAAGAGCGTGAACGGATGGGTGCCGAACGCGCTCGCGCTCATCAGCGGTGCGGGGATCGCGCCGCTCGATGCGTCCTGATTCGAGAAGTAGTAGCCGAGCACCACGGGATGGCCCGCGAGGGCATCCGCGAAGCGCTGGTCGTAGTCGAGGCGCGGCGCGAGTTGCGCGAGCGCGTGCCGGTAATCGGCGTCGTTCGCGAGCGCGCCGCGCGCGAGTTCGTCGAGGACGGCCAGGCCCGAGCTCGCGTCGGGCTCCGCGAACACCATGTCGAAGCCGAGCACCGCGATGCGCTCGCGTCCGAACAGCGCGTTCACCAGTTCCGCCATGCGCGCGCGGTCCCAGGGCCAGCGGCCGAGCTCCGCGAGGCTTTTCTCGTCGATGTCGAGTATCGCGATGCGCTGGTCCGTCACGCGCGGCATGAAAAGGCGCACCTTGGCGTCGTAGATCATCGCGTCGAGCGTATCGACGAAGCGAATGTCGTAGCGCGAGAGCGCGTGTCCGGCAAGCGCAAGCAGGATCGCGAGCCCGGCGGCCCAGCGCGCGCCCGAGCGCTTCATCACGAACGCGACGGGCTCGCGATGCGCGCGCGGGCGCCTGCTCATTGCGCCGTCCGGATCTGCTCGTTCGCGGCGACGAGCCGCGCCGCCAGCACGCGCGCGACGAACTTGTGCATGCGCGCGGCGAGCGCCGGATCGTCGGTTTCCAGGCGCTTCAGCATCGAAACGGCGAGCCGCAGCACGACGGTCGGCTCGTCGGCGACGACATCCGCGCTGCGCCGCGCGCCGGTGTACACGGCCATCTCGCCGACGATCGTGCCCGCGCCGAAGCTCCTCAGGCGCAGCGTGCGTCCCTCGCCGACGGACAACGCCACGGTCACGCGTCCGGTCTCGACGAAGCAGATCGAATCGCCGGGATCGGCCTGGCGGAACACGTACTCGCCAGGCGCGAGCGTGAGCGTTTCCAGATGCGGGCGCAGCGCGTCGAGCGTCTCGGGCAGGGTCGATGCGAACGCGCCGGCGTTCGCCGCAAGCGCCGGATGCGCCGCGCGCGCCGCGTTCAGCAGCCGCGTTTCGATCCATTCGAGCTCGTTGTCCAGATCGGCAAAAACATGCGGGCCGCTCGGGTTCTTCGTGAAGATCATCGCGCCGTAGCCCGCGGCGTACGAAAGCGCGATCAGCGCGGCGACCAGGCCCGCGAGCGCATCGAGGCCGAGCGATGACAGCGCCGCATGGACATGCGGCGCGCCCGCGGGCGACGCCCGGCTGAACTTCGGTTCGCGGCTGGCGTTCTCGCTCATGATGATTCCGGCTAGCGGCACGCCGCGGACGGCACGACCGGCGTGACGCGCGTCGCGGGCAGCACGCGAAAGGGCAGCCGCGGGCTCACCACGATCGCGCCTTCGCCCGCGCGCACGATGCGCCTGTCGACCTGATTGATCACGACGATCTGCCCGTCGTAGACCACGATCTGATCGCCCTTGCAATCCGCATTGCCGCCGGGCTCGAGATTCGCGCAATCGGTCACGGAATACTCGGTGCCGCGTATGCCGATGGTCGAGGTCGGCGTCCTCACGCGGTAGTTCTCGGGCTTGCCCTCCTTCGCGACGAGTCCATCCACCGCGCGCAGGCCGCCCTTCACGAGCGAGAGCAGGCTGCGGTCTTCCTGCGGCGCGTTCGCGGCGTAATGAAACTCGTCGACGCGAAACACCGAGCCCGGCTTGAGATACACGCGCTGCCTGTCGGTGAAGATCATCACGATCTCGGATGCGATGCCGGTCTGCACGGTGTCGCCGTTGTCGATGCCGCCGCCCACGGCCGCCACGCGCTGCGCGCCGCTCGCCGACTGGATCGCGACATTGCCGACGAGCGCGGTGATCGTCGCGACCGGCTCGGCGCACACGACGCGCGCGGTCATCGCCAGCATGAGCAGCAGCAGGAAATGTCGGGCGCGCGTCATGTCCGGTCTCAGAAGGACTTCGTGAGCGCGACCCAGAAGCGGTTCGCGTGGCCAGTGCCGAGCGTCGCCGGGACATAGCCCAGCGTGTGCGCGTAGGACATCGAGAGCAGGAAGTCGTGCGGCGCGGCGAAGCTCGCGCCGACGCCCAGTCCCGACAGCCGCACGTGATTGCTGCCCGGCACGACCGGGTGCGCCGCGATCTTGCCGTCGGCCGTGTCGACGAAGCCCGTCAGCGTGACGAGCACCGGCACGAGCGATTGCTTCAAGGCCTGACGCACTTCGAAGGTGGCGACATAGGCTTCGTCGACGGGCGCGTCGCCGGTCGCGTAGGCGCGCACCGCATAGGGGCCGCCGAGCGAGATCTGCTCGGACGAGTCGAGATTGCGCGATGCGGCCTGGCCGTTGAGCGAGAAGTACAGCTGCGTGCCGTTCGCCTGGTCGCCGATCACCTGCGTGTGGGTCAGGGCGAACACGAACTTCGTGAACGAGCCCGCGATCTGCGCGGCCGCCTGCTCGACCTGCGGCGACTTGAAGCGCAGGTTGCCTTGCTGGATGCTCGTGTCGAAGGTCGTGATGCTCTGTTCCAGCGTCAGATTGCCCGACAGCGCGAGGCGCCCGACATCGCTGCTCTTGTCGTCGACGGAATCGAACGCGCCCAGATGGTCGGACAGGAGCTTATGGTCGTAGCCGAGCGTCGCGTACACGTTCGCCGCGGGCGAGCGCAGCAGCGCGTAGCTCACGAATGTGGACCAGACGTTCGCGCTGCCGTAGGCGTCGAGGTCGTCGAACTGGCCGCCGACCGAGTATGTCGAGCGCGTGTAGCCGACGCCCCACGCGAGCCCGCTTCCGCCGAGCGGCACCGTGTAGCCGAGGTTGCCGTAGAACTGCCCGGTGATCGAGCCCAGCAGCCGCGCGACCAGCTGATCGCCGATGCCGAGCGGATTGTTCCATTGCAGCGCGCCGATCAGACGCGCCGTGCCGGTCGTCGTCTGGCCGTAGTTGTCCGCCTGCACGCTGCCGGAAAGCGGCCGCGCCTTCGGCATCTGCAGCGTCATGTTCGACGTGCCCGGCAGAACGCCCGGCGAGATCGTCGCGTTCGCGCCCGTCGTGCCGGCCGCGTCCTGCGCGAGCAGCGTCGCGCGGGTGAGGGCGTGTTCGTCGATCACGTCGCCCGCATGCAGGGAGCCGAGAAAGCCCGCGACGACCGCATCGCGCGTGCGCGACTGATTGTCGATGTCGATGCGCCCGTAGCGCCCCTCGCTCACGGCGATGCGCACGACGCCGTCGTCGATCTGCTGCGGCGGCACCCAGGCGCGCGCGACCAGATAGCCGCGCCGGCGGTAGTACGCGCTCACGCGGTCCGCCGCGCCTTCCAGATCGTCGAGCGAGCGATCGGGACCGATGACGGGGCGCACGGCGTCCAGCAACTCCGCCGCCGGGAAGATCGTGTTGCCGGTGAATTCGAAGCCTTTCACCGCGAAGCGGATGCCGCCCGGTGCGCTCGCCGCCGGCGGCTCCGGCGCGGGCGTCACGTTCAGGCGCAGGTCGGAGGGCGGCGGCGGGGCGGGGGTCTGCTGTTGCTGCTCGCGCAGGATGCTGCCCGCGTTCGGGAGCGTCTGAGCGCGGGCATCGCGCACGTCGCGGGCGGATGCCGCGGCCAGCGCCGCGAAGAGCGCGATCAGCCGTCGCGATGCGGTGCGGCTGTATCGTGCGGGGGGCCGTGAGCGACGCACGCGCCCGGGCCTCACATGCGGCATACGTGACCGGGCCATGCGTCGTCCGGCAGGCGGCTGCCGTCGCTCGACGAATCGGTGCGCTGTCGCACGAGCGGCGCCGATCCCGGCTCGAGTCCCGGTGTCGCGTCGCTCAGGTGCGCGGGATTGGCCGCATCGGTGCGCACGGAATCGAGTATGCCGGGCAGCGTTGTCGCGGTCGTCACGAGCGGTTCCGGGGCCGTCGTCGGCTGCGTCGGCTGTAGCGGCGATGTTGGCGTTTCCGGCGTCACCGGTGTGGTCGGCACGTTCGGCGTGTTCGGCGGCGGCTGCGTCGGCGCGGCCGCGATCCGCAGCGTGCCGCTTTGCGTCGTGATCCGGTAGCCGGTCGGGCCGCCGGTCGCGGTGATGGTGATGATGTACTCCCCGCTCGCCGCGCCCGGTGCGGCGCCCGTGCTCGTCACCGTGAAGACGAACGGTTCGTGGACCGTGGGGCTGTCGGCGAAGGCCTTGCCGTAATTCGAGCCGTCGTAGCGCAATGCGATGGTCACGTCGTTAGGCCCGAGCGTGCGCGGCGTGTCGAACGGCACGTCGATGTTCACGGCCGTGAGCGTGACCTGCTGGAGCGCCGTGAAGGCGAAGCGATTGCCGCCGGACGAAGCGGCGCGCGCATCCGCGCCGCCGGTGTACGAGTCGCCCCAGAGCGCGAGATTGCCGCTTTGCAGGCCGCCGAAGCCATCGGCGTCCGGGGAATCGGAGTAGACGAGCCAGCGGCCGTTGGGCGCGGCGAGTGCCTGCGCCCCCGCGCGGTTATCGAAGGAGGCGGACGCGAGCGTGATCGCGGTGCCGCTCGCGCGGCTCGCCACCGGCGCGGCGAGCGTCAGCGACGGCGCTGCGAGCGTCACTGCGCCGCTCGCGGAGACGCCCGCCAGTCCCGCGACGCTGCCGATCGTGAGCGGCGCCGCGTCGTTGACGACGATCGACGCAGCATCGGCGGCGAGCGTGCCGATGCGGTTCGCCGTGTTCGCGAGCGTGTAGGTTCCCGCGCCGCCTTGCAGCGCGACATTGGCCGCTTCGACGGGCGCGCGCTGGGCCACACCGCCCCCGGTCGACATGGCGAGCGTGCCGTTCGGCGCGGTAATGGGCGCATCGAGCACGATGCCGCTTTGCGCGGCGAGCGACAGCGTGTTCGCGCCGCGCCACGCGACGGGGCCGTCGATCAGCACGAAACCGAACGGCTGCGAGCCGGACGGCGCCGCCGCGCTGATGCTGACACTGGTCGATTCGAGCACGCGCGAGAGCGTCGCGCCCTGGATCGTGCCGAAGCGTCGTCCGAAGCGGTTTCCCGAGCCCACGAGCGCGGCGAAGTCGCTTGCGATGCGCCACGTCCCGGTTTGTCCCGCTGCCGCCGCCGTCGTGATCCGCGCATCCGACGCGACGCGCACCTGCGTTCCTGTCGTCTCGATGATGCCGCCGTTGCCGCCGCCGGGCGCCGACGCGTCGAGCGTGCCGCCCACGCGCGCGACGCCGCCTTCCGCGACGAGCCGGATCACGCCGTTCTCGCTGACGGCGCTGCGCGCGCGAATGATGCCCGTGTTGTTGACGACGCTCGCGAAGAGCGCGTCTTCCGCGTTCGCGGTGAGCCATGCCTGGCCGCCGTCGGCCTGAATCAGCCCGCGATTCGCGACCAGCGCGCGGAGCGTGCCGCGCTCGACCGAGAGGCCGATCATGCCGTGATCGCCGAGCGTGACCGCGACGCGTTCGCCCGCCGCGAGCGCGGCGACGCCGTTGGGCGTGTCGATCGTGCCGGCGTTGATCGCGCGCGCGCCGATCAGTGCGACGTACCCGCCCGGCGCGCTAGTGAGCGAGCCGAGATTGACGACCGCCGCGCCGTCGTCGTGGTCGTGATGCCAGTGGCGCTCGCGCCAGTCCTTGCGGCCGCTGTCGGCGAAGGCGTAATGGCCGCTCATGAAATCGCTCGTGGAGAGGCCGAGCGTCGACGCGAGCAAGCCGCCGACATTCACCTGCGCGCCCGGCCCGAAGATCACGCCGTTCGGATTGACGATGAAGACCTGCCCGTTCGCGTTCAGCTTGCCGAAAAGTGCCGAAGGACGCGGCCCGACGACGCGGTTGAGCGCGATTGCGTTCGCGCCGGGCTGATTGAACGTGACCGATTCGCCGGGCCGCGTGCTGAACGAATTCCAGTCGATGGCGAGCCGATTGCTGTTCTGCTGGATAGTCGTGCCCGGGCCGCTCGTCGCGACGGAGCCTGACCCCGCGACGACGCGCCCGCCTGTCGGCTCCGCGTGCGCATGCGCGAAGGCCGCCCCCAGAAGCGTGGCGGCGCACAGCCGCACCGCAGGGGACGCGGCGCCCGCGCGCAGAGTCTTGATCATGTCGGCCGACTCCTTTCTGCTGCGCTGCATCGACGTGAAGCGATGCGGGCGCACCATCAAGCAGTTTAGTGTTCCGAATCATGCCTGCAATATGCGTCTAGAAAATGCGCGCAAGCGCGGGCTGTGTGCGCTCGACCACGCACGCGCACGCTTCATTCGTCTTAGGGATGCGATGGTTCGTCGAGTGTTCAGGCCGGCTCGCTCGCGAGCGTGTTTTCGACGAATTCCCGCAGGAATGCGACCCAGGTCCGGATCTTCGCGTCGAGGTACTGGCGGGATGCGTACATCGCGTAGATCGTCATGGTCTGGAGTTCCCACTCGGGCAGGACGCGCACGAGCGCGCCGCTCTGCAACCACGGCAGCGCCGCGAGCATCGGCAAGGGTGCGATGCCCAGACCGTTCGCCAGCGCGACGGCGAGCGCGTCGGCCGAATTCACGCGCAGCCGGCCGGGATCCAGCTCGACCTCGACCTGCCCGCGCGCGCCTTCGAAGACCCACCGGTCCATCGGGAAGAACGCCGTCACCAGTTGCAGGCACGCGTGCTTCGGCAGCTGTTCGAGGTTTTGCGGCGTGCCCGCCCGCTTCAGATACGCGGCCGAGGCGCACAGCACGCTCGGCATCGAGCAGATCTTCGTGGAGACGAGCGCGGAATCGGGCAGGGTGGACGTGGTGACCTGCAGAAAGACATCGAAGCCTTCGTCGAGCATGTCGGGCACTTGCTGCGAGAGCGTCAGCTCGACGCGGACCTGCGGATACTCCTCAAGATAGCGCGCGAGCGCGGGGGCCACGTAGTGCTGGCCGAACGTGATGGGCGCATGCATGCGCAGCACGCCGCTCGGCGAGATTTGCGCATTGCTCGCCTCGGCTTCGGACAGATCGACGAGCTCCAGCACTTCCTTGCAGCGCGCGAGGTAGCGGTTGCCGGCGTCGGTGAGCGCGACGCGGCGTGTCGTGCGATTCAGGAGGCGCGTGCGCAGATGCGTCTCGAGCTCGGTCACCGCGCGCGACGCCTGCGCCGTGGTGATGTCCATTTGGTGCGCCGCGATCGTGAAGCTTGCCGCTTCCGCCACGCGCGCGAAGATCCTCATGCTCCGCAACAGGTCCATCGTCCCGCCATCCGTTTGACGAAGCCGGAACTATCCCACGGCGGCGCACGGGCGCGCAACCCGCGCGCGGCGCGCCAGACGCGCCGCGTTTGCGCACATTCGTTTCAGTATTCACATCTGTTACACGGCTTGTAATTCGCCGCCAAAACGGTGCGGCTAACATGAATTCATGGCCGTATGGCGGCCTACATCGCAGCCTTACCAGAACAGAAGAGGAAGAAATGAACGTCAAGGGCTTGATCGGGATCGGCATTGCCGTGTGCGCGGGATTCGCCTGCGAGGCGGCGATGGCGCGCGTGAGCGTCGGCATCAATCTCGGGGTTCCAGTCTATGCCGCGCCGCCCGTGTACGTGGCGCCGGCGCCGGTCTATGTCGCGCCGCCTCCGCCGCCCGCCGTCGTGTATCAGCCGGCGCCGGTCGTCGTCGCGCCGGGGCCCGCCATCGTCGTGGGCTGGCATGGCGACCGCTATTGGGACGGCTACCGCTACTGGGGACGTCGCGACTGGTATGCGCACCACGGTGGCTACGGCTATCGCCACTGGTAAGAACTGAACAATCGGGGAGCGGCACCATCATGGAAAACTCGTCTCGAACCGGCAGCAAGGCGCGCGCCGCACGCGCGCTGATCGTGCCCGTCGCGCTCGTGCTGGCGGCAGGTCTCGGCGGCTGCGTCTACGCACCGCCCTACGGCTATGCGCCCGCGCCGGCGTATGGCTACGCACCAGCCTACGGCTATGCGTATGGCCCGGGGTATTACGCGGCGCCGTCGGTATCGCTGGGCATCGGCTTTGGCGGCGGCGGGCACTGGCACGGCCACTGAGCCGGTTTCGTCCGGCGCGCCATCCCGAGACCTCATACGGGAACGCCTGTTGCTGCGCTTTCCTCGACTCTCCCGGAGAAAGCGCAAGATGGCTGAACAAACCGTGAGCTCGCTCACGCAGAACGCGCGCTGCGAGCATTTCATGCTGCCGCCCAACGGCTGGGTGCCGAATAATTCACGCCTGCCGGTGCTCGTGTGGCGGGGCGCGATCGACCCCCATGCGCACGACGGCGCCGGCCGTTTCGAAGCCCTGTTCGAGCAGAACGGCTGGCCGGCGCAATGGCGCGACAGCGTCTTCGACTATCACCACTTCCATTCGACCGCGCACGAGGCGCTCGGCATCGCCGCCGGCGAGGCCGAACTGATTCTCGGCGGCCCGCATGGCCGCGTGTTCGCCGTCGGCGCGGGCGACGCGCTCGTGCTGCCCGCCGGAACCGGCCACTGCCTGCTGAGGGCCGGACGCCGCTTTCAGGTGGTCGGCGCGTATCCGCCGGGCCAGCAGTGGGATATCCGCCGCGAAGCCATCAGCGAGGCCGAGCGCGCCGCGATGGAGGAACTGCCGTTTCCGAGGAGCGATCCCGTCGCGGGCGAGGACGGGCCGCTCGTGCGCCACTGGCACTGAGCGGGATCGGCGTCGTCACGCCTTGCTTTCCTTCGCACACTGGCTCCGGCGGGCGCCGGCTAGCGGCACGCGCTTGACGACGCCGGTCGCGAGCGCGGTGCCGACGAGCACGATCGCGCATGCCGCCGCCATGCCCGCCGAGACGCGCTCGGCGAGAAACAGCGCGCCCCACAGAATGCCGAAGATCGGAATCACGAACGTGACGGTGATCGCGCGCGCGGGGCCGGCCACCGCGATGAGATGAAAGAACAGCATATAGGCAACACCCGTGCACGCCACGCCGAGCCCGAGGACCGCGCCCCACGCCTGCATCGACACCGCCGCGCCCGGCCACCAGACGAGCGCGAACGGCGCAAGCACGAGGGTCGCCGCGCTCATCGTGCCCGCCGCGATCGTGAGCGAATCGACGCCCATCAGATGCCGCTTCGTGTAGCTGGCGGCGATTCCGTAGCAGAGCGTCGCGCCGAGCGCGGCGAGTGCGGCCAGGGCCGTCGTCATCGGCGAGACGGGCGCGGCCGCGGCGTCGTGCATGAGCATCTGATCCCAGACGAGCGCGAGCACGCCCGCGAAGCCGATCGCGAGGCCGGCGACGCGCATGCGCGTGAGGCGATCGTTGAGCCACAGGAAGGCGACGAGCGCGCCCCACAACGGCGTCGTCGCGTTGATCACCGAGGTGACGCCCGCCGACAACGTGAGTTCGGCATAGGCGAACAGACAGAACGGCGCGGCCGAGTTCAGCATGCCGACGACGAGAAGCGGCCACGCGCGCTCGCGCATCGTGGCCAGGGCCGCGCGGACCGCGCCGCGCAGCACGAGCATCGACAGCAGGAAAAGCGCGCCGATGCCGACGCGCAGCGCCATCAGCGGCGCAACGCCGAGATCGGTCACGCCGACGCGGATGAAGAGGAAGGAGCCGCCCCACAGCGCGGCGAGCACGAACAGTTGAGCGAGATTGACGGGATTCATGGCGGGCTTCGTATCAGGAGTGGATCGCGAAGCCATCGTATCGGTGCGCGGCGGGCCGACGTTTCGGCGCGGCGTGAAACGAAAGATGCGGTTCTGGCGCGCGGCTCGCGGTGCGCCGCTTGTTGCGGGTCGCTCGCCCGGCTTCGCTCTACGCCCGCATCGTAAGGCGCGTGCGCGCGCCGCGACAAACGAGCAATTCTCTCCGTTATGTGAAAAAAATTGCCATATGCCGCGCGGCCCGGCGGCGAGCAGGCGGACGGGTTGCCGGCGGAATGATTCGGTGCGACTCTTGCATCATCGGTCGAAGAAGATCGCTTTTTGCAGTGCGATGGACGCGGTGAACTCTGGAGAGAACAGCCATGGACAATGCAAACGGCAGCACATCCACGATGCAGCCCGATGAAGCTCCGCTCGCGCGCCGCACGGTGGCGAGCGCGATGGAAGCGGCGCTTGCGCCGGGCATGACGCAGACAAGGGAGGCGAGCGTGACGCCGCTTGCGCCCGGCGAGGCGCACAGGCCGGCGATGTACGCGCCGTATCACGTGCACGGCAGCGTGCTCGAGGGCGGCGACAGTCCCGCCGTGCTCGCGCAGCCCGCCGCCGCGACGGCCGAGCGGCAGGGCAGCCAGCTCCATCCGCCGAGGCCCGCCGCACGGCGTGCTCGGGACGTGCTCGCCGACGCGCAGGACGTGCTCGTCGCGCGCTATCGCGACGTGACCGAAGGCACGGACGACTACGTGCACGAGAATCCCTGGAAATCGATCGCGCTGGCGGCGGTCGGCGGCTTGATCGTCGGATTGCTGGCCGCCCGCTGAAGGCAGCGCACCGCCGATTCGCGCGCCGAAAGCGGGCCTCGTCCTTGCTGATTGACGGTTATCGGCACGGTGTTTGCCACCGTGTCGTGCCGCCATGGACAAACGATCGCACGACATGCGCACCGAGCGGTGCGAAATATGGAATTCGCGGACGGCGGCGCTTGCCGGTCCGCGGCGCGTGCTGATCGTACATTCGGAGTCGAGCGTCGGGGAATCCTTCGCGCTGCTGCTGGCCATGCGCGGTTTCGAGGCCGTGCAGGTCGGCGATGCTCGACGCGCGTTGCAGATGGCGGCCCGGTGGCGGCCGCAGGTGCTGTTCGTCGATACGCTCATCGGCGATACGCGCGATCACGCGCTTGCGCGCCAGTTGCGCGAGGCTTTGGCTCAGGATGGAAGCGAAGTCGATGCCGCGCTCCTGGTCGCCCTGGCCGCCGATGCGCGGCGCGATCCGCGCGACGTCCTGTACGAGGCGGGCTACGACGGCTTTTGCCGGAGGCCGTGCCCGGTCTGGTGGATATATGACGTGCTGAAGTGCTTCTATACCCCTTGACGCGGGCGGCACGGCGCATCGGGAAGAAGAGCCGTGCGACGCCGCCCGCTGCGAAGCGTTACATGCTTCGGGAAGTCTTGAAATCGCTGCTTTCCAGCTCGACCGACTGGCCGTGGTTGCGCTCGAGCGCGCGCCGGGCCGCATCTTCGATTTGCACGCGTCCTCCCTCGAACGCGGACAGCAGATCGTGCGAAGACGTCCCGTTGTTGCCGAAGTGATCGTTGAGCGCATCGAGAGAGACGCTGCACCAGACCTCGCGGCCGTCGACCTTCGCCTCGAATGCGACACGCGCTGCCGCCACGACATGACGCCGCCCGCTGAACTCTATCGCCATCCTTATCACCTCCTGTTGTTCGTTTGGAACACGCGGAACGTGCTCATCGCGTTGCGCAGGAACGACCGCACGCCTCGCGATGACGATGCACTCGACGGCGCGCTTCGCCTCGCGCGACACACCGCCGTTCTGCATGATACGCCCGCCATGCCGGGCGGGCGCGTCCCGGTGACTTTGCAACGGCCGTGCCCGGGCGCGCTAGCGGCAGCAGAGGCAGCCGCCGCGATGGCGCATGCCGTAGCTGCCGGCGTCATCGGCGCCGGAGGGCGGGGCGCTGGCACCGCCGACGCTAGGCGCGCCGATGGTCACGCGTGTGGCCGTCGCGCCGCATAGCGGGCAGGCCGCGGGTTCGTCGCGTTCGGCGATGCGGCGGACGGCTTCGAATGCGCCGCAGGACGCGCACTCGTAATCGTAGACAGGCATGGCAATTCCGTTCGAAAGAAGCTCGCTTGATCGTCGAGTTTAACAAGCATGTAGCAAGCGGTTAATCGCTTCGTCGCCGCACACCGTTTCACCATAGGAAGCGATGCGCCGTGGCATCGCCATTGCTGAAAGAAAGGCCGACACGACTGGCTCAAGGAGGCCCCATGAAACGCACAGCAATGCTGCTGGCGGCGCTCGCATCGACCGTCATCGCCGCCATCCCGGCCGGCGCGCCCGCGCAGACCCAAGCGGCCAGCACGACGATCGCCAACGATCTGCCGCCCGTCGACAAGGCGTTCGTGCAGGCGGCGTCTGCGGCGGGATCGACGGAAATCGACGCCGCCAGGCTCGCGACCAGGCAGTCGCAGGACAAGGACGTGAAGAGCTTCGCGCATCACATGATGCTCGATCACACGAAGCTCGCGATGCAGTTGAAGATGGCGGCGCCGCATGGCGTGACCGTGCCGATGGACAATTCGGACCCTTCGGTGCTCGAATCGCTCAAGGCGCTGCACGGCAAGGAGTTCGATGCCGCATATATCCAGAAGGTCGGCGTGCAGGGACATCAGGAGGCGGTGCAGGTATTTCAGAAGGAAGCGCAGGAAGGGCAGAACGCCAAGCTGAAGCAGGCCGCGCAGAAGGCGTTGCCGACGATCGAGCAGCATTTGAAGATGGCGCAGCAACTCGCCGCCAAAAAGGGCGTGCAGCAGTGATGACGTCACTCGCCGCGCGCGTGTGATGCGCGCGGCGCGGTTGCGCTATCGCGCTTCCTTGCGAAGCATGCGCAGGCGCGCTTCCTCCAGCGACTCGAACTTGCCGTCGGCTTCATCGAAGACGGACACCTTCCCCCGCCCGATGTCGTACACCCAGCCCTGAACCTGCAGCTTGCCGAGCGCGAGGTGTCCCGCGACCGCCGGATGCGTGCGCAAATGCGTCAGTTGCAGGCGGATGTTCTCCTCGACCATCGCCTGGACGATGCGCTCCTCCTCCAGCTTTCTCGCCATCACGACGCTGCGCGCGGCTTCAGCGTTGCGCAGCCACGCGTGAACGGTCGGCATTTCATCCGCGATGGTCGCGCCGGACGCGAGGCCTTTCATCGCGCCGCAGTCCGAGTGTCCGCAAATGACGATCTGCCGCACGTTGAGCGCGAGCACCGCGTATTCGACCACCGCCGACACGCCGCCCAGCATCTCGCCATAGGCCGGCACGATATTGCCGATGTTGCGGCACACGAAGAGCTCGCCGGGGCGCGTCTGCGTGATCATCTCCGGTGACACGCGCGAATCCGCGCAGGTGATGAAGAGCGTATGCGGCGTCTGCCGCCGCGCGAGACTCTTGAAGAGCGCTTCGCTGTCGGGAAAGACAAAGCGGCTGAAATCATCGGCGCCCTGCAGGAGATAGAGGAGATCGGGCGTGCCGGAGCCCTTGCGTTCTTCGCTCATCGCGGATCTGTCTGACATGAGGTGGCCTTTATTGTGCGCTGTCGACGCGCGGTGCGCGCCGCTTCAGACCGAAAGCTTGCGGACTTTTGAGATGGATCGCAAGTCACGTTCCCGTCTTCCTCTCATCGTGCAATTCCAATGCCGGCAGATGCACTGTCGTGGTGCAAATAGACCCGTTTACCTCTCTGCCTGGTTCGGTTTTTACGAACTGAAGCCCTCGAAATCTCGCATTTTTCAAGACTGATTCTTTCGTTAAATTGTTTTCATTGAAAGCAAACAGAAAGGATGTCATATGAAATGCCCTGCATGTCCCGCGACTGAACTCCTGATGAGCGTGCGCGAAGGCATCGAAATCGACTATTGCCCGCAATGCCGCGGCGTCTGGCTGGATCGGGGCGAGCTCGATCAGCTCATCCGCCGGGCGGAGCAGGCCTCGCTTGCCGAAGCAAAGGCCGGGCGCGACGAGTGGCGCGAGCACGAGCGACGGCCGCATCGTCACGAGGACTATCGCCACGAGGATTATCGCTACGGCGATCCGCGAGGCCGGCGCGAGCATCCGCGTCGCAAGAAATCCTTCCTCGGCGATCTGTTCGATTTCGACTGAGCGCGCGGGCGGCGAACTCATCGGCGAAACCCTTTCATGCAGCACGGACCGCACGACGCGGGAAACACGGAGAACGGCAATGGCAACGGTGAAGCAGGTTCTGAAAGCGAAGTCCGACGCATCGGTACACACGATCGATGCCGAAGCGAGCGTCCATGAAGCGGTCGCGCTGATGTCGAAGGCGGAGGTGGGCGCGCTCGTGGTGACGGTGGGCGATACGGTGTGCGGCATCGTCACCGAGCGCGACTATGCGCGCAAGGTGATCCTGCAGGACAAGGCCTCGCGGACGACCACGGTGTGCGAAATCATGACCGCGCCCGTGATGTCCGCGAGCCTGTGGACCCCCACCGACGAATGCATGATGCTGATGACGCAGCACCGCATCCGTCATCTTCCGGTGATCGAGGGCGGCAGGCTCGTCGGCATGGTGTCGATCGGCGACATGGTGCGGCATCTGATCGAGGAGCAGGAGTTCGCCATCGATCAGCTGGAGAACTACGTGCGCGGCCCGCGCCCCGACATGCCGACGTGCGCGCTCACGCGACGCAGCCCGATACCGCAGACGCTCGCAGCGCGCTTCGTCTGATCAGGTCGCATCGATGCCCGCGACCGGCTCGACGGGGCGCGCCGGATCGGTCGGGGCGGCGAAATCCCGCCGGAACCGGTTGACGGCCGAGAGTCCCATCGAGAGGCCCGGATCGAGGTAGTGGATGATGAGACTGCGGCGCTGGCCGGCGAGCACGTCGAGATTGCAGTGCTGCATCAGAAAGCCGTTGAACACGTAGACGCTGCCCGGCTTGCCCTTGATGCGCGTGCAGATGCCCTTGTCGAGATGGCGCTGCGTGCGCGCCGCGCGCAGCGGGAAGGGCATGTTGCGTTCGGTCCATTGCACGCTCTTCGCGACTAGATTGCTGCTGCGCCCGGGCAGACGGCGCGGCTTCGTGTACGCGACGAGATCGCCCGCGCGGTCGTCGTCCACGGCGGCCTGAAGCAGAATCACGAGCGTGAGCACGTGCGAATCGAAGTGACGGCAGTGGCTGCCCGACGTCGACGTGCTGCTGCCCACGCGCAGGCCGAACCACGGCCCCACGGTGCCTTTCGCCTTCATCGCCGAGTCGAGCCAGTCGGAGGCGAGCCGCACCGACTCACTTTCCAGTTCCCCGAACGCGGGAATGTCCCGCAACGTATGCACGACGTCCTTCGCGCTGCCATAGAACTGCTTGTGGTCGGGCGTCGCGTCGTATGCGGGGTCGAGCCTGGCCTTGATTTCAGCGAGCGTTTCCAGCGGCACGATCGATTCGAAGATGGCCAGATCTCCCCGGCACGCCCGTTGCAGCGCCGCATGATCTTGTTTGTTCATACGTACCCCGAAATATAACGGCAATTGAACCGCGCTTCGTTGCGGCACCGCAGACGCGTCAGAGGCGGGCATTTTCGTAAATTTCGTTATGTCCGTGCGAGGGTGCGCGGCGCCGGGCATTCTCCCGATCGCGACGAGAGGTCTGTCGCTCGCGATGAGCGTGGGCGTTCATGTCGGTCTTCCGGGCAACGGCACCGGCCTGCACGGGGCGCCCGGCCGGAGTAGCAGGAATGGGTTCAAGCGTCGCGGCATGCCCGCGCGCGGGCATGCCGCGCCCACGGGCGTGCTCTGGATTCGCGCCGTTCATGGTGGTCTGTCCATCCAGCGGCGATGCTGCTGTCCACGGTACTTGTCGGTCTCGCTCATGGCGATTTCTTGTTTTGAGTACTTGGTCCGTGCCGCCTTCCGGTCTCTGCCGACCGTCCTGCCGCCCCGACGCCGGTCTTCGCCGGCACTAACCAGTGAGTACATCTCTCGGATTTTGTTCGCAATCCTATCGGTAAGCGTTCTTGCGGAATGTACGACTGCGCACGTGATGAGTGCCGCGTCGCCCATCGGATAAACCCCTAGCGGTACGACAAATGACGTGCTTGCAAGGCGCGCGCGGCGCGGCGCCGAACGTTTCGCGCGCCCGCGCTATGAGTGCCAGCCGACACAGCAAACGTTCGCATGTGCCGCCGGCTGGGCGATACGTGCGTCCGCGCACGGAGCGCGATTAAGCAGGCGAGTAATTTCCGAACATCAAACGAGCTCGGCCAGGCTCGATTCGCACACCGCGCGACGCTTGCAAAGACCATAGATGATGCGACGGTGACTGCGGCAAACGACGATCCGAAAACGGACATTCGACGGGGTTTCAATGAACAGGGCATCGCTGGAAGACAGACTCTGGGTGGTGACTTTTATCGTCGCCGTGGCGAGCGACGTGCTCTCGGGCGTGATCCGTTATTTCACGTCGATGATCGGTGCGGCCCCCGCCACCTATCTGCCCAAGGTGCTGATGCTCGCCTGGGTGCTCCTCATCCTCATCAAGCGGCCGAAGGCGAGCCACGCGCTCATCGCGCTCTATCTGCTCGCGCAATCGTTCGTGTCGCTGTCTCACGGCGTCGCGCTGGAGGCCGTCGGCTTCTGGGTGTGGACCGTCATGCCGATGCTCTTCGCGCTCACCGCTTCGCCGCAGGCGCTCGAGCTGCTCAACGGCGGTGCGGCGCGCGCGGCGTTCCTCGTGCTGGCCGCGCTGTGCTTCGCCGGCCTGCTGCTGAACAGCTTCTCGCCGATGCCGTGGGTCGGGCAGAGCGTATCGGTCGGCGGCCATAACGTCTCGGTGGCGACGTCGTCGTATGTGGGCGTCGCCTCGCGGCTGACCGGATTCGGGCGCGACAGCGCGTCCACCGGCCTGATGGTCGGGCTGCTCACGACCTGGCTCCTCACGCGCACGCGCTCGAAACTGCTGCAGTGCGCGTTGCTCGGATGCGCGGGCGCGGCGGTCTACGCGACCACCAACAAGACGGCGCCGGTCGCGCTCGCGCTCGTCGTCGGTGCGCACTGCTTGCTCTCCACGTCGACGGTCAGGCGGGCCTGCCTGTGGGCGGCGGGCGTCGCGGTGGGCCTCCCGATCGCGACGTTCGTCGCGACGTCGGCGCTCAATCTCGCAGGCGGCGGTTATGTCATGCTGGCGTCGTTCCAGGATCGCATGTGGAACACCTGGCCGCTCCTGATCGAAGGCCTGCTCAAGGACAATCGCATCTGGCTCGGTCTCGGGCCGGGCGGCTTCGGCTCGGCGGCGACCTATTACGAGAGCGCGTTCGGCTTTAACGTCGCGTATGCGGACAACACGGTGCTGTACGCGGTCGCGAGCTTCGGCTTCTTCGGCGCGCTCGTGCTGGTCTGGGCGCTCGTGCGTCTCATGCTGCGGGCCGAGCCGACCGACCGCGCTTCGTGGATGATGCTGCTCTATCTGCTCTTCGCCTGCGCGAGCACGGACATCTGCGAATCGATCGGCTGCCTGCTGTTCCTCGGCATCACGATCCGCCAGCTGCGCGAAAGCGTGCCCGAGACATACGGCCAGTTGAGCCGCATGCCGGGTCATACGGGCGCGCATGGCGCCGTCGACGAGCGAATCGCGGAGCGCCATCATCACGATGCGCTGCTGCAGGTCTCGCGCGGCGCCTTCGGGAGGCATCTGACGTGAAGCGTCCCGGTCCACGCCTTGCGCGGCGCGTGACACTTGCCGCGCTCCTCGCGTTTTGCGGCGCGCTGCTGGCGGCGTCGCCCGCGCCGACGATCACGCTCGACGGCGCGCCGGGTTCCGCCGAAAAGCCGTATGTCGCGGCGCCCGGCTTCGCGGCCTCGCGTGCGAATACGGGCGTCGCGATTCACGAGATCAACGATACGCGCCTGCTCGATGCCGTGAAGGACGTCGGCTTCTCGTTCGTGCGTACCGACCTGTTCTGGGAGGCGGTGCAGGCGCCCGACGGCTGGCACTTCGGTGCCTTCGACGGCCTCGTGTCGAACCTGTCCGCGCGCGGCCTGGGGGCGCTTTTCATCCTCGGCTACAAGCATTACATGTTCAACCCGGATCGGCCGCCGACATCCGCGCCGCAGCTCGCCGCCTTCCGCACTTATGTCTATCAGGCGGCGTTTCGATATCGCAGCGCGCCGGTGCGCTTCGAGGTGTGGAACGAGCAGGACCACAAGGATTACTGGCTCGCGGAGCCGTCGCCGCGCGCGTATCGCGCGTTGCTCGAGTCGGCGGTGAGCGCGGCGCGGTCGGCGAACCCGGACGTGACGATCGCAACGGGCGGCGTGCAGCAGGTCGATCGCGATTTCATTCGCGCGGTCGGCGACATGAGCGCCACGAAGTCGCGCACCGGGCCGGACGCGGTGAGCGTGCATCCGTATCGCCAGCAATACCCGGAGACCGTGCTCGACGACTACGGCGCGTTGCGCGAAGACCTCTCGACGTATGCGAAGCGCCCGCAAGTGTGGGCCACCGAATGGTCATACCCGAGCTTCGGATACGAATATGTAGCGGACATCGCCAATGGTCACTCGCCCGAAGCGCGCGCGCGCCAGGCGAAGTACGCGGTGCGGCTCCTCCTGATGAACTGGATCGCGCAGGTCGGCCTCACCTCGTACTACGACATGCGCAATGACGGCACGAACCCGCGGGAGATGGAGCACAACTTCGGGTTGCTCGATGCGGACAACGCGAAGCTGCCGGCCTATCACGCGGTGAAGCATCTCTTCGGGTTCACGACGGGCGCGAAGCACGCGCGTTACTTCATCGACGAGAACGAAAAGTACGCCGTGCTCAAGTTCGAGGCGGGGCGCGCGACGAAGTATGTGGTGTGGTGCTACGGCGCCGGCAATGTGATGAATCTCGATGTATCGCGCCTGCCCGCGCGCGCGGTCGTCACCGATCTGTACGGCAGGCAGCGTTCGGAGCGCGGCACGCTGGCAGTCACCGAAGCGCTGGGTCCGGTGTTCATTACCGTGGCCTCGTGAGAGTTGCAGTGAGGGGAAGGGCGGGGTGCGTACGGGGAAGACGCACCCCTGCCCGTATATCGGTTCGGATGACGTAATTGTTTTGCTGACGATGGCCAGTCGCGGCTGACGTGTTTGGTCTTCTCTTCTTTGTTAGGGATATAACATGCTTTCATACAACATGCGCCCCAGCTTGACGCCAGTTCCGCATCGCGGCGACGGAATCGTCGACCTCTGGCGCAGCGTCGTGCGCCACAAGACCTTGCTCGGCGCCGTCACCGGCACGTGCTGTGCGGCGGGCGTGCTCTACATCCTGCTCGCGACGCCGCAATATCGCGCGGAGGCGCTCCTGCGCGTGCAAAGCAAGGCAGGCGTGTCGATCAGCTCGCTGTCGGACGTATCCGGATCGATTGCCGCCGATGGCTCCGCCAGCGACGAAAGCGACGTGCTCACGTCGCGCTCGGTCGTGAGCACGGCGATCGCGCAAACGGGTGCCGAGACGGTCGTCGAGACCGAGAGCTACTTCCCGCTGGTCGGCCGCTGGATGGCCACGCGCCACGCCATCGACCGCGAGCTCGCGCCGGCGCCGTTCGGGCTCGACCAATATGCGTGGGGCGGCGAGCGCCTCACGCCGGGCGTCTTCGACCTGCCGAAAGCCGCGCTGAGGATGAAGTTCCGCGTCGTCGCGGGCGAGAGCGGACGCTGGACGCTCTACGACAGGAACGACACGCGCCTCGCGGAAGGCCGCGTCGGCGAGACCGTGCCGTTCCAGGTCGCGACGCCCGAGGGCCAGGCGCCCGGCGAGCTGCGCATCGACGCGCTGCGCGCGCGGCCCGGCGTGAGCTTCCAGATCACGAAGTATTCGCAGCAGATGACCTTCGACAACGTGCTGCAGCGGCTGCGCACCTCGATTCCGCCGCGCGAGTCGTCGCTGCGCGATCCGGCGCTGATCCATCTGAGCTACCAGGCCGATTCGCCTTTCGAGGCGCAGGCGATGGTCAACGCGATCATCAAGACCTATCAGCAGCGCGACATCGAGCGCCGCGCCGCGCAGGCGCAGACGAGCCTCGACTTCCTGAGGCAGCGCCTGCCCGCGCTCAAGCAGGACCTCGAACGCGCAGAAGGCCGCCTGAATGCGTTCCGCACGCAGACCGGCACGGTCGACATGCAGCAGCAGAACGTCGCGCTGATCGCGCGCATGAGCAGCCTCGAGGAACGGCAGACGACGCTGCAGCTCGCGCTCGACGCCGCGCAGCATCGTTATCGCCCGGAAAGCGACCAGTATCAGAGCGCGCTCACGCAGCTGAACCAGGTGAAGCGCGAGATCGGCGAGGCGTCGAAGACGGCGGCGGCGCTGCCGACCATCCAGCGGCAGTATGTCGAGCTCGCGCGCGACGTCGCCGTGACGACGCAGCTCTACACGAGCGTGCTCACCAACGCGCAGCAGCTCGAAGTGGCCGCGGCGAGCACGCCGCCGGGCATCGCGGTGGTGGACTGGGCCGTCGCGCCCGAGAAGCAGTCGTGGCCGCGCCAGTGGATCGTGCTGCTCGGCTCGATCTTCGGCGGGTTGTTCCTCAGCACGGTGTCGATCTATCTGATCGCGCTGCATCGCCGCGAGCTGCGCAGTCCCGAGGAGATCGATCACTTCTCGCAAGTGCCGCGCCTCGCCGTGATCGCGCGCTCGACCGCGCAACTGCGCCAGGACGTGCGCGCGCTCACACATAACGCCGCGCCCGCCAAGCTGCTCGCGATGACGAGCCCGACGGACCCGAGCGTCGAGGCGCTGCGCTCGCTGCGCAGCAGCGTACGCGCCATGCTCTCCGGCGTGCCGATCGCGAATCATCCGGGTTTTCACGGTCTGAATCCGATCAACCCGCTCAATCCGATGAACCCGATGGCGTTGAGCCACGCGGTCGGCAACACGGTGACCGTGATGAACCCGGGCTACGTCGCCGATGCGACCGACGCCAGCGGCCGCGTGATCCTCTTCACCGGCCCGACGCAGGGCGTGGGCAAGAGTTTCGTGTCGTCGAACTTCGCGTATCTGCTCGCGGAGACGCGCGCCTCGGTGCTGCTGATCGACGCCGACATGCGCCAGGGCCGCCTGCGTCATCTCGTCGACGGACGCGAAGGCCCGGGCCTCGCGGAAGTGCTCGCAGGCACCGCGCACGTGGAGGATGCGATCGTGCCGCTCGGTAACGGCGGCCTGTCGATGATGGACGCGGGCGCGGAGTATCCGGAAAACCCCGCGGAACTGCTCACCCGCCCGGCGTTCCAGGACATGATGGCGATGCTGCGCGACATCTACGACTACATCGTGATCGATTCGCCGCCGGTGCTGCCGGTGAGCGATGCGCTCTCCATCGCGATGCAGAACTGCGATCTCGTGCTGCTCGTGTCGCGCGCGGATCGCACGGGTGCGAGGCAACTGGAGGAGACGCTGCGCCGTCTGGAGAATGTCGGCGCGAAAGTGGGCGGACACGTGTTCAACGGCTTCGCACCGGGACGCTATGGTGCGCGCGAGGAATACGGCATCAGGACGTCCGCGCGATAAGAAGAGCGGCAAGTGGTGTTCGGGCCGGAGCGCTGGGTTGCCAGTCTCCGGCTTTTTTCATGCCGTCATGTCATGAGCCAGCCGCCGGCGACATCGATCACCTGTCCCGTGATGAACGACGCCTCCTGCGATGTGAGAAAGAGGCACGCGGACGCCACTTCGTCCGGCATGCCGAGGCGCTGCAGCGGCGTCTCCCGCGCGACCTTCTCGTTCGCCTCGCGCGCGACGCCGCGCACGAGCGGCGTGTCGATGCGTCCCGGCGCGAGCGCGTTCACCGTGATGCCATGCGGCCCGAGCTCTCCCGCGAGATGCCGCGTCATGCCGATCAATGCCGCCTTGGTCGTGCTGTAGTGGGCGGCGACGATGTCGAGATACGCCTTGCCCGCCACCGACGACATCGACACGATGCGCCCGAAGCGCCGCTCCACCATGCCGGGCGTGACGACGCGGCAGAAGTTGAAGACGCTGTTGAGATTCACGTCGACCACGCGGCGCCATTCGGCGGGATCCATCTGCCAGATCGGCATCGGCTTGCCCGCGTGCTTCGGCGAAATGCCCGCGTTGTTGACGAGCGTATCGATGGGCCCAAGCGCCGCTTCGACCGACCTGCACGCGGCCTCGCACGCGGCGAAATCGCCGACGTCGGCGCGGGTGAAATGCGCCCGCAGGCCGGCATCGGTCAGGCGCCCGGCGAGCGCCGCACCGGTGTCCTCGTTCGCATCGACGATGCCGACCGCCGCGCCGTCGCGTGCATAGCGTTCGACGATCGCCTCGCCGATGCCGCCGCCACCGCCCGTGACC
Source organism: Caballeronia ptereochthonis (assembly GCF_001545075.1). Taxonomy (GTDB): domain Bacteria; phylum Pseudomonadota; class Gammaproteobacteria; order Burkholderiales; family Burkholderiaceae; genus Caballeronia; species Caballeronia ptereochthonis. The sequence continues at coordinate 48,180 of NZ_FCOB02000006.1, forward strand.
ACAACCACACGTTGTCGGTGCTGCACGTCAGTCGTCCCCCAGCTTCAACATGATCTTGCCGATGTGCCTGCTCGATTCCATCAGTTCGTGCGCCGCGCGCACTTCGGCGAGCGGCAGCACGCTGTGAATCACCGGCAGCGCGCGGCCCGCCTCGAGCAGCGGCCACACTTTCTCCCGCAGCGCGTCGGCGATGGCGGCCTTCTGCTCGACGCTGCGTGCGCGCAAGGTCGAGCCGGTGAAGGTGAGGCGCTTGAGCATGATGGGCATCGTGTCGATGGTGACGCGGCTGCCTTCGAGGAACGCGATCTGCACGAGCCGGCCTTCGAGCGCGAGCGCCTTCAGATTGCGTTCGATGTAGCCGCCGCCCACCATGTCGAGAATGACGTTCACGCCGCGGCCGTCGGTGAGCTCGCCCGTCACGGCGACGAAATCCTCCTTGTGGTAGTCGATCGCGCGCTCGGCGCCCGCCGCGATGCACGCCTGCGCTTTCTCCGCATTGCCGACGGTCGTGAAGACGCGTGCGCCGAACGCATGCGCGAGCTGGATCGCCGTCAGGCCGATGCCGCTCGAGCCGCCGTGCACGAGGAAGGTTTCGCCTGCAACCAGCCGGCCGCGCTCGAAGACGTTGGTCCACACGGTGAAGTACGTCTCGGGCAGCGCGGCCGCCTGTAACAAGGTGAGACCACGCGGCACGGGCAGGCAAAGCGAGGCGTCGGTGACGCAGTACTGCGCGTAGCCGCCGCCCGGCACGAGCGCGCAGACTTCGTCGCCCACCCGCCAGCGCGTCACGCGTTCACCCGTCGCCGCGATGCGTCCGGACACTTCGAGACCGAGATGCGGCGATGCGCCCGGCGGCGGCGGATACGAGCCCGCGCGCTGCAATACGTCCGGACGATTCACACCGGCGTAGGCGACTTCGATCAGCACGTCGTCGGGACCCGGCGTGGGCAGTGGGCACGTTGCGAGCCGCATGCAGTCGGGCGGGCCGCCCGCGCCGTGCTCGACATAGGTCATCGAAGCAGGAAGGGTAGAGGCCATTTGCGAACTCCTCACCGGATGATGGCTTCGAGGCGCTCAGCCGGCAGGCCAAGCGACGCGTAATGCTTGCGGGTTGCTTCGATCTTGGTGAAGACGTCCTCGTAGCCCTGTGCGATGCCCTGGGGATCGACATATGTATAGCCGCCGGTCACGTGGAACCACGTGACCATTTCGGGCACGTCGTCGGGCACATAGAGCGTGTGCGTTTCGCCCGCGGGCTCGAACGCGTAGCCGCCTTGCTCGGCGACCCAGTCGTGCTCGAGGTAGTACCAGCGGCCCTTGAGGACCATCGCGTGAACGGCGCCGCTATGGCGATGACGCGACACGACGCCGCTGCCGCGCACGCGCAGCAGGTTGACGTAGTAGCCCTGGCTCGCATTCAGGATCAGCGGCTTGAAGGACACGGTGGACGTGGCGGGCACCCAGAGATCGTCGTCGGCGAGCCAGTCGGTCATCACGCCGCCGTGCACGAGATCCTTCGACATGAACGGGGCCTGCGGCAACTGATAAGCGACGACCTGCTCGTCGGGCCTGACGCGTGCGGCTACGGTGTGCATGTGGGGTCTCCGATATTGGAAAGCATTGCGCAAGTGAGATGAAGTGCTTCGTTCCTCGGGGCAAGTATGAACGAATTGCGTGCGGCTCGCCGATCGTTGCGAACCATGCAATGTGCTCACGCAATGATCGGCCGGTTCATGACGGATGACGGCGTAATGCACCGGCGGCGGCATGAGCGTTGCCGAAGCTGGCGCGGTGCATTCATGGAATTCGACAAATTGCGTCTGGCCAGCATTTACACTGTCCAGAAGCAACGTGTCTGCATAGCGTGTGGGTACGGCGCATCGAAACACGACACCATTCGAACAATCAATTCGGATATCGAAATGAAAAAAAGCACCCGGCAGATTCGCGAGAGCTATGACGATTTTCCGTATCACTCTTTTGCCTACAGCAACAGTGCGCCTGAGAATCTCGCGGCCGTGGCGCATCTGTTCGGTCTCGATACGCCGGATATGCGCAATGCGCGTGTGCTCGAACTCGGCTGCGCATCGGGCGGCAACGCGATTCCCTTCGCCGTGCGCAATCCGAAGGCGCATGTCGTGGGCATCGACCTGTCCGAGGTGCAGATCGAGGAAGGGCGCCGGCGCATCGCGGCGTTGAAGCTCAAGAACATCGAGCTGCGCGCGCTGGACCTGACGTCGGTCACGAAGGCGTTCGGCCAGTTCGACTACATCGTCTGTCACGGCCTCTTCAGCTGGGTGCCGGAAGACGTTCGGCAGGCCATTCTGCGCATCTGCCGGGAGAATCTCTCGGCTACGGGCGTCGCGTACGTCTCGTATAAAACCTATCCCGGCTGGAAGGCGCACGAGATCGTGCGCGATGCCATGCTGCTGCGCGCGGGCCGCGACGGCGACATCAGGAATCGGCTCGCGCTCGGGCGCGGCATGATCGACTTCCTGCGCGCGCATGCGCGGGGCGGCAGCGTGCTCGCGAAGGCGATCGAGCAGGATCACGCGACGATCGCCCGCGCCGACGCGAACTACGTCGCCCACGACTATCTCGCCAGCGTCAACACGCCTTGCTATTTCCTGGATTTCGTCGGGCGCGCCGACGCTCAAGGCATGACATACGTCGCGGAAGCCGATCCCATGGCAATGTTCGTCGTCAACTACGGCGACGAGGTCGCGCGGCCCTTGCTCGCCGAGTGCGACGGCAATCAGGTGCTGCTCGAGCAGTATCTGGATTTCGTCGGCGACCGTTCGTTTCGCTCGACCCTGCTCGTGCACAACGAGCGCAAGGCCGACATCCGGTATCGCATGGACGAGACGCGTCTGCGCAAGCTGCACATCGCCGCGTCGCTCGTCTGTGCGGACGGCGAAGCGCGCTTCGATCAATCGCCTCAGCGGTTCGGCACGCCGGCGGGTGGCGTCATCGTGCTCGATCACGCGGTGTCGAAGGCCGCGGCGCTTGCCCTGATGCATGCCGCACCTTTCACGATGAGCTTCGGCCAGCTGCGCGATGCGGCGCGCGAGCGTATCGGGGATGCCGGCGCCGTGAGCGACGACGTGCTCGACTCGGTGCTGACCGCGCTCATCGAGGCCATCGTGATTCAGGGGCTCGGACGCTATCGTCTCGCTCCGGTCGAGCGGCTCAGGGAGAATCCGTTCCTGACGGATGCCGCTCGCAGCTATCCCGCGCATCGTTCGGAAGGTCAGATTTCGCACACGTTCAACGTATGGCACGAGCCCGTCGTCCTGGATGCGGCCGGCCAGCTGCTGCTGCCTTATATCGATGGCAAGCGCACGCGCGCGGACTTGCTCGTCATGCTGGAGCAAGCCGTGAAGCAGGGCCTGGCGCTCGACGCCAAGCAGGCCGTGCAGGGCGGGCAGGGCGGCCCGGGCGATGTCGAGGCCGTGCTGGGTCGGGTATTGCGCGAACTGTGCGCATGAGCGGGTTTCGTGGGGACATCGCTCGGAAGGGGCTGATTCGCAGCGGTCGCCTCATCACGCCAGCGTGCACTCCGGAGACTGCGATCGGACATTTATGGGCTGCAGAACCCGCAGCAGGCCTCGCTGGATCAGCCGGTCCGCCTTCCTGAGCATTTTCAGGGTTTTTACCGATTAACCACAGCCATCTTGCCGCCGTCATCCTGACAAGGCGCGACCGAATGGTAACGCCGCTTGTGACCGCGCTAACGTTTGCGGCGAGAAAGCAATAGACCATGCCTTTTCGCTCCGTCGGAATGGACAATGCGGCTCGCGGTCTTCGAAAAGCTCGTCAAGGAGGGGGAAACGTGAATTCGATCAAGATCGAGATAGGCCAACTGGAGAAAACGCTGAGCGTACTGGCGCTGCGCCCGCGCCTGATTCGGTTCGACTACTGGGTCTCGCAAATTGAACGACTGTTGGAGCGTTCCGGCTTGTCGGCTCAGGATAAGCAACGGTTAGGAACATTGCACGACTTGCTGGCGGAGGCTGGTGGCCGAGCCAATTCCTAGCACGAGGCTATGCAAGCCGAAAGAAGGGCTTGCTTCATCGTGCGCCTGGCACCAGATGGAAGTCGAAGCCGATCGAGGTGAGCAGGCAGTGGACCGCGCCGGCGCAGTCGACCTCGCGTGCTGTCGTGGCGTATCAGGAATTCAGCGATTCTTCTACGGTCTTCGACGTTCAAGCCGGTTGTGCAATTGGCCTGCGATGAACGCGCTGACGATCAGAGCCAGGTAGAGGGCGACGAGGTCGTGACGCCACGCGGCCAGAGCGAGTTGATGGGCAAGCAGCTTTGGATCGGGAGCCGGGAGCGGAAAGTTCTTCGTCTCGACGGCTCGCATCATCCGGATAAAGCCGCCCGCGGACAGCAGTGGCAACAGGGCCGCGAATGCAAGCAGCGCGGGCTTCATGCGCCACGCCAGCGGATAGTGGCGCAAGCGGAACCACAGTCCGAGGCATCCGTGCACCCAGCCGGGGGCGAGCAGCGCAAGTTGCAGGCCCTGCGTGCCGCTGGTGAGCAGCATGATGACGACGCGTTCATAGTTCGGCTCGAAGCCGTAGAGCGCGGACGCGAGCCGCGTTGTCACCGCGTGGCGGATGAGCAGAAGCGGCAGGCTGAGACCTGCCCAGAGGCGGATCCATTCGGCGGGCGGCAGCGCCCAGTGGCGGCGCCCGTATATGGTGTGCAACGCCAATGCGAAATGCACCGAAGCCGCACCGTACAGTGCGATCGTTCCGGGTGTGCTACGCCAGAGCCGAAGCGCCACTGCGAGACCGCGCCCCGCAAGCTCGAGTGACCAGATTCCCAGTGCGTGATTGGCGAGGTGCATAAAGAGATAAGTCAACAGCACCACGCCCGACCCGAACTGAAAACGGCGCAGAACGGATTGCACCCGAAGCCTCAGCTCGTGGGTATGACGGACGTATCGCCGGAGCTTCTCACTTCAGGCTCCAATGACTGTTGCGCGGCATGCATCGAGCAGGCGCCGCCGTGGCGCCGGCCATTCCCGCATGATCGCTATTGCGCCGGCGTAACCGGCCGGACGGGCTGGCTGCTGATGACCGATGCGGCGCGCAGCTATTCTGATTCGCCGTGCACTGACGTAGCGTCTCGGCGAACCGCTGTAACGCCGATACCGGGCCGCATACGCTCTGGTATTCCTCGCGGCCGATTCTGCCATCGAGGATGACTGTCAATCCCGATGCCCGGGCCATGTCGATGATGTCCATTTCGCTCACCCATTAAGTGCGCCTCATCTACAAGACCGTGAGCAGGCGCCGGTTATTCCTTGGCTCGACGGCTGCGGGTGATGGACGGGCAATGCGGCGGGGCCGTGGGATGGCGTCCGCGCCAGGCAACATCATCGCCGCGCATGCGATCGAAAACTTCCCGCGCTACGACAATGTTCGGTGGCTTCGCGAAACGCGGGTTATAGGTCGCCATGAAGGTGAGGGCATACGCATTGGTTGCGCTACCGTATTGATGCCGCGCAGCCGCAGCTCCTTGACCAGGCGGTCCTGCAGTGTCGGATGAGCACGCTCGACACGTCGCTTGGCCGAGCTGCTGTTCGCGCAGAACGTGTCGATGGTCAGCTCGTACATCGCACGGCCGAAATGGGTCATGCCGTTGCCGGTCTTGCTGGCTGCCGCTGCGAAACACGCTGGCCTTGTCGCTGCAAAAGGCACATGAGCTTCGTCACCGTTTCCTTTGCCAGCCGGATGCCGTGGCATTCCGCAGCTTCTCGGCAGCCAGCGTCAGGCCAAAGTCAGCGTAGCGGTCTCGGATAATCGTCAGCGCCCGTCGGGCCAACTCGACATCCAGTCGCCGATTCCCGGGGCGACCGCGCTTGCGCGACGTCAGCCCAGCCGCGCCGTCTGCCCGATAACGCAATACGAGCCTCTGGATCTGCCGCACGCTCAAGCGCAGCCGTTCAGCGGCACAGCCTGGCTTGAGTTGGCGCCCGGCCACGGCCTGAATTACTCTGAGTCGGTCCAGTTCGCCCGTCGTCATTGTTATCCGTTCTCTTGCGTCTGCCATCGAAGCTCCTGAAGCTGGACCTCCAGCGGGCTGGCAAGCTTACGATGAACGCGAAGCGGACATTTGAACTTGGCTAAAAGCGGACATTACAACTTAGCCGCTACATAACTAAAATGCGCTAATTTGTCTTATGTAAAATATCAAACGCATGCAACCAACCCCCACCAATCAACCCCCTCAACCCATCTCCCCAGCCCGCTCCAGCAAAAACTCCCGCTCCCGCGCATTCTTCGCAAGCGACGCCGCGCGCTCGAACTCCGCGCGCGCCTCGTCCTTGCGTCCGAGCTTCGCCAGCAAATCCGCGCGCACGCTCGGCAGCCAGTGATAGTTCCTGAGCGCGGGCGCGTCGCGCAATGCGTCGACGACCGGCAGCGCCTCCTCAGGCCCGTACGCCATGCTCACCGCGACCGCCCGATTCAGCTCGACCACCGGTGTCGGCGCGGTCTGCATCAGCGCGTCGTAGAGCGCGACAATCATCGGCCAGTCGGTGTCGGCGGCGCTCGGCGCGCGCGCATGACACGCCGCCAGCGCCGCCTGCAGCGCGTATACGCCGCGGGCGCCGCCCAGCGCCTCGGAACGCCGCAAGGCCGCGAGCCCGCGCCGGATCAGGAGCGGATCCCAGCGGCTGCGGTCCTGATCCGGCAACAGCACCGGCCGGCCCTGTCGGTCGACGCGCGCCTTCGTGCGCGACGCCTGAATCTCCATCAGCGCGACCAGCCCGTGAACCTCGCTTTCGTCGGGCATCAGTTCGGCGAGAATGCGCCCGAGCCGCAACGCGTCTTCGCACAATGCCGGGCGCATCCAGTCGTCGCCGGCGGTCGCCGAATAGCCTTCGTTGAAAATCAGGTAGATGACTTCGAGCACCGACCCGAGCCGCGCCGCGCGCGCGTCGGCTTTCGGCACCGCGAACGGCACGCGGGCCGCCGACAGCGTGCGCTTCGCCCGCACGATGCGCTGCGCGATGGTCGGCTCCGGCACGAGAAACGCGCGCGCGATTTCGTCGGTCGTCAGGCCGCCGATCAGCCGCAGCGTCAGCGCGGCGCGCGCATCGACGGACAGCACCGGATGACACGCCGTGAAGATGAGCCGCAAAAGATCGTCGCCGATATCGTCCTCGCGCGCGGCATCGAGCGCATCGACGAAATCGGGCGTGACGTGCGCTTCCTGCGCATCGAGATCGCGTCCGTACTCCTCGTGCTTCCTCGCGTGCAGCGCATGCTGCCGCAGACGGTCGAGCGCCTTGTTCTTAGCTGTCGTCATGAGCCACGCTCCAGGCTTCTCGGGCACGCCCGTCTCGCTCCAGTGTTCCAGCGCGGCGACGAACGTATCCTGCGCCAACTCCTCGGCGAGCGCGACGTCGCGCACGACCCGCGCCACGCTCGCGATCACCTTCGCGGACTCGATCCGCCATACCGCGTCGATGGCGCGCCGGGCGGCATCGTCCGCGGCTCCGGTCTCGCCGATCCTGTCCTGGCGCCCGCTCACGCCGCTTCCGGGTTCATGTGCACGAGCTCCCAGATATGGCCGTCCGGATCCTCGAAGCCGTGGCCGTACATGAAGCCGTGATCCTGCGGCTCGCGCGGCGCCCGCCCGCCAGCGGCGACGGCCTTCGCGACGAGCTCGTCGACCTCCGCCCGGCTCTCGCACGACAGGCACACGAGCGTTTCGGTGCTGCCGTGCGCATCGGCGATCGGCTTTTCGGTGAAGGTCTGGAAGAACTTCTCGACGAGCAGCATCGCGTAGATGTTTTCGCCGATGACGAGGCACGCGGCGTCGTCGTTCGTAAAGGCCGGGTCGAAGCTCATGTCGAGCGCCTTGAAAAACGTCATCGAGCGTTTGAGGTCGCGAACCGGCAGGTTCACGAAAATCTGCTTGTGCATGGCGCATGTCTCCAGAGTGGAAGGCGGCGTCTGCGATGCGAGGCTCGATCGCAGCCGTCAATTGCACGACGAACGGCGGGCGAGGAAATCGACACGACAAGCGGCGCGAATTTACCGATTCAGGGAAACTACCCGGTCAGGAATAGCAAGGGCCCACTTTGCGGACTTCGATCGTGCACCACGCCGCGGCCGGGCATTCGGCGGCAATTGCGACCGCTTCCGCGTGCGTTTCGCAGTCGATGAGGAAGAAACCGCCAATCATCTCCTTGGCTTCGGCGAACGGTCCGTCGATGATCCTGGCGTTGCCGTCGGCGCCCGTGACGCGCGCCGCGTCCTTCAGCGACGTCAACGATTCGCACGCCCGCAGCACCCCGCGCGCCTTTAATCCATCGGCAAACTGCGCCATCCGACGATAGGCCTCGCGCCCCTCTTCCTGCGTGCGCTGACCGCGCTGTTCGACCGGTTCGATCACGAGTAGCAGATAAGCCACGACGACCTCCGAAAAATTTTTTTAACGCCGTTCAAGTTAAACCGTCAGGCGCGCATCGGCAATACTGACGGGGTTTTGCAAATTCTTATGATAATTTCCGAATTTATCATACGTTACAAGTACTTACGCGCTATTACTTACCGTTACGGCTCTTTCCTAGTAGGATTCGCCTCCGAAGCTTGTCTTAACACAACGTTCGCGCGCGCACTGTGTCGCGTGTGCGTAGCTGCTAGCGATTTTCGCGGTACGCCGGCAGCGCCCGACACCCCCGGTGGTCTCGACCCGCAGCAATTCTCCGTCTTTCTTGCGAATGACGGGGCGAACGTTTGCGCCCTCATTTTCCGGCTCGATGAGTCGAACATCGCGGGGCGCGCGCGAAAAAGCCTGGCCGGATGGCTTCCGCCGTTCCCTGCCTGTCCGTCAAAAACCCTCGATGCCCGATGGCGTCGCCGGGCGTTGCTTTACGCGTCCGGTTCATGTGCGTATGACACGATGAAGAAGAATCCTTTCCTGCTTTCGACGCTCGCGCTGGCTCTCGCTGCTTGCGGCGGCGGCGGCGACGGCACGTCGCCCTCCTCGGCCACGAACGCGGCGAGTGCATCCAGCCCGTCGAACGCCAGCGCCTCAGGCAACACGTCCGGCACGACATCCGGCAGCGCGTCGAACGCCGGCGGCTCGACGTCCGCGCCTTCGTCACAGACTTCCGCCGCGCTGGCGAACGATGCCGCCGCGACCACGCAGGCGGTCGCCAACTCGACCGCGAACCTGCGTCTCACGTGCTCGTCGCCCGCAGGGTCGTCGGCTTCGGGCGGTGACGGCCAGATCACCGTCGATACGCCGAGCGACGACGGCTCGCGCATGTTCCCGACCAACACCAAGTTCAAGGTGGCGATCACGACGCGCGCCGGCTCCGCCGACACGCTCAAGTGGAGCATCGCCGATGCGCTCGGCAAGACCGTCGCGAGCGGCAGCTTCGCCGCGCCCGCCGTCGCCACGACGACCACCCTCACCTGCTCGTCGACCCTCGCCGGCTACTTCGCGGTGTCGGCCACGCTCGCCAACGGCGGCGGCCAGGTGCAGACCGCGGGCACGCGCCCCAACGGCATCGCGACCTTCGGCGTGATGCCAAACGTGTCGAGCGCGATTCCCGCGGTCACGTATTCGAAGCAGGAGCAGCATCGCTTCGGCATGCAGGGCTTCAACGAGAACGGCACCATGCTCGCGGCGCTCGGCATCACGTCGACGATCGACGACCGGCAAATGTCCGTGATGGAGCCGAACGGCCGCAACACGTTCAACCCGAGCGCGAACAACCTCGACCCGTTCTACACGTCGGGCAAGGTGATGCGCCTCGTGCGCCTCGACGGCATTCCCGGCTGGGCGAGCGGCCACGGCCTGAATCCGGACTACGCGTACGCGCCCGCCGACCTGAGCTACTTCACGAACTACATGTCCCGTGTCGGCCAGGAAACGGAAGCGATCCGCGCGAAGTACTACCCGACGATGTCGGCGAACTACTACCAGGTGACGTGGGAGCCGTACATCCAGTGGAAGGACACGGACGCGAACTTCGTCGCGCTCTACAAGGCCGCGTATCAGGGCCTGCATTCGAAGGATCCGCGCGCGGTGGTGATGGGTCCGGCCGAGCCGTTCCCGTCGCTCACGACGGACCGCCTCAAGCGTCTCGCGCCGCTCGGTCTCGCGCAGTATCTCGACGGCATCGCGACGCACGGCTATTACGACGCGGGCACCTCGCCCTCGCATCCGCCCGAGCGTCATCACACCGATCCGGATCCGGCCGACGCCGCCAACTCGCTGCTGAACGAGATGCGCAACCTGCGCGCCGAGATGGCGAAGGACTACAAGCCGAACATGAAGCTGTTCGTCACGGAAACGGGCATCAGCTATGACGTCGGCTCGAGCTACGGCCCGAACTATCCGACGCCGAACATTCTCTTCGCGCAGGGCGCGGTGGTGGCGCGCACGCACATCATCCTGCTCGGCGAAGGCGCGGATCAGACCTACGTCTTCTTTGGTCCGGACTTCCCGGGCGAAGCGGGCTACGGCACGTTCTTCGACCTCGACCATCCGCAGGCGGAATTCGGCACGACCAACATCAGCCCGAAGCCGGCCGCGATGGAGGTCGCCGCGATGACGCGCGTGCTCGACGGCACGACGACGCTCGGCCCCGTGAAGAACCTGCCCTCGGGCGTGTATGCGTACTCGTTCCAGCAGTTGAACAACGGCCGCGTGATCACCGCGCTGTGGACGCACAACAACTCGGTGTGGCCCGCTTCGAACGGCACCTTCAGCACGACGTACAGCACGAACTACAAGCTCAACGTTGACGCGGCAGGCACGAGCGGCACGGTGCAGCTGATCGACGCGATGGGCAACGTCTCGAGCGTGCCGTACACGAACGGCGCGATCACGCTCAAGCTGACCGAGTCGCCGCAATACATCGTGTCGACCAACGCGGACGTCGCGAAGAACAACGCGACCAAGCCGCAGGGTTATACGGGCATCTAAGCGTCCGCTTCGCACATGGCGGCACGAACGAACCCGGCGCAGGCCTGCCCTGCGCCGGGTTTTTTGCATCGCGCCTCTATCTCGATATTGACAAACAGAGACTCGCCACACGATACTGCGACACATGCACGCAGCCCTCATTCTCCCCATCGCCGCGATTAAAAACCGTATGCACGCCATGTTTGGCGGGTCATCGGGACTGCGTGTGCGCTAGCGAGACAGGCAAGCAATCGATTCCGAAGGCCCCGCCGCAAGACGGGGCCTTCTTGTTTTTGCGTGCCCAGCTTCCGTCTTCGGCTCACAACATGGAGAGCAAGGATGGAAGAGGTGTCGCAAGTATTCGCGCGTCATGGCGTGGCGTCGGGCCGCCTGAGTGGATTGGGCGCGCGCGTCGTGGTCTATGTCGAGGTGCATCCGCATCAGACGGTGTCGTGGCGGCTCGCGCGCGATGCCGAGCTGCGCATCGCCGATGCATCGGTGTGGCTCACGCGTCATCAGGATCCCTACGACTACTGGATGAAGCCCGGCGATGTCGTGCGCCTGTCGCGCGGCGAGCGCGTGTGGCTGTCGTCGGAGAGCGATCACGCGATCGAGGTGTCGCTCACGTCGTACCGTGACGAGCCGCGCGGCATGATCGGGCGCTGGCTCGCGAGGCACTGGCCGCGCATCGCAAACCGGCATGCGAACGCGCTCTAGCTTTCGCGGCGGGACGGCTCGTTCAAGGCTCCACGCAACGGAAGTTCGCCGCGACATTGATGCTGCCCTTGCCGATGTAGCGAGGATAGTTCGGATAACGGCATATCGGCCGGGTGCGTCCGTTGGTGGCGGGTGCGATGTCGCTGCCGACGAGCGTCTCCGGCGCGACGCCGTTGCTCACCCATTCGTCGAGCGCGCCGAGTTCGTCCCATGCCGGGATGAACACGCCGTTGCCGTGCTGAAAACCCGGCACCATGTAGAGCCGCATGAACGACTCGACGGTGTCCTTGCCGTAGCGCTCGATGAGTCCGCGATAGAACGCGATCGTCTGGTTCGGGCTGATGACTTCGTCGGCCAGGCCGTGCATCGCGATGAGCTTGCCGCCGTGCGCGATGAACGCGGAGAAATCCGGATTCATCGCGCCGACGGTGTACGCGAGCGTGGTGAGGCGCTGCCGGAAGCGGCCGGGATTGCCGATATCGAACGAGAGCGAGCTGAACGTGAGATCGCGCGTGACGAAATGGCGGATATACGCATCGCCTTGCGCGAAGAGGTAGCCGTTCGCGGCAAAGGTCGGCGGATTGAGGAGCGTCGGAGAATCGCCGAGGCCGAGCGTGCCGGAGAAGTCCACGCCCTGGAACACGTTGTAGCCGGGATATCGTTCCACGCCGTACGCGAGCGGGTACGGCATATCGAGGCCGTCGCGCAGCGTTTCGAGGGTGTCGAGCTGCGCGTCCGACAGGCAGCTGTCGCGCAGTGACGGACGCTGCCCGTTCGCGCAGCGCAGCGACGCGATGATCTGCGGCTCCAGCTTCCTGCACGCCTCCACGTTGCCCACGATGCCGTCGGCCGCGCCGTCGAGCCGGTCGCATTCGTGCACGACGGTCTCGAATACGCGCCGCTGCTGCGCGACCCCGACGAAGCCGCCCGGCTTCGCATACGACGACTGCCCGACTTTCACGCCCATCAGCCGCACGCCGGAGAAGTTGATCGCGGGCGCGTTGGCGATCACGCCGTCGTAGTCGTTCGGAAAGCGTTCGATCACCGTGAAGCCCTCGCGCCCGCCCGTCGAGCCGCCCGCGAAGTAGGTTTTCTCGGGCGCGCGTCCGTAGCCCATCTGAATGAGCGCGAGCGCCACGTCGCGCGTTTTCTTCAGATGGCCGAAGCCGAAATTGACGATGGCTTCGTCGTTCACCGCGAAGTCCGCGCGCCCCGCGTTGCCGACGTGGCCGGAATCGGAGCCGAAGGTCGCGTAGCCGCGCGCGAGCGGCGTGGAGTCCGGCGCGAAGGGCATCGGATCGGTGCCGGAGACGATCGTGCCGTTGTAGCCGCCGCCGCCCATCTGCAGCGCGCGGCCGTTCCAGCGGCTCGGCAGGTTCACTTCGAAGCGGATGTCGGGCGTCGTGTCCTGCAGCGCCTTGATGAAGCCGGTGATGCGGCAATACTCGCCGTTGCGGTTGCCGGACGCGGCCGCCTTCACGACCCACGCGGAGACGATCGTCGCGCCGCGCGTCGGCAGGCCGATGATCGAAGCGGGCAGCATCTTGCCTTCGAGGTCGTCGCAGTGTTTGGTCACGTAGGAAGCGGCGTGCGCGTGCGGGAACACCGCGAGCGCGATCACCGCGACGAGCGCGCGGAAGCGGAACAGATCGGAGGAAAGCAGGCGGAGGAGGCGAAGCACGTCTTGAAAGTGGCTACTTCAAACGCCGCACAATATATAAGAACAGATTGGCGATCGCCATTCGGGACTGCCGGCCGTTGCAGCGGCACAACCGGGTCTCTGCGACGGGCGTCTACTCCCCGTCCCATTCGCCGCGCAAGTCGCTGTTTTCCAGCAGCTGCAGCAAGGTTTCGGCCGGCCGGCTCGGATGCTTCGACGCAAACGCGATGAATTCCACTTCCGGCAGGTCCGGCAGCTCTGACCGGTTCACGGGCGGCGCAAGGCCGCGCGCCGCCAGAAAATGCGAACGAACGGTCAGCCCGAGCCCGCCGCGCGCCGCCGCGATGCAGCCCGCGTGACTGCTGCTCGTGCAGACCATCTGCCAGCTCGCGCCCGTCATCGCGAGCGTATCGAGCACCACGCCGCGCGTGACGCTCGGCTCCGCGACGAGGATGAGCGGCAGCGGCTGACTCGTATCGACGACGATGCCGGGCTTCGCGAGCCACTCGAGCCGGCCGGAGAAGAGCCGCGTGCCGCGCGCATCGCCCAGGCGCCGCTTGCCGACGGCGAGATCGAGCTCGCCCGCGTCGACCATCTGATAGAGCCGCCCCGTCATGCCGATGGTGATTTCCAGCTCCACGTCCGGGTGCGTGTCGCGAAAGGCCGCGAGCACGCTCGGCAGCGGCCCGAGCGCGAGATCGTCCGACGAGCCCAGCCGCACCCGCCCGCGCAGGCGCGGCGAACTGAACTGCGACTGCGCGTGCGCCATCGCCTCGAGAATCACGCGGGCGTGCACGAGCATCGCCTCGCCGTCGGCGGTGAGCGCGAGCGAATGCGTGTCGCGCACGAACAGCCGCCGCCCGACGCTCTCCTCCAGGCGCCGGATATGCTCGGAGACGCTCGATTGCCTGAGCCCGAGTTGCCGCCCGGCGTCGGTGAAGCTGCGCGACGCGGCCACCGTCGCGAAGGTGTTCAGCCAGACTGGATTGAGCATGCGCCATTGTGATCGGCTAACGCGATGACAGTCAATGCGGCTAGCGGTCTTCCCGATGACGCGTCGAGTCACTATCATTTCACAATCGCGCGAGAAACCGGTTTCAAACCACTTTCCGCAGGCTTCCAATCACGCGCGTCCGCACGCACCCCACCCTTCACATGACCAGACAGTCTTCGCACACGGCACTTCTATGGATCGTCGCCGTGGGCTTTTTCATGCAGGCGCTCGACACGACCATCGTGAACACGGCGCTGCCTTCGATCGCCCGCAGCCTCCACGCCGCGCCGCTCGCGCTGCAGTCGATCGTCGTCGCCTACACGCTAACGATGGCGCTGCTCACGCCCGCCTCCGGCTGGCTCGCCGATCGCTTCGGCACGCGCTGCGTCTACGCCGTGTCGATTTCGCTCTTCGTGATCGGTTCGCTCGCCTGCGCGAGCGCGCACACGCTCGATCAACTCGTGCTCGCGCGCGTGCTGCAGGGCGTCGGCGGCTCGATGCTGCTGCCGATCGGGCGTCTCGCCGTGCTGCGCGCGGTCTCCGGCGAAGCCTATGTGTCCGCGCTCGCGATGATCTCCGTCGCCGGCCAGGTCGGCCCGATTCTCGGGCCGACGCTCGGCGGCTGGTTCGTCGAGTCTTTCTCGTGGCACTGGATCTTCCTCATCAACGTGCCGATCGGCGCGCTCAGCCTCTACGCCGTGCAACGCTACCTGCCGAACGACACGATCCATGACGCCCCGCCCTTCGACTTCGTCGGCTGCGGTTTGCTGTCGATGTGCATGGTGTCGTTCTCGCTCGCGCTCGACTCGCCGGTCGAGACGCATCGCGGCGCGGTGTCCGCGGCGCTCTTCGCGCTCGCCGCGGCGTCCGCCTTCGCCTACATCCCCTACGCGCGTCACAAGCGCAATCCGCTCTTTCATCTCGCCCTGTTCAGCGAGCCGAATTTCAGCGTCGGGCTGATCGGAAATCTCCTCTGCCGTATCGGCTCGAGCGCGGTGCCCTTCCTGCTGCCGCTCCTGATGCAGCTCGAACTCGGCTACAGCCCGCTGCATTCCGGTTTGATGATGCTGCCCATCGCGATCGCCGGCACCATCAGCAAGCGCTGGATCGCGGGGCTCGTCAAGCGCCATGGCTACGACATGTTCCTGCTCGTGAACACGGCGCTCGTGGGCGCGTCGATCGTCGCGTTCGCGGCGTTCTCGCCGTCGCTGCCGCTCGTCGTCGAGATCGCGATTCTCGCCGTGTTCGGCACATGCAACTCGATGCAGTTCGCCGCGATGAACAGCGTCACGCTCAAAGGCCTGTCGATCAAGGATGCGGGCAGCGGCAACAGCCTCTTCTCGATGGTGCAGATGCTCGCGATCGGGCTCGGCGTGTCGATCGGCGGCTCGCTCGTGCAGCTGTTCCAGGGGCCGTTCTCGACGTCGACCGGCTTCAAGCTGAGCTTCGTATGCATGGGCGTGGTGACGCTGCTGTCGGGCGTCGTGTTCCGCCGGCTCGATGCGGCGCCGCGCAGCCCCGCGCCCGCCGGCGCCGGTACACGCGGCGCGTAACGGCCAACAGGGCTATCCTGTCGATCCCATCGGGTCCTTTTTCTTCTGGAGCGCAATCGTGCAATACGGCAAATTCGGCAACACCGGTCTCACTGTTTCGCGTCTCACTCTCGGCACGATGACCTTCGGCCTGCAGACCGACGAAGACGTGTCGCGCAGCATCATGGACCGCGCGGCGGATGCCGGCGTCAATTTCATCGATACCGCGAACGTGTACCCGCTCGGCAGCGGGCACGATCTCGCGGGCCGCACCGAGGAGATCGTCGGCCGCTGGCTCAAGGGCCGGCGCGACAGCTACATTCTCGCGACCAAGGCGGTGCACGAAATGGGGCCGCTCCCGTGGAACAAGGGCGCGTCGCGCAAGCACCTGCTCGATGCGATCGATGCGTCCCTCAAGCGCCTGAACACCGATTACGTCGACCTCTACCAGCTGCACAACGACGATCGCGACACGCCGCTCGACGAGACACTCGAAGCGCTCGACACCATCGTGCGTCAAGGCAAGGCGCGCTATATCGGCGTGTCGAACTTTCTGGCGTACCGGCTCGCGCGCGCGCTCGGCCGCGCGGACGTGCTGCGCACCGCGCGCTTCGTCTCCGTGCAGCCGCGCTACAACCTGCTGTTCCGCCAGATCGAGCGCGAATTGCTGCCGCTCGCCATCGAGGAAGGGCTCGCCGTCATTCCGTACAACCCGCTCGCGGGCGGCCTGCTGACCGGCAAGCACAGCTACGGCGCGGGGCCGAGCGAAGGCCGGTTCACCGGCGCGGTCGGCAAGGCGGGCGCGATGTACACACAGCGCTACTGGCACGAGCGCGAGTTCCACACCATCGAGCAGATCAACCGGATCGTCGCGCCGACCGGGCGCTCGCTCGCGAGCACGGCGCTCGCGTGGGTGCTGGCGAATCCGGCGGTGAGCTCGGCGATCATTGGCGCGAGCCGGCCCGATCAGCTGAATGAGACGCTCGCGGCGGTCGATCAGCCGATCGACCCGGAGATCAAGGCGAAGCTCGACGAGGCGACGCTCGAGTATCGCTTCGGCGACGCGCTGCGCTGAGCGAGCGTTCTGCGACGCGCCGGCCGCGTTTACATGCGGGCCGCGCGCGCCCGATAGAACCCTTCGAGCGAATACAGCGCGAGCGCGGTCCAGATCGCGCCATAGCCGATCAACTGGTCGTGGCCGAAGAACTCCTGGTAGATCACGACGCCGATCAGCAATTGCAGCGACGGCGTGATGTACTGGATGAGGCCGAGCATCGACAGCGGGATGCGCCGCGCGCCCGCCGCGAAGAGCAGGAGCGGCACGGCGGTCACGGGCCCGGCCGCCGCGAGCAGCAATTTCACGCCGAGCGAGGCGTGCGCGAAGCCGCTGCCGCCGTGCGAGCTCAGAAAAAACAGATAGAGCAGCGCGATCGGACACAGCAGCATGGTTTCGAGCGTGAGCCCTTCGAGCGCGCCGAGCGACGCGGTCTTGCGCAGGAGGCCATAGCCGCCGAAAGTCAGCGCGAGCGCGAGGCTGATCCACGGCGGCGCGCCGTTCACCCACGTCAGCCACAGGACGCCCAGCGCGGCGATCGTCACCGCGATCCATTGCACGGGCCGCAGCCGCTCGTGCAGGAACGCCATGCCGAACAGCACGTTGACGAGCGGGTTGATGAAGTAGCCGAGACTCGCCTCGACGATGCGCCCGTCGTTTACCGCCCAGATATAGATTCCCCAGTTGGCCGAGAGCAGCACGGCGCTGGCCGCGAAGCGCGCGAGCAGGCGCCGGTCGCGCAGCACGGGTCCGAGCCACTGCCACTGGCGGCGCGCCGTCATCACGATCAGCAGGAAGACCATCGACCACGCCATGCGGTGCGCGAGCATCTCGACCGCGCCGATCGAGTGCAAGGCCTTGAAGTAAATCGGAAAAAGGCCCCAGATGGCAAAGGCCGCGAATGCGTAGACGACGCCTGGATTCATTGTTCGATGCGTTGGGCGGGAATGCCGCGCACGAACGAACGGTTCGTTCGACGCAGGCCGCTTGCCGTTCGGCCGGAAAGCGTTCCGCAAGGAATGGAAGCCGGATTTTAGTCGACGCGCGGGGTTGGGCTCCAGCGGCGATCGCATCCTTTTGCGAACTGTTTCACGAACCCTTGGGGCAATTCGCGCTCGAACCCTGTGCGCGCAAGCCTTCTGAAGGGCCGTGATAGCATGGCCCGGCCTTGCCGATTGCCTTCAGCGATCCCGCCCGCCCTATCGTCCGCCAATGAATAACCACACCCTTCAACAGAATTTCTTTCATATCCTGCTGTTCGTCGTGACGCTCGCCCTCGCGTGGGTGCTGCTGCCGTTCTTCGGCGCGATCTTCTGGGGCGCGATTCTGGCCATCCTGTTCCAGCCGATGCAGCGCTATCTCGCGGCGCGCTTCGGCAAGCGCCGCAATCTCGCCGCGCTGGCCACGCTGGCGGCGGCGATTCTCATCGTCATCATTCCGCTCGCCGTCGTCGCCGTGACGCTCGTGCAGGAAATCGCCCTCGTCTATGCGCGGATCAAAAGCGGCGAGCTGAATTTCGGACTCTACTTCCAGCACGTGCTGCACGCGCTGCCGGTCTCGGCGCAACAACTGCTCGGGCGTTACGGGCTCGACGACATCGCGGGCGTGCAGCGCCGACTGATGGAAGGCGCCGCGCAGATCAGCCAGTTCGCGGCGACGCAGGCGCTGTCGATCGGGCAGAACACGTTTCAGTTCGTCGTGAGCTTCGGCGTGATGCTGTATCTCGTGTTCTTTCTGCTGCGCGACGGCGGCGAGATCGGCCGGCGCATCCGCCGCGCGATTCCGCTCGATCCCGAACCCAAGCAGCACCTGATCGCGAAGTTCACCACGGTGGTGCGCGCGACGGTCAAGGGGAATATCGCGGTCGCGGCGGTCCAGGGATTCCTCGGCGGGATGATCTTCTGGATTCTCGGCATCAACGGTTCGCTGCTCTGGGGCGTGCTGATGGCGTTTCTGTCCCTTTTGCCCGCGGTCGGTGCGGCAATCGTCTGGGCGCCCGCCGCGATCTACTTCTTCATGACGGGCCAGATTTTCAAGGGGCTGATTCTCGTCGTGTTCTGCGTTGTCGTGATCGGGCTCGTGGATAACGTGCTGCGCCCGATTCTCGTCGGCAAGGACACGAAGATGCCCGACTGGGTCGTGCTCATTTCGACGCTCGGCGGCATGGCCCTGTTCGGCATCAACGGCTTCGTGATCGGGCCCCTCGTCGCGGCGCTTTTCATGGCCAGCTGGGATCTGTTTTCGCAGGATGAGGCAGGCAACCAATAGACAAAAAAACCGGCTCTGGATCCCAGAGCCGGTTTTGATTTTGAAAGCCTGACGTTCAGCGCGAATTCAGCGCGAATTCGGCGCCACGTAACGGCACTCGAACCGCTTCCTGACCGTCCCGTTCTCGTCGACGCTTTCCAGATAGACGTCGAACTGCCACAAGCGCGCCATGTGCTTGAGCACCTCGTCGCTATCGTTCGACAGATGCCGGTTGTCGGTCATGAAGTGACGCAGCGTCAGGCTGCGGTCGCCGCGCGTGTTGACCGCATACACCTGAATGTTCGGCTCGCGATGATGAATGTCGTATTGCCGCGACAATGCCTGGCGCACATAGCGATAGCCGCTGTCGTCGTGAATGGCCGACACTTCGAGCGCATCGCGCATGTCGTCGTCGAGAATCGAGAAGAGACGCATCTCGCGGATCAGGTGCGGCGACAGATACTGCGCGATGAAGCTTTCGTCCTTGAAGTTGCGCATCGCGTAGTGCAAGGACTCGAGCCAGTCGCTGCCCGCGAGTTCCGGGAACCACTCGCGGTCCTCGTCCGTCGGGTTTTCGCAGATGCGGCGGATGTCGCTCATCATCGAAAAGCCGAGCGCGTACGGGTTGATGCCGCTGTAATACGGCTTCGTCACCGGCGGCTGATACACCACGTTCGAATGCGAGTGCAGGAACTCCATCATGAAGCCGTCTTCGAGGCGGCCTTCGTTGTAGAGCGTGTTGAGCAGGGTGTAGTGCCAGAACGTCGCCCAGCCTTCGTTCATGACCTGCGTCTGGCGCTGCGGATAGAAGTACTGGCCGATCTTGCGCACGATGCGGATGACTTCCCGCTCCCACGGCTCCAGCAGCGGCGCGTTCTTCTCCGCGAAATACAGCAGGTTCTCCTGTGGCTCCGGCGGATAGCGGCTCTCCGTTTCTTCCTGAGACGTCTCCTTGCCCTTCGGCAGCGTGCGCCAGAGCTCGTTGACCTGCGACTGCAGATACGCCTCGCGCTCGCGGCGCATCGCCGCTTCCTTCGCGAGCGACAGCTTCTGCGGACGCTTGTAGCGGTCCACACCGTAGTTCATCAGCGCGTGGCACGAATCGAGCAGTTCCTCGACGCGATCGAGGCCGTAGCGCTCCTCGCACTCCGCGATGTAATTCTTCGCGTACACGAGGTAATCGATGATCGCGTGCGCGTCCGTCCAGAGACGGAAGAGATAATTGCCCTTGAAGAAAGAGTTGTGCCCGTACGCCGCGTGAGCGATGACGAGCGCCTGCATCGTCATGGTGTTTTCTTCCATGAGATACGCGATGCAGGGATTCGAATTGATGACGATCTCGTACGCGAGGCCCATCTGCCCGCGCCGATAGCTCTTTTCCGTCGAGAGAAAGTGCTTGCCGAACGACCAGTGCCGATAGTTCACCGGCATGCCGACGGACGCGTAGGCGTCCATCATCTGCTCGGCGCTGATGATCTCGAGCTGGATCGGATAGACGTCGAGCCCGTAGCGGTTCGCGACGCGCGAGATCTCGGCGTCGTACTCCTCGATCAGCTCGACAGTCCAGTCCGACGGGCACGGCAACGGCCGCCGCTTTTCTGCAACATTCATTCTGCCTTCCTTGTGCGCCTCGTCTGCCTCGGCGGACGCATTGCGTTGCCCGGTCTCGGGCCCCAGTCTGGAAGTAACACGATCGTCCGTGCCTTCCAGCTGATACCCGCGCGTCTCGTTGTGCAAATGCCTCGCCGTCATGCGGCCGCCTGTTGCTTTTCGAACAGTTCACGGAACACCGGATAGATGTCCGCGGCCGAATCGACTTTCTTCATGGCCAGCTCGGGCGCGCCCATGGCAAGCTGAGCATACTCCAACCAGAGATTCTGCTCTTCCGGTGCAACTTGAATATAGGCAAAATACCGGACCCTCGGCAGGATGTCTTCCGCCAGAAGCTTGCGGCATTTCGGGGAATCGTCCGTCCAGTTGTCGCCGTCCGAGGCCTGGGCCCCGTAAATGTTCCATTCGGTCGGCGAATAGCGCTCGTCCATGATCTTTTTCATGAGCTCGAGCGCGCTCGACACCACCGTGCCCCCGCTTTCGGTCGAATGGAAGAAGGTGTCCTCGTCCACTTCCTCGGCGCGCGTATGGTGCCGGATGAACACGACCTCGATCTTCTCGTAGTTCCGCTGCAGGAACAGATACAGCAGGATGAAAAAGCGCTTGGACAGGTCCTTGCGCTGCTCGTCCATCGAGCCGGAGACGTCCATCAGGCAGAACATCACCGCCTTGCTCGACGGTGTCGGCTGTTTCACGCGGTTGATGTAGCGCAGGTCGAACGGATCGATGAACGGAATGCGCGTGATCCGGCCCTGCATGATGACGATATCCGCTTCCAGCCGCGCGATTTCTTCGGGATCGCCGTTGTCTTCCTTCAGCTGTTCGAGCTGGCGCTCCATTTCGCGCAGCTGCGTCGCGAGCGGCCAGCCGAGCGCGATGCGTCGCCCGAGCGCGGAGCGCAATGATCTCACCACGTCGATGTTGTTCGGCGTGCCCTCCGCCGCCCAGCCCGCGCGCACGTTCTTCCAGGTCGGCACGGCGAGCAGCTGGGTCTTGACGAGGCGCGGCAGTTCGAGATCGTCGAAGAAATACTGCATGAATTCTTCGCGTGACAGCTCGAAGACGAAATCGTCCTGCCCTTCGCCCTCGTTGCTGGCGCTCTTGCCGCCGCCGCCCGCGCCGCCCGGCGGGCGCGGGATCTTGTCGCCGCGAATGTAATCGGCGTTGCCCGGATGGACGAACTCGCGCTTCCCGCCCGGTCCGTGACGGAACGACGGCTCGGAGATGTCCTTCTTGGGAATGGTGATGCTCTGGGTGCTTTGAATGTCCTTGATGCTGCGATCGCGCACCGCGTCGGAAACCGCGCGGCGTATGTAACTCTTGACGCGTCGCAGAAAGCGCTCGCGATTGGCGATGCTCTTGTTCTTACCGGCTAACCTGCGGTCGATGATTTGGTGCAGCACATTCAGTCTCCCGCGTTATTGGCGAGGATGCGAGGCGCTGCGCGAGCCTTCGGCGTACATGCAGCGTCACGGCTCCCCGCAAAGTGCCCACTTTGCCGCCCATGCGCAATCCTCAGGCCTGGGCGGCATCGTGGCATTTCATTAACTCACATCACGACGACTTGCGCACGCGCAGATACCAGTCGCACAGGAGGCGCACCTGCTTCGGCGTGTAGCCCTTCGCGACCATGCGGTTGACGAAGTCCTCATGCTTGCGTTGCTCTTCCGCCGATCCCTTCGCGTTGAACGAAATCACCGGCAGCAGTTCTTCCGTATTGGAGAACATCTTCTTCTCGATCACCACCCGCAGCTTCTCATAGCTGATCCACGCGGGGTTCTTGCCGCCGTTGGCCGCACGCGCGCGCAACACGAAGTTCACGATCTCGTTGCGGAAGTCCTTCGGGTTGCTGATGCCCGCGGGCTTCTCGATCTTCTCCAGCTCGGCGTTCAAGGCCGCGCGGTCGAAGCTCTCGCCGGTGTCGTGGTCGCGGAACTCCTGATCCTGAATCCAGAAGTCCGCGTATGTCACGTAGCGGTCGAAGATGTTCTGTCCATACTCCGAATACGACTCCAGATAAGCGGTCTGAATCTCCTTCCCGATGAACTCGGCGTAGCGCGAAGCCAGTACGTCCTTGATGAACGACAGATACTTCTGCTCCGTTTCCGGCGGAAACTGCTCGCGCTCGATCTGCTGTTCGAGCACGTACATCAGATGCACGGGGTTCGCGGCCACTTCGGTCGAGTCGAAGTTGAAGACGCGCGACAGGATCTTGAACGCGAAGCGCGTGGAGACGCCCGTCATGCCTTCGTCGACCCCCGCGTAATCGCGATACTCCTGATACGACTTCGCTTTCGGGTCGGTGTCCTTCAGGTTCTCGCCATCGTAGACCTGCATCTTCGAAAAGAGGCTCGAGTTCTCCGGCTCGTGCAGACGCGTGAGCACGGCCATCTGCGCCATCATCTTGAGCGTGCCCGGCGCGCACACCGCTTCGGCCAGGGACGAGTTGCGCAGGAGCTTCTCGTAGATCTTGACCTCTTCGCTGTAGCGCAGGCAGTACGGCACCTTCACGACGAAGATACGGTCGAGCAAGGCCTCGTTGTTCTTGTTGTTGCGGAAGGCCTTCCACTCGGACTCGTTCGAGTGCGCGAGGATGATGCCGTCGAACGGAATGGCGCCGAAGCCTTCCGTGCCCTTGAAGTTGCCCTCCTGGGTCGCGGTAAGCAGCGGGTGCAGCACCTTGATCGGCGCCTTGAACATTTCGACGAATTCCAGCAAGCCCTGATTGGCGAGGCACAGGCCGCCGGAATAGCTGTATGCGTCCGCGTCGTCCTGCGAGTAGGTTTCGAGCTTGCGGATATCCACCTTGCCGACGAGCGAGGAGATGTCCTGGTTGTTCTCGTCGCCCGGCTCGGTCTTGGCGATGCCGATCTGACGAAGAATGGAAGGATAGCGGCGCACCACGCGGAACTTGCGGATGTCGCCGTTGTACTCGTGCAGGCGCTTGACCGCCCACGGAGAAAGAATGCTCTTCAGGTAGCGGCGCGGAATGCCGTATTGCTCTTCGAGCACCGGGCCGTCCTCGTCGTAATCGAAGAGTCCGAGCGGCGATTCGTTGACCGGCGAGCCCTTCAGCGAATAGAACGGAACGCGCTCCATGAGCTGCTTCAGTCGTTCGGCGATTGACGACTTGCCGCCGCCCACCGGACCCAGCAGATACAGGATCTGCTTCTTCTCTTCCAGACCCTGTGCCGCGTGCCGGAAATACGACACCACGTTTTCGATCACTTCCTCCATTCCGTAGAACTCACGGAATGCCGGGTACACCTTGATGACCTTGTTTGCAAACACACGCGATAAACGCGGGTCGAGGCGGGTGTCGACCATCTCGGGTTCCCCGATGGCCGTCAACATGCGTTCGCCCGCTGTTGCATATGTGGCAGGATCTTCTTTGCAGAGCGCGAGATACTCTTCGAGCGAGAATTCCTCCTCGCGGGTTTTTTCGAAGCGGGTCGCGAAACTGCTGTAGATATCCATGCTACCTCCTCGCCGAAGTCAGAAAGCTATGTCGTGCGCAACGCGCGTAATCGAAACGACATCGCTTGAAATCATCCTAAACCCTTTCGAATTTTTTTTCACGCACTTGCGTTGTTCATTTGCTTCGAAGAATTACTAGCTTGGTGAGCTATTTTCGTTCACCTACAATCCTCATCCCAATGTCGATATCGTGTTGCTCGATATCGTCCCTGCCTGTTCGCTTCCCCGCGCTCTCAGCACCTATCCGCAGCGCCTATCCGCCATTGCAAAGCGTTTTTCGCGCTTGCGCGCCTGCGCCTGGCGGCTGGCAGTCGGAGCATCGACCTGCTGCTCGCGTCATCATGTGACATACGTGCGCGCGGCGTCACCGGATGCGACAGGTTCAGCGCGCGCAACATCATCAATAACCGTTCCCAATGTGTGGTGTTTGCACGTCCCGTCGAGCGGGTCGCCAGGCGCTTCACGCGAGCACCAGTTCGAGCTCGCCGATGCGGTCGATCGCGCTATGCAGCATCGCTGGTCCGTCGACGCGGTACGCGCCCGTATAGGAGCCTGTGGTGATCGTCCAGAAAGGCTCGACGGTCAATCCCATGCGGGAACAATGGTTGACGAGCCAGGGCAGCAATTCGCGCGGGTCGCCCGCCGGGTTGCCGAGCGCGGCCGGCGCAATGGGCAATCCGTCGAGCGTGAACTCGAGGCGCGGCGTGAGAAAGTCGAAGCCGGGCGCGATGACGTCATAAGGCTCCATGCCCGAGACGACGAGCGCGCCGTTGTTCTGCGCATCGGCGAGTTGCGCGAGCGGGTCGAGATTCGGCCACTGCGCGAAACGGCTGTCGACGACTTCGAGCGCAACGGCGATGCCGCCGATCGCGTCGAACACTTCCTCGCGCGTGTAAGGTTCGCTGCGCGCGGGCAAGGCGTAGGCGAAGCGAAACGCGATCTCGAGTTCCACCAGAACGCGAAAGAACGAGTCGAAAGGCAGGCGCGCGGGCGACGGGTAGACCAGCGCGGCGTCGATGGGCGCACCGGTGGCGAGCGCATCGGGTGCGCGCGCGCCGATCTTCCATGCGCCGATGCGCGCATCCGTCGCTTTCAGCATCTCGTGCTGGATCGCGTAGGCGGTCGGCGCGTCGACGGGAATGTCGGCGGGCTCCAGTGCCTCGATCAGCTGATGCCGGCGGCGGGCCTCCGCTAGCTTCGCGGCGAGTGTCGATCCGGTCATGTCGATGTCCTCGTTGTGAACGGTGACGCATACCCATCAGTGTACGGGTTACCGGATCGACGTTGCGTGCGCGCGTGAGGATTCGTGCGCGTGTCAGGGCCGGTACGCGGCGAGACGCCGCATGCCGGCCGTTTCATGCTTCAGAACGTTTCCCAGTCGCCGTTCACGTCCGAGGCCGCTGTCGCCTTGCGTGCAGGCGCCGGCGCGGGGGCGATGCGCTTGCCCGGCACCTTCGCCGCCGGCTTCGGCGCTACGTGCGCTATGTGCGTTGCGCGCGATGCAATCGAGCCCGAGGGCACTGCGACAACCGGGGCAGCAGCAAGCGGCGCGCCATCTGTCACCTGAAACGCCGCCACCGCGTGGCGCAGGCGCGCCGCCTGATCCTCCAGCGATTGCGCGGCCGCCGCGGCTTCCTCGACGAGCGCCGCGTTCTGCTGGGTCACTTCATCCATCTGCGTGACGGCGCGCGACACCTGCTCGATGCCGCTCGACTGCTCCTGGGACGCCGCCGCGATCTCGCCCATGATGTCGGTCACGCGCTGCACCGCGCCGATGATCTCTGTCATCGTGCGGCCGGCTTCGTCGACGAGCGTCGAGCCCGTCTGCACGCGCGCCACCGACGTGTCGATCAGCTCCTTGATTTCCTTGGCCGCCGCCGACGAGCGCTGCGCGAGACTGCGCACCTCGCCCGCGACGACCGCGAAGCCGCGCCCTTCCTCGCCCGCCCGCGCGGCTTCGACCGCCGCGTTGAGCGCGAGAATGTTCGTCTGGAACGCGATGCCCTCGATGATCGTGATGATGTCCGCGATCCTCGACGAACTGCGGTTGATCTCGCCCATCGTGTCGACCACCTGCATCACGACCGAACTGCCCTTGCCGGCGATCTCCGACGCATTCGCCGCGAGCCTGCTTGCCTGCCGCGCGTTTTCGGCGTTCTGGCGGACCGTGCCGGTCAGCTCTTCCATGCTCGACGCGGTTTCCTGCAAGGCGGAGGCCTGCTCCTCGGTGCGCGAGGACAGATCGGCGTTGCCCGCCGCGATCTGCTGCGTGGCGGAGGCGATCGATTCGCTGCCCGAGCGCACGGTGCGCACGGTCGAGAGCAGGCTCGCGCGCATTTTGGCGAGGCCTTCGAGCAGAAGCCCCATTTCATCGCGCGAAGTCACGACGACTTCGCGGCGCAGATCGCCCGCCGCGATGGCCTCGAAATGGCCGAGCGCGGCTTCGAGCGGCCGCCCGATCGCGCGCCTCAGCGACACCCAGGCGAACGCGGCCGCCGCCAGGCCGAGCGCGATCGCGGAAAAGCTCAGCGCCCGGAACCACAGGAAGCGGCGCTGCGTCTCCTCGTAGCCCTGCCTCGACGCTTCGGTCAGGTACTTGCGCAGCGCGTCGTTCGCGTTGGCGAGTTCGTTGTACTTCACCTGCATCGCCTTGGCGTTCGCGATGATGTCGTCGTGATCGTTCGCCATGATCGCGGCGATGCCTTGGTCGACGATCCCCTGCAGGGCCAGGCGCTTTTCCTGCGCCGCGTCGGCGAGACGTTTCTCGCCGGGCGACTGCGGCAGCGACGTGTATTCCTTCCAGTAGGCGTCGGCGCGCCCGCGCATCATGCGCGAGCGTTCGATCGTGGAGGCCACTTCCGACGTGCCGGCGAGCAGCGCCGCGCGATCGAACACGAGCCGCTCGCGCGCCGCGTACATTTCCGCGTTGCCGACCGCGATCGCGGCGGGCATCTGCACCGAATAGGTATCGAGAAATGCGCCGTTCGAGTGGCTCATGCCAGTGAGCCCCAGCGCGCCGATCGCGATGAGCAGCGCGCCCAGAAACGCCATCGAGATGCCGAGCCGCGCCTTGATCGTCAAAGCCTTTTTCATTGAGTTGTCCCTGTGCCGCTCGTGAGCGGGTCTCCGGCCGATTGACGGCCGGCGCGCGCGGATGCCCGGCACCCGCAGCGGCCGATGACGACCGCGCGGCCGATGCGCGTCGTCCTTTCCGTCGGTTTGCAGGCGCGTCGAGACAGCGCGCGTCCGCTACTGATGTATACGGCGCGAGCGCGGGGACACTTGAGGGGATTATTTCGTATGAAGAGAGAACGGCGCGTTTTTGCGCGCCGTTCTTCTGTGTTTATTGAAGAGTTATGCCGAAATTTCGCTGCGATGCGGAATCGATGGCTGCGCGCCCTCGCGCGTCACGGCGAGCGCCGCCGCGCGCTGGCCGAACGCAATGGCGTCCCGCACGGCCGCGCCGCGCGCGAGTTCCGCCGCGAATCCGCCGATGAAGGTGTCGCCGGCGGCGGTCGTGTCGACGGCGTCGACTTTCGGCGACGGGCAATGCGCGCCGGCTTCGTTTTCGCCGTCCAGCAGCGCGAGCACGCCTTGCGCCCCGAGTGTCACGATCACGTTGCGCGCGCCCTTCGCCTTCAGCGCCTGCGCGGCGCGCCGCGCATCGTCCGGCGTGCTGATCGCGATGCCCGAGAGCGTCGCGGCTTCGAGCTCGTTCGGAATCAGGTAATCGATGAGCGCAAACCAGTCGGGCGGCAACGTGTGCGCGGCAGGCGCTGGATTGAGGATCGTCGTGCGTTTCAGGCGCCGGCCGGCGGCGAGCGCGGCGCGCACCGTGTCCGGCGGCGTCTCAAGCTGGCAGACGATGACATCGGCGCGCGCGAGCAGCGCTTCCTGCGCCTCGATGCGCGCGGGCGTCACTTCGGCGTTGCTGCCCGCGACGATGACGATCGCGTTCTGGCTCGCGTCATCGACGACGATGAGCGCCACGCCGGTCGGGGCGCTCGCGCTCGTCGCCAACGCGGCGCAGTCGATGCCTTCCGCCTCGAGGCTGCGTTTGAGCGTCGCGCCGTTCGAATCGTCGCCGACGCAGCCGATCATCGCGACCTGCGCGCCCAAGCGCGCGGCCGCGACCGCCTGATTGCCGCCCTTGCCGCCCGGCACCTGCGCGAACGCGTGTCCGGCGAGCGTTTCGCCAGGCTTCGGCAGGCGCGGCGCGCGCGCGACGAGATCCATGTTGAGGCTGCCGACCACGGTTACGCGGCCGCTTGCTTCGTCCGGTTTGGCGCTATCGCCCATCTTTGCTCGAATCCTCAAAAAAGTAGCTTTCGTTACGCCTTCGCACCGGGCGCGTGACGGCGCGATTCCGGCACCACCGCCGTCGATTCGCGGCGCACGAGCCGCGGCGGCACCACACGGCGGCGCGTCGTGCCGGTCAGCTTGCCCGTGATGCGGTCGATCAGCGTCTGCGCGGCCATTTCGCCGAGCGCGCGCACCGACTGGCCGACCGTCGACAGCGCCGGATACGTATACCGCGAGAGCTCGACATCATCGAAACCGATGATCGAGCAATCGGTCGGCACGGCGATGTGGCGCTCGGCCGCCGCCCGCAGCGCGCCGATGCCCATCATGTCGTTGCACGCGAAGATCGCGGTCGGCTTCATGTTGTCGAACAGTTGCGAGGCCGCCGCGTAACCGCCCGTCGCGGAGAAGTCGCTCTGCTGAATCGCGTTCGGCTCGATTTCGATGCCGCGCTCGGCCATCGCGCGGATGAAGCCGTGCAGGCGCATCGCGGAGACGGCTGTGGCCACCGGCCCGGTGATGCAGCCGATTTCCGAGTGCCCGAGCTGCAGCAGATGCCGCGTCGCGAGATACGCGCCCTTTTCGTGGTCGATCTGCACGAGGTCGGACTGCAGCCCCTCGATATTGCGATCGACGATCACGAGCGGCTCGCGCGCGCCAGCGAGGCACTGCGCAAGCACCGAGTCCTCCCCCGCCGAAGCGATCACCAACCCGTCGATGCGCTTTTCCTGCAGCACGCGCAGGTAGTTGCGCTGCTTGGCGGGATCGTCGTCGGAGTTGCAGAAGAACACGCAATAGCCGTTCTTCGCGCAACCGTCCTCGACGCCGCGCGCGAGCTCGGCGAAATACGGATTGGTCGCGTTCGGCACGAGCAGGCCGATGGTCGCCGTCGAACGCGCCTTCAGCGAGCGCGCCACCGCCGACGGCACGTAGTCGAGCTCACGGATCGCCCGCTCGACTTTCGCCCGCACGTCGGCCGACACCGGCCGCGAATTGTTCACTACGTGGGATACCGTCGTAAACGACACCCCGGCAATGGCTGCCACGTCTTTGATCGTCGCCATACATCGTCCTTCGCTATCTTTGTCCAACTGCTCTTATTGGCTGTAAGGCGTTCGGCGCGCCCTGCTTTTCATGCGCCGCTTTGCTGCTTTACCTGCGCCCTGCCCGCGTCCTTGCTTGCTGCCGCTTCAACCGGGCGCCCCGCCTTGCCGCTCACGTTTGCTTCCGCCGACGCGGCCCGGCAACGCCAACAGCCGCTTTTCCGCCCCGTGCGGAGCCCGTGCCGTCGCCGGCCCTCGATTGCTCGAACCATCACACCCGCTTTCTTCTGCTGCGATAGGTATCCAGCACCACCGCCACCACGATCACTGAGCCCGTGATGATGCGCTTGGTCGGCTCGTTCGCGCCGATCTGCGCCAGGCCCGCCGCCAGCACGGAAATGATCAATACGCCGAAAAACGTGCTGATCACCGAACCGCGCCCGCCCATCAGGCTCGTGCCGCCGATCACCACCGCCGCGATCACCTGCAATTCCAGCCCCGCGCCCGCGTTCGGATCGGCGGCTTCCAGGCGCGAAATCTGGAACAGCGCCGCGAGCCCGGACAGCGCGCCCATCAGTGCGAAAACGATTATCTTGTACGGCCGCGGATTGACCCCCGCGAGCCGCACGGCTTCCTCGTTCGTGCCGATCCCTACGAGATATCGGCCAAAAACCGTCCGGGTCAAGACCAGATGCGCAACTATCATCACCGCGACCGCGATCAGGAACGCGGGCGAGATGCCGAACGCGATCGGATTCGACAGGAAATCGAACGCATCGCCGATGTACGCCGTGCGCGAGTTCGTCATCTGATACGCGAGCCCGCGCGCGCCTTCCAGCACGCCGAGCGACACGATGAACGACGGAATGCGCCACGCCACCGTCACGAGCCCGGTCACGGTGCCCGTCAGCGCGGCGGCCGCGAGCCCGATCAGCGCGGCGGGAAACGCCGGCCAGTGCCACTTGAGCGCGGCCACGCTCACCACCGATGCGCCCAGCGCGAGCACCGAGCCCACCGACAGATCGATGCTCGCGATGATCAGCACGAAGGTCATGCCGACCGACATCACGACGAGATCCGGTATCTGGTTCGCGATCGTGCTGAACGTGTCGTACGTCAGAAAGTGCGAACTCAGCACCGAAAACAGCGCGATCATCGTGGCGAGCGCGCCCGCGAGACCCAGGTAATTCGAAACGCCGAGGCGCGTGCCGACGCCCTTCGTGCTCTTCTGTGCATCGGCGGGCAGATTCGCTTCGCTCATTCAATGCTCCACATTGTCTTCGGGCGCCCGGGCGTCCGGCGCGATCGGCTCGTGCAGGATCGCCTCGCGCTTCGCGTAGCCCGAGAACGCCGCGGCGAGCAGCGCATCCTGCGTCCAATCCGCGCGCTCGAACACGCCCGTCATGCGTCCGGCCGACATCACGCCGATGCGGTCGCAGATCAGCATCAGCTCGCGCAGGTCGCTCGACACGACGACCAGCGCGCGCCCTTCGCGAGCCAGCGCCCCCATCAGCCCGTAGATGTCGAACTTCGCGCCCACGTCGATGCCGCGCGTCGGCTCGTCGAACAGCAGCACGGAGCAGTCGCGCGCGAGCCAGCGGCCGATCACGACCTTCTGCTGATTGCCGCCCGACAGCTCCGACACCAGCTGCGCCGGGCCCGAGGTGCGGATGCGCATCGCCTCGATCTGACGCTGCGCGAGCGCGGCTTCCCGGCGCGTATCGACCACGCCGTGACGCGCCACCGCGCCGAGATTGCCCAGTGAAACGTTCGCGGCGATGGGCAGGCTGAGCAGCAGGCCCTCGCCCTTGCGGTCCTCCGTGATGAGCGCGATGCCTTCCTTGACCGCGTCGGCGGGCGATTGCACCGTCACGCGGCGCAACGCCTGGCCATCGCGCGCGACCGATACCGTGCCGGCATCCGCGCGATCCGCGCCGTAGATGAGCCGCATCAGCTCGGTCCGGCCGGCGCCGATCAGCCCGCTCACGCCGAAAATCTCGCCCGCGCGCACGTCGAACGACACGTCGCGCACCGCGGGCACGCGCGTCATGCCTTCCACCTTCAGCGCGACGCCGCCGATCCTGCGCTCCCCCAGATCGATGCGCTCGCCGATCTCGCGCCCGACCATCAGCGTGACGAGGCGATCACTCGGGAGTTCGTCCATCGGGCCGAGATGCACGAGCCGCCCGTCGCGCAGGACGGCCGCGCGCTCGGCAATGCGCCGCAATTCCTCCAGCCGGTGCGAGATGTAGACGAGCGCGACGCCGCGCGCCTTCAGCCGCCGGACCTGCTCGAACAGCAAGTCGACTTCGCGGGCGGTGAGCATCGCGGTCGGTTCGTCGAGGATCAGCACGCGGCAATCGCCGATCAGGTTGCGCGCGATTTCCACCATCTGCTGATGCCCGATGCCGAGACTCCCGACGAGCGTGTCCGGATCGATCGCATCGAGTCCGACCTGCGCCATCGCGTGACGCGCGTCCGCCGCCAGCCGCCTGCGGTCGATCCAGCCGACCCCGCCTTTGCGCGGCAAGCGGTTCAAAAACAGATTCTCCGCCACCGACAAGGTCGGCAGCAGGTTCAGCTCCTGCATCACCATGCGCACGCCGAGCGCCTCGGCTTCCGAGCGGCTCTTCGGCGCGTAGGGCCGCCCCGCGAGCGCCATCGTCCCCGTGGTCGGATCCGTGAGCCCGCCGATGATCTTCGACAGCGTGCTCTTGCCTGCGCCGTTCTCGCCGGTCAGGGCGAGCACCTCGCCGGGAACGAGCGCGAGCGACACGTCGGCCAGCACCGGCTCGACATAGGTCTTGCCGATGCCCGTCACGGTCAGCACGTTCGCTTCGTCCGATCCGGTCATGAGGGGCTTCAAGGCTTCGCTGTGCATCCTCGCTGGTTGTCCCGGCTGGTTGTCCTGCATGGCTTCGAAATACGGCCCGCGCCCGTTGCGGCGCGGCTCGGTGCGTTTTCGAAGCCTGTGCCCGGAGACTTTCCGCTGGCCGCGCCCGCGCCGGACTGCCTTCCGCGCTCGTCAGCGTCTTATCGGCACGCCGACCGCAAACTTGAGGTCCGATTTTTCACGCAGGACGGCGCCGGATGACGCCGCCTCGCGTAAGGCTCACGTCGTCACGCTTACTTCGTCACGAGATCGACGGGCGTTTCCACCACCTGCGAAAGCTCCGACTGCTTCTTGTGGCCGGAAATCGCCTTCAGCGCCACGTCGATGCCGAACACCGCCTGCTTCGCCGCATACTGGTCGGCGGTCGCGAGCACGCGGCCGTCCTTCAGCATCGGCTTGATCGCGTTGATGTTGTCGAAGCCGACCACCTGCACCTTGCCCGCCTTGCCGGCCGCGCGGATCGCCGACACCGCGCCGATCGCCATGTTGTCGTTGTCGCAGAGCAGCGCCTTCACGTTCGGATTCGCGTTCAGAATCTGGGATGCGACCGCGTTGCCCTTGTCGATCTCCCATTCGCCCGACTGAAGCGCGACGACCTTCATGCCGGCCGCGTCCATCGCCGCCTTGAAGCCCGCGCTGCGCGCCTGCGAGTTGGTAGTGGTCGTCACGCCTTCGATGATCGCGACTTCATCGCCTTTCTTGAGACGCGGGGCGAGATAGTCGCCGACCTTGCGCGCGCCCTTCTGGTTGTCAGGACCGACGAACGGCACGTTCAGATCCTTGGACTTGAGCACGTCGGGGTCGAGCCGGTTGTCGATGTTCACGACGATGATGCCCGCGTCCGCCGCCTTCTTGATCACCGGCACGAGCGCCTTGGAATCGGCGGGCGCGATAACGAGCGCGTCGACCTTCGAGACGATCATCTGCTCGACGATGCGGATCTGCGCGGCGGTGTCGGTTTCGTCCTTGATGCCGTTGGTGATCAGGTCGAACTGGCCGGCGTTGTGCGCCTGATAGTCCTTCGCGCCGTTTTCCATCGTCAGGAAGAACTCGTTGGCGAGCGATTTCATGACGAGCGCGACCTTCGGCTTGGCCGCCGCCTGCGCGAATGCGGATGACGATGCGAACGGCAATGCGGTGCAGGCGGCGAGCGCGACGGCGGCCGAAAGGACGCGTCGGCGAATGGTTCGGTTCATGCGGATCTCCAGTGCTTTCGTTTTGGTTTGTCTGGTCGTGCGTACCACAGCGAACGCGAGCATGGCGTGTCGATCCGCGCGGGGCGAGCGGGGAAAACAGACGCCTGCGCCCTGTCGCGCCGGCGCTGCGTCTCACACGCGGCAAGCCCTTCGCGCGCCCTTGTCGCGCGGTTTCAACGTTTGCTCGCCGTCGATTCTCGTTGGTGAGGCGCGTGAGGTCAATCGGGCTTACGTGTAGAACCGGCGCGCGAGATTCGCTCCTTTGCGCCAACCGGTGTGCTGACGGCAGGGGAAGCGGATGAATGTCAGAGGTCCTCGACGGACTGGCCCTCTATCTTGTTGTCGATGATCTGGCGCGCGTAGTCGATGCCCGCGCGTGTCGCGTCGATCGGGCTGTCGAAGGGTTCTTGCTCGGGCACGCCGAACATGACCGAGCGGCCGCTGTCGCCATGCGCGCTGCGTGCGATCGTCACCACGATGTCGAAGTGGCGTGGACCGTCGTCCGGTTCGTCGCGCTCCTTCGCGCGCCGCAATGCCTGCACCTTGATCTCGAAGCCCTTGTAATGATCGGACAGCGGCGTGGACATGAAACGTCTCCTTTGCGTTGGACGGGCATCGCACGATGATACGTCGGCTGCCTTGCGCGTGCGTGTCGGGTGAATACTTGCGATCAGCCGAAATTGACGGCGATCATGAAAGCCTCGTGCAAGCCTCGTTCCCGCATCGATGCGGATCGATACACACAGTGCCTCCTGATTTGACCTGATCCCTCACACCGTTCATATTCGGTTTGCCATAATGCGCGGGCGGCCGCTTGCCACGGGCCGCCAAAGCTACGCGCCGTCGAAGAACAACCGTCATTCAAACCAGGGAGCGTCACATGAATATTCGAGCCACCGCCTTCACCCTCATCGCCGCGCTGAGCCTGACATTCGGCGCGAACGCAGCCTTCGCCGCCAACAGCCAGCAAAGCAAGATGACCGATTGCAACAAGCAGGCCGGCGACAAGAAAGGCGACGACCGCAAGGCGTTCATGAAGAGCTGCCTGTCGGCCGCGCCGGCCGCCGCATCCGCACCGATGACGCAGCAGCAGAAGATGACCGCGTGCAATCAGCAGGCAGCCGACAAGAAAGGCGACGACCGCAAGGCGTTCATGAAGAGCTGTCTCAGCAACAAGGGCTGATTGCGTCGGCCTGCCCTCTCGCGCCGCGCCGTTCGCGCGCGGCGCGTCTCGTTTGCGTCTTGCGTATCTACGCTGCCTGCCCGCCGTTATTGCACTGCAACCAAGCTGGTGATTCGCACCGTCGTCTTTTTCTCATAAGATGGCGCGAAGGCGGCCCCCTCACGAATACAAGAAATAGCCATCGGCCGCCGCCCGCTCGAGCGAGGCGAGAAGCTTCGCATGGAGGCATCGGATGGCATGGAAGCATAAGAACCGCTGGTTCAGGCGGTGGCTCGTGACGATCACGTTCTGGTTCGTGCCGGTGCTGATCGTCGCGGTCAATGAAGTGCGCGAGGAGATGGCGTACAACAACGCGGATCTTCAGAAGTCGCTCTCCACCTGGGAGCTGACCGACGCGCAGCGCGCCGCCGGCGCGGCGTCGCGCTGCCGCGGCACGCCCGACGAAGCGCGCGCGGCCGGCTGTCCCGCCGGCGTCCTCACGGCCAACGCCGCGAAGCATCAGGAAGCACTCGACGAATATGCCCATCGCAAGGCGACGCTCGCGGATTATCTGTGGCACGCGTTCGTCGGCTACTGGATCGTGCCGGCGGTCTTCCTGCTCGCGCTCGGCATCCTGATCGGCGGAATCAGGCGCGCATTGAGGCGCCCGCCGCGCGTGACGTCCATCCCTTCCGCCGCTCCCGGCAAAGTAAAAACGACGACTCATTCCTGAGTACGAGGCGGGAACGGTCGTTGCTACACGGTACTGGCTGCGTTTCGCGAGACCGGGCGGCAGCGTCGCGAAATTTATACTTGCCGAAAGGTCGCGTTTCGGGTGAAACCTCCGTATGAGCATTGGGCAGTCGAGGCTTCGTCTATCCTTGAATACGCGGACGGAAACGGTCGAAAGTAATATGTAATTTACCGTGGCGATCGTCGTTTTGGGGCCGGATTCGGAGTAAGCTAGTACGCCAAAGTTGCTGTCCCCCAAATGTTGCGGAGCCTGAAAACCTTGCGTGGCAAGGGTTTGGACGCATGGTCGGGGCTCGCGTTTCCTGGTTGCTGTGCTATAACTTGGCGTGCCTCACCCTCCCGCTCTATGGGGTTTCCTAAATTCCACGATGGAGAACAATGATGCAAAGACGAAACTTCATGCTCAAGTCGACTGCGGTGCTGGCGCTGGGAGGCCTCGCGCTTGCCGGCTGCACGGCAAACAAGAATTCCGGCGCCGAACAGGCTGCGGGCGCCGCTGACGAGCGCCGCTCCATCGACGCAGACGTCGACAGCACCATCCAGCGTCTCTATTCCACCGTATCCGGTTCGCGCGAGCTGGTCGCGAAGTCGCGCGGCATTCTGGTGTTCCCGTCCGTGATTCAGGCAGGCCTCATTGTCGGCGCTCAATACGGCAAAGGTTCGCTGCGAGTGGGCGGCAGCACCGTCGGCTACTACAGCACGACCTCGGGCTCGTTCGGCCTGCAGGCCGGCGCGCAATCGAAGGCGCTGATCTTCCTGTTCATGACGCAGGACGCGCTCGACAAATTCCGCAATTCGGACGGCTGGTCGGCGGGTGCGGACGCATCCGTGGCGCTCGTCAAGATGGGCGCGAACGGCGCCATCGACACGACCACCGCAACCAAGCCGGTCGAGGTGATCGTGCTGACCAACGCCGGTCTGATGGCGGATGTCTCGCTCCAAGGCACGAAAATCTCGCGCCTGAAGTAGTGAGCACGCGGCAGCGAGCAGACGGCACAGCATGACCGCCGTAGGGCGCGATCTTCGGATCGCTCCCTACGGCGGTTTTTTTCTGGTTTTTCCAGCTTTGCCTCAGGTCGTCGTCGCGCGATCGATCAGCTTGAAGCGCGCACGCTTCTGCGCGCGCACCACGGCCTGATACGCATCGAGATACTGCCGGGCCATGCGATGCGACGTGAAGCGCTCCTCGAAGCGCTGGCGCACGCGTTCGCGCGGCAAGGTGTGCAGGCGGTTCACCGCGGCCACCGCGCCGATCTCATCCTCGACGATGAAGCCCGACACGCCCTCGTCCACCACTTCCGGCACCGCGCCGCGATTGAACGCGATGACCGGCGTGCCGCACGCCATCGCTTCGATCATCGCGAGACCGAAGGGCTCGGGCCAGTCGATCGGAAACAGGAGCGCGTGCGCGCCCGACAGGAATTCGGCCTTCTGAGTGTCGTTGATCTCGCCGATATATTCGACGTAAGGCAATTCGAGCAGCGGTGCGATCTCGCGTTCGAAGTATTCATGGTCGGCGACATCGACCTTCGCGGCGATCTTGATCGGCAAGCCGCAGCGGCCCGCGATGCGAATCGCCGTGTCGACGCGCTTTTCGGGCGAGATGCGTCCGAGAAACGCCAGATACTTCTGCTCGACCGCCTGCGGCATATAGAGCGTCTCGGGCAAGCCGTGATAAACGGTCGTGATCCATTTGGCCTGCGGCAGCGGATGCCGCTGCGAGTCCGAAATGGAAATGACCGGCGCCGTGTCGAACGTATCGAACACCGGCTGCTGCTCCGGCAGATCGAGCCGGCCATGCATGGTCGTGACGAACGGCGTGTCCTGCCGCTTGAAGAGCGAGAAGGAGTAATAGTCCATGTGGAAGTGCAGGACATCGAAGTCTTCCGCCCGGCGTCGCACCAGCTCCATCAGCAGCATGTGAGGCGCGATGCGGTCGCGAATCGCGGGATCGAGGCGCAATGCGCGCGGCCACACGGCTTCCAGGTTCGCCTTGGTTTGCGAATCGCCGGTTGCGAACAGCGTGACCTCATGACCGAGCTCGACGAGCGCTTCAGTGAGATACGACACGACACGCTCCGTGCCGCCATAGAGCTTCGGCGGCACCGACTCGGTGAGCGGGGCAATCTGGGCAATTCTCATCGTTCTCGTCTCCATGCGGATTTCGACGTGCGGCGCGGATTCGCGCGAGCCGCGCCGCGCATCGAGTATGACAGCGGGCCGTGAGCCCGGCCAACGAGGTTTGCCCTAACGCGTCTTTCCTTCGCGAAAGCTTGCCGATCGATGCCGCGCGCGATGCTACGCCCGCACGATGAGAGCATTATCGAGTGAGAACGCGGTCGCTGAAGCCGCTGCTTGCACTTTCATCGCTCTGTTACAGGGCCGAAACAATCGTTTCGCGCGGCGGTTAGGCCTGGCCGTCGCCGCGCAAATCCGCGAGGAAATCGTCGCGCCACACGCCGAGATCATGCTTGCGCAGCGCGGCCATGTTGGTCTGATAGCGCTGCTTGCGCTCGGCGAGCGGCATCGCCAGCGCGCGCGCGATCGCCTCGCTCATGCCGACGATATCGTGCGGATTGACCATCACCGCGCCGGTCATTTCGTCGGCGGCGCCCGCGAATTGCGAGAGCACGAGCACGCCGGGATCGTCCGGATTCTGCGCGGCGACGTATTCCTTCGCGACGAGATTCATGCCGTCGCGCAGCGGCGTGACGAGCCCGATCTGCGATTCGCGAAAGAGCGACATCAGCTTCCACCGGTCGTAACGCTGGTTCAGATAGCGGATCGGCGTGTAGTCGAGCCCGGAGTAGCGTCCGTTGATGCGCCCCGCCTCGTACTCCAGGTTCTGCCGGATCTGCTGATAGGTCTCGACATCCGAGCGCGTCGGCGGCGCGATCTGCACGAGCGTGACGTTGCCGCGCCATTCGGGCGATTTCTCCAGGAAATGCTCGAACGCGCGAAAGCGCTCGACGAGACCCTTCGAGTAATCGAGCCGGTCCACGCTCATGATGAGCTTGCGGCCTTCGAGGCTCTGCTTCAGGTCCATCACGTCCTGGCGCGCCTCGCCGCGCTCGGCCTGCTCGGCGATCTCGTCCGGAAACACGCCGATGCGATACACGTTCGTCTTCAGCTTCCGGCCGAACGCCTCGACGTGGCCATCGGGCGTCGCGGTGCCATGCGCGTGGCGGATGATGTAGTCGTGAAACGCGATCCGGTCGCTTTCGGTCTGAAATCCGACGACGTCGTAGCAGCACAGCGATTTGACCAGTTCCTCGTGCGGCGGGATGTTCAAGAGAATCTGCGGAGACGGAAACGGAATGTGCAGGAAGAAGCCGATGCGGTTGTTGATGCCCTCCGAGCGCAACGCCTCGGCGAACGGAATCAGGTGATAGTCGTGCACCCAGATGATGTCGTCGGGCTCGAGCAGCTTGATGAGCTTGTGCGCGAGCCAGGCGTTTACGCGCCGGTACCCGGCGTACTCGTCGCGATCGTAGACGGCGAGATCGTTGCGATAGTGAAAGACCGGCCACAGCATCGCGTTGGAGAAGCCGCGATAGTACTGGTCGTAGTCCTTCTTCGGCAGGCCGACGGTGGCGAAAGTGACCGCGCCGTCCTGTTCGAGCTTCGGCCCCTGGTTCGCCACGGTCTCGCTCACCACGTCCCCGCTCCAGCCGAACCAGACGCCGCCGCTGTCCTTCAGCGCGCCGAAGACGCCGACGGCGAGCCCGCCCGCGGAGCCCTTGGTTT
Source organism: Caballeronia ptereochthonis (assembly GCF_001545075.1). GTDB lineage: Bacteria > Pseudomonadota > Gammaproteobacteria > Burkholderiales > Burkholderiaceae > Caballeronia > Caballeronia ptereochthonis. The sequence goes on from NZ_FCOB02000006.1 coordinate 87,509, forward strand.
CGGTCGGCGTGGCGACCCGGTTGGATACGACGACGAGACGACTCATATGCGTTCCTTTCCTCTTCGAATGTGTCTATTTCAGGATAACCACGAATTTTCGACCGGAAAACGCCGCGCGGGTTTCTTCGGATCCGCTCACGGCTTTCCGGCGGGCGTTGGCGCTGTCGACGCGGCCGAATGCGCCCGAGGGTCCGGCCCGGTCGGCTCGCCGCGGCTCGCGACCGGGTCCGCGGGCGTATTCGCCGTATTCGCCGTATTCGCCGTATTTGCCGTCGCCGCCGGCTCCGTCGTCGCGGGTTCGAGCGGCGGCGCGAAATCGACGTGCCGATCCGTCGACAGATCCGCCCGCGCGCGCGGCAGATATTGCGGATACGCTGCCTGCACGAAGTTCACGAGCCCCTCGCGCACGCGACAGCGCAAGTCCCAGTTGAGCGCAGAGTCGAAGGAACTGACGAGCACGCGAAGCTGCATCGCGCGATCGGTGGCGTCGGTGACTTGCAGCACCTGCACGCGGCCGTCCCATTCCGGCGCGTGCGCGAGAATGCGCGCCAGCTCCTCGCGCAGCGGCGCGATCGGCATGCGGTAATCGACGTAGAGAAACACCGTGCCGATGATCTGCGAGCTGTTCCGTGTCCAGTTCGTGAACGGATTCTCGATGAACCACTGCAACGGCACGATGAGCCGCCGCTGGTCCCAGATGCGGATCGACACATAGGTGCCCGTGATTTCCTCGACGCGCCCCCACTCGCCCTGAACGACGACGACATCGTCGAGGCGAATCGGCTGCGACAGCGCGATCTGCAGGCCCGCGATCAGGTTGCCGAGCACCGGCCGCGCCGCGATACCGGCGACGAGTCCCGCGACCCCCGCCGAAGCCAGCAGGCTCGCGCCGATCTGCCGCACGCTCGGGAACGCCATCAGCGCCGCGCCGAACCCGATGATGACGATCACGACCATCACCGAGCGCGCGAGCACGCGCGCCTGCGTATGGATGCGGCGGGCGTTGAGATTGTCGTCGGTGTCGAGCGGATGCGCCTGCACGATCGCCTCGCCCACCGCGCCCGCCGAGCGCGCCGCGAGGAACGTGAGCGCGCCGATCAGCGCGACCGTTTCGACGTCGCGCAGCACGCCGATGAACGGCAGCGTATCGGGCGCCTCGAAGATCATGAAACCGATCCCGAGGATGATGAGCAGAACGAGCGCCGGCGTGTCGATATAGCGCAACACGACGCTCATCAGTGGATACGGCCGCGCGATGCGCGTCAGGATGCGCGCGCCGACGCGATGCAGGCCCACCGCGAAGGCCACGGCGATGGCGGCGACGACGAGCGCGCCAGGCCAGCTGCCGAGCGGCCTTTCGGCCAGGTCCAGGAAGTGATCGAGTGAAAGCATGAGCGTCGCGGATCAGCCTCGTGAATGTGAACACGGCGAGGTGCTGCTTCGGTGGCCGTCCGGGACGCGGCCATCGCGCTTCTTTCGTTGGCAAAGGTGACGCCAGGGCGCGCGCCGGCGCCCTGGCGCCCCTCGCATCAGCATCGAGGCGCGGTCATCGCGCGCTCAGCGTTCCGCCTTGCAGGGAAACGCTTTGCCGAGGCCGAGCGAGACCATCGTGGTCGCGTTGAAGTCGGCCTTGTCGGGATTGTTGGCGATGTACTTGCGCACCGCATCCGTGAGTTGCTGCGGCTTCACGTCCGCGGGCAGGCAGAAGTACTGGCCGACCTGCGGCCCGGAGGTGCCGCCGATCGCTTCGATCGTGTTGTAGATGCCGTCCGCCGCGCCTTCGATATAGGCCGCGCAGGCGGTGCGCGAGTTGGTATCCGTTTTGGTGCAGAGCTTGTTCAGATCGTTGCCGGTAAACGCGAACGCGCACACGGGCGTCGCGAGAGCACAGGCGATGACGAATTCCCGCAGCATGATCTTCCTTTTCTGTTGAGCGGCGGCTTAATTGGGGCGACGGGTTCGGGGCGCGGGGCAGCCGCGCCTGGCCGCCCTTCTCCCCCGAGCGGAAAACTGCGCTGCGCTATTTTGCACCGTTTGGACCGCTTTGCGCAGCGCCGCCTTGCATCGCGTCGAGGCGCGCCTGCAGGCCCTCTGCGACATCCTTCTCGTTGTACTTGCGGGCAAAGTCCACGGCCGTCATGCCGATCTGGTTCTTGATCCGCAAATCCGCGCCTTCGTCGAGCAGCAGCTTGCAGGTCGAAAGATGGCCGCCGCGCGCTGCCATCATGAGCGGCGTCGTGCCGTTGGGCGAGCCTGCGTCGATGTAGGCCGAATGGTCGAGCAGGATCTTCACGATGTCGTCGTGGCCGTTGGTTGCCGCGTAGTGCAGCGGCGACCAGCCCTTCTTGTTCACTTCGGCATCCTTCGCGATCAGGAGATTCACAAAGGCGGCGTCGCCGTTGAGCGCGGCGAGCATCATCGCGTTTTCGCCGGCCGGGTCGAGTTTCTCCAGATCGGTCTTCGGATTGTCGGCGAGCAACTGGCCGACCTTGTCCGATTTCTCGCGCGCGGCAAGCACGATGATCGGCGTGCCGGTGTTGTCGACGGTGTTCGGGTCCGCGCCCTGAGCAAGCTGTTTCTTGACCGCCGATACGTCGTCGAACTTGACCGCCTTGATGAGCGAGTCCACGGAAGCGGCCCAGACCGGCTGCGCGACCGCGCAGGCGGCGAGCAGCGCGCCGGCGAGGAGACCGCGCACGGCCGCGCCCTTTCGTGCATGGCGTGCATGGCGCGCGTGGCCAGCGAGCAGCGCACGGGAAACGTTTGGCGCGCTCGCCGCGGAAAGGGGAGAAATCATCGACGAATTGTTCATATGAGACCTTCGGATTGCCTTGAAACAGGTTTTCGTTCGCGACGGCCGGCCGCCTGAGGCGTACGTCACGCCGGCCGCGCGATCTTGAAGAGCCGGAAGAAGTTGTCGGTGGTTGCCTGCGCGACAGCCTCCTCCGGCTGCTCGCGCAACTGCGCGATGAAACGTCCGACATAACTTACGTACGCGGGTTCATTCGGCTTGCCACGATAGGGCACCGGCGCGAGATACGGCGAGTCGGTTTCGATCAGCAGACGCTCGATCGGCACGCGCCGCGCGACGTCCTGCACATCCTTCGCATTCTTGAACGTGACGATGCCGGACAGCGAGATATGAAAGTTCTGCGCGAGCGCCGCCTGCGCGACCTCCCACGGTTCCGTGAAGCAATGCATGACGCCGCCCGGCACGCCCGCGCGCTCTTCTTCCATGATGCGCAGCGTGTCTTCCGACGACGAGCGCGTATGGATGATGAGCGGCTTGCCCGTAGCATGCGCGGCGCGAATGTGCGTGCGAAAGCGCTCGCGCTGCCATTCCATGTCGGCGAGGCTGCGCCCCTCCAGGCGATAGTAGTCGAGCCCGGTTTCGCCGATCGCGCAGACTTTCGGATGCGCGGCCAGTTCGACCAGTTCGGCGACGCTCGGCTCCTTCGCATCCTCGTGATCCGGATGCACGCCGACCGACGCGTACACGTTCTCGTGCTTCTCGGCGATCTCGAGCACCGAGGGCAGCGTCTCCAGATCGACGGACACGCACAGCGCATGCGTGACGGAGTGCGCGCGCATCCGGTCGAGCACGTCGGGCAGGCGGTCCGCGAGCCCTTCGAAGTTGATGTGGCAGTGTGAATCGACGAACATCCGGTGCTCCTTAATGCGTGTCCTGCGTCGCGGCCCGCTGCGCGTCCAGGCGCAGGCCGAGAATGACGAGGTCGCGCTCGACGCCGTCCAGTACCGCGACGCGCGGCAGCGTCCCCCATGCCTCGAAGCCGAGGCTGGCGAAGAGCTTCATGCTCGGCTCGTTGTGACCGAAGACGAAGCCGAGCACGGTATCCACGTTTAGCGACGGCGCGCGCGCGAGCGCCTCGCGCAGCAGCTGCCTGCCGAGACCCTTGCCGCGCGCACGTTCATCCAGATAGATGCTGACCTCGACCGTGTGTGCGTACGCCGGGCGCCCGTAGAAGTCCGAGAAGCTCAGCCACGCGATGACCTCTCCGCCCTCCTCGACGACCCACAGCGGCCGCGACTGCGGACTGTGCGCCTGAAACCACGCGACGCGGCTCTCGATCGTGACCGGTTCGAGATCCGCCGTGACCTCGCGCGAGGCGATCGTCGAATTGTAGATGGCGACGATGGCGGGCAAGTCGTCGGAAGTGGCGTCGCGGTAGCTGAGACTCATGGTTTTGCCGATGGATGGCGTCAGGCCGTGTAGATCCCGCGATAGCCGATGAACAGCTCCTCGAACACGAGGCGCGCATTGAGCGGGTGATTTTCCACCGCGCGCTGCCGCGTGACGGCTTTCATGTAGCGTGCGAGCGCGGCGGGATCGGCGCTCTGCGCGCATCGGGCGAGCGCCTTCGTTGCGCCGGGAAAATAGCGCGGACGGCCCGCCGTGCGCTGCGCGAGCAGATCGTAAAGCCAGCGCTGCAGCCAGCCCAGCACCAGCGGCACGGGCAGCTTCTGCAGATTTTCCCCGCAGGCGAAGGCGTCGCAGTTCGGCCCGGCGGCGAGCTGCGCGAGCGTGAAGTCGCGCAAGGCGCGGTTTTCATCGCTCGCGAGCGCAAGCGCCGCCAGCGGCGCGCCGCCCGCCTGCGCGAGCAGGCCAGCCGGGTCGTCGACGCCTTGCGCCGCGAGCCATGCGCTCGCCTCTTGCGGTTGCGGCACGCTCATCGGCCACTGGCGGCAGCGGCTGATGATGGTCGGCAAAAGCCGGTCGATGCGCGCCGACACCAGCAGGAACACGACGCCGGCGGGCGGTTCCTCGAGCGTCTTCAGCAGCGCATTGGCCGCCGCCACGTTGAGCGCCTCGGCCGGATACAGCAGCACGACGCGCATGCCGCCGCGATGCGAGCCCACGCCGCAGAAGTCCAGTAGCGCGCGGACCTGCTCGATCTTGATTTCCTTGCTGGGCGTGCGCGTTTTCCTGCCTTCGTCGCCGTCGGCCTTATCGGTGGACGTGTCGGTGGAGTCGCCGCCCGCGGCGGCCAGACCGGCGAGCGCTTCCGGCAGCAGGGCGCGATAGTCGGGGTGATTGCCCTGGGAGAACCACAGGCAAGCCGGACAGGCTCCGCACGGCTCGCCGTTCGCGGCAGGCGTCTCGCACAGGAGGCCCTGCGCCAGATGCTGCGCGAACTGGAGCTTGCCGATGCCCGCTTCTCCATGCAGCAACAGCGCATGCGGCCAGTGAGCGCGCAATTGCTGGAGGCGCTGCCAGTCGTCGGTTTGCCAAGGGTAGATCATGATATCTTTCTTGTGTAAATCAGAGGCTTGCGACTGCTTCTTCAAGTTTTTTGCGAATTTCGCCAATGGGCCGTGTCGAATCGACGACGAAAAACCGTTGCGGCGATTCCGCGGCGCGGCGCAAATATTCGTTGCGCGTGCGCTCGAAGAACGCCTCCGATTCGCTCTCGAACTTGTCCGGCGCGCGCGCGGCCGAGCGGCGCTCGCTCGCCGTTTGGGTCGGCACGTCGAAGAGTACGGTCAGATCGGGCTGAAAACCGCCCTGCACCCAGCGTTCGAGCGCCTCGAGCTTGTCGCGCGGCAGACCGCGGCCGCCGCCCTGATACGCGAACGTCGCATCCGAAAAACGGTCCGACAGCACCCAGTCGCCGCGCGCGAGCGCCGGTTCGATCACTTGGGCGAGATGCTCGCGGCGCCCCGCGAACATGAGCAGGGCTTCGGTTTCGAGGTCCATCGGCTGATTCAGCAGGATGCCGCGCAGCGTTTCGCCGAGCGGCGTGCCGCCGGGCTCGCGCGTCATGACGACTTGACGCCCGTGCGCGGCGAGCTTCGCCGCGAGTTGCTGGCGAAACCAGTCCAGATGCGTGGTCTTGCCCGCGCCGTCGATGCCTTCGAACGTGATGAACTTGCCCCGCGCCATTCATTGACCCCGGATGTATTTGTCGACGGCCTTGTTGTGGTCGCCCAGATTGTCGGAAAAGATGCTGCTGCCGTCGCCGCGGGACACGAAGTACAGGGCGTTGCTCGCGGCGGGATTTAGCGTGGCGGTAAGCGCGGCCACGCCGGGCAGCGCGATCGGAGTCGGCGGCAGGCCCATGCGCGTGTAGGTATTGTACGGAGTGTCCGTCTGCAGGTCTTTTTTCTTGAGTTTCCCGCCGTAGGCCGGACCGAGGCCGTAGATCACGCTCGGGTCCGTCTGCAGCGGCATGCCGATGCGCAGCCGGTTCGCGAACACCGCCGCCACGAGCGGCCGGTCCGTCGCGCGCCCGGTCTCCTTTTCGACGATCGACGCCATGATGAGCGCCTCGTACGGCGTCTTGTAAGGCAGGTTCTGGGCGCGCGTGTTCCACGCTTCGGTGAGGCGCGCCTGCATCAGCCGGTATGCGCGCTTGTAGACGGCGAGATCGCTCGTGCCCTTGTCGAAGAGATAGGTGTCGGGGAAAAACAGGCCTTCGGCCGAGGCCTTGTCCACTTCGGCCGCGCCGATCGCCCGGAGGAGATCCGTGTCGCTCATGCCCACCGTGTCGTGCTTGAGCGCGGGATTGCCGTCCAGCTCGCCGCGCATTTTCTGCAGCGTCCAGCCTTCGATGACGGTCGCGACATATTCGTTTACGTCGCCGCGCGCGATCTTCTGCAGCACTTCGTAAGGCGTGATGCCGGTCTTGAACGCATAATTGCCGGATTTCAGTTGCGCGGACAGGCCGAGCACGCGCGTCATCAGCACGAAAAGCTCCGGCTCGACGGGCACGCCGCCGCGATTCAACTGGGCGCTCACGCTGCGCAGGCTGCTGTGAGGCTTGATGGTGACATCGAGTTCGGGCGTCGGAAGCGCCATCGAGCGGTTGGCCCACCACCAGACGCCGCCCGCGCCGGCCGCCGCGAGCATCGCGGCGAGCACGACCGCCACGACGCATTTCTTGAAAAGGGACATGCGGAACACGCTTGAGATAAGACCAATATAATAACTTGCCGCCTGCGCCGGAGTCGCATTCGCGACCCGTCGAACGATAGGATTGACAGCCGCCCATCTTATGAATTCCCAGACCACGCCCCTCGCGCCCGCCGATTTCGACGCCGTCAAGACCGCCGGCGCATACATGCCGCTCACACAGTTCGGCGTAATCGACGTCAAAGGAGAGGACGCCGCCTCCTTCCTGCACAGCCAGGTTACGAACGACGTCCAGCATCTCGACGCCTCGAGCGCGCGTCTCGCGGGCTACTGCTCGCCCAAGGGGCGCCTGCTCGGCTCGTTCCTGATGTGGCGCACGCCCGACGCCGTGCGTCTTCTGATCGCACGGGACGTGCAGGCCGCCGTGCAGAAACGTCTGTCGATGTTCGTGCTGCGCTCGAAGGCGAAGCTCACCGACGCGACCCCCGAAGTGGCCGCGATCGGCTTCGCGGGCGACGTGCGCGCGGCGTTGTCCGGCATCTTCGATGCGCTGCCCGATGGCGTGCACGTGAAAGTCGAAGGCCCGCGCGGCGCGCTGATCCGCGTGCCGGATGCGGCGCATCGCCCGCGCTTTCTATGGGTCGGGCCGAAGGCGGAGGTCGAGGCGCAGCTCGCGAGGCTCGACGAGAAGCTGAAGCGCGTGCCCGAGCAGATGTGGGACTGGCTCGACATCCACGCCGGCGAGCCGCGCATCACGCAGGCGACAGTCGAGCAGTTCGTCCCGCAGATGGTGAACTTCGACGTCCTGGGCGGCGTGAACTTCAAGAAAGGCTGCTATCCCGGTCAGGAAGTGGTCGCGCGCAGCCAGTATCGGGGCACGATCAAGCGGCGCACGGCGCTGGCGCACGCCGACACCGCGACGCCCGGCGCCGAGCTGTTTCATTCCGACGATCCCGGCCAGCCGTGCGGGCTCGTCGTCAACGTGGCGCCCGCGGCGGGCGGCGGCGTGGATTGTCTCGTGGAGATCAAGCTGGCCGCGCTCGGCAACGGCTCGGTGCATGTCGGTTCCGCGGATGGCCCGGCGCTCGCGTTCGTGCCGCTGCCCTACGCCTTTCCCGCCGACGCGTGAGCACTCGCCCTATGTGTCTGATCGTCTTCGACTGGCAGCCCGCGGCTTCGCAGGAAAGCGGCCGCGCGCTGCTGACGCTGTCGGCCAACCGCGACGAGTTCTTTCGCCGCGACGCCGAGCCGATGCACTGGTGGGACGACGCACCGGGCGTCCTTGCGGGCCGCGATCTGACGGGCGGCGGGACCTGGCTCGGCGTCTCGCGCGACGGGCGTTTCGCCGCGCTGACCAACTATCGCGCGCCGAGCGAAATGCGCCCGAATGCGCCGACGCGCGGCACGCTCGTGAGCGCGTTTCTCGCGGGCGAGCGCATGGCGCCGCTCGACTATCTCGAACGCGTGGCGGAGGAAGGCCATCGCTATAACGGCTTCAATCTGCTTTGCGGGGATTTCACGCGCCGCGAGCTCGGCTGGTACGGCAATCGCGCCGATGCGCCGCCCGCTCTGCTCGAAGCGGGCGTGCATGGCTTGTCCAACAGCCTGTTGAACACGCCGTGGCCGAAGCTCGTCGCGCAGCGCGAGGCCTTGTGCGATCTGATTCACGCCGATGAGCATCCGTCGCTCGATGTGCTCATCGAGACCTTGCGCGATCCGCGCACCGCGAATGACGAGTCCTTGCCGTCGACGGGGATTTCGATCGAGCGTGAGCGCGTGCTGTCGGCGGCGTTCATCGAAACGCCGGAGTACGGGACGCGCAGCACGACGGCGCTGCGCGTGACGCCGGGCGCGCGCAGCTTATCGCTCGAGATCAAGGAACGCAGCGACGATGATGGATCGCATCGCATCGTGCGACCGGGGGCGTTCGAGCGTGGGTTTGGGTTTGAGATTGGTTGAATCGGATCCTGCGGTCAGCGTTTTCGATTGGTGCGGTAAAGAATCGCAGCAACGGCAAACACGGTGATTGCATCGACGGCCGCGAGCACGGGTAACGGATCGATCCACTTGTCCATGTTCGTCGTGCGCGAGTAGTACGGCGGCCCGTCCCCATAAGCTTCCTTCAGGTTGAGCACGTTGAACGCGCCGACGAGCACAACGATCAAGAACAACGCCGCATTGATCAGTGTCCGCGACGTTCCTTTATCCATCGGTTCAATACCGAATCGTCAACGGAACATAGCAATCCGACGCAGGGCCGACTGCTGCCTCCAGGTCCCGCACAAAATCTTCCATCCGCGAATGGAGATTGATGCACCCGGCGCTGCCCGCATGCGTGCCGCCATGGATAAAAAAGCCACCACGTCTGTGAGTCTCCGTGCCGGGGAAAATGTGAATCGTGATTCTGTGATCACCCCATGCCGAGCGGGCAGCCAAGTTGTACCAATGGTTGGACCACATCTCCGAAGGTTTGATCCAATACCGCCCAGGGGGAATGGGCCCCTCGCTACGCGCGCCGTATCGACTCGAAGAATAGTCGAATCTGTTGCCTTTCGAGGGGCGTCCCGAAACCGCCGAATAGGAGTGACCATGCGGTCCGTGCATTATCAGAGCGCTGCCCTTGAAAGACAGGGAGATCGCCTCTGATCTCGAACATGACGGGCTGCGGGGGATCCCATGTTCCGCTGCATATAAGTCTGACATGAATTTGATTTCGTCATGCGATTCCTCGATACTAACATTTAGATATCCGGACTAAAAGCGAGGTTCGAAAAACTCGGATATTTGCATGCTGGATAATCAACTACGGCAATATATCCAACGCCCCGCGCAACGCCCTCACCGCATCCGCATGCGCCTCGGCGACTTCCGGCACGAACCCGCCCATCTTGAAGAACTCGTGGATCATGCCTTCGTAGCGCATGAGCGTGACCGGCACGCCCGCCTTCGCGAGCTTTTCGGCAAACGCGATGTCCTCGTCATAGAGCGGATCGTGATCCGCCGCCGCGATCCACGCCGGCGCGACACCCTTGAAGTCCGGCACGCCGCCCGCCGCGTCGAGCGGCGCGAAACGCCAGTCGTCGCGGTCGCGATCGTCGCGCAGGTATTGTGCGAAGAACCACTGGATCGTCTCGCCCGACAGCAGATAGCCATCGGCCAGCCGCGCATGCGATTCGCTCCGCTGCCACGCGCTCGTGCCCGGATAGATCAGCAGTTGCAGCCGCAAATCGATGCCCGCATCGCGCGCGAGCACCGCGCATACGATCGCGAGCGTGCCGCCCGCGCTGTCGCCGCCGACCGCGAGCCGCGCCGGATCGATGCCGAGCGTCGGCGCCTCGCGCGCGAGCCATTGCAGCGCATCGAACGCATCGTTTACCGCGACGGGAAACCTGTGCTCGGGCGCCAGCCGATAATCGACCGATACGACCGCGCAGCGCGCATCGTGGGCGAGCTTGCGGCACAGCGCGTCGTGCGTCGACACGCTGCCGACGGTGAACCCGCCGCCGTGCAGATACAGGAGCGCCGCGGAAGGCTCGGCCCAGCTCGGCTCGACCGGCTGATACACGCGCACGCCGATCGTTTCGCCATCGCGCGTCGGGATGCGCAGGTCTTCGACGCTGAACATCGGCAGCGGCGCGATATCGAGGATCTGCGCGCTCATCGCATAGGCGGCGCGCGCCTCTTGCGGCGTGAGCGTGTGATACGGCGGACGATTGGCGCGCGCGACCATCTCCAGAATCTGCGCGATCTTCGGGTTGAGCGGCATCGGCGGAAAAAGCGTCAAAAGGACACGATGATGCCACGAAGCACACGCCGCTAGCGCGGGCGCTTCAACGACATCGGATCGGTCGGATTGCGCAGTTGCGCGATGTCGTCGAGCCGCAGCTGCACCGACGCCATGATGCCCGGATGCGTGATCACGTAGAAGCGCCCTTCGCGCACCGCGTCGAAGGTCAGCTCGGCGACGTCGCGCGCCGAGAGCTTGCCGCTTTCCACCGCCCTCGTCAGTTGCCTTGCGGCGAGCTTTTGCGAGGCCGTATGGGGCGCGTCGTTGGCGAGCGCCTCGGGCCGCGAGCGCTCGGCATCGGCGATGCCGGTCGGCACGAACGCGGGGCACAGGAGCGACACGCCGATCGTCGATGCGCCCGCGAGCCGCAGGTCGTGATAGAGCGTCTCCGTCAGCGCGACGACCGCGTGCTTGGACGCGTTGTAGACGCCCATCGCGGGCGCGGCCAGCAAACCCGCCACCGACGCCGTGTTGACGATATGCGCCGGCTCGTTCTGCTTCAGCATGATCGGCACGAAGGCGCGCAGACCGTTCGCGACGCCCATCACGTTCACGCCGAAGACCCATTGCCAGTCGTTCGCGCTGTTCTCCCAGACGAAGCCGCCCGCGCCGACGCCCGCGTTGTTGAAGAGCAGATGCACGCCGCCGAACGCATCGAGCGCAGCCTGGGCCAGCGCTTCGACCTGGGCGCCGTCCGACACGTCCGCCGTGACGCCGATCGCTTCGCCGCCCTGCGCGCGCACGGCATCGACGGTTGCGGCGAGCCCGGCGGCGTCCAGGTCGGCGAGCACGAGCTTCATGCCGAGCGCCGCGCCTTTCATGGCGAATTCCCGGCCGAAGCCGCTGCCCGCGCCGGTGATGACGGCGACCTTGCCTTCGAAGCGATCCACGTGCGCTCCTCGCTAGACGAGCTTCACGAGCTGCTTGCCGAAGTTCTTTCCGCGCAACAGGCCGAGAAACGCTTCGGGCGCGTTTTCGAGCCCCTGCGCGATGCTTTCGCGGAAATGCAGCTTCTTCGTTGCGACGCGCTCGCCGAGTTCCTTGAGCGCCTGCGGCCAGACATCCAGATGCTCGTAGACGATGAAACCCTGCAACTTGAGCCGTTGCGTCAGGATGAGTCTGGGCTGCTCCATCGGCAAAGGCTTGCCGTCGTAGCCGGAGATCATCCCGCACACCGCGACGCGCCCGAACGCGTTCATGCGCGCGAGCACCGCATTGAGCACTTCGCCGCCGACGTTCTCGAAGTAGCCGTCGACGCCATTGGGCGTCGCGGCCTTCAGGTCGTCGTAGAGCCTGCCCGCCTTGTAATCGACGCACGCATCGAAGCCGAGCGTCTCGACGACATAGCGGCACTTCTCCGCGCCCCCCGCGATGCCCACGGCGCGGCATCCCGCCGCCTTCGCCAGTTGCCCGACCACGCTGCCCACCGCGCCGCTCGCCGCGGACACGACCACCGTCTCGCCGGCCTTCGGCTCGATGATGCGGTTCAGGCCATACCACGCCGTCACGCCCGGCATGCCGAGCGCGCCGAGATACGCGGAAAGCGGCACATGCGAGGCATCGACCTTGTTCAGGCCTCGGCCGTCGGACGTGCCGTATTCCTGCCAGCCGAACATGCCGACGACGCTGTCGCCGGGCTTGAACGCCGGATTGCGCGACTCGGTCACGACGCCCGCGGTGCCGCCGATCATGACCTCGTTCAGCGGCTGCGGCGCGGCGTACGACTTGGCGTCCTCCATGCGTCCGCGCATGTAAGGGTCGAGCGACAGATAGTGATTGCGCACGCGCACCTCGCCGTCGCGCAGCGGCGCGAGCGGCGTCTCGACGAGCTTGAAGTTCGACACCGTCGCCTCGCCTTGCGGCCGCGAGACGAGCAGTATCTGGCGATTGATCCGTGCGTCTGCCATGCGAATTCTCCTCGGGATGAAACCGTGTCAGGCGTCGCTCGGTCCAGGCGTCGCCTTGGGATCGGAGCACATCTTCTGGCGGACGATGTCGCGCCCGACCGCGAGCCGCTTCATATACTTGAACGTGCCGAGCGCCTTCGCGACGAAGTGGCCTTCGCTGTCGCGGATCTCGCCCTCGCAATACGCCATCGTGGTCGAGCGATGCAGCACGCGGCCGTAGCAGCGCAACTCGCCGCGTCCCGGCTGCATGAAGTTCACCTTCATCTCGACGGTGACGACGCCGATGCCGTCGCCCGCGACGCTGCGCGCAGCGAGCGCGAGCGCTGCGTCGAGCAGCGTCATCGTGACGCCGCCGTGCGCGATGCCCCAGGTGTTCATGTGCGCATCCTGAAGCGGCATGTGCACTTCGCTTTCGCCGTCGGCGGCCTTGACGAGCTGCACGCCGAGCGTGTCGATGAACGGGCTTTCGATGGAAACGCGGCTTGCCGGTGTGCCGGATGTAGACATCGCGCTCACACTTCGTAGTCGACGCATTGACGGTCCTCGCGGATCGCCGCGACGAAGTCCTTGAGCGCCTGATGCTTCGGATGGACCTGATAGGCCTCGAGCGCGGCACGGTCGTCGAAATCGGAGGCGAGCACGACGTCATACGTGCATTCGAAGCCCGGCTGCGCGGTGCCGACCTCGAAATGCCCCTGGCCCTTCACGATGCTGCGGCAGGTTTCGAGCCTGGCCTTCAGCTTCTGCGCGTTCTCGGCGCGGCTCGCGCCCCCGGCGCTTTCCTTCAGCTTCCACATGACGATGTGACGTAGCACGGCGACTCCTGTGATCGATCGAGACCTGAAGCGTAGCAAAAATCGCTGCGCCCAGAATTTCAGGGAACCGTCACACGATTTCGAAGAGCCCCGCCGCGCCCTGCCCGCCGCCGATGCACATCGTCACCACGACGAACTTCGCGCCGCGCCGCTTGCCTTCGATGAGCGCGTGGCCCGTCAGGCGCGCGCCCGACACGCCGTACGGATGCCCGACAGCGATCGCGCCGCCGTTCACGTTGAGACGCTCGTCGGGAATGCCCAGCTTGTCGCGGCAATAGAGCACCTGCACGGCGAAGGCTTCGTTCAGCTCCCACAGACCGATATCGTCGACGGACAAGCCCGCGCGCCGCAGAAGCTTCGGCACCGCGAACACCGGACCGATGCCCATTTCATCCGGCTCGCAGCCCGCGACCGCGAAGCCGCGGAAGACGCCGAGCGGCGCCAAGCCCTCCTTCTCGGCGAGCGTCGCGCTCATCACGACGCATGCCGACGCGCCATCGGAGAACTGGCTCGCGTTGCCCGCCGTGATGACGCCGCCCGGCAGCGCCGTGCGAATATTCGCGACGCCTTCGAGCGTCGTGTCGGCGCGGATGCCTTCGTCGGCGGCGAGGGTCACTTCCCTGGTGGACAGGCGGCCCGTCGCCTTGTCGGCGATGCCCGCGAGCACGGTGATCGGCACGATTTCATCGTCGAACCTGCCGGCCGCCTGCGCCGCCGCCGCGCGCTGCTGGGAACGCACGCCGTACTCGTCCTGCCGCTCCTTCGAAATCTCGTAGCGCTTCGCGACGTTCTCCGCGGTCTGCAGCATCGACCAGTAGATCTCGGGCTTGTGCTCGCTGAGCCAGCCTTCGGTCAGCATGTGGCGGTTCATCTCGTTCTGCACGCACGAGATCGATTCGACGCCGCCCGCGACGAACACATCGCCTTCCCCTGCAATCACGCGCTGCGCGGCCAATGCGATCGTCTGCAGGCCCGACGAGCAGAAGCGGTTGACCGTCATGCCGGGCACGGAGACGGGCAGGCCCGCGCGCAACGCGATCTGCCGCGCGATGTTCATGCCGGTCGCGCCTTCGGGGTTCGCGCAGCCCATGATGATGTCCTCGACGCGCGCCGGGTCGATGCCCGCGCGCTCGACGACGGCCCTCGTCACGTGAGCGCCGAGCGTCGCGCCGTGGGTCATGTTCAGCGCACCGCGCCACGATTTGGCGAGCGCGGTGCGCGCCGTCGATACGATCACTGCATCGGTCATGTCGTCTCCCTGTCGATGTTCTTCAGTATGTCCTCGGAGCGCACGCGCTCGATGCCCGCCGCCTGCATGTCCTTCCATGCCTTGTCGAGCGAGCCGTTCAGATCGATCGCGCGGCATGCGTCCTCGATCACGCTCGCTTCGAAGCCCGCCGCGCGCGCATCCAGAGCGGACCACGCGACGCAATAGTCGGTCGCCAGCCCCGCGAGCCAGATGCGCTTCGCGCCGACATCGCGCAGATAGCCGGCGAGGCCGGTCGGCGTCGCGCGATCCGCTTCGAGGAACGCCGAATAGCTGTCGACGTGCTCGTGATGGCCCTTGCGCACGACGAGCCGCGCATGCGGAACATGCAGATCGCGATGCAGCGCCGCGCCGTCCGTGTCCTGCACGCAATGCACCGGCCACAGCACCTGCTCGCCGTAGGGCAGCGTCATCGTCTCGAACGGCGCACGGCCTGCGTGATTCGGCGCGAACGATACGTGCGAGCGCGGATGCCAGTCCTGCGTCAGCACGACATGCGAGAACGCGCGCGCGAGCCGGTTGATGACCGGCACGACTTCGTCGCCCTGCGCGACGGCGAGCGCCCCGCCCGGCATGAAGTCGTACTGCACGTCCACGACGAGGAATACATCTTCAACGGGTTTCATCATGTTCACTCGCTCGTTCAGGCGTTGAAGCGACCATCGGATGCCGCGAGCTCCGTCACGCGCGCGGCCGGCCGCCATGCTTCCCCGTTGGGCTGCTTCGCGTACTTGCGCATCGCGCGTTCGACGTTGTAGAGGCCGATGGTGTCCGCGTAGAGCATCGGGCCGCCGCGCCAGAGCGGGAAGCCGTAGCCTGTCAGATAGACCATGTCGATGTCCGACGCCTTCGCCGCGATGCCTTCTTCGAGAATCTTCGCGCCTTCGTTCACGAGCGACAGCACGAGACGCTCGACGATTTCCTCGTCGCCGATCCTGCGCCGCTCGATGCCCTGCTCCAACGAAAACGCGACGATCATGTCGTCGACCAGCTTCGACGGCGCCGCATCGCGCTTGCCCGGCTGATAGTCGTACCAGCCCGCGCCGGTCTTCTGCCCGAAGCGGCCCAGCTCGCAGAGGCGGTCGGCCACGCGCGAATAGCGCAGGTCCGGCTGCTCGCGATAGCGGCGCTTGCGGATCGCCCAGCCGATGTCGTTGCCCGCGAGATCGCTCATGCGGAACGGTCCCATCGCGAAGCCGAACGTCTCGATCGCGCGATCGATCTGCGCGGGCAGCGCGCCTTCTTCCAGCATGAAGAGCGCCTGGCGAATGTACTGCTCGATCATGCGATTGCCGATGAAGCCGTCGCACACGCCCGACACCACGGCCGTCTTCCCGATCTTCTTCGCGAGCTGCATGACGGTCGCGAGCACGTCCTTGTCCGTCTTCCCGCCGCGCACGACTTCGAGCAGCTTCATCACGTTCGCGGGGCTGAAGAAGTGCATGCCGATCACGTCGCCGGGACGTTTCGTGAACGAGGCGATCCTGTTCAGATCGAGCGTCGACGTGTTCGACGCGAGGATCGCGCCGGGCTTCGCGATTTCGTCGAGCTGGCGGAACACCTGTTCCTTCACGCCCAGCTCCTCGAAGACGGCTTCGATGATCAGGTCCGCTTGCGCCAGATCGCCGAACGACAGTGTCGGCTGAATGAGCGCCATGCGCTCGTCGACCTTCTCCTGTGTGAGCTTGCCTTTCCTGACCTGCGCTTCGTAATTGCGGCGGATCGTGGCGAGGCCGCGATCGAGCGCTTCCTGTTTCGTTTCGAGCAGCACGACGGGCATGCCCGCGTTGAGGAAATTCATCGCGATGCCGCCGCCCATCGTGCCCGCGCCGACCACGCCGATGCGCTCGATCTTTCTGACGGGCGTGCTCGACGGCACATCGGCGATCTTGCCCGCGGCGCGCTCGCCGAAGAACGCGTGCCGCAATGCGCGGCTCTCGGGCGTCTGCACGAGCGCGAGGAAACATTCGCGCTCGAACGCGAGACCGCGCTCGAAACCTTCCTTCACGCCCTTTTCGATCGCGTCGATGCACTTGTGCGGCGCCGGAAAGTGCTTCGCGACGGCGGCAGCGCTGTTCCGCGCGAACTGGATGAAGCCCTCGGCGTTCGGATGCTCGATCCTCCGATCGCGCACCTTCGGATACGGGCCACCCCGGTCCGCGGCCTGCTTCGCGAAGGACACCGCGGCGTCGAGCAGATCGCCGTCGGCCAGCTCGTCGAAGAGCGCGGTCTGCGCGAGCTTCTCGGACGGAACTGGCGTGCCCGAGACGATCATGTTCAGCGCCGTCTCGAGGCCGACCGCGCGCGGCAGACGCTGCGTGCCGCCCGCACCGGGCAGCAGGCCGAGCTTCACTTCCGGCAGCGCGATCTGCGCGCCGGGCGCGGCGACGCGGTAATGCGCGCCGAGCGCGAGCTCGAGACCGCCGCCCATCGCGACCGCGTGGATCGCCGCGACCACGGGCTTCGCGCTGCCCTCGACGGCCTTGATCACGGTCATGAGCGTCGGTTCCTGCGTGGCCTTCGGCGTGTTGAATTCGGTGATGTCCGCGCCGCCGGAAAACGCCTTGCCCGCGCCGATGAGGACGATGGCGCGCACGCTCGCGTCGTCGCTCGCGCGCTCGATGCCCTCGACGATGCCGAGGCGCGTCGAATGTCCAAGCCCGTTGACGGGCGGATTGTCGAGTGTGATGACGGCGACGCCGTCGCGGATCGAATAGTCCACTGCCATGAAGGTGTCTCCTGTCGACCGGATATAGCCGAATTATGGTGGGCGATTGACACAGAATACACAAAAAAGCACGAGCGTTCCAATAATCCGTTCGGCCGAGTGGAAAGGTATCAAACGGCCGGCTCATGAGCCGACGAGCCGTGAATCGCAGGCGCAGGCAACTTAAGCGACACGTCCGAAGGTATCGTCCCGCCGGCAAGGCCGATATCGTCCAGAACCAGGAGGGCTATCGCTACCTGAAATGGCGCGGCGCCAAGGGCCGCACGCTGTCGATGGATCTGATCTTCCTGGGCCCTCGTCGCAGCCGCTCGACGCTCTGCGAAGAATTGCTGCACGCGATCCAGTTCAGGAGGTATCTGCACGATGACGCCGTCGACCGGTACGGGACGCCCGGAGCGTCCACCATCATGGAGCTCCTGGCCGCTCGCACGCTCGTCACACGCGAGATGCGCTGGAAGATCGTATGAGCGTCGTTCAGGAAGGGGATCTGCTGGTTTCTGTCTGACGTGTAAGCCGGAGCATGTAACGCGGCGCAATGAGCGCCGCTTTTTTTTGAAGCGCGTCAGGCGTCGTTCTCCAACGCGCTCGGCAGCACGTAATCGCGATATTGCTCGCGCAGCCGCACCTTCTGCAGCTTGCCGGTCGCCGTGTGCGGCAACTCGTCGGCGAACACGACATCGTCGGGAATCCACCACTTCGCGATCTTGCCCTCGAAATGCGCGAGCAGTTCCTCGCGCGTCACCGTCGCGCCGGGCTTCAACACTGCGACGATCAACGGCCGCTCCGTCCACTTCGGATGCAGGCACGCGATGCACGCCGCTTCCGCCACCTGCGGATGCGACACCGCGATGTTCTCCAGATCGATCGAGCTGATCCATTCGCCGCCGGACTTGATCACGTCCTTGCTACGGTCGGTGATCTGCATGAAGCCGTCCGGATCGATCGTGGCGACGTCGCCCGTCGGAAACCAGCCGTCGACGAGCGGCGAATCGTGCCGGCGGAAATAGCGGTCGATGACCCACGGGCCGCGCACGTACAGATCGCCGAAGGACTTGCCGTCCCACGGCAGTTCGCGGCCGTCGTCGCCGACCACTTTCATGTCGACGCCGAAGAGCGCGTGGCCCTGCTTTTCGAGCGAGCGGCGCTGTTCTTCCGGCGGACGCTGCTTCTGTCTGAAGGAGAGGCGCGAGAGCGTGCCGAGCGGCGACATCTCCGTCATGCCCCACGCGTGGATCACCTGCACGCCGTAGTCTTCCTCGAAGGTGCGCAGCATCGCGGGCGGGCACGCGGAGCCGCCGATGACCGTGCGCTTCAAGGTCGAGAAGCGCACGTTCTGCTGCTTCATGTAGGCGAGCAGGCCCATCCAGACGGTGGGCACGCCCGCCGAATACGTGACGCCCTCGGCTTCCATCAGTTCGTAGAGCGACTTGCCGTCGAGGTCCTTGCCCGGAAACACGAGCTTCGCGCCGACGAGCGGCGCCGCATGCGGAATGCCCCATGCGTTGACATGGAACATCGGCACGACGGGAAGGATCGCATCGCTCGATGACGCGCCCATCGCGTCGGGCAGCGCCGCGCCGTAAGCGTGCAGCACCGTCGAGCGATGCGAATAGAGCGCGCCCTTCGGATTGCCGGTCGTGCCCGACGTGTAGCAGAGAAACGAGGCCTGACGCTCGTCGAGCATCGGCCATTCATACGCGCCGTCGTGCTCGCCGATGAGGCTCTCGTAGCTCATCACCCGCACGCTCATGCTCGACAGATGCTCCGCGATGCACGCGGCGTCGCCGAGCGCGACCCAGCCCTTCACGTTCGGGCATTGCGGCGCGATGAGCTCGACGAGCGGCCCGAAGGTCATGTCGAAGAAGACGTATGAATCGTCGGCGTGATCGATGATGAACGCGATCTGATCGGGAAAGAGGCGCGGGTTGATCGTGTGGCACACGGCGCCCATGCCGGACACGCCGTAGTAGCACTCGAGATGCCGGTAGCCGTTCCACGCCAGCGTGCCGATTCGCTCGCCCTCTTCGACGCCGAGCGCGATGAGCGCCTGCGCGAGCTGCTTCGCGCGCTTCTGGCAATCGCGGTAGGTGTAGCGGTGGATGTCGCCCTCGATGCGGCGCGACACGATCTCGGTGTCGCCGAAATGGCGCGCGGCATGGGACAGCAGCGACGACGCGAGCAACGGTACTTCCATCATCTGGCCGTAGAGCGGCGACGTCATGGGCGAGGTCCTCGAAGGAGTCGATTGCTTGCGGATGGCGCGAAGCCCGGCTCCTGCAGGGCCGCGGGCGCGGAATTACAATATCGTTTAACTCAGAGGCGCTCAATATGTCGTTTTCCCCAAGCAATGTCGTGCGCGCCGCGCGTGACGAGACGCCCGCCGGCGCGCTTTCCATGAGCGAAATCGCCCGCACGATCGAGATCGGCAAGCCCGGCTCCTTCGCCGCGCTCGGGACCGCATTCCTTACCCGGCTCCCCGCCGCGCCCGTGCCCGATCCGTACCTCGTCGGCATTTCGCGCGAGATGGCCGAATCGCTCGGATTCGATCCGCAAGCCGCCGTCGGCCCCGAAAAAGAGGCGTTCGCCGCGTACTTCGCGGGCAATCCCACGCGCGACTGGCCGAGTGACGCGCTGCCGTATGCCGCCGTGTACTCGGGTCACCAGTTCGGCGTGTGGGCGGGCCAGCTGGGCGATGGCCGCGCGCTCACGCTCGGCGAGGTCGAACACGACGGTGCGCGGCTCGAAGTGCAGCTGAAAGGCGCGGGACGCACGCCCTACTCCCGCATGGGCGACGGCCGCGCGGTGCTGCGCTCGTCGATCCGCGAGTTTCTGTGCTCGGAAGCGATGCATCATCTGGGCATCCCGACGACGCGCGCGCTCACCGTGGTCGGCTCCGATCTGCCGGTGCGCCGCGAGACCATCGAGACCGCGTCGATCGTCACGCGCGTCGCGCCGAGCTTCGTGCGCTTCGGCCACTTCGAGCATTTCTATTCGAACGATCGCATCGACGATCTGAAGCAGCTCGCCGATCACGTCATCGACCGCTTCTGTCCGCACTGCCGCGACGCCGACGACCCGTATCTCGCGCTGCTCGACGAAGCCGTACGCACCACCGCCGACCTGATGGTGCAGTGGCAAGGCGTCGGCTTCTGCCACGGCGTGATGAACACCGACAACATGTCGATCCTGGGCCTCACGATCGACTACGGCCCGTTCGGCTTCATGGACGGCTTCAACGCGCATCACATCTGCAACCACTCGGATACGCAGGGGCGCTATTCGTACAGCCGCCAGCCGCAGGTTGCCTACTGGAACCTGTTCTGTCTCGCGCAAGCGCTCGTGCCGCTGTTCGGCGAAAACCTGCCCGAGGAAGGCCGCGCCGAGCGCGTGGTCGAGGCGGCGCAGAAGGTGCTCGAGCGCTTCAAGGAGCGTTTCGCACCCGCCCTCGTGGCGAAGATGCGCGCGAAGCTCGGCCTCGAAATCGAGCGCGACGGCGACGACAGGCTCGCCAACGGGCTCTTCGAAATCATGCATGCGAATCGCGCGGATTTCACGCTCACGTTCCGGAACTTGTCGAAGCTGTCGAAATCCGACGCGAGCCATGATGCGCCGGTGCGCGATCTCTTCCTCGATCGCGCCGCGTTCGATGCGTGGGCGGCGCAGTATCGCGAGCGCCTCGCCCTCGAACCGCGCGACGACGCCGCGCGCGCGGCCGCGATGAACCGCGTGAATCCCAAATACGTGCTGCGCAATCATCTGGCGGAACAGGCGATCCGCCGGGCGAGCGAGAAGGACTTTTCGGAACTGGCGCGCCTGCTGGACGTGCTGCGCCGCCCCTACGACGAGCAGCCGGAACATGAGGCATACGCCGGTCTGCCGCCCGACTGGGCGAGCGAGCTCGAAGTGAGTTGTTCTTCGTAGCGGCGCCCCCATCTACATGGCCTCTCTCGAGGCTCGACAAAGGACCATAAAGGACCATAAAGGACCGACATGAACAGAGACGACACCCCCGACACCGCCGCCCGTCCGCTGCAAAAGGACGACGCGACCTATCGCCGCGAACTGAACGACATGCAGTACCAGGTCACGCGTCACGCGGCGACCGAGCGGCCGTTCACCGGCGAGTACTGGGACCACTTCGAGCGCGGCGTCTATGACTGCGTGTGCTGCGGCACGCCGCTTTTCGAATCGGACACGAAATTCGACGCCGGCTGCGGCTGGCCGAGCTATTTCAAGCCGATCAACGGCGAAGTGATCCAGGAAAAGACCGACCGCTCGCACGGCATGCTGCGCATCGAGGTGCAGTGCAAGAACTGCGGCGCGCACCTCGGCCACGTCTTCGAGGACGGCCCCGCGCCGACCGGATTGCGGTATTGCATCAACTCGGCTGCGCTACAATTCGAACCCAAGTAAGCGCGAGCCCGGCACGGGGCGCCCGGTAGCGCCCTGCATCCAGTCCGTATCGACGCCCGCTCCTTCCGGGCGGGCGCTCGTTGCTCGCGCGCCCCGCATCCCATCCGATGCCCATCACGTCCGGACGCCAATGAAATTTCTGTTCGATCTGTTTCCGATCATTCTCTTTTTCGTCGCATTCAAGCTCTGGGGCATCTACACGGCGACGGCTGTCGCGATCGCGGCGACGCTCGTGCAGATCGCCTGGGTGGCGTTCCGGCACCGCAAGGTCGACCCGATGCTGTGGGTGAGCCTGGGCGTGGTCGTGGTGTTCGGCGGCGCGACGCTCGTGCTGCACAACGACACCTTCATCAAGTGGAAGCCGACCGCGCTCTACTGGCTGTTCGCGCTCGCGCTGATCGTCGCGCAGACGGCGTTCAGAAAGAATCTGATCGAAGCGATGATGGGCAAGCAGATCGTATTGCCGCATCGCGTGTGGGGACAGTTGAACGTCGCGTGGGCGGTGTTCTTCGCGCTGCTCGGCATCGTGAACCTCTTCGTCGCGTACAACTTCACCACCGATCAATGGGTGAACTTCAAGCTCTTCGGCGCGACGGGGTGTCTGGTCGTGTTCATCGTCGCGCAGAGTTTCTGGCTCGCGAAGTACATGAAGGAGGACGGACAATGAGCGCAGCCTTCGATTTCATGAGCGCGTCGGCGGCGGACAAGATCGCGCATCTCGAAGCGCGCCTGAATGCGGCGCTCGCGGCGCAATCGGTGCACATCGACGACGACAGCGCCGCGCACGCGGGCCATGCGGGCGCGGCTTCGGGCAGCCATTACACCGTGACGATCGTGGCGGAATGCTTCGCGGGCAAGGCGCGCGTGGCGCGGCATCGACTGGTGTATGATGCGCTGGCCGAGGAAATGCGGCGCGGCGTGCATGCGCTCGCCATCCGGGCTTACACGCCGCAGGAGTTCGCAGAACAATTCGAATAGACGCGCGCGGCCCCCGTCTTTTCCGATCAGCCTTTGCCTTTTAAATATCGCCTTTGAAGGCGTCTGTTTGCTCAGTTAGGAACCTTCGATGACTTTGAAAAAAACCCGCGTCTGGGTGTTGCTGGCTGCGTTCGCGGCGGCGCCCGCGTTCGCGCAGAACATTGCCGTCGTGAACGGCACGCCGATTCCCACGTCGCGCGCCGATGCGCTCGTGAAGCAGCTCGTCGCGCAGGGTCAGCAGGATTCGCCGCAACTTCAGCAGGCGGTGCGCGAGGAACTCATCAATCGCGAGATCCTGATGCAGGAAGCCGCGCGCGAAGGCATCGCGTCGCGTCCCGATGTGAAGGCGCAACTGGCCGTCGCGCAGCAGACCGTCGTGCTGCGCGCGCTCATCGAAGACTTCGTGAAGAAGAACACGCCGACCGACGCCGAAATCAAGGCGCGCTACGACCAGCTGGTCAAGCAGAACGGCGGCGGCACGGAACTGCATCTGCATCACATCCTCGTGGACAACGAAGCGCAGGCGAAGGAGCTGATCGCCAAGATCAAGGGCGGCGCGAGCTTCGAGGACCTCGCCAAGCAATATTCGAAGGACCCGGGATCGGGCAAGAATGGCGGCGATCTGGACTGGTCGTCGCCCTCGGCTTATGTGCCGGAATTCGGCGCGGCCGCCGAGAAGCTGAAGAAGGGCGAAGTGACGCCCGAGCCGGTGAAGACGCAGTTCGGCTGGCATGTCATCCGCATGGACGATTCCCGCGAGATCGCCCCGCCGCCGCTCGATCAGGTGAAGACGCAGATCGCGCAGCAGATTCAGCAGGAGAAGCTGCAGGGGTTCGAAGAGGGTTTGCGAAGCAAGGCGGTGGTGAAGTAAGCCAGCGCGTCCGCTAACCGCTCTTCGTAGTATCAAGCGCCCCTGACTTCGCGGTCAGGGGCGTTTTCATTTGACACCCCTCTGCCGTTCGGCTAACCGGGGCCGCTTTCAGACGAATCGAATTCCGTCGGCGGTGCACTATCCTCAAGATCGTTCAATCAAGACTGAAACGGGATACGAACGACATGAGTGGTGACAAGTTTATGGCCGACCCATCCGATGGAATGGACGCGATGATTGTGGGTGGTTGGTCTCAGCAGAAACATGAAAGACTCACCGACTATATCGTCGCGTCCCGTCTCTCGCGCGCGAAGTGGGGACACGCGTGCTACATCGACGTTTTTTGCGGTCCGGGGCGTGTCGTCGAGCGCGGAACGAACACGTTTCGGGACGGCGGTGCAATCGCTGCATGGAGAGCGTCTTGCATGGGAAACGGACGACCGTTCACTGCCATGTACATCGGCGATCTGCATCAACAGTCCGTCAGGATCTGTGAGCTTCGTCTCGAAAGACTTGGCGCTTCCGTTCAGTCATTTTTCGGTCCTGCCAAGGAAACGGTTCACGAGATCGTGTCGGAATTGCCACGCGGGCTAGACCTGGCATTTCTTGATCCGTTCAATGCGGCGCATCTCGATTTTGAAATTATTCGAGTGCTGTCTGAACGGCGTTTCATGGACATACTCGTTCATTTCAGCGTGATGGATATTCAGAGGAACATCGACTTGGAGGCGGCGACATCTGGGAGCCGACTTGAACGAATCGCACCCGGATGGCGGGAGGCCGTTGACTTAAGACATCTGCCCAAAAGCGCTTTTGTGAATGCGTTTTTGGAGCACTGGAAATCGCTTGTTTTGAGCCACACACAAATGACTGCGGCCGAAATGATGCCTCTGATAAAAAACAGTAAAAATGGGCCTTTATATCGCCTCATATTGCTGAGACGCCATCCACTTGCTGAGAAGCTGTGGAATGACGTTGGAAAGGAGGACAAAAAGCAAAAGTCCTTGTTCTAGCAAAGTGAAACTCCTACACTCCGAGCCGGGAAAACTAAGGTAGAACGCTGCGATGGCCACAAAGACCGGCATCGAATGGACCGAGATGACCTGGAATCCGGTAACCGGATGCGTGAAGATCAGCCAGGGTTGCAAGCATTGCTACGCCGAGCGAATGGCCAAGCGACTCAAAGCGATGGGATGCGTGCGCTATGAGTCCGAGTTCTCGCCCACGCTGCACGAGGATCTGATCGATCTGCCTCGCAAATGGAAGAAGCCGCGCACCGTTTTCGTCAACTCGATGAGCGACCTCTTTCAAGAGGCCGTTCCCCTCGACTTCATACAGCGGGTGTTCGAGACGATGGCGGCGACGCCTCAGCACACGTATCAGGTACTGACCAAGCGATCTGAGCGCCTGCTTGAGCTCTCGCCACTCCTGCCGTGGACGCCGAATATATGGATGGGCGTGAGCGTGGAGGATGCCAGAGTGATGAGCCGCATCGGACACCTGGCCGCCACGGCAGCGCAGGTCAAGTTCCTGTCCTGTGAACCGCTGATTGGACCGCTCGACGATCTTCCCTTGAACGGAATCGATTGGGTTATCGTGGGCGGTGAATCGGGGCGTGGTGCCCGGCCGATGGAAGAAGCCTGGGTGCATGCCATCCGTCGTCAATGCCGTGGCCACCGCGTGGCGTTCTTTTTCAAGCAATGGGGTGGTGTGCGCAAGGACATGACGGGAAGACTTCTGAACGGTCGCACATACGATGCAATGCCATGCCGCAAGGAAATCCCGCTTGCTCTTGCACCATAGCGGTTAGCAATAACCAAGTCGCGAGACCGAGCCATCTGAGGGCGGCTCGGTCGTCTCCTACCCTGCCCTCATCACCCCCTGCTCGCCATCCCGAGCCCCGTCCGCACCACCGCTCCCGCGCGCGTCAGCTTCGGCAACTCGCGGTTCTGAACCACGCTCATGAAGCCGGCCCAATCCTGTGCGAGCGCGGCCTTGTCGACCTTGTCGGTATCGCCGAGCTTGTAGCGCTCGCCTTCGCGATACGGCCGCTCCCACGGCGCCCGATGCCATGCGCGCTCCGCGAGCGCGAGCAGACGCGGATACACCATGTACTCGAACTGCTGATCGGTGCGCATCACTTCGGCCCAGGCTTGCCCCTGAATGCCCTCGATCCGGGGCGCGGAGCCCGCGCTCGTCACCTCGAACGGATTGCCGTCACGATCGGCCATGATCTCCGCGTTCTGCGGCAGATTGTCAGGCGCGAGCGAGAACGTCTTGAAGCCGTCCGTGCCATGCGACGCCCAGTAATAGCCGCGCTCACGCTGATCGAACGAATAGGGGAAGTCGAAGTACAGATAGTCCGGCAGCGCGAGCACCATCTTGTAGCCCTGATTGCCGAGCGTACGCGCGCTGTCCGATGCGCCCCAGAACATCGTGTCCCATAGCGTCACCATCATGTTCGCGGTCGCGAAATCCTGCGGGCCGTTCGCGTGCTTGATGCCGTCCTGCCACGCAGCCATCGTGCCGATGCCGTTCGCGCGCACGATCTGACTCACCTGGCGCGCGAACATCGACGGCAATTCGTCGACGGATGCCGCCTTGCCCGCGCTCAGCAGCGCCGTGCATTGCGGCGAGCGCGCCCACGGCTTGTCCTGCGCCGCGAGGTTCACGCGACCCTTGCCGGGGTCCGTGCCGTCGAGCGGCTGGAAGCCCGCGCCGAGGAGGATATTCTTCGCCTCGTCGCCGCCGAAGTGCCAGACGGAGAGCGGCGCGCCAGCCTCGCGATGCATCGCCGCGACTTCGCCGATCACCCTGGACGCAAACCGCTGCGCGCCATCCGAGCAGGGATTCAGGAAGCTGCGGCGATCGTAGAACTGCACTGTCGTTGTATTCGATGTATCGGCCGGATCGAGCAGCCGATACGCGCTTGCCGCCGCTTCGTCGCCCCGCGCGCGCAGGCGCCGGTAGCGCGCCTCCATCGACACCACCGCGGCGCGCGCGTGTCCCGGCATGTCGATCTCTGGAACGATCTCGACGAAGCGATCCGCCGCGTAACGCACCAGCGCGACATACTCTGCCCGGCTCAGATAGCCGCCGCCCGACCGGTTGTCCGGACCAGAGCCCAACTGCGGAAGCAGACAGCGCATTTCGGTGAGATCGTGGCAACGCTTCGCGCCGACCTCGGTAAGCTCGGGCAGGCCCGGAATCTCGATGCGCCAGCCTTCGTCGTCCGACAGATGAAGGTGCAGGCGATTGAGCTTATACGCGCCCATCTGGTCGATCAGGCGTCGCAGCGTCGCGGGCTGGCGGAAGTTGCGCGCCACGTCGACCATCATGCCGCGATGCGCATAGCGCGGCGCATCCTCGATCGTCATCGCGGGCACGCTGCCGCCGCCCGCCGGCGTGAGCGACAGGAGCGTCTGAACGCCGTAGAAGAGTCCAGCGGCGTCGAAGGCGTCGATGTTCACGCTGCTGGACGCGATCGTCAGGCGATAGCCGCCGCTCCTCGCGATATCGGCGGGCAGCGCTCCGCCGACGATCCGGCCGTTCACGCGCGCAGCCGGACCATCGAGGCCGAGCGTCGCCGCCCGCGAACCGAGCGCCGCCGCCTGCGACGCACTCAGACCGGACAAGGCCAAATCGATGCCGCCGATCTGCACCGTACCCTCGCCCGCCGTTTCGCGCAGCACGGCGGGCAATGCGCGCGCGGCGCTTTGTTGGGCCGAAGGGAGCGCGGCTTCCGCGCGGGCTCGCTGCACCTGCGCCGGCGTCGCGGCAAACGCCGCGACGTCGTCCGTGCTCGGCGGGATACGGTCGACATAGCGCGTTTCGTCGTCGGTATCGTTGTGTTTGAGGATCGCAGGCGTCTCGCTGCCGTCCGCCACGACGTATGCGCGCGGCAAGAGATCGCTGTAGCGCTGATACCAGTATTCGCCGACGAACGGCACTTCGACGCGCTCACCCGCGCCCAGCGTGAAGGCGCCGGCGCCCGGCGTAAGTGCATAGAGATCGCCCGTGACGTGCTTCCACGCAAAGGCCGGATGCTCGATCATCAGAATGCGCCGGATGCTATGCACGTAGAGCGTCCAGCCTCCGGCGGCGAGACTCCGGCCGCCGGTGTTTTCCAGGATCAGCTTGCCGCGCGCGCAACTGGCCCAGTCCGCGCCGAGGTCCGCGCAGTTCGTGCCGGACTTCGCGGCATCATTGGTGTCGATTTCGACACGCACCATCAGATTCTCGCCGAGCGCGGCCGCGCGCGCCGACGGCGACAGGCTGGCCGAGCCCGAGCCTGATTCCGAGCTGCCGCCGCATGCCGTCAACAGACACGACACAGCAACGATTGTCGCTGCCAATAAACTTGGTATACCTAAATATCCTGATCGAAACTGCCTCATTGCTCCTCCATTTCGGCGTCCCATGATGACGCGCCGAAGCACTATACCTGCAACTTACGGCCTGATTATTTTGAGATATTTGCCGAAAAGCAGCATTGAGGCGGCCGAAAAGCCAGCTTGAAAACACAACACCCCGAAGATTCGACTTCGGGGTGTTGTGTGGAGCGTTGCGCGATCAGCCCAGGAAGCGTCGCGCGTTCTGGAACACGCGCAGCCACGGACTGCCGTCGGTGGTCCAGTCCTCCGGCGTCCAGCTCATCTGCACGTTGCGATGCACGCGCTCCATGTGCGGCATCAGCACGGTGAAGCGGCCATCCGGCGTCGTGACGGACGTGATGCCCTGCGGCGAGCCGTTCGGGTTGAACGGATACTGCTCGGTCGCATTGCCGCGATGGTCGACGTAGCGCATCGCGACGAGCGCCTTCGACGGATCGCCCTGTTGCGAGAAATCCGCGAAGCCCTCGCCGTGCGCGACCGCCACCGGAATACGCGAGCCTTCCATGCCCGCGAAGAAGATCGACGGCGAGCGCTGCACCTCGACCAGCGAGAAACGCGCCTCGAACTGCTCCGACTTGTTGCGCGTGAATTTCGGCCAGTGCTCCGCGCCGGGGATGATCGAGGCCAGGCTCGACATCATCTGGCAGCCGTTGCAGATGCCGAGTGCGAACGTGTCGGGACGGTCGAAGAACGCGGCGAACATGTCGGCGAGACGCGGATTGAAGCGGATCGTCTTCGCCCAGCCCTCGCCCGCGCCCAGCACGTCGCCATACGAAAAGCCGCCGCACGCGACCGCGCCCGCGAAATCGGCGAGCGTCGCGCGGCCTTCGAGCAGGTCGCTCATGTGGACGTCGTGCGCGTCGAAGCCGGCGCGGTCGAACGCGTAGGCCGTCTCCAGGTGCGAATTCACGCCCTGCTCGCGCAGGATCGCGACACGCGGACGCTTGCTCGTCGCAATGAAGGGCGCGGCGACGTCCTCGCTCGGATCGAACGTGAGCACGGGCGAAAGACCGGGATCGCCCGCGTCGAGGAGCGCGTCGTATTCGGCATCGGCGCAGGCCGGGTTGTCGCGCAGGCGCGCGATGCGCCAGCTCACCTCGCTCCAGGCGCGATGCAGCTCGACGCGCGGCGCATCGAAAATCTTCTTTGCGTCGCGATAGATTTCGACGGTGTCGGCCGCGTTCGGCTTGCCGATGACATGCGCGCATGCCGACAAGCCGTGCTCGCGCAGCGCGCCCAATACTGCGTCGCGGTCCGCTGCGCGCACCTGCACCACCGCGCCCAGCTCTTCGGAAAAGAGCGCGCGGATCGTGCGATCCTCGCGGCGGCCGCTCGTCTGCTTCGCCCAGTCCTTCGCGTCGCCGTAATCGGATTCGTGCTCGGCGTCGAGCGTCAGCATGTCGACGTTCAGCGACACGCCCACGTGCCCCGCGAACGCCATCTCGCAGACCGTCGCCCACAGGCCGCCGTCCGAGCGGTCGTGGTACGCGAGCAGCTTGTCATCGGCGTTGAGCGCCTGGATTGCCGCGAAGAAGCGCTTCAGGTCTTCAGGATCGTCGACGTCGGGCACCGCGTCGCCCACTTGCTGCGTGACCTGCGCGAGAATGCTGCCGCCCAGGCGATTGCGTCCGCGGCCGAGATCGATCGCGATCAGCACCGTGTCCGTGTCATTGACGAGCTGCGGCGTCAGATGGCGGCGCACGTCCTCGACCGGCGCGAACGCCGAGATGATGAGCGACACCGGCGACACCACTTCCCGTGCGCCGCCCCGGGCGTCCTGCCATTTCGTGCGCATCGACAGCGAGTCCTTGCCGACCGGAATGCTGATGCCCAGCGCCGGGCACAGTTCCATGCCGATCGCCTTCACCGTGTCGTAGAGCGCGGCGTCTTCGCCCGCGCTGCCGCACGCGGCCATCCAGTTCGCCGACAGCTTCAGCTTGTTGAGCGATTCGATCGGCGCCGCTGCGATGTTCGTCACCGCCTCGCCCACCGCCATGCGACCGGACGCGGGGGCATCGATGACGGCGAGCGGCGTGCGCTCGGCCATCGTCATCGCTTCGCCGCGGTAGCCGACGTAGTCCATCGTCGTCACGGCGCAATCGGCGACGGGCACCTGCCACGGACCGACGAACTGGTCGCGCGCGGTCGTGCCGCCCACCGAGCGGTCGCCGATGGTGATGAGGAACGACTTGCTCGCGACAGTCGGATGCTTCAGCACGTCGAGCGCGACTTCGGACAACGGCAGGCCGGTGACGTCGACTTGCGTGAACGATGCGCTTTCACGTTTCACGTCGCGATGCATCTTGGGCGGCTTGCCGAGCAGCACGTCCATCGGCATGTCGACGGGTTCCTGGCCTTCGTTGGCGTCGTCGATCAGCTTCAGCTGACGCTCTTCCGTCGCCACGCCGACGACCGCCACCGGGCAGCGCTCGCGCTCGCAGATCGCCTGGAACGCGGGCAGATCGTTCGGCGAAATCGCCAGCACGTAGCGCTCCTGCGCTTCGTTGGACCAGATTTCCCGCGGCGACAGACCGCTCTCCTCCAGTTGCACCTTGCGCAGCTCGAAGCGCGCGCCCTTGCCCGCGCCATCGACGAGCTCCGGGAACGCATTGGAGATGCCGCCCGCGCCGACGTCGTGAATCGACAGGATCGGATTGCGCTCGCCCATCTGCCAGCAGGTGTTGATGACTTCCTGCGCGCGGCGCTGGATTTCGGGATTGCCGCGCTGGACCGAATCGAAGTCGAGCTCGGCGGTGTTCGCGCCGGTCGCCATGGAGCTCGCGGCGCCGCCCCCCATGCCGATGCGCATGCCCGGCCCGCCGATCTGAATCAGCAGCGTGCCGCCGGGAAAATCGTGCTTGTGCGTGTGCTGATCCGAAATGTTGCCGATGCCGCCCGCGATCATGATCGGCTTGTGATAGCCGCGCACGCGGCCCGCGACGTTCTGCTCGAAGGCGCGGAAGTACCCGCCGAGATTCGGGCGGCCGAACTCGTTGTTGAAGGCGGCCGCGCCGATCGGCCCGTCGATCATGATCTGCAGCGGCGACGCGATGCGGTCCGGGCGGCCATACGGCTCGCTCTTGTCGGCGGGATTGCGGGAGGACAGCGGCACGGCGGAATCGCGATCGTTCTCCCATTTCTGGCGAGCGTCGGGCAGATCGAGGTTCGATACCGTGAAGCCCGCGAGACCCGCCTTCGGACGCGCGCCGCGGCCGGTCGCGCCCTCGTCGCGGATTTCGCCGCCCGAGCCCGTCGCCGCGCCCGCAAACGGGGAAATGGCGGTCGGGTGATTGTGCGTCTCGACCTTCATCAGCGTATGGGTCATTTCTACGTGGCGCTGATACTGCTCGTCCTCGCCGCGCGGGAACCAGCGCTCGGCCATGCCGCCCTGCATGATCGCCGAGTTGTCCGAATACGCGACGATGGTGCCCGCGTGATTCAGCTTCTCGGTGTTGCGGATCATCTGGAACAGCGACATGTCCTGCTTTTCGCCGTCGATGGTCCATTCGCCGTTGAAGATCTTGTGGCGGCAGTGCTCGCTGTTGGCCTGCGCGAACATCATCAGCTCGACGTCGGTCGGATTGCGCTTCAGGCCCTCGAACGCGCTCACGAGATAGTCGATCTCGTCTTCCGCGAGCGCGAGGCCGAGCTCCATGTTCGCGGCTTCCAGCGCTTTGCGTCCCGCGCCGATGATGTCGACCGTCTGCAGCGGCTTCGCGGGCAGCTCGTCGAACAGATGCAGCGCCTGATCGCGCGACGCCGCGACGCTTTCGGTCATGCGGTCGTGCAAGGCATCCGCGACGGCCGCGCGCGCCGCGTCGGAGAGGGTCTTCTTGCCGCCGAGCAGGCCGCTTTTCATGATGACGGTGTACTCGACGCCACGCTCGATGCGCCGCACCTTATCGAGCCCGCAGTGATGCGCGATGTCGGTCGCCTTGCTCGCCCACGGCGAGACGGTGCCGAAGCGCGGCACCACCATGAACGTTTCCGTCGCGCCGCGCTCCTTCGTTTCCTCGAACGGCGCGCCGTAGTGCATGAGCGCCTCGATGCGGCTGTTGTCGTCGTCCGTGAGCGGCTCGGACGAGTTGACGAAATGCAGGAACTGGCCGCGCACGCCGACGATGTTCGCGTCGATGCGGGCGAGCGTTTCGAGAAGGCGGGTCTGACGGAAATCGGAGAGGGCCGAAGCGCCGGGGAAACACGAGAAGTGGGCCATTGTGACGGTGCGTCGATGACGTCTGTGTGCCGCTCGCGTGAGGCTCGCCCGCTTTGCAAATCCAAAAATTCGCAAATTCGGATTGGAGCACGCAATACGGCGTGAGGCGAAAGGAAGACCGCGATTATAACCCGGAAGCGTCTCGAAATCGGCCCGCGCAGCCCGCCCGGCCGCCCCCCCGCGACGGCTCGTCATCGCGCGGCGCGGCGCGCGGCATCCCGAAAATGCGCCGGGCCCGCGCCGCAAAGCGGATTGCGGCAACGGCGGCCTGTCCGTGCGCGCTGTCCGCCGTCCCCCGCAACCGATTTTGGCGCTATCATGGCGCGCTTTCTTCGGGTGCGGCCCGCTCATTGATTCAGTCCGCCGGCCCGTCGTTTCATCGTGGTGACACGCGGCGCCGGGCGCACTTGCCCGCGCCTCAGGCCGCGCAGCACTGCAATCTCGCGCCTTCGGGCACAAAAAGTCATGGATGTAATCGTCATCGGCGGAGGCATCGCCGGCATCGCCACCGCGTATCAGCTGCATGCGGCGGGCCATCGCGTCTGCGTGATCGAGCGCCACGCGACCGTCGCGCAAGGCGCCACCTACGGCCAGGGCGGCGCGCTGCTGCCCTCGCCGCTCGACGTCTGGTTCGGTCCGACGTTCATGGCGTCGAGCCGCGCGAAGCAGAGCGGCATGGTGGTCAAGACCGGTTTCGACTCCGCCGCGCGCGATTTCGTGAAACAGCTGGCGACGCTGCGCGACCCCGAGACGTTCGCCACCCGGTACGAGCGGCTGCAGCCGCTCGTCGAGCTGTCGCGGCGCGTGCTCGGCGAGATCGAAAGCCGTCTGGAGCTCGATTTCGAGCAGCGCCGCGGCATGTTGCATGTGTTCCGCCAGCCGCGCGAGCTCGAGGAAGCGCAGCCGGCCGTCGACCTGCTCAAGCGCTTCAAGGTGCCGTATCAGGTGCTCACGCCGGAGGAATGCGTCGCCGTCGAACCTTCGGTGCCCGACGATCCCGCGTTCGCCGGGGGCGTGCTGCTGCCCGAGGAGCGCACCGCGAACTGTCCGCTCTTCACCAAGCAACTGAAGCAGGCGCTCGAGGACGGCGGCGTGCAGTTCCGCATGCATCGCGCGGTCGCATCGGTGCGCCTCGACGGCGCGCGCGCCGCAGTCGAGCTCGCCGATCACAACGAGAGCAAAAAGCGCTCGGTCGAGGTCGAAACGATCGCGGCGGATGCGATCGTCGTCGCCGCGGGCACCGGCACGCTCGCGCTCATTAGCGGCATCGACGCGACGCCCGCGCTGTTCCCGTTGCGCGTGCACACGCTGACGGCGCCCGTCGCCTACGAGGAGCGCGCGCCGCATCTCACGGTCGTCGATTCGACCAAGCGCATCACGATGACGCGCGTGAACCAGCGGCTGCGCGTCGCAGGCGCGGGCGTGTTCCAGAGCGCCTCCAAGGCCGACAAGCCGCTCGACGCCGCCCTCTCGCGCCGGGCGCTCGATCTGCTCGGCCAGGGCACGCACGACTGGATTCCGGGCGCCGCGCGCGTCTCCGCCGCGCGTGCCTGGGACGGCCTGCGCCTCTTTTCCGCCGACGGGCTTCCGGTCGTCGGCGCGACGCGCCATCCGCGTCTTTTCGTCAACGCGGCGCACGGCCCCGTGGGTTGGGGGCTGGCGTGCGGGTCTGCTAAAGTGATCGCGGACCTCGTCTCCGGCATCGCGCCCGAGCTTCCTGCCGAGACCCTCGCCGCGCTGAGCCTCGAACGCGCCTAGCAGCCGGCGGACATACGCGCCGCGCCAGCGGCGTCGACGGGCACGGTGCTGCGAGCGATGCCGGGGTTTTCCGAACGATTCGATCGAAACGCCCTTCCGTCCGCCGCCATGACCGCTGCCCGCTCTCCCTATTTCACGCCCAAAGACGATCCGCTCGCGCTCCTGACGCTCGCCGAGCTGCGCACGCTCGAAGCGCGCGCAGCCGCCGCGCTGCCGCCGCACACGCTGATGGCGCGCGCGGGCGCGGCCGCCGCGCAGTGTCTCGTCGACGCGATGGAGCACGATCCCGAAACGCGCGCGCGGCCGGTATGGATCGCGGCAGGCCCCGGCAACAATGGCGGCGACGCGCTCGTGATGGCCGAGCGGCTGCATCGCGCGGGCATCGGCGTGCGCGTGTGCATGCCCATCGAGGTCAAGCCCGACGACGCGCGCTGGGCGCTCGGAGCCGCGCGCGCGGCAGGCGTGCCGATCGACGACCAGCCGCCCGCTTCGTTCGACGATTTCGGCTGGCTCGTCGACGGCATGTTCGGCATCGGCCTCTCGCGGCCGCTCGAGGGCGTGTTCGTGGACATCGCCGCGCGCCTGACGCGCCGCGCGCGCGCGTCGGGCCAGGTCCTGGCGCTCGACGTGCCGAGCGGTCTCAACAGCGACACCGGCGCGCCGGTCAACGGCTCAGAAGCCGTGCGTGCGACCGATACCATCACGTTCATCGGCGCGAAGCCGGGGCACTTCACGTCGCAGGGACGCGACCTCACCGGCCGGCTCTTCGTCGCGACGCTGGAAGTCGAGGCGAGCGCCGTGCCGTCGATCGTGCTCAACGCGCCCGCGCTCTTCGGCGCCCACATGCCGCCGCGCGACAACGCGACGAACAAGGGCACCTTCGGCACGCTCGCCGTGATCGGCGGCGACACCGGCATGTGCGGCGCGCCGGTGCTCGCCGCGCGGATGGCGCTCTACGGCGGCGCGGGCAAGGTGAACATCGCGTTTCTGGGCGAAGGCTTCCCGCCCTACGATCCGCCGCATCCCGAATTGATGCTGCATCAGGTCGACGGCTTCGCGCTCGAGAAGATGGACGCGCTCTCGATCGGCTGCGGCATGGGCACAAGCGAGCGCGCCAGGAAAGTGCTCGACGACGTGCTGAAGCTCGACGTGCCCAAGCTGCTCGATGCCGACGCGCTCAATCTCGTCGCGAGGGACGACGCGCTCGCGGCGGCGGTCGCCGCGCGCGGTGCGCAGGGCGATCCGTGCATCCTGACGCCGCATCCGCTCGAAGCGGCGCGTCTTCTGCAAACCGATGCGAAAGCGGTTCAGGCGGATCGCATCGCCGCCGCGCGCCAGCTGTCCGCGCGCTATGCGGCGATCGCCGTGCTGAAAGGCTCGGGCACCGTGATCGCTTCGCCCGACGGGCGCGTCGCGGTGAATCCGACGGGCAACGCCGGGCTGGCTATCGGCGGCACCGGCGACGTGCTCGGCGGATTGATCGGAGCATTGCTCGCGCAGCAGCTGCCTGCCTACGAGGCTGCGCTCGCGGGCGTCTACCTGCACGGGCTCGCCGCGCAGACGCTCACCGACGACGGCATCGGCCCGGCAGGTCTGACCGCGGGCGAGCTCGCGCCCGCGGTGCGCACCCTCATCAACCGCCGCTTTTACGCGGAGCACGCGCGAAGCTGAGGCATCCCGCACGCGCAGCTTGCAAAGCCGCTGTGACGCTTTGCAAGCATCCGTTCATGCATCGTCGCTATACTCTTTTTGATTCGGGCATCCGCGGCGGTTTAGTCGCGTTCACGAAACACACGACGCAAGGCAAGCCGCGCAGGATTCGCACGAACGTATTCCTCTGTCACTCTCAGACTATCGGACCGCTCATGACCCAAACCTCGACGCTCAATTCGCTTCCTGCCTGGTCGGCGCTCCAGTCGCACTACGATGCCATTTCCGGCGAGCGCCTGCGCGACTGGTTCGCGCCGCAAAACGACACCGCTCCGACGCGCGCCGAGCGCCTCACGTTCGAAGGCGGCGGCCTCACCATCGACTTCTCCAAGAACCGCGTCAACGACGAAACGCTCAAGCTGCTGATCCAGCTCGCCGAGGAAGCCGGCGTCACGAAGCGCCGCGACGCGATGTTCCGGGGCGATATCGTCAACGTCACCGAGCATCGCGCGGTGCTCCACACCGCACTGCGCGCGCAGTCGCCCGATGCGCCTTTCTACAGCCAGGTGCAGGCCGAAAAGGCCAAGATGGCCGCCTTCTCCGACAAGGTCCGCGACGGCTCGTGGAAGGGCTACACCGGCAAGCGCATCCGCCATGTGGTGAACATCGGCATCGGCGGTTCTGACCTCGGGCCGAAGATGGTCGTGCACGCGCTGCATCATCTCGCATCGAAGGAGCTCGACACGCACTTCGTGTCGAACGTCGACGGCGCGGATCTCTACAACGTGCTGCAGCAGATCGACGCCGAAGAGACGCTCGCGATCGTCGTCTCAAAAACCTTCACGACGCTCGAGACGATGACCAACGCGCACTCGATGCGCGACTGGCTCCTGAAATCCGGCTGCCCCGAAGACCAGCTCTCGAAGCATTTCGTCGGCGTGTCGGCGAACCCGGCGGAAGTCGTCAAGTTCGGCATCGCGAAGGAGAACGTGTTCGAGATGTGGGACTGGGTCGGCGGCCGTTACTCGCTGTGGTCGGCGGTCGGTCTCTCGATCATGCTCTCGGTCGGACCGAAGAACTTCGACGCGCTGCTGCAAGGCGCGGACGCGATGGACCAGCACTTCCGCACCGCGCCGCTCGACGTGAACCTGCCGGTGCTGCTGGGCATGATCGGCATCTGGTATCGCAACTTCTTCGGCTCGCAGAGCGACCTGATCGCGCCGTATTCGGAGGCGCTGCACTATCTGCCTGCGTATCTTCAGCAACTGGAGATGGAGAGCAACGGCAAGTCAGCGCGGCTCGACGGCAAGATGGTCGACTATCCGACCGCTGCCGTCATCTGGGGCGAGCCGGGCACGAACGGCCAGCACGCGTTCTTCCAGATGCTGCATCAGGGGCCGACGCTCATCCCGATCGACTTCATCGCCGTGCTGACGCCGGAGCATCCGCTCGTCGATCATCATGCGAAGCTGCTCGCGAATTGCTTCGCGCAAAGCGAAGCGCTGATGCTCGGGCGCACGCTGGAAGAAGCGAAGAAGGTCGCGGGTCCGGGCAAGGAAGCGCTCGCGACGCACCTGAGCTTCCCCGGCAACCGGCCGACCACGACCATCATGCTCGATGCGCTCACGCCGCAAGCGCTCGGCGCGCTCATCGCGCTCTACGAGCACAAGGTGCTCGTGCAGGGCACGGTGTGGGACGTCAACTCGTTCGATCAGTGGGGCGTGGAGCTCGGCAAGATTCTCGGCAAGGTCGTCGAGGCCGATATCACCGCGGCGAGCGTCGATCCGTCCAGGCACGACTCGTCGACATCGGCGTTGATCGCGCGGGCGCGCAAGGCGCTGAAACGCTGAAACGCTGAAACGCTTGATTCGGTTCAATGCGCCCGCATCCGTTCCGGCGGTGCGGGCTTTTTCATGCTCAGACGGAAAGGCCGTTGACGAGCCGTCCCGCTTCGATCGTCACGGTGGCATCGCAACGCCCGGCGAGTTCAGGATCGTGCGTGACGAGCACGAGCGTCGCGCCGTTGCGCCGGTTCATTTCGAACATGAGGTCGATGATCGCGTAGCCCGTGGCGGCGTCGAGACTGCCGGTGGGTTCGTCGGCGAAGAGCACGGCCGGATGCGTGACGAACGCGCGCGCGAGCGCGACGCGCTGTTGCTCGCCGCCGGAAAGCAGCTTCGGATAATGTCCGGTGCGCTGGGCCAGGCCCACCTGATCGAGCAGCGAGCGTGCGCGCGCCGCGATCTCCCTGTGCGGCATCTCGGCGCGCAGTTCGAGCGGCAGCATCACGTTCTCGAGCGCGGTGAGATGCGGCATCAACTGGAAGGACTGGAACACGAAGCCGACGGCGCCGCTTCGCAATGCGGCGCGCTCGTCTTCGTTCAGCGTGGACAACTCCTTGCCGAGCAGACGAACCGAGCCCGCGCTCGCGCTGTCCAAACCGGCGAGCAGGCCGAGCAGAGTCGACTTGCCCGAGCCCGATGCGCCGACGATCGCCACGCTGCTGCCCTGCGCGATCGACAGATCGATCTGATCGAGAATCGTCAGCTCGCCCGTTGCGTCCTTCACCCGCTTGCTCAATCCCCGTACTTCGATGACCGGCTCGATATCGTTTTGCATGGACACCTTGAAAAATAACTTGTGCGGTCTCGCGCGCACCATCGCGATGGCCACGACGCTGGCGGCCGCCTGCGCGACGACGGCACACGCCGCCAACGCGCAGGCGGCATCTCAACCGAAGCCCGCGATCGTCGTGCTCGGCGATAGTCTCTCGGCCGAATACGGCCTGCCGCGCGATACGGGCTGGGTGAATCTCTTGCGCGAACGGCTGGCGAAGGAGCGCTTCGATTATAGCGTCGCCAATTCGAGCATCAGCGGCGACACCACGAGCGGCGGACGCGCGCGGCTGACCGCGGTGCTCACGCGCATCAAGCCCGCGATCGTGATCGTGGAGCTCGGTGCGAACGACGCGCTGCGCGGCGTGCCGCTTGCGACTACTGAGACGAATCTGAGGAGCATCGTCGATGCCTCGCAGGCCGCGCATGCGAAGGTTTTGCTCATCGGCATGTACGTTCCACCCAATTACGGCCCCGACTACACGCAAAAGTTTCATGCGGTCTACGAGCGCATCGCCAGGGAGAAGAACGTGCCGCTCGTGCCCTTCCTGCTTGCCGGCATCGCGGACAAGCCGTCCCTGTTCCAGGCCGACCAGATTCACCCGACGGTCCAGGCCCAGCCTTTGCTATTGGATAACGTCTGGCCAACCTTGAAACCCTTGCTGGGCGCCAGCGCATCGCACTGACGAAGACGCTGGCCGCAACAGCCTTTCGGATAAACGCGGAGCACGGCCAGGATTCAGATATCTGAGACTTTCGCGTAACTCTTATAACCCCGCTCGTCTTGTGAGCGACTCTACAAGGAGGTCACGTGAAACTTTTCCCTCTTCTCGCACTGACCGTTGCGATCTCGGCCTGTGCCGCACAGCCGCCCGCGGGCGTGCAGCAAGTCGGCACGAGCCAGAAGGCGCCGAAGGCCGTCGCGCAATGCGTCGCCCAGAAGTGGGCCGACAAGTCGCAACAGCAAGTCGTGTCGCAGGACACGCTCGCGAACGATCAGGCCGTCGATATCTACGTTCCCGGCCAGCAGCCGCCGAACGGCGCAGCGGCCATCGTGCGTCCGGCATGGTCGGGGCCGGGTTCGTGGGTCGGCTTCCGCGCATCGGGCGCAGCCGGCAGCCAGGCGACCGGCGACATTCAAGCTTGCCTGTAAGGCGCGTCGCGAGTCTGCGCATCCGCGTGCCGAATGGCGCGCAGGCGTGACTGCCGCGTGACCCAAGCAAAAGCCCCGCTTCCTTTCGGCAGCGGGGCTTTTCAACATGAGCGCGTCGAAGTGCGTCAGTTCGACGATTGCGTCGGCGCGTGGCTCAGCTTGACCTTCGAGCGCGCCTTCAGCGAGTCGACATACGCTTCCATTTCGGCTTGCGCATATACCTGCGCGATCTGCCGCTGCGCCCCCGTGAGACGATCGGCCGCGACCTGCGCCGGCTTCTCGACCGCATTCACGCGATAGATCGCATAACCGTCCGCGCCGAGATCCACGCCGACATACGCCGGCAGTTTCGACGCATCCGCCTTGAAGATCGCGCTCAGCGC
Source organism: Caballeronia ptereochthonis (assembly GCF_001545075.1). GTDB lineage: Bacteria > Pseudomonadota > Gammaproteobacteria > Burkholderiales > Burkholderiaceae > Caballeronia > Caballeronia ptereochthonis. The sequence goes on from NZ_FCOB02000006.1 coordinate 127,315, forward strand.
GGCGGGCGGCAGCCCCTGCGCATCGTTGCGCGAGACCGTGATCGGCGACGTGAAGCCGTCGGCCGACTTCGACTTCTGCAGGTCGGCCAGTTTCGCCTCGCCTTCCTTCTTCGCCATGGCGGCGGCCATATCCGCGACGGCCTTCTTGCGGACCTCGTCCTTCACCGCGTCGAACGCGGGCACGGCCGAAGCCTTGTAGTCGGTCACGCGCGCGGCGATCAGCGTGTTGTTGCCGATGTCGATGGCCTGCGTGTTGTTGCGGTCCTTCACCGAGTCGGGCGCGAACACGGCGGCGAGGAACTTCGGATTGTTGAGCGGGCTATCCTGCGGCAGTTGCGGATTCGGCTTCGGGCCGATCGTCGCCGTCTGGATCGTCAGCTTGTACTTGTCCGCCGCGGGCTGCAGCGACTTCGACTTCTCGTACACGAGGTCGGTGAAGCCTTGTGCGTCGTCGGCGAAACCCTTCGTGCCCTGCTGCGCCGCATAGTCCTTTGCGAGCGCGTCCTTCACTTCGTCGAACGGCTTCGTGACGGCAGGCTTCACATCGGTTGCCTCGATGATGTGATAGCCGAAGTCCGACTCGACGATGTTGCTCACCTCGCCCTTCTTCAGGCCGAACGCGGCGTCGTCGAAAGCCTTGCCGCCCGCGATCTGGCCGCGCGCGAAGTAGCCGAGATCGCCGCCCTTGCTCGCGGAGCCCGGATCATCCGAGTTCTTCTGCGCGATCTGAGCGAACTGATCGGGATGAGCCTTGACTTGCGCGAGCAGGTCTTCGGCCTTTTGCTTCGCTTTCGCCTTGTCGGCGGCGCTCGCGTCCTTCGGCGCGTTCACGAGAATGTGGCTCGCGCGCACTTCCGCTTCCGTGCGATAGCGCTGGATGTTTTCGTCGTAGTACTTCTTGAGATCGGCGTCGCTCGGCTTGGCTGCCGCTGCGATGATCGACGGCGACAGCAAGAGGTACTGGATCGTGGCCGTCTCGGGCGTCGCGAAGTCGTTGCGATGCGCGTCGTAATAGGCGGTGAGCTGCGCGTCGGTCGGCTGGATCTTCGCGGTGTAATCCGCCGTGCGCAGCGACAGGCCCTGCACGGAGCGCTTTTGGTCGGCCAGCTCGGTGAGGTTCTGCGCGAGCGTTTTCGACGTGAACGAGCTCGACTGGATGCTGCTCGGGATCTGATCGGTTGCGAGCGTGTAGCGCATGCGTTCGTCGTATTGCGCGGGCGTCATGCCCTGCATGGCGAGCAGTTGCTTGTAGCGGTCCACGTCGATGGTGCCGTCCGGCTTGCGCAGCGACGAGATCACCGGGTCGGCGAGCAGTGCGCGGCGCACGGCGTCATCCGACGCGGTGAGATGCAGGCGCTGCGTTTCGTCCGCCATCGCGCGCTGCTGCACGAGGCTGTCGACCATCGCGGCGCGCGTCTCGGGCGTGTCGAACATCTTGGGATCGAACTGCGCGCCGAGCATCGAGCGGGCGCGGTCCACTTGCTGCCTGAAGGCGCTGTCGAATTCGGCGCGTGTGATCTTGTGACCGTTCACGCTGGCGACATAGGCGCTTTCGTCGAAGAAGTTGCTGAAACCCTGAATACCGACGATGCCGAGGCCGGGCACGATGATCAGGATCAGCAGGGCCATCATCAGGCGCTGGTGATTTCGGAAGAAGTCGAGCATGCGTTGCGCTGCGTTATTGGAACAAAACGCTCGATATTACAACAGTGGCAGAGGAAAAGGCGAAAGGCGACGGGGATTTGGCCTGGCGCACGGCTCGCGCGGCCTGAAGGCGATTCGCCGTCGGATTCGAAATATCCTAAGAATCAGGCATTTAGGCGCCGATCGATGTGCTTTGTGCAACGCCAGTGGTGCGCAATTGCGGCGACCGTTGCGCGCGGATTTCCGTGGCGGGGCGATTCATGCGGCGCGCTCCCGATCATTAGCATTCTTAAAGAAACGTTTGCGCGACCGATCGCGCGATGCAAAACAAAAAGTCCCGCAAGCCGTGAAGCTTACGGGACTTTCATGTCGATTCTGGCGGAGCGGACGGGGCTCGAACCCGCGACCCCCGGCGTGACAGGCCGGTATTCTAACCAACTGAACTACCGCTCCTGGGTAGCGCGCAATGAACCGAGACCTGGTGGGTGCTGAGAGGCTCGAACTCCCGACCTACGCCTTGTAAGGGCGCCGCTCTACCAACTGAGCTAAGCACCCGGTCCGCATTTCATTTGATTTGCGCCGCGCTTGAATCCAGTGCTTCTTATGGGAAGCGCCGTATCCAGCGAGTCCGCTAGTTTAGCGCATCCTTCAGCGCTTTGCCAGGGCGAAATTTCGGGACCTTCGCGGCCTTGATCTTGATCGCCGCGCCCGTGCGCGGATTGCGGCCGGTACGCGCCGTGCGCTTGCCCACGGCGAACGTGCCGAAGCCGACGAGCGTCACGGTTCCGCCCTTCTTCAGCGTCGTGCGCACGCCGCCGATCACCGCGTCGAGCGCGCGGCCGGCGGCGGCCTTGGAGATATCGGCTTGCTGCGCGATATGGTCGATCAGTTCCGTCTTGTTCATTGTGATCCCCGAATCAGTAATGGCAACGTTGTCATCGATCTGGTCCTGCATCGAAGCGAATGGCATCTCGATATTGTTGGATGCGGCGCCCATTTAACTTAGCCGAAAGCGGCGTGTCAACGGGGATTGAGCCTTATTCGACGGGCCTGGCGGGCACATTAGAAGACATCTTCGGAATTATCGCGCGCACCAAACAAAAACCCGCGGGGGTGACCCGCGGGTTTTTAGCTCCGATCACGCAACACGGTAAGGAACCGTGTCGCGCGATGCGGTCAGTGCTTCACGACCTCGCCCGACGCGGGCGCATCCTTCTGCTGTTCGGCCGCGACCGGCGTCGCCTTGGCTTCGTCTTCCGGCAACGGCTCCGGTGAGCGTTCCAGCGCGAGCTCCAGCACGCGATCGATCCAGCGAACCGGTACGATCTCGATGGCGTTCTTCACGTTGTCGGGAATCTCGGCCAGATCCTTCGTGTTCTCCTCGGGGATCAGCACGAGCTTGATGCCGCCGCGATGCGCCGCCAGCAGCTTCTCCTTCAACCCGCCGATCGGCAGCACTTCGCCGCGCAGCGTGATTTCGCCCGTCATCGCGACGTCCGCGCGAACCGGAATGCCCGTCAGCACCGACACCAAGGCGGTCGTCATCGCGATGCCGGCGGACGGACCGTCCTTCGGCGTCGCGCCTTCCGGCACGTGGATGTGGATGTCCTTCTTCTCGAAGGATTCGTCCGTGATGCCGAGTCGGCGCGAGCGCGAGCGCACCACCGAGCGCGCCGCTTCGACGGATTCCTTCATCACGTCGCCGAGCGAACCCGTGCGGATGACGCCGCCCTTGCCGGGCATCACCGCCGCTTCGATCGTCAGCAGATCGCCGCCGACTTCCGTCCACGCGAGACCCGTCACCTGACCGATCTGATTTTCCTTCGCGGCCAGACCGAAGTCGTACTTGCGCACGCCGAGGAAGGTGTCCAGGTTGCTGCCATCGACCTTCACGGCGCCTTCCGCCTTCTTCAGCAGGAGCATCTTCACGACCTTGCGGCAGATCTTCGACACTTCACGTTCGAGCGAACGCACGCCCGCTTCACGCGTGTAGTAGCGAATGATGTCGCGGATCGCCTGTTCCGTGACGTCGATCTCGCCGTCCTTCAGGCCGTTGTTGCGCTTCTGCTTCGGCAACAGATACCGCTGCGCGATGCTGACTTTCTCGTCCTCGGTGTAGCCCGAGAGGCGAATGACTTCCATCCGGTCGAGCAGCGGCGGCGGAATGTTCAGCGAGTTCGACGTCGCCACGAACATCACGTCCGACAGGTCGAAGTCCACTTCGATGTAGTGGTCCGCGAACGTATGGTTCTGTTCCGGATCGAGCACTTCGAGCAGCGCGGAAGCGGGATCGCCGCGGAAATCCATGCCCATCTTGTCGACTTCGTCGAGCAGGAAGAGCGGATTGCGCACGCCGACTTTCGCGAGGCTCTGCAGGATCTTGCCGGGCATCGAGCCGATATACGTGCGGCGGTGACCGCGAATCTCCGACTCGTCGTGCACGCCACCCAAGGCCATGCGCACGAACTTGCGATTCGTCGCGCGGGCGATCGACTGCCCGAGCGAGGTCTTGCCGACGCCCGGAGGCCCGACCAGGCACAGGATCGGCGCCTTCACCTTCTCGACGCGCTGTTGAACCGCGAGATACTCGAGAATGCGTTCCTTCACCTTCTCGAGACCGAAGTGGTCTTCGTCGAGCACGCGCTCGGCGTTCGAGAGGTCGTTGTTGACCTTGCTCTTCTTGCGCCACGGCAAGCCGATCAGCGTGTCGATGTAGTTGCGCACGACGGTCGCCTCAGCCGACATCGGCGACATCAGCTTGAGCTTCTTGAGCTCGGCGTCGGCCTTCTTCTTGGCTTCCTTCGGCATGCGCGCGGCGGTGATGCGCTTCTCGAGCTCTTCGAGATCCGCGCCCTCTTCGCCTTCGCCCAGTTCCTTCTGGATGGCCTTGACCTGCTCGTTCAGGTAGTACTCGCGCTGGCTCTTCTCCATCTGGCGCTTCACGCGGCCACGGATGCGCTTCTCGACCTGAAGAATGTCGATTTCGGCCTCGAGCTGGGCGAGCAGATGCTCCAGACGCTCGATGACCGGGAACATCTCGAGGATGTGCTGCTTCTGGTCGAGCTTGAGCGGCAGATGCGCGGCGATGGTGTCGGCAAGACGACCCGCCTCGTCGATGCCCGACAGCGACGTCAGGATCTCCGGCGGAATCTTCTTGTTGAGCTTCACGTACTGATCGAACTGCGAGACGATCGCGCGGCGCAGCGCTTCGGTTTCGGCGCTGTCGGCGTGGTCGGGCTCGAGCGGCATCACGTCGCAGGAGAATTGCGTTTCCTGCTCTTCGATCGAGAGCGTCTTGGCGCGCTGCAGGCCTTCGACGAGCACCTTCACCGTGCCGTCAGGCAGCTTCAGCATTTGCAGGATGTTGGCGACACATCCTACTTCGTACATGTCCTTTTCGGTCGGCTCGTCCTTCGCCGCCGTTTTCTGGGCGACGAGCATGATGTGCTTGCCGCCTTCCATCGCGGCTTCGAGGGCCTTGATCGACTTGGGCCGCCCAACGAAGAGCGGAATCACCATATGCGGGAAAACGACTACGTCGCGCAGCGGGAGCAGCGGCAGCGTAATGCGTTCCTGCGGGAGGAGTTGGGTTCCTGACATTTCATTTCCCCATTAATGGAATCAGTTCAGTCGTAAGTAAGGCCGTTCAGAGCTATTGCAAGCCTTTATCGGAAGGGAAAAGTCGTTAGTCAAAGATCGCGTCAGTAACGTCCACAAGATAAACCGAAAAAAATAAAAGGCCGTTCACGTCGCCATGAACGGCCTCTCGCCGAGCCACAGCCTGTTTCAGTTGGAACCCGCTACCTTCGGCGCATCTTCGTAGATGAGCAGAGGCTTTCCGTCGCCGTCGATGGTGTTGTCGTCGACGATCACCTTCGAGACGCCCTTCATGGTCGGCAGTTCGTACATCACGTCGAGCAACGCCTGTTCCAGAATCGAGCGCAGGCCGCGCGCGCCGGTCTTGCGGCGAATCGCCTTCTGCGCGATGGCCTGCAGCGCCGCCGGGCGAATTTCCAGCTCCACGCGTTCCATCGCGAAGAGCTTGTGATACTGCTTCACCAGCGCGTTCTTCGGCTCGATCAGGATCTTCACGAGCGCGGCTTCGTCGAGTTTGCCGAGCGTCGCCACGACCGGCAGACGGCCGATCAGCTCCGGGATCAGGCCGAACTTGATCAGATCTTCCGGCTCCACGTCGCGCAGCACTTCGCCCGCGTCGCGGTCCTGCTTGCTCTTCACGCTCGCGCCAAAGCCGATGCCGGTCTTCTCCGTGCGATCGGTGATGACCTTCTCCAGCCCGTCGAACGCGCCGCCGCAGACGAACAGGATGTTGGTCGTATCGACCTGGATGAAATCCTGATTCGGGTGCTTGCGTCCGCCCTGGGGCGGCACCGACGCCATCGTGCCTTCGATCAGCTTGAGCAGCGCCTGCTGGACGCCCTCGCCCGACACGTCGCGCGTGATGGACGGGTTGTCCGACTTGCGGCTGATCTTGTCGATCTCGTCGATGTAGACGATTCCGCGCTGCGCCTTGTCGACTTCGTAGTTGCAGTTCTGCAGCAGCTTCTGAATGATGTTCTCGACGTCCTCGCCGACGTAGCCGGCTTCGGTGAGCGTCGTGGCATCGGCGATCACGAACGGCACGTTCAGCATGCGCGCGAGCGTCTGCGCGAGCAACGTCTTGCCCGAGCCGGTCGGCCCGATCAGGAGGATGTTGCTCTTGGACAGCTCGATGTCGTCCTTCTTGTCGAGATGCTTGAGCCGCTTGTAGTGGTTGTACACGGCCACCGCGAGAATCTTCTTCGCGCGCTCCTGGCCGATCACGTACTGATTGAGGATATCGCTGATTTCCTGCGGGCTCGGCAGGTCAGACTTGGAGAGCCCGGCCTCTTCCGCCGCGCCGGCCGCCTCGTCGCGAATGATCTCGTTGCACAAATCGATGCATTCATCGCAGATGAACACCGACGGGCCCGCAATGAGCTTTTTCACCTCATGCTGGCTTTTTCCGCAAAACGAGCAATACAGCAGCTTTTCGCTACTGGAACCTTTTTTGTCCGCCATAAATGTGTGAGCCTCCGGACACTCTTGTTACATGATACGCCCTTCGATCCGGCCACGCAGGTTCGCACCCGCGCGGCCCGGACGAAGCGCGTTTTGGCGTTGCGCCGCATGCGCGATTCGCATTTTTCGCCGGCTCCGTCTCCGTGCGCCGGCGCGGCGCCGCTCCGGACGCCTTCAAGGACGCTTGTGAAGCACCTGGTCGACGAGACCGTAAGCCTGCGCGTCGTCGCCGGACATGAAGTTGTCGCGATCCGTGTCGCGCGCGATGCGCTCGACCGGCTGACCCGTGTGATGCGACAGCAACTGATTCAAACGCTCCTTCAGGTACAGGATTTCCCGCGCCTGGATCTCGATGTCCGATGCCTGGCCGCGCGCGCCGCCGAGCGGCTGGTGAATCATCACGCGGGCGTTCGGCAGCGCGACGCGCTTGCCCTTGGCGCCTGCCGCCAGCAGGAACGCGCCCATGCTCGCGGCGAGCCCCATGCACAGCGTAGAGACGTCGGGTTTCACGAACTGCATGGTGTCGTAGATCGCCATGCCTGCCGAGACCGAACCGCCGGGACTGTTGATGTACAGGCTGATGTCCTTGTCGGGATTCTCGCTTTCGAGGAACAGCAGCTGCGCGACGACGAGATTCGCCGACTGGTCGTTCACTTCACCGACGAGAAATACCACACGCTCTTTCAGGAGACGCGAGTAGATGTCATAGGCACGCTCGCCGCGGCCGCTCGTTTCCACGACCATCGGAACGAGGCCGAGCGCCTGGGCTTCGAAGTCCCGCGGTGCGTGGGACGCCAACGTGTCGAGCAATTCAGCGCGAAAGGTCATGCAATTTCCTTGTTCGGAATAGGGATACTGAACGACAAAGGAACATCCGGTAGAACGGCATGCAAACGCTCAAACTTTAATGCAAAAAAGGCGTGGGAGCCGTCAGTCCGACGACTCCGCACGCCCTTGGCCATTCGCGTGTCAGGCTTGCGCCGTTGCGCTGGCCAGTTCCTCGAAGCTGACTTCCTTGTCGGTCACCTTGGCCTTGCCGAGGACGAAATCGACGACGTTGCTTTCCACAACGAATGCTTCCATCTCGGCGAGGCGCTGCTGGTTCGAATAATACCAGCGGACGACTTCCTTCGGGTCTTCGTAGCTCTTGGCGAATTCGTCCACTTCAGCGCGGATCTGCTCGGGTTTCGCCTGCAGCTCGTTGGCCTTCACCAGCTCGGCGAGCACGAGGCCCAGCTTCACGCGGCGCTCGGCCTGCTCGGCGAACATTTCGGCCGGAATCGGCGCGTCGGCGGCGTTCGGCACGCCGCGCTGCTGCAGGTCCTGACGGGCCATTTCGACGAGACGCTGCTGATCCTGCTCGATCAGCGCCTTCGGCACGTCGAGCTCGGAGATCTTCAGGAGCGCGTCCATGACCTGGTTCTTCACGATCTGCTGCGTGCGGCGCTTCGCTTCGCGCTCCAGGTTGTCCTTGATCTCGCCGCGCATCTTCGTGAGATCGCCGTCCTCGATGCCGAGCGATTTCGCGAAATCCGCGTCGATTTCCGGCAGGTGCGGCCACTCGACCTTCTTCAGCGTGATGGTGAACTGAGCCGTCTTGCCCGCCACTTCCTTGCCGTGGTAGTCGTCCGGAAACTTGAGGTCGAATTCGCGCGATTCGCCGACCTTCAGGCCCGTTGCGGCCTGTTCGAACTCGGGCAGCATGCGGCCTTCACCCAGCACGAACGCGAAATCCTGTGCGCTGCCGCCTTCGAACGCGACGCCGTCGATCTTGCCCACGAAGTCGAGCGTCACGCGGTCGCCGTCCTTGGCTGCGGTGTCCGCGCCGCCGTCGCCGTGCTCGCCGCCTTCGCCGCGCGCGTGGAAGTGCACGCGCTGCTTGCGCAGGATGTCCAGCGTGCGGTCGACTTCGGCTTCGGAGATGGTGGTGACCGTACGTTCGATTTCAGCGTCCGCCACATCGCCCAGCTTGACCTCCGGATAGACCTCGAAGGTCGCGTCGAACGCGTAGGCGTCGGCGGGGGTTTCCGCCTTCGGCGCGAAGCTCGGCTGGCCGGCCACGCGCAGGTTCTCGGCGCGCGTCACGTCGAAGAATTCCTTGCCGACCTTGTCGCTCAGCACTTCGGCTTCCACCTGGCCGCCGTACTGCTGCGTCACCATCTTGAGCGGCACCTTGCCCGGGCGGAAACCCGGCATGCGCACGTTCTTGGCCAGCTGGCGGATGCGCGAATCCACTTCCTTCTGCACCGTGTCTTTCGGCAGGGAAATCGTCACGCGGCGTTCGAGCTTGCCGAGGTTCTCAACTACGTTAGCCATGGCTGAAATCGTCCTAGAGTAAATCGTAAATTCGGTGTTCGGTTCTTCCGCGGTTCTAAAGGCGCGGGTCCGGATGCGGACTCTGCATGAGCCGGCCGAAATCGACGCCTGGCACCGGAAAACGCGCGCAAAACGCGTCTTGCGGGAGGGCCGGGTCGTCGCCCGACACGGTGTCAGTCAACAGAGCCGGATATTTTAGCAAACAAATCCGGGAGGACCGGGCGATCGAAACGCAAATGCCTGGTTAAAGCGGAATTTGCCCGGAAATACGCCCGTTTTCGGGGCTGAATTCGGCGTAAGTCCGCGTTTTTCCCGCGCGCGCTCGCGCGCACAATTCCCGCTATCCGCACGCGGCTATTTTGCGCCGCGCGCCGCGCTGATAAGCTTGCCGGCGCATGATTCACGCGAGGAAAGCGCTTCATGCGCAACGCATTGCCGCAAGGCATGAAGCGTATGCAACAACTGCATAGATAGGGCTTCGTTGCGACTTTTCAATCGCTCCTTCCAAACCAGAACATTCGAGACACCATGCCTAACCTCACGTCCGCTCCCGTAGTTGTCATCGCTCCCGACTCGTTCAAGGGTTCGCTCTCCGCAGAGGGCGTCGCGAACGCCATCGCGGAAGGCATCAGGCGTGCGCGGCCGGACGCCGACATCCGCATCCGCCCGATGGCCGACGGCGGCGAAGGCACGCTCGACGCGATGCTCGCGGCCGGCGGCGAGCGCCGCATGCTCAACGTGCGCGGCGCGGCGGCCGCGCGGCGCGATGCGGCCACCGGCCTGCTCGCCGATGGCGGCGCGATCATCGAGACCGCCGAAGTGGTCGGCATCACCGATCCGGACGGTATGGCGGTTCCCGTCACCGAGCGCAGCACGCTCGGCATGGGCGAGGCGATCCGCTCGCTGCTCGATTCCGGCGCGCGCAGCTTCTATGTCGCGCTCGGCGGCAGCAGCACCAACGACGGCGGCGCGGGCCTGCTCGTCGGCCTGGGGCTCAAGCTCTTCGACGCGAGCCGCAAGGAGCTCGAGCCGGTGCCGTCGGCGCTGGCGCGGGTTGCGCGCATCGACGCGTCGGGGCTCGATCCGCGCGTGAAGGAGGCCGAGTTCGTCGGCATGTCCGACGTGGACAATCCGCTCACCGGCGATCACGGCGCGACGGCGGTCTTCGGGCCGCAGAAAGGGGTGACGCCGGAACAGGTCGCGACGATCGACGCCGCCCTCGCCCATTTCGCCGATCTCCTCGAACCCGCGATGGGCGTCACGAAGCGCAACGAGCCCGGCGCGGGCGCGGCGGGCGGACTCGGTTTCGCGCTGCACATGCTGGGCGCGCGCTTCGAGACGGGCGCGGAAGTGGTCGCGCGCGAGATCGGGCTCGACGCCGCGCTCGAAGGCGCGAACTGGCTCATCACGGGCGAAGGCCGCTCCGACGTGCAGACGCTGCACGGCAAGGCGCCCTTCATCGCCTGCAAGCACGCGCGCGCGGCGGGCGTGCCGGCGTCGCTGCTCTCGGGCGCGGTGGATTCGGCGGCGCTGCCGCGGCTCTCCGAGTTCTTCAGCGGCTGCTTCTCGCCCGCGCCGGGCCCGATCACGCTCGACACCGCGATTCGCGACGCCGCGCGGCTGCTCGCGAACGAAGCCGAGCAGCTCACGCGGTTGAAGTTCGGCTCGAAGTAAATCCGAACGGCGCGCGCGATGCCTCAGGCGACCGCGCGCCTCGCGCCGAACGCGAGCCGGTCGAAGCACCAGACGGCGAGCATCGTCGCGCCCATCAACGGGAATATCACGCCGAGCAAGGTCAGGCCGCCGCGCCATGCGCGCATCGGCGGGCGCTTGACCGGCCGCGCCGGCGAGCCGAGCGTGCGCGCGGGACGACGCTTCATCCACATGATGAAGCCGGTCACGGCCAGGGACGCGAGCCCGAGCGAGATCGCCGAGCAGACGATCTGATTCGCGAATCCGAAGTAGCGCCCCATGTGCAGCGACGTGCCATACGAGATCCATTGCGCGACGCGGCCGTAGCTCGCATAGGAGATGTCGGACAGCACGCGGCCGTTGTATTGATCGATATGCAGCGTGCGCTCGTCGCGCGGGTCGGCGGGAAAGTACGACACCGTGTAGACGCCCGTCGGCTTGCCGGGCAGCGCGATGCCGTAGTCGTCGGTGACGCCCTGCTTTGCCGCGAGCGCGACCACGTCGTCGATCGACACGTGTCCGGCCGATGCCGGTGCGCTCACGCCATCCGGCACTTCCGTCGCGCCCACGGCCCACGGCGTCTGCTTGAGCGGCAGATCGTCCATCGTCATGTGCATGCCGTGCATCGCGTGTTCATCGGCGGGCTTCGCCGCCGCGCCGGGCGCCGTCGAGTGGACGTGCGCCTCGCCCCACGCGCCCTTCGGATAGCCGAGCGACGCCGATGTCGCGAGCGCCTTGAACTCCTTGCCCCACGAGCCCGACCACGGCAGCCCGGAGAGCACGAAGAAGAGCGCGCCGATCGCGAGCCAGATGCCGCCCACCGCATGCAGATCGCGCCACCACGCGCGCCCCGTCAGCGACAGACGCGGCAGCCATACGCCGCCCTTCCTCGCGTTCGTGCGATCCGGCCACCACAGCGCGACGCCCGTGCCGATCATCACGAGCGTCCAGCAGCCGGCGAGCTCCATCAGCAGTTCACCGGCCTTGCCCATCATCAGGCCGCGATGCAGATTGCGCACCTGCTTCATCAACCTGTGTTCGACCGAGAGCTTGCCGAGCACCGCGCCGTCGTAGGGATCGACGTACACGCTTTCGCTCTCGCCCGAAGGCAGGCGAAACACGAACTCCGCGCTGCGCGTGCGATCGCTCTCGATCTGCGCGAGCGTCGGCACGGCGCCACGCGGCTCGCTCGCGACGGCTTTCGCGAGCAGGACGTCGCGCGAAAGCTGCGGGCCGTGCGTATCGGCGACGACCATCCTGTCGCGATAGAGAAGCGGCTCGATCTGCGGCTGAAAACAGTAGATCGTGCCGGTGATCGCGAGCACGATGAGAAGCGGCATCACGAAGAGGCCCGCATAGAAATGCCAGCGCCAGAGCGTACGGCGATGCGCGACGACCTCCGCATTCGACGTTGCTGCTGCCGCGATTGAGTTGGGTGCAAGCATGGCGATTCTCGTTGAGTGTGTGCGTTTCGAACAAAGGGCATCAGATGCCGATGCGCCCTTCCACATAGAACGTGCGCCCGGCATACGGATGGAACACGTAGTAGCGCCGGTCGAACAGGTTGTCGACGCCGATGCCCAGCTCCGTGCGCTTGGTCGGCCTGTACGTCAGCTTCGCGTCGACCACCGTGTACGTGCTCGTGCCGCCGTACGTGTCGGGATTGACGTCGGTATTGGTGAGCGTGTTGTATTGCCGCCCCGAGTAACGTACCGCGAGCGTGGCGGCGGTATTCCCGGTCGCGCGATACGTCGCCGCGACATTCGCGCGCCACAGCGGAATGCGATAGAAGTACTTCCCGACCGACGCCGGATTGCCGCTGTTCGCGAGGATCTTCGACTGCGTGTACGCGGCGTTCGCGACGAGGTCCAGCCCGCGCACGAGCACGTCCTGCCCTTCGTAGGCGACTTCCGCGCCGCGCGAGCGCACCTTGTCGATGTTCTGGAAGTTGGTGACGTTGGGAATGACGGTCGTGTTGGTCTGGCTGAAGATGGTGTTCTTCACGTCGTCCTGAAAGAGCGTGAAGCGATACACGCCGTTGCCGCGCACCCACTCGGCGGTGAGTTCCTTCGACAGGTCGTCTTCGGGCTTGAGGTTCGGATTGTTGTTGACGATCGAGATGCCGTTGATCTGCCCTTGAAACAGCTCGCCGACCGTCGGGAAGCGATACGCGCGCCCGAGCGATGCGCGCAGCGTCAGGTCCTGCGTGAGGTCGAACGACAGCGACGCCTTCGGCGACCAGTGGCTCTCGCTCATGTCCGCATAGCCGAGCGAAGTCGCGCCGAGCGCGCGCGTGCCGTCATACGCGTTCCAGTTCTCGTAGCGCACGCCGTACGTGAACGCCCAGCGCGGCAGGAAGCGCCACGCGTCCTGCGCATAGACGGCCTGCGTGCGCGTGCGTCCGCCGAACGCGTTGGCGAACGACACGCCCGCGCCATCGCGCCACGCGCTGGTGTTCGACGTCACGTTGTCAAGAAAATAGTTGTCGTAGTGATAGCCGAACGAGAGCGCGTGCGCGGCGAGACCTGAGCGCGCGGTCGGTGTCCAGCTCGTGCGCAGATCGAGCGACTTCCAGCCCGAGCCGCTTCCGTCGGTGAGCGTGCCGGGGCCGTCGCCGGGCACGCCGGAGTTCGCCGTGCGCGCGATGCTCTGCGTGATGTCGAAGTACGACGCGATCGCCTCCGCGTTCCAGCCCGTCTCGTTGTGCGTGCGCAGTGAAAGGCCGTAGAGGAAGTTTTCGCTCGACCCCATGCTCGGAGCGAAGGTCGCCGCCGGGATGTTGTACTCGTATCCGCCGATGTTCACGGGCCCGCTGTACACGGGATTGCCGGCCGCATCGCGCAGGAAGGTCTGCGTGTCGCTGTTGTACTTCTGATGCCAGTAGCCGAGCGTGAAGCCCGCCTGCAGCGTGCTCGTCAGATCGTACGCGAGCTTCACGCGCAACTGATCCTGGAACGTGCGCTCGATGCCCTCGCTCGACGTGCCGAGCACGGCGGTGCGCGCGTTGAACTGGTCGTTGCAGAAGGTCGCGCCGGTGACGGGCCTGTCGGCGGCGGTCGCGGGCGTCTTCGACTGCGCGAGCGTCGCGAACTGCAGCGGCTGGCCCGTGTTCTCCAGATGATCGACTCCGATCAGAAACGACAGCTTGCCGATGCGGTCGCCGACGGTCGCCGTCGTGTTCGTGCCGTTGAAGCTGCGGTTCACGCCGAACAGATCGAAGTGCTGCGTGAAGCCCTGCACTTTCGCGTCGGCCTGGAATTGCGTCGGCATGCGCGTCGTAATGGCGACCGTGGCGCCGATCGAGTTGCCCGGATAGAGCGCCGAGTACGGACCGTAGATGACGTCGGTGCGCTCGATGTCGTCGGCGAAGACCATCGACCAGCGCGGCGCGAAGGTCCATGTGTTGCCGAGGAAGTTGCTGAGCAAGAGGCCGTCGGCATAGACGAGCCCGCGCGCGGTCTGCGAGTTGCTCGTGCCGCGCACGGCGATCGTCGAGTTGACGTCGCCGATGAAGCGCTTGCGCACGGCCATGTTCGGCGCGTACTTGAGCACGTCTTCGGGCGTCGTCACGTTCCAGTACTGGAACTGGTCGGCGGTGACGGTCGCGACGCTCGCGGGCAGGTTCGGGTCGAGCGTCGGGCGTGGCGCCGACTGCGCGGTCACGACGATCGGCGCCAGCGCGTTATCGGTTGAATCGTTGGGCGCGGCGTGATCGGCCGGCGCGGCCGGGGCCGAAGTGTCGGCCAGTGCGGGCGACGCGGCCGCGGACAAGGCCGCGTGCGCCATCAGCGACAGCGGCAGCCATGCGCGCGAACGCGCCACGGCACGGCGGCGCGAACGTCGTCGCGCTCGCGTAGTGAGCGGAAACATCGTGAATTCCTGAAAGGGCTGACGAGCGACCGCGCGCGCCCGCTGCGCTCATGCGCGAGGCGAACGGCGAAGCGATCGGACGGAGGACGGTTTCAGGAAAGAACGGGAGGCGCGCGCGGACACGCGGCGTTGAAGGACTTCGTGCAGACGGTGTCGATGTCCGCGCGCGATGCGACCCGCGCGACGCGTTCGACTCGCTCGACGTCCCGCGCTACGTCGTTGATGACCGGCAGATTGTGCGCGAGCAGTCCGCAGTACGAGCAGGCGTCGAAGTGGCTCGCGGCGTCGTGATGGCCGGCGTGCGCGGTGTCGTCCGGTGCGAGGGCATCATGTGTCTCGTGCCCTTCGCGATATTGCGCCGCGGGCGAGTCGACCGCGCACAGCACCGCCTGCGGATCGTCCGCGGCATGACGCGCGGCGAGCGTCTGGCTGATGACCGGCGCGACAATGGCGAGCCACATGACGGCAATGCCGAGCCATGCGACGAAGCGATTGCGCGCGTTGCGGGTCATGGAGGAAGGTCCGGGTGCATGAGCGAAGGATCGAACGAGATTGTAGGCACCGCATCGGGATGCCGCAATCCTGCGCTGCGTATGACGGAGATCGGAGCGTGTCCGCGCACCCCGCGTGCACCGCGCGCGCGATTCGCTTCGCCTCAGGCGGCGACGCAAATCCGCAGACATCGCCTGACGAATCGGTTAGAATCTCGGGCTTGGCACAGTGGACCGGTGCCGGACACGGCGGCATCGCCGGGCTTCGAGAATGAGCCGCCAGCCAAGGCAGCGTCACGAATCCCGAAGCCTTCGCCGTGACGCGAGGATGGCGAAATTGGTAGACGCACCAGGTTTAGGTCCTGACGCCCGCAAGGGTGTGCGGGTTCGAGTCCCGCTCCTCGCACCACCCCAAACCCCTTTCCATCGGAAGGGGTTTTTTGTTTTGCTAGACGCTGATATCGCCCAGTTCGACCATCATCACCTCGCCTTTCGCCTGTGAGCGCCCCGCGAAGTCGACGCCCGATTGCCCCATCACCCGCCTGATCTCCTCAGGCAGGCGTTCGCTCGCGCGCTGGGCGGCGACCGGCCGGTCGACGTGCGAGAGGAACTGCCGCACGCCCGACGGCTGCCAGAACACGAAGACGTTGAGCGGATACGAGAGCCTCGCGTCGGCGTGGCGATTGGCGGTGATGTGCAGGCCTATCGTCGGCGAGACGTGCATCTGGCGCGGGCATACGCGGAAGTCGAAGCCGAAGTCCGTCGCCACGCTCCTCACGAGGAATGGCAGGCACTTGTCACCGAACTGCTTGTTCTCGGTTTTGCTAAGGGGCATGGGCGCCTCCCGACTTCGCGCGCGGATCGTGCGCGGATATGGATCGTCCCTCGGACGGATTGCGGCAGTGTTGCGCGCGCGGCGGACGCCGTCAGTGGTACGGCGCACATCCGCGCGCAGCGCCGCCGCGCAGCGAAGCCGCGCCTGGCCGGATAAAATGGGCGCCCGTGCGTTGCCCGACGCCTGGCGAAAACGCCAGACGGGAACAATCGTTGCCGTCGACGCAAGCCGTCGGCCGCGCCACCCTTCGAATCCCCACAAGCCAAGTTCGTGAATTTCGACGACTACTGCCAGCAAAAGGCCGCCCCCGACGGCTCCGGCGCGTACTACGCGCTGCGCCGCGCGCCGGCGGCGAAGCAGCCGCTTCTGACCGCCCTCTTCGCGCTCTATCGCGAGCTCGAGGCGACGGTGAAGGAAACCAGCGATCCGACCATCGGCCGCACGAAGCACGCGTGGTGGCAGAGCGAGCTCGGCAGGCTCGACGGCGGCGAACCGACGCATCCGGTGACCAAGGCACTGCAGGCGCATGCGCGCGATGCGGCGCATCCCGTTCTCGACGATGCCGGCCGCGCATCGCTCGCCGCGCTCGTCGACGGCTTCGGCATGGATCTCGATCAGGCGCGCTATCTCGACTGGCCCGGCCTCAGACGCTATCTGGAGCAGACGGGCGGTGCGTTCGCGACGGCCGTCGCACGCGCCACCGCGCGCGATCCGCAAGGCGCCGCCGCGTGGGCCGCCCCGCTCGGCTCGGCGCTGCTGCTCGCCGATCGCGTGCAGCACATCGGCGACGATGCGCGCAACGGCCGCATCTATGTCCCCATCGACGAGCTGCAGCGTTTCAACGTGACGGCCGCGGACATCATCAATCGCAAGTACGGCGACGCGTTCGCGGACCTCATGCGCTTTCAGACCGGACGCGCCCGCGGCGCGCTCGAAGACGCGCTCGCGGCCATTCCGCCGGCGGAGCGCGCCACCCAGCGCGTACTGCGCGCGCAGGCGGCGCTTTCGCTCGCGCTATTCGACGAGATCGAACGGGAAGGCTTTCAGGTGCTGCATCAACGCATTTCGCTCACGCCGATCCGCAAGCTGTGGATCACGTGGCGCACGCGCTAGATGCGCAAGAGCGGCAGCGCTTCGAAGCGCCGGCCGAGGATGGATGTGGAATCGAGCCGCCCGCCCGCGCCGAGGACGGTCGCGTAGAGCCTTCTGAAATCGATGTCGACGGGCAAGCCGCCTTCGGCGTCGAGCTGATCGAGGCGCGGCGGCATGCCGAAGAGCCCGCCGCGAACGCTCCCACCCATCAGGAAATGCGGCGCGGCCGCGCCGTGCTCCGTGCCGCCTGCGGCATTTTCGCGCGCGGATCGTCCGAAATCCGAGCGGGTCATCACGAGCGTGCGGCTCCATGCGCCCGATGCGATCGACTTCGCGCGCAGCAATGCGAGCCCCGCGGCGAATTGCGCCAATAGCGATGCGTGCCGATGCGCCTGATTCTCGTGCGTGTCGAAGCCGTGCAGCGAGAGGCGGATCACGCGCACGCTGTCCGATGCGCCCTGCCCGGCGACGAGGTGCGCGGCGGCATCGCATGAAGCGACGAACGTTCCCGCATCGATGACGCGGGGCGCGTGCACGAGCGGGTCACTGATGCGCGCAAGCCAGCCATCGCTTCGATATTCATCGGCGTCCGACGCCGTATCCCAGATCTGCCGTGATCGATAGTGCGACCGGTTCGGCGCTTCATAGCCGACGCCCTGCACGATCGCCAAATCCTTCGCGCGCCACGCGCTCATCAACGGATACAGCGACGGATGCAAGGCCGTGCGCTCGTCGATCGGCAAGGCTGGATCCCCGGATATCGCGAGACTGGGCCTGAGCGCCCGGTATAGCGGATCGGCAATTGGAATGACGGTGTTCAAGCCATCGTTGCCGCCGTCGAGATCGACGAGCACGAGCGCTCGAACGGGAGCGGAAGCATCGGGCCGAATGAAGGCAAGCGCATCGCCGGCACTGCCCGTATATCCCGCGAACGCGCCGGCCATCGAGAGGAACTGACGTCGGTTCATTGCGGCGCGCGTCGCCTACCGCTTGTAGAGATCGCGCACCGCTTCTTCGATGTGCTGTCGCAAGAGACGCCGTTCGTCTGCGGTCATCACGGTGTGGCGTGGCGGCCGCGCGGGCGGCGTCTGGTCGACCTGCTGGATGGGTTGCATCGCGGGCGCCTTGGTGTCGCCGCCCGATACGTTCGCGTTCCTGCTCGCGCGCTGCTGCGCGCGAATCATGCGGCCATCGAAGCGACCGGGCGTATGGGGTACGGTGCGACCGAATGCGTTGTCGTCGCGCATGAAACCCGTCGATTGCGCATAGGCGTGAGGCGTGCTCAGTACTGCGTAGAGCGCACTGGCAAGAAGTGTCTTTCTGAAAATGCGCTCCGTGCGCACGGGTCCGCGTTGCCGCGCTCCCTTCATGTTTTTCCCTTCGTTGCTCGACAACCGGACAGCCTCAGTCTTTTCGCGCACGTCTCGCTAGAGCTTGGTCGGGCCGCACGACGCGCTGGTCTAATGAAGTATCTACCGAATGGCGGGCTAAGGTAAAGCAGTGTACGCACCAAACCCTTAGGCCGTGCCACCGGCCCCGTAAATTTTGTAACCAACTGTTACACTCCCTTTTGTTACAAACTCGACGCTCGATCAATCGCGCTAAGATGCCGCCATGGAAACCAAAAACCCTTCAAAAATTCTGGTAGTCGACGACGACCCGCGCCTGCGCGATCTGCTGCGCCGCTATCTGGGCGAGCAGGGCTTCAACGTGTACGTCGCGGAGAACGCGCCGGCCATGAACAAGCTGTGGGTGCGCGAGCGTTTCGATCTGCTCGTGCTCGATCTGATGCTTCCCGGCGAGGACGGTCTTTCCATCTGCCGGCGTCTGCGCGGCAGCAACGACCGCACGCCGATCATCATGCTCACGGCGAAGGGCGAGGACGTCGATCGCATCGTCGGCCTCGAGATGGGCGCCGACGACTATCTGCCGAAGCCTTTCAATCCGCGCGAGCTCGTCGCGCGCATTCATGCGGTGCTGCGTCGCCAGACGCCGTCCGAGCTGCCGGGCGCGCCGTCCGAAACCACCGAAGTGTTCGAATTCGGCGAGTTCGCGCTGAACCTCGCGACGCGCACGCTCACGAAGAACGGCCAGGAAATTCCGCTGACCACCGGCGAATTCTCGGTGCTGAAGGTGTTCGCGCGTCATCCGCGCCAGCCGCTCTCGCGCGAAAAGCTGATGGAGCTCGCGCGCGGCCGTGAATACGAAGTGTTCGACCGCAGCCTCGACGTGCAGATCTCGCGTCTGCGCAAGCTGATCGAGCCCGATCCCAGCAGTCCGCGCTTCATCCAGACCGTGTGGGGTCTCGGCTACGTCTTCATTCCCGACGGCGCAGCCTGATCGATCTTTGAGCGAGTCTAGTCACGCTTTCTCCCCTCTACCGAGCTGAACCCGACAGACCCATGCGCATCGACAGGCGGCTACTGGCGCTCGCGTTCGGCGGCCTGTTCTGGCGAACCTTCGCGCTGATCGCGCTGCTCATCGCGGTCAGCCTGACGGCGTGGTTCCAGAGCTTTCGCGTGATCGAGCGCGAGCCGCGCGCGCAGCGTGTCGCGCTGCAGCTCGTCGCCGTGGTCAAGCTCACGCGCACCGCCCTGCTCTATTCGGACCCCGATCTGCGCCGCGCGCTGCTTCAGGATCTGGAGAGCAACGAGGGCGTGCGCGTCTATCCGCGCGAAACCACCGACAAATACAAGCTGCAGCCGGACGAATCGCTCAACCGGCTGATCGAGCGCGATGTGCGCGGACGGCTCGGCAACGAAACGATCATCGCGCAGTCGGTAAACGACATTCCCGGCGTGTGGATCAGCTTCAAGATCGACGACGACGACTACTGGGTCGCGCTCGACCGCGATCAGCTCGACACCGTCACCGGCCTGCAATGGGCCGGCTGGGGCGTGTTCGCGCTCGCGCTGTCGCTCTTCGGCGCAGCCTTCATCACGAGTCTCGTGAACCGGCCGTTCGCGCGCCTCGCGCTCGCGGCGCGCAAGGTCGGCTCGGGACAGTCGCCCGAGCCTCTGCCCGAGCGCGGCATGGGCGTCGCGGCGGAAACCAACCGAAGCTTCAACCAGATGGTGCAGGACCTCGAGCAGCTGGAAGCGGACCGCGCGCTGATGCTCGCGGGCATCTCGCACGATCTGCGCACGCCGCTCGCGCGCCTGCGTCTGGAAACCGAAATGAGCCCGTCGGACGAGGCGACCAAGCTCGCGATGATCGACGACATCGAGCAGATGGACATGATCATCGGGCGCTTTCTCGACTATGCGCGGCCGATGCAGCGCATGCCCGAGGCGGTGGATCTCTCGATGATCGCAAGCGAGCTCGCCGCGCGCTTCCAGGCCGACGACGGCGTCGTGATGCGCACCGATCTGGCGCAAGGCGCGGTGATCGAAGGCGATCCGACCGATGCGCGCCGCGTGCTCGGCAATCTCCTGGAGAACGCGCGCAAGTATGGACGCAGCGAACACGACGACATCGCGCGCATCACGCTGCAGACGCGCGTCGTACACGGCAGGGTCGAGCTTTCCGTGATGGACGAAGGCCGCGGCATCCCGGACGATCAGGTCGCGCTCATCACACGGCCGTTCTATCGCGTCGACGCGGCGCGCACGCAGGCGAACGGCACGGGTCTCGGCATGGCGATCGTGCAGCGGCTCGTCACGCGTCAGCGCGGCACGCTGCGCCTCCGGAACCGCACGCCTCTCCCGGGTTTCGAAGTGACGATCGACTTTCCGCAGATGAAGGGCGGCGCGCGCTTCGACGGCGCACGGGATTAACTGTCGCGTCTATCGGCGCATTCGGGAAAATCTATCCGGGTTATTAGTTAAAAACTATTGAACTGATCGTTTAAATAGAGTTAAGATGGATCGGGTTAACGCGCAGCAGGCGTGGCACGAGCGTGTCACGCGAGCGTTACGGCGATCCAGTAGTTTGATTCGAGTCTGGTGTGAGTTTGTCCTTTCAACGATTCCACAGGAGTTACCGCATGAAGACCGTTGGCGATAAAGTCGAAGCATTCACCGTCACCGCTGCAAAGCCGGGTTTCAACCATCACGAGGAAAACGGCCAGTCCGCTTTCGAGGAAATCACCGAGCAGTCCTTCCCGGGCAAGTGGAAGATCATCTACTTCTACCCGAAGGACTTCACCTTCGTATGCCCGACCGAAATCGTCGAGTTCGCCAAGCTCGCGAAGGACTTCGAGGACCGTGACGCGGTTCTGCTCGGCGGCAGCGTCGACAACGAGTTCGTGAAGCTGGCATGGCGCCGCGAGCACAAGGACTTGAACAAGCTGAACCACTATTCGTTCGGCGACGTGAAGGGCGAGCTGATCGACCAGCTCGGCGTGCGCGACAAGGAAGCCGGCGTGGCGCTGCGCGCGACCTTCATCGTCGATCCGGACAACGTCATTCAGCACGTGTCGGTCAACAACCTGAACGTGGGCCGCAGCCCCGAGGAGGTCCTGCGTATTCTCGACGGTTTGCAGACGGACGAACTGTGCCCGTGCAACCGCGCTGTCGGTGGCGCAACGCTGTAAGCGTGCTTGATGCCGCAAAGCCCGCCATTCGGCCGAGTATGAGTTCGGCGCTGGCGGGCTTTTTAACGCCGTCGAATAGGAGAAAACAATGGAATTCCTGTCTGCGATCAAGGAACTGGTGCCGGACTACGCGAAGGACATTCGCCTGAACGTCGACGGCACGATTGCCCGCTCGTCGCTCGAAGGCAATGACGCGGTCGGCGTCGCGCTGGCTGCCGCCTATGCCGCGAAGGCGACGAAGCTCGTCGGGATCATCCGAAACGCGGGCGTGCTGTCGCCGGAAGAGACGAATGCCGCGCTCACGGCCGCCGCGCTGATGGGCATGAACAACGTCTGGTATCCGTATCTGGAGATGGCCGACAACGCCGACCTGAAGACCCAGCCCGCAGGACTGCGCATGAACGCGTACGCGTCGCACGGCGGCGTCGACAAGCGGCGCTTCGAGATGTACGCGCTCGCGGCGTCGATCATCGGCAAGTGCCACTTCTGCGTGAAGTCGCACTACGAGAATCTCGTGACCGAAGGCATGTCGACGACGCAATTGCGCGACGTCGGCCGCATCGCGGCGGTGATCAACGCCGTCGCGCTGACGATCGAAGCGGAAGGGAAGTAACTTCCCCGAGAACGCCGCGCTCTGCCGCGCGGCGTTTTCTTATCGATCGATCGACGTCCGGCGCAGCAGCACGGCAGCCTGCGCTTCAATGCCCTCTTTTCGGCCGAGATAGCCGAGCTTCTCGTTGGTCTTCGCCTTCACGTTCACGCGGTCGATACTCAAGTCCAGATCGGCGGCGATGTTCGCGCGCATCGCCTCGATATGCGGTGCGAGTTTCGGCGCCTGCGCGATCACGGTGCTGTCGACATTCGCGATCGCAAAGCCCGCTTCCGTCACGCGCTTCACGGCTTCGCGCAGCAGCACGCGGCTGTCGGCGCCGGCGAATTCGGTCGCCGTGTCGGGAAAATGCCGCCCGATGTCGCCGAGCGAGGCCGCGCCGAACAGCGCATCGGTGATTGCGTGCAGCAGCACGTCGGCGTCGGAGTGGCCGAGCAGGCCGCGTTCGTAGGGAATCGTCACGCCGCCGATGATGAGCTGGCGGCCCTCGACGAGCTGGTGGACGTCGTACCCTTGTCCGATTCTGAAATCCATCATCCCAACCTTGCAGTAGAAAAGTAAGCGGCGCCTGTCAGGCGTTCCCGGACAGCATCGCGCTCGCGAGGCCGAAGTCTTCCGGATAGGTCACCTTGAAGTTGCGCAAGCTGCCCTGAACCAGCTTCGGCGAGTGCCCGAGCCATTCGATCGCGCTTGCCTCGTCCGTCAGGTCGTGGCCGTCGTGACGCGCACGCTCGATCGCCTCGCGCAGCATGCCGAGCCGGAACATCTGCGGCGTCTGCGCCTGCCACAGCCCGTCGCGCGATTCGGTGCGGGCGATGCGGGTATGGCTTTTGCCGCCCTCGCCCGCGGGTGCGGGCACATCGGGCATGTTCGGTGCGACGCGCTTCAGCGTGTCCGCGACCGGCAGTGCGAGAATGCCGCCCACTGCATCATCGCGCAGTTCCGCGACGAGCTTGCGAATCAGCTCCGGCGTGATGCCCGGGCGCGCGGCGTCGTGCACGAGCACCCAGTCGTCGTCGCGCGCGCCGAATTTCGCGAGCGCGATGAGCCCGTTGTACACCGACGCCTGCCTCGATGCCCCGCCGCAGCGCGCAACAGCGAAGCGCAGCCCGGCGAAGCGGCGGGCGTCGAAGTGATTGTCGTCCGGTGCGAGCACGACGAGCGTCTGCGAGAATTCGGAGCAGGCGTCGAACGCCGCGAGCGTGTACGCGAGCATCGGGCGGCCCGCGACAGTCTGGTATTGCTTCGGCATCGGCGCGCCGGAACGGCTGCCGGTGCCGGCGCAGGGAATCAGTGAGAACAGGCGCGAAGTCACGGGCAAATAATGTGGACAAGTCAAAGTTGAAGCCCGGATTTTATAATAGGTCTTTCGCGACCACGTCCGGCGCACGCCAGTTCGTATTCCATCTTGCGCGCCGGGCGGCTCCTTGCACACCTTATGCCCTCCAAAGCCGTCAACGCGCAGTCCAGTTCTCCCATCGCGCTCGTCAAGCCAGCTCAGCGTTTCGCCTTCGACGGCGCGACCGGCTCGTCGGATGCGCTCGCCCTCGCGCGCTATCACGCGGCGTATCGCGAGAGCGTGCCGCTTCTGACGGTCGTGACCGCGAGCGCGGTCGACGCGCAACGCCTCGCCGCCGAAATCCCCTACTTCGCGCCGGACGCGCGCGTGCGCCTCCTGCCCGACTGGGAGACGCTGCCCTACGACACGTTCTCGCCGCACCAGGATCTCGTCTCCGAGCGTCTGGCGACGCTGCACGATCTCGGCGAAGGACGCTGCGACATCCTCATCGTGCCCGCGACGACGGCGCTCTACCGCATGCCGCCCGCGTCGTTTCTCGCGGCCTACACGTTCTCGTTCACGCAAGGCGAGCGGCTCGACGAAGCGAAGCTCAAGGCGCAACTGACGCTTGCGGGCTACGAGCACGTGAGCCAGGTCGTGCGCCCGGGCGAATACTGCGTGCGCGGCTCGCTCATCGATCTCTATCCGATGGGCTCGGCGCTGCCGTACCGGATCGACCTGTTCGACGATCAGGTGGATTCGATCCGCGCGTTCGATCCCGATACGCAGCGCAGCCTTTATCCCGTGCGCGACGTGCGGCTTCTGCCGGGCCGCGAATTTCCATTCGACGAAGCCGCGCGCACGGCCTTTCGCAGCCGCTGGCGCGAGGAGTTCGAGGGCGATCCGAGCCGCTCGCAGATCTACAAGGACATCGGCAACGGCGTGCCGTCGGCGGGCATCGAATACTATCTGCCGCTCTTCTTCGACGAGACCGCGACGCTCTTCCACTATCTGCCGGAAGGCTCGCAGCTCGCGTTCGTCGGCGATCTCGATACGGCGATCAAGCGCTTCACGAGCGACACGAAGCAGCGCTACAACTTTCTCTCGCACGATCGCGAGCGGCCGCTGCTCGAGCCGCGCCGGCTCTTTCTCACCGACGACGATTTCTTCACCTTCGCCAAGCCTTTCGCGCAACTGAAATTCCCGGCGACGCCCGAGGGCGGCTGGGCCATGCCGCTGCCGGGACTGGCGATCGACCGCCACGCCGAGGAGCCGCTGCTCGCGCTGCGCCATTATCTGGAGCAGACGGACAATCGCGTGATGCTCGTCGCGGAATCCGCGGGACGGCGTGAGACGATCCAGCAATTGCTCGCGGACAACGGCCTGCGCGGCGAGTTGCGCGACACGTTCCAGGAATGGCTCGCGAGCGAGGGCAAGTTCACGCTCGGCGTCGCGCCCTTGGCGAACGGCTTCGTGTTGCCGTCGGAGAAGCTCGCGATCGTCACGGAGACGGAGCTTTACGGCCCGCTCGCGCGCCGCGCCGGGCGCCGCCGCCAGGAGCAGGCGAGCAACGTCGATTCGATGGTGCGCGATCTCGCCGAACTGAAGATCGGCGATCCGGTGGTGCATGCGCAGCATGGCATCGGCCGCTATAGGGGTCTGGTGTCGATGGATCTCGGTGAAGGCGAAACCGAATTCCTGCACCTCGAGTACCAGAACGAAGCGAAGCTCTATGTGCCGGTCGCGCAGTTGCACGTGATCTCGCGCTATAGCGGCGCGGACCCGGACAGCGCCCCGCTCCACGCGCTCGGCTCGGGCCAGTGGGAAAAGGCGAAGCGCAAGGCCGCGCAGCAGATCCGCGATACCGCCGCGGAACTGCTCAATCTCTACGCGCGCCGCGCCGCGCGCGAGGGCTTCGCGTTCAAGCTCGAACCGCGCGACTACGTGAAGTTCGCGGAAAGCTTTGGCTTCGAGGAAACGCCCGATCAGGCCGCGGCGATCGCATCGGTCATCGGCGACATGACGAGCGGCAAGCCGATGGACCGTCTCGTGTGCGGCGATGTCGGCTTCGGCAAGACGGAGGTCGCGCTGCGCGCCGCGTTCATCGCGGTGATGGCGGGCAAGCAAGTGGCGATTCTTTCGCCCACTACCCTGCTCGCCGAACAGCACACGCAGACCTTCACCGACCGCTTCGCCGACTGGCCCGTGCGCATCGCGGAGCTGTCGCGCTTCAAGACCGGCAAGGAAGTGTCGACGGCGGTGCAGCAGATCAACGAAGGCAGCGTCGATATCGTCATCGGCACGCACAAGCTGTTGTCGGGCGATGTGAAGTTCAAGCGGCTCGGGCTTGTCATCATCGACGAGGAACACCGTTTCGGCGTACGGCAGAAGGAGGCGTTGAAGGCGTTGCGCGCGGAAGTGGACGTGCTGACGCTCACCGCGACGCCGATTCCGCGCACGCTCGGCATGGCGCTCGAAGGCCTGCGCGACTTCTCCGTGATCGCGACCGCGCCGCAGAAGCGGCTCGCGATCAAGACCTTCGTGCGTCGCGAGGAAGACGGCGTGATCCGCGAGGCGATGCTGCGCGAACTGAAGCGCGGCGGCCAGGTGTACTTCCTGCACAACGAGGTCGAGACGATCGAGAATCGCCGCGCGATGCTCGAAGCGCTGGTGCCCGAGGCGCGCATCGCGGTCGCGCATGGACAGATGCACGAGCGCGAACTCGAGCGCGTGATGCGCGACTTCGTCGGTCAGCGGGCGAACGTGCTGTTGTGCACGACGATCATCGAGACCGGCATCGACGTGCCGAGTGCGAACACGATCCTCATGCATCGCGCGGACAAGTTCGGTCTTGCGCAGCTGCATCAGCTGCGGGGGCGCGTCGGGCGCTCGCATCACCAGGCGTATGCGTATCTGCTGGTGCACGATCCGGCGTCGCTCACGAAGCAGGCGCAGCGCCGGCTGGAGGCGATCCAGCAGATGGAGGAACTTGGCTCGGGCTTTTATCTTGCGATGCACGACCTCGAGATTCGCGGGACCGGCGAAGTGCTTGGCGACAAGCAATCCGGCGAGATCCAGGAGATCGGCTTCCAGCTTTACACCGACATGTTGAACGACGCCGTGCGTGCGCTGAAGGAGGGGCGCGAGCCGGATCTGAACGCGCCGCTCGCCGCGACGACCGAAATCAATCTCCATGCGCCGGCGATTCTGCCCGCCGACTACTGCGGCGATGTGCAGGAGCGTCTGTCGCTGTACAAGCGCCTTGCGAACTGCGAATCGAGCGATTCGATCGACGGCATTCTCGAAGAGCTCGTCGACCGCTTCGGCAAGCTGCCGCCGCAGGCGCATGCGCTTGTCGAGACGCATCGGTTGCGGCTGGCGGCGAAGCCGCTGGGCATTTCGAAGATCGACGCGGCGGAACAGTCGATCTCGCTGCAGTTCGTGCCGAATCCGCCTGTGGATGGCATGAAGATCATCGAGATGGTGCAGAAGCACAAGCACATCAAGCTGGCGGGGCAGGATAAGTTGCGCATCGAGACGCGTAGTCCTGATCTCGCGGTGCGGATCTCGACGGTCAAGGAGACCCTGCGGGCGTTGGGGGGGCCGGTGCGGCAACCGGCTGTGGCTGTTAGGTGAATTTCGAGGTTTTGCTTGGTTGGTTGGTTGGTTGCTTGCTTGGGCTTCTGTGGAATCCTGAATTCTTAGTGGTCTATTAGCGTTGCCCCTGTGCGGGGCAACGCTAATAGACCGACACGAACGCAGGTTTCACGAAAAACCCAAGCAAACGAACCCACCCCAAAACCAAGCCCCAAAAAGCCCCGTGCGGGCCAGCACCAACCTTTTAGGCTATGATCAAACTCTAAACCGCAGGAGCCAAAACATGTCACAGATCGCTGATACGGCGCATCTCGAAGCCTCAACTTCCGCGTCCAAGACCTCGTCGCCGATCTCCCTGCCGTGGATCGAACGGCTCGTTTCTTTCGACACTGTCAGCCGCAATCCAAATCTCGGCCTGATCGAAACCGTGCGCGACGAACTCCGCCAAGCGGGCATGGAAGCGACCATCACCACCGATCCCCGCGGCCAGTGGGCGAATCTCTTCGCCACCGTGCCGGCGCACGACGGCCAGACCAACGGCGGCATCGTGCTGTCCGGGCACACGGATGTCGTGCCCGTCGACGGCCAGGACTGGCAGAGCGACCCGTTCAAGCCCGAAGTGCGCGACGGCCTGCTCTACGGCCGCGGCTCGTGCGATATGAAAGGCTTCATCGGCGCGGCGCTTTCGATGCTGCCAAGGATGCAGGCCACGAAACTCGCCAGACCCATCCACTTCGCGCTTTCGTACGACGAAGAAATCGGCTGCGCCGGCGCGCCGCTGATGATCGCCGACCTGCAAAAGCGCGGCGTGAAGCCCGACGGCTGCATCGTCGGCGAACCGACGTCCATGCGCCCGATCATCGCGCACAAGGGCATCAACGCATACAAGTGCTGCGTGCGCGGCTTCGCGGCGCATTCGTCACTGACGCCGAAGGGCTTGAACTCGATCGAATACGCGGCGCGCCTGATCTGCTTCATCCGCGACGTCGCCGACGAATTTCGCGCCCAAGGCCCGTTCGACGAGCTCTACGACGTGCCCTTCACGACCGCGCAGACGAGCACGATCAAGGGCGGCAACGCGCTCAATACCGTCCCCGCCGAATGCACCTTCGACTTCGAATTCCGTAACCTGCCGACCATGGACCCGGAGCGCATCTTCGAGCGCATCGAGTCGTACGCGCGCGAAAACCTGCTGCCGAAGATGCTGAAGGAGCACGGCAACGCGGCGATCGAATTCTCGAAGATCGCCGCCGCGCCCGGACTCGACGCGACCGAGCAGGCCGCCATCACGCAACTCGTGCGCGCGCTCACCGAGAATCAGGAAAAGCGCAAGGTCGCCTACGGCACCGAAGCCGGCCTCTTCGCGCTCGCGGGCGTGCCGAGCATCGTGTGCGGGCCGGGCAATATCGAGCAGGCGCACAAGGCGAACGAGTACGTGTCGCTCGAACAGCTCGCCGCGTGCGAGGCGTTCCTCGGCAAGTTCATCCACAGCATGTCCGTCGAAGCACAGGCTCACTGACCAACCTAGCGCGATCGAAGCCATGTCCACCGCCACGCAGCATTCCGACAATACGATCGACGGCACGCCGATCCCGACGCTCGACGAAATCGCCGAGCAGCACATGGCCCTCACGCCCTGGGTCGCGCGCACGCCGACGTTCGAGCGCCACGACTTTCCGATGCTCGAGGGCACGCCCCTCACGTTCAAGTTCGAACTGCTGCAAGCGAGCGGCACCTTCAAGGCGCGCGGCGCATTCTCCAACATCCTCGCGCTTTCCGACAGCGAACGCTCGGCGGGTGTCACGTGCGTATCGGCGGGCAATCACGCCGTGGCCGTCGCGTATGCGGCGCAACGCATGGAGGTGGGCGCGAAGGTCGTGATCATCAGGAGCGCGAGCCCGGCGCGTGTCGCGCTGTGCCGGCGCTTCGGCGCGGAAGTCGTGTTCGCGGAGAACGTCGCGGAAGCGTTCGATGTCGTAAGGCGTGTCGAGGCGGAAGAAGGACGCGTGTTCATCCATCCGTTCAACGGCTATCGCACCGTGCTCGGCACGGCAACGCTCGGCTACGAGTGGACCTCGCAGGCGCCCGATCTCGAAGCGGTCATTCTCCCGATCGGCGGCGGCGGACTCGCCGCGGGCGTGTCGACGGCCATGCGTCTCGCGAATCCGTCGCTGCATGTGTACGGCGTCGAACCGGAAGGCTCGGACGCGATGAGCCGCAGCTTCGCGGCGAATCACACGATCAGGATGGGCGCGATGCACGGCATCGCCGATTCGCTGATGGCGCCGCACACCGAGCAGTACAGCTATGAGCTGTGCCGGCGGCATATCGACGAGATCGTCACCGTGTCCGACAACCAGCTGCGGCACGGCATGCTGCAGCTCTTCAACGAGCTCAAGCTCGCGGTCGAGCCGGCGTGCGCGGCCGCCACTGCTGCCCTGCTCGGCCCGTTGCGCGAGCGTCTGCAAGGCAAGCGCGTGGGCGTGCTGCTGTGCGGGACCAACACCGATCCGGCGACGTTCGCGCGGCATCTGGGCGCCGTCTGAATGCAACGCGGCCCCGTTCAGGGGCCGCGTTGCATTCCATCTTTCAGCGCCGGCGTTACATTACCGCCGCGAGCCTTCTGCGCTCATTGCGCTGCATGAAGTAATTCGCTGCAATCACACCCGCCGTCACGAGCGCGATGAACAAGGTCGCGAGCGCGTTCATCTCCGGATTCAGACCGAGACGCACGCGCGAGAAGACGACGAGCGGCAGCGTCGTCGATCCGGGACCGGACAGGAACGCGGACAGCACGAGATCGTCGATCGACAGCGTAAACGACAGCAGCCAGCCGGCCACGAGCGCCTGCGAGATCAGCGGCAGCGTGATCAGGAAGAACACGCGCAAGGGCGTCGCGCCGAGATCGAGCGCAGCCTCTTCCAGCGACGGATTCAGCTCGCGCACGCGCGACTCCACGATGATCGCGACATACGAGATGCACAGCATCACGTGCCCGATCCAGATCGTGAAGAGCCCGCGCCCCGCCGGCCAGCCGATCAGCTTCGCCATCTCGACGAAGAGCAGCAGCAGCGAGATGCCCTGAATGACTTCGGGAATCACGAGCGGCGCGTTGATCATGCCCGTGTACAGCGTGAAGCCCTTGAAGCGCCCCATGCGCGCGAGCACGAAGCCCGCCCACGTGCCGATCACGACCGACGCGCACGCCGTCAGAAACGCGATGCGCAGCGAGAGCCACGCGGCGTTGATGAGCTCTTCGTCGTACCAGAGCGCCTTGTACCACTTGAGCGAGAACGAAGTCCACACGGTCACGAGCTGCGACTCGTTGAACGAATAGACGATCAGGCTGATGATCGGGATATAGAGAAACGCGAAGCCGATCCCGAGCGAGGTGACTTGAAGCGGACGACTCGGCTTGATCATCGCTTCTCCTCCAGTTGCTTCGCCTGGAAATGCTGGAAAAGCGCCATCGGCACGAGCAGCAGCAGGACCATCGCGCAGGTGACGGCGGAGGCCATCGGCCAGTCGGCGTTGTCGAAGAACTCGTTCCACATGACGCGGCCGATCATCAACGTGTCGGCGCCGCCAAGCAGCTCGGGAATCACGTACTCGCCCACCGCCGGAATGAACACGAGCAGACATCCCGCGATGATGCCGTTCTTCGAGAGCGGCAGCGTGATCTGCACGAACGCCTTCCAGGGCTTCGCGCCGAGATCGTAAGCCGCTTCGAGCAAGGTCAGATCCATCTTCACGAGGTGCGCGTAGAGCGGCATCACGAGAAACGGCAGATACGAATACACCATGCCGATATACACCGCGATATTCGTGTGATACAGCTCGATCGGCGAGTGAATCAGGCCGATCGACATCAGGAAGTTGTTCAGCAAGCCGTTGTTCTTGAGAATGCCGATCCACGCATACACGCGAATCAGGAACGAGGTCCAGAACGGCAGCATCACGGCCATCATCAGCAGGTTGCGCGTAGCCGGATTCGAGCGTGCGATGTAATACGCCATCGGATAGCCGATCAGCAGGCACAGCACCGTCGAGACCGCGGCGACCAGCAGCGAGTTCATGTAGGTCGCGAAGTACAGGCTGTCGGTCAGCAGGAACGCGTAGTGCGAGAAGTCGAGCGCGATGTTCATCACGCCCTCCTTCATCGCGACCAGTTCCGTGTACGGCGGAATGCCGAGCTGGCTGTCCGCGAAGCTGATCTTCACGACGAGCAGGAACGGCACGAAGAACAGCAGCAGCAGCCACAGATACGGCCCGCCGATGACGAGCGTGCGCCCGCTGATGCCAAAGCGATTGAGCAGCTTCATCATCATGAGGTCAGCACCACGCCCGCCGACGCGCTCCAGCGCACGTACACTTCGTCATCGAAAGTGGGCGAATCGATCTCGCCGAGCGCGAGGCTCGACACGTTCGCGACCACGACCTTGCCGCTGTCGAGCGTCACGTGATAGAGCGTGTAGCCGCCCATATACGCGATGTTGCTCACCTTGCCGCGTCCCCAGTTGTACGCGCCTTCGGGCGGCTTTCTCATCAGCGCGATGCGCTCCGGCCGCACGGAGATGGTCACCGGCATGCCGAGCGGCCCGGTGATGCCGTGGTTCACATACATGCGCACCGGCAGGTCCGGCGATTCGACGAACACGTGATCCGGCTCGTCCTCCACGACATTGCCGTCGAACAGATTGGTCGAGCCGATGAACTGCGCGGAGAAGCGGGTGTTCGGATACTCGTAGACTTCATGCGGCGTGCCGAGCTGCACGATCTGCCCTTCGCTCATCACGGCGAGACGGTTGGCCATCGTCATCGCCTCTTCCTGGTCGTGCGTCACCATGATGCAGGTCACGCCCACCGTGTCGAGAATGTTGACGAGCTCGATCTGCGTGCGCTGGCGGATCTGCTTGTCGAGCGCGGACATCGGTTCGTCGAGCAGCAGGAGCTTCGGGCGCTTCACGAGGCTGCGCGCGAGCGCGACGCGCTGCTGCTGGCCGCCCGAGAGCTGATGCGGCTTGCGCTTCGCATACTTCGCCATCTGCACGAGCTCGAGCGCGTTGTGCACCCGGTCCTTCAACTCGCCGCCGCGCACGCCTTCCTGCTTCAGCCCGAACGCGACGTTCGACTCCACGCTCATGTGCGGAAAGAGCGCGTACGACTGGAACATCATGTTCACCGGCCGGTTATACGGCGGCATCTTCGCGAGGTCTTCGCCATCGATCAGGATCTGCCCTTCGGTCACGGATTCGAGCCCCGCGAGCATGCGCAGGAGCGTCGATTTGCCACAGCCCGAACTGCCGAGCAGCGCGAACAGCTCGCCCTTTTTCACCGACAGATTGACGCCCCGCACGGCCGTCGTCTCGCCGAATTTCTTCACGACGTCGACGATCTGCACGAAGTTGTCGTCCAGGCTCACGCCGGATGCGATACCGCCCGGCTCGCGCCGGCCACCAGATCCATTAGGCGCTGCCTTCAA
Organism: Caballeronia ptereochthonis; assembly: GCF_001545075.1. Taxonomy (GTDB): domain Bacteria; phylum Pseudomonadota; class Gammaproteobacteria; order Burkholderiales; family Burkholderiaceae; genus Caballeronia; species Caballeronia ptereochthonis. Next base: position 159,815 of record NZ_FCOB02000006.1, read on the forward strand.
CGCGCTCGACTGCTCACTCATGATTGCCTGTTCGACTCCTGCATTTTTGCGTCTTGCGTGGCGCGCACCGATGTGCGATGCGACCCACGAACAAAGCCCCCGGCGGTCCAGGGGCTTCGTCGATTCAACAGAATAACCGGCTTCTGGAAGTCATCGGCCGGACTTGAACTCGGTCCAGAGCCGCGTTTGCAGGCGCTGGATCTCCGGCGGCAGCGGCTTCAGCAGGAACAACGTCTTGATGACGTCCTGCGGCGGGTACACGGCCGGATCGTTCGCCACGTCCTTGTCCACGTACTTGCGCGCTTCCAGGTTCGCGCTCGGGTAGTACACCGCGTTCGTGATCGCCGCATGAACCTGGGGCGTCTCGATGTAGTTGATCCACTCGTGCGCGGCGTCCTTGTTCTTCGCGTCCTTCGGAATCGCCATCACGTCGAACCACACCGGCGCGCCGCCCTTCGGAATGTAATACTCGATCTTGAACGGCTTCTTCGCGTCGACCGCGCGATGCTTCGCGATCACGACATCGCCCGACCAGCCGTAGGTGAAGCAGATGTCGCCGCCGACCATGTCGTTGATGTAGCCCGACGAGTTGAACTGCGTGATGTACGGGCGGATCTTCTTCAGCATCGCGAGCGCCTCGCGATAGTCGGCCGGGTTCGTGCTCATCGGATCCTTGCCGATGTAGTGCAGCGCGGCCGCGAACATCTGGTCCGGCGCGTCGAGCACCGAGACGCCGCACGCCTTCAGCTTCGAGATATTCTCGGGCTTGAAGAGGATGTCCCAGTTGTTCAGCTCGACGTTGGCGCCGAGAATCTGCTTCGCCTTGTCGACGTTGTAGCCGAGGCCCGTCGTTCCGTAGGCCCAAGGCACCACGTACTTGTTGCCCGGGTCCGCGCCCGCGACGAGCTTCATCAGGTCCGGGTCGAGATATTTGAGGTTGGGCAGCTTCGACTTGTCGAGCGGCGAGAAGATGTTGGCGGCGATCTGCTTGCCCGCGTAGTTGCTCGTCGGCACGACGATGTCATAGCCCGAGTTGCCGGTGAGCAGCTTGGCCTGAAGGGTGTCGTCGCTGTCGTAATTGTCGTACTTCACCTTGATGCCAGTCTGCTTGGTGAAGTTGGGGATCGTGTCCTTGGCGATGTAATCCGACCAGTTGTACACGTTCAACTGCGTATCCTTCGCCGACGCTGCGAGCGGAGTCAACAATGCGGCGCATGCCAGGGCGCCCGCCAGCTTCGCCACGGGGCTCGCCAGTTTCTGGTTCATCTCGATTCTCCCTTGTTCCGACTTGTCACGGCGTCGTGCCGCGCGGACCGGCGATCGGCACATCGTCCGACCTGCCCGCGACTCCCTTCAAAACCCCGAAAACTACCACTAAACACAAGCACGACAAAAAATAATGCGCCGCTTGTCGCGCAAAATGTACACCCCTCGCGCGGTGCGGCCTGGAGGTCCTGCCGTGCGGGCCTGACACGCGCTTCCCGGCGGCTTCACGCCGCTCACGGCAGCCGCAAGGACCGCGCATTTTAGCCCCTATTCGGCCCCGGCGGCACCTCAGAAAACCACACTCGCCGAAGTGACTCGCGAGCGCGTGGAGCCGATGCAATGTCATTATTCGTGACCGGCTGCCCGCATGCCGCCACGCCTGTCGTTTGTCCGCCCTTTGTCAGGTCTGAACGAGCGTGATCAGCGCGCTTGCGATCGGGCATCCGAACCTGACGAATAGCCAGCGGAACAGTTGTTGCGAGCCAATTCGACGTGCGCCGCGAGAAGCGGCGCGTCCTGAACCGGCAACGCACGCTCATGCCACTGATGACGCCGCCGTTGCGCCGCTATTCGAGGCCGCCTTCGCATGAACACCAATCCGTCCGCGCTCGCCCAGCTGTCCGCCGCGAAGTCCGACGCGCAGTCTCCTGCGGCGAGCCGCGAGGATCGTCAACGGGCCCCGCGCCCGCGCGGACGCTGGTATTCGTTCGCCGGTGCGGGCGCGCTCGTCGCCGTGGGCTATATGGACCCGGGCAACTGGGCGACGGCCCTCGCGAGCGGCGCGCGCTACGGCTACTCGCTCCTCTTCGTCGTCCTGCTCGCGAGCCTGACGGGCATGCTGCTGCAATGGGTCGCCTCGCGGGTGGGCGTCGTGACCGGGCGCGATCTCGCGCAACTGTGCCGCGAGCGCTTCAGCCGGCGCACGACGCTCGTGCTGTGGATCGCGTGCGAGATCGCGATCATCGCGTGCGATGTCGCGGAGGTCGTCGGCAGCGCGGTGGCGCTGCAGATGCTCTTCGGGCTTACGCTCACCGCGGGCGTGCTGATCTCGGCGGTTGCCACCTTCGCGATGCTCGCCCTGCAGAGCCGCGGCAGGCGGCCGCTGCAACGGGCCGTGACGGCGCTGATCCTCTTCGTGAGCTTTTGCTTCGTGGTCGAACTGGCGCTCGCGCATCCGATCTGGGGCGAGGCGCTGCGCGGTCTCGCGCCGTCGCGCCAGCTGCTGCGCGATGCCGGCATGCTGTGGCTCGCCGCGGGCGTGCTCGGCGCGACCGTGATGCCGCACAATCTCTATCTGCACTCCGCGCTCGTCAAGGAGCACGCGCCCGCTCGCGACGACGCCACCATCGAGCGCGCGCTGCGCGGCGTGAACATCGACACGTTCGCGTCGCTCGGGCTCGCTTTCGTGGTCAACGCGTCGCTGCTGGTGGTCGCGGCGGCGGTGTTTCATGCGAGCGGGCACATCGAAGTCGAGGATCTCGCCGATGCGCATCGGCTGATCGCGCCGCTCGTCGGCAGCCATTGGGCGGGCGTCGTGTTCGCCGTCGCCCTGCTCGCCTGCGGCCTGAATGCGACCGTCACCGGCACGCTCGCCGGACAGGCGGTGATGGAGGGCTTTCTGCGCCTCAGGATGGCGCGCTGGGCCCGGGCGCTGACGACGCGCGGCCTCGCCATCGGACCGGCGCTCGTCGCGGTCGCGAGCTTCGGCCAGCACGGCTCCAATGCGCTGCTGGTCGCCACGCAGGTCGTGCTGAGCCTGCAATTGCCGCTCGCGGTGATTCCGCTCGTGCGCTTCGCCTCCGACGCCCGGCTGATGGGCCGCTGGCGCGTCGCGCGCATGCCGCTCGCGCTGGCGTGGTCTTGCGCGGGCATCATCGTCGCGTTGAATGGCGCGATCCTGTGGCAAGCGGTGCGTTCGGGGTGAGATTTCCTGGCGGAGTATTGCGGATTTTGCGCAGTTTCCGGTCGTGCGGTGAGGTTTCGCGCCGATTTCGGGGATCGTAGCGCGGCTTTCGCTGTCACATGTTCGACGCGCGGGCGGTCTCGACCCCGCGCGCGAGCTCGCCCGGAAACAGGACACCCGCCACACATGGCCCATCGCCCACGACCGCTTTCGTCGAATTTCGCCAGCCGCCGCGCGGCACCCGCACCCGCCTTCACGCTTCTGCTCGTTGCGCTCTGCGCGAGCGGGACCGCGCACGCCACCGTCGCCGTGCTGCAACCCGCGCGCGAGGCCGCGGCTTCGCAGCCGCTCGAGCTCACGCTCCTCTATACCGACGACGACGCGACGCCCCTGACCGTCGACGTGCCGAGGCATCTGACCGTGAACCTGACCAACGGCGACCTGCCGCCCGCGCCGCTCACGCTCGCGCGCGACCCGAAGGTGCCCGACCGTCTGCGACTCGCGCCCGGACAATATCGCCGCGTGCGCTTCTCGGCGCCCTGGCCCGAGTCGGCGCGCGGCACGGTGAAGATCGATCCGGTGGGCTTCGATGCATCGCCGATGCTCGTCGCGCTCAATCGCAGCGACACGCAGACGCAGGTCGCGGCAGCGGAGCGGCGCGAAACGCAGGCGACGACGCCCGCGCAGGCGGCCAGCGCGAGCGCCGCCGCGAACACCGCCGCCGTGCCGATGACGACCAGCGACACGATGCTCTCCGGCCGTTTCTCCACCTTCGAGCCGGTCTACTTCGCCGACGGCAAGAACGGCGACAACCTCGCGAAATTCCAGTTCAGCTTCAAGTACCGGCTGCATCTGCCGGACGATCCGCGCTCGCGCGGCTTTCTGGACAACCTCTATCTGGCTTACACGCAGACGTCAATCTGGAATTTCTCGGCGCCGTCCGCGCCGTTCCGCGACACGAGCTATCAGCCGCAGATCTTCTATTACGTCGAGGATACCGGCGTGAAGAGTCCGTACTTCACCCGCATGGGGGTGACGGCGGGTTTCGGGCACGAGTCGAACGGCAAGGCCGGCGACGAGTCGCGCGCGATCAATATCGCCTTCGTGCGCCCGACCTGGGATTTCGGCGACCTGAACGGCAATCACCTGACGCTCTCGCCGAAGTTCTATTACTACCTGTCGAAAGTCGGCAACGAGGACATCGCGGACTATCGCGGCTATGTGGATTTTCTGGTGAAGTACGGCAGCCCGGACGGCTGGCAGCTCGCAACCACGCTGCGCAAAGGGACGAAGCACTGGTACGGCAGCGTCGACGCGCAACTCACCTACCCGCTCGCCAGACTGATCGGCAGCGCGTGGGGCGGCTATCTGTGGGTCGGCTACTTCAACGGCTACGGCGAGGACATCCTCGATTACAACCAGCGGCATCACTGGATCGCGCGGATAGGCTACAGTATCGCGCGCTGAGTTTTTTCACGATTTGACCGCCGCGTTATTGCCCTCTTTTCCCGGCGGCGACGCGGCCACGAGCTAGCCCACAATGTCTTCGAATCTTCACGACCTGCCCGACAGCCCCTGCATCGGCGTTTGCTCCACGCTCTTCGACGAAGTCTGCAAGGGCTGCGGCCGCACGGCCGGCGAGGTGTCCAACTGGGTCTTCCTCACCGACGAGGAAAAGCGCGCGATCTGGGAGCGCATCAAGCGTGAGGGCACGGCGATGCGCTTTCGCAACGATCATCTCTAGGATCGCCTCTAAGCCGGCCTGGGCATCCTGAGCTGCATCGACTTGTATTCCAGGAACTCCTCCAGGCCGTACTTGCCGTTCTCGCGGCCGTGACCCGATTGCTTGAAGCCGCCGAAGGGCGCGGCCGCGTTCCATGTTCCGCCGTTGATGTCGACCTGCCCGGTGCGCACGCGCCGCGCCACCGCGAGCGCGCGCGATTCATCGCCGGACCAGACCGCGCCGCCCAGCCCGTAGAGCGAGTCGTTCGCGATGCGCACCGCTTCGTCCTCGTCCTTGTAGGTGAGGATCGAGAGCACGGGGCCGAAGATTTCCTCCTGCGCGATCGTCGCCTTCGGATGCACCTTGCCGAAGACCGTCGGTTTCACGAAGAAGCCGCGCGCGAGACCTTCCGGCCGCTCGACGCCGCCCGTCACCAGTTCCGCGCCTTCGTCGATGCCGCGCTGCACGTAGCCGCGCACGCGCGCCACCTGCGCCGAGGACGCGAGCGGACCGAGGCGCGTCGTCTCGCTGCGCGGATCTCCTGGGACGAAGCTTTCCGCGACCTGCTTCGCGATGCCGCGCGCTTCTTCATAACGCGCTTCGGGCACGACGAGACGCGTGTGCGCCGAGCATGTCTGCCCCGAATTGAGGAAGCAGGCGTTGACGGTGGCCTTGATCGCCGCCGGGAAATCGGCGTCGTCGAGCACGATCGACGCGGACTTGCCGCCCAGCTCCAGCGCGACGCGCTTGACCGTCGCGGCCGCGAGTTCCGATACGCGCTTGCCCGCGCGCGTGGACCCGGTAAACGAGACCATGTCGACGAGCGGATGGCTCGCCATCACTTCGCCGACGACCGGCCCGTAGCCGCTCACGAGATTGAACACGCCCGCGGGCAGTCCGGCCTCGTCGATGGCCTCGGCCAGCACGAACGCGTTCAGCGGCGCGATTTCGGACGGCTTGAGCACGACCGTGCAGCCCGCGGCGAGCGCGGCGGCGACCTTGAGCGTGATCTGATGCAGCGGGTAGTTCCACGGCGTGATCGCCGCGACGACGCCCACCGGCTCGCGCACGACGAGCGAGTTGCCGACCTTCTCCTCGAACGGGAATTCGCCGGCGAGCTTCGCGTACGCGTTCCAGTTGTGGATCGGCGCGCCGACCTGGATCGCGCGCGCGAGCTTGATGGGCATGCCGACTTCGCCGGCGATGAGATCGGCGAGTTCGTCGGTGCGTGATTTCAGCGCGGCGGCGATTTTCGCGAGATATTCGCCGCGCGCCTGAGGCGGCGTCGCGGACCAGCTTTCGAAGGCGACGCGCGCGGCGTCGATCGCATTCTCCGCGTCGGCTTCGACGCCTTGCGGAATGCGGCCCATCGCCTCTTCAGTGCCGGAATCGATCACGTCGATGACGCCGTCGCCGCAAGGCTTGATCCACTTGCCGCCGATGTAGAGCCTGTCGAATGTTTTCATCCGCTGTCTCCGGTTGGATGAGGACATTCTACGGGCGATCGGGAAATGAAAAACGGCCCGTTCTTGCGAAACGGGCCGTCGAGTCTGGCTGGCTGGCTTGAGGCCGCGGATATTACTGAATCCCCTGACTCGTCAGGAAATCCTCGTAATTCCCGCCGAAGTCGCGCAGCGTGCCATCGGTCCTCACTTCGATGATGCGATTCGCCAGCCCGCTCACGAACTCGCGGTCGTGCGAAACGAAAATCAGCGTGCCATCGAACTTGTCCAGCGCGATCTGCAGCGACTCGATGGACTCCATGTCCATGTGATTGGTCGGCTCGTCCATCAGCAGCACGTTGTGGCGGCCGAGCATCAGCTTGCCCCAGATCATGCGGCCCTTCTCGCCGCCCGACAGCACCTTCACGTTCTTCCGGATGTCGTCCGCATTGAAGAGCAGACGGCCGAGCGTGCCGCGCACCATCTGCTCGTCGTCGCCTTCCTTGCGATACTGGTCGATCCACTCGGTCAGCGTCTCGTCCTTCGGAAACTCTTCATACGTGTCCTGCGGCATGTAGCCGACGTTCGCGTTCTCCGCCCACTTCACGGTGCCGCCGTCGAGCTCCAGCGCGCCCTTGAGCGACTTGAGCAGCGTCGTCTTGCCCGCGCCGTTCTCGCCGATGATCGCGATGCGCTCGCCCGGCTGCACGCTCAGATTGAAGTTCTCGAAGATGGTGCGGTCGTACTTCTTGGTCAGCCCTTCGGCGACCACCGCGATGTTGTGCAGCTTCTTCTCGAACTCGAAGCGGATGAACGGGTTCTGACGCGACGACGGCTTGAATTCCTCGATCTTGATCTTGTCGATCATCTTCAGGCGGCTGGTCGCCTGACGCGCCTTCGACTTGTTGGCCGAGAAGCGGCGCACGAAATCCTGCAGGTCGGCCACACGCTCCTTCGCCTTCTGGTTGGCGGCCTGCTGGCGCTCGCGCGCCTGCGTCGACGCCAGCATGTAGTCGTCGTAGTTGCCCGGCCAGACCTTCAGCGTGCCGTAATCCATGTCCGCCATGTGCGTGCAGACCTGGTTCAGGAAGTGACGATCGTGCGAGATGATGATCATCGTCGAGTTGTACTGGTTGAGGATGTCTTCCAGCCAACGAATCGAGTTGATGTCGAGGTTGTTGGTCGGCTCGTCGAGCAGCAGCACGTCGGGCTTCGAGAACAGCGCCTGCGCGAGCAGCACGCGCAGCTTCCAGCCCGGAGCGACGTTGCTCATCGGCCCGTTGTGATCGTTGATGTCGATGCCGATGCCGAGCAGCAGCTCGCCCGCGCGCGCCTCGGCCGTGTAGCCGTCGTATTCGGCGAACTTGGCTTCGAGGTCGGCGGCGCGCATGTAGTCGTCGTCGGTGGCGTCGGGGTTGGCGTAGATCGCGTCGCGCTCGGTCATCGCGGCCCACATTTCGGTGTGGCCCATCATGACGACGTCGAGCACGCGCATGTCTTCATACGCGAACTGATCCTGACGCAGCTTGCCGAGACGGACGTTCGGCTCCAGGACGACGTTGCCGGAGCTCGGCTCCAGATCGCCGCCCAGGATCTTCATGAACGTCGACTTGCCGCAGCCGTTGGCCCCGATCAGTCCATAGCGGTTTCCTTCGCCGAACTTGACCGAGATGTTCTCGAAGAGGGGCTTGGGCCCGAATTGCATGGTGATGTTGGCGGTAGACAGCACGGCGCGTCCTTTTGATTGGGTACGACGAAAAACCTGAGATTTTAACAGCTTTTGGCGGGGTTTTGCCCGACGGCGGCTTTCCCACGAGGCGTCGCATGGGCGCGCCTGCTTGCCGCATCGTGAAAAAAAGGGCGCGGCCGATGCGGCCGCGCCCCGTGCGCCCCGATGACGATCCGCACGAGGCGGCTGCGCTTCCCGTCAAGTGCGCTCGGCGATGAACGCCTTCACCACGCCAGCGTCCGCAGGCACGATATCGAACCTTTGTGGCAGTTTTTCAAGCCCCGCGAACGCCGCCGGCCGCTCCGGCTCGCGATCGAGCGCCTCGCGAATGGTCTCGCCGAACTTGATCGGTTGCGCGGTTTCCAGAACGATCATCGGCACGCCGGGCTTGAGGTTCTCGCGCGCGACCTTCACGCCGTCGGCCGTGTGGGTGTCGATCATCGTGTGATAGCGCTCGAACACGTCGCGGATGGTCTTCACGCGGTCGTCGTGATCGCTCTTGCCCGACACGAAGCCGAACGCCTTCACGCGCGCGAAATCGCCGCTCGCCGCGAGATCGAAGCCACCCTTCTCCTCGACGTCGCGGAACAGCTGCAGCACGCGCGCCGGATCGCGGCCGAGCAGGTCGTAGACGAAGCGCTCGAAATTCGACGCCTTCGAAATGTCCATGCTCGGCGACGTGGTGTGATACGTCTCCGCCGCCCCGCGCACGCGGTACACGCCGGTCTTGAAGAACTCGTCGAGCACGTCGTTCTCGTTGGTCGCGACGACGAGCTGATCGATCGGCAGGCCCATCATGCGCGCGATATGGCCCGCGCACACATTGCCGAAGTTGCCCGACGGCACCGTGAACGAGACATGCTCGTCGTTGTTCCTCGTCGCGGCGAAATAGCCCTTGAAGTAGTACACGACCTGCGCGACCACGCGCGCCCAGTTGATCGAATTGACCGTGCCGATCTTGTGCGCAGCCTTGTACGCGTGATCGTTCGACACGGCCTTGACGATGTCCTGGCAATTGTCGAAATTGCCCTCGACCGCGAGATTGAAGATGTTCGGGTCCTGCAGCGAGAACATCTGCGCGGTCTGGAACGCGCTCATCTTCCCGTGCGGCGAAAGCATGAACACGCGCACGCCGGTCTTGCCGCGCATCGCGTATTCGGCGGCGCTGCCGGTGTCGCCGGAGGTCGCGCCGAGAATGTTCAGCGTCTCGCCGTGCTTCTCGAGCGCGTACTCGAACAGGTTGCCGAGCAGCTGCATCGCCATGTCCTTGAAGGCGAGCGTCGGGCCGTTCGACAGCTCCAGGAGCGACAGCGTCGCGCCGTTCTCGACGCCGAGCGTCTTGAGCGGCGTGATCTGCGCCGCGCTCTCCTCATGGCGCACGTTGCTGTACACCTGCGCGGTGTAGGTCTTGCGCGTGAGCGAGCGCAGGTCGCCCGCGGGAATGTCGTCGCTGAACTTCGACAGCACTTCGAATGCGAGATCCGCGTACGACAGCGTGCGCCAGCGCGCGAGCTCGTCGGCCGATACGCGCGGATACTCCGCCGGCAGATACAGGCCGCCGTCCGTGGCCAGCCCGCCCAGCAGGATGTCGGAGAACGTATGGCGCTCGTTCGTGCCGGCGCCGCGCGTCGAAATGTAGTTCATCGTGCTTGCCCTTAGTTGAGCGCTTCCATGCGCAGCTTCGTCACCTTCGAGACGACCGTGGAGAGCGCTTCGATCTGCTCGATCGCCGCGTTCACGTTCTTTTCCAGCGTCTCGTGCGTGATGAGGATGATGTCCGTCTCGCCCTTGTTCGCGCCGTCGACCTCCTCGGATTCCTTCTGCAGCAAGGCATCGATGGAAATGGCCTTGTCGGCGAGAATGCGCGTGATGTTCGCGAGCACGCCCGTCACGTCCGCGACGCGCAGGCGCAGGTAGTAGCCGCTCGTCACTTCGTCGATCGGCAGGATCGGCGTGTTCGACAGGCTGTCCGGCTGGAACGCGAGGTGCGGCACGCGATGCTCCGGATCGGCCGTGTGCAGGCGCGTCACGTCGACCAGATCGGCAACCACGGCGGAGGCCGTCGGCTCCGCGCCCGCGCCCTTGCCGTAGTACAACGTGGTGCCGACCGCGTCGCCGTGCACGACGACGGCGTTCATCGCGCCTTCCACGTTGGCGAGCAGGCGCCTGGCGGGGATCAGCGTCGGATGCGTGCGCAGCTCGATGCCCTTCTCCGTGCGCCGCGCGATGCCGAGCAGCTTGATGCGATAGCCGAGGTCTTCGGCGTAGCGGATGTCGATCGCCGCGAGCTTGCTGATGCCTTCCACATACGCGCGATCGAACTGCACCGGCACGCCGAACGCGATCGCGCTCATGATCGTGACCTTGTGCGCGGCGTCCACGCCTTCGATGTCGAAGGTCGGATCGGCTTCCGCGTAGCCCAGTTCCTGCGCGGCCTTCAGCGCCGTCGCGAAGTCGAGCCCGTGGTCGCGCATCTCCGAGAGAATGTAGTTGGTCGTGCCGTTGATGATGCCCGCGATGTATTCGATGCGGTTCGCGGTCAGCCCTTCGCGCAGCGCCTTGATGATGGGAATGCCGCCCGCCACCGCGGCCTCGAACGCGACCATCACGCCCTTCGCACGCGCGGCTTCGAAGATCTCCGTGCCGTGCACCGCGAGCAGCGCCTTGTTGGCCGTCACGACGTGCTTGCCGTTCGCGATCGCGCGCAGCACGAGCTCGCGCGCGAAACCCGTGCCGCCGATCATTTCGCACACGATCGAAATTGCCGGGTCGTCGACGACGGCGTTGAAGTCGTCCGTCACCGCGACGCCTTCCCGTTTCGCGGCCTCGGCCTTCGCCGGCGTGCGCACCGCGACGCGCGCGATTTCGATGCCGCGGCCCGCCCGGCGTTTGATTTCTTCCTGGTTACGGCGCAGCACCGTGAAGGTGCCGCTGCCGACCGTGCCGAAGCCCAAGAGTCCTACTTTGATCGGTTCCATGCAGCGCGAGTCTTTAAGAGAAAAATTAAGCGGAATGCCGTTTGCGATAGCCGTCGAGGAAACGCGCGATGCGGTGGATCGAATCCGCGAGATCGTCGACGTTCGGCAGGAAGACCACGCGGAAGTGATCCGGCGTCGGCCAGTTGAAGCCCGTGCCTTGCACGAGCAGCACGCGCTCCTCGAGCAGCAGGTCGGTGATGAACTGCTGGTCGTCCTGGATCGGGTACATCTTCGGGTCGAGCTTCGGGAACATGTACAGCGCGGCCTGCGGCTTCACGCAGCTCACGCCCGGAATGGCCGTGAGCATCTCGTACGCGAGCTCGCGCTGCTTGAAGAGCCGCCCGCCCGGCACGATCAGGTCGTTGATGCTCTGATAGCCGCCGAGCGCCGTCTGAATGGCGTACTGGCCGGGCACGTTCGGGCACAGGCGCATCGAAGCGAGAATGCCGAGACCCTCCAGATAGTCCTTCGCGCGGCGGCGGTTTTCCTCGATCAGTCCGGAAATGGCCATCCAGCCCGCGCGATAACCGCACGAACGGTAGCTCTTCGACAGGCTGTTGAACGTGACGGTGGGCACGTCTTCCGAGAGGGCTGCCATCGACGTGTGCGTTTTGCCGTCGTAGATGATCTTGTCGTAGACCTCGTCCGCGAAAATGATGAGGCCATGCTCGCGCGCGATCGCGATGAGATCGAGGAGCAGCTCGTCCGAGTACAGCGCGCCGGTCGGGTTGTTCGGGTTGATGACGACGAGCGCCTTGGTGTTCGGCGTGATCTTCGCGCGGATGTCGTCGAGGTCGGGCATCCAGCCGTTGCCCTCGTCGCACATGTAATGGCGCGGCGTGCCGGAAGACAGGCTCACCGCGGCCGTCCAGAGCGGATAGTCCGGCGCGGGCAACAGCACTTCGTCGCCGTCGTTCAGGAGCGCCTGCATCGCCATGACGATCAGCTCGGACGCGCCGTTGCCGATGTAGATATCGTCCAGCTCGACGCCCGTCACGCCCTTTTGCTGCGTGTAATGCATGATCGCCTTGCGCGCGGCGAACACGCCCTTCGAATCCGAATAGCCCGACGAGCCCGGCAGATTGCGGATCATGTCCTGGATGATCTCGTCCGGCGCCTCGAAGCCGAACGGCGCCAGATTGCCGATATTGAGCTTGATGATGCGGTGGCCTTCCTCTTCGAGGCGCTTCGCATGTTCGAGTACGGGCCCGCGAATGTCGTAACAGACGTTTTGCAGCTTGTTGGATTTGAGAATCGGTTTCACGGCTGGCGGCTCTGAGTCTGGATATGGGATGCGGACGGGTTGCTTGATGTTGACTGCGGCGTTGATCGGTTACGGCTCGGTGATTCGGGCGGCCAGCCTCGTGCGCGGGCAGCAGGCGGGCCGTGCGTGGGAAACCGGGGTTGAAGCCTGACGGCGGTTCGCCCGGGCAGTCTGCTCGTTCCCGAGCGCCGAACGATGCATTTCAGACGCCGCGCCAGGTAAGGCTTGGGCGTTGCGGACCGGATTGCGTGTCGAAGGCGGCTTGTGGCGGCACGCGAGCGCAACGGGCGGCGCACGAGCGAGCCCGGCAGCCGGAAAGTTATAATTTACTGATTATGACTCAGTTCCGCAATGCACCAAAGGAACGCGCCGGTTCAGGCCCGAATCGATGCGCCGAAGCGCGCGCAGGCCGGTTCACGGCCCGGTTCACGGCCCGGTTCACGGCCCGGTTTGCGGCCCGGTTTGCGGCCCGATTCTCACGGCGCGGCGGACACCGGGTCTTCATCCCTTCCCTTGCCGGATCACTGTTTTGAAACTTCACCAGGATTCCAACAGCGCGCTCAACACCATTACGAGCTACGGAGACGGTTTCGTGGCGGTCAATCTCGAAAGGCACGAAGGCAGCGTGATCGTCATGCCCGAGATGCCCGTGACAGCCTGGCCGGTGTCTTCGTTCGAGGACCTCGCACCCGAGCATTTCGAGGCGCTGGTTGCGGCCGCGCCCGAGGTCGTCATCTTTGGGAGCGGGTCGCGCCTGCGCTTTCCCCATCCGCGCCTGACGGCGCAACTGGCCAGACACCGCATCGGCGTCGAGACGATGGATTTCGGCGCGGCCTGCCGCACCTACAACATCCTGATGTCCGAAGGCCGGCGCGTGGCCGCGGCGCTTCTGATCGAAGCCTAAGGGAACGTTAAGGAACCGCTGCCAGACTCCCGTCGCCGACGCCGCACGGCGCGCCCGACGCCTGAAACGCGCCAAATTTACAAATGTCGGCGGGTCGTGCGATACACTCCCGCCCGACGTTTGTCTCTCGTCAGCCGGTCGGGCGCGGCACGCTGGGGCTCGGCGTTCATTCACCGGGACGGTCGCGGAAATTGCAAATGCCGGTCGCCGGTTGCGGTCGCCTTCGTTGCTGCCGGGCTCGAAATCCGCGAACTCGTGCTGAAAATGCGTGCCTGAGCATTCGCATGGCGACCGCACGGCGCAGCCGGATGCCGCGCGATCGTGCTGCCAGCCCACCCATTTCGTTTCACTAGCGCCGCGCGCAGCGGCATCGGACAGGTCGATTACATGAACGATACGCCTTCGCGGCTACCGCTCACACGTCTCTCTCTCATTCTTCTCGTACTCGCGCTCGCGATCATCTGGTTCGCGCCGCTCGGCTATCGTCATCTCGTGCCGAGCGACGAAGGCCGCTACGCCGAAATGGCGCGCGAGATGTTCGTGACCGGCGACTGGATCACGCCGCGCTACAACGGCTACAAGTATTTCGAGAAGCCGCCGCTGCAGACCTGGGCCAACGCGCTCACCTTCGCGTGGTTCGGCATCGGCGAATGGCAGGCGCGGCTCTATACGGCGCTCACGTCCTTCGCGGGCGTGCTCCTCGTCGGCTATACCGGCACGCGCGTCTTCAACGCGGTGACGGGCTTCGCGGCCGCGGTCATCCTCGCGACCTGCCCGTACTGGAACCTGATGGGCCACTTCAACACGCTCGACATGGGCCTGTCGCTCTGGATGGAACTGACGCTCTGCGCGCTCCTGCTCGCGCAGCGTCCCGGCCTGCCGACACGCGAAGTGCGCCTGTGGATGTGGCTATGCTGGGCCGGAATGGGCGCGGCGGTGCTCTCCAAGGGGCTCGTCGGGCTGATCCTGCCGGGCGCCGTGCTCGTCCTCTACTCGCTCGTCTCGCGCGACTGGGCGCTCTGGAAGCGGCTCTACATCGGCAGCGGGCTGATCGTGTTCCTGATCGTGACCGGGCCGTGGTTCGCGCTGGTGCAGATAAAGAACCCCGAATTCTTCGACTTCTTCTTCATCGTCCAGCAGTTCAAGCGCTATCTGACGCCCGAGCAGAACCGCCCCGGCGCGTTCTACTACTTCGTGCCCGTGCTGATCGTGGGCTTCCTGCCGTGGCTGTCCGTCACCGTGCAGAGCGTGCGTCACGGCATGAAGACGCCGCGCCAGCCCAACGGCTTCGCGCCGGTCACGATGCTGCTCGTCTGGTCGGCGTTCATCTTTCTGTTTTTCAGCGCGTCGCACTCGAAGCTCGTTTCCTACGTGCTGCCGGTCGCGCCCGCGATCGCGCTCGTGATCGGACTCTATTTGCCGTCGCTCACGAAGGCGCAGTACCGCATGCATCTGATCGGCTACGCGGTGTTCCTGATCGCCGCGGCGCTCGGGGCGATCTTCATCGGCCGCGCGGGCAGCGCCAACACGCCGAACGCGCTCTATCGCGAGTTCCAGATCTGGGTGTGGGCGGGCATCGCGGTTGCGTTCGTCGTGACCTTGTTTGCGATCTGGCTGAACCGGCGCAGCGTGCTCGCGGGCGCAGCGGGCCTCGGCGCCGCGTGGCTGCTGCTCGGCACGATCGCGGGCTCGGGTCACGACGTGTTCGGCACGCAGAGCTCGGGCGTGAGGCTCGTGCCGGCGGTCAAGGCCGCAATGGCGAAGCTGCCGCCCGACACGCCCTTCTATTCGATCGCCAAGCTCGATCACACCATGCCCTTCTACCTCGGCCACACGATGATCATGGTCCAGGAAGCGGACGAACTGACTTTCGGCGTGCGGACGGAGCCGCAAAAATGGGTGCCGAGCATCGACGAGTGGATCAAACTCTGGGATTCGGAGCGCTACGGGCTCGCGCTGATGCCGCCGTATCGCTACGACGAGCTCGCGGCGCGCCATGTGCCCATGCAGGTGATTGCACGCGACGAGCGCCGCGTGATCGTGGAGAAACCGCAGCCGTGAGCGCTTCCACTCCCCTGCTCGACGATGCTGCGCTGCACGATCGTTCGGCATTTCGCGATGAACCGAGTATCCTTGTTCCGCATTTGAAAAACGCGCGATGAACCCGATTTCCTTCATTTGCATCGTCATCGGCGTATTGTTGAACGCATGCGCCCAGCTTCTGCTCAAAGCCGGCGTGAATGCGGTGGGCCATTTCGACCTGACGCCCGCCAATATTCTGCCGGTCGGGATGAAGATCGCGACGCAGTTGCCCATCATCGGCGGCCTTGGCTGCTATGTGCTGAGCGTGGTGGTGTGGATCGTCGGGCTCTCGCGCGTGGACGTGTCGCTCGCCTATCCGATGCTCTCGCTCGGCTACGTCGTCAACGCGTTCGCGGCGTGGTATCTGTTCGGCGAAGTCCTTTCGATGCAGCGGCTCGTGGGCATCGGCATCATTCTGGTCGGCGTCGTGGTGCTCGCGCGCGGCTAGTTCATGCAGAATGCGCGCAAGGTCGCGCGATCGAGCGTACGACCGGATCAATTCATCTTTTAAACGCATAGTCCATGACTCAAACACCGCGGCCGTTTCTGCCTTTCGTGAAGCCTGAAATCGACGAAGAGACCATCCAGGGCGTCGTCGAGGTGCTCCGCTCCGGCTGGATCACGACCGGCCCGCAGAATCAGCAGTTCGAGGCCGAGCTGTCGGCATTCGTGGGCGGGCGCCCGGTGCGCGCCTTCAACTCCGGCACCTGCACGATGGAGATCGGCCTGCGCATCGCGGGCGTGGGCCCCGGCGACGAAGTCATCACCACGCCGATGACCTGGGTCTCGACGGCCAACGTGATCCTCGAAGTGGGCGCGACGCCGGTGTTCGTCGACATCGATCCGCTCACGCGCAACATGGATCTGAACCTGCTCGAACGCGCGATCACCCCGCGCACCAGGGCCATCATGCCGGTCTATCTGGCGGGCGTGCCCGTCGACATCGACCGGCTCTACGAGATCGCGCGCGCCCACGGGCTGCGCGTGATCGAGGACGCCGCGCAGGCGTTCGGCTCGACCTGGAAAGGCAAGCGCATCGGCGCGCTCGGCGACATCGTGTCGTTCAGCTTCCACGCGAACAAGAACCTGACGTCGATCGAAGGCGGCGCGCTCGTGCTCAACGACGAGGACGAGGCCGAACTCGCGCGGAAATATCGCCTGCAGGGCATCACGCGCACGGGCTTCGACGGAATGGACTGCGACGTGCTCGGCGGCAAGTACAACCTGACGGATGTCGCGGCGCGCGTCGGGCTCGGCCAGCTGCGTCAGATCGAGCGCTTCACCGCCAGGCGCCGGGAGCTCGCGCGCGCATACTTCGACGCGTTCGAAGGCGGCGCCGCCGTGAAGCTCGGCGTCGGCCTGCCGCCGCGGAATTTCACCGACAGCAACTGGCACATGTTCCAGATCGCGCTGCCCCTCGAGAAGCTCGGGCTCACGCGCGCGGAGTTCATGGCGCAGATGAAGGAGCGTGGCATCGGCACGGGCGTGCACTATCCGGCGCTGCATCTGTTCACGCTGTATCGCGCGCGCGGCTTCAAGGAAGGCATGTTCCCGCACGCGGAGCGTTACGGCGCGTCGACGGTCACGCTGCCGCTCTTCACGCTGATGAGCACGGACGATGTCGCTCATGTCGTCAGATCGATCGACGAGATCTGCGAGCAGTTCGTGAACAACGGAAAACACAGCGGCTAACCCGCAAGGACAATCAGCGCAACATGAGTCATTTGGATTTTCCGGCGACGTCTCCCGAGCTTTCGGTGATCATCCCGGTGTACAACGAGGAAGCCGGCCTCGCTGCCCTGTTCGAGCGCCTGTATCCGGCGCTCGATGCGCTCGACACGTCGTACGAGGTGATCTTCATCAACGACGGCAGCCGGGACAAATCGGCCGCGCTGCTCGCGCAGCAGTTCCGCGTGCGGCCCGACACCACGCGGGTCATTCTGCTGAACGGCAATTACGGTCAGCACATGGCGATCCTCGCGGGCTTCGAGCAATCGCGCGGCGAGATCGTCGTGACGCTCGACGCCGACCTGCAGAACCCGCCCGAGGAGATCGGCAAGCTCGTCGCCAAGATGCGCGAAGGCTACGACTACGTCGGCACGATTCGCCAGCAGCGTCAGGACAGCCTGTGGCGCAAGAAGGCGTCGCGCGCGATGAACCGCCTGCGCGAGCGCATCACGAAGATTCGCATGACCGACCAGGGCTGCATGCTGCGCGCCTACAGCCGGCACATCATCGACACGATCAACCGCTGCGGCGAGATCAACACGTTCATTCCCGCGCTCGCGTACACGTTCGCTCAGAACCCGATCGAAGTGGACGTCGCGCACGAGGAGCGCTTCGCGGGCGAATCGAAGTACTCGCTCTACAGCCTCATCCGCCTGAACTTCGATCTCGTCACTGGCTTCTCGGTCGTGCCGCTGCAATGGCTGTCGTTCATCGGCGTGATCCTGTCGGTCGGCTCGGCGGGCCTGTTCCTGCTGCTGTTGATTCGCCGCTTCATGTTCGGCGCGGAAGTCCAGGGTGTGTTCACCCTGTTCGCCATCACGTTCTTCATGCTCGGCGTGATCATCTTCGCGCTCGGGCTGCTCGGCGAGTACATCGGGCGCATCTATCAGCAGGTGCGCGCGCGGCCCCGCTATCTCGTGCAGACGATCCTCGAGCAGCGCGACGGCCTGCCGGCCGCGATCAAGCCGCTTCAGACGCCGGCGCAGCAAGTGGCGATCGTCACCCGCGAGGATGACGGCCGATGAAGCCGCGCGCAGTCGTCTTCGCGTATCACAACGTCGGGGTGCGCTGTCTGCAGGTGCTGCTCGCGCGTGGCGTGGATGTCGCGCTCGTCGTCACGCACGAGGACAGCGCGAGCGAGAACATCTGGTTCGGCAGCGTCGCGCGGGTGGCGGCGGAACACGGCATCGAAACGATCACGCCGGCCGATCCGAAGTCGCCCGAACTCTACGATGCGGTCGAACAGATCGCGCCGGACTTCATCTTCTCGTTCTATTACCGGCACATGCTGCCGGTTGCGCTGCTCTCGCTCGCGAGGCGCGGCGCGTACAACATGCACGGCTCGCTCCTGCCGAAGTATCGCGGACGGGTGCCGACCAACTGGGCGGTGCTCAACGGCGAGACCGAGACCGGCGCGACGCTGCACGAAATGGCCGAGAAGCCCGACGCGGGCGCGATCCTCGCGCAGACGCCGGTGCCCATCCTTCCCGACGACACTGCGGCGCTCGTCTTCGACAAGACCGTCGTCGCCGCCGAGCAGACGCTCTGGCGCGTGCTGCCCGCGTTGCTCGCGGGCGAGGCGCCGCATCTGCCCAACGATCTCGCCTCCGGCAGCTACTACGGCGGGCGCAAGCCGGAAGACGGCCGCATCGACTGGTCGCAGCCGGCGCAGCACGTCTACAACCTGATTCGCGCGGTGGCGCCCCCCTATCCGGGCGCGTTCACGGACATCGGCGCGGACCGCTTCATCGTCGCGCGGGCGCGGCTCGTACCCGAAATGGGCGCACCCGGCGTTTCTCCGGAAAGACTCGGTGAGCTGCGGGGTTTGCCGCCGGGCCTAAGGGTGACGGATAATGCGCTGTTTGGCGTCTGCGGCGATGGCCGCGTCATCGCCATTCACGAATTGCGCCATCGGCCGCTGAATGCCGAAGCGCAGCCCGTGGGCGACGAGCGCTCCGTCGATCCCGCCGAATTCGGCCGAATCATTCAATCCTCTCGTCATTCATGAAAAAAGTTCTGATCCTGGGTGTCAACGGCTTCATCGGCCATCACCTGTCCAAGCGCATCCTCGAAACGACCGACTGGGAAGTCTTCGGGATGGACATGCAAACCGATCGCCTGGGCGACCTCGCGAATCACGAGCGGATGCACTTCTTCGAAGGCGACATCACCATCAACAAGGAGTGGGTCGAGTATCACGTCAAGAAATGCGACGTGATCCTGCCGCTCGTCGCGATCGCCACGCCCGCGACCTACGTGAAGCAGCCGCTGCGCGTGTTCGAACTCGACTTCGAGGCGAATCTGCCGATCGTTCGCTCGGCCGTGAAGTACGGCAAGCATCTGGTGTTTCCGTCGACCTCCGAGGTGTACGGCATGTGCACCGACGAGCAGTTCGATCCGGAGAACTCCGTGCTCTCCTACGGCCCGATCAACAAGCCGCGCTGGATCTACGCATGCTCGAAGCAGCTGATGGATCGCGTGATCTGGGGCTACGGCATGGAGGGCCTCAACTTCACCCTCTTCCGTCCGTTCAACTGGATCGGGCCGGGCCTCGACTCGATCTACACGCCGAAGGAAGGTTCGTCGCGCGTGGTGACGCAGTTCCTCGGGCACATCGTGCGCGGCGAGAATATCAGCCTCGTCGACGGCGGCGCGCAGAAGCGCGCGTTCACCGACATCGACGACGGCATCGGCGCGCTGATGAAGATCATCGAGAACAAGGGCGGCGTCGCGTCGGGCAAGATCTACAACATCGGCAACCCGAAGAACAACTTCTCGGTGCGCGAGCTCGCGAACAAGATGCTCGCGCTCGCGAACGAGTTCCCCGAGTACGCGGACAGCGCGAAGAAGGTGCAGCTCGTCGAGACCTCGTCGGGCGCGTACTACGGCGCGGGCTATCAGGACGTGCAGAACCGCGTGCCGAAGATCGACAACACGATGCAGGAGCTCGGCTGGGCCCCGCAGGCCACGATGGACGACGCGCTGCGCAAGATCTTCGAAGCGTACCGCGCGCACGTGGGCGAGGCTCGCAAGCTCGTCGAGCAGTCGTAACGAGGCGCGCGTGGCCCGCATCGTTCTCAAGATCGACGTCGACACGCTGCGCGGCACGCGCGAAGGCGTGCCCAATCTCGGGCGTCTGCTCGACAAGTACAGCGCCCGCGCGACCTTCCTCTTCAGCCTCGGCCCCGATCACACGGGCTGGGCGCTGCGGCGCGTGTTCCGGCCGGGGTTTCTCAAGAAGGTGTCGCGCACCTCGGTGGTCGAGCATTACGGCGTGAAGACGCTCATGTACGGCGTGCTGCTGCCGGGCCCGGACATCGGCCGCGAAGCCGTGTCCGAAATGCGCGCGATCCACGAAGCCGGCTTCGAATGCGGCATCCACACGTGGGATCACGTGTACTGGCAGGACAACGTGCGCGCGCGCGACCGCGACTGGACCGTCGCGCAGATGCAGCAGAGCCACGCGCGCTTCATCGAGATCTTCGGTGCGCCGCCCGTCACGCACGGCGCCGCCGGCTGGCAGATGAACGGCTACGCCTTCGAGCAGATCGACGCCTGGGGCATGCGCTACGCCTCCGACGGGCGCGGCCATACGCCATACATTCCGGTGCTCGACGGCCGCACGCTGAACCACATCCAGATGCCGACCACCCTGCCGACGCTCGACGAAATCCTCGGCGTGGACGGCGTCGACGAGCGCAACGTCGCGGCACACCTTTTACGCCACACGGCGGACAATCCGCACGATCAGGTCTTCACGCTGCATGCCGAGCTCGAAGGCCAGAAGCTCGCGCCGGTGTTCGAACAACTGCTCGCCGGCTGGCGCGCGCAGGGACACAGCTTCGCCACGATGGGCGATTACCATGCGGCGCTGGACCGCGCGACGCTGCCCACGTACCCTGTCACGTGGGGCGAGATTCCGGGCCGCGCGGGCGAACTGATCGTCCAGCCGGGCTGAAAGCGCGCACCGCGTGGCGGTTCGCGGTCTCGTCGCCGCATCGCATCATTTCTCACCGACAAACCACAACAACCGGAGAAACCTTCGTGTCAGTCGCTGTCGACCAGCCCGTTCCCGACTTCACCGCACCCGCGACGGGTGGCGAGTTCACCCTGTCCTCCCTGCGCGGCACGAAGGTCGTGCTCTTCTTCTACCCGAAGGACAACACGCCGGGCTGCACGACCGAAAGCCTGCAATTTCGCGACCACTACGACCAGTTCAAGGCGGTCGGCGCGGAAGTCGTCGGCATCTCGCGCGACAGCGTGAAGTCGCACGACAATTTCAAGGCCAAGCTCGAGCTGCCCTACACGCTCGTTTCGGACGCCGACGAAGCCATCTGCTCGCTCTTCGATGTCATCAAAATGAAGAAGATGTATGGCAAGGAAGTGCGCGGCGTCGAGCGCTCGACCTTTCTCATCGACGCCAAAGGCGTGCTTCGGCGCGAGTTCCGCGGCGTCAAGGTGCCGGGCCACGTGGAGGCGATCGTCGAGGCTGTACAAGCCATTTGAGGCACGTTATATTGGTCCGCAATGAGCGCCTGTCTACCCCCTTCCATTTTCCTCAGCGCGAGCCGCCGTACGCCTTTCGGCGCGGTCGGCATGGACCCGGGCTATGTGGAGACGGCACGGCGCAGGCGCTCTGAAAGAGAAGTCAGCCGCTGGTTCCGGTAGTCGGAACAGCGGCTTTTTTATTTGGCGTCGCACAAAGGCCACGTTTTCCCGGGCCCGCGCGCGACGACCGGTGTAAGCAACCCCCAAGGAGCAGATCGAAACCTAGGCGAACCGGCGTTTTCGACAATGAAGCGCGCCACCGGGCGCAAACTGCGGCACGCGTATCGCTTCGAGGGCGTACGGGCAGGATGCGACAGGCGGCGCACGATACACGACCCGATTCCTTTCGAGGGAACACCATGCCTTTGCCTACCGCCCCGGCCAAGCTCGGCCATCTCCTTCCGTCCGACGAGTACAAGGCCAAAGCCCGGCCTTCGAAACAGTCGAAGAAGCCCGCGGCGGCGAGCGACAACGACGCCTATGACGCTGTCGAGACCGTCGCCGCCGAGCGTCCCGCCGCGGCGAACGCCGCGCATACGCTCCGCTCGATCGCGAGCGAGGTGCTGACCCAGATTCCGGCCGAACCGCATGTGGAAGCGGTCGTGCCGCCGCCCAGGCCGGGCACCGTGCCGACGCGCGGCCGAAAATCGAAGCAGACGGCGGCGCTCCTGCAGCCGGTGCCGGGCGCGCGTTCGACTCAGGACGAAGTCGAAGCGCGCACCGAGCGCGCCGAAACTCCCGTGGCGCCCGCCCCGGCCGCCGTCAGGGAAACACGCGCCCAGAACAAGCGCCGCCAGCGCACGCCGGCCGAAGCCGAATTGCGCAAGCTCTTCGTGCTCGACACCAACGTGCTGATGCACGACCCGAGTTCGCTGTTCCGCTTCGAGGAGCACGACGTCTATCTGCCGATGATGACGTTGGAGGAACTCGACAACCACAAGAAGGGCATGTCGGAAGTGGCGCGCAACGCGCGTCAGGTGAGCCGCACGCTGGATGCGCTCGTCGCGCACGCGGGCAAGATGTCGGAAGGCATTCCGCTGTCGTCGCAAGGCAACCGCGATGCGCTCGGCCGCCTCTACTTCCAGACGACGCTCACCGACATCGAGCCCGTCGAGGGCCTGCCCGTCGGCAAGGCGGACAACCAGATTCTCGGCGTCGTGCGCGCGCTGCAGAAGGAGCGCCCGGACCGTCAGGTCGTGCTGGTGTCGAAAGACATCAACATGCGCATCAAGGCGCACGCGCTCGGCCTGCCCGCCGAGGATTACTTCAACGATCAGGTTCTCGAGGACCAGGACCTGCTCTACTCGGGCGTGCGCGCGCTGCCGCAGGACTTCTGGACCAAGCACGCGAAGGGCATGGAGAGCTGGCAGGACACGAAAACCGGCGCGACGTACTACCGCGTGACCGGACCGCTGTGCCCGTCGATGCTCGTCAACGAGTTCGTGTATCTGGAGCCGCAGAACGGCGAGCCGTCGTTCCACGCGGTCGTGCGCGAGCTGAACGGCAAGACCGCGCTGCTGCAGACGCTGCGCGACTACGGCCATCACAAGAACAACGTGTGGGGCATCACGGCGCGCAACCGCGAGCAGAACTTCGCGCTCAACCTGCTGATGAACCCGGAAGTCGATTTCGTCACGCTGCTCGGTCAGGCCGGCACCGGCAAGACGCTGATGGCGCTCGCGGCCGGCCTCGCGCAAGTGCTCGACGACAAGCGCTACAACGAGATCATCGTGACGCGCGCGACGGTTCCGGTCGGCGAGGACATCGGCTTTCTGCCCGGCACCGAGGAAGAAAAGATGCAGCCGTGGATGGGCGCCTTCGACGACAACCTCGAAGTGCTCCAGAAAACCGACGATGCCGCCGGCGAATGGGGCCGCGCCGCGACGCAGGAGCTGATCCGCTCGCGCCTGAAGGTGAAGAGCATGAACTTCATGCGCGGACGCACGTTCGTCGACAAGTACGTGATCATCGACGAGGCGCAGAACCTGACGCCGAAGCAGATGAAGACGCTCGTCACGCGCGCGGGCCCGGGCACCAAGATCGTGTGCCTCGGCAACATCGCGCAGATCGACACGCCTTATCTGACCGAAGGCAGTTCGGGTCTCACCTACGTCGTCGATCGCTTCAAGGGCTGGACGCACAGCGGCCACGTGACGCTCGCACGCGGCGAGCGCTCGCGTCTCGCCGACTACGCTTCCGACATCCTGTAAGCGCACGGCGTTCGTCGCACGACAGCGGCCCGGCGGGGCGATCCGCCGGGCCGTTTTTTTCGTCTGAACGTTCCGTCGGGGCAACAGTTACGGCGCAAACTTCATGTAAAACCTGAAGACATCTTGCCGCACGCCCGTTCGGCGGGCTAGTATCGGCACACTGCCCATCCTTGGCGAGATCTCGCTCGCCTCTTGCAATGCGTCGAATCTGGCTGCCGCTTCTCGTCACCGTCCTGCTCGCCGCGTGTGGAACCGCGCCGCAGCAGTCGGCACGCAAGCCCGCCGCCAGCACGAACGCCAGCCGCACCTACAAGCCGCCCCCCGGGTTTCCGACCTTCGTCGACCACAGTGTCGGGCGCGAGGAAATCTCCATCCAGGCGATGTCGCTCGTCGGCGTGCCGTACCGCTGGGGCGGCAATACGCCCGACGCCGGCTTCGATTGCAGCGGGCTCGTGCGCTATGTGGTCGATCGCGCGGCGTCGGTCAATCTCCCGCGCACGACCGGGGAGATGAGCTCGCGCGGCGAATCGGTCGAGCCGGACGAGATCGCCCCGGGCGACCTGATCTTCTTCAACACGACCGGACGGCCGCATTCGCACGTGGGCATCTACGTCGGCAAGCTGCGCTTCGTGAATGCGCCCTCGACGGGCGGCACCGTGCGGCTCGACTACCTGACGAACCCGTACTGGGCGAAGCGTTTCGACGGCATCCGGCGCGTCGCCCCCCCGAAGGCCGCGCCCACGCCGTTCGATGCGCCGACCTATCTGGCATCGCCGGCGCCGCGGCCCGCCGCGCCCGCGCCCGTGCCTGTGCCTTTACCTGTGCAGGCCGCTGCACCTCAGGCGCCGACCTACGCCCGCCAGGCGGCCCCTGCTCCGGCCAACGCCGATGCGTTCGAGCCGCCGCCGTCCACGCTCAACGCCGCCCAGCGTCAGGCGCAAGCTGGCGGCGCGACCGCGCCTCCGGCGGCCGCCACCGCCAACGCCGCGCCCGATCCGATCCAGGCCGCCGCCGACGCCTTCGAACCGCCTCCGCCGACCTCGCGCCTGGCGCGTCAGCAGGCGCGCGCTGCTCAGACAGCCGCCGAGCCCAACGATCCCGCCGAGCTGCCCGTGCGGGTGATGCGCGCCTCCACCGGCTCGCTCGCCGCGCCGCGCGCCGCGCAAACCGACGATCCCATCGCCCGCTTCGCCAACGGCAGCAACTGACGCGCGCTGCGCGTCTCTGCTATCGTGTTTCGATCATTTCTCACGGGAGCGGAACACCATGGACCTGGGACTGGCGGGCAAGGTCGTGCTCATCACGGGCGGCAGCAAGGGAATCGGCTTTGCGTGCGCGCGAGCGTTCGCGAGCGAAGGCGCGCAAGTCGCGATCGTTTCGCGCGATGCCGCGAATCTCGCCCGCGCGCGCGAGCAACTGGCGAGCGAGGGGCATCACGTGCATCTCACCCGCGCCGATCTCCACGAGGCGCATAACGCCGAAGACGTCGTCGAAGAAGTGAGCGCCGCACTCGGTTCCATCGACATCCTGATCAACAGCGCAGGCGCCGCGCGCCGCTACGATCCCGACGCGCTCGACGCCGCCGCCTACAAGGCCGCGATGGACGCCAAGTACTTCTCCTACGTTTATCCGCAGCAGGTCGTGTTGAAGCGCATGGCCGAGCGTCTGAGAAAGGACCCGAGGCTCGAACCGGGCGCGATCGTGAATATCATCGGCATGGGCGGGAAGATGGCCTCGGATATTCACATCGCGGGCGGCGCGGCCAATGCGGCGCTGATGCTGAATACCGTCGGGCTCGCGCATCACTACGCGAAGCTCGGCATCCGCATCAACGCGATCAATCCGGGCGCGACGCTGACCGAACGCGTGGAAGAAGCGCTCACGCTCGAAGCGCAGCGCCTGGGCGTGACACGCGACCAGGCGCTCGCCGACAGCCAGGCCAAGGTGCCGCTCGGACGCTATGCGAAGCCGGAAGAAATCGCGGATGTCGCGCTCTTTCTCGCGAGCCGCCGCGCGAGCTATGTGTCGGGCGCGCTCATCCCGATGGACGGCGTGTCGTCGCCGATCATTTGACCGGATTGCCCGGACGGCGGTTGATGGCGCGACGAACCGCGCTCAGGCTTCGGTCGCGCTCAAGCGAGCCGTGATGCGGTCGAGCTTGTCGAGCAGAAGCTGCCCCGCCTTCCGGATCTCCGCGTGGCCGCCTTGCACGACGAAAGTGCGGAATTCCGAAAGCGCTTCGAGAAGCGGCGCGTAATGAAGCGCAGCCACCGCGCCCGTCGTGCGATGAAGCCATTGCTTGAGGCGGTCGGAATCGGGCTCCTGCAGCAAGGCGCTCAGCGAAGCGGCGTCTTCCCGCAGCGACTGGACGAGCACTTCCAGAAGCTGTTCGTCCACGCCATCGAGCAAGGGCGTCAGAACGCTATCTTCGCCGGCGCGCGCTCCGGCGGACTCCACCGACGACTTCGGCGCCCCGCCCGCCGCAGCCGGCTCCGTCCGGCTCAGGCAGATCGGCGCCCACTTCTCCAGCGTCACCCGAAGCGATTCCAGACTGGCCGGCTTGTGGATACAGTCGTTCATGCCGGCGTCGATGCAATGCCCGATTTCGCCCGGTTCGATGCTCGCCGTCACGCCGACGATCGGCATCGGGGCGAGATTTTCGGAGCGCTCGCGCGTGCGGATGTGCGCGGCCAGCTCGTAGCCGTCCATTCGCGGCATCTGGCAATCGGTGAGCAGGATGGCGTAGGCGCATGCGTCGTAGGCAATCAGCGCTTGCGCGCCGTCATCGACGACATCGCAGACGCACCCGAGCAATCGCAACTGACTCTGGATCAGATGGCGGTTCACGGGGTTGTCCTCCGCGACCAGGATCAGCGAACCGCTTTGCAGCGCATCGTCGCGGGTCAATCGCTTTTGCGTCGACACCAGCGGACTCTCTTCATGCGCCGCGGCCATTTCGCTGCCGCGGTCCACGCGTTCGCACACGGCCTTGAGCGCGCGCATGTAGAGCGGGTTCACGCTCAGAAGCAAGCCGGATTCGCTCACGCTGTAGCCCGCCAGTTCGGGATGCTCCGTGATCGAGATCGCATCCTCGCCTCTTGCGCCGGCGAGATGGCGAATCGGTTCGTCGACGAAAATCAGTCTCGCGCGCGCCAGCTTCGCCTGAAGTTCGGCCGACGGACAATCCGGTTCAGGCGCATGTGCGTCGATGCCGAGCGCGGCCAGCCGATCCAGCAGATCCCCGGCGACGCACGGGTCCTGAACGAGCACGAGCGCTTGAGCCTTGCCTTCCATCGCGGGCGCCGCGCGCTGCTCGGAAACCGGCAGCGCGATTCTGACGGAAACCGTCGTGCCTCGTCCCGGCTCGCTCTGCATCACGAGCGAGCCGCCCATCAGCTCGGCGAGCTTGCGCGAGATCAGCAGTCCGAGACCCGAGCCGCCGAACTGACGCGACGTCGACGATTGAGCCTGAGCGAAAGGCGCGAACAATTTCTTGATCGCGTCCGCATCGATGCCGATTCCCGTGTCCCGCACCTGGATGCGCAAGGCCTGCAGACGGTCGTCGCCCCGCTCGACATCGACGGACAGGGAGACGGTTCCGTTCGCCGTGAATTTGATCGCGTTGCTCAGAAGATTGAAGAGCACCTGACGCAACCTCAGGCTATCGCCGATCAGCAGCGCCGCCACGTCCCGGCCCACCCGGCATCGCAACGTCAGTCCCTTCGCGTGAGCGCGTCCGGAACAGATGCCCATGACCAGATCGCATTCCTCCCGCAGATCGAACACGGCCTGCTCCAGCACGAGCTTGGCCGCCTCGATCTTCGAAAAATCGAGAATGTTGTCGAGAAGCTTCAGCAAGGCGCTCCCGGATTCGCGAATCATGCAGACCATGACGGTCTGTTCGGGCCCGAGCCGGCTCTTTTCGAGGACTTCCACGAGGCCGAGCACGCCGCTCATCGGCGTGCGAATCTCGTGGCTCATCACGGCAAGAAACTGATCCTTCGCCGACGACAGGCGTTGCGCCTCGTCTCTGGCCTTCTCCAGTTCCAGCGAGCGCGCATGCTCGATCGTCGTATCGCTCCAGTAGCCGCTCCAGAGCGTTCCGCCATCGCCTTCACGGCGCGGGACCGCGTTGACGTGAAGCCAGCGGTTCGAGGAATAGCGCCCTACCCGGAAATCCAGCGAAATAGGGTCGAGCGTCGTGGAAGTCGCATCGAGCGCCGATTCGAGCCGGGCTATGTCGTCCGGCAACAGGCTCCATTGCGCGTCGAGGGCTGAAACGATGGAGGCGCCGAGCCTGATCGACGGAAACAGGCTTCTGTCTCCACCGATATAGGGAAACGACAGCTGGCCGTCGGGAGCGCGTTTCATCTGGAACACCGCTGCCGGCAGATTGTCGGTGACGTCGGTCAGCAGCGCCTGCGCGACGCGCATTTGCTCCTGTGCGGTCAGCAGTTCCGTCAGATCCACGATCGCCCCGACCGTGCCTTCGATATTGCCGCGCTCATCCTGAAACGGGCGATGCCAGTACAAGCCGTGCTTCTGTACGCCGTTCGCATCGACGTAATCGATATGCACGCCGTCGTAGCGCTGATCGTAGCGCATGAAGCCATGCACGATTTCCGGCAACGATCTCGCCACCGGCGCCGCCGCGACGCATTCGTCCAGGGTCCTGCCGATGACTTCGTCCTTGGCGATGTTCATGGCATCGATGCCGGCGGCGTTCACATCGAGATACGCACCGCGCTTGTCGCGGATGGCGATCGGAATCGGGACCATGTCCAGCAGCGTTTCCCTGAAGCGGAGCTGCGTCTGCAGCGCCTGCTCGGATAGCTTCCGTCTTCGGACCTCCTTTCGCAGCCGCCCATGCGAAACGATCAGCACGACGGCGCCCAGTGCGATCGCGAGAACGAACGGCGCCGCGCGCGTCCACACGTCGCCCCAGCGCAATCCCAGTTGATAGCTCGTCGACAAATGCCGGTTGCGGATGGCCGTCCGCTGCGACTCCGGCATCGATGCGATCGTCCGGTTGAGGATCGGAATGAGCGGCTCGAGCCCGGGGCTCAGCTGGAATCCGATCGCCTGCTGATAACCTGTCGTGCCGAGCACCTTGATGTCGTCACCGAAACCTCGTTGCAGCAGATAATCGATCACGGCGAGATTGCCGATCGCGACGTCCGCCTTGCCCTCGCGCACGAGCGTCAGCGCGCGCCCGAGCGAGGCGGCCATGACGGGAACGGCATGCGGCGCGCGTTCGCGCAGCATTTCGAGATTCTGCGAGCGCTCGACGACCGCGACACGCGCGCGCCCGATTTGCGAGATGTCGTTCAATGGCGCGGCGTCGCGTTTGCCGGCAATGATGACCGGGAAAATCTCGACCGCATGCGTGACGCCGGGAAGCGCGACTTTCGCATCCAGCGGCAGGACGTAGACGATCAGATCCGTGGTTCCCGCCTTGAGCGCCTGCCCTTCCGCGCCAGGCGATTGCTCCGCGCGTTGCTCGAAGCGCAGACCGAGCCGTTCCGACAAATATCCGAGATATTCGGGAAGGATACCCGTCAGGCGCCCGGATTCGTCGAGGTAGCTGAACGGCGAGAAGCGGACGATGAGCGAGGTTCGGATGGTCGGAAGGCTTCGCAGAAAGCGCCGCTCCGCGTCGGTGAGGCCGAGCGTCTCGTCCGGCGCATTCGCGTCATACGACGTCGAGATCCATCGCGAGAGAATTTGCGTATGCGCTTCCTGGCTGATTGCCTTGATTCCGGAATTCACCAGAGCCAGGAGCTCGGGCTTGCTCCGCGCGATCGCAAAGCGAAGCTCGAAAGCCGGCCCTGCCTGGCTGTCGTGAATCGCGAGTGAATCGAAGCGCGAATTCTGCCGCATCATTCGTTCAATGACGGCGCGCGGTCCGATGTGCACATCCGCCTTTCCCGCCCTAATCGCATCCAGCGCCTCTTGCGGGGTCTGTGTCAGGACAAAAAGCGCTCGCGGATAAACCTGTCGCATCAAGCGCTCGAGAAACGTCCCTTTCTCCATTGCAATTGACAAGGACTGGAATCTTCCCGCCGGCAGTATTCGCGAGCGATCAGTTCGCGTTACTGCGACAGTCGCGCTTTTGTAATAGGGATCTGAATAGATGAAACAGTTTTGTTTCGATGCGGTATGCGAGCCGTCCAGAACCAAATCGACGTCGCCGCGACAAGCCGCATTGTTGAGCGCGTCCTGGCTGTCGAATATATTGATCGTGAAAGGGATTTGTTTCAGCGCTTGTTTCAGATAGTCGCCGCCCAGACCGCCCGGCGTTCCGCTGGCATCGTCGACGAACGGGCTCCAGCCGCCGCGCACGATCCCTACGGTGATGACACCGGGATTCGATTCCGTCGATGCGTTATTTTCGCGGGCCGATACGCCGGTGCAAATTAGCGGCGCACTAGCGATAATTGCGAAGGCCGCAATATATCGCCAAATAAAACCGGCATCGCGTTTCACGTTATTCATTGCAGAAACAAAACCGATGCCCGAGCTTCATTTCCCGAATCCTTGATTCTTAAGGTTGTCCGCTCATTATATGCTGACTTTCGGCTTTCATATCGAAGCCGATTCAACATCGCTATTTTTCTGAAATGATTATCCGGTTAAATCGAATTTAAATCGGAATTGCTCGGGCGACGGAAAATCGGGCTCGACGGCGGCGCGGGCTCGCCCGCCGATTATTTGATGCGCCGCGGGCCCGCATCGACGCGAGCCCGCAGGCGAAGAAGCGTACTTACAGGAAGTGGTGGCCGACCCACCAGCCGGCCGCCGCGAGCGCGGCGGACGCCGGGATCGTCAGAATCCACGCCCACACGATATTGCCCGCGACGCCCCAGCGCACCGCGCTGAACTTCTGCGTCGCGCCGACGCCGACGATCGCGCCGGTGATCGTGTGCGTGGTCGAAACCGGAATGCCGAGGAAGGACGCGACGAAGAGCGTGATCGCTCCGCCCGTCTCCGCGCAGAATCCGCCGACGGGCTTCAGCTTCGTGATCTTCTGGCCCATCGTGCGCACGATGCGCCAGCCGCCGAAAAGCGTGCCGAGCCCCATCGACAGATAGCACAGGCCGATCACCCAGACGGGCGGCGCGTCGGCCGTGGCGGAGGCGTAGCCGCTCGCGATCAGCAGCATCCAGATGATGCCGATGGTCTTCTGCGCGTCGTTGCCGCCGTGGCCGAGCGAATACAGGCCCGCCGAGAACAGCTGCATGCGGCGAAAGCGCCGGTCGACCTTCGAGGGCGGCGTGCGGAAGTACAGCCACGACACCAGCAGCATGAAGAACGAGCCGAGCACGAAGCCGAGCAGCGGCGAGATGAAGATGAACGCGACGGTCTTGAGCAGGCCGTCCCAGTTGAGCGATCCCCAGCCCGACTTGGCGAGCGCGGCGCCGACGAGCCCGCCGATCAGCGCATGCGACGAGCTCGACGGAATGCCGTAGACCCAGGTGACGATATTCCAGCCGATGGCGCCGACGAGCGCGCCGAAGATGACATAGTGATCGACGATTTCGGGATCGATCGTGCCCTTGCCGACCGTCGCTGCGACCTTCAGGTGAAAGATGAAATACGCGATGACGTTGAACGCGGCGGCGAAGGCGACCGCCTGCTGCGGCTTGAGCACGCCGGTCGAGACGACCGTCGCGATGGAGTTGGCGGCGTCGTGAAAGCCGTTCATGAAGTCGAACGCGAGTGCGACTATGACGAGCAAGGCGACTGCCCAGATGGCGAGTTGAATCGAATGCATCGGTTGGTGTTGTTTTGACCGGTCCTGAAATGCGATGCCGGTTTGTCGTCCCGGTGTGGTCGTGTCCCGCGGCGCGTTGGCCTGCCGCGCGGCGCGGGCTCGGACGGCTCGATCAGGCGTTTTCCAGCACGATGCCTTCGATGATGTTCGCGACGTCTTCGCACTTGTCCGTGATCGTCTCGAGGAGCTCGTAGATCGCCTTCAGCTTGATGAGCGTCTTCACGTCGTCTTCCTCGCGGAAGAGCTTCGACATCGCCGAGCGCAGCACGCGGTCGGCGTCGGACTCCAGACGGTCGATTTCCTCGCAGATCTTCAGGATCTCGCTCGCGCGCTTCATGTCCGCCAGCAATTCGACGGCCTGCTGCACGCGCTGGCACGTCGCCGTGCAGATGTGCGCGAGCTGGCTCGCTTCCGAAGTCACCGCACGCACGTCGTACAGCGAAATGGCCGTGGCGACGTCCTCCATCAGGTCGAGGATGTCGTCCATCGTCGTGATGAGCTTGTGGATTTCGTCGCGGTCGAGCGGCGTGATGAAGGTCTTGTGCAGCAGATCGATGGTCTCGTGCGTGAGCTTGTCGGCGCGTTTTTCGTTCGCCTGGACGTTCTGCTTGTGAACCTCGGCTTCGTCGAGGTTGTCGATCAGCAGTTCGAGCTCGCGGCTTGCATCGATCATGCATTTCGCGTGCGCGTTGAAGATCTCGAAGAATTTGCCCTCGGTGGGCATGAAACGACCGAACATGAAAATCCCGTTAAATGGGTCAGTTTTGAGACAGACATCAAACCGACATATTGTACCTGCGCGCACCACCCGACGCACCGTGCATGCGTGACGGCGGAGGTCGCGAGGACCTGACCGTGGATGCGGTGCGAAGGCTTATTCGCCGCCGTAGAAATTCTGTACGCCGGCGAAGTTGTCGAACTTCGTGTACTGCCCGTGGAAGGTCAGGCGCACGGGCCCGATCGGACCATTACGCTGTTTGCCGATGATGATCTCGGCGGTGCCCTTGTCCGGACTGTCGGGGTTGTAGACTTCGTCGCGATAGATGAAGAGGATCACGTCCGCGTCCTGCTCGATGGCGCCCGATTCGCGCAAGTCCGACATGATCGGGCGCTTGTTCGGCCGCTGCTCCAGGCCGCGGTTCAACTGCGACAGCGCGATCACCGGCACGTCGAGCTCCTTCGCGAGGCTCTTGAGGGAACGCGAGATTTCGGAGATTTCGGTCGCGCGGTTTTCGCCCGTGCTCGAGCCGCTCATCAGCTGCAGGTAGTCGACGATGATCAAGCCGAGCTTGCCGCACTGGCGCGCGAGACGCCGCGCGCGCGAGCGCAGTTCCATCGGATTCAGGCCGCCCGTCTCGTCGATGAAAAGCTGCGCCTCGCTCATTTTCTGCACGGCGTGCGTGAGCTTCGGCCAGTCCTCGTCGGTGAGGCGGCCGGTACGCATGCGATGCTGATCGAGCCGGCCCACCGAGCCGAGCATACGCATCGTCAGTTGCGTGCCGGGCATTTCCATCGAGAACACGGCGACGGGCAGGCCATACTCCACCGCCACGTATTCGCCGATATTCATCGAGAACGCCGTCTTGCCCATCGACGGTCGCCCCGCCACGATGATCAGCTCTCCGCCGTGCATGCCCGAAGTCATGCGATCGAGATCGACGAAGCCGGTCGGCGTGCCGGTGACGTCGCTCGGATTGGCCGTGTGATAGAGCGTGTCGATGCGCTCGACGACCTGCGTGAGCAGCGGCCCGATCTCGAGAAAGCCCTGCGTGCCGCGCGCGCCGTCCTCGGCGATCGAGAACACGCGCGATTCGGCCTCGTCCAGAATCTGGCGGACTTCCTTGCCTTGCGGATTGAAGGCGTCGGCGGAGATTTCATCGGCGACGGACACCAGGCGGCGCAGCACCGCGCGGTCGCGCACGATCTCGGCGTAGCGGCGGATGTTGGCCGCGCTCGGCGTGTTCTGCGCGAGCGCGTTGAGGTACGCGAGGCCGCCCACTTCCTCGGCCTTGCCCGCCATGTTGAGCGCTTCGTAGACGGTGATGACGTCCGCGGGGCGCGTCGCCGCGATCAGCTTGCCGATATGTTCGTAGATGATGCGGTGATCGTAGCGATAGAAGTCGCCTTGCGACATCACGTCGGCAATGCGGTCCCATGCGGCGTTGTCCAGCAGCAGGCCGCCGATCACCGATTGCTCGGCTTCGATCGAGTGCGGCGGAACCTTCAGCGCGTCGAGTTGCGGGTCTTTGGACGGAGCGTTCATGGGGTGGAATTATCGATGAAATCGGCGCGTCGGAACAACGCTCAGACAATAAAAAAGGCAGGAACCTTTTACGGTTCCTGCCCTTCTTTCCAGCCTGCGAGGCGCGCGGCCTCGCCTGAAACTTACGCGTGCTCGCCGAGCACCGACACCGTCACGTCCACCAGGACGTCCGTGTGCAGCGCCACTTGAACCGGATGGTCGCCGACGATCTTGAGCGGGCCTTGCGGCAGGCGCACTTGCGCCTTTTCCACTTCGGCGAAGCCTTGCTTCTTGAGCGCTTCGGCGATGTCCGCGTTCGTGACCGAACCGAACAGACGGCCGTCCACACCAGCCTTCTGCGAGATCTGAACGGTGAAGCCGCTCAGCTTTTCGCCCTGGGCCTGAGCGGCAGCCAGCTTTTCAGCGGCGACCTTTTCGAGCTCGGCGCGGCGTACTTCGAATTCGGCGATTGCGTCCTTGGTTGCGCGGCGAGCCTTCTTGCCGGGGATCAGGAAGTTACGTGCGTAGCCGTCCTTGACCTTGACGATATCGCCGAGGTTGCCCAGGTTGACGACCTTTTCCAAAAGAATGATTTGCATTTTTGGCTTTCCTTAGTGCGTCGTCTGATTAGGCCTTGTGCAGGTCGGTGTACGGCAGGAGCGCGAGGAAACGCGCGCGCTTGATCGCCGTGTCGAGCTGGCGCTGATAGTGCGCCTTCGTGCCAGTCAGACGAGCCGGCGTGATCTTGCCGTTTTCGCCGATGAAGTCCTTCAGCGTTTCCGTGTCCTTGTAGTCGATGTACTCGACGCCGGCTGCCGTGAAGCGGCAGAACTTCTTGCGCTTGAAGAGCGGGTTTTGTTGCTGACGACGCTTGTCGAATTTCTTACCAGTCGGGCGGGGCATGATTAGTCCTTTCCAATGTCCTGCAATTCTGTGATGTGAAACACCAGGGTTCGGGCATTACGGCTTTTCTTCGCCAGAAAGCCGGTGAAGCGCGTTTCGACGCCCATCGGACAGCTTTCCAGCCTGCCGCTCGCTTCTCCGGCCGCGACCGCCGGCATGGTCAGTTCGATCTGACGGGCGATGCCCGCTTCGACGACTTCCGCGCGGTGATGCAACGTGCAGCTTGCGATCGGGATGCCGGCGGGGGTGTACCGCACCGGTTCGCGTTCCACGACGCTTGCTGTCAGTTGCAGCCGGTTCACGAGAGTGCTTCTGTTCCCTGGTGGCTTGACAGTGATGAGCTGTCGTTAAGCCTGCGCTTCGGTCGGCTGGGAAGCCGCCTTCTTGGCTTCTTCGCGCTGCACTTCCTTCATCATCGGCGACGGGCCGGTTTCGGCCTTCTTCATCTTGACGATGAGGTGACGCAGAACGGCGTCGTTGAACTTGAACGCGTGTTCGAGCTCTTCGAGCGTCGCCTGATCGCATTCGATGTTCATGCAGACGTAGTGAGCCTTCGCGAGTTTCTCGATCATGTAGGCCAGTTGGCGACGGCCCCAGTCCTCGATGCGGTGGATCTGGCCACCGTGCGACGTGATCGTGCCCTTGTAGCGCTCGATCATCGCGGGCACTTGCTCGCTCTGATCGGGGTGCACGATAAAGACGATTTCGTAATGACGCATGTTCACTCCTTGTGCTGACTTATGGATAAAAGCCACCCGGGCGTCGGACCGGTGCGGCAAGTGAGAAGCCTGAAACTATAACGCGGTTCGGCGCTCCGGGCAAGGCAAATCGGCAGTTTCCGACTGAATTCGGCTGCAATTTCAGGCAGTTAGCGGCCATGCGCCGCAGGCGCGCGTTCCGCGTGAGGTTCGCCCGGAAGCGTCGGCGGGCGGCTCCAGTAGCCGGGTTGCGCGTAAATTTCCTTAAGATAATCAATGAAATAGCGCACTCTCGCCGGCACGTAGCGCTGCTGGGGATAGACCGCGAGAATGTCGTAATCGGGCAGTTCGAACTCGTCGAGCACGGTTTCCAGCTCGCCCGCTTCCAGCTGCCGCTGGATTTCCCACGTCGAACGCCAGCCGAGGCCGAGCCCTTCCGATACCCAGCGATGCAGCAGCTCGCCGTCGTTGCAATCGAGGCTGCCGGTCACGCGCACCGTCACGAGCTTGCCGTTGCGGCGGAAGTACCAGCCGCGGTTCTGGCCGCCCTGGAGATTGAACGCGAGGCAATTGTGATTCGGCAGGTCCTCGAGCGATTTCGGCTTGCCGTGCTTCTTGAAGTACGCGGGCGTGCCGCACACAACGCGCCGGTTGCTCGCCAGCTTCACCGCGACGAAATTCGGATCGACCGCTCCGCCGATGCGAATCGACAGATCGTAGCCCTCGCGCACCAAATCGACGACGCGATCGGTCAGATTGAACGACATCTGCAATTCGGGCTTGTCGGCGACGAACGCGGGCGCGTGCGGCGCGACATGCATGCGCCCGAACGCCGCCGGCGCCGACACGATCAGATGCCCGCCCACCATGCGCCGGCCGGCCGCGAGTTCGTTTTCCGCCTGCTCCCATTCCGAGAGCAGATTCTTGCAGCGGTCGAGAAACGCGGCGCCTTCTTCGCTCACGACGAGCCGCCGCGTCGAGCGGTACATCAGCTTCACGCCGAGGCGCTTTTCCAGCGCGTCGATGCGCCGCCCGAGGATCACCGGCGACACGCCCTCCTCCAGCGCCGCCGCGGCGAGGCTGCCTGCCTCCGCCACGCGCACGAAGGTTTCGATCTGCTTGAAGCGGTCCATCTCTCGTCTCCTGTCCCGGCACAGCCTCGCGCTGGCCGCTCAGCCGCGTCGCATCGTCATTCAATACTTTTTGTTTGGTAAAAAGCGACTCCAGCTGATCTTATCAAACCTTTTTCACGGACTTAAAGTGCAACGGAACCCTGCTTCGATGCAGACAGCGAATTTCGGATAGAGACCCCAGGAAGGAGACAATCATGCCCAAGATGAGAGCCGTCGACGCAGCCGTCCTCGTGCTGGAGAAGGAAGGCATCGACACCGCGTTCGGCGTGCCCGGCGCGGCGATCAACCCGTTCTACTCGGCGATGAAGAAGTCGGGCGGCATCAGCCACGTGCTCGCGCGCCACGTCGAGGGCGCCTCGCACATGGCCGAAGGTTATACCCGCGCCGCGCCCGGCAACATCGGGGTCTGCATCGGCACGTCGGGCCCGGCGGGCACCGACATGATCACCGGCCTGTATTCGGCCCAGGCGGATTCGATCCCCATTCTCGCGATCACCGGCCAGGCGCCGCGTGCGCGTCTGTACAAGGAAGACTTCCAGGCCGTCGATATCGAGTCGATCGCCAAGCCCGTCACCAAGTGGGCCGTCACCGTGCGCGAGCCGGCGCTCGTGCCGCGCGTGTTCCAGCAGGCGTTCCATCTGATGCGCTCGGGCCGTCCGGGTCCGGTGCTGGTCGATCTGCCGATCGACGTGCAGATGGCCGAAATCGAGTTCGACATCGATACCTACGAGCCGCTGCCGGTCTACAAGCCGAAGGCGACGCGCGCGCAGATCGAAAAGGCGCTCACGATGCTCAACGACGCCGAAAAGCCGTTGATCGTCTCCGGCGGCGGCGTGCTCAATGCCGCGGCGGAAGACCTGCTCGTGCAATTCGCGGAAACGCTCGGCGTGCCCGTGATTCCGACGCTGATGTCCTGGGGCGCGATCCCCGACGATCACCCGCTCATGGCCGGCATGGTCGGCTTGCAGACTTCGCACCGCTACGGCAACGCGACGATGCTCGCCTCCGACTTCGTGCTCGGCATCGGCAACCGCTGGGCGAACCGTCACACGGGCAGCGTCGAGGTTTATACGAAGGGCCGTAAGTTCGTGCACGTGGATATCGAGCCGACGCAGATCGGCCGCGTGTTCGGACCGGATCTCGGCATCGTGTCGGATGCGAAGGCCGCGCTCGAACTGTTCGTCGAGGTGGCGAAGGAATGGAAGGCCGCCGGCAAGCTCAAGGATCGCAGCGCGTGGGTCGCGGACTGCCAGCAGCGCAAGCGCACGATGCTGCGCAAGACGCACTTCGACAACGTGCCGATGAAGCCGCAGCGCGTCTACGAAGAGATGAACCTCGCGTTCGACCGCGACACCTGCTTCGTCACGACGATCGGTCTCTCGCAGATCGCGGGCGCCCAGTTTCTGCACGTGTTCAAGGCGCGCAACTGGATCAACTGCGGCCAGGCCGGCCCGCTCGGCTGGACGATTCCCGCCGCGCTCGGCGTGCGCGCGGCCGATCCGCAACGCAAGATCGTCGCGCTCTCGGGCGACTACGACTTCCAGTTCATGATCGAAGAGCTCGCGGTCGGCGCGCAGTTCAAGCTGCCCTACGTGCACGTGGTGGTGAACAACTCGTACCTCGGCCTGATCCGCCAGGCGCAGCGCGGCTTCGACATGGACTACTGCGTGCAACTCGCGTTCGACAACATCAACGCGCCTGAACTGGAAGGCTACGGCGTCGATCACGTCGCGGTGGCCGAAGGCCTCGGCTGCAAGGCGCTGCGCGTGTTCAAGCCGGAAGACATCGCGCCTGCCCTGAAGCAAGCGCAGGCATTGGCCGCGGAACATCAGGTGCCGGTCGTCGTCGAGATGATTCTCGAGCGCGTGACCAACATCGCAATGGGCACCGAGATCGACGCGATCAACGAGTTCGAAGAGCTCGCCGAAAGCAAGGTCGACGCCCCGACCGCGATCACGCCGCTGGACTGAGCTTCGCCGCCGCGCGTTCGCAAGACCCGACGCGCGGCGTACTCCCACTGACCGACCATCAGGAAAGAACCATGCCGAAATTTGCCGCGAATCTGACCATGCTGTTCAACGAAGTCCCGTTCCTCGACCGCTTCGCGGCCGCGGCGAACGCGGGCTTCAAGGCGGTCGAGTTCCTGTTCCCGTACGCCTTTTCGATCAGCGATATCGAGAAGCGCCTGAAGGACAACGACCTGCGGATCGTGCTGCACAACCTGCCCGCGGGCAACTGGGAAGCCGGCGAGCGCGGCATCGCCTGCCTGCCGGATCGCGTCGCGGAGTTCCGCGAAGGCGTGCCCCGCGCGATCGAATACGCGAAGGCGCTGAACGTGCCGCAGCTGAACTGCCTCGTCGGCATTCCGACGGCGGGCGTATCCGCCGAGCAGGCGCGCGCGACGATCATCGAGAACCTGCGCTTCGCCGCCGATGCGCTCAAGAAGGAAGGCATCAGGCTCCTCGTGGAGCCATGCAACTCGTACGACATTCCGGGCTTCGCGCTGAACCGCTCGCAGGAAGGGCTCGACGTGATCCGCGCGGTCGGATCCGACAATCTGTTCCTGCAGTACGACATCTACCACATGCAGCGCATGGAAGGCGAGCTCGCCGCGACGATCAGGAAGAACCTGCCGCAGATCGCGCACATCCAGCTCGCCGACAACCCCGGCCGCAACGAGCCGGGCACCGGCGAAATCAACTACGCGTTCCTGTTCAAACTGCTCGACGAGATCGGCTATCAAGGCTGGATCGGCTGCGAGTACAAGCCGCTCGACGGCACCGAAGCGGGCCTCGGCTGGCTGCAAAGCATCGGCGGCGTGAAGCAACACGCA
Organism: Caballeronia ptereochthonis; assembly: GCF_001545075.1. Taxonomy (GTDB): domain Bacteria; phylum Pseudomonadota; class Gammaproteobacteria; order Burkholderiales; family Burkholderiaceae; genus Caballeronia; species Caballeronia ptereochthonis. The sequence continues at coordinate 199,175 of NZ_FCOB02000006.1, forward strand.
ACTGCCTGAAGACACGTGAAAGGAGGAGCATCAAGTATGGCAACGATCGGTTTCATCGGCCTCGGCATCATGGGCGCGCACATGGCGCGCAATCTCATCAAGGGCGGCCACAAGCTCGTCGTGAACGGCAAGTATCCGGTGCCGGACGATATCCGCGCGCAGACCAGCGTCGTGGCGGACTCGACCGCTGTGGCGCAGGCGAGCGAGATCGTCATCACGATGGTGCCCGACACGCCCGACGTCGCCAATGTGCTGTTCGCCGATGACGGCGTCGCGAAGGGTCTCTCGAAGGGCAAGCTCGTGATCGACATGAGTTCGATCGCTCCGCTGGAAACGCAGGAGTTCGCGAAGAAGATCAACGCGCTCGGCTGCGACTATCTCGATGCACCGGTTTCGGGCGGCGAAGTCGGCGCGCGCGAGGCGACGCTCACGATCATGGTCGGCGGCCCGGAGAAGTCGTTCGAGATCGCGAAGCCCCTGTTCGAACTGATGGGCAAGAACATCTCGCTGATCGGCGACAACGGCGCGGGCCAGACCTGCAAGGTCGCGAACCAGATCATCGTCGCGCTGAACATCGAGGCGGTCGCCGAAGCGCTGCTCTTCGCGGCACGCTCGGGCGCCGATCCGGAGCGCGTGCGTAAAGCGCTGATGGGCGGCTTCGCATCGTCGCGCATACTCGAAGTGCATGGCGAGCGTATGACCAAGCGCACGTTCAACCCGGGCTTCCGCATCGAACTGCATCAGAAGGACCTGAACCTCGCACTCGACGGCGCGCGCAAGATGGGGCTCGCCCTGCCCCACACCGCGAGCGCGCAGCAACTCTTCAGCGTGTGCGCGGCGAACGGCGGCCGTGCGTGGGATCACTCGGCGCTCGTGCGCGCGCTCGAAATCATGTCCAACTTCCAGGTGGCCGGCGAGCCGCAGCAAGAAGCCAAGGCTGCGTAACGGCGTAACGGCGTAATGCCGTCAACCTGAACCGTGGGGCGTCCCGCGTATGGGCACGCGGGACAAATGTCGCTCTGGGCTGAGGGCGGCAAGTGGGGTCCGAGAGCGGCACCCGGCGGTGCGCCGGTAAGCCTTGGTCGGTCAGACGGCTTGTCGTCGGGTGTCCGCGTCGGATTGTTGCAAATTGCCTTCTATCGCTGCCGCGCGAGCGGTGGTACAAATCCTTTTGTTGAAACTCAGAACTATCTGGTGGTGTACGCGACTAATCTGCCTAGACTTCGCGGGCCGTATCACTACCGTTAATCAAGGAGTTGAACAATGGGAATCCTCAGCTTTATCAAGGAAGCAGGCGAGAAACTTTTCGGTGCAGCCACGCCGAGCGCAGAGGCGGCTCCGGCTGCAGCGCCAGTGGATGTCGCCGCGCTGAATCAGAAGGCGGGCGAAGCCATCGCAACCTACATCCGCTCGCAGGGTCTCAACGCGGACAATCTCGACGTGAAATATGACGGTGCATCGCACACGGTAACCGTGTCGGGTCAGGCGCCGGATCAGGCGACCAAGGAAAAGATTCTGGTTGCCGCGGGGAACGTTCAGCACGTCGACAAGGTGGACGATCAGTTGACCGTGCCGAATGCCGAGCCCGAGTCGCAGTATTACACTGTCGTGTCAGGCGACAATCTGTGGAAGATCGCAGAGAAGTACTATGGCAGCGGCGCGAAGAACGATCTGATCTTCGACGCGAACAAGCCGATGTTGAAGAGCCCGGACAAGATCTATCCGGGGCAGGTGCTGCGGATCCCACCGGCGAATTGATTCTTTTCACTGCATGACGCGAACCCTGGTTCGCGTTTTTTGCTTTGCTTTGCTTTGCTTTGTTTGTTTCGCTTGCCTGGGCTTTCGTGGAATCCTGAGTTCTTAGTGGTCTATTAGCGTTGCCCCTGTGCGGGGCGGCAGTCACTTTCTTTGCTGCTGCAAAGAAAGTAACCAAAGAAAGCAGCTTTGGGCCCAGGCAGACTCGTCGTCATGGTTCGGCGTGGCCCAGCCTCTAAGTGTCGCCATCGAAGGTCTAACGCGCCGTGGTTCGCGCACGGCCTGCCGAGCTAGAAGTTTAAGGGCGCTGGTTCAGCCCCAAAGCGTTCCGGCACAGCGCTACGCGCTGCCGCAGGGTATGCAAGGGAAGCCGTCGTTGGGCGGAAGCAGTGAGATGGAAGCGTTAGTAAAGAAGCACGGGCAGACCCGATGAACCCTTCGGCCGCGTAGCGGGCTGGAGCTTTTTGGTGCTGAACCAGTCAGTTTTGTGGTGCGATTTGGCAGAGCGTGCGCGAGCCACGGCGCGTTGGTCCTTTGAGGGCGACACTTAGGGGCTGGGCCACTCCGAACGATGACGACGAGTCTGCCTGGGCCAAAGCTGCTTTCTTTGGTTACTTTCTTTGCAGCAGCAAAGAAAGTGACTGCCGCCCCGCACAGGGGCAACGCCAATAGACCACTAAGAATTCAGGATTCCACGAGACCAGCGAACTAATACGTATCAAAGATGCGCTGCAGATCATCCAAACCTGAACCCAGCGCAAGCATCAGAAGCACCCGTGCCTTATAGGGATTGAGCGTCCCCGCGCTAACGGTACCAAGCACATCGTCGGACGCGGCGCCATTACGCATCACATGCCCCGATCCCACGCGCGAAGCGCGCACCACCGCGACGCCTTTCTTCACCGCATCGGCGAGCGCCTGCGTGAGCGTCGCATGCATCGAGCCGTTGCCCGTGCCCGCGACGACGATGCCCTTCACGCCCGCCGCGACGAGCGCATCGACCATCACGCGCGACGCATCCGCATAGCTCGCCACGATCTCGACCATCGGCCATTGCTCCGCCACGGCAAATTCGCTCGCGGCAGTATGCGGCCGCACCACCGTGCGTTGAAATTCCACGCGCCCGTCCTGCACGAAGCCGAGCACGCCCGTTTCGGGCGAGCGGAATGCGCCGACGGAGTAAGTGCTCGTCTTGGTGACATCGCGCGCACTGTGAATCTGGTTGTTGAACGCAACGAGCACGCCCTTGCCTGCGGCATCGGCCGATGCCGCCACCGTGACCGCGTTCAGCAGATTCAGCGGACCATCGGCGGAAAGCGCGGTCGACGGACGCATCGCCGCCGTCAGCACCACGGGCTTCGTGCTCTTCACCGTGAGATGCAGCAGGTAGGCGGTTTCTTCGAGCGTATCCGTGCCGTGCGTGACGACGACGCCGTCGATGTCATCCTGCGCGAGCAGCGCATCGATGCGGCGGCTGAGCGTCGTCCACAGCGCGGCGCTCATGTCCTTGCTGTCGATGCTCGCGATCTGCTCGGCGTGAATGCGTGCGACGAGCCCGAGCGCAGGCACGGCATCGAGCAGCTTGTCGACGCCGACGACGCCCGCCTTGTAGCCCGCCGTCTTCGATGCATCGCCGGCCTGTCCGGCAATGGTGCCGCCCGTTGCGAGCACGGCAATGCGAGGTAGAGAGGAAGTATTCATGCCGGCGATTGTAAATCAGCCGGCATGCCGGCAAGCCGCGTTCAGGCCGCCTCGCGCAATTGCGCGGCGATCTGCGCCTCGTCGAGCTGCGGCGCGAACATCTCGATCAGCCGGTACGCATACGCCCGCAGGAACGCCCCCTTTCTCAGGCCGACGCGCGTCGTGCTCGCCTCGAACAGATGCTGCGTATCGAGCGCGACGAGCTCGGTGTCGCGCTTCGCGTCATACGCCATCGCCGCCACGATGCCGATGCCCATGCCCAGTTCCACGTACGTCTTGATGACGTCCGCGTCGATCGCGGTCAGCACGATGTCGGGCATGGCGCCCGCGCTCGCGAACGCCTGGTCCACGTGCGAGCGGCCCGTGAAGTCCTGATCGTACGTGACGATCGGATATTCGGCGATCTGCTCGAGCGTGATGTTCTCGCGCCCGACGAGCGGATGATCCTTCGGCACCACGACCGTGTGATGCCACGAATAGCACGGAAACGTGACGATGTCCGGATAGCGGTCGAGCGCCTCGGTCGAGATGCCGATGTCCGCCTCGCCGTTGATGATCATCTGCGCAATCTGCTGCGGGCTGCCCTGGCGCAGCGCGAGATGCACCTTCGGGAACACCTCGGTGAACTGGCGGATGACCTTCGGCAGCGCGTAACGCGCCTGCGTGTGCGTCGTCGCGACGACCAGATGGCCGTTGTCCTGGTCCGCGAACTGGCGCGCGACGCGCCGCAGGTTCTCGGCATCGAGCAGCATGCGTTCGATCAGCTGATGCACCTGCTTGCCAGGCTCGGTGAGGCCCGTGAGCCGCTTGCCGCGACGGATGAAGATATCGACGCCGAGTTCGTCCTCGAGATCCTTGATCTGCTTCGACACGCCCGACTGCGACGTATAGAGCACGTTCGCGACCTCCGTCAGATTCATGTTCTGGCGCACGGCCTCGCGCACGAAGCGCAGTTGCTGGAAATTCATGTCGACCTCTCTTGATGCCTTTGTTCTCGCTTATGTTGTTCATTGCGCCGGAAACACGCGCAGCGCGCGCGGCACCGCCGTCACGCCATCGCCGATATCGAGCCTGAGCGCGCGCCACGCCTCGCGATCCAGCTCCGCCTCGATCACGCCGCCCGCGCTGCCTTCCAGTTCCACGCGCACCGAGCCGCCCAGCGTCACGACGCGCCGCACGCCGACGACGATGCCGTCCCGATGCGCGCCGTCGGCAGGGTACAGGTCGAGATCGTGCGGACGGACATACGCGAGCGCCGGTCCGCTGAAATGCGCCTGCGCGGCGATCGGGGTCGATGCGCCATCGGCGACGAAGCCGTTCGCATCGACCTTGCCCTGCAGCCGGTTCGCCGCGCCGAGAAACTCGTAGACGAACGACGTCTGCGGATGATCGTACACGTCTTGCGGGCTGCCCACCTGCTCCACGCGCCCGTGATTCATCACGACGATGCGGTCCGCCACCTCCAGCGCCTCTTCCTGGTCATGCGTGACGAAGAGCGTCGAAATATGCAGGTCGTCGTGCAGGCGGCGCAGCCAGCTGCGCAGCTCCTTGCGCACCTTGGCGTCGAGCGCGCCGAACGGCTCGTCGAGCAGCAGCACCTTCGGCTCGACGGCGAGCGCCCGCGCCAGCGCGATGCGCTGCCGCTGTCCGCCCGACAGCTCCGACGGAAAACGCTCGGCGAGCCAGTCGAGCTGCACGAGCTTGAGCAGTTCGTGCACCTTCTCGCGGATCGCGGCTTCGCTCGGACGTTCGCGGCGCGGCTTCACGCGCAGGCCGAACGCGACGTTCTCGAACACGGTCATGTGCCGGAAGAGCGCATAGTGCTGGAATACGAAGCCGACCTGCCGCTCGCGCGCGCCGACGGTTGCGACATCCTCGCCGTGCAGCACGACCTGGCCCGCATCGGCGAATTCGAGGCCCGCGATCACCCGCAGGAGCGTGGTCTTGCCGCAGCCCGAAGGCCCGAGCAGCGCGACGAGCTCGCCCGCCGGAAAATCGAGCGTGACGTTGTCGAGGGCGGTGAAATCGCCGAAGCGTTTTTGCAGATTGCGAACGATGATGCTCATGATGTTGTCGGCCTCTCAAGTCTGTGCGGTTACGCGGGCTTCGCTGATGGCTTGCGACATGCGCCGCTCCGCGAGGAGCTTCAGCCCGAGCGTCACGAGCGCGAGCAGCGCGAGCAGCGACGCCACCGCGAACGCGGCCGAAAAGTTGTACTCGTTGTAGAGAATTTCGACGTGCAGCGGCATGGTGTCGGTCTGGCCGCGGATGTGGCCCGAGACCACCGAGACCGCGCCGAACTCGCCCATCGCGCGCGCGTTGCAGAGAATCACGCCGTAGAGCAGGCCCCACTTCACGTTGGGCAGCGTCACGCGCCGGAAGATCTGCCAGCCCGATGCGCCGAGCACGTGGGCCGCTTCCTCTTCGTCGTTGCCCTGCGCCTGCATCAGCGGGATGAGCTCGCGCGCGACGAAGGGGAACGTCACGAAGATCGTCGCGAGCACGATGCCGGGCACCGCGAAGATGATCTGCACGTCGTGCGCCGCGAGCCACGGTCCGAACCATCCCTGCGCGCCGAACATCAGCACGTAGATGAGACCCGAAATCACGGGCGACACCGAGAACGGCAGATCGATCAGCGTGGTCAGCAGCGCCTTGCCGCGAAACTCGAACTTCGCGATGGCCCACGATGCGGCAAGCCCGAACACGACGTTCAGCGGCACGGCGATCGCGGCGGTCGCCAGCGTGAGCTTGATGGCGGACCACGCGTCGGGGTCTTTCAGCGACTCGAAGTAATAGTCGACGCCCTTCGCGAACGCCTGCACGAACACCGCGACGAGCGGCACGACGAGAAAGAGCGCGAGAAACGCGAGCGCGACGCCCGTCAGCAGCCAGCGCACGGCGCGCGGCTCGGTGACGGGATTGAGGCTCTGCGCATGGCGCGATGCCGTCGTCTGCAACGGAAGGACCTTGCTCATGCCGTTTCTCCCGCTGTCAGTGCGACATTGACAGGCGCCGCGCCGGTCTTGCTGGTGCGCCGCTGCAGGAACCACTGCAGGGTGTTGATGAGCAGCAGCATCAGGAACGACACGCAGAGCATCACGACGGCGAGCGCGGTCGCGCCGGCATAGTCGTATTGCTCGAGCTTCGTGATGATGAGCAGCGAGGTGATCTCCGACTTCATCGGCACGTTGCCCGCGATGAAAATGACCGAGCCGTACTCGCCGAGCGCGCGCGCGAACGCGAGCGCGAAGCCCGTCAGAAGCGCCGGAAAGAGCGACGGCAGCACGACGCGGCGGAACGTGAGCCAGCGCGTGGCGCCGAGGCAGGCGGCGGCTTCTTCCTGCTCGCGCTCGAAATCCTCGAGCACCGGCTGCACCGTGCGCACGACGAACGGCAAGCCGATGAAGGTCAGCGCGACGAGCACGCCCAATGGCGTGAACGCGACCTTGATGCCGAGCGGCGCGAGATACTGCCCGATCCAGCCGTTGCCCGCATAAACGGCCGCGAGCGAGATGCCGGCAACGGATGTCGGCAGCGCGAACGGCAAATCGACGATCGCATCGACGATGCGCTTGAACGGGAACGTATAGCGCACGAGCACCCACGCGACGAGAAAGCCGAACACCGCGTTGATGAGCGCGCCGCCGAGCGCCGCGCTGAAGGTGAGCCGGTACGACGCCAGCACGCGCGGCGACGTCACCGCGCGCACGAACCGCGGCCAGTCGAGCGTCGCGGTCTTCGCAAAGGTGGCGGCAAGCGGAATCAGCACCACGAGGCTCAGATAAGCCACCGTGATGCCGAGTGTCAGGCCGAACCCGGGCAGCGCGCTCGGTTTCCTGAATGTGAAGGTCGTCATCCTTGATTCATCCTTTTTTGCGCGCCGGGGTCGGGCGCGCGTTGCCGCTGTCGCGCGCGGCGTCTGGAGCGCGCCGCGTCGCGGGTTTCCCTGCTTATTGCGGTTGATAGATCGAGTCGAACACGCCGCCGTCCGCGAAGTGCGTCTTCTGCGCCTTCGTCCAGCCGCCGAAGGTGTCGTCGATGGTGTAGAGCTTCAGCTTCGGAAACTGTTTGGTCAGATCCGCGGGCACCTTGTCCGAGCGCGGCCGATAGAAATTGCGCGCGGCGATCTGCTGGCCTTCGTCGCTATACAGGTACTTGAGATAGGCTTCCGCGAGCCTGCGCGTGCCGTGCTTGTCGACGACCTTGTCGACCACCGCGACCGGCGGCTCCGCGAGAATGCTCACCGACGGCACCACGATCTCGAACTTGTCCGGCCCGAACTCCTTCAGCGACAGGAACGCCTCGTTTTCCCACGCGATCAGCACATCGCCCTGCCCGCGCTGCACGAAGCTCGTCGTGGCCCCGCGCGCGCCGGAATCGAGCACGCCGGCGTTCTTGTAGAGTTTCGACACGAAGTCCTTCGCGCTCTGCTCGTTGCCGCCCGGCTTGTGCTGCGCATAGGCCCACGCCGCAAGATAGTTCCAGCGCGCGCCGCCCGAGGTCTTCGGGTTCGGCGTGACGATCGACACGCCCGGCTTGATCAGATCGTCCCAGTCCTTGATGTGCTTCGGATTGCCTTTGCGCACCAGGAACACGATCGTCGAGGTGTACGGGGATGCGTTGTCCGGCAGACGCTTCTGCCAGTCCGCGCCGATGAGACCCTTGTTCGCGAGGGCGTCGATGTCGTAGGCGAGCGCGAGCGTCACGACGTCGGCCTGCAGGCCGTCGAGCACCGCGCGCGCCTGGCCGCCGGAGCCGCCGTGCGACTGCTTGAACGTCACGGTCTCCCCCGTCTCGGCCTTCCACTTCTTGGCGAATGCCTGGTTGAAGTCCTGGTAGAGCTCGCGGGTCGGGTCGTAAGAGACGTTCAGAAACGACGTCTCGGCGTACGCGGACGCGGTCATCCCGAAGCTCGCCGCCGTCAGCGCCGCCGCCGCGAACAGGCGCAGCGCGCCCTTGCCCAATCCCAGTCTGAAGCTTTGCATTCCCCGTTCTCCGTCTTATCGAATTGACGGAATCAGTCTATCGATCCGTCTATATGATTAGAAATAATCGTTCTTCACTTTTTTATACGTAAAACTGCTAAGAACGATATTCCTTGATGGAAAAAGCGCGACTGGCCGTGAAAGGAGCGTTCGGGAGCCTCGGCGACGCGAACTTAAAGTAAAGCTTGAAAAGCGCGGAATACTGTATAAAAATACAGTCACCTGTCCATCCATACAGTGCACCGGGGGCTCGAGCCAGTGACCAAGACATCCAGACTTACCGCGCGGCAGCAGCAGGTGTTCGAACTGATCCAGCGCGCGATCGAGCGTACCGGCTTCCCGCCCACGCGCGCCGAGATCGCCGCGGAACTCGGCTTCAGTTCCGCGAATTCGGCCGAGGAGCACCTTCGGGCGCTGGCGCGCAAGGGCGTGATCGAACTGGCGGCAGGCTCATCGCGCGGCATCCGGCTGTTGGGCGATGCATCGCGCATCGATCGCTCGGAAGAGTTGCCGCATCAGTTCACGCTGCCGCATCCGAGCATCATGCAGTTGTCGCTGCCGCTCGTCGGGCGCGTGGCGGCGGGTAGCCCGATCCTCGCGCAAGAGCACATCTCGCAGCATTACGCATGCGATCCCGCGCTCTTCTCCAGCAAGCCGGACTATCTATTGAAGGTGCGCGGGCTGTCGATGCGCGACGCCGGCATTCTCGACGGCGACCTGCTCGCCGTGCAGAAGCGCAGCGAAGCGAAGGACGGACAGATCGTGGTCGCGCGCATCGGCGACGACGTCACGGTGAAGCGCTGGAAGCGCCATCGCGACGGCGTCGAGCTGATCGCCGAGAATCCGGACTACGAAAACATCTTCGTGCGCTCTGGCAGCGGCGATTTCGCACTGGAAGGCATAGCGGTCGGATTGATCCGTTCGGGCGAGTTCTGACGGCTCGGCTCAAGCGTTGGCGGAGGCGATATTCAACGAGAAATTGCCCGGTCGCTTCTCGCAATGAGACAGAAAATGTCTCGTTAGAAGCGCACCATCACTTCACCAGCTGCTTCCAACGCCGGTCAAGGCGTTTCACCAACAACAAGCATGACGGCCACCGTTCGCGGCGCGCCGCAGTGCGTCCTATCGTCTGGAGAGTCATCATGGAACGTTTCGCCCGCTTACTGCCCTTCCGCCAATTCGGCCGCCTGCGCCATCTGCGCGCGCTGATCGCATGCGGCATGCCGCGCGCCGAAGCCACGCCCGATCTCTTCGACGAGATGCCCACGCTGCCGTCGCGTCAGCCGGCTTTCGCGCGCGTCTCGTTGAGCAGCACGGTGCACGCGGAGCCTGCGCAGCGCGCGCCGGTGCGTGTCTATCGCGGACAATCGCGCGTCATTCTGGTGGGCAAGATCGACGAAGTGTCGCGCATGATCGATCGCTGCATCGCCGAGGAAAGCGCAGGACTCGCGGGCGGCATTCTGGCCTGATGCGGCGAGACGTCGATGGAGCGCGCTGTTTGCGTCGCGACGGCGAAATATTGAGGCGGAGCGTACGAAGAAGGTGAATTCCCGGGATTTATCGCGCGCATGCGCGGTCAATCACAGATTCACGCTTTGCAAGAGAGGCTTCGCCGTCGCATGACCCGCACTACCCGTTCCGTCATTACCACGCTCGTCGTCCTGATTCTCGTCGCGGCGCTCGGTTTCATTTACGCCTCGCCGTACATCGCACTGAACCGCGTGAAGCGCGCGGCCGATGCGCGCGACGCGCAGACCGTCAACGAATACGTCGATTTTCCCGCGCTGCGCGCGAGTCTCAAGGAGCAGATCGCGGCGCTGCTCACGCGGCGCGTCGATATTCAGAAGAGCGGCAATCCGCTCGCGATCATCGGCGCGATGATCGGCGCGGCAGTCGTCGGTCCCTTGGTGGATTCCTATGCGACACCGGACGGCGTCGCGGCGATTCTGAACGGCATCCCGCCGCGCGGGACGCCCGGCGAGCATCCGCCGCAGGCGGGCGACGGCTCTCCGGCGAGCCCGTCCGGCGTTCCTGCATCCGGCGCCACGACTGCGCAGGAGGCGCCGAAACAGCCCCCGATGACCACGGCGGGATACAGAAGCCTCAATACGTTCGTCGTGACATACCGGCACGGCGCCGGCGACGCGCGTTATTCGGCGATCTTCCATCGCGACGGGCTCGTGTCGTGGAAGCTCGTCGCGGTCGATCTGAATGGCTGACCGTCAAGCGCCCGCGCTTGCGCGGGGCGCTTTTTCACGCTGCTGCTACGCGCCGGCTTCCGCTTTGACCGGGTTCGCCGCGTGCTCCGCTTCGTCCTCGGCCTCGGCCGATTCTCCGGCCTGACACACGGCAACCAGAATGCTGCACTTCACGCGGTCGAGCAGCGGCGTGTTGCCCGCGCCCATCCACCAGCGCGCGAGGCCGCTGCGGCAGCGATGTCCAACGACGACGAGATCGACCTTGAGGCTCTCCGCAAGCGCCGCGATCTCGTCGATCGGATGTCCAAACGCGAAGTGCCCCTGCGCGTGGAGTCCGCGTTCGCGCAGCCAGTCGACGCCTTCCTGCAGGATATCCCGCGCTGCTTCCTCGAAGCGGCCGCAGGCCATGTCGGTTAGCAGTCCGGCGCTCTGCGCAATGCTCGAGCGCATGTCCACCACCGCCAGCACATGCGTTTCCGCGTTCAGCGCGAGCGCGAGATTCGCGCCCTGGCGCAGTGCCTTGCGTCCCTCTCTGGAGCCGTCATAGCACAGCAGGATTTTGCGATAGCTCTCCATCATGACCTCCCTGGCCAACTTGCCATTCGCGCCCTGCGCCGGGTCAAGTCCGGCTGAGCCCGCCCGAAGCGCGATTTACCCACGGCGTTTCTTCATCATGGTGTGTCGCCACATGCGTGGCAACGCTGGAAAACGCTAACCGGCGCGCGCCAGCGAACACGCTAGCTCGCACCGTGCCAGATGCCCGAAGCCCCCGGCGGACAAGCCTCTGGCACTTTCGGCCGGAACCGGTTCGCGACCGCCCGCACAGGTTTGACACGGGCTCGCCGCAGGCGGTTGCACATCGAGCGCCGGCATGGTGCATTGGATTACACTAGCCCGCTGGATTTCTCCACGCGCTTTTCCTGCGGCACGAATGCATGACTGATCAAACATTGCAACGGACCACGCGACCCGCAGCCGACGAAAGCGGCGCGCCCGCGATCGAGTTCAACGAAGTAAGGAAGCACTACGGCGCGCGCACCGTCGTCGACGGCCTTTCTTTCGACGTGCGCCGCGGCGAATGCTTCGGACTGCTCGGCCCGAACGGCGCGGGCAAGACGACGACGCTCAAGATGCTGCTCGGCATCACCTCGCCCGACAGCGGCGCGATCCGGCTCGTCGGCGAGCCGGTGCCCGCGCGCGCCCGTTTCGCACGCGAGCGCGTGGGCGTCGTGCCGCAGTTCGACAATCTCGATCCCGACTTCACGGTGCGCGAGAACCTGCTCGTCTTCGGCCGTTACTTCGGCCTGACGGGCGCGCGCATGGACGCGCTCGTGCCGTCGCTGCTGGAGTTCGCGCGGCTGGAGAGCAAGGCCGATGCGCGCGTCGGCGAACTGTCGGGCGGCATGAAGCGGCGCCTCACGCTCGCGCGCGCACTCGTCAACGACCCCGACGTGCTCGTGATGGACGAGCCGACCACCGGGCTCGATCCGCAAGCGCGCCATCTGATCTGGGAACGCCTGCGCTCATTGCTCGCGCGCGGCAAGACGATTCTTCTGACGACCCACTTCATGGAGGAGGCCGAACGCCTGTGCGACCGGCTCTGCGTGATCGAGGAAGGCCGCAAGATCGCCGAGGGCCGGCCGCGCGATCTCATCGAATCGGTGATCGGCTCGGACGTGATCGAGATCTACGGCCCCGATCCGCAGGCGCTCGCCGCCGAGCTCGAGCCCTTGGTCGAGCGCATGGAGGTGAGCGGCGAGACGCTCTTTTGCTACGTGGATGACCCGCAGCCCGTGCACGCGCGGGTGAAGGGCCGCGCCGACGTGCGCTATCTGCATCGTCCGGCGAATCTGGAAGACGTGTTCCTGCGCCTCACCGGGCGCGAGATGGTGGACTGAACGCAAAGCGACGCAAATGGATACCTTCGATCAATCCCGCGTCGGCGCGAAGGACGCGCGCCGCAAGCCGCCGGGCGAGCGGAACCTCACGCCGTTCTCGAGCGCCCTGCCCGCGAACGCCACGCACTGGATGTCGGTATGGCGCCGCAACTATCTGGTCTGGAAGAAGCTCGCCATCGCGTCGATGATCGGCAATCTCGCCGATCCGATGATCTATCTCTTCGGCCTGGGGCTCGGTCTCGGGCTGATGGTCGGACGTGTCGAGGGCGTGTCGTACATCGCGTTTCTCGCCGCGGGAACGGCGGCGTCGAGCGTGATGATGTCCGCGACCTTCGAGGCGATGTACTCGGGCTTCTCGCGCATGCACGTGCAGCGCACGTGGGAAGCGATCATGCACACGCCGCTCACGCTCGGCGACATCGTGCTCGGCGAGATCGTCTGGGCGGCGAGCAAGTCGGTGCTGTCGGGCGTGGCGATCATGATCGTCGCGGGCGCGCTCGGTTATGCGAGCTTTCCGTCGATGCTGACGGCGCTGCCCGTCATCGTGCTGACCGGACTCGCGTTCGCCAGCACGGCGATGGTCATCACCGCGCTCGCGCCGAGCTACGACTTTTTCATGTTCTACCAGACGCTCGCGCTCACGCCGATGCTCCTGCTCTCCGGCGTGTTTTTTCCGATCAGGCAACTGCCCGCGCTCGCGCAGCACGTCACGCAAGTGCTGCCGCTCTTTCACGCGGTGGAGCTGATTCGTCCCGCGATGCTCGGCCGCCCGTTCGACGGTCTTGCGCTGCATGTCGCCGTGCTGATCGCGTATGTGGTCGTGCCGTTCTTCCTGTGCGCCTGGCTCTTCAGGCGACGCATGATGAAATGAAAAACGGCGATGGACCTCGATGGTCCATCGCCGTTTTCACATCGTCGGGAAAGAGGCGCTACTTGACGGGAAACTCCTTGTGTCCGCCGAAGCCGAAGCGCATCGCGGACAGCATGCGCTCGGGGAACGCCTCGGCATCGCGCGAGCGGAAGCGCGTGTAGAGCGCCGCCGACAGCACCTGCGCGGGCACCGCTTCCTCGATCGCCGCTTCGATGGTCCAGCGCCCTTCACCGCTATCCGCCACTTCGGCGGAGAAGCGCTCGAGCGTGCCGTCGCTGGCAAGCGCCCCCGCGGTCAGATCGAGGAGCCACGACGACACCACGCTGCCGCGCCGCCATACCTCGGCGATATCCGCGAGATCGAGCGAATAGCGCTCGTCCTCGGGGAGATCCTTCGACGCCTTGTGCTTGAGGATGTGAAAGCCCTCCGCATACGCCTGCATCAGCCCGTACTCGATGCCGTTGTGAACCATCTTCACGAAGTGCCCCGAGCCGACCGGTCCGCAGTGCATGTAGCCGTTCTCGACGCGCGCGTCGCGGCCTTCGCGGCCCGGCGTCGCCGGGATGTCGCCGCGTCCGGGCGCGAGCGTCGCGAAGACCGGATCGAGCCGGCGCACGATCGCCTCGTCGCCGCCGATCATCATGCAGTAGCCGCGCTCCAGCCCCCAGATGCCGCCCGACGTGCCGACATCGACGTAATGGATGCCCTGCTCGCGCAACTGCGCCGCGCGCCGGATATCGTCCTTGTAGAAGCTGTTGCCGCCGTCGATGATCACGTCGTCCGCGCCGAGGATCTTCTGCAGATCGTCGAGCGTGTCTTCGGTGATCTTTCCCGCGGGCAGCATCAGCCAGACGACGCGCGGCGCCGCCAGCTTCGCGACGAGATCGCCCAGATCATCGGCGCCCGTCGCGCCTTCGCTCGCGAGCGCTTCGGTTGTCTGGCGGTTGTGGTCGTACACGACGCACGTGTGCCCGCCGCGCATCAGGCGACGCGCGATGTTGCCGCCCATGCGTCCCAGTCCCACGATGCCGATCTGCATGATGGTTCACTCCTTGCCGTTGGATTTCACGCGCGCGATCTGCTTCTTCGCTTCTTCGTAGACGCGCTCCGGCGTGAAGCCGAATTTCGTCTTGAGCGCCTTCAACGGCGCCGACGCGCCGAACGTATGCATGACGATCTGCGAGCCCAGGCGGCCGACATAGCGATCCCAGCCGAGCGTCGCGGCCTGCTCGACACAGACGCGCGCGTGCACGTCGGGCGGCAGCACCGAGTCCTTGTAGGCCTGGTCCTGCTGCTCGAAGATGTCCCATGACGGCATCGACACGACGCGCGCCGCGATGCCTTCGGCCTTCAGCTTTTCATAGGCCTCGACGCACAGCGATACCTCGCTGCCGGTGCCGAGCAGCAGCACCTCGGGCTTCTTGCCGCCTTCGGCATCGGCGAGCACGTAGGCGCCGCGCTTGACGCCTTCCGCCGATGCGTACTTCTTGCGATCGAAGGTCGGCAGCGGCTGGCGCGTGAGCACGATGCACGAAGGCTCCTTTGAGTTCGACAGCGCGACGCGCCATACCTCGCCCACTTCGTTCGCATCGGCGGGACGCAGCGTGCACAGGCCCGGCACGCCGCGCAGCGAGGCGAGCTGCTCGATCGGCTGGTGCGTCGGGCCGTCCTCGCCGACGCCGATCGAGTCGTGCGTGAACACGTAGATGACCGGCAACTCCATGATCGCGGAGAGGCGGATCGGCGGCTTCATGTAGTCGCTGAAGATCAGGAACGTCGATCCATACGGCCGCATGTCCGACAATGCGAGGCCGTTGCAGACCGCGCCCATGCCGTGCTCGCGGATGCCGAAGTGCAGGTTGCGCCCCGCGTAGTCGTCGTGCTCGAAGCTGCCCGCGCCCTCGAACTTGAGATTGGTCTTCGTCGACGGCGACAGGTCCGCCGCGCCGCCGACCAGCCAGGGAATGCGCGGCGCGATCGCGTTGAGCACCTTGCCCGACGACTCGCGCGTCGCGATGCCCTTCGCGTCCGGCTCGAACGTGGGAATGTCGGCGTCCCAGCCTTCGGGCAGCTTGTTTTCGAGCATCAGCCACGCTTCTTTCGCGAGTTCCGGGTTGGTTTTCTCGTAAGCGTCGAAGCGCTGTTTCCACTCGGCGTGCAGCTTCCTGCCGCGCGCGCCCATGCCGTCGGCGAAGTGCTGCATCACGCCGTCGGGCACATAGAACTGCTTGTCCTCGGGCCAGCCGTAGAACTTCTTCGCAAGCCTGATCTCGTCCTCGCCGAGCGCCTCGCCGTGCGCGCTCGCCGTGTCCTGCTTGTTCGGCGCGCCCCAGCCGATGATGCTCTTCACGACAATCAGCGTCGGCTTGTCGGTGTGGGACTTCGCCTTGTTGATGGCATCTTCGAGCGCCTTCTCGTCATTGGCGTCGTCGACGTGCAGCGTGTGCCAGTTGTAGCCGTGAAAGCGCGCTTCGACGTCGTCGCTGTACGCGAGGTCCGTGTGGCCTTCGATCGTGATGCGGTTGCTGTCGTAGATCCAGATCAGGTTCGAGAGCCTGAGATGCCCCGCGAGCGACGCCGCTTCGTGCGACACGCCTTCCATCATGTCGCCGTCGCCGCAGAGTGCGTAGACGCGGTAATCGAAGATCCTGTCATTGCCCTTGTTGAAGTGCGCTTCCTTCCAGCGCGCGGCCATCGCCATGCCGACGCTGTTGCCGAGACCCTGGCCGAGCGGACCGGTGGTCGTCTCGACACCGGTCGTCATGCGGAATTCGGGGTGGCCGGGCGTCTTGCTGTCGAGCTGGCGGAAGTGCTCGATGTCGTCGAGCGACACCGCGGGCTTGCCGGTCGGCTTGCCGTTTTCGTCGACTTCCTTGACGCCCGCGAGATGCAGCAGCGAATAGAGCAGCATCGACGCATGCCCGACCGACAGCACGAAGCGGTCGCGGTTCGGCCACAGCGGCGCGTCCGGGTCGTAGCGAAGATGGTTCTGCCAGAGATGGAACGCGACCGGCGCGAGCGCCATCGGCGTGCCCGGGTGGCCGGAGTTGGCCTTCTGCACGGCGTCCATCGAAAGCGTGCGGATGGTGTCGATCGTAAGGCGATCGAGGTCTTTTGCCTGAGGTGTTGCTTGAGACATGAGCGACGACTCCTTTGCAAAGAGCGCGCTGTGGCTAGAGGGCGCCGCAGCGGGCAACCAGGACCATCGAGCAAGTGTAGTGCCTTGCAGCCGGCACCGCACCGCGAGTATTGCGAGGGCGCGCCGCGGCCCGTTGCAAGCGGCGCTCTGAGCGGCGCGGCGGCGTTACGGCAGGATGCGGGCGCGCGGGCGCCCGCTGCGTCTTTCGTGCAATGTCTTCAAGAAGCGAAGACGGTCTTGCCTGGATCATTCCAACCGGCTGGCGGTGAATCATGGATATCACGAACCCGCCGCCGCGAGAACCTCAATGCTGACACATTCGCGGCCAACGCATCCGCAGGCGCGGCAAATCCCTGACCGGACAGGGAATTCCCGCGTCGCGCACGCGCGGCTCTGCCAGTTCAGGGCGCCGGATTCGGCTGACGCTCGTGCAGCGCGTCGATCCCGGCGAGAATTTCCTCCGACAGTTCGATGTTCACGCTCTCGATGTTCTCCTGCAGTTGCGCCATCGTGGTCGCACCGATCAGCGTGCTCGTCGTGAACGGGCGCGTGTTGACGAACGCGAGCGCAAGCTGCGTCGGCGTGAGGCCGTGGCGCTTCGCCAGTTCGACGTAGGACGTGATCGCCGCGATCGCCTGCGGCTTGCTGTAACGCTGGAAGCGCTCGAACAGCGTGATGCGCGCGCCCGCCGGCCGCGCGCCGCCTTCGTACTTGCCGGTGAGCCAGCCGAACGCGAGCGGCGAGTAGGCGAGCAGCCCGACGCCTTCCTTGTGCGTGAATTCGGAGAGGCCCAGCTCGTAGGTGCGATTCACGAGGCTGTAGGGATTCTGAATGCTGACGATTTTCGGCAGCCCCGCCTTCTCGGCCGCGCGCAGGAATTGCGCGACGCCCCATGGCGTTTCGTTCGACACGCCCACGTAGCGGATCTTGCCCGCCTTCACGAGCTCGCCGAGCGCGGCGAGCGTCTCCTCGATGGGCACAGTGTATTCGTCGTCGATATACGGATACCCCGGGCGGCCGAAGGTCATCGTGCTGCGGTCGGGCCAGTGCAGCTGGTACAGATCGACGTAATCCGTCTGCAGGCGCTTCAGGCTGCCGTCGATGGCTTCGTTCAGGTTCTTCCGGTCGAACTGGTTGCCCGCGCCGCGGATGTGCCGCGGATTGTGCGGCTGGCGCGCCGGGCCGGCGATTTTGGTCGCGAGCACGATATCGCCGCGCCTGGCCTGATGCTTCGCGAGCCACGTGCCGATGTACGCCTCGGTGCGGCCCTGCGTCTCGGGGCGCGGCGGCACCGGGTACATTTCGGCGGCGTCGAGGAGATTCACTCCCTGGGCGAGCGCATAGTCGATCTGCTCGTGCGCTTCGCGCTCGGTGTTCTGCTCGCCCCAGGTCATGGTGCCGAGCCCGATCAGGCTCACGTCGACACCCGAATCACCCAGTTTCCGAAACTTCATTGCTGATTCCTCTTGTTGGCGTTGTGTTTGCGCGTTGTCGGCACATCGTCGGCGCAATGTCGGAAATGCGCCTGGCTGGCTTTCCGGCAAGCGCAAAAACTACCATAGCCGCGCGAGGTCTGCTCTCGCGGCTAGAATGGCAAGCTTTCGACCCAGCCGAAGGAGCGCCCGACCGATGCCGTCCGCAAGCGATCGCGAAAACAAGGGCTCGTCGCTCATCGTCACGCTGGTTGCGGCGAGCTTCTTCATGGAGAACCTCGACGGTACGATCATCGCCACCGCGTTGCCGCAGATGGCGCGCTCGTTCAACGTGCATCCGGCGGACATGAGCCTCGGCATCACGGCGTATCTGCTGACGCTCGCGGTGTTCATTCCGATTTCCGGCTGGGCCGCCGACCGCCTCGGCTTGCGCACCGTGTTCGGCAGCGCGATCGCGGTGTTCACGGCCGCGTCGGTGCTGTGCGCCACGACCTCGACCCTGCCCGCCTTTGCCGCCGCGCGCGTGCTGCAGGGCATCGGCGGCGCGATGATGGTGCCGGTCGGCCGGCTCGCCGTGCTGCGCGCGACGCCCAAGGAGGGACTGATGCGCGCGATCGCCATCATCACCTGGCCGGGCCTCGTCGCGCCGGTGATCGGCCCGCCGCTCGGCGGTTTCATCACGACCTATTCGTCGTGGCGCTGGATTTTCTACCTGAACGTGCCGCTCGGTCTCGCCGGCCTGCTGCTCACGCTGCGCTACATCGACAACGCACGAGAAGACGCGACGCGCCGCTTCGACCTGCCCGGCTTCGCGCTCTGCGGCATCGCGTGCACGACGCTGCTCTACGCGATGGAGCTGATCGGCCGCAACGACGCCGACTGGACGCTCGTCGGCGTGCTCGTCGCGGTGGGCGCGGTCGCCGGTATCGCGTCGTGGCGGCATCTGCGGCGCGCGGCGCAACCGGTGGTGGACCTCTCGGCGCTGCAGGTGAAGACTTTCGCCGTGGCGATGGGCGGCGGCTCGCTGTTTCGCATCGCGATCAGCGCGGCGCCGTTTCTCCTGCCGCTGATGTTCCAGGTCGGCTTCGGCATGAACGCGTTCGAATCGGGCCTGCTCACGCTCGCGGTATTCGCGGGCAACCTGTCGATGAAGCTCGTCACCACGCCCGTGATGCGCCGGTTTGGCTTCCGGCCGGTACTGATCGTCAACGGCGTGCTCGCCGCGCTCTCGCTCGCCGCGATGAGCCTGCTCACGCCGACGACGCCCGCGCTCGTGATCGTGGTCGTGCTGTTCGCGAGCGGCCTGTCACGCTCGCTGCAGTTCACGGCGCTCAACACGCTGAGCTTCGCCGACGTCCCGAAATCGCAGATGAGCGGCGCCTCCGCGCTTTCCAGCACGCTCTTTCAGATGACGATGGGCATCGGCGTCGCGATCGGCGCGATCGCGCTGCGCATCGGCGAATGGCTGCACGGGCATGACGCGCATTCCATCGGGCCGGACGATTTCAGCGTGGCGTTTCTGATCGTCGCGTTCGTCGGGCTGATCGGCGTGGCGGATCTGTTCGGGCTCTCGCGGGATGCGGGCGCGCTGGTTTCGGGGCATCGAAAACCGAAGGCGTGATATCTTTCGGGCCCAGCGAGGGCTCAAGCCCGCGGCGGCCGCGCCGATAACCGCGGTATGAACTCGCACACCCTCGAATCCATCGCCGCCCTGACCGAAACGGTCGCCGCCATCCGCCACGCGCGCGGCCTGAAGAACCCTCACGACCTCCCGGAAGGCTCGCCCGAGCGGGAACTCGTCAGCGACGCCTTCGCCGCCGACTTCCTGCGCGCGCTGGACGCCGAGCCGGGCATCGGCGCGTGGTGGCGCATCTGACCGAAACCGCCCGTCATTTCAATGACGTATCGGCAAGGTCATCGTATCGATCGACAGCGTTCACGCAGCCGGCTTCCCGAAATCGCCTTCTTCCGAGTCAAGTCTTGCTATTTGGCGAAACGTTTGCGCATGGCTATCAAGTCGCCCGCGCGCGCGCCGAAAACCCGCATATCGCCATGACCAACTCGGGAGATGCCAGTGAAGTGGGCAGTGTCACTTTTTGCCATCGCCGCCGCATGCGCCGTGACCGGCTGCGCGCCGATGCCCGCGGCCAACACGGCCCAGATCGACCCGCCGGCCGTTTCCACGGAAATCCTCCGTTTCGAGATTCCCGCTGACGCGCTCGGCGCGCACGATCCCCAACTCGGCGCGATCCTCGCGAAAGCGGGCGCGCTCGCGGCCGCGCAGAAGCAGCCGACGACCATCCTCGTCACCGCGCTGGCGCAGGACTTTCCTTACCTCAACCAGGCGATCTGGAAAGGCGTGCCGGCCCGGCATACCGTCAAGCTCAGCCTGGAAAACCTGACCGCCGGCGCGCGACAGCCGTACAGCGTGTCGATCAGGCCGACTCAGGGAGGCTGACGGCATGCGCCGCTTATCCACTTTCATCGCCGGAATCATGCTGTCGGCGAGCGCGTGCGCCGGTCCGCTCGACGTGAGCGCGCCCTCCTCCGTGCAGACGCTCGCGGCGCTCGGCCCCGTCGCCCAAAAGGTCTATCCGCCTTTACCCACGCTCGCGATGCTGCCGCCCCTAACCGGCGACGGCGACGATCCGCCCGCCAGGTCCGCAAGCAGGAAAGGCAAGAAGGTGCGCCGCGTCGTGGACTGCAGGTGCAGCGGCCCGGAGCCGAGGCTCGTCGTGTCCGAGGAATCGCGCACGTATCTGAAGGACGTCGAACGCCGCATCGATACGGCGCTCGCGCAGTAAACCGCTCTCGTTCATCTCCCGTAGGAGCCACGCTTCATGTGTCATTCAACGCGTGTCACAGCGGCACGGCGCATCCGCCGCGCGCTCGCCGCCTGCGCGATGCTCGGAGCGTCACTCGCCGCGAGCGCCGCTCGTGCCGACGATTGCTTCGAGCAAGCCGGCGCCTATCAGGGCGTGAATCCGCTCGTGCTGCGCGCGCTCGCCTGGTTCGAATCGAAAGGCGATGCCGCTGCGATCAACCGCAACGCCAATGGCTCGATCGACGTAGGCCAGTTGCAGATCAACTCGATCCATTTCCCCGATCTGGCGCGCCAGGGCATCCCGCATCGCGCGCTCACCGATCCGTGCGTCAACGTGTTCGTCGCCGCATGGCTCCTGAAGCAGAAGATGGTCAAATACGGCAACACGTGGCGGGCGATCGGCGCGTATCACTCGGAATCGCCGAAGCATCGCGACGCGTATGCGCGCAGCATCCAGCGGATCCTCGTCAGCTGGGGCGAATTGCAGCCGGCGATGCGCTGAACGCCGCACGCTTTCATCGTCGCAGCCAGTCGAGCCATCCCAGCTCGATGGCCGCGTTGAGGACCACGCCGCTCGCCGCCGCCAGCGCCGCGATCATCGTCCAGAAGGCCGAGCGGCGCGACGCCCGGGCGGAATCGCGGGCGAGCTGCGCGGCGTCGTTGGCCGACGCCACCGAGGCGAACATCGCGCGAAATTGCTCGTCCTGGCGCGTCGCCTCCTTGCCGCGCAGCCAGGCGCGCTTGTAGGCCGCTTCGGGGTCGGTATCCGCGGATTCGTCGAGATCCGCGCGGATCGACGATTCGCCTTGCGCCTCGTAGCTGCGATAACGCGCCTCGCGTGCCGCTTGCGGACCGGCGCGCCGTTCTCCATGCACATCGTCCTGCTCGTCGTTTCCGCTCATCGCGATGACCCGTTTCGTTGCCTTGCGCGATTGTGCGCCGCCTTTCGTCGCGGAATAAAGCCGCCGCCCCAAGCGTTACAAAGACAGGAACTACCCTTCACGCAGGGGCGCATCATGTCTTCCCCGTTTGGCCTGGCCGCGGCCGTCATGGCGCTGTCGCTCTCGTCGGCGGCCTTCGCGCAAAGCTACGACGACTCGCTCGCCGCCGTCGGCGAGTGCCGCGCGATTCTCGAGCAAGCCGATATCGATGGCGTCAGCCAGCCGGTGGCCGCGCGCGCCTGCCTCCAGCCGGACGGCACCTGGCAAATCGTCCGCGATGACGAGGATTCGAGCGTGATCGTCTATCCGGTCGCCGCCTATCCGTATCCCGATCCATGGTATTGGGGACCGCCGATTTTCGTGGGCATCGGCGCGAGCTTCGTGTTCGTCGACCGCTTCCATCACTTTCATCATTTTCATCGGATGGAGCATGCGCATTTCGGCGAGTTTCATCCTGGCGGATTCCACTCGCGAGCCACCATGCCGCATGAAGGATTTCACGGCGGCATGCATGGCTTCGGCGGCGGACATCATCGTTGAAGCCCGCCGCCCTCGCGTGTCGATTCAGGCACGCGTCTTCTCGTAGGTCCGCATCGGCTCGAGAAACTCGATGGTCCGATCGCGCGCGAGCATCCGCGGCAGTGCGGCCTCGTACGCCTGCCGATACGGGCGGCCCAGGTGATGCGCACGAAAATGGTCGGCCGAGCACGCCCAGGTTTCATACAGCACGAGCGTGTCGGGGTCGCCGGCCGCGCGATGCAGATACGTGTTGATGAAATCCGGCTCTTCCGACATGCGTTCGAGCACGTCGAGCAGGCGCGTTTCGAGTTCCTCGCGATGCTCGGGCTTGCCCGGCAGGTGAACGACGAACGAAATCAGGTCACTCATGATGAAAGCCTCGCTGTGCACGGGCCGCGCGCGGCCCGTGCAATTAGTGCGGTTGATTCAAAGCTGGCTCATGCCGCCGTCGATCACGATCTCCGTGCCGACGATGAAGCCCGATTCCGGCGCGGCGAGATGCAGCACGGTCGCCGCCACTTCGCTCGACTTGCCGAAGCGGCCGAGCGGAATCTGGCTTTGCAGCTGCGCCGCGGCTTCATCGACGAGGCCGAGCTTTTCGTGCAGCGGCGTCGAGATCGGGCCCGGGCTCACCACGTTCACGCGCACGCCGCGCGGCAGCAATTCCGCCGACAGCGTCTTCGCGAGCGACACGAGCGCCGCCTTGCTCGCCGCATAGACCGAGGAAGCCGGCATGCCGATATGGGCGTTGATCGACCCGTTCAGCACGATCGACGCGCCTTCGTTGAGCAACGGCACGAGCGACTGAATCTGGAAGTACGGGCCCTTCACGTTGATCGAGAAAGTTTCGTCCCATGCCTTCTCGTCGATGTCGGTGAACGGCGCAAACGTGCCTACGCCGGCGTTCGCGAATATGGCGTCGAGCCTGATGCCCTCATCGGCGAGGCGTTGCGCGAGCTCGCGCGCGGCGGCCACCGTGCCCGTCACGTTGCGAATGGCGATGGCGTTCGCGCCGAGCGAGGCGCGCGCCGTCGCGAGCGCAGCCTCGTCGCGGCCCGTGATGACGACCCGCGCGCCTTCCGCTGCGAACGCCTGCGCCGTTGCCAAACCGATGCCGCTGTTGCCGCCGGTAACCAGAACTGTCTTGCCTTCGAAGCGATTCATGACGTTCTCCTTGTGAACGTTGATCAGTGTGAAGGCATTATGGGCGGGGGCGCGTGCCTTGCCGTACGACGTTCTTGGCGTACTTGTTCGATGTCTTCGAACGTTTTTTCTTCGTGACGGGGCGCACATTTCCGCCTTGATCGGTACGCGAACGGCATCTAGAGTTACGCAATCCTTTCCCGCTTGCTTACACTTTCTCCCATCGCGGTTTCGTCGTACTTTCGACAGGAGGCGCGTCATGCAGGATGCGCAAGGCGGCACGAACCCGCAGCCTGGTCCCGAGCGGCTGCTGCAACTGGGCATGGCGTTCTGGGCATCGAAGGCGCTGCTGTCAGCGGTCGAGCTGGGCGTGTTCACGCAGCTGGCCACGGGTCCGAGACAGGCGGAGGACCTCGCGCCGGCGCTGGAGCTGCATCCGCGCGGTGCGCTCGATTTTCTCGACACTCTCGTCGCGCTCAAGCTGCTCACACGCGAAGACGGCCGCTACGCGAATGCCGTCGATGCCGACTTCTTCCTCGACCGCAACAAACCTTCATATGTCGGCGGACTGCTCGAGATGGCGAATTCGCGGCTCTACCCGTTCTGGGGATCGCTCACGGAGGCGCTGCGCACCGGTCTGCCACAGAACGAAGCGAAGCACGGCGGCAATGTTTTCGAAGCGCTGTACAGCGACCCCGCGCGCCTGCGCGTGTTTCTTCACGCGATGAGCGGCGTCAGCATGGGCGCGGCGCAGGCCATCGCGCGGCAGTTTCCGTGGCGCGAGCACCGCACATTCGTCGATCTCGGCGCCGCACAGGGCGCGCTGCCCGTGCAAGTGGCGCTCGCGCATCCGCATCTGACGGGCGGAGGCTTCGATCTGCCGGTGGTCGGCCCGGTCTTCGACGATTACGTCGCCGCGAACGGCCTGCACGACCGGCTGCGCTTCCATCCCGGGGATTTCTTCACGGATCCGATTCCATCGGCAGACGTGCTCGTGATGGGCCACATCCTGCATGACTGGAATCTCGAGCAGAAGCGCGAATTGCTCGCGAGATGCCACGCCGCGCTGCCGCCGGGCGGCTGCCTGATCGTGTACGACGCGATCATCGACGACGAACGGCGTCAGAACGCCTTCGGCCTGCTGATGAGCCTCAACATGCTGATCGAGACGCCGGGCGGCTTCGATTACACCGGCGCGCAGTGCTGCGCATGGATGAAGGACGCGGGCTTCGCGACCGCGCGCGTCGAACCGCTGGTGGGCGCGGACTCGATGGTGATCGCGACGAAGTGAACAGCACGCGGGTCAGGTCGCCGTGCCTGGCCCGCGTGGTCCCGAAACCGTCAGCGGTCGTTCGACATGCCCTTCAGGCGATCGTTGCCCGCGTCGCGGGCAGCGTCGGCGGTCGCGAAATTCTCTTCGGAGACCAAGGCGCGCTTGACCTCGCGCGCGGCGAAATCGACGAGCGTGATGACCCAGACGAAGCCGCCCGCCTGCTCCGCCGTTTGCACGAATGCGCGCAGATTGCCTTCATTCGACGATGCCATACCGACCTCCTCGTTCAATGGTGATGCGCCCTGCCGGAGCCGCCAGAGGCGATCTGCCGGAGCTGCAATTCATCGGCTGAACGGGCGCGGGCGGGCGGCAGCCGGCCGCCGTGATCAGGCCTCGAAGTCGAGACCGCCGAACAGCACCGACGGTTCCGCCTGCGAGCACGTCGCGAAATCGACTTCGCGCGCGCCCTGCCAGGCGTCGAGCTTTGCGCCGATCGCCTCGAGGTATCGCAGGAAACGGGCCTCGCCGCCGGCGTCCAGCAAGCGTTCGATTTCCTCGTCGTCCCACGTCAGGAACACGTTGAGCGGGCACGGATAGCCACGCGCTTCGCCGCTGCCCGCTCGTGGCGCACGCCCGGCGCTCAGATGCAGACGCGTCGGCATGCGTGAATTTTCATAGGGAAGAATTTCGACGCGCACGCCGCGACCGACCGCGCGGGCCACACGCTCGACGATGCGCGGCATGAACCCGGCCTCGAAACGCAACGCCTGTTCTCGATTCAACGTTTTTTCTCCGCGACAAGGGGCGCGTGCGGCGAAGCGGCGCCCCTTGTCGAAGTATTTTGCGAGACTTTCAGACGGATGGAAGATCCTCGAGCGATTTCTCGATCTGTCCTTCCTGCACGCGCGCCTCGATGCCGATATGCCCGTTCGTATACGGCAACGCGCTCACTTTCGGGCCGAGGAAGGATCTGCCGCCAAGCTTGAAGAGCGTGCGCACTTCCTTGCCGCTCTTGATGGCGTCCACGACCTGCTGGACGTCCACGATGGTGGTGGGCGCCGCCCAATCATTCGTGGCCGGATCGAAACTGCCCCAACGCACGTTGGTCACGCGGTCGTTGACCCAGCGCACGCCGTCGATCGCCAAAGTAGCCATAGCTGCCTCCAATGTCGTCGTTGGGAGGTGGTGGGGAAATCGTAGCATGGTGGCGCGGATGCGGCGTGCGTCTGTGCCGTTCGACGGCCGCGACAAAACACCAAAAAGCAAAAAGCCCAGTTGGGTGACTGGGCTTTTTGCTTGAATTCTCGGTGGGGTGGCTGATGGGACTCGAACCCACGACGACAGGAATCACAATCCTGGACTCTACCAACTGAGCTACAGCCACCACTGTTACCGCGATCCTGACTGCTTCAAACCTGCCGCAGCAATCAAGAAGCGAGATTATACGAACAATGATTGCGCTTGCCTAGTCCCTTTGAGCATCTTTTGCCGAAACGCGCGCCTTACGATGCGATCGCTTCCACGGCCTCGCGCAGATGACTGCGCGCCTCGTCGAAAATCGACAGGTCGCCCGTTGCGAGCCGGCGACTGTCCGACAGCACGCGGCGCCATCCCCGCGCGCCCGCGACACCACGATACAGTCCGAGCGCATGCCGCGTCACCGCACCGAGATACGTGCCGCGCGCAAGTTCGGCACGCGCATACCCGATGAGCCCCGCTTCGATCTCCTCGCGCGAGGGAATCGGCGTATCGGCGCCGTAGAAGCGCGTATCGACGCCCGCGAGCACGTACGGGTTGTGATAAGCCTCGCGGCCGAGCATCACGCCGTCGACGTGTTTCAGATGCTCCTCGACTTCATCGAGCGTCTTGATGCCGCCGTTGATCGAAATTTCCAGATGGGGGAAATCGCGCTTCAGCCGATAGGCGTACTCGTACTTGAGCGGCGGAATCTCGCGATTCTCCTTCGGGCTCAATCCCTTCAGGATCGCGTTGCGCGCGTGGACGATGAACACTTCGCAACCCGCATCGGCTACCGTGCCGACGAAATCGCGCACGAACTCATAGTCCTCGACCTCATCCACGCCGATGCGATGCTTGACCGTCACTGGAATCGACACCGCGTCGCGCATCGCCTTCACGCAATCCGCGACGAGCCGCGGCTCGTTCATCAGGCATGCGCCGAACGCGCCGCGCTGCACGCGCTCGGAGGGACATCCGCAATTCAGGTTGATCTCGTCGTAGCCCCATTGCTCGCCGAGCTTCGCGCTCCTCGCGAGATCGTCCGGCTCGCTGCCGCCCAGTTGCAGCGCGACGGGCGCCTCCGCAGGCGTGAACGCCAGATGGCGCGCGACGTCGCCGTAGAGCAGCGCGCCCGTCGTCACCATCTCGGTGTAAAGCCACGCGTGACGGGAAACGAGCCGGTGCAGGGACCGGCAATGGCGGTCGGTCCAGTCCATCATCGGTGCGACGGAAACTCGGCGGGGACTGATCTTCGGTACGGCTGACATGGGCGACGGCGGGCCCGCTTGGCACGAGCCGCTTGAATATAAAGGCGAATCCGTAATTTTACCGCAGCGCGGCAGATCGGTCGCCCCGCGCGATCGCCGCCCCGGGCACGCGGCATGCACATCGAACGTCTCCCGCTCGCGGAGACCGATCATGACCCGCCAACACCTCGCGACAGCCGCCCTTCTCCTCGCCGCCACATTCGCCGCGCACGCACAGGCCGCGCGCCCCGACGACAGCGCATCGATGGTCAAGCCGCCCAGCGCGCCCGGTGCGCCGTCCGCGAGCGCCACACGCCCCGACAACCCGGACAACATGCCGGTGAAGCGTCCGAATCTGCCGCAGAACAGCGATCGCATGCTGCATCACAGCCCGGCTAGCGACGCGATCGCGAAATAGCCTCGAACTCCGTCAGACCCGCTTGGAAGCTCGCGCGACGCCACTATAATGGCGCTCGTCACGATAATCGGAGAGCACCGCGCCTCCGGCCTCAAGCGGTCTAGCCAATGCAAAAAGTCATTCTGCCGTTCGTTTCTGGTTTCCTTGCCGCACTCTTCTTCCGCGAATCGACCCTGGCGCTCCTGCACGGCGCGGGGCTCATCGATCCGGCCGGTTTTTCGACGGCGCCCTTCCTGCCGCTCGGCATCCCCGAATTCATCGCCAACGCGCTCTGGAGCTCGGTCTTCGGCGTGCTGATGGCGTGGCTTCTGCGCGTCGCGCCCGACCGCGGCGCGCCCTGGATCGGCGCGCTCGTGTTCGGCGGCATCGTCCTGACGGCGGCGGGCGCATTCGTGATCGATCCGGCGCGCGGCATCTGGCCGAGCGGCAACATGCTGCCGCGACTCGCGCCCAGCTTGATCGCCAACGCGATCTGGGGCTGGGGCGCGCTCGTCTTCATGCGCGCCTTCATGGCGGGCAGCGAGTCCCGTTGATTCGGCGCTGATCCGAACCCCGAAGGAAAAAGCGGCCCAGGCGGGCCGCTCTCGCATCAGTCCTTCAAGAGCCGCAGCGGATGCGCTGCGGCCGTCCACGCGCTCTCGAACATACGATCGACATCGCCGGCGTCGACGTTTTCGGCGCGCGCGATCTTCCATTGCGGCTGATTGTCCTTGTCGACGATGCGCGCGCGGATGCCCTCCATCACATCGCCGCGCTCGAACACCGTGCGCGTGAGGTCGAGATCGCGGCGCAGCGTTTCGGCCATCGTCGAAAACTTCGCGCGATCGACCTGCTGCAGCGACACATCCACCGAAAGCGGCGAGCGTTCGCGCAACTCGGCGATCGTGCGCCGCGCCCAGTCGTTGCCGGCGTCCGCCTCGCGCTCGAGCGACGCCAGAATCGCCGCGCCGTTGCCCGTCGCGAAGTGCTTGTCGATCATCGTGCGCGCGCCGGCGAGCGCGCTCATCTCGGGAATCGGCGAGACCTTGTACTTCGTGGCCTCGTTCTGCACGAAGCGCACGATCTCCACGCCATCGAGAAAACGCTGATGCCGCAGCGATTCGATGAGCCCCGGCAGCGCCTCGTCCTCGAGATAGGCGTCGGCCATGCGCGCGTAAAGCGCGTCGCTGGCGGCCATGCTTGTCCCCGTCGCCGCGAGATAGCGGCCGATCGCGCCCGGCGCGCGCGCGAGGAACCAGCTCACGCCGACATCGGGAAACAGCCCGATGCGGGTCTCGGGCATCGCCATCCTCGTCGACTGCGTGACGAGGCGCAATCCGCCCGTGTGATGCGCGCCCTGGGAAATGCCCATGCCGCCGCCCATCACGACGCCGTTCACCACGGCGATGTACGGCTTCGGAAACGTGAAAATGGCGTGGTTGAGCTTGTACTCGTCGGTGAAGAACGCGTCGATCGCGCCCCGCTCGCCGGCCTTCGCGGATTCGTACAGGAAGCGGATATCGCCGCCCGCGCAGAACGCGCGCACATGAGGGCTGTAGACCACGACCGCGCGGATCGCCTGGTCGTGCCGCCATGCGCGCAATGCCTCGCTGATCGCGCGCAGCATCGGCGCGGTCAACGCGTTGAGTGCCTTCGGACGATCGAGCGCAATGAAGCCGATGCCGTTGGCGGTGTCGATACGGATGTCTTCGGTGGTCATCGTGTTGAAGTGTCGGGTCGGTTCGCTGAGTTGCTTCGAGGTTCAGTTCCCCGAGGTTCGGTTCGGTTGGCCGGCGCGAACCACGCATCGAGCGACAACTCGACGAGCGTCGCGACCGGCGTCTCGGGCAGCGACGCGCTGTTCAGCTTGAGCGCGACGATGCCATGCAGATTCGCCCACAGTCCTTCCGCGCAGGCTGTCGGCGCGGCGTGCGGCGGCAGCCGGTCGGCCGCGCGCAGTTCGACGAACGCGTCCGCGATCAGCAAGAGCGTCGCCGCGCCAGGCTCGGCCGTGCTGTCGCCCGCATCGGCGGCTGTCTCGGCAAGGCCTGCGGGTTCCATGAACATCAGCCGATACGTCTCGGGCTCGGTCAGGCCGAATTCGACATACGCCCGCGCCATGGCGTTCAGGCGCGCGGCCGGATCCGCGATCGTCGTGTACGCGAGAAACGTTTCGCGCAGGCGCGCGTGCCCTTCCATGCGCAAGGCCCGCGCGATCTCGCCGCGGCTCCGGAAATGCAGATAGAGCGCGGCGGGCGAGTAATCGATCGCCTCCGCCAGCTTCCTCATCGAGAGCGAGGCGAATCCCTCACGCTTCACGATTTCGCGCGAAACATCGAGTATGCGCTCACGCAGCGCCTGGCGCTGCTCGCGTCTTTGCTCGGTGCGCCGCTCTTGCAGTCCCATGCGAGGCATTGTCGGCACCGCTTCTTTCGAAGTCAATTCGCGGCCGCGCCGCGGCGGCTCAGACGATCATCTTGCCGTCGTCGTTCCGGCGCGATGGCCCGCTGTAGAGCGGCTCCTCCGAGTCGCCCAGCATGACGGAGGCAAACACGATGCACAACGCAAGAATCAGCACACCGACGGCTGCCCAGATGAGCCATAGCGCATTGGACTCGATAAGTGAGTGAAGAAAGGAATGAAACATGACGACCCCGGGCGATTTTTATAATGGCTGCTCAAGGAAAGCGCATGCCGTTGAGCAAGTGGCGTGCCGAGCGAATCGCGTCGCGTGCGGCAAACACGAAGATGGTACTCCGTTGCGGGAAGGCGCGGAAGGACGCGCGATGCATGTCGCGCCGATAGTGCAGAACGGCGTGATGAAGCGCTTGCATCGCGCCATGCAAGCGCAGGCGTTCCGGCCGGCTCCGGTGCGTCAGACCGTGACGGGACCGGGCGGAAAGTGCCCGCTCTTCAGAAGCACCGGCATGCCGTTGGTCACGCGAAGATGCTCGCGCGCAACCGCCTCGATGCGCGGGCGGCCCGCATCGAAGGCATTGATCCAGCCGGTGCTGTCGTAGGTCTGCGCGCCGAAATGATCTTCGAGCGCCTCGACCGATATCGCGCACGGCACGCGCCGGCCGTCGACGAGCGCGGCGAACTCGATCGTCAGGTTGGAATCGCGGTAATCGGGCGCGTCCGGGAGGAATCGAATATCCATGATTGTCTCGTGGCTTGGGCGCGGCGGCCGCTTCGGAAGAACATCCGACCGGAACCGACGCAAAGACGTTCAAGCACGTTCAAGCGCTCCATTGCTCCATTCGATGCGAAGCGCCGGCCCGGGCAGGAGTGAGCAAGCATTCGCATGAATCGATCCGGCGAATATGGTACCCGCGCTCGCGTCGCGCGGTCCAGCACCCTGCCCTTCACGCGGCGAGGACGGCCTCGTCGACATCCACGACCAGCAGCGAGCTCGCCAGCGGATCCGCGTAGTTGAAATCGAGGAGACGGCTCATTTCGCGGATGCGCTCGCATACCCGCTCCCGCTCTTCCCTGGAGAGACGGAGATACGCGTGCAGCACTTGTGCATCGAAGCGGTAATGCACGCCCCACGCGATGTTGCCGGGATGATTCGCCACGCCGCCCGTGCGCCAGCTCACGAAAAGCGAGGGCGCCGCATCGAGACCGATTTCCGCGACGTCCGCGCCACTTGGAAACAGGTCGATCAGGCAGTTCGCGACGTCGTACAGCACGGCGTGACGCAGATGAACGGGACGCATCATGTGGCGTGCAGCAAGCGATCGATATACTCGCGCGCCGCCTGCTCCACGTGCGCCAGGGCTTCGTCTTCGGTCGCGAACCGCCGCTCGGGTCCGAGATCGACGAGCGCCTCGAAGCGATGCGCGTCGTCCGGACCGCCGCGCGCAAGACTCACCGATGCGACATAGATCGGCTGGGCGTCGCCGCCGCTCTCTCCATGTGACTGTACGAGCCGCGCCGAGGCGCTGATGTAATAGCCGCGATATGGCCCCGTGACTCTTTCCGCCATGTGCTTACCTCCCTTTTGCGTGCCGCGCGCAGGAAGCGTTCTCGACACGCGTCAGGCAATTTCAACCGATATTCCAGATGAATAAGGCGTGCAATCCGGAAATTAGTTCATTGCGTATGTTCCGCGGATGCGTCGCGCACGCGCGCGTGCTTCCAGCCTGTCGTCCGCAAGCAGCGCGCCCGCGCGGGCGGCTTTCGGCGCGAGTCACGCGCCTCGCGCGCCGCTAACAACCGCTTACGAGTCGCGTAAGCCGCGTATGGGACAATGCGAATCTCAAAAGCGCCCGCCCTGTAAAAGGGTGAGCGGCGCGGATCGCCATTCGCTCTCACGAGGTAAAGATGAAGGAACACGGTCGGCGCATGCGCCGAATCTCCGCGCGCGCCGCGCATGCCGGCGCTTCACGGGACATGTCCCGGGCATCGCGCATGTCGTGGCTGCGTGCAGCCGCTCTGGGCGCGGCCGCGCTGGCCGTCGCGAGCCTGGGCGCGTGCGCGTCGTCGAACGATGCATCGCTCATCAATCTGCCCGACGGCCAGACGGGCTATGCCGTCAACTGCAGCGGCGCGGATGCCGGCTCGAGCTGGGCCAGCTGCTATGTGCTCGCGGGCAAGAAATGCGGCGCGACGGGCTACGACATCGTTTCGAAGGACAACGAGGAAGGCGGCCCGACCGGCGGCGGCATCACCAACGTGATCTCGGCGAACGTCAAGAACCGCTCGATGATCGTGCGCTGCAAGTAGGCACGCGCCGACGCGCCCGCCTTCAGTGCGCGCTCATCTTCGAGAACGCATTGAGCACCACCACGCCCGCGACGATGAGGCCCATGCCGAACATGGCGGGCAGATCGGGCGTCTGCTTGAAGAGCAGCGCGGCGACGAGCGTGATGAGCACGATACCGGCGCCCGACCACACGGCATACACGACGCCGACCGGCAACGCGCGCAGCGTCAGCGACAGCAGATAGAACGACAGCCCGTATCCGGCCACGACGATGGCCGCGGGAAGCGCGCGCGTGAAGCCATCGGAGGCGCGCAGCGCGGAGGTCGCGACGACTTCGGCGACGATCGCGATCGCGAGGAGCACATAAGCGGTTGAGCGCATCGGCGTTGAGTCTCTCCTGATCTTGTTCGTTTGTCGGTTGCTTCAGTCGCGTCCGAGCGAGAGATTGCCGAAGTTCTCGCCGAGCACGGCGCAAAGAGCCTCGACCACCATCTGGTGATCGTCGCGCTGAGCGAGACCCGACACCGCGACGGAGCCGATCACGCCCGCGCCCGACACGCGCACGGGAAACGCGCCGCCATGCGTCGCGAACTCGGCGGGATCGAGGCTGAACTTCTCGGCGAGCGTCGTGCCCGCCTGCTGCAGCGTGAGGCCGAGCGCGTAGGAGCTGCGGCGAAAATGCTCGACGGTGCGCGACTTGCGTTCGATCCAGCGCGCGTTGTCAGGCGTGGTGCCGTCGAGCGCGGCATAGAAGAGCTTGCGCCCGAAGGTGCGCACGTCGATGACGACGGCGGCGTCGCGCGCCACCGCCATCTCGCGCAATTGCGAGCCGATCTGCCACGCTTGCTCGGCGTGAAACTGCGGGAACACGAGCGTGCGCTCCTGATGTGCGATGGCCTGCAGAACGTGTGGAATGTCCATGAGCGTGCGACTCCTGTTGCGTGCGTGAAAGAGGTATGGCGGGCCCGATCATGCGGGCGCGGCCTCACCGGGCCTTGCGATTTTGACATGCGCCTGCGATGCCGCAACATGCGGGTCGGCCATGAACCGGTGTAATTGCGACTTTGCGCGGCGGTGGCGCGAGCGCTCGGAGTGCATCGATGTCGCGCCGCGCAGAAAAGCAAAAAGCCCGGATTGACCGGGCTTTTTGATGAGATGCTGGACGGGTTGGTTGCGGGGGTAGGATTTGAACCTACGACCTTCGGGTTATGAGCCCGATCTTGCTTGTAGACGGTTGTTTCTGCATGTTGATGTTGCCCGTTGTTGCTTGCGGGGATCACCCAATTCTGCCCAAATGAGCCATCGCCATGCCGAAGACCAGTGCGCGCGTCACCATTGACCGCGACTTCATGCGTTCCCTAACGCCTTCGGGGACATTTACCGGCCTGTGCGTACACGTCACGGCTGCCGACTCCAGTGCGGTACAGCCTTCGCTTTCGCGAACCGGATAGCAAGTTTGGACGCAAGCGAATTGGCGTTTACCCGGTCATGTCCGCTGCCCAGGCGCGGGAAGCGGCGCGCTGCTAACGGGCCATCAATATTCGCGCATGCCTGCTTTCGCTTCTGGTTACTTCTCGCGCATACCGCTTATGCGTGGCTAAGCGTCAATCTCATCAACAAAAATTACGCAATTCAATTCCAATCAGCTTTCGAATCCGATACGTTCGTTATCCATAACAACAGTCAGGATAACGACATGGACAAGTCAGAAGTCGTTCATTGGGTGGCCACCATCGGTTCGACAACCGAGCGCGGCGGCCGAGTTTCGAAGGTATCAAGCGGCGCGGAATTCGACGGCTTCAAAGCCGCGCTTGTCGGCGATACCGTCACGTATGACGATGGAACCGAAGCCACCATTCTTGACGGCTCAGGAAGCGGAGACGATTCCGGGGCTGTTCGAACCGGGATATGTACCGCCTTATGCCGCGGATTCTGGAGTGAACCATGCGTAAAGCTGCTGTGCGCCACGGCGATCCAACGACTACGCGGGGATGCGTTATCGCCTATTCATCGACCATCTTCGATGGCGGAAGGCAAGTTGCCCTTAGCGGTGACGAAGCCACCTGTGGAACGTGTAAAGGCGCTTTCAAGATATTCGGTACCGGCGACAGTATGACCGAGAAGACGCGCAGCGTTGTCGTTGAAGGCGACAGGGTTCTTTGTCCATGTGGCAAAAACCGAGTTATCGTCGGGAGTAATCCGGGTATCTTTCTAGAAGTTGACAGCGACAGAGATTGCGTGCGCTTTTGGTCGTAATGAAGGGCCTTGAGCCGAAAAACTTTATCCGCCCCGACCCGGAAAAAGAACGCGTTCTCGGATGCGTGCCGAATTCGGACACGCGCGGGGAAGTGGCACATGTTTGCGGACCTGATACGGCGACGCATACCATTGCGATTACTCGGAACTTCTGCGACCTACCAGAGACGACCGCAGGTACGCTGTCTTCCATGCAACTCACCATCGTGCACGAATGCACTCACTTCTATGACACTTTTGGAGCACTCGATTACAAAAATACTTACGGGCCACGCCTTTGTTTGCAACTCGCACAAAGTGAGCCGGACATGGCAATCAAGAATGCCGATAACATCGCTTTTTACGTACTTGCTTCTGACTCTTTCTCTTCTGGTCTGCGAGTCTGACGAAGCGAGAGCGTGTAGCTTTGCAATGCAGTATGGAACAAGGCTTGAAGGATCAGCAACGACCCTTTCCAATGAGGATCGGGTTCGTCTCGCGGAGTTGGTAATTTCGGTACGTGGCAGCGTAGCGGACAGGGGACCGGTTTCCGTGTATGGTTTCGCCGATGAACATCAACCTGATGCGCAACGCATTGCTGATAGGCGGGCGAAAGCGGCAAGCGGCTATCTTCAGAATCTCGGAGTAGCGGCAGGCAGGATTACAGCGACGACCGAGATTTGGAGAAACACCGCAGCGACTCCGCCGACTGTAAGGAATCAAATTGAAATCGAGTTTCTGCCGCGCTGCTCGCCCGGAGATTGTCCAAACCCGTGCGGCCAGACGTCCCCCGGTAATCCTTGATCCGCGAGTCTGAACTGCTACGGGAGAGAACTCGTCGCCCTGTCTGGCAGAGAAGATGTTTGCCGGACGCAGCTAGACTTGGACTCGTAACCAGCTTTTCAATGTAGCACATTGGCCGCGCGGCACGCGTGCGGCTCTTTTTTGTCGTCGCGCATTCAAGCGCCGCACGCACCATGTCTGTACTTGTTAATACGGTGGTGCGAGAAATCTCTCATAGAAGCCGCCACCGCCTTCGGATAGACGCCATACCACCCCGCCCGCGTGAGCGGGATTGTTCGCTGATTGGTGGAAAGGGCATTCATGCATCGAAGGAAGCACGGCGCGCGAACGACAAAAAACCCGCTCGATGGCGGGTTTGATAGTGCGACGGTTTGCCGGATTCTTGCCGACTTTGCCCACACAGCGCCCAAATCTGGAATAAATGCTACGCCCAAAATTCGGACAATCGTGCACGCCTTGCTGATATTGGTTGCGGGGGTAGGATTTGAACCTACGACCTTCGGGTTATGAGCCCGACGAGCTGCCAGACTGCTCCACCCCGCGTCCGTCGAAGAAAAGATTATAAGTCATCGCTTACCTGGACGCAATGCCTCGTTTGCTTCGATCGAAGACAAAGCGCGACCATAGAAGAGCCGGGCCTGCGTCGAAGCGTCCCGGTTCGACGCAAAGAGCCATGAAACACGCGTGGCATAATCATCCGCTCAGCAACGTCCATACAACGACAACGGATCGGGCAAGGCATGCATCACTTGCGTCGGGGCATCATCGGGAAGATCGGCGGGATCGCGGCGATATGCGCGATGCTGTTGCTCTCGCTCGCGCCCGTCGCATCGCAGGCACTCGAGCGTGCGCGCATGGAGTCGTTGCTCGCGTCCGTGTGCGCAGCCGATGCGCATGCGTCGCGGCTCGAGCAGGAGCCGGGCGCACATCATGCGAAGCACGACGCGCTCGGTCATCTGCAAGCCTGCGCCTATTGCGATCTCATCGCGCACGCGCCCGCGCCGCCCTCGTTGCAACAGCGCTTTGGCGTTGGCTTGACGAAGCGCGAAGCGTTCGATGCGAACCATTTTGCCGACGCGCCTCGCCGCGACCTCATCAGCGCCGCGCAACCACGCGCCCCGCCCGCCCTCGTCTGACTCGCGCTCTCACGCATAGGCTTCGCCCATCGCATCACGCGACGGTGCAAAGCAGCGTCTTCCATTCGAACATCGCGGACATCGCTCGCAGCGCGCGACGCTTCGAGCACGCAAGGATACGTCATGAGGTCATCATCGTTCGTGCGCGGCGCGCTCGCGCTCGCATTCATCGGTGCGGCGCAATTTGCGCTCGCCCACGCATTGCCGAAGCTGCAAAACCCCGGGCCCGGCGCGACCGTCAGCGCGCCCCACGAAGTCGCGATCGACTTCGGCGAAGCGCTCGAGCCGACCTTCAGCAAGCTCGTCGTCACCGATGCCGGAGGCACGCAAGTCAACACCGCGAAATCCGTCGTCGATGCCAGCGACAGGAAGCACATGAGCGTCGCGCTCGGCCACCTCGCGCCGGGCGTCTACAAGGTGCAATGGACCGCGGTCGCCGCGGACGGGCATCGCACTCAAGGTCACTACAACTTCACCGTCAAGTGAGGCAACAATGAAGAAAATCGCTGTACTCGCGGGCGCGCTCGCTTGCGCATCCATCGCCCAGGCCGCGACGCTCGAAGGCCGCGACTGCTGGATTCGCGCGATGCCGCCCAACCTGCCGTCGTCGGGCTACTTCGCCATCGCCAACAACGGCGACAAGCCCGTGACGCTTACGGGCGTACAAACGCCCGCGTTCGGCATGGCGATGATGCACAAGTCCGAGAACAAGGGCGGCACGGCGACGATGTCGCCCGTCGATTCCGTCGACGTGCCCGCCCACGGCACCCTGAGCTTCGCGCCGAAGGGCTATCACCTGATGCTGGAAGAACCCGGCAAGCCGCTCAAGGTCGGCTCGACGGTTCCGCTCACGCTTTCGTTCGCGGACAAGTCCACGCTCGAGGTGAGCTGCGCCGTGAAGTCGGCGGCGGCGACCGGTCACTGATCTCGTTCGCTTCGCGCGTCGAGCACCGCATCGAGCGCCGATAAAACGAAGCGCGCCGGGCTCGATGCCCGGCGCGCGTTTTTCATGCTCGACGAATCGAACGCTTATGGCTTGTTGAACATGTCCATGATCTGCTTGCGCTCGTCGGTCGTGACTTGCGGCGGCGCCTGCATTCCCGCCGGACCCACGCCGCCCATCGTGGTGGCGTCCCCCGCCATCGGATTGGTGTTGTCCAGCCCGATGCTCGCGACGAAGCCCGCACCCGGCGTGCGATCGGCATAGAACAATTCGCCGTCGACGGTCGTCACGCCGTCCGGCTTCGGCATCTGCTCCTGCGGAATGCCGCGCAGCGCGCGTCCCATGTAATCGACCCAGATCGGCAATGCGAGCTGCGCGCCGAACTCGCGGCTGCCGAGCGTCTTGGGCTGGTCGTAGCCCATCCACGCTACCGCGACGAGTTGCTTCTGATAGCCCGCGAACCAGCCGTCCTTCGCGTCGTTGGTCGTGCCGGTCTTGCCTTGCAGGTCGTTGCGCTTCAGCGCGTTGGTGCCCGAGCCGGTGCCCTGCGTCGCCACCGTGTGCAGCAGGCTGTTCATGATGTACGCGTTGCGCGGCTCGAGCGTCTGCGGCGCGTTGCTGCCGGCCGTGAGCGGATTGGCGCGCGAGATCACGGTGCCGCGCGCATCGGCGACTTCGGCGATCAGGTACGGATTGATGCGGTAGCCGCCGTTCGCGAACACCGAATACGCGCCGCTCAGCTGCAAGGGTGTGACGAGCCCGGCCCCCAGCGCGAGCGGCAGATAAGGCGGCGTCTTGTCCTTGTCGAAGCCGAACTTCTGCGTGACGAAGTCCTGTGCGTAGTTCGTGCCGATATACGACAGGATGCGGATCGACACGAGATTCTTCGATTTCTGCAAGCCGGTGCGCATCGACATCGGGCCGTCGGGCTGGTCGTCGTCCTTCGGCTCCCATGCGTCGCCGCCGGGCGTGGCCGCCGGGAAGTGCAGCGGCGCATCGTTGATGATGGTCGCGGGTCCGATGCCTTTATCGAGCGCCGCCGAATAGATGAACGGCTTGAAGCTCGAGCCCGGCTGACGCCACGCCTGCGTCACGTG
The DNA here is from genome assembly GCF_001545075.1 of Caballeronia ptereochthonis. Taxonomy (GTDB): domain Bacteria; phylum Pseudomonadota; class Gammaproteobacteria; order Burkholderiales; family Burkholderiaceae; genus Caballeronia; species Caballeronia ptereochthonis. The sequence goes on from NZ_FCOB02000006.1 coordinate 237,664, forward strand.
ATTGAACTTGTTCTTGTTGAAGTCGAAGCCGCCGACGAGCGCGCGGATCGCGCCGTCCTGCGGCATCATCGACACGAGCGCGCCTTCTACCTGCGGCAGTTGCGTGATCTGCCAGTTGCCCTTGTCGTCCCTCGTGAGGCGCACGATCGCGCCCGGCTTGATCGCGAGCGCCTTCGACGCATTGCTGCGCAGCGCGGCCGCCGCGAAGCGCAGGCCGTCGCCGGAGACGGTCGCCGTATCGCCGCCGACGAACTGCGCCGTCACCTGCTTCGGGCTCGCCGCCGTGACCACCGCCGCGACGAGCTCGCCGTTGTCCGGGTGATCGACGAGCGCGTCCTCGATCGCCTCGGCGCGGTCGTCCGCGTTCGACGGCAAGTTGATATTGCCCTCCGGGCCGCGATAGCCGTGACGGCGTTCGTAATCCATCACGCCCTTGCGCACGGCGCGATAGGCGGCGTCCTGATCGGCGGAGTCGATGGTCGTCGTGACCGTGAGGCCGCGCGTATAGGTCTCTTCCTTGTACTGCGCGTACATCATCTGCCGCACCATCTCCGCGACATATTCGGCATGCACGCCGTACTCGGTGCCCGCGGACTTGGTGTGGATCTCCTCGGCCACGGCCCGGTCGTATTGCTCGCGCGTGATGAAGTTCAGATCCAGCATGCGCTTCAGGATGTACTGCTGACGCACCTTCGCGCGCTTCGGATTGACGACCGGGTTATACGCCGAGGGCGCCTTCGGCAGCCCCGCGAGCATCGCGGCTTCGGCGAGCGAGATGTCCTTCAGGTCCTTCCCGAAGTAGACCCGCGCGGCCGCCGAGAAGCCATACGCACGCTCGCCAAGATAGATCTGATTCATGTACAGCTCGAGGATCTGATCCTTCGTGAGCGCCCGTTCGATCTTGTACGCGAGCAGCATCTCGTAGATCTTGCGCGTGTAGGTCTTCTCGCTCGACAGGAAGAAGTTGCGCGCCACCTGCATCGTGATCGTGCTCGCGCCCTGCGATGCGCCGCCGTGCATCAGGTCGGCCATGCCCGCGCGCAGGATGCCGAGGAAGTCGACGCCGCCATGATCGTAGAAACGGTAGTCCTCGATCGCGAGCACGGCCTTCTTCATCTGATCGGGAATGTCCTGAAAGCGCACGAGGCTGCGGCGCTCCTCGCCGAATTCGCCGATCAGCACGTGATCGGCCGTATAGACGCGCAGCGGCACCTTCGGCCGATAGTCGATGAGCGCGTTCAGCGACGGCAGGTTCGGCTCCATGACGACGAGCGCATAGCCGACGATGAGCGCGCCCACCACCACGCCGATCGCCGCGAGACCCGCGAACCAGAGCGCGATGCGTGCGAAAACCGAGCGGCCGCCGCCCCTGCGATCGTTGCGGCCATTGCGGCCGTTACCACGATTGCCGCCATTGCGGCCGCCGCCGTCGCGGCCGCCCGAGTCGTTGCGTGAATCGTTGCGAGAGTCGTTCCAGCGGGGTTCGCGATCGTATCGCGAGGACTTCGATGAGTCGGGTCGTTTGATGATAGGCATGACTGGGTTCGTTCGGCGCTCTGTGAAAGCGCGCGCGCTGCCGCGCCGCGATGCGCCAATGCTCTGGCGCCAGTGCAAGGACGGGACGAGCGGATGAGCGGGCCGGATTCGACCGAAGCTAACAGCGCATTTTAAAGAATTCGGGCGCGCCGCTGCAAAACCGGTCGGACTTTTTTGTAAGCAAATGCCCTTGGACGCGCCGATTCCCGCCCGCGCGCGCATTCGTGCGGTTACCCACAGAAAGTGTTGAGAGCCTTGTGGACAACCGTATGAGAAAATAGGCAAGTCTTTGATCGCGTGCCTTTTTTGCGCGATGCTCATCGCTTGCGATGCGAGGGGGCCCGCACCCACGCACCGCGCGCAAACCGATATGATGGATGCACGGATTGCAGGTTCCCGGAACCCCGCGCGCGCACCCTGCGGTAAAGATGTCGTGCCGTTTGATGAACCGAAGTTGCGATCGCCTCGTTACGATCGCCTTACTGTTTGCGAGCCGCTCATGACGAACAAACCCAGCGAACGCATCGTCGTTTTCGTGACTCCCGCGCAAAAGCTGGCCATCAGCAAGACAGCGGATGCCCTCGGCATCAGCGTGAGCGAGCTCATGCGGCGCGCGGTGCTGAACTTCAACGCGACGAGCGAGCAGATCAAGGTTGCGGGCATCGTGGATCGCCTGCGCGTGCCCAAGGCGCCGGATGCGCTCGATGCCGCGCTGAAGAAGGTCGCGGCCAAAGCGGCCATGCGCGAGGCGCGCGACGCGGCGGCGGACGCGAGCAAGCGCGCCGCGCAGGCAGGCAGAGCGCCGCAAGCAAATCCCGCGTCCGCCACCTCCGGCGACGAAATCGAGCAGGACGCCGGTCACGACGACGACACGCAAGGCGCGGGCGAAGACGCCTCGCTCACCGGCGGCACGCGTTCCGGTCGCTGACGGCGCGGTGCCCGTTGTTGTTACGTCCGCCTTCCCCCTGCGTCGGCCGTGCGCGCCGTTACACTCCTTAACCTTCCGTTAAGTCCCGATTAAGCCACGGCATGCTCTAATGAGCGGGTATACCCGGCGTGAACGCGAACGTCGAATGTGAACGTCATATGACGCTTGCAATCCCGCGCGATGCGCCTCACATTCGAGCCGCGTGAGCACGCACGAGAAGCGTGCGCGCCGCTGTCTTCATCCAGGAGAAATACATGTCGCTTTTCGATTCCATCACTCGGACGGTCAAAGGTCTCTTGAACGACGCCGCCGACACCATGCAGGATCCCTCGCGCGACGCGCGCCAGATCGTGCGCGAGCTCGACGACAGCATCGCGAAGGCGGAGAACTCGCTCATCGAGATCGAAGCGCAGGTCGCGACGCAACAGAGCAAGCGCGACGCCGCCGCAGAAAAGGCGCGCAAGTATGAAGACGGCGCGAAGCGCGCGCTGCAGGGCGGCGACGAAGGCCTTGCGCGCGAGGCGCTCGCGGCGCAGGCCAACGCCGAAACGGAACGCGATGCGCTCGCGGCGGAACTGCAGACGCTGGAGCCTTCGGTCGAGCACCTCAAGACGCAGATCGCCGACATGCGCCAGCGCCGCAACGATCTCAACGCGCGCTCGAACATCCTTCAGGCGAAGCAGCAGATCGCGCAAGCCAAGGACACCGCGGCGACGGCGCTGGGCGGCATCGGCGGCAAGAATCTATCCGAGGATTTCCAGAAGCTCGAGGACAAGATCCAGCTCGCCAACGCGCGCTCCGACGCACGCCTGAATTCGGCCGACCAGAAGTCCGGCAAGGCGCTCGAAGACAAGCTCGCCGCGCTCAATCATGGTCCTTCGGTCGAGGATCGTCTCGAAGCGCTGAAGAAGCAGCTGAACACGCCGGCGCAGTGAGTTCCGGCATCTGAAAAGCGCACGCGCGGCGAACTCCCGGGCTCGCAGCGCGTCGCACGAATATGCGTTACCTTGAGCATGACCCTTCGCAGTACACGTTTGCAGCATCGACAGGAGACGGACGTTCATCGCGTCCGGCCCGCATCATGAAAAAGACTCTGACGGCCCTGGCATTGTCGCTGTCGCTCGCCTCCCCGCTCGCGTTCGCCGTGCCGACGGCGCAGCAGGTCGAGCAGTCGATGACCCAGGGCAACTGGCAGAAAGCCGACTCGCAGTTGAGCGAAGTCCTGGACGCGCATCCGAAGAATGCGCACGCGCATTACTTGTACGCACAGGTGCTCGATCGCGAGGGCCGCTACAGCGACGCCCTTTCGCATCTGCAGCAGGCGAAAACGCTTGATCCTTCGTTGAGCTTCACCGATCCGTCGCGCTTCGCCGCCACTCAGGCGCGCGTTCAGGCCGATGCGACGCGCGCCAGCATCTCGCCCCGCTCGGGCAATAGCTCGAACACGTCGACGGCGCAGAATCCGTTCAGTCCGGATCAGGCCGCCGCGCCGCAAAAGCACGGCCTCGGAATGGGCGCGTGGATCGGGCTCGCGGTGCTGATCGCGGCGATCGCGCTCGTGCTGCGCTGGGGCCTGCGACGCGCCCGCGCGCGCGACGATGGCCAGGCCGAGGACGACCGCCGCGCGCAGATCAAGCGCGCCACCGAACTGCTCAACGACGTGCGCACGCTCAAGCTCGACGTGCGGCTCTCCACGGCGCCCGGCCATGAGGCGCTTCTGCGAGACGTGGAAGGCACGGAAACGCAATTGCGCGAGATGGTCGAGTCCCTGTCCAACTCGAAGAATCCCGCGCCGCCGTATGCCGTCGAGGATCTGGAGAATCAGGTCGCGAGCCTGAAGGCGCGCGCAGAAGGAAGGCCCGATCCGAACGCCGCCCAGACCGGCGCGCAGAGTGCGTCGCCGTACGCGCAGGAAGCCGAGCGCTTCGGACGCAGCCAGCAGCAACCGTATCCGCCGCAAGGACCTTATCCGCCCAACGCGCCCTATCCGCCGCAGCAAGGGCAGCAGCCGCCCGTCATCATCCAGCAGGGCGGCGGCGGGTTCGGCGGCGGCATGGGCGGCCTGCTGACCGGCGTGCTGCTCGGCGAAGCGTTGTCCCACGGGCGCGACCGCGTGATCGAGCGCGAGGTGCCTGTCGATCGCCCGGCCCAGAACGACGGTGGCGGCCTGGATTTCGGCAACAACAACAACAACAACAACAACAACAACAACGGCGGCGGCCTCGACTTCGGCAACGGCTCGAACGACTGGAACGACGGCAGCGGCGGCGGCGACCTGGACCTCGGCAGCAACGACGACAGCTGGCGCGATTCCTGACTCGCGGCGCTCGCCCATGGAAGGCCCCGTTCGCGGGGCCTTTTTCATTTCCAGCGGGGAAATGGAAATCGAGCGAGCGCGCTCAGCCGCCTCCGCCGAGAAAGCGCAGCAGGCTCCAGAGAAACTTGAAGAAGCCGACGATGAATTCCCAGATGCGTTCGAGCTGATCCCAGCTCGCGGCACGCAGGAGAGCATGCAGGATCATGCCGGCGGGGACGCGCGGCGGCGAAGCGCCGCGCGCTCATGCGTTGGTAATAGGTGCATCGTGGAAAAAAGAAGGCGGCTCGCGCCGCCTTCCATCGCTATTGCAAAAGCCGCATGATAACCGGTCGCGCGAAGCGTCCCGCCGATCGTCAGCCCGCGGTCGAAATCAACCCTCCGCTTTCTTTTCCTCGCTTTCGGGCGGCAACTCGTCCGTAAGCGCTTCTTCCAGGCGCTTGAAAATGCGCCTGGTCGCGCCGCGCGACTGAAGCGCGAACAGCAGCAGCGAACGGCCCGTCACCTGATAGACATCGCCCGCGCCGAACTCCGGCAATTCCTCGCGGATCGGCGCGTTCGTGTCGATCAGACAGATCCATTCGTCCGGGCCCGGAATATCCGGCAGCGTGAAATCGACCACGTCGTGATACGCGTTCACGACGAGCAGCAGCGTCGCGTCGGAGGCGGGCTTGCGGATGCCCGTCGCCTGCGCGCGCCCGTCGATGACGAGCCCGAAGCAGCGCATGTTCGGATCGTCCCATTGCTCCTGCGTGAGCTCGTCGCCGCTCGGGCTCAGCCATTTGACGTCGACGACCTGCAAGTCCTCGTTGAATTCGCCCGTCAGGAAGCGCTGGCGCCGCAGCACCGGCAGCGTGTGACGCAGCGTCGTCAGCTTGCGCACGAATTCGGTGAGCGCGCGGCCGTCGTCGTCGATGTCCCAGTTCACCCAGCTGATGTCGTTGTCCTGGCAGTACGCGTTGTTGTTGCCCTGTTGCGTGCGGCCAAACTCGTCGCCCGCGAGAATCATCGGCGTGCCTTGCGAGAACAGCAGCGTCGCAAGCATGTTGCGCTTCTGGCGCTCGCGCAGCGCGCGGATCTCGGGGTCGTCGGTCGGGCCTTCGACGCCGCAGTTCCACGACTTGTTGTCCGAGTGCCCGTCCTGGTTGTCCTCGCCGTTCGCCTCGTTGTGCTTCTCGTTGTAGGAAACGAGATCGTTCAGCGTGAAGCCGTCGTGCGCGGTGATGAAATTGACGCTCGCCCAGGGACGACGGCCGCGCTTGTTGAACTTGTCGCCGGACGCGGTCATGCGCGTGGCGAGTTCGGCCGCTTCGCCCTCGTCGCCCTTCCAGAACCCGCGCACCGTGTCGCGATAGCGGTCGTTCCACTCCGCCCAGCCGGGCGGGAAGCCGCCGACCTGATAGCCGCCCGGCCCGCAATCCCACGGCTCCGCGATGAGCTTGACGCTCGAGAGAATCGGGTCCTGCCGGCAGCTGTCGAGGAAGCCGCCGCCTTCGTCGAAGCCGTAGGGTTCGCGGCCGAGAATCGTCGCGAGATCGAAGCGGAAGCCGTCGACGTTCATCTCCGTCACCCAGTAGCGCAGGCTGTCGGTGACCATCTGCAGGACGCGCGGATGCGAGAGATTGAGCGTGTTGCCGGTGCCCGTATCGTTGATGTAGTAGCGCGGCTCCTCCGGCATCAGCCGGTAGTACGACGCGTTGTCGATGCCGCGGAACGACAGCGTCGGCCCGCGCTCGTTGCCTTCGGCGGTGTGGTTGTAGACCACGTCGAGAATGACTTCCAGCCCGGCCTCGTGCAGCCGGTCGACCATCTCCTTGAATTCGGCGATCACGCCCGGGCCGCGCGCGAAAAAGCGCGGATCGGCCGCGAAGAAGCCGATCGTGTTGTAGCCCCAGTAGTTCGTGAGGCCGCGATCGAGCAGATGGCTGTCGTTCACGAACGTTTGAATCGGCAGCAGCTCGACCGAGGTCACGCCCAGGCTCTTGATGTGCTCGACGACTTCCTTCTGTCCGAGCCCTTCGAACGTGCCGCGCATGTGCTCCGGAATCGCCGGATGCAGCTTCGTGTAGCCGCGCACGTGGGTCTCGTAGAAGATCGTGTGCTCCCACGGCACGCGCACGCGCGTCGGGTGCGTCCAGGAGAATGTCTGATCGACGACCTGGCACTTCTGCATGAAAGGCGCGCTGTCGCGCTCGTCGAAAGTGAGATCGTCGCCCTCGGCGCCGAGGGTGTAGCCGAACACGGCCGGGTCCCATTTCAACGTGCCGACGTGCGCCTTCGCGTATGGATCGAGCAGCAGCTTGTTCGGATTGAAGCGATGGCCGGCCTCCGGCTCGTACGGTCCGTGCACGCGATAGCCGTAGACGGTGCCCGGCTCGAGCCCGTGCACGTACACGTGCCAGACTTCGTCGGTGTATTCGGGCAACTCGATGCGCTGCGTTTCCTGCTCGCCCTTCTCGTCGAAGAGACACAGTTCGACCTTGGTCGCGTTCGCGGAAAACAGCGCGAAGTTGACGCCCTTCCCGTCCCAGGTCGCGCCGAGCGGAAAAGGGGAGCCTTCGGCAATGCGGAGTTCGTTCGGCATGAGATGATGTCTTCGAATGGTTGACGCCCCGGGCGTCGGAATCGTTCCTGGCATTGCACGGTGTGAAACGGATCGAAAGAAGCATGTCGCGTGCCCGTAAGCGCTGCCGGCGCGCCGCTTGCTTCGAGCGGCACATGATGTCCCCGAGGCTCGCGCAGCGAGCGCGCCGCGTGTAAAACGTTCCGGTCGGCTCCCCGCCACTACGCGCGGGAGCGCCGGATGCTCCGGCGTTCGACCAACGCCCGACACGCTCCCATCGTCGAAGGAGAACACGCCTTGTCCACGCGCCCCGGCTCTACCTCGACGAATTCCCAGATCAGCGGCACCGCCGAGGCGAGCCGCGCCGCCGGCCGCGCCCTGCGAGACGCCGTGCCCATCGAGGCGCACGGCGCCTGGACGCCCGAGCCCGACCGGCCGGACCCCGTCGAGCGCGTGCTGGCGGGCAACGCGGGCCGGCAGGAGCGGCTCATTCCGCTGCGCATGCAGCGCATGGCGGAGTCGCCGTTCGCCTTCCTGCGCGGCTCCGCCACGGTCATGGCCTGGGATCTGGCGAAGTCGCCCTCGATCGGCCACAACGTGATCATCGACGGCGACGCGCACATCAACAACTTCGGCCTCTTTCGCACGCCGCGCCAGGACGTCGTGTTCGACCTGAACGACTTCGACGAGACGCTCGTCGGTCCGTGGGAGTGGGATCTGAAGCGTCTGAGCGCGAGCATCAACGTCGCGGCGCGCGAGAATGACGTCGACGCCGCCGGGCGCGAGCGCGCAGTGCGCTCGGCCTGCGCGGCGTATCGCACGACGATGGCCGACCTTTGGCGGGTGAGCCCCTACGACCTCTGGCAGATGCGCTCCTACGCGAGCGCGCTGCACATGGACGCGCCGACGAGGCTCGACGCTGAAGAAAAAGTGACCATCGAGAGGACGGTCGAGCGCGCGATGAAGCGCTCGCACGCGACGATGCTCGCCAAGGTCGCCGAGCCGGCCGGCAAGAGCTGTCGCTTCAGGGTCGATCCGCCGATCCTCACGAAGCTCGACGCCGCCGAGAAAAATCATGTGATCGATGGACTGAAGGCGTATCTGCAGAGCATCGCGGGCGAGTGGCGCATGATGCTCGAACGCTACGACGTCGCGGATGTCGCGCATCGCGTGGTCGGCGTCGGCAGCGTCGGCACGCGCGCGTATCTCGTGCTGCTGCTCGGCCGCGCACTCGGCGACCCGCTTTTCATGCAGGTGAAGGAAGGCATCGTGCCCGCCGCCGCGCCCTTCGTGCCGCCGCTCGACGAGCCGTTTCGCCATCAGGGGCGGCGCGTCGTACACGGGCAGCGGCTCCTGCAGAGCTCGTCCGACACGCTGCTCGGCTGGACGACCATCTCCGGCCGCGATTTCTACGTGCGGCAGATGAAGCAGATCCGCGGCTCGATTCCGGTCGACTGGCTGCACGGCGCGACCTTCGATTACTACGCGTGGTGCCTGGGCCTCCTGCTCGCCCGGGCTCACGCGCGCACCGGCGACGCGGCGCTCATCGCGGGCTATTGCGGCAGTTCGGACAAGCTCGACGCGGCTTACGCGCTCTGGGCCGAGCGCTACGGCTCGCAGATGGTGGCGGACCACGCCGCGTTCTGCGCGGCGATCAGCACGGGCCGCGTGCCGACCGCGTGAAGCCGTATGCTTTATGACGCGCGGGCGGCGCGCAGTCGAATTGACTATCATTGACGGTGCCGCAACGAAACGCGCTCCGGTGTGAATAGTTGCGCGCGTTTCGCTGGCGATCCAATGGCATAGCCTTTGCTGCCGCCCGAGCCCGCAAAAAACCGTTTCGAACTCAACTGGAGGAAGCCGCGCATGAGCATGATTGAAGAATTCAAGAATTTCGCCCTGAAGGGCAACGTCATGGACCTCGCGGTCGGCGTCATCATCGGCGGCGCATTCTCGACGATCGTGAACTCCGTCGTGAAGGATCTGATCATGCCGGTGGTCGGTCTCGCCACGGGCGGCCTCGACTTTTCCAACCTGTTCATACGGCTCGGACAGATACCGCCAACCTACAAAGGCAATCCCGATTCGTACAAGGACCTGCAGACGGCGGGCGTCGCCGTGTTCGGCTACGGTTCGTTCATCACCACGCTGATCAACTTCATCATCCTCGCGTTCATCATCTTTCTGATGGTCAAGTTCATCAACAATCTGCGCAAGCCGGCCGAAGCCGCGCCGCCGGCGACCCCGGAAGACGTGCTGCTCCTGCGCGAAATTCGTGACGAACTCAAGAAGTCGCCGCGCGTCTAGACCGGCAAACTCGCCTGAATCCCGAGGAACCCGCGCGGCTCGCGCGGGTCTGCTCGTATGCACCCCGCCCCGTTGGTGCGCCCCCCCGCTTTTTTCTTTACGAAAGCTGTTCGCGCGGGTAGCAGCAGGACTATTATTGGGATAGATGCTCAGAGGGATGCCAAGCGGGCCGCCAAACGGTCAACGGCACGAATCGTGCGCCAGAGGCGTGCATCGGCACCAGCCGGTCGCGAATTTCAATGGCCCGAATCACCGTGACCTATTCACATCGATGCGCTATAAAAGATCGACGTGCGGCGCGCAAGACGGGAGTGGCCGCATGAGGACGCTGCGTTTCTTGCAATTCTTTTTCAGGCGAATTTTTATGTCCTTCCCGAAAAAGCGTAAACGCGTGAAGGCCGAAGGCGATGAGTCTTTTCTCGCCGTGCTCCGGCACTTCAGGCCGTTCGGTCAGCTCGACACCAAGATTGCACGAGCTCGCGCCCAGGACGAGCCGGTACTTTACGCACATGTCCTGCCGGGGCTCGATGTCCTGCTGTGCAGCGTGCGGGGCGCACAGCCGCCGTATCCGGCCATCGACGAGCTGCACAGGCGCTGTGTCGAATCGATCACCAACGCGCTCGAGCAGCCGCTCGACGGACTGGAGAACGGTGGTTACTGGTACGAGGCGAACGGTTTCGGTTTCCTTGTCTTCGCGAGCCGCGCCCGCGCGCAGATTCTGAGCGAATTCGGCGCGACGGTCTCGGCACGCAGGCGCCGCGGCACGCGCCGCCAGGATGCCGGCGACGCCGCCTCCCGTCCGCTGCGTTGAGCGCTCACTGGCCCTGTTCCGAATCCCTTGTTGCTTCCTGATCACGCCGACCTCGTTCACGAGGCTCGGCGCGCCTTCCCGCGCAGCCCGCGGCAACACCGCGCAAACCCTGACTATTCCCGCACTCTTTCCTGTCCTTTAATGGAAGCCACGCGCTCGCGCACGCCGGCGAGCGCGGTCCTCTTCCCTTCGACGCTGACGCCTTGCCCCCGCGCTTTCACGGCGCGCGCCTTGCTGCACTGAAATCGCAAGCTTTCCGCGACGAAGCTGTCGCGCTGGCCGATCCATCACTACAAGGAGAACACCATGTCGGAACACGTCTACAAGCAGATCGAACTCACCGGCTCCTCGCCGCAGTCGAGCGACGAAGCCGTGCGCGTCGCACTGGCGAAGGCCTCCAAGACGCTGCGCAACATGCACTGGTTCGAAGTGGTGGAAACACGCGGGCACATCGAGGACGGCAAGGTCCTGCACTGGCAGGTGACGATCAAGGTGGGACTGCGCATCGACGATTGACGCATTTTCCCGGGCCATGAAAAAACCGCGCTTCGTCTCGCAACGAAGCGCGGTTTGTTTTTCCGCAGCCTGAAAGAGCGCGCTTACTTCGGCAGCGAGCCGTCCACGCCTTCCACGTACCAGTTGATGCGCTGCAGTTCCGGATCGGACAGGGTCTTGCCGGCCGGCACCTTTTCCGCGCCCGACTGATCCTTGATCGGGCCGCTGAACACGTCCCACTTGCCGGTATGAAGTTCGTCACGCTTCGCGGCGACCGCCTGCACCGCCTTCGCGGGAATCACGCCGCTGTTCAGGTCTTCGAGGTCCACGGCCTTCTGCGGAATGCCGAGCCACACCGGATCGTTCTTCCACTTGCCGTCGAGCACCTGCTGGATCACGGCGTTGTAATAGACGCCCCAGTGGGCGACCACCGAGCCCAGGTGCGCATTCGGGCCGAACTTCTTCATGTTCGAATCCCAGCCGAAGGCCCAGACGTGCTTCTCGTTCGCCGTGTTGAGCGTCGCGTTGGAGTCCGTGTTCTGCAGCAGCACGTCGGCGCCCTGGCCGATCAGCGTTTCGGCCGCCTGCTTCTCCTTGCCCGGATCGAACCAGCTGTTGATCCAGATGACCTTCGTGTGGATCTTCGGATTCACCGAGCGCGCGCCCATCGTGTAGGCGTTGATGTTGCGCACCACTTCGGGAATCGGCACCGAAGCGACGAAGCCGAGCGTGTTCGTCTTCGTCACATAACCCGCGGCGACGCCCGCGAGATACGCGCCCTGATACATGCGCACGTCATAGGTGCCGAAGTTCTTCGCCTTCTTGAAGCCGGTCGCCGTGAGGAAGATGGTGTCCGGGAAATCCTTCGCGACCTTCAGCTGGAAATCCTGATAGCCGAAGCTCGTGCCGAAGATGATCTTGTTGCCCTTGTTCGCGAGATCGCGGAACACGCGCTCCGAGTCCGCCGATTCCGGCACGTTCTCCACGCGCGTGATCTTGATCTTGTTGCCGTACTTCGCCTCGGCTTCCTTGCTGCCCGCATCGTGCGCGAAGGTCCAGCCCGCATCGCCCGGATTGCCGAGATAGACGAACGCGACGCCGGGCGCATCGGCCGCCTGCGCGCTCAGCGCCGCGACGGTGGCGGACAGCGCGACAGTGGCCGTGATCGCCTTCAGCCATGGTTTATTCATTGTGATTCTCCTGGTCGATGTTGTGTGTGAAACGAAAACTTCCGCGCGGCCCGCGCCAGTTTCGCCGGTCAAAAATGTCGATGGAACCGGACGCCTGCGGGAGTGCTGTGTATGAGCAACACCGATCAGCTCGCCGCAAAGAACGGCTTGCCGAGCGATGCCGGCGCGTTGAGCTTGATGGTGTTCGGATTGCGCGAGATCAGCACGAGCACGACGATGGTCGCGATGTACGGCAGCATCGCGAGGAACTGCGTCGGCACGGGCACGCCGACGGCCTGCGCGTAGAACTGCAGCGCCATCACCGCGCCGAAGAGCAGCGCCCCGATCAAAAGGCGCCCCGGGCGCCAGGTCGCGAACACGACGAGCGCGAGCGCGATCCAGCCGCGCCCCGACGTCAGCTGCTCCTGCCAGACGTGCAGATAGACGATCGAGTAATAGCCGCCCGCGATGCCCGCCATCGCCCCGCCGAAGAGCGTTGCGCCGTAGCGCACGCCCACGACCGGAAAGCCCACCGAATGCGCGACCGCAGGCGATTCGCCGACCGAGCGCAGCACGAGCCCCGCGCGCGTCTTGTACAGGAACCAGCCGATCACGGCGAACATGATGAACGCGAGATAGCCGAGCGGGGTGAGCGAGAAGACCGCGGGGCCGAGCACGGGAATGTTCGCAAGGCCCGGAATCGGCATCACGTCGATGCTCGAGCGCACGGCGGCCGAGGTGTACGGCTTGCCGACATACGCCGAAAAGCCGATGCCGAAGATCGTCAGCGACAGGCCCGTGGCGACCTGATTGGCGAGCATCGTGATGGTGAGAAAGCCGAAGAGCAGCGACATCGCGAGTCCGGCGAACACGGAAGCCACGATGCCGAGCCACGGATTGCCGGTGATCGCGGTGACGGCGTAGCCCGTGACCGCGCCCATCAGCATCATCCCTTCGACGCCCAGGTTGAGCACGCCCGACTTCTCGGCGACGAGTTCGCCCGCGCCCGCGTACATTAGCGGAATCGCCGCGATGACGGCGCTCGAGGCGAGATTGCTGGCTTGATTGATGTCCATTTTCTTATAGCCTCGTTATGCGGCGTGATGCACGGGCGTGCGGCGCTTGATGCGGTAGTTCACGAAGAGATCGCAGCCGAGCAGGCAGAACAGCAACAGCCCCTGGAACACGCCTGCGAGCGCCTGCGGCAGTTGCAGCGAGGTCTGCACCGCTTCGCCGCCGAGATAGAGCAGCGCCATCAGAAGGCTCGCGAGCACGATGCCCACCGGATGCAGGCGTCCCACGAACACCACGATGATCGCCGTGAAGCCGTAGCCCGGCGACCAGCCCGCCTGAAGCTGCCCGATCGGCCCGGCGACTTCGCCCATGCCGGCGAGTCCCGCGAGGCCGCCAGAAAGCAGCAGCGAGGTCCAGATCGTCTTCTTGTCGGAGAAACCGGCGTAGCGCGCGGCGAGCGGCGCGAGCCCGCCGACGTTCATCCGGAAGCCCGCGAAGCTCTTGCGCATGAAGAGCCACACGCACGGAATCGCGATGACCGTCAGGAACACCGAGGCGTTGATCCGCGTGCCCTTCAGCCACGCCCAGTGCCAGTCGCCGTAGAGGCGCGGGAACAGCGCGTCGTCGCCGAACATCGCCGAGATCGGGAAGTTCATGCCTTCCGGGTCGCGCCACGGGCCGCTCACCAGATAGATGAGCAACTGCGTCGCGACGTAGGTGAGCATCAGGCTCGTCAAAATCTCATTGGTGTTGAAGCGGCTCTTGAGCAGCGCGGGGATCGCCGCCCACGCCATGCCGCCCGCGATGCCGCCGATCATCATGAGCGGCAGCGTCCACCAGCCGGACGCATCGCCCACGTGAATCGCGATGCCGCCCGCGACGATTCCGCCCAGCAGCATCTGCCCTTCCGCGCCGATATTCCACACGTTCGCGCGATAGCCGACCGCGAGCCCCAGCCCGATCAAACACAGCGGCGAGGCCTTCAGCACGAGCTCGGACCAGCCGTTGATGCTCGAGAGCGGCTCGATGAAAAACGCGTGCATCGCGCGCAGCGGGTCCTGCCCGACCAGGCTGAAGATCAGGAAGCCGATCACGAGCGTCGCGATGGCGGCAACGACCGGCACGGCGAGCTGCATGACGCGCGAGGGTGCCGGGCGCGCTTCGAGTCGATAGGGGAAGATCATCGTGCTTATTGCGTCCGGATTAATGCTTCAAGAGAGAGTCGGGTTCAGCCGCGGGCGCGCGCTTGCCTTCGAAAAGTCCGGCCATGAAGAGGCCGATTTCCTCCGCGTTGGTCTGGCTCGTCTGGCGCACAGGCGAGAGCTCGCCGCGCGCGATCACGGCGAGCCGGTCGCAGATGTCGAAGAGCTCTTCCAGTTCTTCCGAGATCACGAGGATCGCGACGCCGCGCGCCGCGAGGTCGAGCAACTGCTGGCGGATGAAGCCCGCCGCGCCCACGTCGACGCCCCAGGTCGGCTGCGCGACCACGAGCACCTTCGGCTCCTGGAGAATCTCGCGCCCGACGATGAACTTCTGCAGGTTGCCGCCCGAGAGGCTTTGGGCGAGCGCGCCGCTGCCGCCGCAGCGCACGTCGAACGATTTGATGCAGCGGTCCGCGAACGCTTTCACCGTGTTCGACCTGATCCAGCCGCCGCGCACCATGCTTTCGCGATGCGCGGTGAGCAGGCCGTTCTCGGCGAGCGACATCGCCGGGACCGCGCCGCGTCCGAGGCGCTCTTCCGGCACGAACGCGAAGCCCAGGCGCCGGCGCGCGCCCGCCGTGAGCCGTGCGGCGGGCGCGCCGCAGATCGACACCGCATCGGGCGCCACGTGCCTGTCGCGGATCTCGCCCGAGAGCGCCGCGAGCAGTTCCGCCTGGCCGTTGCCGGACACGCCCGCGATGCCGAAGATCTCGCCCGCGTGCACGGAGAACGACACGTTCTCGAGCGACGTGCCGAACGGATCGGGGCTCGCCACCGACAGATCCTTCACCGCGAGCCGCACCTCGCCGGGCGTGTGCTCGCGCCGCGTGTAGTCCGGCAGCGAATGGCCGACCATCAACTGGGCGAGCGACGCATGCGTTTCCTTGCGCGGATCGACGTTGCCCGTGACGCGCCCGCCGCGCATCACGGTGGCGTTCTCGCAGAGCGACTGGATTTCGTCGAGCTTGTGGCTGATGTAGAGAATGCTGCAGCCTTCGGACGCGAGCCGGCGCAGCACCTTGAAGAGCTTCTGGACCGCCTGCGGCGTGAGCACCGAAGTGGGCTCGTCCATGATGAGCAGCCGCGGATTCTGCAGCAGGCACCGCACGATTTCCACGCGCTGCCGCTCGCCGACCGTCAGGCTATGCACGTGGCGCTGCGGATCGACGTCGAGCCCGTAGTCCTTCGACACCTCGCGGATGCGTTTGGACAAGGCCTTCATGTCGAACTTCTCGTCGAGCGCGAGCGCGATGTTTTCGCCGACGGTCAGGGTCTCGAACAGCGAGAAGTGCTGGAACACCATGCCGATGCCGAGCTTGCGCGCGGCCGCCGGGCTGCCGATCTCGACGGCTTCGCCCTGCCAGCGGATCTCGCCCTCGTCGGGGCGTACGGCGCCGTAGATGATCTTCATCAGCGTCGATTTGCCCGCGCCGTTCTCGCCGAGCACGGCGTGGATTTCGCCCGGCATGACGACGAGGTTCACGCCGTCGTTCGCCTTGACGGACGGGTACTGCTTGCTGATGCCGGACAACGCCAGGCGCGGTGGCGTCGTCGACGTGTTGATGGCGTCGCCCATTGAGATCCAGAAATGCGCCCGGCCACCGAGCAGGCCGGACTGGAAAAAGTTACCGCGAGACCGGTGCGCGACATCTCGACGTCGCGCATGCTGGGCCGCGGGCAGAATTTACAGAATTCGGGACACTAAGTCGATCACTCAAAATAACGCGCCAAATCCCGTGCAGGCGGTATTTGCGGGTAAGCCACACCTTGACGAAATTTTTGCGACATATTAAAAATGATATGTAGCGCCCCCGCATCGATCAGCCAGAACATATAGTGGAGACAACATGAGTCAGCAACGCGAGGCGATCGATACGTATTTATTGCGCGTCTTGCATACCCTCCTGATGGAACGCAGCGTGACCCGCGCCGCCGTCAAGCTCAATCAGTCGCAACCCGCCATCAGCGCGGCGCTGCGGCGTCTGCGCGATATCACCGGCGACCCGCTGCTCGTGCGCGGCAAGTCCGGCATGGTGCCGACCGAATACGGCCTGCGCCTGCTCGAACCGACTCAAAACGCCTTGCGCGAAATCGAGCGCATCAAGGTCCAGCAGCACAGCTTCGATCCTTCGACGTCCGTGCGGTGTTATCGCATCGGCTGTCCGGACTATCTGAACGTGCTGTTCGTGCCGACGGTCGTCGAGCGTTTCCGCCAGGCCGCGCCCAATGCCACGCTCGAGTTTCATTCGCTCGGCCCCGCGTTCGATTACGAGCTCGCGCTCGAGGACGGCAAGCTCGATATCGTCGTCGGCAACTGGCCGGAGCCGCCCGAGCAATTGCACTTGTCGAATCTCTTCGTCGACAAGATCGTGTGTCTCGTCAGCAACACCCATCCGTTCGCCAAGCGCGGCGGACTCACGCTCGATCAGTATCTGAACGCGCCGCATCTCGCGCCGACGCCCTATTCCGTCGGCCAGCGCGGCGCCATCGACGTGCATCTCGCGCGCGAGCGGCTCAAGCGGCATGTCGTCGTCACGCTGCCTTACTTCAACCTCGCGCCTTACGTGCTCATCAAGTCGGATCTCGTGTTCACGACGACGCGGCTCTTCGCCGATCACTACGCGAAGTTCCTGCCGCTCGCGGTCGTGCCCGCGCCGCTCGATTTCCCGCCGATGCAGTATTACCAGCTTTGGCATGAGCGCTGTCACTACTCCGACGAAGTCCGCTGGCTGCGGGGGCTCGTCGCCGAGGCGACGCGGTCGTTGATCGATCAGCCGTGAGCTTTTTTCTGCGCTTGGCTTGTGCTTGTTCGTGAAGCTTGTTTTCTTGTCGGTCTAGTTGTCTTGCCCCTCCCCGGGGCGGGCGCGTTTTCTTTACAGCAGTGTATAACCGGCGCGAATCGCGACAGAATTCTACAAGTGGTGCCATGCGATGCTGAAACCTAGTTGCATTGCTCTGGCGGCTCGCGCGGCCGCCTGTATCCGACCCAAAGGCTTCGAGCGTTCCCCCCTCCAGCTCCGCGGTGCACCTCGCTTGCAAGCCGGTCCGTTGTTTCCGTGAGCGAAAACGGCTCCCGAGCTTAAAGCTGCGCGGTTACCTGAAAGCCGAACGTGACGCGTGACGTCGAGAGGCCCGACGGCTTGTAAAGCGGCGTGCCCGCGAACAGGTCGTAGCTCAA